>NZ_JBCNKH010000040.1:0-64820 GCF_039596135.1 Chitinophaga sp.
TATGCCCATGATACTGATCAGCGGGTCTACAGGCGAATTTATAGCCACCCTGCCGGTAACTGTGGCCATAGCGCTGATCGCTTCCTATTTTGTAGCGTTGTTTCTGACACCGTTGTTGTGTTATACATTCATCAAAAAGGGGCTGCACTCACATGCACCGGCAGCACATAAGCGCAAGTCGCTGCTTACCTACATGCAGGATGGATATAATGTTGTGCTGGATTGGTGTATTAAACATCCCAGGCTTACTGTAATCAGCAGCTTTTTCTCCCTCGTGCTAATGGCCCTGTTATTGCAATTTGGCGTGCGGGAACTGTTCTTTCCACCGGCAGAACGTAACCAGTTTATCGTGGAACTGTGGATGCCAACAGGTACCAGGCTTGAAAAAACAAACGAAACCATACTAAAAGCAGAAAACCTTGTGAAAGGGGATAAGCGGGTAGTATCTTATGCCACCTTCACAGGTACTTCGGCCCCCAGGTTCTATTACAATTTTACACCTGAATTTCCTACCAGCAACTATGCACTCCTGTTGGTGAACACCACCTCCGGGAAAACAACCGAAGAACTGGCGGAAGAGCTGACGCACAAGGTCGGGAAACTCGCTGCTGATGGTACCTTCTTCGTAAAGCTGATGCAGCAGGGATCTTCTATGAGTGCACCTGTGGAGGTCAGGATCATTGGAGAGGATATATCTACATTAAAGCATATCAGGGATACTATCAGTAGTATCATAAAAAAGACGCGGGGCAGCCAGTTTGTAAGAGACGATTTTTCGGAAGATTATTACGGCGTTGGCCTGCAACTGAAAGAAGAAGCAAAACGCATGGGCCTTACAACTACCAGTGTGGCACAATCGGTATACACAGGTTTCACCGGTGCGCCTATCTCTACCATGTACGAGGGTAGCACGCCTGTTAACATTGTGCTAAGGTTAAATGAAGCCAACAGGAAAGATTTCTCCGATCTGGAAAATATTTACCTCACCTCGCCGGTAACCGGTGCCCAGGTGCCTCTGCGGCAGATTGCAGACCTTGTGCCTCAGTGGCAGACGGGTAAGATCATGCACCGCAATGGGGTTAGAACATTGACTGTACAGAGTGAAACAGCTGCCGGCGTATTGCCCGCAGAGCTGCTGGAAGCAGTGAAACCGCAAATAGAAAAGCTGCAACTACCTGCAGGCTACCGTATTGAATATGGTGGGGAAGAAGCTAATAAAGATGAGGTGTTTGTAGAAATGGTAACGGCACTGCTTATTAGTCTTGCACTCATATTTTTCATCCTCCTTTTCCAGTTCAGGAATATAAAAGAAACGGTGGTGGTGATGCTCACCATACCACTCAGTCTTTTCGGAGCCATCCTGGGACTTGTAGTTACCGGTAACAATTTCAGCTTTACTGCTTTCATTGGCCTCATCGCCTTGTCAGGTATCGTTGTGAGAAATGCTATCATCCTGGTAGATCATACAAATGTGTTGCTGAAGCAGGGCATGGATATTAAAACAGCGGCAATAGAAGCGGCAAAAAGAAGATTGCGTCCTATTTTCCTTACGGCCATGGCAGCTGCTATTGGTGTATTGCCTATGATCATTTCCGGCTCAGGTATGTGGGCACCGCTGGCCAGTGTATTGGCCTTTGGAGTAGTATGGAGCATGATCATGGCATTGCTCACCGTGCCCATTATGTATATAGCTATGATCAGGGAAAAGGATTTATTGAAAAACCAACACAACACTGTTACAAATGAGGCTTGATATAAAACGTTGCCTGCTGTTAGCTGTCCCGCTCATAAGCGGATCATTCCTGCAGGCACAGGACAGGAAGTATTCTTTACAACAGTTAACAGATTCGGCTATTTCCAACAGCCACCTGGTAGCTGTCAAAAACTGGCAGATAGAGGAGAAAATGAGGAAGTTAAAAGAAGACGGGATTAAAAGATATCCTGCTTCAACTTTATCTGGCAACTATCAGTATAACTTTTCCCTGCCTGATATAACTATACCGGCAGGAACCATCTCTGGTGGTACACAGGTACTACCTGCTACAGACATTAAATTACCGGTGGGACAGCGTTCCACATACAGTATTGAACTGTCAGCCTATCAGCCCATCCTGGAACAGGCTAAGATTAAGACAGGACTAGACATAGACAGGAAGGAGATAGCGTTGTCCGAAAAGGAAAAAAACAAATTGATCCAGGACCTGAGGCTGGCAGTTCAAAAGTTATATTATGGCATACTGATCGCGCAGCAACAGCAGGTAGAGGCTTCGGCCAGGCTGGAACTGGCAAAAGCTAAACTTGCGGATGCAGCAACTGCGCTGGAAGCCGGGAAGACCATCAGTGTAAGTATTGCAGGTCTGCGGGCCAGTGTAGCTGAGGAACAGCAAAATGTGCTTAAACAGGGCATCCAGGTGCAGGATTATAAAAGTGAACTGTTGAACATCACCAATATCAATGGCGGGGACATTGATGTTGAACCTATTGATGTTTCCATTAAACCGCTTGCAACATTAGATGCCTATCATGCAGGTATTTCAACTAACCCGGATATGCAAATTGCAATGCTTAACAGGGAAAAGGCAATGCTGGGAATAAAAGCTGCTAAACAGGGTTATCTGCCAAATATAGGTTTGATAGGTGGATACTATTATCAGCAAGGTAATCCGCTTTTGCCTTCCAGCAATCCTTATATCGGTATTAACCTGAAATGGGATATACAGGCTCTTTTCTCCAATCAACAGGTATTACGGCAGCGGGAAGCGCAGTTAAGGCAATCAGAACATTATATAGCTTATCAGCAGCAACAGCTCAGTACAGATATTGACAAAGCTTACCGGAAAATAAACCAGGCCTCGACGCTGATGGATGTAGCAGGGCAGGCGGTACACTATCGTAGAGAGGAACTGCAGTTGCAGCAGGATAAACATACCTCCGGGCTTGATGTGAAAACAGACATGGTGGAGGTAAAAGCCAACCTGGCCAGGGCAGAAGCTGATTACTATGCTGCCCGTTTAGCTTACCTGATAGCAGTTGCAGAACTGGAAAAACTGTCAGGTCAATGATCCTTATTCACTATCGTATAAAGCCGCATTTATGATTAAGCATTGGGTACTTATTGCATTTTCTCTGGTAGTATCATTGTCGTCCAGGGCACAGTTTGATTATAAAGAAAAAAAACTGTTGTTTTATTTCAATGGGGGAGTGGGATACTATCTCCCCCTTACCGCACAGACTACGCTTAGCGAAAGAGGTTCTGCCTCGTCATTTCAGTTCCAGGTAGATTATAAAGCACACTTGTTTGGTCGTTTTTATTTTGACCAGTATAGTATTGCCTTCCATACGAAGTATACACAGAATGGTTTTAATACACAGTTGGATGGAAAGGTACCCACTACAGCAATAGGGCTGGATGTTGGTTATGGCTGGCATTTTCACCGTTTTTCTGCTTACACTTATACTGGTGCGGGGTTAGCAATGACAGATATTCCTGTTCTCAGGAGTGAGGCTGGTTCAAGCGATGCGTATCTGAGTAGTTCATCCCGATCTTCGATGGCGTTGCGTGTGGGGTGTGGTGTTAATTTTAAAATAAACAGGTATTTCATACCTTATTTCGAGGCGCAGTATATGAGTTTTCCTGTGAGGACGCAGGTGTATAATGGTGATTTGGATGGGATTAGTTTGCAGGTGGGGTTTAAGACGCCGTTGCAATAAGGAGGGGAGTGTTAATTTCACCGGATATATCGCATTATCATTTTCTTAACAATATGAAGGTTATCTTTAGGGTATTACTTCACTGGAATACGCTTCTTATTTTCATCTATCTAACAGCATATTTGAGATTTATTATCGCGTTCTACAAGAAATCTCTAATATGGTTATTTTCATTTTTTTTATTTCAATCTGGTATCTCTCCTTGTTTTCGCAAACTTTTTTTCAGCATAGATATGCTGCACATGGTGCATTTATGATGAGTAAAGGTTGGGAACGGTTCTTTTTTATTTTAACGTATATCACGCAGGGATCCTCATACATGAGTCCCAAAGCATATGGTATAATGCACAGGCTGCATCACGCACATACTGATACACCGCTTGATCCGCATTCTCCGTCAAATTCGTCTAACATCTTTTCCATGATGTGGCATACAAGGACCGTGTATCAGAATATATTACATCGTAAAATAGCAATAGAAGAAAGGTATAGCAAAAATCTTCCGTCCTGGGATAGTTTCGATCGTTTTGCTAATGGCGGATTTTCAAGATTATTATGGGTGGCACTATATATCCTGTTTTTCGTGGCATTTGCGACAAGTCCATGGCAGTATCTGCTGTTGCCAATTGTAATTTCAATGGGGGCTTTTCATGGAGCGATTGTGAACTGGTTTGCACACAAGTATGGGTACATCAATTTCAAATTGAAAAATACATCTATGAATTTACTGTTTGTGGATGTACTGATGTTGGGAGAGTCTTATCACAATAATCACCATAAGCATCCGGCTGCTGTTAATTTTGGGCGTCGGTGGTATGAAATTGATCCTGTATATTACGTGATCCGTTTATTATCATATATTAAGATCATCAGGATCGTGAAAGGTAGCAACGTCTATATTTAAACGTATCGTACACGTTGTAAAAATTCCTGCAGATGTAGCCTGATCATGTACATCAATTTTTTCTGGAACCAGTCAATGGTGGGCAGATCTCTGTTTCTGGAGAGATATTCGAATGCTTTGCTTTCAAGGCTTTGCTTTAAACTGTCTGTATATTGCCCTACCCATAATTGAACGGTATTTTCATTTTTCCGTCTGTCAATATGTTTAATCGAAGAGCAAAATTGTGTATAAAACGAGTTGACAGAAACATATGCGGTTTCATCAAAATTGCTCAGGAGGGTTTCAGTATTGTTATGCATAGACTTTGTTTTATTTATATTGGTACATAAGTAAAAAGGAAACGAAAAACGGGAAAACGGTTCCTTTTTACTTATGTACTTTATATGTTTACCAGCGATTATTAAAGCCTGACCTGGCTGGTCTTTCCTCTTTTGGTCTGGCTTTATTGGCTGTGATTGCCTTG
Organism: Chitinophaga sp.; assembly: GCF_039596135.1. Lineage (GTDB taxonomy): Bacteria > Bacteroidota > Bacteroidia > Chitinophagales > Chitinophagaceae > Chitinophaga. Next base: position 5,079 of record NZ_JBCNKH010000040.1, read on the forward strand.
CCGTTTATAGAGGATCCATTCATTTCCTGAATGGCTTTTTCTGCCTCTGCATCATTGGGCATGGTGACAAATCCAAATCCTTTACTGCGATTTGTGAATTTATCCATAATTACATTTGCTGAGGTCACCACTCCGAATTTAGAGAAGTGGTTAGTTAGGTCCTCATTAACAACATAAGGACTCAGATTGGACACATAAATATCCATTTTATATAATTTTTATTGTGAAAAATGTCCGATTGAGGTAACGTAGTGGGTAAAAAAGAAGGCTGTAAGGAAAACTAACTTACTAATTCCGTAAACTCAAACTATGATCCTGATAAAGATATGTATTATCTAATCCTTTACCTAATTTATTATTTTATAATCATACGTTATTGATGAGGATGATAGCCAACATGGTCCGGACCGGTAATATATATGTGTTTCAAATGATTTTCTATTTGTACCTTACATAGATGGTATATAATGAACACGAAGAAAAAGTCATATTTGAGAGATGTATAACTTTCCTTAACAGTATAGGTATTCAGACAATATTTCGAATTATAGGCGATGATAGTTTTCTGCCAGGTTTTCTGATTGAAAATGGTACAGTCATTATTGATAAAGATACTGTGCAGTATCCGGGAGATATTTTGCATGAAGCCGGTCATATTGCAATTGTGTCTTCCGCAGATCGTGCGCAGCTGACAGAAAAGGCCATTATTAAACGAAAAGACAGAGAGGCAGAAGAGGTAATGGCCATAGCGTGGTCTTATGCAGCCTGTATGCATCTGGAAATAGATCCTGCTTTTGTTTTTCATAATGAGGGTTACAGAGGTGGTAGCAGGAGTATTATAGAGAGTTGTGATAAGAACGAATATATTGGCTTGTTTATGTTGCAGAGTATTGGTATGGCTATAGGTGGAAGTCAGGTTGTATCTAAAACGATGCCCTTTCCTTTTATGATCAGGTGGTTGCGGAATTGATTAAAGCACATTTTGGAAATTTTTTAATTAAACGACTGCCGAAACTCTAACGGCGATAATTGCGTTTTTAATTTAAATAACTTATTAAACGATTGAGGATGCTCAAAGCCCAGTTCGTAAGCAATTTCGCCTACTGAAAGATCTGTAGTTGACAACTTTTCCTTAGCTTTCTCTATCACTTTATCCTGTATGTGTTGTTGCGTACTTTGTCCTGTCAGGCTTTTTAGAACCCCACTTAAATAACCCGGCGAGATATTTAATTTTTCAGCCACATACTGAACCGTCGGCAGCCCATTCGTTACAATATCAGCGCTGTTGAAATAATCTGAAAGCACCTGTTCCAAACGGTCTAGAGTTTTATGGTTCGTTATCTTTCTTGTAATAAACTGACGCTGATAATATCTGTCTGCGTAATTGAGTAATGTTTCAATCTGAGATATAATGATATCCTGTGTAAAGCGGTCAATACTTGAGTGATATTCCTGCTGAATATTTTGCACGATGTTCTCAATGGTAGCTTCTTCTTTTTCAGAAAGAAATAATGCTTCATTAGCAGAATAGTGGAAATATTCGTACCGTTTTATATTTTTGGCCATCGGTGTGTTCCAGAAAAAATCCGGGTGGATAAGTAATACCCAGCCTTCGGGGCCAGCCGTTAAAACCTGTTCCTTTTTAATTCTCAATACCTGATTAGGTGCAAAAAAGAGCATCACACCTTCATCAAAATCATATTCCTGCTGGCCATAAATCAATTTGAATCCGACATTTCTTTTGATGGAGATAAAATAGCATCCACAAACCACACTTGTAGGAATTGATTCAGGTTTAGCCTTTGAAAAATCAATGATACTTATCAATGGATGCGCTGGCTTTGGTAATCCCCACATTTTATGAAATGCTGCTACCGTGTTAGCATTTATCTGACCTGACTGTTCCATATGATTTAATTTTTTACTTATTTACGGAAGTTACAAACGCATTTCCGGTTTTATCTCAAATTTTTGATATTCCCGGCACCGGGCAAACTATCTCCCTATATATTTTGTTTCACCTTCCTGAAGCGTAATAAATCTATCCTGAGAAATTTTCATCTTTTCCAAAGCTGCTTTCAGCTCCTTTTGAGGTTGATCATATTCTTCGGATGCAAGTTGAAAAGTTCCGAAATGCATTCCAATTCCCAGCTTTGCATCTAAATCCATATAGGCGGCCACGGCTTCTGCAGGATTCATATGCATAGGCTTCATGAACCAGTTCGGTTCGTAAACACCAATTCCTAATAGCGCAAATTCAGGGGCTCCAAGACGTTTCTTTATTTCTTTATAGTGTGTAGAATAACCTGCATCCCCGCCAAAGTAAACACTATGTTTGTTACTTTGAATAAAGTAGCTACCCCATAGGCTTCGATCTTTATCTAATAACCCACGTCTTGAGGAATGTTGTGCCGGGGTAAATGTAATTCTGGTGTCCGGATTCAATTGCACACTTTCCCACCAATCTAACTCCTGTACATCCTTAATACCAACCGATTCAACCAACGCTTTATCACCTACCGGAACCAGCACTTTGGGAGAAAAACGCTTCCCGAGCTTTTTTAAGGTTTCCAGGTCCAGGTGATCATAATGATTATGACTGATGATCACTAAATGGATGACCGGGAGTTCCTCCATTTTAATACCTGGCGTTCTTACGCGCATAGGACCAAACCAGCTTACGGGGCTGACTCTTTTTGCCCAGACAGGATCTGTAAGAATATTGATACCGGGAAGCTGGATTAAAAAAGTGGCATGGTTCACAAACGTTAGTGATATACCGTCAGTTCCCAGATCTTCATCAAGCTTATGAATTCCGTTAGTCGCCACCTTCTCTGGCCATTTAGGTCTGCCTTCCCTCATCATCCTGATTATGTCAGAGAGACCTGGCGAGAATTGTTTAGCCAATGTGGGGTTGTAAAACTTTTTACCATCATAGTGATCAGAAACTATTTGCTTGTGAACAGGGGCACAGTTATAGAATGGAAATAGACAGGTAGCCAAAAACACTATTACTCTCGTCATACCTCTTTTTTTATACCCACCATCCACTCACTTTCCCGCCACAGCATCTCCTGGGCATCACCATCCTGTGCCAGCGCTGAAGGATCTGGCCAGGTTGCTTTGCTCCTGACCAGTGAAACGTACATCCGACCTTCAGGAGGTGTAATATCCCCCATTGCTATTTCGGCCAGCGCTTTACCTGCCCGATCTGGTTTCCCCATCACGTATTCAGGACGAAACAATCCGACCAGTCGGAAAACAGTATGTATCAGCACTGTAACGATCATACGGCTGAAAGGGGAGCTATCACGCCCCAGAGATGTACCACCCGTAAAACCAGGATTGAAAGCAATGATGGTAAGATGATGGTCTGCCACTTCTTTTAACTTGCTAAGGTACTGGGCAGTCATCAGGTTACAGAGCTTCGAAGCAGCGTATGCCCTTATCCCGGTACCGAAACCCGTTTTGGTAGGATGCGCCAGCTCCTGCAAAGCAAGTTCTTTCGGAGCGATAGGAGCTATGGCGGGGTCATGTGTATCACTAGTGGTTATCACAACCCTGCCATAGTCTGCCATGCATGGCAGCAGTAATCTGACCAACAGGTAGTGTGCAAGATGGTTGACGGCAAATGTAAGCTCATAGCCGTCTTCACTTTTACGCTCATTGTTGCCATATTGCATGCCGGCATTTAATATCAGCATATCAATACGGATAGTGCCAAGCCACCGTTTTACCATTTCTGCAAATGCCCGGACACTGGCCAGCGAGGCGAGATCGAGTGGAAGTACTTCCACCCCGGAGGGTACTGTTCTTCCGCTTCCCCGGGCACCGACGATCATCTTCATATCTGACTGTGTGGCGAGATAATTCAGCGCATGTGCGCCTAACCCCGCTGTGCCGCCAGTCATCACAACAACACGCTTCCCGGTTTCAAAATCTATTGTCTGCTCGTTTCTTCTTTCCATTTTTACACGTTTGATATATCAAAGACGTTGACACAGCCAGTCGAAAATATATTCAGTCGCTGTAGCATAACCTCCTATCTGGCAATGTGACTGAGCGGTAGTGGCTTCGTCAAAAATCATATAGTGTTTAGGACAATTTAAAGCGTCATAGAACTTCTTTGCCCCATCTCTCAGCATTTCTTCCGTTCCGTCCAGCACCAGCATATTACAGGTAATTTTGTCTAAAACTGAAGTGTTATTATATGCCTGCAGGGCATTAATTACGTCTTCTATTGTATTCGGTACATTATGTTTCCAGGCATAATCTTTTACCAAATTGCGCACTTCTGCAGGCAGCGATATGGATGGCAGGGTGCTGAATTTTTTTAAAGCATTAATGATTCCTTCTCCCCAGCTAATATTGCCGGGATCTGCAATACATATTTTGATCCGCTTATCAAAGGCGGCCGCCCGTGGTACCAGGAAACCGCCAAAACTCAATCCCATCAGTGCAATTCCTGAAGGGTCTATGCCCTCAAGCGTCAGTGCAAAATCGATAACCGGTGTCACCACCTTTTCCCAATCAGGACGAAATGCCAGGTTGTTTAGCCTCAATGCAAAGCCCTGACCGGGGCCGTCATATATCAAACAATGGATGCCCCGGCGAAGGGCCCCATCATATACCCAACGGGTATCTTCTGCCCAGGTATCCCTACCGGGAGTGATGATGAGCAGGGGCGCAATCCCTTTCGCAACAGGCGATCTGTAGAAATGTCCCGGAAGAAAGCTGTTTTCATAAGGGATCTCAACATACTGACCGGGATAGCCAGACAATGCGAGGTAACGTTCGTAACACTTTGAGCTGGCATATGCATAGTTGCGCATACGCGGATCGCCTGCATCACTGAAATACATCAGCGCTGCACGCCAGTATGTGGAAGCACGCAGGTATGCAGTGGATGCTGTTACAAGGTTATTTAAACCTTCAGCAGCTGCAGCGCGGTTCTGCAGGCGTTGTGCCATAGCGCCCCAGGTGCTGACCCAGCTTTCTTCATTGTTTGGTTCAAGCTGCCCTACAACTTCGAGCACTTCTCCCAGGTCAGACATGCCGTATGTCATCAGGCTGAGAAGATGTTTGACCAAAGCATCATGCAATATATTCCTGCTATATTTTGTAGTGGTCCAATGTGTTCCTGTCGTTATACTTTCGGCAACGGAAATCTTCGCGTTATTTTCATCTTTTTCCATATGTCAGATTATTTGTGATTGCATCAATAAATTAGCATGGGTGTCTGCCCAATGAACTGAGGTGATTTGGCCTGGTTGAGTATAAAATCAGCAACATCTGAACGTGAAATCCTGCCTCCATGAATGCCATTCAGATCAATGAGTGCCCGGTAACAGCCTGTTCGCGGCCCATTATTTAAGAAACCAGGACGAACGATAATCCAGCGATTCAGCTGATTTTGGATGATGCTTTCTTCAATATCCTTATCGGCATAGATTCTTTTCAGCACAACCGGAAGAAAAAAACGGTCATATAGAATGCCACAATGGCCTTTGCTGTCGCCTGCTCCCAGACCTGTAACCGCAATCAGTAATTGTTCCGCTTTAAGCGTCCTGGACAGGTTTTCCGCACACCGGGAAAACATTGTTATTTTCTTCATTACATCGGTAGTGCCCAGGCAGCTGCACACGACATCCTGCCCCTCCACCACCTTAAAGACAGCTTTCCAATCCAGCGCATTGCCCTGAATAATGCGGAGATGGTTATCGGCAATTGGCATGCGGTCCGGATCGCGCGCAAGTATTGTTACTTCGTGTCCTTCTGCTAATGCTATCTTTACAAGTTCCAAACCGATTCCCCGGGTTGCACCAATAACTGCTATTTTCATGAGAACAATTTTTAACTATTCCACTATTTGTGTTCGTGTTTGCGTGGTATATGCGGAGAAAATGCCGAGGGCATAGTCGCCTGTTATATTATTAGGGGGATTAGTGGGTGTAGTGCCCCCACCGGGTCCTCCATCTGCAATTTGAGAAAGGGTGTAGAAATAAGTATAGCTGGGTAGATCAATGCAGCGCATTTCCAACTTAACAGAATCCTTTAGTTTTATATCTGTGTCTTGTGTGAAAAGCGATCTTTTATTGACCAATCCATTTCCTATATTGTCATTATCTACGAAGTAGGAATCATCCAGCTTTCCGTTAATAGTTAGCAGGTACCGGTAATTATTTCCCAATGTGGGGGGATCGGTAAATACCGGTAAGATTGAATACAGATCCTCTTCTCCTGGTACAGACGTGGGACTGAATTTGAGAGAGTCTAAATTGACTTTCAGCGGCATAGTAGAGGTGGCATAATATTCTTTATCTTCTATGCTAACACTTAAGGAGTAAGTATTCCCAGGAGTGCCGATTATTGTACTGGTCTGATAAATGCCTGGCGAAGTTTCAGTCAGCGTATCAGTGATTCCATTGTTATCTGAAATGATCACGGTTGCACCGCTGACACCTGGATAAACATTACTTTCACTATAATTGACGGTCTTTGTTATCCTGACATAATACGGTCCCGCGGCGTCTGTAATACTTCCATCTATTACAATTTGTGGCTCGGAAGAATTAAGGTCAACATGAATTTCCTTTTCGCAGGATGAAAGGATAAATGATGTTGAGAGAATTGACAGTATCTTTTTCATACCACTTAAAATTTAAAATTATAGGTTGCAGATGGCACCCAGCGAAATAGCGATGTTTGCAACGCTCTTGTACGTGTAGGATCATTAGGATTGTCTTCAAATGTTATAGTAAAGGCATTTTCTCTGCCATAGGCATTATACAGACTGAAGTTCCAGGATGATTCATATTTCTTGTTTTTATGTGGCCTGGTATAAGTAGCCCCTAAGTCAAGGCGATGATATGCTGGCATACGATATCCGTTCCGTTCGGTATAATAAAAAACCGTATTCCCTTCCACATTGTATTTGCCGCTTGGAAAGGTGACGGCATTTCCTGTATTGTAAACAAACAAGGCAGATAATGACCACCGGCTGTTAAGTTCATACATAGTGACAACAGACAAATCATGTGGCCTGTCCTGACGGGCTGCATACCATTTGTTGCCATTAATGCCATCAATTTTTCGTTCAGTACGGGAGAGGGTATAGCCTATCCATCCAGTGAATTTGCCAGTGTTTTTCTTCAGGAGAAACTCTGCCCCGTAGGCCCTTCCTTTTCCATACAGCAACTCGCTTTCAACATCCTGGGCAGAGATCAGGTCCGCACCATCCTTGTAATCAACCTGATTTTGCAGGTTTTTGTAATAAACTTCCACACTCATCTGGTATTTCCGGTCTTTCAAATTACGGAAGTACCCTATGCTGACCTGGTCGCTTATTTCGGGTTTTATGTTGTATGAATCACCAATCCATTGGTCCGTGGGACTTGAGCTTGTACTATTGCTCAGTAGGTGTAAGTGTTGCGTATTCCGGGCATAACCACCTTTGATACTGCTGATCTCATTGATCAGATAACTGAACTGGAAACGGGGTTCAATCCTGTAATAGGTTTTGCCAAAACTGTTTGAAGATAATACCACGCTGTCTTTTAATGTGCCATGGTCATATATATTATAAGTGTCACCACCTAGAATGCTGTAGGAAGAGAATCGTAATCCATAGTCGATTGTAAAGCGGTTGTTTAATTCGGTGGTGTTATTGAAAAAGACAGCATTTTCCAGTCCTGACCGGCTTTGCTTGGGAGCCTGCACCACACTGTCTCCGCGGAAGCGGGTAGGTGTAATGGTGTGATAAATACTGTTGAAACCAAAACGTATTGTGTTTTTTGTATCGGGTGCGTATTGAAACTCCTGCTTGAGGTTCCAGTCCCGGATTGTTGAATTTACATTAAAGTCAGAACCATCTGCATCAATGTTGATGTTAAAGTCATAATTGCTATAAATGACAGATGTATTAGAGAACAATTTTGGAGAGATGATACTATTCCAGCGTAGTGTGCCGGTAGTGTTTCCCCAGTTAGTTCCAAAAAGATCGCCAAACTGAAGCACATCTTTTCCAAAATACCCGGACAGGAAAAGCCTGTTCCTGTCATTGATCCAGATGTTCGCTTTGGCATTAAGGTCGTAGAAGTAGAGGGAATTATCTTTAAAATCTTCGGATGCTCTTAGAAATAAATCCGCATAGGTTCTTCTTCCGGAAATAATAAAAGAGGATTTATCTTTCTGGATAGGACCTTCTATACTCAGGCGGCTACTGATCAGACCAAGACCTCCTGACGCACTGTATTTTTGATTGTTCCCTTCTTTCATTTTTGCATCTAGTACGGATGATAAGCGACCGCCATATTGCGCAGGATTATTTCCTTTGATGATGGATACGTCTTTTAAAGCATCGCTATTAAAAGTGGAGAAAAAACCAAACAAATGTGAGGCGTTGTAAACAGGGGCTTCATCCAGCAGTATCAGGTTCTGATCAGCACTGCCACCGCGCACAAAAAAACCGCTATTGCCTTCTCCTGCTGCTTTTACTCCGGGTAAGAGCTGGATGGTTTTTAATATATCTTTTTCTCCGAAAATGACAGGAAGTTTTTCAATTGTTTTGATCTCTAATTTCTCGACTCCAATATTTGTAGTCCTGATATTGTCTTCCTTTTTATTTGCCCGTACTACGACTTCGTTCAGGTCTGCAGTATTTTCCTGTAAGGTATGGTCAAGTTTTATATTAGACTTCAGGTTTACAAGTACGGTATCAGTTTTATATCCCATAAAGCTAAATACTAAATGATATTGGCCTTCAGGGATGGTGAGTGAATAGAAGCCATATGTATTACAAGTAGTACCTGTTCCTTTTAGTTCTTTCACATTAATAGTTACTCCTATCATAGTTTCACCTGTCGCTTTTTCTTTCATCGTTCCGCTGATAGTAAATCGCTGTTGCGCTAATAAAAGGTCTGTAGTAAAGAGGAAAATAATATTTGTCAGGAATATTTTCTTCATTGTTGTTTTTGAATTTAAAGGTGCAAACTTGATATTAGAATGTTGCGTTATGAATCAATGTGATGCTGCGTTGTGCAGTATTTTTGGAGGCATACTTTGACTGGCTTGTTTCATTTTTTCTGATTTTGTTCCTGCAAATGTCTCAAACGGTCAAATAGGGGATGTATCTCAATCTGCTTTTGTTGTAGCTGGATGTGAAGTTGATCATTAGGTAGGTGGTTCAAATAGGATAAAAAAGAGTTCATACCTAATAAATTGGCCCAGGGTGGAGCCAGCGGCCCTAAAACAAAAAATAGGATGTGTTCAGATATGGGGTACTTAAAAATGGATTAATTTACAAAAAATACCATTTTGTGGTAATTTTTGTGAATTAGTCGTATATTTGTGTCTATACTTCTCGATATTATGCTTATAGAATTCAAATTTCGGAACTTATTTTCCTTTAAGGATGAGGCCAGATTCCTGATGACTCCAGTTAAATCTTTTAAGGAAATGGTACGAACCAATATTATTAAAACCAGTAAGGATTTAAACCTTTTAAAAGTAGCTGCAATCTATGGTGCTAACGGAAGTGGCAAAAGTAACTTTATTAAAGCTTTCGGTTATTTCAGTAACGTTATTTATAGTTCGTTCCGCGAGTCATTAAATAAAGAAACAGAACGCAGAGTTCGTACCAACCACTTCAGATTAAGCACCGAATCAGAAACTGAAACAACCATGTTTGAAGTTTCTTTCTTAATAGGACAACATATTTATCGGTATGGCTACGAACTATTAGGCAATACAATAAAGAAAGAATGGCTGTACCGAAAATTGGAGAGAGAGATTAATTTGTTTGATCGCAAAGACCAGACTTTTGAAATCAATAAAGAATCTTTTGCTGAAGGCTTAAAATACCACGAAGAGGTAAACCAAAATGTACTGTTCCTCAGTCACCTGGCTCAATACAATCAGCCTGTGACAAAGGAAGTATTCGGTTGGTTTTATCAGGCAAATGCAATTGATGGAATTGACGGTGATCTTTATTCAAGGTACACTGCAGACTTACTGAAAGAAAATAGCACATTCAAAGAATGGGCAACTACTGTACTCAAATACTTAGAAATTGCCAATATAGAAGCAGGGGAAAAAGACGGGGAAATAATAACATATCATAGAAAATATGATGAGAATAAAATAATAATTGATGCTGTACCATTTAAGCCTTATATGGAGTCTGATGGCACACGAAAGTTAATCCAGCTCCTGGGGCCAATTTATTCCACACTGGTAAGTGGTGGGGTGTTGTTCATTGATGAATTTGATTGTAAACTGCATCCCAATTTATCGAAAAAGCTACTGGCCTTATTTCAAAAGTATAACAAACGCAACGCCCAGTTTATTTTCACTGCCCAGGACACCAGTTTACTGGATAGAAAGTTGCTTAGACGTGATCAAATTTGGTTTACCAACAAAGATCAATATGGAGCGTCTTCACTTTATTCCCTGTCAGAATTCAATGCGAAGGCTGTAAGAAATACTTCAGATTTTGCTAAAAAATATTTAGATAATACATTTGGAGCCGCCGATACTTTCGTGATTACAGATAAACTTACGAATCTTTTATATGGCGGGCAGGAATAAGAAGGAAAAGGCAGGTCCGGCTTATCTTAGGGAACAGGGAAACCGGGGACCTCAAAAACCGAAGAAGCGCAAACTTACATTCTCATTAGAATATCTGCTTGATAAAACAGAAGGTCAAACATTGGCGGAATGGCAGGAATTGGGGCATCTGGCAGCAATGAATGAAATGATGCGGCATTTATGTAAATATACCTGTGAAGAGGCACTGCAGGATGGAAGTATTAAGCAATATCAAAAATGGCCTGATCATTCTAAATTCACTGAACCCAAACACTTACCGGGGGTGACATGGGGATCAATGCACATTACCAAAAAGAGCAAACAGGTTGTTGCCGGATTCTTTGATGAGAATGTATTCAATATAGTATTTCTTGACAAAGACCATTTATTCTATCCGATGGCTGAAAAATAGTTTAACTGCAGGCATCGTAAGTCTTCATATAAATTAGCCTCCTTGTAGCGGGCGATGCCCTTTCTTACGTGGAGGTTTGAAATCCGTTAATTCTCTTAAAGCATCTCCTGCTATCCATTTTGCAGTTTTATTATCCTGTAGTAAAATACGCTCTGCACATTGTATGGCTAAAGGTAACAAGGTTTGGTTACGCTTGCCAATTTGCCGTAATGCCCAGTTAACCGCTTTCTTTACAAAGTTACGTTTGTCCCATGCCTCACGTTCTATGACAGGGAAGAATTGAATAAACATCTTGTTATCGGCTTTTTTATCATGTACTGCTAATCCGGCCATCAGTACAAAACCAGCACGTTTAACAAATTCTCCATCATGTTGGCTAAGTTCCAGTGCCTTTTCAATAGCGAAGGGGGTACGGTCAAACAGGTTTCCGCATGCGTGGTCGCAAATGTCCCAGCTTGTAAAATCCTTTGCCCAGCTGTCAATTAATTGAGGCGTAACCAGCTTTGGGTCGGCAACTAATGTTGCCAGAATACGGGCCTCGTGTATGTCGGTGTCCCATAGTCGCAGGGCCAGTTCATGGTCTTTTCTTATTATTTTGGCCAGTTTCCTGACCTCGGGTATTTTAACTCCCAATGCTTTTTCATTATCAATACCGAAGCGCAGCATACCTGCGTGGTACCTGGTATTTGCTTTTTCTTTAAGCAGGTCTGTTATTTCGGAAACGTCCATAAGTTTATTAAGTGTAAAGATAAGCGAGCAGAATCAAAAAGGATGAATAAAGCCCGCCTCATTATTTTTTCCCCCGCATTGAACTATTTATTCGAGTAATCGTTATTACTGAAACATAAAATCAGTTCCCTCAACTGATTTAAACCCCCATGTGGATATTATGAAAAACTGCAATTAGTAACCCTCATCTTAATGTCTCATATATGCGCAAATCAATCTTGTGGTTTATTGCTTCATTGGCAATAGTATTCCTATTGCTGGTAACCCTATTTTTTACAGGCTTCCGCATTCACCGGCAGAGCGCCCATCGCCTTCTCAAAGCCACAGACACACTACTGATAGAAGATCCGTCTGCTCATTTAATGGACTCCGCATTGTTTACACTGAATGACGCAGAGAATAACTTCCGGCTTTATACTGTATTGTATGACCGGAAGTACCTGCAAACTTTTTCTACCGAACTGGGCGATGTATTATCCATGGTGGATACTATCAGCCATACGCTGGATGGCCCGGAGAAAAGGAAAAAATTCGGCGCACTGATAAAAGAGAAAGAAGACATAGCCGGTCGGATAGCACAGTTGAAGAAAACAACTGATTCCATGCTGACGGGTTCTCTCAGCAACGATATTATTGACAAGCTGTTGAACAGTATTCCGGCTTATAAGGTAAGCCAGATCAAAAAAGAAAAGGTAACTATTGATACGGTGGATAATGTGCAGGCGCCGGAACAAAAGAAAGCCGGGTTCTTTAAGCGATTGGGGAAGGCATGGGCCAACAAAAAGGATACTTTAAAAGCACAGATAAGTATCCTGGTGAGAACAAAGGACGGAAAGGTAATTGACAAGGAGAAATATGATGCTATGCAGTTGAAAAAAGTAGTGACCGATGTAAATGGGTACTACAAAAATCTGCTGAAGCAGCAGCTTACCAACCGCCTGAAACTGAATGCAGACGAATCGGGCATGGCAGGCACCAACCTGGCCATGATGGAGGAACTGAAAGGGCTGCTGATAGCTTTGCGCGAACATGCAACAGCGGAGGGTAGGGCAAAGAAGCAGTCTGCAAGCGCGGAAGTAAATCGCAATACCTACAAGATGATCAGCATTGTGCTAATGGGCCTGATTTCGCTGATCGCGTGTCTGGTGGCGATTGCAGCTGCCATCTGGCTGGTGCGTAAAAATAGCGCACTGCTTAGGCAACAGAAACTGCTGGCCGAAGAGAATACGCGCATCCGCACGGATTGGATGAATAATATGAGTCACGAAATGCGCACACCGCTCAACTCTGTGGCCGGCTTTACTGAACAGCTTTCCTTTACACCGCTGAGCCCGGGTCAGAAAACGCTGGTAGAATCCATTGATTCGGCTACCAATATGCTGATCCAGGTAGTGAACGATGTACTGGATTTTTCCCGGCTGGAAAAGGATTATATCTCCCTGAGTCCGCAGCCGTTTGTGCTTTACCAGGTGTTTATTGAGGTGATCAATATTATGAGGGTGCAGGCAGAGAAGAAGAAACTGGAATTTAACGTAAGCTTTGAAGGCGATAAAAACGGCCAGGTAAACGGCGATATTTTCAGATTCAGGCAAATACTACTCAACCTGCTAAGTAACGCCATAAAATACACCGATAAAGGCGGTATAACGGTAACGGCTTCACTCACACCAGAAGGTGAAAATAGGAATATGTTCCATTTTTCAGTGACCGATACCGGAGAAGGTATTAGTCCTGAAGCGCAGCAACGACTGTTTGAACGCTTTTACCAGGCTACTAAAAACAAATCACGCGGCACCGGACTGGGGCTGGCCATCACCCGGAGATTGCTCCTGTTGCAGGGGGGCGATATCTCCTTTAGCAGTGAGTTGCATAAAGGCTCCACCTTCGCCTGCTTTATTCCCTACGAAAGGGTAACAGCACCGCTGATGATCACCAATAGTCCACAGGATGTGGAGGATGCCACCGGCACATTTATGGAAGGATGCTACGTATTGGTAGTGGACGATCAGGAAATGAACCTGCTGGTGCTGAAAATGATCCTCACCAGGTGGAAATGCCGTTTTGATATGGTGGCAGACGGCGAAAGTGCATTGGAAATGTTTCGCAGTCATACTTACGACCTGGTGTTGCTCGATCAGCACCTGCCTGGCATCAGCGGTGTTGAGGTGATGGAACAGATCAGGGCTGATAAGAACCCGGAAAAGGCCGGTGTAACAGCGCTGGTGCTGACAGCTGCCATCACAGCCGAAGACGAGGCTGCTTTCAGAAAGGCCGGCTTCAATGGCTGGCTGCTGAAGCCTTTCAGGGAAAGAGATATTTACCAGGCGATTATGAAGGAGAAGGCGTCAAATCGGTCAATGGCGGTTTCCTGAACCTAAAATACACGTGAACTTAAAATACACGGCGGTTAGTCCCACGACTAACCGCTTTTTTTTCTGAAAATTCCCTCTTTCACGAATTATCCCACCCGCGCCCTCATTTTTTTTCGAACGGTAATAAGGTTTTATATAAATTTGAATAAGATCCTTTTACGAACTGATATTACATAGTTTTCCGTTGATTATAATTTCCACGTTTAAATGATCAACTTACGTACAGATAATATTCCTTCTGACGAGGAACGGCTTTTGCGCATCGCGGAAGGCGATGAGAAAGCGTTTTATTCGTTTTATAAAGAATTTGCGCCCAGGCTTCGCGCTTATGTATGGAAATCAACCCGGTCAGACGCCGATACGGAAGAGATCCTGCAGGCAACCTTTATGCGTATCTGGCTATCAAGAGACAAGATTCCCGCCATTAACAATATACAGGCATGGATGTATACCATTACTGCCAATACCTGTCTGCAACATTTTCGTAAGCAAAGAAATGACCGGAAAAAGCTGGAACAGCTGGCCCTGTCAGGAAAAAGAGACCATGATGTGAGTACTCCCATTGACCTGGTGCAGCTGGAAGAAATAAAGAGAGCCATAGGAACAGCCCTGCAGAAAATGTCTCCCCGCCGAAAACTCATCTATCGTATGAACAGGGAAGAAGGAAAAAAGCCTGCCGAGATAGCGCAGGTGCTTTCTATACCTGTGGGTACCGTAAAAAACCATCTATCCGCCTCAAATAAAGAGATCCGTGAGCTGCTCATCGCCGCCGGATACAGGGCTTTTATCCTGATTTGTGTCTTATTGAACTTTTATTGAAAAAAAAATCACTTTTACCCGTGACGTTTTCCATTTTGCAGGATCATATAATAAATGACTATTCCTGGAAAGGTGAAAAACGGGTAAGTGCAGGAATAATGTTTTATGAAACAACAACGGATATATTATTTACTGGAACGGGAACTTGACGGTACGATTACCGCCGATGAATCCATGGAACTGGAAGAATTGAAGTCCCGGGAAGGTTACGAGCCCGTGGAAAGGGCCATTGCTGCGCTGATAGAGCGGGAAGCAGGGACGCCCATGTATATAGACCCTGTTGTGGAGGATGCCGGCTTTGAAAAGATCATAAGTGTTGACGTACCAAAAGGAGATGACAACATTGTTTATTTGAAAACATACCGTAACTGGTGGCGTGCCGCTGTTGCTGTCATTTTGATCTTATGCACTGGTACTTATTTGTTGTTCCGGTGGAGCAACAAGCCGGGAGCGGAGATGGCGGATATACAACCCGGTTCCAGCAAGGCTGTACTAATGCTGGCCGATGGATCCGTAATACCACTGGACAGTGCTGGTAACCAGGTTATTCACCAGGGCGGTGTAAGTGTGCATCAACACGGAGGCCAGCTTCAATACGCCTTGCAGGGATCGGGAACGGAGCCTGGCTATAATGCCCTGACTGTTCCCCGCGGGGGCCAATACCAGCTAATACTGTCTGATGGTACAAAAGTATGGCTGAATGCGGCATCTACATTGAAATACCCAACTGCATTCACTGGCAAAGAAAGGATTGTTGAGCTGCATGGACAGGGATATTTTGAAGTGGCCGGAAATGCGGAAAGACCGTTCAAGGTGAAAGTGAATAATATGGAAATAAAGGTGTTGGGTACCCGTTTTGATGTGATGGCCTATGATGATGAAGGCAGTGTGCACACAACCCTGCTGGAAGGGGCCGTATCGGTGGTGAGCGGAACACGGGAACAACTACTGAAACCAGGGCAGCAGGCAATATTGGATCATGTTACAAACGTCATGTCTGTAGCACAGTCAGACAAGGATAGAGTAACAACATGGAGAACCGGGTATTTCGAATTTGACGATATTGATCTGTCCACTATTATGCGACAACTTTCCCGGTGGTATGATGTGGACATTATAGATAAAACGGAAGGCGCTTCGCCACAGGTATATGCCCGGATCAGCAGAAGACTGGGCCTCGCCGAGGTGTTGCATGCGCTGGAAGGGTATGGGCCCCATTTCAGGATAGAGGGGAGAACGGTGATTGTGTTGCCCTGATGTACGAACAATGGATATAATAAACAGTGTAACATAGAAAGTTTGTAACCGGCAGTACGGTTCCACGACCTGTTATTCTTTTGAACAGGGGCTGCCGGGAGCACGCGCGGCAATGGAATAAAACGCTAATCAATGAAAAAGTTATACCGGAAAGGTAACTCAGTTGAGGAACTGAGGCGATGATGCTATGCCTGTAACGTACTAAATTAAAACCACAGTTATGAAAACATAATACCTCTGAAGAACTGCCGGATAAAATAACCAGGAGCGCTTGCAACACCCCTGGTTGTAGTCTGGATGTTCATGATTAATCCATGCCTAGATTAAAGAATCACCAAACATTGTAAATGTATGAAATTTAACTTTTTGAGAAAAGTCCTGCGTGTAAAAGGGCTTTTAACCAGTAATTATTCCCCCCGGAATAAACCGGCTTTTGATGTATTTGTAAATACATTAAGGAACCAAAGGGAAATACGCCACTTTATGAAACTGACCACCTTTTTGATGCTCGTTACTTTAGCGCAGGTAAGTGCAAAAAGTTTTTCGCAGGGTATCACACTTTCTGTAAAGAATGCGCAGTTAAAGAATGTTTTTGAAGAAATATCAAAACAGGCGGATATTTCTATTGTGTGTGGCACTATGGAACTGAAAACTGCTTTGCCTGTAACTATTGACATCAGGAACGCTTCGCTTGAGCAGGTGCTGAATGAATGCCTGAAAGGGCAGCCGTTGGAATATGAGATCGATAGCGGTAAAAGAATAGTCAAGATCAAAAAAAAAGACAGTAGGGGAAATTACATACTACCCTTTTACTACGTGGCAGATACCACAACAAACCTGGCGGGGAAAATAACGGATGCGAATGGTGCACCAATACCAGGCGCTACGGTTAAAGTGAAGGAAACCGGTGCCGGAGCTGTGACTGGTACTGACGGTAGCTTTAATATCAAAGGTGTGAAGCCGGGCGACTATACGCTTGTGATCTCTTCGATGGGGTTTACGAATGAGGAAATAAGAATATCGACCACAGACGCCGGATCGCAAAATGTAAAAGTAACCTTGAAAAATGATACGAAGCAGATAGAAGAGGTAATTGTGACAGGCGTCTTTGACCAGCGAACACGGATGTCTTCGTCCATTGCCATATCGAGCATTTCTACGGCCCAGCTGGAAAAACAAACGCCGGTAAGCGCGGCAGACCTTTTGAAAAATGTTCCCGGTGTGTTTGTCAATTCATCGCTGGGCGAAATAAGGAATGTGGTTTATTCAAGGGGAGTATCTGCCAACTCTTCTGACGGCGACCGTGGATATTATTATGTGTCCATGCAGGAAGACGGTCTACCGGTGACCAATGTAACTTACGGCAATTTTGGCCCTGATTATTTTTTGCGTGCAGATGCCACCATCTCCAAAGTAGAAGCTGTGCGCGGTGGTTCTGCTTCCATCACAGGACCAAATGCGCCGGGCGGTATATTCAATTATCTCTCGAAATCCGGGGCAGAAAAATTTGGTGGAGAAGCCCGGCTGAAGCTGGGTTTAGAGGGTGACGGCAATCCATATTACAGGGCAGATCTTAGTTTCGGCGGTCCGCTTAAAGATAAATCCTGGACCTATAACATTGGCGGATTTTACCGTTATGATATGGGGGCAAGAAATCCAGGTTATCCGGTGAACTACGGCGGACAGATCAAGGCGAATATTGTGAAAAAATACAAAACAGGTTCCGTTAAATTCTATGCCAAATACCTGAACGACCATAACTCCTGGTTTGAATTTTCGCCGGCGGTGAACTTTAAGAATCCGCAGTTTGCCCCCGGTGTAAAAAATACTGACACTTATATTCCCAATAAGAATTTCAAGTTTTCCTATCCTTACAACTCTTCCAGTTATGATCAGCATTTTGATGTTACCGACCTGGCGCATGCCAAAGAAGCATCAGCCGGTATAGACTGGAACCAGCAATTAGGTAAAGGCTGGGCTATCAATAATAATATTAAATACTCCAACAAATCTACCAACTGGAACACAGGGGCTATTATAACTACTGTAGGGATTGAAAGTGTGTATCCTTATCTTTTTGCAAATACCCTGGGGCGGAATGGGACCTATACGTTCACTGATCTGACTACCGGCAGCCAGATAGCGAAGGTGATAGCGGACAATGGCACTTATACCCTGACCGGCAGCAATGCTATTCCAGGGCAGGATGTACAGGCCAATTCACTGATGCTGCAAGGGTTGTACCTTAACAGGAATAAGGTGAACGAAGTCTTTGACCAGTTTTCGATCAACAAGAAGCTGAACAATATGAGCTTTACGGCAGGCAGCTATTTTGCACGCTCAAGTGTTGATGCCACTGCCGGCCTTGCAGGGGCAGGTTATGGCACTATTGAGAACAACCCGCACCCTATTGGTATAACCCTTACAGAAAATGACGGCAATGTGTACCAGGTAACGGATCCTACAGGCGCTGCCGGTATGGGACGCACCAGCTTTACCAGGAATGTGGTAACGCAAACGCAGCTGGCGGCTTTCTTTGCGCATAACTGGCAGATCACACCAAAGCTGAACCTGGACTGGGGTGTACGTTACGATAATATGCATGTAAAAGGTACGAATACCTTCTCCGTAGCAGGCACCGCTTCGACCACAGGCGGAGTTGACGGCGATGCGCTGACACTGTATGATAATTACTATACCCAGACAGGCCCTTCTGCGAGCTATGACAAAACGGTGTCTGTGTTCTCTTATTCGGCAGCCCTCAATTATAAGTTCGCCGACCAGTATGCGCTATACACAAGGTTTTCCAATGGTAAAAAGGCCCCGGACCTTTTGTATTATAACAGTGCCACCACGCAGTTCACCGTTGAGACCCTGAACCCCAAGGCGCAGGACCTGAAGCAACTTGAAATGGGGTTCAAGGCAAACTTCGACGCGCTTCGTTTTGCACTGACACCTTTCTACAGCCTGCTCAGCAATATAGCTACGCAGACTACCGCACAGAATACAGATGGAACTTATTACAATACTCCTGTTGTGCTGAATAAGATGGAAACTTACGGGGTAGAGCTGGAAGCTGATTATTCCATTACAGCGCATTTTAACCTGAGAGGAGTGCTTACCCTTCAGAAAGCTACGGCCAAGGAATGGAAAGTATGGAAGGTAGGTAACAGTGGTCCTGATGACGATGTGACCATCGATTATTCAGGTAACAAGGCAGACAACAATCCTTCAGTGATGTTTAACCTTACGCCTTCGTATACCAACGGCAGGTTCTATGCATCTCTTAACTGGAAATATATGGGAGATCGCCCTGCAAATGTGCCCAATACATTTACGCTTCCAGGTTTCAGTCAATTTGACCTGGGCGGGGGCTATGACATCAATAAGCATTTCAAGATCAGTGCGAATATCAATAACCTGCTAAACGGAAAGGGAGTGATGGGCTGGCAGGCGCCCGGCGGGTTCCCGGCATCACTGGACCGGCAGGGTTTTCTGCCTGAAACACTGGCGGCCAATCCTAATGCAACCTTTTCTATCCTGACTATTCAGCCAAGGGCCTATTTCCTGACTGCAACGTATAAATTCTAAATTATGAAAACTATAATTTTTTGGGTAATGGTGCTGGGCTGTATGGATGTAGTCAACGGCCAGGACCTTTCAGATACCCTTTCCCGTGGTTTTCTTAACCCACCTAACAGTGCCCGTCCCAGAGTATGGTGGCACTGGATGAATGGCAATATCACTAAAGACGGTATACGAAAAGACCTGGAATGGATGAACCGTGTGGGCATTGGTGGCTTCCAGAATTTTGATGCCGGCCTTGCCACTCCACAGGTGGTGGCAAAACGCCTGGAGTATATGACGCCGGAATGGAAGGATGCGTTTCATTTCACCACACGCCTTGCAGATTCACTGGGCCTTGAAATGGCTATTGCCGGATCGCCGGGATGGAGTGAAAGTGGTGGCCCCTGGGTGCCCGCAAAAGACGGTATGAAAAAATATGTATGGTCTGAAACAAGATTAAAAGGTGGGCGGCCTTTTAAGGGAACACTCACCCATCCTCCGGTTATAAGCGGCACTTTCCAGGGAGCACCGCAGGAGGTTGAACTGGCTTTATCCTCCGGGATGCCCAAATCCCCGGAATATTATAAAGACGTTGCGGTGATCGCTTATAAGGCAGCCGATAAGGACCTGCCTCTTAAAGGTCTGAAACCGGTGATCACTTCCAGCGGTGGAAAATTCACGTTATCACAACTGACAGACGGAGATGTGGGTACCACTTCTTATCTGCCACCCAAAAAAGTGGGCGAATATGCCTGGATCCAGTTTGGCTTTGAGAATGCTGTAACAATAAGATCGCTGAATATAGCCGGTGGTGGTATAAAGCCCCAGTTCTCTATGGGCGAAACCGCAATAACACGATACCTTGAAGTAAGTAACAATGGGAAGGATTTCAGGAAAGTAATGGACCTGCCGCTGGGCAGGGTAGCGCAAACCACGTTTTCGTTTGAACCTGTTACCGGCAGGTATTTCAGGGTTAACTTTCTCACAGAAGCACCTATGCCCAATCCTATAAGCGCTTTATTAGGCATTCCTGCCCCGGTTCCTGAAGTGAAGGGCACGGATGTGGCCGAGATCAATTTCGGCACAATAGTCACGGTTGACAAGTTTGAAGAAAAGGCAGGCTTTGCAATAAATAAAGCACTGAAAAGCCTTTACAATACGCCTACCCCTCAAACCACGGATGTGATCAATACGAAGAACGTTATAGACCTGACAGCTGCAATGAAAGCAGATGGCAGCCTGGAATGGAAGGTTCCGGAGGGGAACTGGGTGATAGTACGTTTTGGGTATTCCCTGACCGGCAGGCAGAATCATCCGGCTTCTCCGGAGGCTACAGGACTGGAAGTGGATAAGCTGGACCCACATGCAGTGAAAGCATATATTGAAAATTACCTGGACCAGTATAAAGACGCCTCAGGCAACCTGATAGGGGGCGAACATGCACTGAGATATATAGTGACCGATAGTTGGGAAGCTGGTACGCAAAACTGGACAGACGCGATGATGGAAGAGTTCAGCAAACGCCGCGGGTATAGCATGGTTCCCTGGATGCCGGTGCTTACAGGCAGGATTGTACAAAGTGCGGCGGCAAGCGATAAATTCCTGTGGGATTTCAGGCTTACACTTGCCGAGATGGTGAAAGAATATCATTACGATGTATGGACAGCCGTGCTGCATGCGAGGAAAATAGGACGTTATTCCGAGTCGCACGAAGCAGACAGGGCTTTCATTGGTGATGGCATGGCGGTGAAAAGCACGGCAGATGTTCCCATGTCAGCCATGTGGACGCCAGGCGGAGTAGGCGGGCCTGAAGAAAACGGCCCGGCAATAAAATTCCAGACGGATATTATGGAGTCAGCATCCGTATCGCACCTGTACGGGCAAAAATTCGTAGCTGCAGAGTCAATGACCGCTATCGGGAATACGTGGGCGTTCTCTCCTGAAAGATTAAAGCCTACAGCAGATATGGAACTGGCCAGTGGGTTAAACCGTTTTGTTATTCATACATCGGTGCACCAGCCTGTGGATGATAAAATACCCGGGTTAGGACTGGGGCCATTTGGCCAGTGGTTTACAAGGCATGAAACCTGGGCGGAGGAAGCTGGTGCCTGGATGGATTACCTGGCCCGGAGCTGCTATTTGCTGCAACAGGGAAGGTTCATAGCAGATATATTATTTTTCTATGGAGAGGATAATAACCTGACCACGCTGTATGCAGACAGTCTGCCTGCTATTCCCCAGGGATACAAGTATGATTTTATAAATTCAGACGCCCTCACGGATTTGGTAGCTGTAAACGCAGGGAAGCTGGTAACACCTTCTGGTATGAGTTATCAGCTACTGGTATTGGGTGATAATGCCCGGTACATGAGCCTGAAGGTATTGAGAAAGATCCGGGAACTGGTAAAGGCAGGTGCAGTGGTGGTAGGTGCCAAACCGATAAATACACCGGGTCTGGCGGATCAGGAAAGCGAATTTAAAGCGATAGCAGCGGAGATATGGGATAGTAATAACCCGAATGTTGTAAGCTCGCTGGAAAAGGCGCTTACGGAAAAAAATGTGCTTCCTGACTTTAGGACCGGGGGTAGCAAAGTGGCGTTTGTGCACAGGAAGATCGGCGATGCTGACATTTATTGGATCAGTAATCAAAGTGGTAGCTATGAAGACCTCAGCGCCCAATTCCGCGTGAGTGGAAAGACGGCGGAAATATGGCGCCCGGAAACAGGGGGGATGGAAAAGGCTTCATACAGGTATGAAAATGACGTGACTACTGTTCCCCTGCATATGGAACCTCATGAAGCCTACTTTGTTGTATTCAGGCAAAGTTCAGAACAAAAGGAATTTACGGCGCCGCAGAAGAAAGAAAAAGGATCCATTCCCATTGAAGGGGATTGGCAGCTTACCTTCCAGCCGGGTAGAGGTGCAGGTAATGGTATTACGGTGAATAAACTGCAATCCTGGACAGAGCAGGGTGATCCGGGTATCAGGTATTTTTCAGGAACGGCTACTTATACCAAAAGTATAACGGTTCCGGGGGATTGGATCAATAACGGATCGGAAATATGGATAGATCTTGGAGAAGTAAAGAATATTGCCGAGGTGATCGTGAATGGGAACAGACAAAGGATATTGTGGCGGGCGCCGTTTACAGCGGAGATCAGTAAAGCGTTGCACCCGGGGGAGAATAAGCTGGAAATTAAGGTGACTAATCTTTGGGTGAATAGATTGATAGGCGATCAGCAGCCGGGAGTTACGAATAAGATCACTTATACTACCATGCCGTTTTATAAGAAAGATTCACCGTTGTTGTTGTCGGGATTGTTAGGGCCGGTGAAGTTGGTGCAGAAGAGGGAATGATGGGTGTTTGGGAAGCAATAGAAAAAGGGTGTCTCATTCATAAAATGAGATGCCCTTTTTTTATTAATGGATTGTTAATGGCCTCATATTTAATTGTTAGCATTAAAAGTTTCCCGAAATTTACAAGACTAAATGTTCATTTTTCCCGGTTCCTCACCAGAGGCGGAACCTGTCCATCCACCGGGCTAAGGCAGGTATTGGATTTTTGAATTATAGTAGATCCTCTCCGATACCTGCTTATTTTTTTCGTTAACCCTACCCACACTTCTTCCTTCCATGAAAGACCTCCAATTAGTGAATATGTAAACCAATTAAACTTTACAATATGTCACATTTCTTTCATGATCCGCGCAACTCACGTCGGGATTTTCTGGGACAATTGGCATTGGGAGCAACATCACTGGGATTGGCATCATTTGCAGGCCCCTTACATCTGGAAGCAGCATCAAGACTACCTTCAAACAAAGAAGAGCCGGAAGCCTGGCTCAAAAAGATCACGGGAAAGCACAAATTGTTATTAGATGTTCCCCGGCCAAACGAAATACTCCCATTTGCGTGGCCTAAAGTCTTCCTGCTCACCAATGCAGCTACCGGTACTCCGGCAAACGAATGTTCTGTGGTCGTCGTATTAAGGCATGAAGCCATTCCATTTGCCATGGAGAATACATTGTGGCCGAAGTATAAATTCGGGGAAGTATTCAAATTCGATGATCCGGCTACAAAAGCAGCATCATTAAGAAATCCGTTCTGGCAGCCGAAACCCAATGACTTTGTAGTACCTGGGGTAGGGCCGGTGGATATCGGCATTGATCAGCTACAACAAGACGGAGTGATATTCTGTGTATGTAATATGGCCATTACCGTGTATAGTGCAGCCGTTGCCACTAATATGGGGCTTGATCCTGCTACGGTGAAGGCTGAATGGCTGGCAGGAGTATTGCCAGGAATACATGTGGTGCCATCAGGTGTATGGGCTATAGGCCGCGCCCAGGAAAAGGGCTGCGGATACTGCTATGCGGGCTAGGAGCCATGAAAAAGAAGGAAATTTTGCTGTCGGGAATTTCCCTTGTCTTTGTATTGCTACAATATTGCAAAAGGGATAAAGAGCTATCTACTGTATTATGGATGGCTCCTGACACTTCAACATTGCCTTTCACCGCGGAAGGCATGCAGATCCGCTTTGGCCGGGAGCTAATAGCAAATACGGCACTGTATCTCGGAAAACACAGCAATGGTATGAACTGCCAGAACTGCCATCTTGCGGCTGGTACCCTGCCATGGGGCAATAACTTCGGGGCAGCATATGCTACTTATCCTAAATTCAGGGCAAGAAGCGGCACTATTGAATCTCTTGAAAAAAAGATCAATGACTGCCTGGAACGCAGCCTGAACGGTGCTGCTATAGATAGTAACAGTGGCGAAATGCGGGCTATGATCGCTTATATGCGATGGCTGGGCCAGGGGCTTCCAAGAGATAAAGCGCCTCCGGGAAGCGGCATTAAAGAGCTGCCTTTCTTAAACACGGCTGCCGATCCAAAGCAAGGAGCTATTCTTTACATGAAATATTGTGTGCAATGTCATGGGCAAAATGGAGAGGGGCAAAGAAAGAAAAATATGGTGGGTTATCAGTACCCGCCTTTATGGGGGGATGGCAGTTTCAATACGGGCGCAGGTCTTTATCGTATTACAAAAATGGCAGGTTTTATCAGGCGGAATATGCCTTTTAATAATCCGCTGCTCAGTGATAATGATGCCTGGAATGTGGCTGCTTTTATTGTGTCGCAAAAACGACCAGAGAAAAAATATCCACGGGACTGGCCCAATATTTATACAAAACCAATTGATCATCCCTTCGGTCCTTTTGCGGATACCTTTCCAGCGCTACAGCATAAATATGGCCCCTTCCAACCTATTCAGAAAGCCATTCGTAAACAATCATTTTAAAAATACGACGTATGAAAAAGATAATGCTGTTACTCTTTTTACTTGCCGGGAATGTATTTGCTTATTCCCAGAAAGTGCCTTACAGGGTAGTCTTTGATCTTACCAGCAAAGATCCGGCGAATTATACAACGGTGCTACGCCAGATCAAAGGTATCATTCAGGAAAGACCGGATGCTCAACTGGAAGTAGCAATGTATAGTGATGGGATTGAAATGGTATGTAAAGAAAACGCTGCATTTGCAAAAGAAATAGAAGAGCTGATCAATGAAAAGAAAGCTACATTCAAAGTTTGCGCTTTTACGCTGAAGAGGAAAAATATAGATCAAAGCGAATTGTTACCTGGTGTGACTGTTGTACCAGATGCTATTTATGAAATTGTTACCCGGCAGCATGAAGGTTGGGGGTATATTAAGGTGGCGCAATGATGTGGCGAAGGCACCTCATTTTATTTGTGAGGTGCCTTGATGATTTAGTCATTCCGATGGCATCCATATGCTAATTCAAACTTCGACAGATCACATTCCAATGCTTTTCGGTCCCAGTTGCCGGTATTGGCAGCTGCTTCATAAGTAGATTGAAGGAATGAAAGTAAAACTTCTTCCGGATTGTCTGATTGTTGTACAGCTTCATAAGGTAATAAGAACTCTCCCATCTCCTGACTATAAAATGCGCTTTCAGGCTGAACTTTATATTCACTGAATGCAGGAGTGGCAGGATAGCAATAGGCATAAAATACAGCATGGGGATATTGTTCGTTGCCGGGCCAGAATCCACAGGAGCTTACTTCTTTGGAATAAGCTTCCTGCATTACCACTGCTGGCATATTTGGTGCTGTTCCCTGATGTTTGGGGGCATCCCTCCCGGAGAATCTGGTGACTGCCAGATCAAAGGCGCCCCAAAAGAAATGTACGGGACTACATTTGCCTATAAAGCGGGACCTGAACCTTGTGAATACATTATGTACTTTTACAAGTGCATACCAGTACTGCTGCATGCGTTGTGCGTCATATGATTTGTGAATTTCGTCATGTTCGAAATCAACAGCATTCGTTAATTCACAAGGAGTGGTGATAATATTTACATCAATTTCCAGCGCGGCTAATTTTTCAAAGAGCGACTTGTAAAAACTGGCAACTGTTCCCGGCTGAAGTGCCTGTGATTCTTTTTTACCGGTGCTGGTAGTAATGATCAGCTGATGTTGTATAAAGTCGAAGTCTATTTGAAAAATACCATATTGATAAGGTACGCTTCCTGTGCTTAGGCCGGATGGCGTTACATACAATGTTACATGCCATGAGTGATTTAACCAGGGCATTTTTCGCAGACGTATTTTACCTACTATCTGTGTCCACAAGTGAACAGTAGCCAATGTATCTTTCCAGTTATCAAATTTAAGTACCGGCCAGTTGTTACTATTCATGATTACAGCTTTAGTATTAGATGCTTTGAGGTCTGTTAGCTTTATGCGAAAATACTAAATGTGTTCAATAATGTGACGGATTGCGATCTTTACGATATACAGACGGTACCACCCCTTTGTACTTTTTAAATATGCGATTCAAATGGCTCTGATCGGTAAAGCCAAATTCGAAGGCAATTTCATTTATTCGCATATCAGTAAGCCGCAGGCGGCTTTCAATTAATTTTATTTTATACAACATAATGTATTGTTGTAAGGTTTCACCTGTATGTTTTTTAAAATATTCACTGATATAATTGGGCGAAAGATTGAATTTTGCTGCAATTTGTTCAATTTTTAATTTCTCAGGTTGAAATATAAACTGGTGCAGATAATTTATTACCGGCATTACATTGGTTTTATTGCCGTTAAAAACCTCTATTTCCTGTAAGGTAAGGTTACGGGCCGCAAAAGTTATAATGGTATTGATAAGTTGTTGTGTAATCTGCTCCTGGTGGGGAGATGAGCTTTCTTTTTCCCTGATCAATGCTTCAACGGCAGCTCTGATGAAAGGCTTATCAGTAATAGTTTTTAGTATGCATCCCGGCAAATGATTATAGCTATTGAAAATATATTCCAAATCCTTTATGTTTTGACTCGTTTGTAGCCTTAGGTAGTCATTACTGAATCGGATAAAGAAAAACCGGCTATAAGCATCAACTTGAAAACTGTGTTGGTCCTGCGGAAAAATAAGAAACAACTTATTAGGTGCATAAGGAAGTTGATGCTCATTGATTACTTGTATACCGGTGCCATCGAGCACAAATACCATCTCGAAAAAGGTATTTTTATGTGTTCGTGCACTGTAATTGTAAGTTTCTAATAATTCCAGATCGTAGGTAGTATATAAATTCTTTGTCTCCACACCCGTAATTTTACAATTTTTTCCTGTATATATCCTTGTTTTGAAGTCTCTTTTTAGTGGAAATTTGTACCAAAATTATATTATGACTGATTTATCTTATCTCCTGTTGCGCCTGGTGGCTGGTGTAAGCCTTTTTGGGCACGGATTAGTTAGGCTACCTAAACTTGTAGGATTTAGCCAATGGATGACCGGTGCCTTTGCAAAATCAATGTTGCCTCTACACCTTGTCAGGCCCTTTAGTTATGTGTTACCAATAGCAGAATTTACAATCGGTTTGCTGTTGATGCTGGGCTTGTTTTCCGGCAAAGCTATTCTGGCGGGCATCATTGTGATGTTGCTATTAATATTTGGTACTTGTATGATTGAAAACTGGGAAGCTCTTCCGTCTCAGATCATTCATGCCCTTGTGCTCATTCTGCTGTTGCAGTTTGTGGCCAGCAACAATATTTCTCTTGATAAATTATTGAGCAAATAATAGCATTATGAATAGTAGAAGAACATTTATCCGACAAAGCGGATTACTTACAACCGCAGGTTTGCTGGCCGGGGCGGTTCCGCTTTCTGCAGTGGCACAATCACAAACAAATTCAGATGCTGCCCCCCGACCCAAAAGATCAGGATGGTCTGATGGTTCCAGGTTAGTGATTTCGGTTTCTATGCAGTTCGAAGCTGGCGGGCAACCTGAAAATGCAGAAAGTCCATTTCCTCAAAATATGCAGAAAGGTTACAGGGATCTGCCATCTGAAACCTGGTATCAATATGGATATAAAGAAGGCATTCCCCGCATGCTGGACAATTGGGACAAATTAGGTGTCAAAGTTACTTCGCATATGGTAGGTAGTGCTGTACTTAAAAATCCCGGGCTCGCAAAGGAGATTGTTGACCGGGGCCATGAAGCTGCAGCACATGGTATGAACTGGTCAACCCAATATACGATGTCGTATGAAGAAGAGAAAAAATTCATCAAAGACGGGGTAGATGCAATTAAACAGGTAACAGGATTTACTGCGGTGGGTTATAATGCAAACTGGCTTCGCCGGGGTGAAAATACGCTAAAGATTTTACAGGAATTAGGATTTATATACCATATTGACGACTTGAGCCGTGATGAGCCTTTTATACAAAAGGTAAACGGAAAGGACTTTGTAACAGTTCCTTACACGCTACGGTGTAACGATATCCTTTTAATCGAGGGGAAAAATTTTTCGACAGAACAATTCTTAAACCAGGTGAAAATGGAATTTGATCAGTTATACGAAGAAGCAGCAAATAACCGCAGACAGATGTCTATCAGTTTTCATGATCGTATCGGTGGCACTCCTCAAATGGTGCGGGCGACCAAAGAATTATTTAATTATATGAAGGGACATAGTGGTGTGAGTTTTAAACGCAAGGATGAAATTGCACGGCTATCAATGGAGGATAAGACAACTATTAGAGAGTAGGGGTTATTGCTATTTTTAACGGTTAGCGCGTTTTTGAGCCAGTTGGTACTGATCTTTAATAAGTTATGTAGCTATTTGTAAAACTACCAGGTAGTTGGTATTTTTACGACTTCGGGATTAAATGCCTTTTTAACTAAATCTTATGAAAATGTACAAACTATTATGTGGATTCCTGCTGCTTTTCTGCCTGCAAACAAAAGCACAATCCAAAGATTCATTGAATGCAAAGCTGGCTGAAGCCAAACGTGAGATATTGGCGAATGTCGCTATTAACGACAACGCGAATAAGGGGTTTGATTTCTTAGCGCAGAAAGCCACAGCCGCTTACCAGCAAGATGGATCAAGTAAAAATCTGGCGAAGATCCTTGAACGCTACCGGGCATTGTTAACAGAAATCAAAGGTGCACAGACGCCTAAAATCAACAATTCTGAAGAGTATGAAGTTAGCTATGAATCTATCAAAAAAGCTAAGTTGAAACTCTGCCCGCTTTATCCTTTTTGCGATTAGGGACCAGTCCCTGAATTGTTTTTTCCATTGACTTCAACAGTTAATGCGAGTCATTGGGTGTTTCTCCTGTATCTGATCTCTGCCAAAGTAAGATCTCATCTTATCTTTCAAATACAACCACTTATATAATTCCCGCAGCAGGTAGTCAAAGAATATTGACTACCTGCCCGTGGAGTTTTTGCACTTAACTGTAAAATTCGTTCAGTTCAGCTTCTAATTCTTAACCTTTTTCATTCCCAACCAAATCGACTACAAGAAAGACCAAACTGGAAACAGTTATAGCGCGATGCGGTTCTAACTTTGTGCTATCAACTTTTAAAGAATATTATGAAAAAGGTAACATTTAGCAATAGGGATTGGAAGGTGGCTGCCAACCTTTACTTGCCAGCAGATGTAGATATTTCAAAAAAATATGCCGCCATTGTGTGTGTACATCCGGGAAGCAGCGTTAAAGAACAGACGGCTGGTTTGTATGCAGCCAAACTTGCTAACGAAGGGTTTGTCGCCATCGCATTTGATGCTTCTTTTCAAGGAGAAAGCGGAGGTGAGCCTCGTTACCTGGAAGACCCTGCCACTCGTGTAGAAGATATTCGTTGTGCAGTAGATTATTTAACGACTTTGGATTATGTAGACAATGACCGCATTGGCGTGTTAGGTATTTGTGCCGGTGGCGGTTATGCAGCTAATGCGGCACTGACAGAAAGACGTTTCAAAGCCGTAGGAACAGTAGTTGGTACCAATGCCAGTCGCGCTTTTCGCGAAGCGCCATTTATGCAGACGCTGGAAGCTGTATCCAGGCAGCGAACAGCGGAGGCTAATGGGGCAGCTGCTTTGATTACGAACTGGACACCTGCATCGGTGGAGGCTGCGAAGTTAGCCGGTATGGATGAATTTGATATGCTGGAAGCTATAGACTATTACAGAACGTCGCGTGGGGAGTATCCTACATCATGTAATAAATTACTTTTCACAAGTTTGGCGAATCTGATCACCTTTGACGCTTTTCACCTTGCTGAGTTTTTACTTACGCAGCCATTAATGGTGATTGTTGGTGATAAAGTGGGGGCTTTCGGTTCCTATCGTGATGGTTTTGAATTGTTCAACAAAGCTGCCTCTGCCAATAAGAAAATTCACGTAGTAAAAGGGGCAAGTCATTATGATTTATACGATCAGCCTGATGCTATGGGAGAAGCACTGGCACAGTTGATCCCTTTTTATAAAGAATATCTTTTGGCGTAACTTAGTAACTATGCAGATGATTAATTCCATATCGCAGTTTCATAGGCTATTGTCTGTGCCCGATCCATTACATCCGCTGGTGAGCGTGGTGCATGTAGAAGACATACGACCAGTGAATAATGTGGTTTGGGAAGGTTACTTTTTGAATTTCTACACAATCTCTCTTAAAAGGAATGTTCAGGCCAAAGGTAAGTATGGGCAAAGCTATTATGATTTTGACAAGGGCGTAATGAGCTTCACTGCTCCCAGGCAATTGCAGTCGCACGTGATGCCGGTACAAAAAGCACCTGGAACAGGGTATGTATTATTACTGCATCCTGATTTTCTGCTACAAAATCCATTAGCACATAAGATACTTACCTTTGGGTACTTTGATTATTCTATAAACGAGGCATTGCACCTTTCTGCGCGTGAGGAACAGGATATCCTGGATCTGTTTCGTAAAATAGAACAGGAGTGTGAACATATTGATAGAATAACACAGGAGATTGTATTGGCCCAAATTGACTTAATGTCAAGCTATTGCAATCGCTTTTACGAAAGGCAATTCATTACCAGGAAACCGGCCAACAGCAACCTGTTAAATCGTTTGGATCAGTTACTCAATAACTATTTCGATGAAAAAAAAGCAATGCAGAATGGTTTGCCTGTAGTGAAAGATTTAGCAGAACAATTAAAGGTATCTCAGCGCTATTTAAGCGATATGGCCCGTACCCTAACTGGCCGGAACACCCAGCAGCTTATTCATGAAAAACTTATTGAAAAAGCGAAGGAAAGATTGATAACCACTAATCTTTCGGTTAGTGAAATTGCCTTTGAACTAGGCTTTGAGCATTCGCAAAGTTTTAATAAGTTGTTTAAGAATAAAACTAGTGTGACACCACTGGAATTTAGATCTTCGTTCAATTGATGAACTAATTATTCCAGCTGTCAGGGTAGGGGCCATAACCGCTACGTTATACTTCTTTCTCCCCGGCCAACTTTGAGTCACGGGTATTCTTTTGAACAGCAATGGATGAAAACATGCTCAGGCAGAATGCCATAGCGTAAAACCCTTTTTCGCTCAGCGCCATATTAGCATTCCAGAGACCGATTGTCAATAACAGTACTGCCGCAATGGTGGCAAACCAACTCAGGCCGTAGTATAGATCCGTAACCGCAATGCCTTCAGCCCTATCCCTGACGCTTTTTTGTACGGAGATTACAGAGAATAAGCCAAACAATAAAATAGTCAGATAGTAGCCTTTTTCGTTCAATTGCATATTGGCATTCCATAAGCCAATACAATAGCCTATGGCTCCTATCATTAAGGCAAACCAGGAAGCGCCTATAAATGCGCCAGTTGGTTTAAATGGGTTTCTGGCATTCTCACCCTGTTTTATGTTGGGTATATTTTCTTCTGTTCTGCGAAGTAGCGGTTCCATATTATTTTGGTTTAGTGTAATATGAAACAAATGTCGGCCGTAAAGCAGACCTGAAAAAGGTAGATTGTGTAAATAACTGACGATATAATTTTCAATTTGTACCTTTAAGCACATTATAAATAGTGCCTATTTCGCCTTATGGACTCGCTTTCGGAATTAATAAATTTACTCAATTCATCTGAAAAACAACTGTTTAGACAATTTTTGCATCGGAAAAACAAAAGACCTGATGTGAAAAATCTGCAATTGCTTGATTTGTTAGAAACTGACGATATAGATGGCTTAAATAGCCTCTATGAATCGGAAAAAAATAAGGATGCATACCATGCTTTACGCAAAAGGCTGCAGGATAATCTGCTGCTATTCTTATCGCAGAAAACCTTCGAAGGCACTCATTCTGACACTTATGATGCGCTGCGCCTGGTCGTGGTGAGTCGTTTTTTATTAGAAAATGATGTGGTCAAAATTGCTTTCAAATGTTTAGATAAGGCTGAACGACTGGCTGAACAGTCGGAGCAATTTAATTTGCTGAATGAGCTCTTGCTGTTAAAGCTGCAGTATGCTCATCTGCCAGGGGCAGAAGACCTTGAGGTGTTGACCACACGCTTTCTCCAAAACCAGGCGTATATGCAACGCGAGGCTAAGCTTAATATGGCCTATGCATTTTTAAGGCAGGAACTGAAGGAAATACACCTGGAGGGAAAGATCGTCAATTTAACCTCCCTGATGATAACCACCATCCGGAAGTACAAAATTGCCGTTCAGGAAATCATGACTTATAAGTCTATTTACCAGATCCTTTTCCTTGCTAATGAATATGCGGCCATTCAACAGAATTATGGATTAATAGAGCGCTATATCAACCGTACAAATCAATTTATACAAGACCGGGGACATAAAAAACAAGCCAATCTCTTTTACCATATCTCCATCTTATACCTTTTGGCTAATTTCCACCTGAGGCGAAAGGATTTTGCCAGGAGTACAGTCTATCTAAAGGAAATGAAGGAGCTGATGGTGATGGATAGCCGCTATCAGGCGTCGTTTTATTTACGTCATCAATTACTCGCTGCACTCAACCTGTTCTATACTGGCTTTGCCGACGACGCAATCTCCATCCTGCAGGAATCGCTGGCTAATATAAAACATACAGCTAAACCGGAAGATGTAGAGGATATAAGAATATGCCTGACCACGTTCTTAGCGCTGTGCGATGATCGGCGCTGTTTGAAACAGCTGACTTTATTGACGCGTACTGATGCCTGGTATGAAAAAAGAATGGGGATGTTGTGGACCATTCGAAAGAACCTGGCGGAAATTTTGGTGCATGCACAGTTCTCTAACACCGAGCTGGCAATGTCAAGACTAATCAGTTTCCGGCGGCGTTATAAAAAGTATCTGCTAAAAATTGCAGAGGAGCGGGTGCTATTATTTCTGAGGCAGGTAGAAAAGTACCTGCAAAAAAACGACGTGATTTTTGAATTGGCCTATCAAAAGACGGTTTTAAGCATGTTAGAAAGTGTGGAAAATAACGACATCTTTTCCCTGAGCTTTATTGCATGGCTAATAGCACGGTGGGAGAAAAAAACGGGTTATAAAGTGGTTTTAACACTCGTATCGTAGCAGCGTCGGGCCGCTTGCTATATCATTATTTGAATAGGAGTTGGGCAAACTCGTAAAGATTATTTCGCCATACAGGCCAGGTATGGCCGCCAGGATATTCGCTGTATTTGTATTTGATCTTCATTTCATCAAACTTCGCCAACATATTCTGGCAGTTATTATAGGCGATGTCTTCTTTGCCGCCCATAGCGATCCAGAACTGCTTCAGGTTGTTATTGATCTTACTGGCTGCCTGCTGCATAAACGCATATTGCTGCTCTGCCGCTGGTTGCCTGCCACCAAACCAGCCAGAACTGAATACGCCCAGGTAAGCAAATTGATCAGTGTTATTAATGCCTGCGTAAAGGGTTTGTATGCCACCCATAGACAGACCTGCCAGCGCCCTGTGTTCCGCGTTTGGTATTGTACGATAATTTTTTTCAATAAAAGGAACAACAACGTGCATCAGCTCATTTTCAAAAGTCTGCAGCGAATGGTCATTAAAGCCTTCTGTAGATACATTGCCATCCATCATCACTACCAGCATTGGTTTAGCTTGTTTTGCAGCAATTAGATTATCGATGATCAGGTCAGTCTTGCCCTGTGCACTCCATCCGCGTTCATCCTCCCCGCCGCCATGCAACAGGTAGAGTACCGGGTATTGCTGATTTGTAGCACTATCATAGCCAGGTGGTGTATATACAAAACAGCGACGCCAGGAACTGGTGACAGGTGAAAAGTAGCGTTTTATGCGTACATCGCCATGAGGCACATCTTTAGTAGCGTAATAGGCGCCGCCAGCAAAAGGGATCTCAATACCGGCAGCCATACGACCCATTCCATAGAAAGTTTCGCTGGCAGGATCGGCAACGGCAACACCGTCTATCAGCAGGGAATAGTAATGAAAGCCTTCGCCGATAGAATCAGTAGTACCCGTCCAATAACCTGCGGTATCCTTTGCCAGGTCATATTTTTTGACAAGATCAATTTGTACCCGTTGCGCCTGTGGCGCTTTCAAACGAAACACGACACGGTTGTCGGGCAGTACCTGTGGGAACCTGGCGTTGCGTACATTAGTACTCGCAGGCGAACCAAGTACGGTATATTGCGTAAAAGTAGACGGATCAACGGGCTTAAAGAGAAACTGGGAAAACATATAGAGGCCGTTTTTCCAGACTTTGAAGTCGTGCACTCCAGGCTCTATATAATAAACATGTGGTACCTTGTTTTCATATAGGTAGTCGTGTGTACGTTTACTAAAGCTGATCAGGTTATCATTATCGCCACAGGAAATCCAAAGTAGCTTCAGCTGCTTTTTCGCAACTTCCGGATCAGGAATCAGCAATTCAGGACTTCGGGTATTAGGTGCTGCAGAAAAACCGCCCACCCAGGCAAACCGATCAAGATTACCCAGGCCAAAGTTAAGCGATTGGCCTCCCCCCATGGATAAACCCGCAATGGCACGGTGCTCCCTGTCGGTAAACACGGGGAATTGCTTTTCAACAAAAGGAATAAGCTCCTGCAGCAAATCCTGTTCAAAAGTAGCGAATGCCTGAATTTTATCAGGCGCCATAATGTTGCCGATAGCACGATCATCCTTCATAGCCCTTCCATTTGGCATGACAACGATCATTGGTGCTAATTTACCATCGGCATACAGGTTATCGAGGATCACCTGCGGAGAGCCACCGTTGAGCCACTCTTTCTCGTCGCCACCAATGCCATGCAGTAGATACAATACAGGATATTTACCTTTTTTAGAATAACCGGGGGGCGTATAGATTAACGCTTTACGCGTAGTACCTACGGTTTTTGATGAATAACGGATAGTATCAATCTTTCCGTGGGCAATATTACTGCGCAGGATATCAAAACCTTCGGGCGCATGGGTAACAATCGCTTGTGCATACCCTGTCATATGGGCTATACACAAAACTACAGTGGCAAGGATCAGCCTTTTCATGTTTATTACTTTAGTATTTTGTTGATACGGATGTGCATTAACAACAATGGCCGGGTTATTCATTTTACGCGACAATAATAGGGTATTTCCCGGTTCTTTCAATGAATACGCTAGCCGGAAGTTATTTTCTGTCTTAAGCCAATGATTGTCAACTTCTAAAACATTCAGATAACATTTACGTTCGTTTTTTTTGACAATTTGGTAATTTTAGAGCGACACTTTTAAAATGAAAGAAATGGGGCATAAAGGAAGAAATATCTCACCCAGAAAAATAGAAATTGCCAATCGGTTTTTGTTTGAGCTTGACAAGCATTTAACCGAACTAAAAACGGGACAAGTAGAAAAGTCGATTGAACTCAATGAGATTGCGGAACGATTGTTTATAGTTCCTAATCATATGAGCGACACTGTAAGGGAAGTATTAGGCAAATCGCCTTGCGAAATCTACGAGAATAAGTTAGTAGAAATTGCCAAGGAAATGCTTGAAGATTTTAACAAGCCAGTCAACGAAATCGCGAGAACTTTAGATTACGACCCTTCTAATTTTACCAAATTCTTTAAGAGTTATACAGGATTAACCCCCTCTAAATACAGAAAATCAAAAACAGAATACCTCACCATTTAAACAGAATACCTCACCATTTATTTCTCTCAGGGCTTTCTAGTTTTGTCATCAATTAAATAATAAAATTATGACAACAAAAAAGACGGTCCTGATTACAGGTGCTAATCAGGGACTTGGATTTGAAACAGCCAGACAACTGGCTGAACTTGGTTATTACGTTTACATGGGATGTCGTGATAAATCCAAAGGAATTGCGGCACAGCAAAAATTAAATGAATCAGGGCTTAGTAATGTGGAGTTTATCGAGATAAACGTAACAGACATCAATTCAATAAAATCGGCAAAGCAGGAATTAGAAGCAAAAACACAACAATTAGATGTGCTAATCAATAATGCAGGCATTTCAGGGGGGACGCCTCAAAATATGTCTACATACGAAATGGACAATTTGCGGAAAGTATTTGAGACTAATTTTTTCGGAGCGGTGCAAACAACACAACAGTTTATTGATTTACTGAAAAAATCTGCTGAACCACGAATAGTAAATGTTTCAAGCGGGTTAGGTTCTCTCCATTTTAGTAATTCTCATGATTTTGCATTTTATGCTTATGGATGTTCCAAAACAGCATTAAATGCCTTTACCGTAAGTTTAGCGAAGGAATTTCGGAATACAAATTTCAAGATAAATAGTGTTGAGCCGGGTTATACAGCGACAAACCTCAATCAATATCAGGGTACACAAACAGTGGAAGAGGCAGTTGGTATAATTGTAAAATCTGCGACACTGGGTCATGATGCACCGACAGGAAAGTTTTTCTGGAAGGAAGGGGAGTTTGCGTGGTAAAGGTTATCGGCAGGGGGGAGTGCAATTGCGATTTGTTTTAAATCGTATTTGAAGAAGTTAAATTTTACTGAACAGGGCTGTCTCAAACATACAGGTGACAGCCCTTTTATTTCGATTAGCATAAGGTATCCCAATATTTCTACTCTTACTTCCGATTGAGCACTTTTTTTAATTGTATCAGATTTTCTTCTCCCCATTTACCCATCACATCAATTACCTGCATTAAAGATTCGCCCAGCTCGGTTAGACTATATTCCACATGTTGAACCTTTTCTTTGTCATACACTGTTTTAGTAATTATCTGATGTTTTACCATTTCCGTCAGTTGTACATCTAATACTCTTCTTGTGGCTTGTGGTAAACTACGCGCCAGCTCGCCTGGTCGGTTATTCCCATTGGCAATGCGCAATAACAGTGCTATTTTCCAACGGCCATTTAACACCTGGCGAATGTATTCATGCCCGCAATCTAACATGGGTATCTTTCTTTCATACGCTGTAGCCATAGTACAAAAGTAAGCATTATTGAAAGCCAATAGGGATAGATTAATTTATCCACTCTTGTGCAAAATATTTGTGGGATGGAAATTTGTGAGCTAAAAAAATGAATATGGTACCAGATACTATGAGGAGTTGGCGGATGGATGGAATAGGAAAAGATTTGTTGAGATTGGAAAAGGTGGCCGTGCCCAATCCAGGTAAGAATGAAATATTGATTAAAGTGAAAGCTGTGTCACTCAACTACCGTGATAAAATGGTAATTGAAAGTGGAAGAGGGTTACCGCTTGTATTCCCTTTTACACCGTGCTCCGATTTATCAGGAGAAGTAGTAGCTATTGGTGTTGGTGTGAGCCGTTTTATTCCTGGTGACCGGGTTATCTCAACATTTACGCCTGATTGGGTTGATGGCATTCGACCAGGTAATGCACGTACACCCTTTTATCGTACTCTGGGAGGTTTTTATCCTGGTGTGCTTTCTGAATATGTAGTTCTGTCAGAAGAATGGTTAGTTCGCGCTCCAGCCAGTTTAACATACATGCAAGCCAGTACTTTGCCATGTGCAGGTTTAACTGCCTGGTTCGCTCTTGTTGAGAGGGCCAATGTAGGCGCTGATGATATTGTGCTGATACCTGGAACAGGTGGTGTCGCTCTATTTGGTCTACAGATAGCCAAAGTACGGGGGGCACGGGTGATCGTCTCCGGACGTCAGGAAAACAGAGAACGGGTAATAGCGGCAGGGGCTGATTATTTTATAGACAAGGCCAATGATAACCTGTTAGAATCAGTTTATACCATAACTGACAATTATGGGGCGGATGTTGTACTGGAGGTTATTGGCGGAGGCCACCTTAGTAAAGCTGTTCAATCAGCTGCCGTAGGGGGCCGTATTTGTCAGATAGGCGCGTTAGATGGATTTGAACTGAGCACGCCAGCAATGCCACTTATGCTAAAGGATGTTACAATTCATGGAATTGGCACTGGAAGCCGGAAAGCCTTAGAGAATTTAGTTAGCGCTGTGGATGATTCGGAATTAAAGCCAATTATTGATTCACAGTACACGATGGAAGAGTTTTTAACTGCACTAGAGCACCTTGATAGAGGGCCATTTGGAAAAATTGTTATTTTATGCCAATAAAAGCGGCGGAATATTTTTTAGGTTTCATCCCTGTATGTTGTTCGAAGACCCGCGAAAAATGGCTAAGGTTCGTAAACCCTAATTGGTAGCCTACTTCCGATACGGTTAATTTTTTATCCTTCAATAACCTGGCAGCTGTTTCCATCCGCAAAAATTGGTAATATTCAAAAACGCTTCTCCCAAATGTGCGCTTAAACAACTGGCGTAATTTCGGCTCACTCATTTTTGCCTGTTTGGCCAGTTCGGCAATATGGGGCGGTTCACTAAGATGCGCCTGCAAATGTGCTTTGATAGCATAGATCGCTTTAATGTCGTTGATATGGGCGCCGATGGCCGGCAGCTCTTCCCGTTTTAAAAGCAGGGCGAAGGTATGGCAAAGCAATTCTTCACATTTCAGCCTGTAATAATGACTTTCCAAACTTTCAGGCACGGGCTGTCCCAACATTTCGCTGGCGGTGGCAATAATGGCCGGTGATATGTCCATTTCAACCACAAAATTCTCCTTCGCTGCTAAAACATTAGCCACTATGGGATGATCTATATGTCCGAATAACTGATGCAGATACTTGCGCGAAGTAACTATCGTAACGCTGCCAAAACTGGTATGCGATGGCATCTCTGCAATGGCGGACACCGCATGCCTGCAAATCATAATGTGGGGGCTTTCCGGCAAGAGCTGTTCCTGCTCATGCAACAAGGGCGGAAATACCCCACTCAATAGTACCACGATGTCTTCCTGTCCCTCAGCCAATTCGTTTGTCCGCTCCAATAGCACAGGTTCCTGCAAATAGTAATTGCGGATCATCATCCGCAGATCTCCCCATGAAAAGCCCGTAATGTATCCATCTCCTTTGCTTTTGGGTACGTAGATAAACCGTCCACTCGTTTTTGCCCCTATTGCCCGTGCAAATTGCTGGGCGATGCCTGAACCCTTGTCAACAACCGATATTTTCATTTAGGACTATTTTAATAACAATTCAGACTATTTTGTCCCTAAATGTAAGGTTAATTTTGCGTTGTAAACGAAGAACATGATACTCAACAACAAAAAAATCGCCATTATAGGCGGCGGGCCTGGCGGACTGACTTTAGCACGGCTGCTTCAATATAAAGGAATAGATGTAAAAGTTTATGAAAGGGATCTGAACAGGGATGTTCGGAGCCAGGGTGCAACGCTTGACCTGCATGAGCAGTCAGGGTTAAAAGCACTTAAAGCGGCATATCTGCTTAATGAATTCAAAAGGACGTATCGACCCGGAGCAGAAAAAGGCCGTGTGTTGGATAAGGACGGCAATATTCTTTTTGACGAACATGAACAGGCCCCGGTTGAAATTGATTTTGACAGTCCCAACGCAAGGCCGGAGATCGACAGAACTGACCTACGCAATCTTTTATTGAACTCCCTGGCGCCGGAAACGGTAGTATGGAACCGTCATTTCGTGGATATGACAGCCGCCGGCATGCAATGGGAAATAAAATTTAAGGATGGCACAACTGCTTTGGCAGATGTTGTTATCGGAGCGGATGGCGGCGGCTCTAAAATCCGCCCGTTCGTTACACCCATTAAACCATCTTATGCAGGTATTACCATCCTGCAGGGAAATGTCGGGAACGCAAATACAACAGCACCCGGAATAGATGAATTGTTGCAGGGCGGTAAGATATATGTTCATCACGCCGGAAAATACCTGCACATTTCGGCAAAGGGCGATGGCAGCATCGACTTCTATGTCAGCAGCAGGATGGAGGAAACCTGGGCAAGTCGTAGCGGCATTGATTTTTCAGACAAGGTACAGGTCATACAATGCTTCAAAACAATGTTTGCAGACTGGGGCAGCCTATGGTTTGAGTTATTCGAAAATGTGGATCTGCCGCTATTGGTAAGACCACAATATGCCATTCCTGCGGACCAAACATGGGAAGCCAAATCGAATCTGACTTTACTGGGAGATGCGGCCCACATCATGGCACCTTCCGGTGAAGGGGTCAACCTGGCCATGCTGGATGCGCTTGAATTAAGCGAATACCTGACGGATGATCGTTTTAATGATACACAAACGGCTATTGCAGCTTATGAAGCATCCATGCGTAAACGGGCTGCGCAGGAAGCGGCCGGATCGTTTGAAATGATCGAATGGATGCATGGCGATGATGCGCAGGACAGGATCGTTGCCTTTTTCAAAACAGCAACAGCATAAAATTGAAATAACATGTCAGACAAAACAACCGAACTAACGAATCTGCACCCGGATATCGTCAAATTTCAAAATGATATCCGTAACCGGTATGCCGCAGACAATCAAACTGCAAAAAAAGGGCAGATTGTTTTTGTTGGTTCATCATCTACGGAAATTTTCCCGATTGATAAACTACAGCAAAATCTTCACCTCGATAAAATGATTTATAACCGGGGGGTGCGGGCAACGACGACAGCAGACTTGCTTCACCATATGGACACGTTAATCTTTGATCTGGCGCCAGGCAAAATTTTTATCAATATCGGTTCCAATGACATTGGCTTTAATGTTCCGGAAGAAGTTTTTCTCGCGAACTATGACGAAATTCTGCGCCGGATCAAAGGTAGACTGCCTGATACCAAAGTGTATGTGATGGCCTTTTACCCGATCAATGCAGTGGATGGCTTCGGTGAAGAAGAGCTGTATGCGCACCGTTCCAACAAGTTGCTGAAAGCCGCAAATGCCAAAGTTGAACAAATTGCACATCAGAACGGGTATGAATTCATTAATGTCAATGCCGGTTTAACCGATGCGAACGGCAATTTGAAGAAAGAACTCACCTTCGATGGCGCTCATATGCTTCCTGCTGGTTATGAAATCGTGCTGGGGAACATGAAAAAATATTTTTAATAATTGCATCACAGTTTATGAAGAAACTTGCACTCGTCACAGGTGGCTCATCAGGTTTAGGGTTTGAATTAGCTATTCGACTGGGCAGGTCGGGCTACGCTGTTTACTTGCTGGCAAGAGACCGGGATAGACTGTCGCAGGCAACTGGTCAACTCCTGGCGGAAGGTATTGAAGCCAGGGGTTTTCCGGTGGATGTGCTCGATGAATCGGGGCTGCTGAAAGTCCGGGAAGAAATTGCTAAGCATTATTCAAAATTAGATTTTCTGGTGCTTAACGCGGGGATCGTAAAAAGTAAGCTTTTCTCCTCTTATGATAGCTCGGACGAATTACGGCAGCAAGTTGATGTCAACCTGTGGGGCACCATTCTCCCGACACACGTGATGCTGCCTCTCTTATCTTCGGGAGCCAGGATATTGATGGTATCTTCAGGCGGCGGATTAATGGGCATAGCCGGATATGCGGTTTATTGTGCATCGAAAGCTGGGGTTATAAATTTTGCAGAAGCATTAAGGCGGGAATTACTTAATAAAAAAATCCCGGTATATGTGGCTTGTCCTGGTGATTTCGCTTCCCCAATGGCTCATCGGGCGGAGAAAGAAGCGCCACTGTGGATGAAAAAGCAAAGTACTGAGAAATTAATGACTGCCGGGGATGTTGCTGAGAGACCTTTGCGTAAGGTCATGGGCACAGGCAGGTTCCTTATTTTTCCTGCGCGCGAAATTTGGATGCTGACGCTTATCAAGCGACTTCCGCGAATTTTATCTGATAGGATTTTAGATGCTATGCTTCCTCGGCCTGCTGCCAATGATAAGTAGAATAAGTATTTTGTTATCCGGTTACCCCGGCGCCCGCCTTTGCCACCTCTGGTATCAATGAAGTAATATATCTTATCGCCTTTGCTGTTGGGGCGTTGTTATATGGTTTCAAGGAACATGCCTTTAGGGCAGGAATTAGCAGGTGTAGTAAGTCAGGCACTGCACTATTTTACCTGGCAAAAAGCGGTTATGTATCTGCAGTAAGGATTGTACAACTGACAAATTGCACATTATTAATGTTTCTCTGTCATGTGGGCTGCGTGACTATAAAATTCTTTTTGTTTCACTTTTGCTGAAAATAAAAGAAGGTGCCTCAATTACTTTTGAGACACCTTCTCTTTGTCATTTTTTGAGCGGACAGTAGATTCCTGAGCAGGGATTTCTTAGTTAACTACCG
This sequence comes from Chitinophaga sp., assembly GCF_039596135.1. Taxonomy (GTDB): domain Bacteria; phylum Bacteroidota; class Bacteroidia; order Chitinophagales; family Chitinophagaceae; genus Chitinophaga. Next base: position 47,751 of record NZ_JBCNKH010000040.1, read on the forward strand.
GAAAATTTCCTCCATCAATGACGAGATTCGCGCCGGTGATATAGGAAGCGGCGGGTGAAACAAGGAAATAAATCAGTTCGGCTGTTTCTTCCGGAGCGGCCATTCTTCGTAATGGTACGCCGCCAACTCTTTCGAAAAGCTTTTCCCTCATTTCCTCTACCGTAATACCTGCCTGTTTTGCGTAATCTTCCAAAAACGCGGTCATAGCTTCCGTTTTATTTAAACCAGGAGATACGGTTACTACTCTTATGCCCTTATCGGCTACCTCTGTAGCTAATGCTTTACTATACGTGTTCAATGCTGATTTTGCGGCGCTATAAGCCATCGTGGATTCCCAGAGGGGAAACTTACTACTGGTAGAAGATATGTGAATGATCACACCGCTTTTTTGCTCCAGCATTTTTGGTAGTAATGCCCTATCCAGGCGAACGGAGGAAAGTAGGTTAACCTGCAGGGCCTGACTCCAGTGTTCATCAGTCAGGGTACTAAATCCGCCACCCGGATATGTGTTTGCTCCCATGTTATTGATCAGTATGTCTATGTGACCGAATTGTGTATTAATGATGCTGGCCACTTTATTTACCTCTTCTACCCGTGATAAGTCGGCAGCAATGAAGGTATCTGTAGCATTCTGATCATCCGGTTGATTTCGGGCAGTGACAATAACAGTTGCACCTGCCTGCTCCAGTCTTTTAACAATAGCTTTACCGATTCCCTTTGTTCCCCCTGTTACCAGGGCGATTTTACCTTGTAATACTTTACTTTCCATGCCTGATGTTTTTTAATTACATAATGTTCGTTTCCAAAAAAATAGATCTACTTTAGTTTCATAAAGTAACTAAAACTGTTGCTTGTGATTATTCTCACATCACTAATTGGCAGTAACGTTTATGTAACTAAAAGCCGAAAAGTGGTAACGTTTATGTAACCAATGAAGAAATTCAAAGCACATACATCCACCTGCCCGATCGTCCATATAATGACCTATATAGGAGGGAAGTGGAAACCCATTATCCTGGGGCGGCTGTTAAATGGAGCCGTTCGGTTTGGAAAGCTGGCGGTACAAATTCCGGATATATCGCGTAAGATATTGACCGAACAACTGAAGGAGTTAGAAGAGGATGGATTGATCATCCGGCATAGTTATAACGAGAAGCCGCCACGTGTTGAATATGAACTAAGCGAGATCGGTCAGACGGTTATCCCTGTTTTGATGGCTATGACAGAGTTGGGGAGCAAAATGCACGAAGCTATCACTGAATATAAGCGTAGTGTTATAAGGGGGCATTGATGAATAGTGGCTAAATAATAAAAATAGTAAGACCCGCTCATAGAGCGGATCTTACTATTTTTGTGCCCAGTAGCGTATTATTTTCGAACCAACTTGACTTGATTATCCGTAGACTGGAAATACTCAATCAAATAGTTTACCAGGGCATGACACCTTGTTCACCAAAGTACTGACCGGTGGGACCAGTTTCATCGAGCATTGCATACTTCGCCAGGTTGATGCAATTTTCGGCCGGCGATTTGCCCCCGCTATGCCCATTGAAATCGGTGGAAGTCCATCCGGGAGTTACGCAGTTAATCTTAAACCCTTTATCCTTGTATTGAAATGCTAATGCCACGGTGTACGCATTCAGTGCAGTTTTAGACGGACCGTATGAGATAGACTTGGCTTTATAGAGCAGCCAATTTTCGTCCTGGTGCCTGGTAAGTGAAGCAAGATCACTGGTGATATTTTCGATCACTGCCAGTTTGCTTTTTTCCAGGAAAGGGAGAAACGCCTCCGTGGTTCTAATGGCTCCGAAAAAGTTGGTTTCAAATACGAAGCGTACATCCTCCAGATTCAAGGGGTTCGTAACATCAGGGCGACGTCCCAAAATACCGGCATTATTAATAAGGATATCCAGCACAATTTCTTTGGACCCATATGTTTTTGCTGCAAGCGTGACTGAATCCTGGCTGGATACATCTATTTCTATCAACTCACAATTTACAAAACCGTCTGCTTTCAATGCTTTCTCAGTACTTTGTCCGGAGGCTGTATTACGACAACCCAGATACACAAAATATCCCTGCTGTAATAAATACTTAGCAAGCTCGAATCCCAGGCCCTTATTGGCGCCAGTAATTAATACTTTTCTCATATTATATTGCTCTATTTAGAAATTATATGTCTTGGTTGCAGATGGTGGGTAGCCAAATGCTTTTTTGAAAGCAAACGAAAAATGTGTATAGTCTTTGAAACCTACCTCCTCAAAAACGTCGAGGGCAGAAAGGCCTTTCTTCTGCAACATTTCATGTGCTTTCTGTAAACGTTGCTGCATAAGCCACGCGTGGGGTGGCATGCCAAATGTCTTTTGGAAATCGCGCTTAAATGTAGCAAGGCTGCGACCCGTGAGATAAGCAAATCTGTCAATATTGACATTGTAATAGTAGTTACGCAGCATAAACGCTTTGAGACTCATTTTATCCGGCTTTCGAAAATCGAACAACAAATTCTGTAGGACTGGATTTACTTCAAGCAATATCATAATGGCTTCACGGATTTTTATATTCACCAGTGCTTCGTTAACGGGTGGTATGCCGTCGTAATATGGCTTCAATGATTGAAAAAAATTGATTAATAAAGGATCACGTGGTAGTTGTAATACAGGTGGCCCGGTGTAATTATCCCTGGCACTTAGTTGTAGTTCTGCGCTCATATCCAGCAGTGTATCGCGGTCTAGCCGGACTGTAATGACAACAAATTGTTCGCCAGTTGGTGGTATTTTTACAAAGCGTCCCAGCTGGTCTTTAGCGAATAGCCGAATATCGCCTGTTTTGAAAAGGTATTTGTAACTGTCTGAATAAAACTCTTGTGAGCCGGCTAATAAATAACTGAGTGCATGTTCCATAATGAAGTGCTCCCCTTCTTTATTAGTAGTATTATAACAGTAATGAACAATTTTTGAACGGTGTACGTTTGGCTTTTCATGACTTCCCTGCATTGTTACTTTTTTCAACAATACAAAATTAGTGTAGCGGGATGTTATGGTGATTTGTTAGTTGGCTCAATTTGGTTTGTTGTTTGGCTCATTTGAGCAAATAGATGTTAAATGATGCCCATTAAAGTAGCTGCATGACAGGCTTCTGTAGAGTTTTTGACGCGTAATTTTTCTATTATATTTTGCCTGTGGCGGTCGACGGTATTCTTGCTTATATATAGTTTTTCAGATATCTCTTTACTTGCATTGCCTCTTGCAATTTCTTTCAGTATCTCAATTTCCCGTTTGGATAGGATATTCTTAATTTGAAAATCAACACTCGAAAATGTTTCACCATTGCTCGAATTAATTATAGTACCATGTGTGTTTTGATCTGCGTGATTAGCAGAAGTAAAGCTATATATGTATAACGCAAGTTGGATACTATCTGCTGACGATGCATAAAATATTTTCAACTCAAGAGGGATATAGAAATGATTTTTCTCCCTCACCCTTACTTTCATTACGAGATAATAATTTAAGCGTTCTTCTGGAGGTTTGTTTTTAATATAATGGAACAGTTGCAGTTCCATCTCGTGTTTTGATTTGAGATCATCAGGATGTATGCAATTTAAAATACTTTCCTCCCAAATTGATTCTGATATTTCGGAGGTCATTCTCTTTCCAATCCCAATATGTTCCGAAATAGCCCCATGATAAATGTAGTTTTTCCTCGATTTTAAATCTGTAAGGATCGCTAATGAGTTTTGTAAAACAGAGAAAATGAAAGCAACATGTCTGTATTTTTCAAGAGACATCTTTGGATCAAGTTCGCCGGCAAATGCCTGATTTAATATTTCGTCACTATATGGATTTGCTGGTTTCATAAAAATGGTCATTTTTTACTATTTCCTCTTTTTTTCTCACTAAATACCTTTGCGAAGGTAATAGATCGGATGGCTATTTAGCAAGTAAAATAAATTAAAACAGCTTGTAAATCAATTACAACAATAGCCGAAATATATTTATACAGAAAAATGAAACAAAAAATCAAGAACATTTCTTTGAAGACCCACATCTGGGTATGTATTGTGCCAATGGTCATTCTCTTTATGCTGATGACCTTTATTCTTATTCCTGGTTTGCAGCAATTATCAGGTAATATGCAGCTTCTGGATACAATGTTTAAAGGTTATGATGGAGCATATGTTCACCAACTGTTTGAGAAGTTGCAGAACAATGGGAAGAGGGCTTATTTGTCACTTGAACTGTATGCTGACGTGCCATTTATTTTTTTATATATGATTACTTTTACAATTTCAATTGCAAAATTGCTTGTAAGAAATGGCCTTTGGAACAGTGTAATATACTACAGTTTATTCTTTCCTATTTGCGCTGGTGTGTTTGATCTTGGAGAAAATATTGGCATAATTACAATGCTGAGCTTAAAAAAGAATATTCCGGAAAGTGTTGTAAAATTAGCATCCTATAATACTATTCTTAAAGGATACTTTCTTCCGCTTACGTTAATCACGTTATTTTCCCAGTTGGTAATTATCGGGTATAGAAGGTTAATATCACGAAGTAAAAATATGTAAACGAAGCTGGATAAGCCTGCAATTTAAATAATAGCTTGCTGTGATACATTGCTTTAAAAGCATACGACCTAATTGGATTCATGAGATTGCATAGGCAAAACACCAGAGACAATATCTCCGGTGTTTTGTAATTCTTTATAGTACTCAACGCCGACACACGAACAGAGACAAAGAGCGGAGCTATTGTTTACAAGATATTCCATCATCCATAAAGGGTATCAGTTGTCATTACGTTTAGGAGAAGTTTTTCGCCATTGTACGAGTAAAGAACAGGCCTTCAAGAAACTGGCTTTATGGTACAATGATGTGGAAGAGGCAGGCCTGCCGTCGTTTAAAACCCTTGCCAGAACTATTCAGCATCACTACCTGGGCATCCTTAACTTTTTCAATAACAGGGCCACCAATGCTGCTGCAGAGTCGTTTAATGCTAAGATTAAAGTATTTAGAAATGCGATGAGAGGGGTAAGAGACGTAGAATTCTTTCTGTTTAGATTGTCTAAAATTTATGCTTAACGAACAAATCCCCCAGATATTCAACTTGATCCATTTAATGTAGGCAGATTGTATTGGGGGGCAAAGAGGAATGATTCTTCTAAAACAAGAAAGCCGGAGAGAATTCTCTCCGGCTTTCGCCAAGTGCCCAGAACTGGATTCGAACCAGCACACCCTTGCGAGCGCTGCGACCTGAACACAGTGCGTCTACCAATTTCGCCATCTGGGCAACTGTTTACCGTGTTAAGGGGATGCAAATGTAAGCACTTTTTCTTTACCTCCAAATTTTTCCTCAAATATTTTCTGGAATCAACAACGCCACCGGAAACTTTTTCAACACCACATCCGCTCCCAAACTGCCTTTCGCCTTAATCACCTCCTCCGAAAAAATATTTTTCCAACGAACCGGTGCTCCCATAGGTAACAAAATCGAACCAAACATCGGCTGCTGATCGGGGAGAGGAATTATCACAATCGCCCATTCCTGACGGTACACTCTCGCAAATGCCAATACATTCGGTGCACTAACCTGCAAAGGCAAATAATCCCCCTCCAAAAAGAGATTTGGGAAATACTTTCTGCAATGCAGCGCTTTGTAGATAAGATACAACTTCTCCACACCCTGTTTCCGATGCCCGGCCAGGTATTCAAACAATGCCGGACCCGAAAGGGCCGTGACCTCATCCAAAAGCTTTGTACGAAGTCCATAATCCACCGGCCGACGGTTATCAGGATCTACATAACTGTAATCCCACAGCTCAGTCCCCTGATAGATATCCGGTATGCCCGGCGCAGCAATTTTTAGCAGCGTCTGCGCTAATGAACTGGTATAAGCATAGCTATCCAGCTTTTCTATAAAAGGTACCAGGGTACCCAAAAACGCCTTATTACCCAGGATCCGCTCTATAAAGTCAGTCGCATTCTGCTCATATCCCTCATCCGGCGATGCCCAGCTCGTATTTACCTTACCTTCCCGAAGGGCCTTGACAATATATTGCTGCAGCCTTTCAACCGCAATGCCTCCGTTATACCCGCTGATAATACTCTGATAAATAAAATACTCATCATTCAATAACGGCGCCGGCTGATTGATTTCCCGCCACTGGGTGATCAGTTCCTCCCATTCCCTGGGAAATAACGACAGCATGTTCAGTCTGATTCTGCCATCTTCCCCTCTCTTGGTATCATGCGTAGCCGTTGTATTCAGCGCATGGGGCGTCTGCTGCTGGCGGACAATCATTAATTGGTGGAAGTTGACAGGCGTAGTCACCGGACTATCCCCCACCTCATTATGGGAAATTAACGCATTGAATACATAAAAAGCCGTATCCTCCACACCCTTTGCCGTCAATGGCCCGGTAAACTGCATCAGCCGCATTAAAAACGGCAGCTTATCCTGCTCCCACCACTGCTCTAACAACAATATAGCCGATTCTGCAGACCTGTTCAACGACCGCATCCGCGTAAAAGTTGAGGCTACCTGCTCCTCAAGAGATACATCCCCCGAACCCGGATATAATCTGTACACCGGCAGGCAAATCATAAACAACCCAATCGCCTCTTTCAATAAATCCCTGTTAACACGTGCATCAGCCAATTTAAGCGTATAACACAGCCTGACCAGGTTCTGGTGTTCACCACCCATATATCGCTCCAAAATGAGCCGTTTCTTTTGCAATACGACGTCCTCATACTTATCCATATCTGGCAACAGCCGCTGATAATAATTATGCAGCTCCTGCTCACCCTCCGTTTTGCAAAGCAAATGATTCGTAAATGACAAAAACTCATACCCGCTGGTACCCTGTAATGCCCACTCCCGTGGCAAACTCTCATTCGCCTCTAATATCTTCTCCGCTATGATATAGCAATGACTGCCAAACAATTGCCTTAGCCGCTCAATGTAAGTGCCCGGATCCTGCAATCCATCAATATGATCTATCCTTAACCCCTGCACCAGGTTCTCTCTATATAAGCTATGCAGGAAAGTATGATACTCATTAAACACCTCCTGCGTCTCCATCCGCAACGTAATCAACTCATTCACCGTAAAGAACCGCCGGTAATTGATCGCCTGATCCGCATCACTCCAGCATGTGAGCTGGTAATATTGTTTTTCGGAAATTTTACTCAATAACTCAGTGTCATTATTCACCTTTTCCACCAATGCCCGCAGCATGCTCATATCCTTTACCCCCGCCATCAGTTGCATTTTCTGATTACTCCAGTCTTCCAGCGATGTACCCGCAGTTGCCCGCTGGTACAAAGCAGAAAGTAAATTTAATAATGGCAGGGCATCACTGTCAGAAAGCTGCTCACTAATCAGATCATATGCAGCTACCGAAAGCGGAAATACCTGCTGATAATAATTCAATGTAAACCCCGCTGGTGTCACCGCCAGCTTAATTTCATGATCAACAATACAAGCTTCCAGCGGCTTCCCCAGAAAAGGTGCCATCAGCTTCCCCGCAAAATCAGGATGATGCCAGTCAATATCAAAATAAGCATAGTAAGGTGACAACGGTCCCCTTTCCAGTACATCATACAACCTCGTATTATCCGCATGATAAGCCATATGATTCGGCACGATATCCTGTAGCCAGGTCATATCGTGCTGTTCCAGCAGCTGATGAATCTCCCGCAGTTCCTCAATCGTTCCTATCTCAGGGTTGATGACATGTGGATTTGTTACATCATAACCATGCAGACTACCCGGCGTCGCTTTAAAGATGGGCGATGCATAAATAGTAGAGATACCTGATTTATGCAGATAAGGTATCAGCTCTTTCAGTTGCTTAAAGGTAAACCCCGCGTGAAACTGAATACGATATGTAGCGGTCGGCGGATTATATGATCTCATAAATTATGGCTGAATATGGTTGTAAAGTAATTGCAGTATCGGCTGTAACTTTGTCCGGTGCTGTAGGACCCGGCCCCTGCCAGATAGCTACCGATGAATCGAACTTTTTATGTAACAAGTGAGGACGGTTGTGCATAAACACCGCCTGCCGATCACTGCAATTGAACAGGAGCAACAAACGATCATCATTGCCGGCACGTTCTACCGACAATATAACATCTCCGGGTTGCGGCATGTTCACCCAGATATTATCTCTTTCTGTATTCAACAGCGCTCTCCTCGTTTTGCGCAACGCAATCAGGTAACGATAATATTCCAGCAAAGGTCCCGGTGCCGGCCATGAAAGTATCGATTGCTCAAATGTGCTCTCTGCCTGGGGATCAGGTACATTTTCCGTCCATGAAAATGTTTTAAATTCATGCTTACGTCCTTCACTCACCCTTTTCGAAAGCGCTTTATCTTCAAAACTCGTGAAATATAAAAACGGTTTTTTCTCTCCATATTCCTCACCCATAAATAACATGGGAACATGCGGAGATAACAGCAGGAGCGCCGCCGCCAGTTTATTTGCTTCCAGTGGCAACTGTGCCATCAGCCGGTCTCCCAGCACCCGGTTACCTACCTGGTCATGGTTTTGGGTAAACACAATAAACCTGTCATACGGAATACCCTGTGGTATTACACCAAACTTTCGCTTTCTGTGCCGGGAATACTGTCCGGTATACACGTAACTATCCCGCCACGACCTGGCGAGTGCCGGCAATCCGTCAAAGTCTTCATAGTAGCCATCCTGCTCTTTCGTTAGCACCACATGCAGGGCATGATGAAACTCATCCACCCATTGTCCATGCATACCATACCCACCTTTATCAGGTTGTGTGATATACCTGGGATTGTTGAAATCTATTTCTGCTATGAGGATTTTTTTTCGCCCTGTGGTATGCGACAATGCATTCACTGCTTCAGCCAGTTCTTCCGTAAAATGCTTTGCACTACTATCCCAGATCGCATGCACTGCATCCAGCCGCAAACCATCTATCCGATACTCTTCCAGCCACATCAGTGCATTGCGTATATAGTAAGCTCTCGCCCCATCTGAATGCTGATCATCAAAGTTGATCGCAGCTCCCCAGGGTGTTCTGTACTTCTCTGTATACCACGGACCAAAATCAGAAAAGTACGCCCCCTCCGGTCCCAGGTGATTATATACGACATCGAGTATCATTGCGATACCATATTGGTGTGCTGCATTTACCAGCGCCTTCAGTTCATTTGGTGTACCATACGTATTGTGCACTGCATAAGGAAATACACCATCATATCCCCAGTTGCGATGACCGGGGAACTGAGCAATGGGCATGATTTCGATGGCATTAATCCCCAATGATCGCAGGTAGCTGAGTTTGGAAAGTATGCCCTTGAAGTTCTGCAATGGTGTGAAAGTACCTGTATGCAATTCGTAGATAATCATCTTGTTCAGGTCGAGTCCTTGCCATCCTTCGTCAGACCAGTTGAAATTATTTGCTACCAATGCAGATGGCCCATGTACACCTTCGGGCTGGTAACGTGATGCCGGATCAGGGCGTTGTATCTTTCCATCCAGTAAATATTTGTAAGTCATACCCGGTGTGGCGTCGGGTACAATTACCTGCCAGTAGCCTTCGTCATTTTTCTGCATGGGAATAGTAGCAGGCTCCGGTGTTAATACAGACAATGCAACAGATTCTCTGAGGGGCGCCCAAACACTAAACAGCCCGGCTCCGTTGTCAAGAATGGCAGACCCGGTGAATGTATATGATGTTCTCAATTAAACCAGTTTTGACATTTTACCGAAAATAATATGCCAGTGGGTTTACGGCCGCTTTCGGTGTTTTATTTCTACAGTATGACCGGCTTAAAAATTGCACTTTGCAAACAAAGATATTTTATGTGGTGGAAAGAAAGTATCATTTACCAAATATATCCCCGCAGTTTTAAAGACAGCAATGGAGACGGAATCGGAGATCTGGCGGGCATTATATCAAAACTGGATTACCTGGAAAGTCTGGGTATAGATACTGTATGGCTCAATCCTGTTTTCAGTTCTCCCAACGATGACAATGGCTATGATATCAGCAACTACTATGATATCATGAAAGAATATGGCACCATGAAGGAGTTCGATATCTTACTGGAAGGACTGCATGAACGAAACATAAAATTGTTGCTGGACCTGGTAGTGAACCATACCAGTGACGAACATCCATGGTTCAAAGAAGCCCGCCTGTCAAGGGACAGCCGTTATTACAACTATTACCACTGGTGGCCCGCTGAAAAAGGAGAACCTCCTTTCCGGTTTAGTCATTTTGATCCTTCAGGCCGGGCGTGGACTTACAATAAAGCGACTGATAGTTATTACCTCCATTACTTCTCCGCAAAAATGCCCGACCTGAACTGGGAAAATCCACTGGTGCGAAAGGAAGTATACAATATTATGCGCTTCTGGATCCAGAAAGGTGTAGATGGTTTCAGGCTGGATGCCATCTGTTATATCAGTAAAGATACCACCTGGCCGGAGGTTGAAACCCACGACTGGGGCGCTTATTATGCCCACGGTCCTCATTTGCATGACTACCTGCAGGAGATGAACAGGGAAGTGCTGGAAGGAACCAATATCACCACGCTTGCAGAGGCAGCGGGTATCACCATAGACGAAGCCTTACACTTCGTGGAAGAAAACAGGAAAGAACTGCACATGCTCTACCACTTTGAAGGTATGCACCTGGGTTATCTCAAAGATGCTTACAAACGTCCTGACCCCAAAGGCATTGACCTTGTAGAATTAAAAAGACTTTATACAAGTTGGGACAACATCTACGAAACAGGTGGCTGGGGCACCATTTACCTCACCAATCATGACCAGCCCAGGATGGTGAGCCGATGGGGAAGCGACATCGAGACCTACAGGGAAGTATCTGCGAAAATGTTAATTACTTTTTTACTCACCATGCGCGCAACGCCCATCTTTTATAACGGCGATGAGATTGGTATGACGAATATCCGATTTGAAAACATAGACGACTACAAGGATATTGACACTATCAATATGTACAAATACCTGCAAAACAAAGGTGAAGACACTGCCCGTTTTTTACTGGATCAGCAAATAGCTGCGAGGGATAACAGTCGTACACCTTTCCAATGGGATAACAGCAAACATGCGGGTTTTACTGACGGTACTCCATGGATCAAAGTAAACGACAACCATACCTTTATCAACGAAGCTGCACAGGAAAATGACGAACGCTCTATTCTACAGTTCTTCAGACAGGTGGTACTATTGCGTAAACACCAGCCGGTATTGGTGTATGGAAAGTATGAGTTGTACGATGCAGCACACCCCAGGGTATATACCTACACCCGCGTACTGGATGAAACCATGTTCCTGGTAGTGCTTAACTTTTCAAAGGAAACCGTTGTGTATACATTACCATTCCTGCTGGAGGCCGATGCAGAACCATTAGTAAATAATATGCTGACTTTTGAACTGCATGGAGGAATTTTAACCCTCGCCCCATACCAGGCCCTGATATTCGGACCTTTGCCATCAGTAATGCCAACTGCCGCTGCTGCTGCAATAAAAGCCACGCCAATGCCGCTCGAAGAATCGGGAGAAATGGCTATTTAAACAAACTTAATGGATGCTCGATACCTGCCAGCATAATGGTATCAGAAAATTTCAGCCCTAATTTTTCTAAGAGTGCAAGAGAATGTTTGTTGTCAGCACGTGCTATTGCTACGATATGTGGCAGGTGAAGAATATTATATCCATAATCCAGCACTGCTTTCGTGGCTTCGTACGCGTAGCCCTGACCGGTATATTCCGGCAGAAGGGCGAAGCCTACGTCTACATGTTCCAATCCGTCCCTTTTGATTAATCCACTCATGCCAATAGGAGTATTGGTATCCTTCAATGCCACTAAAAATAACCCGAAGCCCCTCAGTGAATAGCTGGCCAGCGGGCCATTGATCAGGTATTGTTGCGCATCTGCCTCTGTCTGAATATTTCTGTCACCGAGAAACTGGATCCAGGTGGGAGAATTGAGCAATGTCATAATAAAAGGTGCGTCGTCAAGAGTAAACTTGCGCACAATCAGGCGTTCTGTTTCGCAGATTAACATAGTAGAGCTGGGTTTTGCTAATTATTTCCTTACTTTTGGCAATGGTCACGTTTTTGAATGTTTTTGCCAACTTAATCTTTTTGTATAACAGGTCTAAATTTATGTGAATTGAAGAAGAATTGCACAGTTTCAACGTTATTTTCTACTATCATGCTGGTATCCAGCCTGTTGTCACAGGCGGGGTATGCACAGGATAAATCTCTTACCGGATACGTCAATCCGTACATTGGTTCGCAGGGCCATGGACATGTGTTCGTAGGTGCGAATGTACCTTATGGTGCAGTGCAGCTGGGGCCCAGCCAGACGATGCAGACCTGGGACCAGTTCAATGGCTGGGATTGGTGTAGCGGTTACAATTACATCAGTGAAGATATTCTTGGTTTTACACATACCCATTTGAGTGGTACCGGTATCGGGGATCTGAATGACCTGATGATCGTTCCTGCCAGTGGTCACCTGGAGTTACAGCCTGCGCACCGCCTGGATATGAGCACCGGTTATGGTTCTAATTTCAAGAGAGCTAATGAAGTGGTAAAACCTGGTTACTACGCAGTGTACCTGGATAAATACAAGGTAAAAGCAGAACTGACTGCGACTACAAGAGTAGGTTTTCACCATTACCATTTTGACAATGCTGATAGCGCTCACCTGCTGTTGGACCTGGAATTCAACATGTGCTGGGATGCTCCTGTAGAGACGACGATCAAAAAAATAAATGATACCACTTTTGTAGGTTATCGTTTTTCCAAGGGATGGGCGAATGATCAGCGTCTTTTCTTTGCTATCAAAACTTCACAGCCTATTACACAATTAAACCTCTTTAACCTCAATGATGCAGTAGCGGGTGCTGAGGCAAAAGGCAAAGGGGTAAAAGCAGCGATGTATTTTGATGCTAATAAGAATGCTGACATCTACCTGAAAGTAGGTGTTTCTCCGGTGAGTGAAGAGAATGCACTGGGCAATATTGCTGCTGAAGTGCCGGGGTGGAATTTCGAAAAGGTAAAAGCGGGTGCTGATTTAGCATGGAATAAAGAACTGAACAAGATCGATTTCTCTGCAGATGATGCAACGAAGACGACCTTCTATACTGCGCTGTACCACAGCCATTTCTTCCCTTCTGTGTTCAACGATCACAATGGTGATTACCGGGGTACCGACAAGAAAGTATATACTAACCAGAAATTTACGAACTATACGGTAATGTCGCTGTGGGATACCTATCGCGGTCTGCATCCTTTGATGTCTGTGATTGACCCTGCGCTGGTAAAAGATATGGTGCATTCCATGCTGATGATTTACAAACAACAGGGACGCCTGCCGGTATGGCCGTTGGAAGGGTGTGAGACCGATTGTATGATTGGTAATCCTGCTATTCCTGTGATTGCAGATGCTTATATGAAAGGGTTGATTGATCCTGCTGATGTAGCGCTAGCATACGAAGCGGTGAGGAATACTGCTATGAGAAAAGCGGGTGGTTTGCAGTTTGTACAGGAGTTAAAATATATTCCTGCTGATAGCATGACTATTGAGTCTGTAGCATGGGGAATGGAATATGCTATTGCTGATTTTGGGGTGGCACAGATGGCGAAGAGACTGGGGAAAGTAAAAGATGCTGCATATTTTACGAAGAGAGCGGGTTTATATAAGCAATACTGGGATGCTGCTGAAGGGCACTTTGTAGGTAGGATGGCAGATGGTAGTTTCAGAAAGGGATTTGATCCGCTGGAGGCTAAGCATCGTTCTAATGATTATTGTGAAGGTAATGGATGGCAGTATACCTGGTTAGTGCCACAGGATGCAAAGGGATTGGTGAACCTGTTTGGTGAAAAGAAATTTCAGACTTCGCTGGATTCTTTTTTTAACATGTCTTCTTCCCTGGGGCAGGGTAGTTCTCCTGATATTTCTGGTATGATTGGACAGTATGCGCAGGGGAATGAGCCTAGTCATCATGTGGCGTATTTGTATGCGGTGATTGGTCAGCCATGGAAGACTGCGGATATTGTGAGGGAGGTGATGGAGAAATATTATACGAATGCTGCTGATGGGTTGTGTGGTAATGAAGATGCGGGGCAGATGAGTGCGTGGTATGTGTTGTCTTCGATGGGTTTTTATCCGATGAATCCAATGAATGGTACTTTTGTATTTGGGTCTCCGTTGATGGATGAGGCGGTGATTAAATTAGGGGGGAATAAGAGATTTGATATTGTGGTGAAGGGGAATAGTAAGGAGAATAAGTATATTCAGAAGGTGGTGTTGAATGGGGTGGTGTATAATAAGTCTTATTTTTTGTATAGGGATATTATGAAAGGGGGGAAGATGGAGATTTATATGGGGAGTAAGCCTTCGGCTACTTTTGGGGTGAAGCAGGGGGATAGACCTGTGTGATGGAGTGATTGGCAGTCTTGTCTTTAACAGAATAGAATCTTTTTTAATCGGTTTTGTCGTCAGGCAAAACCGATTTTTTATATTTATCCTATGATAAAATTCAAAGCCACTATCAAAAAATACGAGAAAATGGGAGAGAAAACAGGCTGGTCGTATATCGACATCCCCATTGAATTGTCTGAAAAACTAAAACCCGGATACAGGCAGTCATTCCGGGTAAAAGGCAAGCTCGATAAATTTGAGATAGCAGGTGTAGCATTGATCCCTATTGGGGAGGGGCATTTTATCATGGCATTGAATGCCGACCTGAGAAAAGGCGTTGGCAAGCGTGCCGGCGCAGAACTACAGGTACAGATCCAGGTGGATGACAATCCGGATCCCGTAAGCTCTCCTGAATTTATGGAATGCCTGGCAGATGAACCAGATGCACTGGCCTTTTTCAATACCCTGACCAAAGGCCACCGAAATTATTTTATGAAATGGATTGAAAGTGCTAAAACCCCGGCTACCAAGGCAAAAAGAATTGCTATGGCAGTAACCGGTCTGGCAAGGAAGATGGATTACGGCGCTATGATCAGGGCTAATAAGAATGTGAGCTAAGTGAGCACACTGGCTATATTTCTGTATTCGCTTCCAGCAAAAACGTTAGCTAAGTGAGCACACAGGCAGTATTTCTGTATTCACTTCCAACAAAAACATCAGCTAACCGCACTCACAGGCACCATTTCTGTATTCGCTTCCACTTCCACGGTGGTATGTAATTTTTGCATCTCCAATACAGTACCCTTTGCCGTTTCCCTATACATGGGTACGAACTTATGGTTGTATATTATTTCATGAAAAGTGTAGGATGTTCTTTGCTGTACCACATTTGAATAGATATCATTGAACCCTTTGATCAATACATACAATTCCAGGTCCGCTACCTTGATATCTTCTGCTGTAAATCCCAGCAGGGGACTTTGTTCATCTATCACATGCACCACCGTCCAGTTCATGGGCAGACTTTGAATCTTATGTCTTTCCAGGGGTAACTCATAGTAGCGATAAGTTTGTTTCCCATCTTCATGGATCTGCATGGCAGCATTTACCTGTACGGTCACATCCGTAAGGGTATGGCCATCTTTGTAGCAGGCAAAGCGGAACATAAGGGCGCTGCCACCTTTGAAGGGAGTAATGAGGGCATTATTGCTAAAAGCCAGGTGTGCCTTTGGACGGGCAAACCGACCATAAATCAGACCCGTTATGACCGCAAAGGAGAGAAATCCGCTCATTGCCTCAATAGAAGCGACGAAATTGGCCCCGTCACCTACCGGGTTGACACGGCCATAACCCACTGTAGTAAAGGTTTCGGTGCTGAAATAGTAAACTTCCTTAAAAATACCCCAGGCACTATGGGAACCGATGCCCTGTAATTCAGCAGCGCCAATAACCAGGTAAATACTGGTATAAATGAGGTTGACCAGGATAAAGGCACCGACTATGACCAGGACAAAAGCCCAGGTAGGCAGATTGAGCATAATATGGAAAAGAGAGTACCTGTTCCAGATATGATTGCCTTCTTTCCGGAGGTTAAAACTCCCGTCTTTATTGATAAACCGGTCCCCATAGCTGCTGATTGTAGCGCTGAACCCGGTATCTTCGTTTGTTTTCGAGAAAGGATTGATATGTTTGAGTAAGGCCATAAACCTGCGTTTGACCACAAATCTACTTACCTTTGCGATTATTCAAATATTATATTACATGTATAAGGTAGGTGAATTTAACCTTTTAAGAGTGAAGAAGGAGAGTGAGTACGGCTTGTTCCTGGATGGTGTGGAGCAGGAAATACTGATGCCAAAACGTTTTGTACCGGCAGGGGCAAAGAAGGGGGATGAGCTCAGGGTGTTTATTTATCATGATTCGGAGAATCGCCTCACGGCGACTAACCAGGAGCCTTATGGTGTAGTGGGCGATATTGTGAACCTGAAGTGTACAGGGGTTACTGAACAGGGGGCTTTTCTGGATTGGGGGTTGATGAAGGATTTGTTTGTGCCGGCGAGTAAGCAGATGAGCAGGATGGTGAAGGGGCAGGATTACCTGGTGAAGATTTACCTGGATGAGCGGACGGGTAGGGTAGCAGCTACTGAAAAATTAGATCCGTATTTGAGTAATGAGGAGCTGACGGTGAAGGAGCAGGATCCGGTGGAGTTGATTATATATAGGAGAACAGATTTAGGGTTTGTGTGTATTGTGAATCAAAAGCATACTGGGTTGTTGCATTATGGAGATGTGTTTGGTGTGGTGGATATTGGGGATAAGTTGAAGGGGTTTGTGAAGGCGGTGAAGGATGAGAATAAGCTGGATGTGTCTGCGGGGGAGATGGGGTATAAGAGAGTGGAGAATGAGGGGGAGAAGATTTTACGGTTGCTGAGGGAGAATGACGGGTATTTGCCTTATCATGATAAGTCTGATCCGGAGGAGATTTATGCGTTTTTTGGGATGAGTAAGAAGACGTTTAAGATGGCGACGGGGAGTTTGTATAAGGCGAGGAAGATTGAGTTTACGAAGACGGGGATTAAGTTGTTGGAGGAGGAGGACGGGGCCTGGGGCAGCAAGGAAGAGCC
>NZ_JBCNKH010000041.1:0-59229 GCF_039596135.1 Chitinophaga sp.
GGATACCGATAAGCATCCTTTACAGCCATATTATAAGCATTCTGCCCCGGGCCTGCCAGCGACTTATAATAAGCCTTCAGCTCCGGATCTTCCAGGATCACCACAGCATAAGCCGCCGCTACCCGCATCTTATACCGCGCTTCCAGCTGCTTCTTCGTCGGCTTTTTCTTAGACGGGCCGCGTTTCTTCGCCATAATTATCTGCCCGTTCCGCTCGTAAATTGTAATCTGATCGCCCAGCGTACCCCGGACGAGTTGGAGGAGTATATTGTCTTTAACAATAGCCATAAAAATCAATTTTGGGGTTTATAAGACCAATATTAATGATCTTATCCAAACAATAGTGAAGCTTTATTACTAAATGAGTACTAATACGTCACTAAATGTGCACCTCAATATCCAATCGATATAGAAATGTACTTTTAATGTACTTATGGTATGCTTATCGTAGTAAGGCTATGCTATACATTAGCCTACTCGAAATACTATTTACTGGCGGCACCATCTATAGCCAGTAAGCAAAGAATCTTTCTGGAAAATATACTATCGCTATATTACCTTTAACCCCTATGAATACTCAGAAAATATCTTTTTGCATTGCATTCCTTATGACATGCGTCTCCACCGCATGCCTGGCACAACAGCCATCTATCTTTCTGGCTGACCCAACAATATTCAGGGATCAGGGAAAGTTCTACCTTTATGGCACCGGCAATCCGGACGGATTTCCAGTCTTTGAATCGAACAATCTTACAAGCTGGACACCTGCAGTCCACCACCTCGCCCTAACCCGAAGTGAAAGCTTCGGTTCGCAAGGCTTCTGGGCACCACAGGTCATCTTATTTAAAGGAGTTTATTACATGGCCTATACCGCCAATGAGCAAATTGCCATTGCTAAAGCTACCAGTCCGACCGGGCCATTCAGGCAGGATAGTCTCCATGCAATCAGCGGTACGGGCAAACAAATCGATCCATTCCTTTTCTTTGACGATAATGGGAAGGTATACCTCTATCATGTGAAGTTGCAACATGGCAACCGCATCTTTGTTACAGAAATGAAACCCGACCTGTCTGATATCATTCCCGGTACGGAAAAGGAATGTATTGCAGGAACTGCAGGATGGGAAAATACCGCAAATTCGGACTGGCCCGTAACGGAGGGGCCTACGGTTTTAAAATATAAAAATACCTATTACCTCATTTATTCTGCCAATGACTTTCGTAATAAGGAATATGCAGTAGGGTATGCCACATCTGCTTCTCCAACAGGTCCATGGAAGAAATATGAAAATAATCCCATCATCAGCAGGCATAATATCGGGTATAACGGAACAGGTCACGGAGATGTTTTTATGGACAACAGCCATCATATGTATTATGTGCTGCATACACATCGTTCAACGGAGAAAGTATCTCCCCGTGCCACTGGCATGATAAAAATAAAATTTAAGGATGTAAAATCAGGGCCGGCAGTACTGGTAGCAGATACGACCTCGTTTGAATGGTTGCAGGAGAAGTAGTTTTTTATAGCCCGGCAAAGCGCCACTTTGCCGGGCTGATTATTTTTCGTAATGTGGCCTGTGTTGGCTGATTATATAATTATACCTTTTCTAAGCCATCCGGTATGTCATCCACACTATAATATACCTTCAGTCCCATTTCCCTCGCCTTCCTCACATCCTCATCCGCCCCTTTGGAAGCTCCTTCTATTCTCAACACTGCATCACATTTTTCCAGCATCCTATGTGCAACAGGGTACTGAATTTCCTCCCATGCCGCATCTCCTGGCCGCTTGGAGCCGGCCAAATGAATTAAAGGCAATGCTATCCATTCCCCTATAAATGGAACATGCCCTTTCCTGAATATAGGCAACGCTACTGCTTCCAGCTTTGACAGGTTTTCTTTCATCCGTGCGGGGTCGTCATTCGTCCCACTACGATAGGGGCCGGCAATTAGAATCAACATGTTTTTGTTTTTTTACAAAGGAAATAAGATTCCCACACTCCGGACTTAAGGTATATTAAGTTATTTGTCCCGAAGATGTTTTTTGCGAATATAGCTCAGAAACTCAGGGGTAATGCCCAGGTAAAAAGCAATTTGCTTTTGGGTAACATTACTGGCAATCTGTGGATACTTGTTAATAAACCGTACATATCGTTCTTCCGCATTGAGTGTCAGGTTTTCTATACTACGCAGCTGTTCCCTTGTATAAGCATTCTGCATCAGTATGCGGAAAAAACGTTCAAACTTTGGAATGGCAGTTAATAACTGGTCAAAATTGACTTTGCTCAAGTTGAATACACTGCTATCTTCAATGGTTTCTATAAAGGTCATGCTTGGCTTTTCGTTGAGAAAGCAATACATGTCTGTCAGCCACCAGTCTTTCATCGCAAACATAATGGTAGATTCCTTCCCTTTTTCGTCTAAGCAGTAGGATCGTAAAGCACCGGTATGGATATAGCTTAACTGGTTACAGGTCTGACCTTCTGCTAATATGGTTGTTTTTTTGGGTATTTCTTTATGGACCAGGAGGGAGGTGAAATAGTTTTGCTCTTCTTTGGTTAAAGAAATATGTTTGGCTATGGTTTTTAAAATTGAGTCGTTTAGTTCCATGGAGAGGGAAGGTAGTAATAAAAATGAAAATGGAGACTTGGGGCTGGTTCAATTGGCTGATATTTGGGCAAATCCCTATGATTATGACCTTTTTCCAATGTTCTTATTACAGGTAAAAATGAACATTCTAATTTTAGATCTCATCAAGTGTCTTAAATAAAATACCCCTGAATAGATTTACAAAGAACATAATCCTGATCTTTAAAATGAATTTCATTTTCTTCATTAAAAGGATCCAAAGAAATATAATACCCCTCATTATTCTTAAATAATTTAAAACGTTCAACGTAATAAAAGTAATGGGATTTTGAATAAAAAAAAGAGTATTCTTCTATTTCCAGAAATCTTATTTTAATTTCTCTTTGCGCTTTTGAACGAGATAAATTTAAATAGATATCGATCACTAATCCTTCATTAGCGTCTTCAAAAATATCTAATTTAAATAGTCTGCTATCCAGTATACTTAATTCTGCAGATAACTTATTAACTAAATTCTCATTCGATTCTATTAATTGCATATTGCTAAACATTTACGTCTAAACTGAGAATGATAGGCGGCTTTTAAAAAATTCAAGAAAAGAAAATGTATTATTGACATAACAATTTCATTACTCCCTCGATATGGCCATTAAATACAATAAAACCTGAAAAACATACTCCTGCTAACATGAATTCTAATCCACCGCCATCTCCGAACTCCTTATTCTGTAGTTTTTTTCATTACAATTAAATCTGTTCTCCAGGTAGTTCATTCCCTCCAATGCATTCGAACTTATCTTCCCCATAGTAAGTACCAAAGAATAATAATGAGTTCATTTGGTAAAAGCAGTTTCAGTTATTTATTTAGCTTACTACAAAAAGAAGTATCTAAAAGCATCCATGTTATTTCATTATTTTTTTGGCTGGCGATAAACGTTATGTTCAATTTAAATACTGACGTGGGCTTCCTATCTTCTCTTCCATATCCGTTTTGCAGTCCCTCACAAAAAGACAGAATATCTCCAGAAAAATTCAAATCCATTAAACCATCCTTATCGACATCAATATTCTTGAATATAAGTTCAAACGGCTTGTAACATATACACTCCAGGCTATTGTTATACACTGGTATCCCATTATTACAATAGTTATCTGACAATGTGCTAAATTTACTCAGAAAATACTGGGTTCCATCAAATTCATATAAGTAAAAATATCCCCTTGATTTTAAAATATGAACACCAGCAAGAAAGTAGGCAGTATCTGCTTCTTTCAATTTTACGAGATCAAAATTATCTAAAAAAAATATTGCAGCTTGCGCCCTCAGTTTGCTTATAACTAATATTCCTTTTTTATAAACTGATTCTGGCAGCTGATCTGATAACTCAAATTTATAAATGCTGGTCATTCCCCAATTTCTAAGGTTCGCTTCTTTAACATACATGATTTTCTTAATATCATTAATAGTAATACTTGGGAATATATCAGAGAAAGAAGTTAAAAAAAATTGATTTGGAATAGAATCTTTTTTAACAATATCTAAATTGACTCCTACTACTTTGCTTTTATTTAATAGATCATTCGCTGTTGAATCCTGGGGTTCCCTTGTACTATCACTAGATTTAGATAAAGAAATGTTATCTAATCCCGTTTTATACTTTTTCTCATCCAACCTATGCTTACAACTAATGCATAGAGAAAATATTAGAATGATGAACCTAAGATTTTTCATAATCTTGTTTTTTTCTTTTTCTGAAGCATTTATTAAATACTCAATACTAGTTTCCAGAAAATGTAAAAACATCCCCCTCTTTTCCCTTGCATAATATGTAAATCTGTTTAGGGATTCCATTTTCAAAACTTATCGTTGTTTTTTGATCACAGTCTTTATATGGAAGAAATATCAGTTTTGCCTTCTCCAATCTATCAGGAAGATACCATACCCCACCCACATAATAATTTCCCAAATACCTATTCCTTCTATCATAGATCAAAAGCTGACATGTAGCCCGCTTTGCATCTTCGTACAATCCAAAAAGGTAAATTGAATTTAAAAATTTCAGCGTTTCCCCTTTCTTCGTCTTAATACACACTAAATATCTTAATCGGGTTTCACTATTACCTTTCGCTTTAAATATAAATTCCTTCCCTACAACATTTTTATGCAACACCTGTTCCCTAATCCTGACCTCATCTTGAGCGTATGTCCTCAAATAAGCACCAATAAAAAATAGTCAAATTATGGCTCTCATGATTTTAAATAATTAGAAATGAAGCAGTTATAATGCGTCTTCTCCTTAAATTCTATTTGCAGTCTAATAATTTATAATTTTGTAGCATACGGGGATAAAAACTTCCTTCTTTTTATTATATCGTGCAAGATAACTTACATGCTTGTTGTTTCGAACCTTAAAGTCCAATTTCAATCCTGTTTCATTAATAACTACACCGCTAAAAGCAAACACGACAACCTCCATTTTAGCTAAACTAAAAATTAAAAAGGGCTTATCCTGATTTGCAGATGTTGGAGATAAGTATTTGAACACTACTACCACACATTCTCCATAATTGTCTATAGCAGCGTTATAAATCCTGTCAAACCTAAGCCGCTCTGTCAAATAAAAATCTTCGTCCGCGCCCATGATTTTTCTATAAAATTCATTTGCAAAAACGGAATCTTTTAAAAGTCCAGTGATGGTATCCTCATATTGGTAGTATTTGACTTGATGATTAAACAGATTATACTCCTCCAATAGTTCTTTAGTACTCAATGCCTGATATCCTCTTTGGCAGTCGTGAACTTCATTGATTGAGTCTAATACAGAATTATTTATATTTTCTTTTTTTCTGATAAACGCAATAGAATGTACGTTGACAGTATCAACCTTATCAATCATTTGGCCTATTACGGTATCATTTGAAGTGAAGGTAGAATCCCCCATTCCCGTTTTATTGCCGGTATGAGAACAACTAATCATAGCAATAGTGAGAACAAGAATAACAATATCACCATTATACTTCATAACTAATAGTTTATACTAGTGGGGTTCTTTGATTTTCCTTTCATTTTGAGAACGTTCCTTTTTATCTGGCAATCATTTTTTTGCCTTGCACATTCTGTATTATCAGAGGATTTTTTGAAAACTGACATTAAGTTCTTCGACCCAAAAGTTGCTCCCAAAAACATATTAACCAGCTACCCGCGGAAGCTAAAGATTACGTATTCAATCACATTGACATAACAATTCGAGGCATTAAAAGCAAAAATCATAAATAATGTAAGCTTTACCAATTATGGCATGACCCACAATATTTATTTTAAACTTACCTGATCTCCCCTTCTCCTAAAATATCCCGTCCTTCATCAAAAGTAAACTTCACTCCCGTTTTACAATAACCATCATCTATCATTTCTTTTATAAAAGTAATTTCAACGTTACCTTTTGAACCTGGGTAAAAATAGTCTGCTCCTATAATTTTAATACTACCCGATATTTTTGTCGTTGCACCCGGAAGGTTAAACAATGGTCTATAGCCGCTCCTAAAAGGAGTTTTTCGTAATCGCGCATCTGAAAACAATTCTATTGTTGCAAAATTTTTTATAAGATCTACCATTCTTTAGAGTTAAAAGAGTTAGTGGGACGAGGTGAAAAATTTAACCTTTTCCTTTAAAAATGATAGTGCTATCTTTTTCTAAGAAAACATTAAAGCTGTCAAAAAACTTTACCAGTTACCAAGATGTATATATAACCACTAATACCCCATTGGAAACCAGACTCCCCTTGCAACAGGGGGGACCATGTTGGGTATTACATGACCCTGATCTAAGGTCCTTATATCAACATTTTTAACCATTCGCTTTATTATCGGAAGGTCATTGGTCTTAAAGACTTTTTCCTTCAAAATCCCAATTGCATCTTCATAATTATATGCAGTAATACCACAGCCTATTAGTGTACCAGAAGGTATTTGGCAACATCCGTGAAATTTAAATCAAATTCAAACCAATATCTTAACATATAATGTTGTTTTAAACTAATTATCACTCTTTATTCTACAGTCGCCGGGTCAGCGTCATAATATTGACGGATATATTCTATCACCTCAACAAAACGGTCGTCCGCCCCACACCGCCATTCCCCCTTGGTTGCTGCGACGGCAGCCAGAGTGTTCAGAAGAAGGCCGTAATACTATTCTGCGCGTGGAGGATGCGCCCTTAAAAGAAACTCAACTTACGACTACTGCTAAAACTAAAAGCATAAAAAGCCACAGATCTGAATCTGTGGCTCGATTATTTTAAAATTCCATACGCTAAGATCAAGATTTTAAAAACTCTTCAAAGACGACTAGATTAACTAAAGAATCTTTAGCTGTATGAACAATTACCTCCTTTACTTCCTCCCAAACCAACCCTCCTAAGCCAGCTCCAATTCTCGGCAGGCCAATCTGCGTTATACCATTATCATCTGCAAGCTTTAGCATCAAAGACAAGCTTTCCATTATTGCTGGCAACTCCGCTTTTGTTCTCCAGTTTTTTTGAGTCCCTAAATTGAATACCGTAAACGGAGGGGAGCTATAAACAAAAACACTCCCTAATTTGAATGTTCCATTTTTGCAACGAACCTTATACTCTTCATACATCTTTGGGTACCTGACCTTAAAATCCAACGCTATGCCTTTTCCCATTGCCCCGGCACAATTGCATCCGTGGGCATAGGCGGTAAGGCCAGGATAATTAAACAGATCACCTTTAATAAACAAAACTGCCATTCTATTTCCTATTATTCCATGATCGATAAAATTCTTCAGCCGTAATTCTATCAGAAGGATCAAAATCAAGCTGATCAAGTGGTTGATCCCTAACATATGTTCCCCTTCTTCCGGATTGTTCTCATCCAGATAAATAACCTTTGCAGGATAAACTTCTATTTGTTTAGTAATATAATTATCTGCAAACTCAAAATAAAACGTTCCCCACTCCCCTTCTGCAGATTTTCGTTCTTTTTTATATATACTTTATCCATCATTATTTTAATTTCCACCAGGTAGACCATGATTTCTGATTCGCCCTCCTAAATTCAATGAAGTATTAGAACTATTTAAGAAAATATTATTCTTGTGTCTAACTTTTAGGGGGCAGGTCATATGTACACTATATTCCCGTGGATACTTATTCAAAAAAACAAAAAGCATATTCAGAGTAAAACACAAACCAGCGGAATATATCCGCGGAACTTTGTATGATCAATATTTCACTTAGCACTTCGGGGCAATTTCACCTATATCCAATTTGACATTAACAATTGAAAACTACTATTCAGATTCAATGAGTCATCCAGTTTAATCAACATAAAATACTCTTCCCCATTCTTATCCTTCATCACTTCCCATTGCCCTTTCTTAAAAGAAAAAACAGTAATTTTATAACACTCAGCATCCGAACAATTAAAATTTTTATATTTCTTATTCCCCGCTACTAACCTCTGTATATCCTTATGAGTAAAGCCGCTTTGAATAGACAAAAAATCCAGGCACCCATCATGATTTATATCTGAGTATCTAAGCCCTGCAATGTCATCAGTATTAATAAAATAATGAAAACTTGTATCTGATTTATAAATTCCAATCACAGGATAAAAGTTAATCCGACAGGCCCCTCCTACACAATTATCAGGATAAGGCCCACCTTTCATGATAATAAATGATGCCCCATTGTAAGTGATTAAACTATTAGGCCAATAATTAAATTGCTGCCAACACATTAAGGTATCCTGATTGAAGCATTTATTACCAATACCTAAGAAGCTATAACAACCCTCGGGGTCATTAGCAATGGACCCTTTTTCAGAAAAAAAATATTGTTTCACCAATCCCATTTTCTTCACAAGCTTTAAGCCATGTTTAGTATATAAAGTATCAGTCTGCGGTCTACTTACTGAAAAAGCATTCCTTTTTTTTGGGGACAGTTTGCCCATATAGCATATACTATCTAAAAAACGCTTAAAGGATTTATACTTCGATGCTTCATAATTGTCCGGAGTACCTGCCTCACAAACTTGTACAATTGCACTTGATTTTACTGATTTAACAGATACCCCCATTTTAAAATGGCTAAAAAACAACAAACAAAAACCTAATATAAATTTCATATTTATTTCTTTTTATACTTATCAGAAAAAGTACCGTAAATATTACCTCCATAAGAAGCAGTAATAATATACTTATAACTATTCGAAGAAGTTCCAATGTGTGCAGGGTTAGTAATAGGCGTATATATACCTTTAAAATAGCCATTATCAGCCCATTTATATCCATTTGCCTGCTGCTCCTTATACATTATCCATCCGGGAGTAAAAAAGTCCTTACCATGTTCTTGTATCGCTCCATTTGAATAATCCTCACCTCCCATCAGCACATGTATAGCTGCCCCAATTGCACTTTTCATACCGCTTACTGCATCTCTTCCAGCATCACTGGATGCTAAAAATTCTCTTTGATTAGATAGAAATGAGGAATTTCTACCTCCAGTTTGCGAGTAAATCGTATTAAGTGCATCTTGTTCATTATTTATCTTGTCAAATCCGTAATAGGTATTTTTTGCCTTCGTCCAATTCTCGAGCATACCCAGTGATGCCTTTTGCGCATCCCCATTTGCTACATTCTCATTGTAAGCCCATCCTGCCATTTGTAAAAAAACATCTTTGTTCACTCCTGTTTGCGCAGTTAGGTCGGTTACTTTGCTTTTATCCAAAACCGACATTGTCATCCCATCACCTGCAGCTGACGAAAATTTCACCCCGCCATCTGCAACCACATATATTTTTTTATCGTCAATGTTATCACTGCCAATATATGCTCCATCCGTTCCATAATAGTCACCGGCTATCATTCCATCAACATCAATAAACCGAATCGGATTATTATAAGTATAATTATAGGGGCTCCATCTTCTGGACATTTCAGTCATTGGATCAATCACATTCCATCTCCCTATCTGCTGATCATACATCCTCGCTCCGTAATCATACCACTCTAACCCTGAACCATCCCCGAACTCTTTCGACTGTAGTTCTTTACCATTATATTTCAGACGGTTTTGCGGGTAGTTAGATCCTTTGAGCGCATTCGAACTAATCCCCGCCATCGTCAACCCAAATGGATAATAATGCGTTTCCTCCAACACTCCCCCGCTATTATGTGTCACTATCAAATTATCAAAAAACACATCTTGCCCACTCTCATTCGATTCATAAATATAAATAAATCCTGTCTTTTTAATCACCATCTTACCCACCACCAAGGAAATCAACGAATCTATCTCCCCCTTCACCTGCCTCACCCCACTATTCTCATCCACCAAATTAAACTGATCATCAAACGCCGCAAAATTCAAATACGCCTTCGGTTGTGTCGTCACATTCTGATTCGGATCCTTGCTCTTTAAACCGTCATAAATCCCCGTAGTAAGCAGCGAAATTGGAGAACTACTTCCTGTCCCTCCATGCACCCCATCACTGACTCCACTCCCGGAAAAAGCCTGTAATATCGCGCTTACCATACTACTTGAAGTATTCCCCGAAGTACTCGCTCCCGCATTCTTATATAATGCTTTACAAACAATCGTAATACTATCCCCAGCCATCACCCGCAATACCAGTGACGGACCTATCTTCTGCCCATTTACACCATTCAATTTCGCCACATAATCATTCGGACTAGTTGTATTATCCGTCGGGTACACCGCAGGCTTTGCCGCCCTGGTATTGTCGATATTATTGAACAAGGCGTTCTCGATACTACTAGCCGAAGTCTCCATCGTAGCAGCATAAACAGCCGTATCTGACTTCGTCCCTAAAACCATTCTCACATTCCCTAAGTGATCTTTTACAAAATAATCATAGGTATACCCAACCGGTTGACCTGTTTTATAAAGCAGCCTGATTCTTCCCTCCTCAGTAAGGATATATCTCAACGTGTCAATGCCATCCACACCGGCCTCATAAACCATATCTCCTATATAGTGCGTCCAAAGATATTTCGGCGTAGCGGTATCACTCACCAGTTTTGATACCTTTTCATCCCCACCCGCGTATTGATAAAATATTTTTCCTTTATTCTTCACCTCAACTATAGACACCAGATTCATATGATTGTACCAAATGCTGTCTATATCTTTATTCTTATCCCTAGCTAAACTACCTGACCCATTATACCAATAGTCCCTGGTTTCATCATTGGCCGACTCTTTAAAATCGCCTAAAATAGTTTGAGTGTCGTTTCGCTTATCTGTGACATAATTTAACTTATTACTGAAATTGAAATACCCATACTTCAAACTATCTACCGTCTTTATAGCAGTTCCATTCATACCCACCTGTTTCATGGAACTGATATTGCCGGCAATATCATAAACCAGCCCACTAACAGAGAAGTCTATCTTGTCCTTTGTCCATGCCGTACTGCCGCTATTTTGTTGATTAAAATTTGCCTGCAATAAGCGGCTCAAATTATCATAATTAAACCCATAGGTCCTTGCAATACCATCTCCTCGGCTTTTCCATTTTATGCCTGAAATATTGCCGTTTAACTGCTTTAAATCAAAACCAAAATCATAGTTAATTTCCTCTCCAAAGTAATTGGTTGTACTTCCCGGACTATTTACGTACGATTTGTTTATGCCCCTCAGCCAATTCTGAATATTATACTCATAGTTCAGGGTTTCCAATGCAGATGAAGCTACTCCAAGACGCTTGGAGCTTAAACGGCCTAATTCATCGAAATCGTTGACCGATATTGTCTGTTGAAGATTAAGATTATCATTTATCCGTTTTTTAACAGAATCAATCCTGCCCCCTGGATCAAAATGATTCATTGTGAGCAGCGTTGTTTGCGGAGTCGCATTGGATTTCGGGTTATTATGTCTTAAGTAAGTACTTAAACCCTTGCCAGAAAAATCAAAAAGATTATTGGTTATATCTTTTCCACCCTGCATATTTTCAGCTATAACCTGTACCTGTCTTCCTTTATCATTGAAATAAAACGTTGACATTAAAAACTGCCCACTATAATCAACCTGCACCCTTGATCCGGTTACTAACCCTCTTGTCTGTTTAGAGGCCGTGGCGGGTAGTGGCTCTGAATATAAGTTTCCACCCGCAAGTGGCTTAGTCAGATCTGTAGTGGCGTATGCACTAACACCAGTAAAATTATAATCATCATAGAAGGTATAGACCTGTTTAGTTACATATGTGGTATCAATAAAGCCAAAAGGATTGGTAGGGTTAAATGCATAATGAGAGATGGAATCCAATAAAGCCATCCTACTCAATTGAATATAGCATAGACCTCTCATTCTTTCCCTATTTTCAGAATCATAGTAATAAAATTCCCAAAAGCCTAATGACTTTAAATTTCCGTCTCTCCTTGCAATAATTCTATCTCTTTTATCATATACAATTTCTACAGAATCTGCCCCGGGATTTTTATTAATTACATTTCGGCTACGGGAATCACACCGGTATTGAAAACATAACTCAGCCGCAACAGAATCTGCAACAATCCAGTTGCTCTTAATACTTTCTACAGCTTTAGGAGTAATTACAAATCTTAATCTATCAAGATCATCATTTACATAATAGGTACATGCCCATCCGGTATGACCAGGCATCAGCTGATCAGAAAGCTGGCTTTTAGCTAAAATAGTATGACCCTCAAAATCACTAAATTCAATGGAACGATTACCATTCTCATCTATCCCTTCCTTCACTGATAAGGTGCCAGGGGAAAAATATCCTTTCCGGTATGGTACACTGGCACTATCAATACTAATTTTCCATAATACGACTGAGTCAAATACGGTATTTGCCCTTTCAATAAATTTCGATCCAACTCTTTTCCCTGTCCAGCTTTTACCAGGCGCAGTTGTCTCCAATGTCCGGTTAAGAGGAGATGATTCATAAATTGTATTGGAATAATAATATCCTTCCTGATTATTGTAAAGAGAATTGTAAAAGGCAGGTTGCTTTATATTTGAGTTCGTTCTAAACTCACCGGTTGCCAGACTATCAGTATAATCCAGATATTTCTGTGGTTCTCTGCCAAACGGATCATAAAACCTTGTAGAAATCATATCAGCCAGGTCACGTGTCGCTTGTTTAGCTACCGTTTGAATTGATCTGCCTAATCCATCATAGTATTCCGTCACCTGCTTAACATCGTTGGGAGACGTTTGCGCATCTGCTGTAGCCTGATCAGTAATTTGCGGTTTGCTAAAAGTTCTCGTACGGACATAATTCATATTATTAGCATTCATGCCAGTATATGCCGGCATGGAAACAGCCACCTGAGTTCCTGCAGAAGCACCTGTTTCTGAATTGGGCACTAACTGTGCATTGGCATTTACAACCCTTACCTGCACTGTGTTAGATGCCACACTTTTTGATGTACAGGTAGCCATCCGGCGAAACCATGTATTTACTGTTATGCCGGATACAGTTGTAGCACTTATATTATTCCAGGTATACCCATCCGTTGAACTCTGGTACTGGTAAGTATAACTACTGCAAGCTCCCCCTGATGCATTTTGTGTGCTTGACAGCGTGATACTTCCCCCACTGGAAACTGCGGCACTATTGATACTTATAATCCCACCATAAAATACCGGGAAGACATTTATAGTATCGCTATAAGCTATAAAGCTGGAACTGGTTATTTTAAGCCTATAATAGGTCTTAGAAGCGATTACAGGAACAGCATAAGACAATGAGGTCGCTCCGGAAATATTTCCCCACGTTACAGCATCGCCTGAAGACTGCCAATTGTATGTATAAGCACCAGTACCTCCAATTGGCGCCTCTGATACAATAGTAAGTCCCCGGGCATAAAAAAGTGTATCAGTTGGTATATCTGCTGGTACAAGGGGTGGATAAACGTTAAAAATGGCCGTATTCGAATTAGCTGTTGCCCCATTACTGGTCGTTGTTCGCCTGAACCATGTGGTCACATTAAGAGCCGGAGAAGTATAATTCTGTGCATTTGCGCCGCTAATAGCTGACCAGGTAGTACCCGCATCAGTAGAACTATACCACTGATATGTATATGATCCACTACCACCAGTTGGTATGGTTCCTGAAATTTGCCCCGATGT
This sequence comes from Chitinophaga sp., assembly GCF_039596135.1. Lineage (GTDB taxonomy): Bacteria > Bacteroidota > Bacteroidia > Chitinophagales > Chitinophagaceae > Chitinophaga. Next base: position 13,738 of record NZ_JBCNKH010000041.1, read on the forward strand.
ATTACCCTGAATTATTTCCCCGGATGCCGGAGATACAGTTCCTGCTGACAGTATCGGATATACATTTACTGTAATTACATTGCTGGTTACCGTTACCCCGTTACTGGCAGTATTCACTCTAAAATACCTCGTAGCGGTCAGTGCAGGAGATGAATAATTTTGCGCCGTAGCGCCGCTGATATTTGTCCATGTAACATTGTCTGTTGACTGCTGCCATACATAGGTATACGTTCCATTCCCACCAGTTCTGGTATTTGTAATTTGCCCGGGAGCTGTATTGTAATTTATATAGGTACCAGACCATGATAAAACACTGGTGAGCTGTGGATACACATTAACGGTACTAACCGCACTTGTAACGGAGACTCCATTGCTTGTGGAAACTATCCGGTAATATCTTGTAGCCGTAAGATTTGTGGTGGAATAAGTTAATGCATTTGCGCCAGCGACGTTACTCCATGTACTGTTATCAGCGGAAACTTGCCATTGGTATGTAAATGAACCATTTCCACCGGTAGGGGCAGTAGCCGTAAGAGCTGTAGTACTATTATAATTAATACTGACGGTCGTAGGAGCAACAGATCCGGATACCAATTGAGGATACACATTAACAACAGAAGAATTACTATAAACATTTACTCCATTACTGCTGGTCCAGACACGAAAATATGTAGTCTGAGTTGGTTTTCCGTCAGTCCATTTCATTAGCCCTATAGTTCCATTCATGGATCCCCAACTGCTATTGTCAGTGGAAACCTGCCAAATAATCGAATAGCTGCCATTTCCTCCAGCTGGTGAAGAGTATCTTAAGGTATCAAAAGCTGTATTATAATTAATTGATTGGCTGGATGGTGTTAGTGTACCAGAGATTAACTGAGGATAAACCGTAATCTGGCTAACATTACTGTATACAGTCTCTGTTCCACTTGTTGCTTTTAATCGAAAATACGTGGTCGAGGTTAAGGTTGGGGGAGTATAATTTACGGCCGTTGCGCCAGATATATCTGTAAAGCTAGTGCCATTACTACTTTGTTGCCACTGGTATTGATTAGACCCTATCCCTCCTGTTGCACCGGTATTTGACAATTGCCCCGGGCTCGTATTGTAGTTGATCGCAGCAGATGCCGGGGATGTTGTTCCAGCTGCCAGATGATCCGCAACAATTACAGTAGCGACTGGACTCAGGTCTGTGCTACTATTTGTAGTACTGGTAAAATAAACCCGGTAATACCATGTTTGCGTGATAGCACCCGGACTATATGTTGTCCCTGTTGCACCAGAGATATTATAAAAGTCAACATTATTCGAAGACCGCTGCCATTGATACGTATAACCCGATATATCCGGCCCGCCAATGGTAATTGAAGATGCTGTAGCTCCGCTATATATTTGTTGTGTAGTTGGAGAAATGCTTCCTCTCTGGCCTATTACGGTTATAGAAAAAGCTATAAACATTAATAAGCAAAGCAATATTTTGCTATAAAAAAGTTTATTCATAGTTGGGGTTATTATTGTACAAAATGATATTGTAATGTCTGGATAATGTTATTGTCCTTATCCCTGATTAATTTTAAGCGGCCCAGACCATCATACTCATAGTAAGATGTTAAATCTCTTGCATTTGTCTTAGAGGTCATTCCAATTCCGGGAGCATAAGTATAGGTTTCCATTTGTGCTATGGAAGGATACAATCTTAATTCATCTATTCCCCCACTACCGGCAACCTTGATGGAGGTTACTCCACTTACCTGGTGTTCATAATACGTCCATGTAACGCCACCTCTGACGACAGAAGGACCTGTTTTGACAGGAGCCGTTCCGGCAGCAGTATATGCTCCGCCCTTACTCCAATAGCTAACAATATAAGTCGTAGCTGAGATCAAACCAGTTTTGGTCAGCCCCGCAGTAGTTAATGTATAACACTTACTACCGGTCACGGTCGCTGCACTTACAATATTAGCATTGATGATTCCAGTCCAATTGCCGGCGCCGTCTGCTTCAAAACTTGAATAGGCGATATCAGAAACGGCGGCATTACTTGCAATAGCAACGGGAAGTGTGGAACGATAGTCGAGTATCACTGACTGATAAGAATCACTATCTTTTTGCTGCTGAAGGATATTACCATATCCATCGTATTGATTATATCGCGCTCTGACTTCTGACGGATAAACTGAATTTTGTATTTCTAATGTTGATGGTACCAGTAACTTTGAGTTGCCTGAAAAGTCAACATAATTTTTTGTCACTGCTGAAATCTGAGTTCCATTTAAAAGCTTTCTGATCTTAATAACCGGCGTCACAATATTACGGGATACCATCTTTTCATAAACATTGCCGGTAGTTGATAGATCATTAGGATATAATAATAATTCTACACTGCTATCACCATTGCTTTTAATCATTTGCCGGGAGACGGGAAGAAGATTGCTATTATAAGCGGTAGTTACTGACGTACCTAATTGATATCCGAAATCGTCATTTAAAGTGTCATTTTGAATAATTGGCACCATAGCACCAGTGGTAATTGGTACTGCATAGGATGATACTGCAAATGAACTGTATTCCTCACATCCACTTGATCTATATTGAGGTTTAATCTTTAGAATGTTTTGTTGGCTTTCCATTGTCGACAAATATGAAATCCGCTTCCTCTTTTGCAGCATATAATTTCCGGATACATATTTGTAGATATCCTCTCCTGTCTGAAAACCATTTTTCCAGTTGTTACTTATCAGGTATACACCATTTACAAAGTATTCAGACGGCAGCTGATCACCAATACCATTATTACTCAGAGTAGATCCATCCTGATAGACCTGAAAATAACTGATTGTTTTCCCATTCGGTGTACCAATTGAATCTACGTTATATGCTGTAACTTTTCTGTATAAAACCGGGCTACCTGCAAATTGGGTAATCGGGTATACAGGGTTAGAATAATAAATCATTGAATACCCTACCGGATTTATTGTTGGATTAGTTTCAATTTCATCAACGCAGAAAGCCTCCAATCCGCCACCATGACATCCTACCCGTTGAATGGCCTTTTCAAAATTTATATTTTGAAAATACTGAGGGGTGAGAACGATGCCCTCTCCACTATCGCCATATTCATAGAGCTGCCTGCTTAAAAACTTTCCATTCAAATCATAATTGCTGATTTTTTTTACCCGTAACCCTCCACCGAATCTGACTTCCGGAACATTCGGCAGAGAATCAATCCAGTTGACAATAACATTAGCATTTACCTGACTACTGTTTGTATAAATATTTATACTTATTACATAAGTATGCCCGGGGATGAGCGTCAAAGCCTGTGGACCGGGCTGGTAAGGAGTTCCAGCCGAGCCAGAACCAGCAGGAGTTTCAACATGGTTAAATACCAGCTGGTTGGTAGCCTGGTCCTTAATGGTGATCGTAGGAGAACCGGAAAATCCCTGATTTGTATTTGTTGCAGATATGTAGGGGGTACAAGTATAACCGTATGAATTGGCGCTAACGGTAAATGTGCCGGTTAGCGATTGCTGCACACCACCAGTTACATACAAATAAGTGTTTTTCTCCTCACGTTTTGAGAAATTAGTTTTATATCTGTGGGGTTCATACTCAAATACTGTTTTCCCCTTCGTTGGATACTGAATTGACTTTAAAGTGCAGGCAAGGCTATAAGAGGAATCTGCATCTCTGTTAGCAGAGCCAAAAGAATAATAAACTCCATTATAAACCGCAAATTGTTTTTCCATTCCACCACCTGCTGTGAACTTTCCATTATTAAAGCCCCATCGATCCATGATCTGGCTTTCTCTTGGAGCCATGGCTGTCGTATCATAGATCATACGATAAGTTACAGGTTGATCCGATGTCCCTATGGGCAGGATGGCAACTGAATCTAATCTCAATCTGTAAAATTTCTCATTAGGCGTTGTATTAATTAATGGATTGCTGAAAAAGTCCCCCTGATATAATTTTATTCGTTTAGTTTGGGTATAAGTTCCATTGTTCTCCGAGTATATATCTACTTCGTCAAGTCTTTCTCCCGAGCCGGTAACATCCTGCCTTCCACATATATTCACAAAAGAGATCTTTCCTCCCCGCCATTTAATTTCTTTTAAATAAGTATCATAGTGCGAAATATTCTGATAATATGTTTTCGATTCCGGGCCAAAACCACTGGAAAATGTAGAAAAGAACTGTCCATTTATCTCCTCAAAACCACATGTTCCACCAGTCATCCCAAAGGACTGAGTAACCGTTGCAAATTGCTCATATGAAGTATTACAAGTGGACTCATAAGAGAAAAATATCGTATCAACTGTATTTGCATCAACTATTTTGGTTAATTGCCATTGGGTAGGATAAGTCGTATTATCACCCGCATTTGTGGTTGTAAGCGACAAATCAAAAATATATTGGGCACCATTTGCATCAATGATATTAAAGCCAGTCCCGGTATATATTATTTTATTATTGGTAACAGGAATTTGCATCAAAGTACTATCATGCCTAAAAATAAATTTCCCGCTCTGACCATTGAAATTAAACTGAAAGATATCTGGCTCCGCTTCTGACAGGCCCTGATGGACGTCAAAAACATATTGCTTATAAAGTGTGCTTGTAGTTCCACCTGACAATGCAACATCTGTTGCTTCCGGAGAGTTTATATATCCGTGTTGATATAATTCATCAGGAAGTCCTACTACGTTACGAGATATAATACCATAACCATCAAGTGCCCATCCCATACCTACACAACTGGCAACTTCATCGACACGTACTCCTCCCGCATGATAAGCCAGATTAACAGGAAATGACGTGTTTCCCACTTTAACTACATCAATTGGTATTGAGACACCAGGTATACCAGTCGAAAGACCAACAGGAATATTACCAAATTTTCCGATACTGGCAGCTTCAGGGCCAACAGAGCTAATAGGTACATAATCTATTGGAGGGGCGCTTGTTTGGGCTAAACAGACAGAGATAAGCATTGATAAAATCAATGAGATTGGAATAAACTTCATAGATACAACATTTAAAAATTATAGCCTACACGAACTTTAATATGATTTGTGGTTGAATTACCTTTTAGAAGAAAATCATACAATAGCTGGAGATTTCCTTTTACTTTGGGGTTGATTTTATATTTCTTCGAAACTCCAAGCAACGCACTTTCTGCCCATTGTTTCAATTGATACAATTCAGAAAAATTTGAGAAATGCTGGAAGTAATTTTTCTCGTATCCACCTGTTAAATAGAAACTCCCCTTTATCTTATAATCAATATAGGAACGTAAACCGATGCCCTGATGTGAAAAGGCAATATGATTCCAGCCAGTTCCCAATCCGAGTTTGTAACTAATACCTAGTCCTATACTTCCGTTTTTATTGAATTTATACCCCACCTGACCAGCAATATCACCAATGGTCGGGTAATAAGAATTGCTCTTTTGAAATTGAATGTTTCCGCCATATTCCAGGCGCTTAAAAAAGGATTTAGTCTTCACCGGGTTTGGCTTAAAATCCGGCATTTCCGCCTGGCTATTCAGCTCCGGGAACTTATTCTTTAATTCGGATATTTTGTCCTTCACCTGTTGCATCTGCTGACTTATGGCCGCCCTTGCACCAGGATCTGAGCCGAGTCGCGTTTGTACAATCTCTTCTACCTGTGTTCTAACTTGTAAACCTTCGAGGGTTCTGCTGGTATTATAATTTTCGCCAAGGTTAAACATGTTTCCGATAATGGAGTTGTTTTTAACAAACTCATTATATGCAGGGAGCTTTTTAAGTTCACTTATTGCCTTCTTTTCAATCTTCGACGGATTTTCATATATCGTCTTATATTCTTCTAATTGTTGTTTATAATAATAAGCCTGCTTACCCAATCGTTGAAGATTCTTAGAAAACTGGGAGTACTGGCTTAACTGCTCCTGTAATTGCTTCCGCCTGTTATGAATATAAGCCTGAATATCTTCCGTCACTTTAAGTTTTCCCTGCAACGCTTCCTGATTTCTGGATGCCAGATCAAGATATTGTTTGCCCCACCCCTTTTTATGTAAAAACTGTAAGGATAATTGGGTTGTATCAAAATGACTACTAAGGGGTATTTGGGAATACACTTTATTCTTCAGATTATCAGAGTAAGACCGAAAATTATTATTGAAAAGCTCATTCGCTTTTTGTGGGTCAATCTTTTTTAACCGTTTTTGGATCTTATTTTCTTCTTTGCTAAATCTGGCCAGCATTTTTTCGGAGTAGTGAGTTATCTTCTTTTCATAGCTTAAGGTTGATTGTCCTACATATTGAATATACTTAATTTGGTTGCCGATACTGTCCTGGGCGCTAACATGACAAGGAAATAGTATTAAGGCAATCGGGATGAATGCGATTAACTTCATACAAGGGGTTATTCTTTAGGTACAGAATTGATCTAATTGTGCAGCTAAGTAAGGCTATTTTATCCTACGAATTAGTTAATGCGGAGTTAACAAATAAAAATGATTATAATGATTTGTGTGTTATCATTATAATCATGATCAATTAGTTATAATAAAATATGTGAATTTTATTGTAATTATTTTGCTACACTATTCCCCACACCGGAACGAACTGCTAACAGCATTCAACTTCCCCCACACAGCATGCCCCAATGGTTGTGGAGAGATCTTTACAAACAGCACCGTGTTACATTCTTTCTTTTCTACCATAAAATTAAATACGATCGGCTTCTTCTGCATATAATCCATCATGCTGATTGTACCTGTATAAGTCCCTTTTTTAAAGTTAACCTGTGCAGGAGTGACCAATTCCATGTTCCTTTTAACCAGGCCATCATAATATGCAGCAAGGATTTTTTTCAATTCATTTTCATCCGGAGCTTGTTTTCTCTCTAACGATAAGATGTAGCAATAACTCCAATATTCGTCGGAATGACTATTTCCCCAACCGGGCAAAAAGAACAAATCCTCTACTCCTTTCTCCGGAATGGCAGGCGCAAAATCAGGCGGGAAAGCAGATAACTCTCTGCCCCAATCAGCTGGAACATCTATCTTGTACGGTCTTTTCCAGGTAACCGGATCAAAGATACCCAATGACTTTTTAAGCCAACGAATACAATCCCCTTCTTCTATTACTGAAAAAGAATTCGGATTACGTACCCCATTAGGTCGCATACCAGGACGCGAAGATATAAAAGCCGCATTCTTATGACCAGCCAGCATCAAACGTTTTATTAGTTCCGAACCATCCGGAATGTTAGTGCCGTAAAAACTATTCCTGCGGTTATCCAATTGCCAGTTGATATCTGTATCATAATACATCCTTACGCCTATACCATGCAGGAATTGTTCATTGCCAACCGTATCGCTGCTCACTACAAAGGGACTTAATTCCTTATACCTTGCGGCATTCGTATGGATGTCTCCATTTTCTGATCGCATGCGTTCCAGAATGAATTTAGCATCGCCTACACTTCCGGCATTAAAATTCTTTTTAAAATCATCTTCACAACGATTCCAAAAGTTGAAAAGATCTGTAGGACTGTCTGCTGCAAATACTGCTTTCGGAACTACAGGAATACCCATGCGCCCCGCCTGGGCCAATTCAGCATATCGCAATGCAATCGTTCCGCCAAATTCATAGGCTCCGATAGCGAACCGGGAAGTGTCTGGCTTATATACCTGGATAACGTGAGAAAGGATTTGATTGAGCCGGCTAATGGCAACCGTGTCTGCATACAACTTTTGCCCGGTAGATACGAGGATGGTCAGGAAATCATTGGCTGCAGCTACATCAGGCAGGTTCGTTTCTGATAGGATCACCTCAGGATCTCTAAATCCGCGCAATAAAACCAGTACCCCTTTTATATTGCCGGATGTGGGCTTCACTGCCAGATAATAATCTTTATCATTAAAAGGTACCTTTTCTACATGTTGGGCGAAAGAAACGAATGCATTCGTCAGCAGCATTAATGCGATTGCAAATGGAAGCTTTATCATAATAAAGCCCACACGAATGACGTGCCAGTATAAATGGTCTCCTATACCAGGTATATATAAATAGGAATAAGTGCAATGTGAGACATTCGCATTTTACTATCGAACATATCTTACTGAAAATGTCTCCCCATTGTATCTTTCTGGTGTTTCCATAATTCCTGGAAAACCGGGCTGTTATTTCTGAGAGATTCAAATGTACCTTCGGCTACTATACGCCCCTGATGCAATACATATACATAGTCAAACTGAGGCAGCAGGTGCAGGCGATGAATAGAAGATATCACTGCCTTATCTGCAAATGCCGCGAACAGTTTATTGTAGATCATGACTTCTGTCTTGGGGTCTACACTGCTGGTAGGTTCGTCCAGTAGTACCACTTCGCTTTCACGGGCAGCGAGTATGCCACGGGCCAGTGCCAGCCGTTGTTTTTGTCCGCCGGAGAGGTTCACTCCTTTTTCACGTATATCAGATTCCAGCCCCAAAGGCAACTGGCTGATCACTTCTGCAAAATGTGCGCTTTCGCACACCGCAGTAATATCTGCTTCGCTAAAAGGCAGACCCAGGGTTACATTGTACGCAATCGTATTCTCAAAGATCTCCGGCTCCTGTGGAAAGAGGGTCACTGTTTCGTTCAGGGTGGCCAGGTCAAATGTCTTTCCATCTACTGTCAGCGTCATTCCCGGGCGGGGATCATATAGTCCTCTTAGTAGTGACAACAGCGTACTTTTACCACTACCACTCTCGCCTATCAACGCAATCCGTTTGCCACGGGGTATGCGGATGTTCAGTCCATGCAAGCTTTGCGGCGCATGTGCTGCATCATACTCCTCCCTGTGGGAAAAGCTCAGGTCTTTGATCTGAATCTCCTGCCAGGTATCCGGCAGGTCTGTAGGCGCATCCGGACGGTGGTGTTGTTTAAATGCGATGTCAATATTGGCGGCTGTTTGTACAGAGGTGTTGTATTGCGTGATATCCGTATACTGCCAGGCAAAGTCGTAAAACACACTGGTGAATTGGTTCACATATCCCAGCAATGTTACAAGGCCGGCTACATAAAATACCTTTCCCGGCTGCCAGTACTGCAATACATAGCCTACTGCCACTACGCAGTAAATGAGGGTGATCAGTATATCAGCTACAAACCATTTCCATTCGTTGATCCGGACGTTCTTTTTAAAAGGAGGCAGTATCAGCGCAACTTTGGCCAGCAATCCCGTTTCCATGCTCTTTTCAAGGCGCAGGGTAATCACTGTCATGATATTGGAAAGACTGTCGAACAGGGTGGAGGATACCACGTGTTCCTTTTCATTCACTTCATCCAGTGTACGGATAAAAGGTTTGTCGAATTTGAAGATGACCCAGATAGTGATGGCACCGAGCACAACACCGATGGTGCCAAATAAGGGCGAGAAATAAACGATGGCAATTACGGAAAATATGAGTTTACCGACTGCCCTCAGATACATAAAGCCATGATCGAAAAATGTCTTCAGGGCTTCGTAGGCTTTACGTATACGATTGATGGTAGCGCCACTGTGATGGTCCTGGTGCCATTTTACCGGCAGGTGCAGTACCTGGTGATATCGTTCATGCAGAAAGTTACGGCTCAGGTTAAAGGCAAGTTCCCGCTCCATCACGCGGGCTGGACCATGGAAACACCATTCCAGTACTTTGAGGCCGAAATAACTGGCGGCGTACAGGAAAGCAAAGTGTAATACCTGCCGGGTGTCCTGCTGGATTTTGTTGATAAACCAGCCCAACAGCATAGGGTATAATGCGTAAATGATGGCAGAAACGGTGAACATGGCATACACCACTACATACCTTCTCCTCTCCTTTCGTGCGTAATGCCAGGCAGTGCGCAACAGGGATATATATGGGTTTGCCATAGCAGTAAAATATTAGGTAAGATGCAAAGATATAAAAAATAATGTGCTGTATATTTGCCGGACAAACAACACGACATGGAATCAAAAGATCCCTTACATGGCATTACCCTCGAAAAACTACTTACCCAACTAGTAGATACCTACGGATGGGATGAGTTGGGCTATCAAATCAGGATCAATTGCTTTATTAGTAATCCTTCTATACAATCTTCTCTCAAGTTTTTACGTAAAACACCGTGGGCGAGAACTAAAGTAGAAGAGTTCTATAAAGACGCGTTGAAAAAAGGGAAGTTGAAATGATTAATACGGCTTTCCATGCAAAAGAAAAAAATCGCATTCCTTTTATTATCCCTGCTGGTGTTGAACAACGCCTACGGTCAAACCACTGATCTAAAGCTACAGGAAAAAATTGACACAATAATCAACAGGTATATGAAAGCCACTAATATAGTTGGCCTTTCAATTGGCATTGTCCGCAACAATCAATCATATTACGCAAAGGGATATGGAACAATAAATTTACAAACCAACAAACCAGTAGATACCCTCACGAATTTTCATGCTGCCTCCATCTCAAAGTTATTTACCGCAACTGCCATCATGCAGTTAGTGGAACAAGGCAAACTGGATATCAATAATAAATTAGTCTATTATTTGCCCGCATTTAAAATGAAAGACGAACGGGTAAAAGATATCACCCTTACACAACTACTTAATCATACCTCCGGTATACCGGATATTAATGATTACAACTGGGATCACCCCAATAACAGTAAGCATGCGCTTAAACATTTTGTGTTGCCATCAAAATTTTCGACATTGAGCTTCACACCAGGAACTGATATTCACTACAGTAATCCTGCCTTTGATATTTTAGGTTATATAGTAGAAAAAACAGCGAATCAAAGTTTTGAGGAGTATGAATACGAAAAGGTTTTGAAGCCTGCCGGAATGACCCATAGCAGTTTTGATCTGGCTAAAATAGATCCTGCCAGGAAAAGCACACCCCATATCATAGACAGTATTTCAAAAAAAGTAGAAATATCAAAAGTATATCCGTTCAATAAAGAACATAGTCCCTGCGGCACGTTAAACACCTGCTCCCATGATCTGTCAAAATGGATGCTTGAAATGCTGTCCATCTATAACGACAGTACAGACAGCTATCATGGCGTAATAAGACGGGAAACATTGCTTCAGATGTGGACCCCGACACACAATATTGCATATCCCGGCTTGTTTCTTTGCTTGGCCTGGTGGAAAAGAGAATCAAAAGAATATGGCAATTACTTTTTCCATGTGGGAGTTGATGTTGGCTATTCATGCAGCCTCACCCTGTTTCCTGATAAAGGATTAGGCATTGTAGTGTTATGTAACGGCGATTATCCCGGCCTGCCTGTTTACAGGGATATTCCTCTTGAGATAGCACGGCTGTTAACTGAAAATAAATAAACATTTTTTTCAACTCAATACACCTCAGGCTGCAGTAAGTTAACCTACATTCATAAACAGAGCAATTTATTGACCTAAAAAACCCTACGCATGAGACTAGTTTTACTATTCGTTACTGCTTTATTATGCAGTACCCTATCATTTGCCCAAAACTACTGGAGACCCCACACCGACGGTGCCAGAATTATTCCCGACAAAGCTGTTTCCCGCCTTGCATTCCCCGCAACGTTCAAACTATTTGACCTGGACTTAACCCCATTGCGGAATGAGGCATTCAGAGCTGTCAGCAATACTTCCGGGCACGGTACCATCATCTCCCTGCCCAATGCAGACGGACAAATTGAACAATTCGAAATTGTCGAAGCGTCCAATTTCGAACCTGCATTACAAGCCCAATTTCCTGATATACGCGCCTTTTCAGGAAAAGGTATCACCGACAAATCTGCTACTTTAAAACTGAGCATCTCCCCCCAGGGAATACAAACCACGGTATTCCGTGTGGAAAAAGAGACTGAATTTATTGAACCTTATTCTGCCGACCACACTGTATACACAGTGTTCAAAAAACAACCAAAGGCACTACCCTGGAAATGCTCTACGCCCGAGCAAAAACTGGCTACTGACCTTAGTAACAATGTTGCCGCCCGGTCCACCGGCGATCTGAAAACATTGCGGCTTGCACAGTCTGTAACCGCTGAGTACTCCAATTATTTTGGCGCCACCAGCTCATCGCAGGTTGCATTAGTGCTCGCAGCTGTGAATGCGACACTGACCCGCTGTAACGGCGTATATGAAAAAGACCTCGCCATTCACCTGAACCTGGTCTCCAATACTACCAGTGTATTTTATTATAACGCCTCCACAGATCCCTATTCCAACGCCAGCACCGGCGCCGGTGGAGCCTGGAACAGCGAGTTACAAAGTACACTGACCTCCGTAATCGGCGCTGCCAATTATGACATCGGTCACCTGTTCGGTGCATCCGGTGGCGGTGGTAATGCTGGTTGCATCGGCTGTATCTGTGTCGATGGCTCTAAAGGAAGTGGTTTTACCTCTCCTGCCGATGGTATTCCACAGGGCGATAATTTCGATATCGATTATGTAGTGCACGAAGTAGGCCACCAGCTGGGTGCCAACCATACCTTCTCTTATGGCAACGAAGGTACAGGCGTCAATGTGGAACCTGGTTCCGGTATTACCATTATGGGTTATGCCGGTATTACCAGCTATGACCTGGCACCACATTCTATTGATATCTACCACGCCGCTTCCATTGCGCAAATCCAGACAAACCTTGCGAGCAAGACCTGCCCGGTTACTACCAGCATATCTGCCAATAACGCAACCCCTGTTGTGAGTGGCGGCGGTAGTTATACAATTCCTATCAGTACCCCATTCGCGCTGACAGGTTCTGCTACCGATGCCAATGCCAGCAATGTGCTCACTTACTGCTGGGAGCAGAATGACAATGCTTCCTCTTCACAAACAAACGCCAGCAGTGTTGCCAGCGCTACCAAAGCATCTGGCCCTAACTGGATTTCATTTGCCCCCACTACCTCTCCTACCAGGTATTTCCCCAAACTGGCGACTATCCTGGCAGGTAGCTTAATATCCGGCCCATTGACCGGTGGCGATGCGGGTGCGAATACAGAAGCCCTGAGCTCCGTGTCAAGAACTTTGCATTTCCGGTTAACGGTAAGAGATAATGCCCCTTATAGTTCTACGGCACCGGTTAGCGTTGGTCAAACCAATTACGCTGATGTAACCGTCACCGTTTCGAATACCTCTGGCCCGTTTGCAGTGACAGCCCCTAATACAGCAGTATCCTGGGCAGGCAATTCATCGCAGACCATCACCTGGAATGTAGCCAGTACAACCGCATCACCAGTGAGTTGCGCCAATGTAAAGATATCCCTCTCTACCGATGGGGGTAACACATTCAGCACACTGGTAGCAAGTACTGCCAATGACGGCAGCGAGGTGGTAACGATTCCGAATACCCCCACTACCACAGCCAGGATCAAGGTAGAAGCAGTAGGCAATATCTTCTTTGATATTTCAAATACTAACTTCACCATTACCGCAGGTTCCGGTTGTTCCGCACCAACAGGTTTAACATCATCTGCTGTTACCACCACATCTGCTACTGTAGGATGGACAGCTGTGAGTGGTGCTGCATCTTATAAGGTAGATTACAAAGCTTCCTCATCCAGTACCTGGATCAGTGCTGCTACTGCTACTACCGCTACTTCCCTTGGCTTAACAGGTCTTACCCAGGGTACTACTTACGACTACAGGGTAAGAACTACCTGCACCAGCGATACCAGCGTTTATACAACTGCGCAGTTTACAACCGTCTCTACCGATACCTGCAATGCGCCTGCCACACTGACCAGTTCTGCTGTAACATCCAGCGGGGCAACTGTAAGCTGGACAGCCGCAAGTGGAGCATTGAGTTATGATGTGGATTACAAATTGAATACATCTTCTACCTGGACCAATGCCGCAACTGGTACTACGGCTACCAGTGTCAGCTTAAGCGGATTAACGTCTGCCTCCCTGTATGACTGGCGGGTAAGAACAAATTGTTCAAGTGGCAGCAGTACATATGCTACTGCACAATTTACTACCTTAACGGCTTCTGGTTGTGCAAATACAAAGGATACTTCAACCAATGGAACCATCTCCGGTGCGGCGACTATTCCATTCAATACAAATATAACTGGACTGATCAGCCCAAGTGGTGATATAGATAATTATAAATTTGTAATCACTACCAGTGGTACTATTACCATTACATTGAGCACACTGCCTGGTGATTATGACCTGAAACTGCTGAACAGCGCTGGTACACAGCTCAATATATCACAGGCAGGCGGCACCACCAGTGAAAGCATCAGTCGTACGGTTAGTGCAGGTACTTATTACGCACAGGTATATGGTTATAATGGAGCGAATAGCGCGACTACCTGTTATACCTTGCGGGTAGCTTTAGGCACTGCCACCCGTTCAGATGAAGTGACCAATGAGCAGGAAAAAGTGCTGATATATCCAAACCCGGCCAAGAATGTGGTAAACATTAACCTGGCAGGTGTGAAAGGAAAATCAGAGGTAAGTATGTTTGATGTGAACGGACGATTGGTGCTGCGTCGTGAAGTGAATGCGGTAACTGCACAGCTGGATATTTCTACATTATCTACAGGTGTGTATATAATAAGAGTGAAGAATGGAGAGAAAGAGGTGAGTATGACGAAGATCGTTAAACAATAAAGATACCTTTTAAAAAAAGGGATGTATCAAAACCATGATACATCCCTTTTTTTACCTGATGGAGACTGACCATCATTTAAACGATTTTATTTTATAATGTAGGCTTCTACATCATCAAACGCTAATGCCTTTGTAGCTGCATTTGCATAAATGCCTATATCTTCCGGTTTCTTTATTATTTTTAAAGAAAGTAAAACGCCTGCAATAATTGCATTTCTATCTGTTTTAGTCATTTTCGACCAGGCGTCCTTGTCTTCAATCTTTTCTTTAAAATATTGACGATACTTTTTATGCTTTGCATACTTAGGCAGTTTGTCTGTAATTTCTAATATGTTCTCCAATTCCTCCTTTTTCATGTTAGCTTTCCTTCCTACTGTAGTAGTGGTAGTGGTTACGGCCTGGGAGGGTGGCTTAAGCAATGCTAATTCCTGTTTTAACCGTTCTACCTCGTCACTTAGTGCTGCATTTTCTTTTTCTTTCTGCGACAGTTCCAAAATTAATTGCTTCTTCTCTTCCAATACTTTTGGATATTGTGCGATTGCTTCTTCTTCTTTGGCCTCCTTCTGCCCTAACGCAAAATGTTCATAGCTTTTCTTGGGTGTACCCGGCATATATGAGTTTGGAATGCCGGGATTATCCTTCCCCTCCCTGTATGCGGGATGCTTTTCCTTTTGCCGCTGATCATGTCCATGCAGCATGGCCTGACTGGTTCCCAAAGATGCCCGCCCTGCTTTTTTCACAACCTCTACACGATATTTCATGATCGGCCGCTTGATGGCTTCTTCTTTTTTTGCATCTTTTCTTTCTGCCTCTGAATCCGCATGCACTGCACGGATAGCCAGTATTGTTACTTCTCTCAATCCCTCACTGATTTTTTCGTCTGCCTCTTTTAATGCACTATGTTCGCCCAGTTCCTCCCTTCCATGCTCAACGGCCCAGTCAACAGCCTTTTGTGCTACTGTTTTTCCATCCTGTGCACGCATGAGAATACCCCGGGTATTCACCTTGCCCAGCGATTTGATAAACTCTTCTCCAAACCAATCCAGTCCTCCAAGCCAATACAATAAATCATCGCTGGACTTCCCCGTTAAACCATTACATGTAGCACACAAAAACCATAAATTCTCCATATGGTTATAAAACCTGCTAAAAAACAATTTTGATCCGTCTATGTCAGGCGCATCTCCAATAAAATAATTTTCAGCATCGGGTAAGTATTTCATAACAGCCTCCCGATAATCCCGGTCTCTGTTCATGCGGGCAATGATCTTCTTTTGTCTATCCAGGATATCAGATGCCGGCTGCGTGTGGTCTGTCTGCAATGACTCATTTGCAGTAGGTTTCAGGCAGGCATTACAGGCAAATTGTTGTTGCCCTCTGTTATCCAGCCGGTCACGCCCCCTCCCCTCCTCTATATCCTTCAATTCCATCCGGGCAGCAGTCCCTTCTTTAGAAGCATAAAACGCCGGTTTTTTCTTAGGCCCCGGAATAAATACTGTCTCGCTCCAGGCTTCTTCAGTACTTTTTCCCCACATAGGCGGCATATAGTCAATTTCAGGGTCATGTGCCTCATCTGTAGGAATAATAATATCCGGATCAATTCTTCGGGTGTAACTCGTGTTCTCCTTATTCCAGTCGAGTATAGCTCTCATCTGGTTGTCCGGGTCCGGCTCCCTGAAAAGATATTCCAATACATCCTTTCTTGTATACTTTCCTTCTGCCTTCCCGGTTTTTTCTGCCAGGAATTTGGAACGTTGCACAACTGTGCCAAAAGAAAAAAGTTGTACTGCTGGTTTGGAAATACCCTTACCCGAAAATGGATCTGGTGTACGGGCACTCATGGTTTGGGATCGGGGTTCGCGCTCCATAGAGATAGATTTTAATGAACTGAATGTACATAAATTCCTCCTTCATATACAATACAATCAAAGCCTATATCTATATATCTCAATTTAAATCAATTAGAAAAACCTGACCATCATCATGGTTTAATAAATGAACCTTACCTGTCTTAATTTTCCGGCTTTATTTACCCGCTGTAAACGGCAAAAAACACATTTTCTTCCGCATTTATTTTCGCACTCCCTGTTGACAAGTTTTAAAACTCATCTTCCATTGTTCAGGTATTTTGCAGCATCTTAAACCCATTAAAAGCCATGAATTACGTTATCAAAAGAAATGGTGAGTTCGAACCCTTTAAAGCCTTTAAAATAAAAGATGCTATTGAAAAGGGGTTCATCAGTGTGAATAAAAAACCTGATGATGTAATATACCAGCAGGTCACCGCACAACTCCTGCACAAAGAAGTATGGTCTGTAGAAGAGATCCAGGATATCATAGAAAAAGAATTGTTTGCACACAGCTACTTCGAGGTGATGCGGGCTTTTATGTTATACAGGCACACCCGCAAATTACAGCGGGAACATGTACATGGGCTCACGCCGGCTACAACACTTGTAGACAGCACTCAAACGATTGAAGAATACATCTCTCAAACTGACTGGCGCATCAATGCCAATGCGAATACCTCTTATTCCAACGCAGGCCTGGTGAACAACGTAGCCGGTAAAATCATTGCCAACTACTGGCTTGACAAAGTCTATTCTCAGGAAGAAGGATATGCACATCGTAACGGAGATATTCACATCCATGATATTGACTGCCTCACAGGATACTGTGCCGGATGGAGTTTACGTGCATTGCTGAATGAAGGTTTCAATGGGGTAAGAGGCCGTGTGGAAAGCCGCCCACCCAATCACTTCCGTGAGGCACTGGGCCAGATGGCTAACTTCCTGGGTATACTGCAGAGTGAATGGGCCGGGGCACAGGCATTCAGTTCTTTTGACACCTACCTCGCGCCCTATGTTTTTAAAGATCATCTTGGCTATGAAGATATTCTGAAAGCCGTCAGGAGCTTTGTATACAACCTGAACGTACCCGCCCGCTGGGGACAATCTCCGTTTACTAATATTACCATAGACTGGACTGTACCAGAAGATTTGAAAACACAGTTCCCCACCAAAAAAGATATTCATCTTTTTGATGGGATCACTGATCCCCTTATCATACAGAAAGCAAAAGACAGGGGTGTTCATCAACTCAGCGAACTGACCTATGTTCATTTCCAGCCTGAAATGAATATGATCAACAAAGCGTATTATACCGTGATGACGGAAGGAGATACCAATGGGCAGCCATTTACCTTCCCGATTCCTACTGTGAATATCACTGAAGACTTTGACTGGTATGGGGAGAATACAGACTTGTTGTTTGAAAACACCGCACGCATTGGCTCTTCTTACTTTCAGAATTTTATCGGGAGCCAATACATTTATGATGACCAGGGTAACCGTGTAGAAAATCCAAACGCCTACAAACCCAATGCGGTGAGAAGCATGTGCTGCCGCCTGCAGCTTGATTTGCGTGAATTACTAAAGCGGGGCAATGGCCTCTTTGGCAGTGCAGAGATGACCGGCAGTATTGGTGTAGTGACTATTAATATGGCCCGCCTGGGTTACCTGCACAAAGGAGATCAGCATGGACTGTACAAACGGCTAGATTGCTTGCTGGAACTTGCTAAATCAACACTGGAAAAGAAAAGAGTCTTTATACAGGACCTGTACGACCGGGGATTGTTCCCTTATACCAAGCGCTACCTCACACATTTCAGGAATCACTTTTCTACTATTGGCGTGAATGGTATCAATGAAATGATCCGGAACTTTACGAACGACCAGGATGATGTTATTTCTGAAACGGGTCGTGAAATGGCTGCTGCAATACTGGAACATATCCGTAAAAAGATGACGCAGTACCAGGCTGAAACAGGCAACCTCTATAACCTGGAAGCTACGCCTGCAGAAGGTACTACCTATCGTTTTGCCAAGGAAGATAAAAAACGGTTCCCTGATATTTTGCAGGCTGGCATGGATAATAATATCTATTATACAAACAGTTCCCAGATTCCGGTTGACTATACAGATGATCCTTTTGAAGCACTGCTGCTACAGGATGAGCTACAATGTAAGTACACAGGCGGCACCGTACTCCACCTGTACATGAGAGAAAAGATCAGTACCCCAGAGGCATGTCGCAACCTGGTAAAAAAAGTATTGTCACAGTTCAGGCTACCTTATATCACCGTTACACCTGTGTTCAGCATATGCCCGGAACATGGCTATCTTTCAGGTGAACATGAGTATTGCCCCATCTGTGACGATGAAAGCCAGAAATGTTTGGTGTATACACGTGTAATGGGATATCACAGACCGGTTGAGAGTTTCAATATCGGTAAAAAAGGGGAACATAAACAAAGAGTGCATTTTACGGAAACAGCCCATTGTGATTAAACCTATTCATAGTATTACACCTTTTACATTGCTGGATTATCCGGACAAAACAGCCTGCATACTTTGGTTTGCAGGCTGTAATATGCGGTGTGTGTATTGCTATAACCCTGGCATAGTATTGGGAAAAGGGAAACATAGTTATGCAGATGCGTTAAAGTTTTTATATACGCGCAGGCAGCTGCTGGATGGAGTGGTATTGAGCGGTGGGGAATGTACTTTGCATAAAGACCTGGTTGCATTTTGCAAACAACTCAATGCCGAAGGCTGGCTGGTTAAGATAGATACCAATGGTTCTAACCCACAGATGATCGAAACCTTAATACAGGAAGGGCTGATCAATTACATTGCACTGGATTATAAAGCGCCTGCACATAAATATGCTGCTATCACCCAATCTTCATTGTACAATAATTTTAAAGCAACATTAAAGCTGTTAATAAGCGGAACAACGCCTTTCGAAATCAGAACCACCGTGCATACAGACCTGCTGAATGAAGCTGACCTGCAGCAAATGGTCGATTGCTTAGCTCAGGAAGGGTTCAGGGGAAAGTTATTTATCCAGCACTTTATAAACGATACAAGTATCCTTGGCAACCTGGCTAATTCACGGAATAAAATAGATCCCCAAAAGGTGAAGAGTCATTGCATCGACCTGGTGTTAAGAAATTAAGTTATACCTGCCCTCTATCCCCTAAAAAACATCTCAACACCATATAAATATCTGATTATCAATAAAAATACTCCCCAATTGCACTAATCTGTAAGAGTTATTATATTTGTAACTGAAACTATACTATGAAAATGCAGGTGCAGACCACAATATTATCTGGAAACCATATTTCAATTCTTCAGCATCTATATAGATCGAAAGATTAGAAAGGTTCATTTACCTATGCATTTGACCTGGTTTAACAACTAAAAACTAAACATGGCTGAAGAAGCAAAGCTGGAAAAAGAAATACTTGCTGAATTAAAAAAAGATTTCCCTCTGACCAAAGAGTCCACGAAAGAAGTCAATCTGGGTCATTTTACTTCTTTCCGCAACGGTGATCATTTCAAAATTACTTACGCCTGGCGACTCGCTAATTGTGTACAACAGGTAAATTTTGTAAAATACCGGAACACAGGCAAAAGTGATAAATCCAGGTATGCAGGCGTCTGCATCAACCTGGCGCACCCACTGCCCGAGTTTAAGATTACGGCCAATACCGAAAACGATAAATTTCTCAACTTATACCTGCCAAACTCTGTCAAAGTAAAGACAGTACCGGCATTTAATCATAAATACATACTGGAAGCTACAGACGCAGGTACTATAGAACAAACGATCGGTATTGAGTTTTTTAATAAGATCATGCATGTACAGGACCTGAATGTAGAGGTAAAAGATAATAAATGCCTGATTTATGGAGTGTATCCTTTTAACTATGATAGTTGCAAAGTGATGTTCCAACTGGCAGAAGACATTGTAAAAAAAGATCAGGCTAATAGTTAAAAATGCCGGGCACCCACGTACGCGCCACTCTTGCGTACTTAAAAAAAGTACTTATCTTTATTGCATGCAACATCTTTTTACTTCCAACACGCCTCCCCCGGTAGCTGCCTGATGCGCTAAAAAACCGGTTCCCTTTCTTACAACCTGTGCACAGACAGTGTACACAAATACTGCTATTTTGAAAAATTTCAAATACCCATTCATGGTATTGCTGGGAGGCGCCATGTATGGCACGATGTCCTCATTCGTGAAAATGTCTTACACCCTGGGCTACAATGCCGCCGAAATATCGTTTGCGCAAGCCTTGCTATCTGCCCTCTTCCTGGGGTGCATTCCCCGCAAAACAAAGCTGACACGCCACAGCTGGATTTCACTTTTGCTCACTGGTGGTGCCATAGGTCTTGCAAATTTTCTATATTACCAATCCGTAAGCTATATTTCTGCATCTTTGGCAATCGTTATTCTGATGCAGTTCACCTGGTTCAGCCTCCTGCTGGAATGGATCATTTTCCGCCAGCAACCCGGCAAACCCGAACTGGTTACGGTGCTCTTTATTTTAATAGGTACAGTCATGGCAGGCGACCTGCTTCGTGATGGAGCGCTCTCTATTTCCTGGCAGGGTATTGCCCTCTCGCTAGCTGCATCCCTGGCTTACGCCGCGTATATCGTGGCAAACAGCCGGGTAGGGAAATGTGTAAACTGGCAAACAAAAAGCACCCTTATCATGGCTGGCTCCGCATTGACCATCTTCCTGGTCAATGCAGGTACGATCACCGCCCATAATCATTTCGGTGCTACGTTCCTGCTATGGGCATTGTTCTTTTCTGTGGTTGGCACCACCATTCCAACAGCACTCTTTGCCGTCGGGATTCCCAAAGTTGGCGCCGGTACCAGCGCCATCCTGATGACCATCGAATTTCCTGTAGCCGTGTTATGCGCACATTTCGTCCTGCATGAACGCATTTCACCCATACAGATCGCAGGCATCATCATCATGCTGACCGCCATATCAGCAATGAATTATTTCAAATCATTAAAAAAGTAGTCAATGTTCTATATCAGCGAAGTACACACCACACCACCGTCCGAATTCAAAACACCCCTGCAGGAGCTCGTGTATACCACTCTACTGAACCTGCAGGTACCCTTTGAACGCGTGGATACAGATGAAGCCATTACCATGGAAGATTGTATACTGATCAACGAAAAGCTGAATGTGCAGATTGTAAAAACACTTTTTCTCTGCAACCGGCAGCAGACCAATTTCTATCTTTTTGTAACAACGGCCGGCAAGCCTTTCGTTACCAAAGATTTCAGTAGCGCCGTAGGCATTCCCCGGGTATCATTTGCGAGTGTTGAGTTACTCAATAACCTCCTGGGCACACCGGTAGGCGGCGCCACCATTTTCGGTACCCTGCTGGACAAAGAAAATAAGGTACAGGTGCTGATTGATAAGGATGTACTCAATGAAGAATGGTATGGCTGCAGCGATGGTACACCCAAAGGCTATATGAAAATAAGCAGGGATTGGATCCTGAATGAGTTTCTCCATCACACCAACCACATACCTACATTTATAGCGGTATAAGGGTTATTAAAAATATAAATATATGAATTTCGTACTGACCCTAATCATACGTTATTCACCCAAACCTACCTATCTTGCAACTGGACAACAGAAAAAAGCATCAATACAATGAAGAAACTGATTGGATACTTTCTAACTCCCATTCATTATATATTTTTCGGTGGCCTCTTACTGATTTTCCACCCCATCCAGTGGCTCTGTCTCAAACTCGGTGGCTACAAAGCACATAAAACCTCCGTCGATATTTTGAACGGATTGCTTTCCTGTACCTATCTGCTCCTGGGCTGTCGTGCCCGCTTTGTCAATCAACAGGCATTGCCCACCGACCGTCCCATTATTTTCGTGGCTAATCACCAGAGCATGTACGATATTCCACCCCTCATCTGGAACCTCCGGAGGTACCACGCCAAGTTCGTTTCCAAAATAGAACTGGCCAGTGGCATTCCCAGTATCAGCTTTAACCTCAAATATGGTGGTGCTGCCAATATAGACCGCAAAGACAAAAAGCAATCTATGGGCGAGCTGCTCAAACTCGGCGCCCGTATGCAGGAAAAAAACTGGTCTGCCGTCATCTTCCCCGAAGGTACCCGTAGCCGGAAAGGCGAAATGAAACCATTCATGACCGGGGGTGTCAGCATCCTGCTCAAAAAAGTTCCCCAGGCACTCATCGTTCCCGTGGCTATCAATGGCAGCTGGAAGTTTTTCAGGCATGGAAAGTTCCCCCTTGGCACCTTCGAAAAAATGAGCTGGTCCGTTCTGACTCCTATTGAACCTGCCGGTCGCCCTGCGGAGGAAGTACTGCAGGAAGCTGAAGACGCTGTGAGAAAAAGTGTTGAAAACCAACACTAGGTTGTCTTACCTTCACACCATGAATCGTCTCTTTGTCTACGGCACCTTACGGCCCAATGAGGAAAATGCGTATATTCTGGATGCTATCGGTGGCACATTTAAGGAAGGTTTCATTTACGGCACTCACTACACATCAGGATTTGGACCTGATAAACAACATCCGGGTGTTACACTCAATGGTACTAACAAAATACCTGGCTATATCTTCTATTCAGACAACCTTGCCAACTCCTGGGAATCCCTGGATGAATTCGAGGGTGAGGGATACTATCGGGTTCCCGTCACTGTTCATTTTGAAGATGGCACCACGGAAACCGCGTACATTTATACTACCGACGAACAGTATTAATTACTGCTATCCATCTGTGCCCTGATTTCATTATATATATTGTCTATTATATTCTGCACCATCAATCGCTTTGCTTCTCTGTATGAACATATTCCAGTGATGGTTACAGTGCCCTTTATAGTCATCGTTCCGGACATATTATGGCCATTCCTGTGAATTCCGACAGGTATTGCGCTACTAAACTGAAAATGCTTGATCAATGGTATCCACATAACACCATGACTGATGTTAGTAACGGGCACAATTACAGCCGGATTATCGGGTGTACCCATCTCTCCCGCCTGATACCCCATACAGGTTACCATCAAAGGGACATTACGCAAAGAGCCCGGCTTACCAAAAGATAGCTCATGAAAGCTCCGGGATTGACTGGCAGTCACACTACTCTTATAAAAATTAAGCGTCAACCAGCCAGCTTCGCGAATAATAACGGAAGCTACAAACAGTAAAAACAGAATAAGGATAATTTTTCTTTTGCGGGTCATGGGTACGGATTAAGCCCCCAAGATAAATTATTTCCTCTTTAACCCTATCCCTTATATAATAAAAAACCGAAGGCTTGAAAGCCCCCGGTCACTCATTAGCTCTTTAACGAAAAAAACGCTCACTTAAGCTTCCTGCAACATTGCCAGGGTCTTAGGGAATAAAATGTTGTTCTCTAAATGAATATGCTGTCTTAAGTCTGTATCAAACTCCTGCAATTTCTCAAAAAGGAATCTATATGAATTACAGGCCCCCTGTGGCACCTGGTAATCATTTGTTAGCCTACGCCATTCTTCCAGCGATTCGCCGGATGAACTGTGCTCCTTCATCATACTCTCCACAGCACCTTTCACATATGGCAGGCCAGTTTCGCCGGCAGCTATTTGTTTAATAGCAGGAAACAGAATTTGTTCTTCTTTTTCCAGGTGATCCAGCAGGTCTTCTGCTTCACGCAGGATAGCAGCTCTCAGATCGATCAGTTCAGGATGCGTATCACCATGATGGCCCGCTACCTTTTGCGCAAACTGCCAGATCACAGGCAATGCTTCTTTCACATATTTATGGTGTGTGCTCAGAATATGTTCTGCCAGTAACTGAGGCGCCAATACACTCAGGTCACTCCCCGGCTGCTTTGCCTTTAATTCAGCAGCTTCCAGGGAACTCCACAACTCCTCTTCTGTAATACCGCCCTGCACCGCTGCCTGGGCAATCGTCTGTCCACCACCACAACAAAAATCTATACCATAACTTCTGAACACATCAGCCATGCGATAGTCCTTTCCAGCCATTTCTCCGACTGTGATTACATTATTTCTTTCCATATTGAATTTTTTAATTTTGATTACAAGTCTTTTCTGTTAAATCGCCGTAGCGCCCAGCTTAACGGCCAACCCATCCATAATAACAATAGTACAAATGCCGTGAGCATACCACCCACGCTGCCAAAAAATGAGGCAAACACCGCGCCTGTATACCCCATCATCGCAGAACTATCCAATCTTAACAACACTATGATTCTACCTAAATCTATCGGGTTCAAAGCACCCATCACCACCGCCGGTTTCTCCAGCGGATAGTCACTGAACTGAAACAACAGGAACAACACCAATCCATCATACAGCAAAGAGAAATAAAACCACGCCAGTATCGCCACCCCAATTCCCCTCGCCTTGTCCCTCATCATCACAGAGCCTAAAATTGCCAGCGCTGAAAAGATCACCGTCAGCGCCATACCCACCAATATCAATAACACCGCTGTCATACTCCCGTCAAAGATCATCAGCGGCACCCCTACACCTACTCCAAATGCAATCAGCAATGACAACGCTAATCCAATGTATACACTCAATAAGATCTTCGCTCTCCGCAACGGCTGACATACCAGCAGCTCAATAAACGCCGATGCATTGTAATAATAGATCGTTGAAAAAATAATACTCACCAGGGGCAACACGATCAGCACGATATTCAATAAACTCAATAATGCTTTTGTGCCATTATCTGTCAGGCACAGCAACAACATTGACACGATCAGCAGCAACACTGTATAACTCACCAATATCCTGTTACGTAAGATGTCCAGCACTACGTATTTAATAATCTTTTTCATAGTTATCCCTTTTCATTGACCTTCATATTCCATGACACGTGCCATTGCGCGTACTAACTTTTGCTCTCCCGTTTCCGCCTGCAACTCCGCCACCTGCTTGTGAAACCGTACTTTACCATCCTGCAGGTAGGCTACCTCATCTACCAGGTCATCCAGTTCAGACAGGATGTGTGAGGTGATCAGTATAAGCTTTCCATTCTTTGTCTCCTGCAAAATCTTGTCCTGCAGAATGCCTGATGCCAGGGGGTCTAATCCCGCAGTCGGCTCATCCAGCACCAGTACTTCCGGGTTAAATAAAAACGCCAGGCATGCACTTACCTTCTGCCTCGTACCGCCAGACAATGTGCGCATCCGCTTATTTGCCAGTTGTGGTAATTTAAATGCCTGTACAAGGTCTTCATCCAGCGTAGTATACTGCCTTATATCCTTCATCATCTCCATCACCTGTGCAATGGTCATATTCTCAGGATAACTGCTGATCTGCGGCATATAACCAATATTCGCCCTGTACGCACAACTACCCAGCACGGAGGTGCCTTTAAAGGCAATATCCCCCTTATCAGGTACGACCATTCCAAGGAGACTCTTGATCAAAGTAGTTTTCCCACTGCCATTAGGACCTATCAAAGCCACGCTCTTACCTTCTTCAAAAAAGAGATTGATATTATCCAATGCCTGCAGCCGGCCAAATCGTTTATATATGTTTGTAAAACGAATCATAATGAAAGGGGTTTCATAAAAGGTGCACGATCCACCAGGTTCACAGGCGTGATACCCGGCATTACTTTTTCAGTCCGGTCCAGCAGACTTACCATAAAACTGTGAAACAACATCATCACGGCAGGGTTCTTATCTGCCACCATTGCATACAAACTCACCGGGTGATAAGGCACGTCTCCTTTTCCGTCTCTGTTCAGATCATACCCCTCGTATTTATCCCAGTAATTATTATCAAAATTGTTCAGTACCAGCGAGCCATTCGTAGCCACATCGAATGTATTGCCTACAAAATTGTTGTGCGTAATCTTATTCTCAGCGCAACTTGCCTGCACCTTCATTGCCCAGCCATTTGTCTTAAACACATTGTCTGTGACCTGTACCCGCGTGGTTCCTTCCATATAAATTCCAACTGTATTATCTTCAAAGTGGCTCTTTTCCATTTTACTGTCCGTAATCTCTTTCAGCAAAATCCCATACGCACCACCACCCTGGTTGCCTGCAAATGTGTTCCGCTTCATATCCACACCATGTGAGAACATCACGGATACGCCGGCCTCATTGTGTTCGAAAATATTGTCCTCATAGTGGTCATTGTGCGAAAACATAAAGTGTAATCCATACCGCACATTCTTAAAACTATGATTCCCTTTGATCAGAGAATTCGTTACAAACTCGAAGTAAATTCCATCCCTGTGCTGCGTAACTGTATTACCTATTAACTGCATTCCATCACAATGCCAGCAGTGAATACCGTTTCCGGACTGAATACGCTGACTGGCATTGGACTTTAAGGTATTGCCTGTTATCACACAACTATCAGACTGCTGGCAGTAAATTCCAAAGAAGGTTTCTTCCAGTACATTGTTTTTAACAGTCACATGTTTCACATTCCCCAGTTTGATACCTGCCAGATCCTTCCAGTCGGAGAAGCCGGAACGCCTGATCACAAATCCCTCCACCGTAACATGACTGGACAGTATCAATATCACCTCATACTTGCTCTCTCCATCCAGTACCGGCCTTCCCACGCCTTTCAGGTAAATGGCCTTATCAATCACCAGGCCTTTTTCGTAGTATACCCCTGCGGGTACCACTACAGTATCGCCTGCCACTGCCTGCTGCAAAGTCGCCTTCACCGACCCTTTGACAGTCAATACACTGGCCCATGCCTGCAAAGGCAGCAGCCACAATAATATTATCGATATAGCTCTTTCCATGTGAGTGATTCTCCGTTAAACGCTTTCATATGCGCACTGTCTGCAAACGCAGCAATGTCGCTACCCATAGGAGAATGAAATGCAGTACTGTGCAATAACCTGCTATCTTCCGCTTTGATCCACTGTCCGTCTGTAAAATCCAACAACCAGATACTACCAACCTCTTGTTCGCCGGCCTTCAAAGCTGCCAGCAGACAATGCACATCGTCATACTTAAAAACCTTTCCTTTCTTCGTTACAATCTCTGCTCCAAAGCGCTTGTCTGTAAACCCCATTTTACAAAAGTCACAGGCATCCTGTCCATACCGGATAGGTGCTGGTCCTGAACTACAACTTTGCAGTCCCAATGTCAACCCTGCTATCACAAAAAAACCCTTCTTAAACTTAAATGACAACAACACCAGCAGGGCACCTACCCCAATAAAAATCCATCCACCTATATCAGGAATAGAATACGCCCCAAAATTCAACAGCTGCTTGTAACCCAGTAATGGTGGCTGATATGCCATACCCGGTACCCTGATCGGAGCTTCGGGATTCAGGTGGTGACCATAGTTATATTCCCATCTGTAAAAATCTACCATTGAAACAACCGCTACCAGCAGGAACAACGCCACCCAGCCATAATACACTTTCCTGTTATTCAGCGCACATACTACAAAACCCAACACAGCCAGGCCACCGATGATAAAAGGTAACACCTTAAATTCTATAAAATCTTCTGTATGCAATGTTTGCATACCTATGTAATGGTTCAATCCATTCACGATATCCACATCCCCGCGTAATCCATTAGCAGCAATTTTCAACGTAAGCCCTTCCGGGTATTGGGGGGCGGCCAGCTCTATTTTCCAGATAGGAAAATAGAGCACTGCCACCATCGCCAATGAAAGCATGAAAATGACTGCCCTGAAGCGGGTTGACAATTTTCTTTGCATTATATTCAGTTTAGTTTTTCGCTACTGCACTATCGGGCAGGTTAGTACCGTACTTGAGCGGTGTGTTTGCACCAGCTTTAGATACACGTACATAACCCTGCATTTCCTGGTGCAGCGCGCTACAGAAGTCAGTACAGTAGATAGGGAAAACGCCTTCTGCATCTGGTACCCACTTCAGTGTACAGGTTTCGCCAGGCATGATCAGAATTTCTGCATTTGCAGCACCTTTCACAGCAAAACCGTGTGGAATATCCCAATCCTGCTCCAGGTTAGTAACATGGAAGTATACTTCGTCTCCTACACGCACACCTTCAATGTTGTCAGGTGTAAAGTGGGAACGGATAGCAGTGATATACACATGTACCTTGTTACCTTCACGTACTACCTTCGCTTCTTTCTCACCTTTGGTCACGTAAGCATGCTTGTTTTCATCGATCTTGAAATACTTCACGGAGTTATTTTTGACCAGATCAGCAGGCAGTGCCTGTGCATAGTGAGGTTCACCTACGGTAGGGAAATCCAGGATCAGTTCCATTTTATCGCCTGAGATATCGTACAGTTGTGCACTTTGAGCCAACTCAGGACCTGTAGGCAGATAGCGGTCTTTTGTGATTTTGTTATATGCAATCAGGTATTTACCAAAAGGATGTTTGGTATCACCACCTGGAATACACAGGTGACCTACGGAATAGAAAGTAGGTTTCCTGTCGATTACTTTCAGGTCTTTGATGTTCCATTTCACCACTTCGGAAGAAACGAAGAAGGAAGTATACGCATTACCTTTTCCGTCGAACTCAGTATGCAAAGGACCAAGGCCTGGTTTCTGTACTTCACCGTACAGGGCAGATTCGTATTTAACAACAGGGATACCCTGATAGTCGCCATCGAAATCTTTCTTCTCGATCGCAGCCATCAGCTTGGTGAAAGAGAATACAGGAATCAGTGCAGCCAGTTTACCGCTACCTACGATATATTCACCGGTTGGGTCGATATCGCAACCGTGTGGAGATTTAGGACAAGGAATGAAGTACACGAAATCCTTCAGTTGGGAAGGGTCCAGTGTCAGCACCTTGCTTTCGATGGTGGAAGTCGCGCTGTGTGTTTTCTCATCATACACGTTGTGTGCATAACGGGAGTTTTTCAGCGTGCCTTTGTTATTCCGGATGTATTCTTCTGCTTTTTTCCAGTTCACAGCCATGATGAAGTCTTTATCACGCTGAGAAGCGTTAACTTCAAGCAGGGTATGCGCCTGTTCTACGTTGTAGCAGGAGAAGAAGAACCAGTCGTGGCTTTTACCTTTACCGGCATGGCTCAGGTCAAAGTTGATAGCAGGGGTCAGCAACTGGAAAGCCAGAGACATACGGCCATTGCTGGAATCAACTTTAATAAAGCTCACGGTACCATTGAAAGACTTCTTGTAAGAAGCGATAGGCACATCCTGGTTGTCGCCAATAGGTACGCTGAAACGGGTACCAGCTACTACGTATTCTGTATTTTCTGTACAGAAAGGAGAAGAGTGGTTACCGGCGCTGTTAGGCAGCTCGAGTATTTCTTCAGTTCTGAATGTAGCGAGGTTGATACGTGCCACCCTTGGTGTGTTGTTGGCGTTAGCAAAGAGCCAGCGGCCATCGGGGGTACCATCTTTTTGAGACAGTTCCAGGTGGTGCTGGTCATCCCATGGCAGGGAACCGTGGGAGGTTTCCAGCATTGGTTTGGTTTCTTCGCTGTATCCATAACCATTTTCAGGCATTACAGAGAATACAGGGATAATCTTGAGCAAACGGCCTGAAGGAAGGCCATAAACAGACACCTGACCATTAAAGCCACCGGATACGAAGTTGTAGAACTCGTCGTATTTACCCGGTGCTACGTAAACCTTTTCAGCAGCACCAGCAGTGATGGCACCGGCTTCGTTGCGAGGCTTACAGGATGCGAATGCTACGAGGAGCAACGCTATTGAACTTAACCGCATAGAATTACTATTTAGATGAATCATTGTTACGCATAAATTCAAATACGTCTTTTGTTTCCTCATCTGTCAGGTGCTGGTTAGGCATACGAACCATGCATACTGCCAGCATTGCCTGTGCGTGAGGATCTTTGTCGATCATCTCATCAGTGTTAGTCACGAAGTTCATAATCCATTCAGGAGATTTTCTCTTCGTAATACCTTTCCAGCCGGGTCCCACCAGCTTTTCATCAGTTAACTTATGGCAGGCCGCGCATTTTAAATCATACACTGTTTTGCCTGCGGCAACGCTTTTCTGATCTAATGTGGCACTCAGCTCTACATTAGTAAATTTCCCTGCCCCCTTGATGGAATCGTATGCTGCAGCAGATGCAGACGTGGAATTCGCAAGACTGTTGTCTTCAACTACAGGTGCCGAAGAATCCTCCTTAGGAGGCTGGCTGTTGTTTGAGCAGGCCCAGGTGAGTCCCAGCAGCACTGCGGTGTAAACATACTTTTTCATTTATTAAAGATTGTGTTCTGACAATTCCTGATTACAACATTACGCCAGTTGGAGGCTCGAAGTTATGATCCAAATCATAAAAGCAGGCTTGATATCAATCATCAGAAAACCTGCTGAAGATCATTTATCACCATGACAGGTCGGGATAGCTTTGGGATAGTTATTAAACCGTTCACAATGATCATCCACACCGACCTGTTGCGGGAATGGGGCGCCATTTGCCTGACAGCAGAAAAAGGCCGGGTAATCTTTACCGAGGGGGAAGAAGCGCACTTTTATTACCAGGTTGAATCCGGGACAGTACGGATGGTAAATACCGGGGCCAATGGAAAAGAGTTTATACAGGGGATATTTGGAGATGGAGAGTCCTTCGGGGAACCGCCACTTTTTACCGGCATGGGGTATCCGGCCGCTGCCGTAGCTGATAGCGATAGTGTTATATTACGATTGCCCAAGCCCGATTTTATCCGGTTACTAAAAGAAAATCCGGACATTCATTTTGCTTTTACCACATTGCTGGCTACCAGGCTGAGACAGAAGACTATTTTGTCAAGAGAGATGACTTGTAGTGAACCTGCTGTGCTGATAAGGGGGGTGCTGAAGAGGCATACGGTGCCGGAATTGTTGTATGGGCGGTTGCGTGTTTCATTGACAAGGCAGCAGGTGGCAGATATGACGGGATTGAGGGTGGAGACGGTGATCCGGACGATCAGGACGATGTATAAGAAGGGGGATTTGGTGGTGAATAAAGGGAAGGTGTATGTCTGAGACAATTAAGAAATGGACGTATTTGTCCCTGGTGAATTTACTGGTAGTATCGATCCTTGGGGTGATACTAAGATATAAGGGTGCTTTTTCCCTGCCGGTGCTGGATTATAAATACCTGTTGCACGCACATTCTCATTTTGCATTTTCAGGATGGGTAACGACGGTATTATTTACCTGCTTTGTTTACCTGATTCCTTACAGGAAAATATATGCGTACCAGTTTTGGCTAAACCAGGTAGCGAGCTTTGGT
Organism: Chitinophaga sp.; assembly: GCF_039596135.1. Taxonomy (GTDB): domain Bacteria; phylum Bacteroidota; class Bacteroidia; order Chitinophagales; family Chitinophagaceae; genus Chitinophaga. The sequence goes on from NZ_JBCNKH010000041.1 coordinate 45,431, forward strand.
ATGCTGATCAGTTTTGCGATACAGGGATATGGACCTGTGTCAATTGCATTTTCAGCATTGTCAGTGGTGTTTAGTTATTGGTTTGCTATTGCATATTTGAATGACATCAGTGAGATCAGTTTTCCCCCGTTGGTAAAGCCTTGTTTAAAACTAGCGCTTGCATTTTTACTGTTATCCAGTGCCGGGCCATTTATGCTGGCTTTTGGCAAGGGGGATATGGTGTATTACAATAATGCTATTTACTTCTATCTGCATTTTCAATATAATGGCTGGTTCACATTTGCGGTAATGGCATTGTTCTTTTGGGCGGCGCCGAGGTTTCATATTTACCTGGCGCCTAACTTCAGTAAGGTGTTTGTAATATTGATGGCGATTGCCTGTGTACCGGCGTATTGTTTATCCTTGTTGTGGTCACATCCGGCAGGATGGGTTTATACGATAGCCGGAGCGGCAGGTATGATACAGTTGGCCGCGTTGGTGTTTTTGATACTGGCGGTGCCGGTGATAAAGCATTTACATCCGTTGTGGGTGTTGGCTTCACTGGCGTTTATCATTAAAATTGTATTGCAGGTGTTGACGTTGGTGACAGCGTTGGGAAGGTTTGCTTATGGGTTCAGACCAGTGGTGATTGGGTATTTGCATTTGGTGGTGCTGGGGTTTGTTTCGTTTTTGATTTTAGGGTTTTTGATATTGAATAAGTTGGTGAAGGCGAATAAGGTGGGGTTGGTGATATTTGTGACGGGAGTGATAGCGAATGAGGTGATATTGATGACGCAGTGTGTGATGGCTTATTTTTGGGGGAGTGGGACGCCGATGGTGGTGTATTGGTTGTTGCGGGCGGGAGTGGTGATGATGGTGGGGATTGGGGTGATGGTGTGTGCCTCCTTTTTAGCGAGGCATTTTCATTTTGAGTGAATGTTTATTGAGGGATGAAAATGAACGAAAGTGAACAGCGAATGAATGTGGTCTGGGCCCTACATTCGTGTGTAGTATGCAGAAAGAAAAATATCCTTATAAAGCCGACGATAGCCTTGCCAAATTCGAGTTTCAAAGTCATGGCCCAAATGGCATCATCAACAAAACAATTGTTTATTCTGAAATTGGGAAACTCAAAGATGGAACTCCAGTACTAAATCTGGGATTTGGAGATTTGAATGAAACTGACAATACGTTCAGTGATATATCCGTATCCAATAATGCAGATCGGGAAAAAGTATTAGCTACAGTGGCAAGTAGTGTATTGGACATAATGTCTCACTATGATGACGTAGCAATCCGGGCAGTCGGTAGTACACCTGCCAGGACCAGACTATATCAAATGGGGATTAATGCCATTAAAAAAGAAATTGAGTCACAGTTTAATATATACGGGTTTAAAGACGATGAATGGCACAAAATCGAATCTTGTAAAAATTACAATGCTTTCTTATTAACAAAAAAAAATAGTAAATTCGAATAAAATGGAAACATTTATGGCTTTAAAACCTAGCAAAAAACCATCTAAAAGAGAAAAACCTGTTATAGGAAAGCTCAGTTTTACTGATGAAGATGTGAAGAATAGCCCCTTCTTTCAGAAGCAAATCGAAGAGGCTAAGCGTTTCATGAAAGAGCATCCATTTCCTATAGAATTGTTAAGATCAAAATAATTTTCAAGAGCCCGTATCAAAGTAAGATACGGGCTTTTTTTATTCGGGGGCAGGTAGGCATTTATGCGATTCTCAGAAGATTCATTTATTAATGATATATTCTCTTTCATATTCTTTATCACATCCGGATTATGCCATACCACTATATTCCATTCCTATTACTCCAAGCATCTTCCTGATCGCCTCCGGACTATGCAACCTCTCCGTCTGCTCCAACGTCATCGCTGCTGTAGCCGAAGCCCGCGCCCGCATCTCCTTCTCATACTTTGCAATTGCCGCATGCGTATCGTGTTCCTCCGTTAAACAACGACTCAACTCCAACGCATCCAGCATTGCCATATTCACCCCTTCTCCTGCATAGGGCGGCATCAGGTGCGCAGCATCGCCCAGCATGGTCAGGTTTGGCAATGCCTCCCAATTCTGATCCAAGGGCATACAATACTGTGGCCTTGGTATAAATCCGCCTGAAACATTCGCAAACAATGTTTCATATATGGGCGCCCATTCATTGAACTCAGATTTATACCAATCCAATACATCTCCTTTTAATACCCAGTCAGCCGAAGATTTAAACCCTGCATAAAAAGACAATGTTCCATCGCCCTTTGCACTTACAATCAGTGTCTTGCTATCCCCAAAGATGAACAACTTTCCGCCCTTTACTAATTCAAACATCTCTGGCACCAATTTCTCCGCTTCATACACACTTCCTTCTAGAGCTGTCATCCCTACGAAAAATGGTTGTATGGGGGTTAAATAGGACCTTATTTTAGAATTAGCTCCATCAGCTCCCACTACAATATCCGCATAGGCTGTCGTTCCGTTTTTAAAACGCAGCATCCATCCATCACCACTTTTCTCCATCCCTGCAAACTGGCTATCCCACACTACCGTATCTGCAGACAATGACTCTAACAGGATCTTTCTTAACGGCCCTCTGTCTATCTCCGGCCTGTTTTCTTCTTTCTCTCCTGCATGCTCATCCACTATTATATTCGCCTCCTTATCCACAATCCTGATCTTATCAGCCCCCGGACGATAGTTAGCAATAAACGCCTCCATCAAACCGGCTTCCCGCAATGCTGCCAGGCCAGACTCTTCGTGCAGATCCAAAGTTGCACCCTGTACCCGTGCATTCTTATCAGCATCTCTTTCATATACTTTTACAGACGAGACACCCTTTACCTGCAACAAACGAGCTAATGTCAATCCACCGGGACCTCCACCTACAATGGCTATTTTTTTCATAGAATTTCGTGTTTAATAACACAAAGTTCCGTAACGCCATCCGCATAAAATAGCTAACTTGGGGCAAAAAATAGTCCTAATCAGTCAAAACATGATCTTCGAGTTCAATTCCACCGAACGCACTGGCGCCATGCGGGCATTCGCAGACGCTACCGGCAGTACCGTCGAAGCCAAAGGCCATATTTCCCTGCCCCCCTCCCTGGGCAAGGGATACATGAAAGGGTTTGACTTCGGGCCTAACCTGCGCATGATGCTCCATCATTACGAACTCAAAGAAGAACTAATATTCAGAAGAAGCCGTGGCGGAGAATCTCCCGGTACCCTCACCCTCGCTTTTCACAATACCCAACCCCGAAGGGGAGACATCCGTCTTTTGCCAGCCGTTCAGCTGCCATCCCCCAACCTGCCCATGGAAGTCATATTTCCTGCCAATACCCTCATCAGCACCATCATGATCTCCATCGAAGGCAACCTGCTCAAAGAATTGATGCATGATCATTCCCTGCTACAACAACACTCCTATCTTTACGAAGAAATCATCTCGCCTGAAATTCAGAACGTAGCAGCAGAGATCATTACTCCCCATGCACCGCAGGCGCTATTAAATTTCTACCTCCGCCTTAAGGCAGAAGAACTGATATACCTTTTCTTTGTAGATTTACAAAAACGACAACACACCACCTCTTATGCCCTGAATGGAGAAGATGTAAAACTCATTTACAGTGTAAGAAATGAAATTATTAAAGACCTGGGTATTACGCCCGATGTCAAATTGCTGGCCCAACAAGCCGGTATGAGTGAAAGTAAAATCCAACGCTTATTTAAACAGATCTTTGGGGATAGTATCTACAATTATTATCAAACACTGAGAATGAAGGAAGCGGCGTACCTAATTAAAGAACAACAACTATCTGTATCTGAAGCGGGGTACAAATTAGGCTTTAGTAATCTCAGTCATTTTACAAGACTGTTTGAAAAACATATAGGGATGAAACCCAAGAAATACTCCTATGGAAATTAAATCATCGAACAAATTTATTGACTTATATCTCTTTACCATTGGCTTTGCCATTATCTTCATCCTCATCGCTTTCCACATGCATAAATTCAGGTGGCTGGCTCTCTTCCCGGTATTTGGCATTGTACTCTGGTTGATTGTATTGAAATACCGTTTTCCTAAATCAGTCTCAATAAAAGGGAATACATTAACCGTAAAATATTTTCAAACCTTCCGAACAAAATATGATTCGCTTCCGGTAAGTGCCTGCCGCTTTAATCTTGATATGTACACGCGTACCGGCAACAGAGGTCAAAAAACGGAACATTATGTGCTCACTATCTCTGCTAATAACGCCGTAAGGTGGAAACTCACCACGCTCGAAGGGTTCCATGTTGAAGACTTTCAGGTCATGTTAAAATACATTGGCATTTACTAGCAAATTCTCGGCAACTGCTCTCCCGGCAAAAAATTCACCACTCTATGCCCACCAATCCTACTCTCCAACACCACTTTCCCCGCATGCTCCTTCGTAACCTTTCCAATAATCGCGGCCTGCTCTCCACCTTTTATTTGATGCAATGCAGCTAAAAGAGAAGGTGCCACCGCTGCACTCACTATCGCCACCATAATCCCCTCATTCGCCACATACAGCGGATCCAGCCCCAACATCTCGCAAGCCGCCGCCACCTGCTCATTCACCGGCAAACTATTCTCATCCATCATCACTCCCAACTTCGTTGCCTCCGTCATTTCATTCAACACAGACGCCAGTCCACCCCTGGTCGGATCACGCAAAAACTTAATCTGTTCCCCAAAACAATCCAGCAACTTCGCCACCATCGCATGCAATGGCCTCGTATCACTACACACCTCCGTCTCAAACTCCAATCCCTTCCGCACACTCATAATCGCCATACCATGCGCCGCAATCTCACCACTCACTATCACCACATCCCCCGGCACAATCCTGTTATGATGAATCTGCGCACGCGGATGTATATGTCCAATACCTGAAGTATTAATAAACAACTGATCGCCTTTGCCTCTCTCCACCACCTTCGTATCGCCCGTCACTATTGCCACACCTGCTGCCTGCGCAGCTTCTTTAATATGCTGCAGCACCTTCCTGAACAAAGCTATCTCCAACCCCTCTTCAATAATAAAAGATAATGACAGGTACCTTGCCATTGCCCCACACATCGCCAGGTCATTGACCGTACCATTGATAGCGAGATCCCCAATATTCCCCCCAGGGAAAAACAAAGGAGACACCACATAACTATCCGTACTGAAAGCCACCTTTCCATTCAATGAAAAAGTAGCCCCATCATGCTGCTGATCCAGCCAGTCATTGTGTAATAAATCAAACACCTCTGTTTGTAACAACTGATGTGTCATCAATCCACCACTACCATGACCCAAAGTAATGATCTCACCAACACCAGTAGAAGGTAAAGGACAAGTTAACTGCATACTGAACTTTTATATTGGTAATAAGCGGCACATGCCCCCTCACTGCTTACCATCGGCGCCCCCAACGGATGCTCTGGTCTGCACCTGCCCCCAAAGGCAGGACATTGCACCGGTTTTTTATGTCCCCGCATTATATCACCACTAATACAATCAGGGTCTTCCTCTCTAACAGGTAAATGTATATTAAACTTCACCCTTGCATTATATTGTTTGTAAGCTTCCTTCACTTCATACCCACTTTCAGGTATAGAACCTATTCCCCGCCACATTCTATCGCTCACATCAAACACCTCATGGATCGCCTTCATCGCCATCGCATTCCCCTCTCGCGCTACCATGCGTGCATACTGATTTTCTACTTTATACGTACCTTTCTCTAACTGTGATACCGTCATCAAAATTCCCTGCAACAAATCTGCCGGTTCAAAACCGGTAACCACAATAGGCACTTTATATTTTGCCGCAATAGGGTCATACTCTGTCGTACCCATGATGGTACACACATGCCCTGCAGCCAGGAAACCATCAATCAAATTATCCGGATCCCCTAAAATCGCTTCCATAGCAGGTGGTACCAATACATGCGAAGCGAGGATACTATAATTAGCAACACCTCTTGCCGCCGCCTGTACCACAGAAAGTGCATTTGCCGGGGCAGTCGTTTCAAAACCAACTGCAAAGAATACCACCTCTTTGGTAGGATTTTCCACAGCCAATTGCACGGCTTCCAAAGGAGAATACAAAATACGTACATCTGCTCCCGCCGCCTTGGCATGCAGCAAGCTCTGTGTTGATCCCGGCACCCGCAGCATATCGCCAAATGAACAGAAGATCACATCCGGTTGCTGCGCCAGCCACAGGGCTTCGTCCAGCACACTCACACTCGTTACACATACCGGGCATCCGGGACCATGCACCATATTGATCTGTGGCGGCAGCATATCCAGCAAACCATTCTTCACCAGGCTATGCGTTTGTCCGCCGCAGATTTCCATAAGCGTCCATGGCCGCGTTGTGACGCGGAACAACTCATGCAGATATTTTTTTACCAGCTGTGGATCGCGGTATTCACTGATGTATTTCATAACAGTTCCTCCAGGTCTCCCATTTGTTCAAGATAGGAGAAGATTTGCTTTGCCTCCTCCTCATTTACCACACCAATAGCCACTCCTACATGCACCAGCACATAATCGCCCAGGGCCACCTCAGGCACCATACAAAGACTTACTTCCCGTGTAATTCCACTGAAAGAGACTTTGCCCTTTCTGAACAATGCATCTTCGCCTTCATGAATGGCAATGACTTTTCCGGGTATAGCCAGGCACATAAATTAATCGTTTTGTATACTAAAGCAAGCCAGCTGACCAGCTGCAATACATTCATCATTCGGACTCAGCATTCTGTGAAAGTGTCCCTGCATCATTCCTGATAGCAACGGGCTCTGAAATACGCCGCCACTGAATGCCACCTTCTCTGTCTGAAAATGCAACTTCAATTTTGTCACTAAATGCGCTAAAGAATAATACACTTTATACGCGATTTCTCTTTTATCCATTCCTCTTTCCACATCATCCATCACACCCAAAATTAGTGGGCGCCACTGTATCACTTCACCATGAATAGGCATGTCATAATAAGTATGTGTAACTACATCACCAATACCTGCTTCCATCTTCATTACCGCCTCACCTTCATAGGTATTGATACCTGTCACACCCAGTATCGCAGCCACACCATCCAGCAAACGCCCCATGCTACTGGTCTTTAATGCAATATGCCCGTGTAGCAACTGGTGATAATACCGCCACTCCTGGTCAGTAAAATAATGCCTGATTATGCCGTGCCGCCCGGGGAAGTTTTGCAATAAAGCCAATGCCGACAACCGTGGTTCTTTGTTCATTTTGTCTCCCATTAACTGAGGAAAATAATCAAGGTGTCCCACCCGCTTCATCTGACCTTCTTTATATACAAAAACTTCCCCACCCCATATCTGTTCATCTTCACCATAACCGGCACCATCCCATATAATGCCCAACACAGGATGCCGTTGCTGTAACAGGTTATTTTCTGCCAGTACAGCCCCAAAATGCGCTTTGTGATGCTGTATAGTCGTCAGTGTAGCGCCGGATAGCCTGGCCATCTGTTTTCCCAACCTGGAAACAAAATAACCTGGGTGCATATCCGTGAGGATTTGTACTGGTCGTTTATGTAATAGTTGTAATAATTTTTTTAAGGTCTCTTCGAATCGCTCTTCGGTTTCCAACGTACCATGGCTGCCCAGGTACTGGCTCACCAGCCAGTAGTCTTCGCCGGTCAGTGCAAATGTGCTCTTTAATTCAGCCCCCATGGCCAATGCACCATCTCTGCTATGCTTGTGTAAATACACAGGTGCCAGGCCCCGTCCGCCCCTGAGAATAATACGGCGGCCTTTAGTAGTAAAGCAGATCACACTATCATCCTGCGGAAATATAATCTCCCTGTCAAAGCTCACCACCAGGTCTGCTATGCCTACCGCATCTTCATCTTTGTAAATAATAGGCACACCATTTCCATTTGCGCTTGTAGCAATCAGCGGTCCCCCATATCTCGATGAAATCAGTTGTAATAAAGGTGAATAAGGTAATAATACACCCAATCTGTCCAGTCCCGGCGCTAAGCCTTCAGCGGGCTTTTTGAGCTTACACAATACCACTGGCGCTACAGGTCCTAATAATTCCAGCGACTCCTGCGCAGTGAGATATACATCTTCTGCAGCTTGCTCAAGTGTGGGATATAATACTGCAAAAGGTTTTTGTGGTCTGTTTTTCTTTGCACGCATAGCCGACGACTGCGACACATCGCACAGCAGCAAATAGCCGCCTATCCCTTTCACCGCCACAATGCCGCCTCTGCGCAGACAGGCATCTACTTCCTGCAGGGATGGCCCATACATAGGCACACCACATTCAGGACAGGAATTCGTTTCGCTATGAAAACGCCTGTCGGCACTATCCAGGTATTCTTCATTACAATCGGCACAATGCTGTAAGTGCGCCATACTGGTATGCTCACGCTCATAAGGCAATGCCCGCATGATAGAATACCGTGGACCACAATTTGTACAGGTAGTAAAAGCATATTGATAACGCCGGTTGGAACTATTATTCAATTCCTTCCTGCAGGTATCACAAAGCGCAATATCCGGCGTCAGTAAAAGGCTGGTAGCTGAAGCAACAGTACCAGGTAAAATCGTGAAGGTTGTAAAGGGAAACAATGGCGCTGGTCGCATATGGTGATGGGTAATCAGGGCATGTACGGGAGGTTGCGAAATAATAGTGTTATAGAAATGAGCTGCTTCTCCTGCCGAGGCGTTGAATGCAATGTGTACCCCATCAGTACTATTGCTTACAGCCCCCAGTATATGCAGGTCTTTTGCTACCCGGGCCACGAATGGTCGGAAGCCAACTCCCTGTACACGACCGCTGATATGGATATGATACGAGTTCACGATTTTTTTGATTCCAGCCATTGATACCATTTATCCAGTCCCTCTCCTGATGTACAACTCAGCGTAATCACTTCCAGTTTTGGATTAATCCGCTTTGCATTTGCAATTGCCTTGTCAAGAGAAAAAGGGACATAGGGCAATAAATCTATTTTATTAATAATGCACAGGTGAGATGTATGAAACATATCCGGATATTTCAACGGCTTGTCATCACCTTCTGTCACACTCATTACGACAACTCTTTCTTTCTCTCCCAGATCGAACATGGCAGGGCAAACCAGGTTACCCACATTCTCTATGAACAATACCCCATCCTCGTGCGGGTGCATTCCCTGCAAGGCGTGCATCACCATATGCGCATCCAGATGACAACCTTTCCCGGTATTGATCTGAACTACTTTTGTTCCAGTGGCATGTATCCGGTCAGCATCACGGGTAGTTTGCTGATCTCCTTCAATTACGCTAAAGCTCACTTTCTCTTTCAGGTCCGTCAATGTCCTTTCTAATAATGTCGTCTTTCCTGAACCCGGTGAGCTGACCAGATTGACCGCGAGAATGTTCTTTGCATCGAAAAACCCGCGATTCCTTGCCGCTAATAAATTATTCTCATATAAAACATCCTTCTCTACAGCTATATGTTTCTCATCATGAGAATGAGAATGTGTATGAGAATGTGTATGTGTATCGCATCCACAAGTGGCGCACATAACTTTCAATTTAATAAATGATCAATGAACGTACCTTCAACTCCTTGCCCTGTGCAATCCGGATCAGGTGACTACCGCAACCGGTACAGGCATCATAGACCTCCGTAATAGTAAATTCTTCTCCACACTCCAGGCACATGGCCTTCCCTTCGATCCGGTTAATATCCAAAGCAGCGCTTTCGAGTAGCGTACCTTTGATGGCCTGTTTCCATGCCATATCAAAGGCAAACAGCTCGATCGTCGTGAGGCAGCCAATATCCAGTGTTACCTCTTTGACGGGAGCGCCCTGGGCATATTCCGTCACTACATCAATGATGCCCATTACTATGGACAACTCATGCATTCCGGGTTCTTCTCGCTCTTATTACTAATCCGATAGTCAGCAGTATCACCGGCCATGTAATTATAGCATGGTTCCATTCTGTAAAGTAGTGAATGATTGTAAAGCCTTCAGTCGTTCCATGACCGGGATGTGCCGACGCCATAAGTGGCAATAAAATGATTGAGAGTAATAGTGATCTTTTCATTGGGCTCGTTTGTACCCTCAAAGTAAAGATTGAATTGCCGCAAAAATGGTAACAAGGATCAGCCGTATTTCTGATGGTTATCATCTCCGGCCCCTGCCGTTTTCGGTAACTTCAATGACGATAAACATATGCTCATGAGCCAGCCTTTAACGTATTACGACGAAATGAAAAACAAGGGCTACAGCCGGCGTGACTTCGTGAAGTTTGCCACTATGATGGCAGCCTTCATGGGGTTGGAACGGTCTGCAGTCGGCCAGATCGCCCAGTCGATGGCCAGTAAGCCCAGGATCCCGGTGATCTGGTTACATTTCCAGGAGTGTACCTGTTGCAGCGAAAGCTTTATCCGGTCCTCCCACCCTATTGTTGCCGATATTCTCCTGGACCAGATATCGCTTGATTACACGGAAACCCTGATGGCTGCATCCGGTTTCCAGGCAGAAGAGGCCATGCACAATACTATGAATAAATACAAGGGAGAATACATCCTTTGTGTGGAAGGTAGTGTGCCCGTAGAAGCAGATGGGGTATACTGCATGATAGGTGGCAAAACCTCCATGCAGATACTGGAAGAAGCCGCAGCTGGTGCCAAAGCAGTGATTGCCTGGGGTAGCTGTGCATGTAATGGTTGTGTGCAGGCAGCCAAGCCAAACCCAACCGCTGCAACCCCTATTCACAAACTCGTGAAAGGAAAACCTATTATCAAAGTACCTGGTTGTCCGCCAATCGGCGAAGTGATGGCCGGGGTAATCGTACACCTCGTCACCTTTGACCGCATTCCGCAACTGGATGCACTGGGCAGACCCAAAGCTTTCTATAGCAAGCGCGTACATGATACCTGTTACCGCAGACCATTCTTTGATGCGGGGCTGTATGTGGAAAGCTTTGACGACGAAAATGCAAAGAAAGGATATTGTTTATATAAGGTAGGATGTAAAGGTCCGGTTACTTACAATGCCTGTGGTGTTACGAAATGGAATGGAGGCACCAGCTTCCCTATCCAGTCAGGCCATGGATGTATAGGATGTAGTGAAGAAAATTATTGGGACAACGGACGCTTGTACGAGCGGGCTTCTGCATTTGCAGGCTTCGGTATTGAAGCCACTGCCGATGTGGTAGGCGGTATAGCCCTCGGAGCTACTGCTGCCGGTGTATTGGGGCATGCTGTGATGACGAACATCCGCAAGAAGGAAAACATCCATATGCTGGAAGATGAAGGCAGAAAAGAAGAAAAAGAATTGGATCACTGAGAAATTCCACCATTATGAACAAAAGAATTGTCGTAGATCCCGTCACGAGGATTGAAGGACACCTTCGCATAGAAGCAGAAATTGAAAATGGAAAAATAAAAGATGCTTACAGTAGCGGTACCATGGTCCGCCTGCTGGAAGAAATACTCCGGAACCGTGATCCCCGCGATGCATGGGCCATCGTAGGCCGTGTATGCGGTGTGTGTACTTCTGTACACTCGCTCACTTCTGTGAGATCTGTAGAAGACGCTTTGAACATCACCATCCCGCCCAACGCTGAACTGGTACGCAATATTATGTATTGCACGTCTTTTATGCATGATCACGTAGTCCATTTTTATCACCTCCATGCCATGGACTGGATAGATGTTGTGAATGCACTGAAAGCAGATCCGCAACAGACATCCGCTCTTGCGCAGAAAATATCCAAATGGCCAAAGAGCTCTCCGGGTTATTTTAGTGACTTGCAAAAAAGAATTAAAAAACTCGTAGACAGTGGCCAGTTGGGTATTTTCTCCAATGGGTATTGGGGGCATCCCGCCTACAAACTACCGCCCGAAGTGAACCTGATCGGTCTGGCACACTACCTCGAAGCACTGGAATGGCAGAAAGAAGTAGTGAAAGTACAGGCGGTATTTGGTGGTAAGAACCCACACCCTAACTACCTGGTGGGTGGTATGGCCTGTGCCATCGGTGTGGATGATGTAAGCGGTATCAACGCAGAGCGGTTGTCATTAGTGAAAAGTAAACTGGACGAAGCAAAGACGTTCATCGAGCAGGTATACATTCCTGACCTGATGGCCATTGCTTCTTATTATAAGGAGTGGGGTAGCATTGGGGGCGGCCTGGGCAATTTTATGGTGTATGGCGATCTGCCATGGAATGGGTATCGCGATGCCTCTTCTTATAAGTTCCCGCCGGGGGTAATTTTAAACAAAGACCTGGGCAAACTCTATGAGGTCGACTTACGAAACGATGGCGATGTACAGGAATTTATTACACATAGCTGGTACGAGTACAAAGGGGGAAAAGATATTGGTTTGCATCCCTGGAAAGGAGAAAGCAAAATCAAATACACCGGTCCTAAGCCACCGTTCGAACACCTGGATATGTCTCAGGCTTATAGCTATTTAAAAACACCCCGCTGGCAGGGACATGCTATGGAAGTGGGGCCACTGGCACGAGTGCTGGTAGGCTATGCCAGAGGTCGTGAAGAGTTCAAAGAGGTGGTAGACAGGGCATTGAAAACACTGGATATTCCTGCTACAGCACTCATATCTACATTAGGTCGTACAGCTGCAAGAGGTTTTGAAGCATCGCTGGTATCTCAGTGGGCGCTGGACTTCTACTATCAACTGGTAGATAATATCAAAAAGGGAGACACCCGTATGGCGAATATGGATATGTTCAACCCTGATACCTGGCCTAAGAAAGCCATTGGTGTAGGACATGCCGAAGCACCACGGGGTGCGCTCGCACACTGGATCAATATTGAAGATAAAAAGATCTCCAACTACCAGCTTGTAGTACCTACCACCTGGAATGCATCTCCACGTGACAGTAAAGGACAGTTGTCTGCATATGAGTCTGCATTATTGGGTACACCGGTAGCAGATGAAAAACAACCGCTGGAAATACTGCGTACGGTGCATTCATTTGATCCATGTCTGGCATGTGCGGTGCACCTGTACGATGAACATGGCAATCATATAAACAGGGTGAGTGTATTAGAAGCATAAATGCGAACTTATGGCTAAGAAATATGTCCATATACACCGGTTAAGACGTGTGTATACATGGGAATTGCCGGTAAGACTGTACCATTGGCTCAATGCATTGGTAATGGTGGCGCTCATTGTCACCGGCTTTTACATTTCCAATCCACTGGTGATCAGTAGTCACCAGGAGGCATCGAACCGGTTTGTAATGGGATGGATGAGAGCTATCCATTTTATTGCAGCATATATTTTCTTCTTCAATTTTATCTTCCGTTTGTATTGGGGTTTTGTGGGTAATAAGTATGCTAACTGGAAGCAGTTTATCCCCACGGGAAAGTTCTTCTTTAAAGAGATCTGGCAGGTGTTGAAAATCGACATCTTACAGCTGAAAGGGAAAGAACACCTGAGTGTGGGACATAATGCGCTGGCTGGATTTATTTACTTCTTTACCTTCATTGCTTTTGGCATTCAATCACTGACGGGGTTTGGGTTGTATGCGTCTATGAGTAACTGGTGGTTGCCGAAGTTATTTGCCTGGGTACCTACTTTATTGGGTGGAGATATTATGGTAAGACAGGTGCATCACTGGACCATGTGGTTCTTTATACTGTTTGTAGTGATCCATGTATACCTGGTATTCTATCATGATTATGTGGAAGGACGCGGGGAGACGAGTAGTATGGTAGGTGGATGGAAATTTATTGAAGAAGAAGCATTTCAGAAGGATCAACAAACGGCTCCTGACA
>NZ_JBCNKH010000042.1:0-58523 GCF_039596135.1 Chitinophaga sp.
GATCCTTCATATGCAATGAATATGCAAAAGATCAGCGAATCTTTCAAAGATGCTGGTGGTTATCCAAAGGCAGTTGCTTACATCAATGAATATATAAATGATTAAGTTCTGCAGGTTGAGTGTGTGCTAACTTATATCAATGAATACATAAATGATTAAGTTCTGCAGGTTGAGTGCGTGTTAACTTATATCAATGAATATATAAACGATTAAGTTCTACAGGTTGAGTGTGTGCTAACTTATATCAATGAATATATAAATGATTAAGTTCTGCAGGTTGAGTGTGTGCCGAGTTCCATCAATGAATACAAAAAAGACAAAGCCTGGCCTATTCCATGCAAAGTAGCCTGTCGCTAAAAAGTGCTGCTTTTCATCAATGAATATACACCAGGCTAATCCCCGCTGATCTCGTACCAGCATCATAGGTAGGCATCACCATGGTGCTGGTATTTGCTTTCCCTGTCAACCCCTTCTCAATCTTCGGATACAACCAGAACGCAGCCTGCGTACTTAATATCCCCACACCGGCACCTGCCACCACATCACTCAGCCAGTGACGGTTGTTATACATCCTCAATACCCCCGTTGCTGTAGCCGCTATATACCCCCCTACACCATACCAGGAACTTACATCTTTGTATTCCATCCGCATAAACTCCGCACTCATAAACGCCGTTGCCGTATGCCCGGAAGGGAAGGAGTTTGCCGCACTGCCATCAGGTCTTTCCCTGTGGGTCAGGTTTTTTAACCCCGTTACCGTGCCGGTTACCAGCAATGACGATATCCCCAGTATAATTGTCCGGTCTTTGAAGTTGTGCGCCCCATGAATGCCCATGGCATTCAGTGCATACACCCCAAAAATGGGCGAATACTGCAAATAGTTGTCAATAGAAGTGTGAAACCGGGAATTGTCCTCGCGGATCTCATGCCTGGTAGAAAGATCCAGGTCATGTAAAGGTCGTACATGGAAGGTGGCGGCACCATAGCCGATCATAATAGCGGAAGCCAGTACAGGTACAGGATTTACCTTATAGGAAGCTGTGGTCTGCCCATACGAACCTCCCAGTGCGGAAGTATCTTCTTTAACAGGAGTGATGGTCTGCCCATAGGAACCTCCCATTGCCCTTACCTTATAGGAGGTATCAGTCTGCCCATACAAGCTTCCCTTATCGGAGGTATCTTCTTTAACAGGAGCTATAGTTTGCCCATACGAGCACTCCGTTGCTACCAGTAGCAATAACAGTTGTAGGCCGTAAAATCTCATCAGGTATAATAGTAATATCTACAAAATAGTAAAATAATTCTGTAGAAAATCTGTTTTTTCTGACCGGCGTCATCCTGCCCATCGTCACTGATTTGTATCAATGGTTTATGCCAAACCCGTCATCGGTTATAATTCCGCTTCTACCCACCTTTGTATTGGAATTATTTATCAATATCAACTCCTCTAACATGGAACCTAATTCAAAAAATTTAATCGACAAGATTGAAAGGATACGGAAGGCGCAAACCCAGTTTTCTACCTTTACCCAGGAACAGGTTGATGAGATCTTTCGCCAGTCGGCTATAGCGGCCAATAATGCCCGTATCACCCTCGCCAAGATGGCAGTGGAAGAGACCGGCATGGGCCTGGTGGAAGATAAAGTGATAAAGAACCATTTTGCATCTGAGTATATCTATAATCAGTACAAAGATGAAAAGACATGCGGCGTCATCGAAACTGATGAAGCCTTTGGCATCACCAAAATCGCTGAGCCAATCGGTGTGATTGCGGCTGTAGTACCTACTACAAATCCAACTTCCACCGCGATCTTTAAAGCACTGATTGCACTCAAGACCCGCAATGGCATTATTTTCTCACCTCACCCAAGAGCTAAAAATTCCACGATAGCAGCGGCACGGATCATACTGGATGCAGCCGTAAAAGCTGGGGCACCCAAAGATATCATCGGTTGGATCGAAGAACCTTCCGTTGAATCTTCCCAGATGGTAATGGCAGAAGCAGATCTCATCCTGGCAACCGGCGGCCCCGGTATGGTCAAAGCCGCTTATTCTTCCGGTAAACCTGCCATCGGTGTAGGCGCCGGTAATACACCCGCCATCATCGACGAAACCGCTCACCTCAAGATGGCCGTGAATTCCATCCTGCTCTCCAAAACCTTTGACAACGGTATGATCTGCGCATCCGAACAGAGCGTGATCGTAGTTGAAAAAGTATACGAAGAAGTAAAGAGAGAATTCATCGACCGCGGTGCTTACATCCTCAGCAAAGCTGAAACAAGCAAAGTAGGTCAGCTGCTCCTGATCAATGGCGTGCTCAATGCCAACATCGTAGGTCAGCCTGCTGTTAAGATCGCTGCCCTGGCTGGTATCACCGTTCCTGAAGACACCAAGATCCTGATTGGTGAAGTGACTTCTGTAGAACTGGACGAACCATTCAGCCATGAAAAGCTGTCTACCGTTCTGGCTATGTACAAAGCCAAAGACTTCGACGAAGCCCTGAGCAAAGCTACCCGCCTCGTTAAACTGGGTGGTTTCGGTCACACCTCCGTGCTGTATACCGATCCTACCATCTCCCAGGACAGGATAAACCGTTTCGGCGCTGCCATGAAGACCGGCCGTACCATCATCAACATGCCTTCTTCACAAGGTGCTATTGGTGATATCTTCAACTTTAAGTTGTCTCCATCACTGACCCTCGGTTGTGGTTCATGGGGTGGTAACTCCGTTTCTGAAAACGTAGGTGTTAAACATTTATTGAACATTAAGAGCGTAGCTGCAAGAAGAGAAAACATGCTTTGGTTCAAAGTACCTGAAAAAGTATATTTCAAATACGGCTGTCTGCCCGTAGCTCTCAAAGAACTGAAAGACGAAGGCAAGAAGAGAGTATTCCTCGTAACAGATAAAGTACTCTATGGCCTGGGTTATGCTGAAAAGGTAACCAAAATCCTGGATGAACTGGGTATTGAACATACCGTGTTCTTCGACGTGGAACCTGATCCAACCCTGATCTGCGCAAGAAAAGGTGCTGAAGAAATGGCCAGCTTCCAGCCTGATACCGTGATCGCTTTAGGTGGTGGTTCTCCAATGGATGCTGCTAAGATCATGTGGGTGCTGTACGAACATCCGGAAGAAAGATTCGAAGACCTGGCTATGCGTTTCATGGATATCCGCAAACGCGTGTATCACTTCCCTAAAATGGGTATCAAATCCAGCTTCATTGCCATTCCTACTTCTGCCGGTACAGGTTCTGAAGTGACTCCATTCGCGGTGATCACTGACGAAAACACTGGTATCAAGTATCCACTGGCTGACTACGAACTGACTCCTGATATGGCAATTGTAGATGCCGAACTGATGATGAACATGCCTAAGAGCCTCACATCCGCTTCCGGTATCGACGCATTGACCCACGCACTGGAATCTTATGTTTCCGTAATGGCAAGTGAATACACCAACGGTCTGGCACTCGAAGCGATCCGCCTCATCTTCAAATACCTGCCTGCTGCTTACAACGAAGGCAAGACCAATGTGAAAGCAAGAGAAAAAATGGCACACGCTTCTACCATCGCTGGTATGGCCTTCGCCAATGCTTTCCTCGGTATCTGCCACTCCCTGGCACACAAACTGGGTGCTACCCACCACGTGCCTCACGGTGTTGCGAATGGTATGCTCATCACTGAAGTGATCCGCTTCAATGCTGTAGAAAACCCACGCAAACAGGCTGCCTTCCCTCAGTACAAATATCCTAACGCACGTTGGAGATATGCACGTATCGCTGACTACCTGCAGCTGGGCGGTAAGAACGATGCAGAAAAAGTAGAACTGCTGTGTGAAGCCATCGAAAAACTGAAAGCTGCTGTGGCTATTCCTAAGAGCATTAAGGAATTCGGTGTGTCAGAAAGCAAATTCTATGCATCTCTTGATACGATGTCAGAACAGGCATTCGATGACCAGTGTACACCGGCTAACCCCCGCTACCCACTGATCAGTGAAATGAAGAAACTCTACATCAATGCATTTGAAGGGCCAAAGAAAGCTGAGGCCACCACTGCTAAGATCAAAGCACCTGTGGGAGCTTAATCTGCTATACATATGTAGCTGGCTGCTGACCCGGCCAGCTACATTTTTATTATTAATTGTATGATGGACGTTCAATCCCGCAAGAAACTGGTTTATCCCGTCAGGAAACCCCTGATGGATTACCTGCGTAAATATAACCGTGACCTGAAAGTATTGGTGAACTACAGTGACCTGCTCCGTTTTCATGTGAGCATACCACTGCTGGACAAGGATGGGAAAGACACACTCTGGGAAACCGTTTATTACGATCCTGCACATATGGAATCCTTATTCCCTGCGCTCACCCTCATCTATGCCATTATGAACACCTCTGGCGATACCGCTTTTACTGAACACTTACAAGTATCCCAGATCGACTACTGCACCTTTGGCAATTCCAAACCCTTCCGGGTGCGCATCATGAATACCCTCAATGATAACTACGATTACTTCTATGTAAAAGTATCTGATGCCTCCCGCGTATATGGCCTGGAACTCGAACATATATTATCACCTAACAGGATCGCCTATCTCACAGATGGGGAGACCCTGATAGAAGAACACATCTCAGGTCTGCCCGGAGATGTATTTATCAAAAACCGGCTGAACACCTCCAAATTCAACCAGATCAGGATCTGTAAAGAATTCGTGAAGTTCAACGAACGCTGTTTTATCCGCCTGTTGGGGGATATGCGTGCCTATAACTATGTAGTACATATTACACCTGATATAGAAGGAAACCAATACCGGATCCGTGCCATCGACTTTGACCAGCAATCTTATGAAGGCAGAAGACAGTTTTACCTGCCACACTTTTTTAAGGATAACAATCAACTGGTGAGCCTTGGTATCAAACATATGGACAGCCGGACCATGCGGCAGTACCAGGAGGAAGAGCGGAGCTTAATCAATAACCGTATCCGCCTGGTGCGTTACAGACTGGATGATCTGCTGGACTGTATGAAAAACGATCAGATCTCTCCACAAAAGAAGGTAGACCAGCTGGCCGGGGAACTGGCCGCTTTCCATCATCATGATGGTTTTAGCAGGTGCCGGAATATGGGAGCGCTGATTGCTGAACAGTTGAAAATATATGCATAATTCATCACAACCATGAACAAACTTAAGAACAGGTGGCTCATTGCAGCCTCCGCAGTTGGGATCCATCTCTCCATTGGCTCTGTGTACGCCTGGAGTGTGTACACAAAACCATTAATAGCACAACTGGGATGGGGACTGAAAGAGACACAGTTTACCTTCAGCCTGGCTATTTTCTTCCTTGGTATGTCTGCTGCCTTTCTGGGCAGTTATGTTGAAAAGCTGGGCCCGCGAAAATCCGGGCGACTTGCGGCGCTTTTCTTCGGTGCAGGCATAGCAGGTTCAGGATTGGCAGTATATGCGCACTCACTGTGGGGGCTGTACCTGTCTTATGGCGTTATTGGTGGTGTTGGCCTGGGATTGGGCTATATCACACCTATTACCTCACTGGTAAAATGGTTCCCTGACAAGAAGGGGCTGGCGACCGGTCTGGCAATCATGGGCTTTGGTTTTGCTGCATTGATCAGTAGTCCGCTGATCGTGTACCTGATTGCACACACCAGCATTCCTACTACATTTTTTATTATGGGAGGTAGCTATTTCGTAGTTATCCTCGCCGCCTCTTCCTACATTGCCCCACCTCCTGAAGGTTATGGCGGCCCTGCAAAGGTAAAAGAGATTACAGGTATGACAGCGAAAGAAGCCATCCGCACTAAGAAATTCTGGTACCTGTGGATCATGTTCTTTCTCAATATCAGTTGTGGTATTGCCATCATTTCAGCAGCTTCCCCAATGGCGCAGGAGTCTGCAGGGTTGACTACAGCAGCTGCAGCAGCGATGGTAGGCATCATGGGTATCTTCAATGGTGGGGGCCGTATTGGCTGGTCAGCGGCGTCTGACTTCCTGGGCAGACCCAATACTTATATTACTTTCCTCTGTATTGAAATTGCAGCCTTCCTGGTATTGCCTGCGGTGCACAATGCACTGGTATTCCAGCTTATGATTTTCCTGATTGTTTCTTGTTATGGTGCGGGATTCTCCACTACCACTGCGTATATCAGTGACCTGTTTGGTACAAAGGAACTGGGTGCTATCGTAGGTTATATGCTTACAGCATGGGCTGCGGCTGGTATGGCGGGGCCATTGTTCGCCGCAATAGCCAGAAGTGCGAGTGATAGCTACAATGGTACATTGTACTGCTTTAGTGTGCTGTTGGTGATTGCGCTGGTATTTGCCATACTGCTGAAACGGTTGGTAAGTAAGACTAGTTGATTTTTTGCAATAACTCTAGTATTTTAGTGGGATAATAAAATGTCGGTTATGTATCGCTTTTATATTCCCACTATTTTCTTTTTTATATACCTGAGTGGTAAGGCACAACAGCTGTCGCTGAATGAGAACCCATATCCACCTGCTATTGACGTGCAGGAAGCCATTAAAAAGGAAATTGCCAACATTGCCCGTTACCCGGGTCCTGATGCAAATGCACTCATTACAGCTATTGCCCAAAAAGAAGGCGTAGGGGAGGACCAGATCATTCCGGGTGAGGTATTAGGTCAGCTAGGGGTCTACCTGGGCTTAAAAGGCGGGGAATTCATTTATTCCGTACCGGGGTATCCTGTTTTTACAGATGCTGCTGCGAGTGTAGGCGGAAAAGTGATAGCCGTACCGCTGAATGAAAAAAAAGAAAACGATCTCGATCAAATATCAAAAAGCATCAACGCACATACCACTGCCATCTTCCTTGTCAACCCTCACAATCCATCCGGTACGGTAAGCGAAAGGCGGGCCTTTCACGACTTTCTCCACACTGCGTCCAAACAGGCAATCATATTGGTAGATGAAGCCTACCTCGAATATACCGATGATTTTGGGGGCAGAACTGCCGTTAATAATATCAAAGAAGGAGACAACATTATCGTCTTCCGCACTTTTGCCAAAGCCTACGGACTTGCAGGCTTATCTATCGGCTATTGCGTGGCCTCACCTGCTACTGCAAAATTCCTGAAGGAGAAAGGGCTGGGAAATGTACATGACTTAAACAGGCTCTCTGTTGTTGCTGCCAAAGCTGCATTAGCAGATAAAAATTATATTGCTGCACTTAATAAAACTATCACAGCAGAAAGGGAAAAGTGGAACCAGCTGCTTGATAGCCTTCATTTGGAACACACTACTTCTCAGGCTAACTTTATTTATTTCAATACCGGTAAACCTTATGAACAGGTGGCGGCTGCTTTCAAAGCACAGGGCATTCAGATCGGGCGGTTGTTTTCACCTTATAATACCTGGATACGTATTACCATCGGGTTGCCCGATGAAAATAAGAAAGCACAGGAGGTAGTTAGAAAATTATGAAGTTACTGCAATGCTTATTTATAATTCTGACCGTTTATCCTATTCACTTCCCCTCTTCACAACCTGTTACTATATTTACAGCTTGCATAATAAGATTGATCAATGAGAATGTTATTTACAGGTCTAACCGCAGTCATTCTGGGTACCATCCCAACTTTTGCTCAAACGGCGCAAAATCCGCCGCAAACCTACAATCCGATATTGGCCCGGCCAGTTACCCTGCCGGCAATATTTCCTACACCGGTATCGATCACCCCCGGAAAAGGGTCAGTAATGTTGGGTAAATCTATTGTCCTGGTAGTAGCCCCGGGTGCAGATCCTGAAGCTGAGGCGCTGGTTCGCAACACCCTGACAGCAGCAGGAGTGGAGACTATCACTACAGCGCGGCAACTGCCATCTGTCCCCGATCGTCCATACATCATTCTCGGCACAGGAGATGCGGAGATCGTGCGTTCTGCACTGGCGCGGAGTGCTGCCGTACCTGATAGTAATGCTGAAGGCTATACGATCGCCAGTGTTGCGGCAGGCAATGGTGCGCTCATTACACTTGCCGGTCATGATGCAGATGGCTTGTTTCACGCTGCGCAAACTTTTCGTCAGCTGGCACAGCGTTCCACCATCCCTGCCCTTGTCATCCAGGATCATCCTGCCATGGCAATCCGCGGCACAATTGAAGGGTTTTATGGTGCACCCTGGTCGATGACAGATCGGGCAAAACACCTGCACTTCCTCGCCACTGTTAAGGCAAATACTTATGTCTACAGTCCCAAAGACGATCCATATGCCCGTGATCGCTGGCGCGAAGCTTATTCACCGGCAATCCTGAAAGAACTCAGTACGCTGGTAACTACAGCCCGGCAAAACCATATTAATTTTGTCTACGCCATTTCACCCGGGCCATCCGTATGCTTCTCGAATCCTGCTGACCGTCAGGCGCTGGAACGTAAGTTTAGTGCACTGCGTTCAATCGGGGTACATAGCTTTTATGTAGCCCTCGACGATATAGAATATACCAAATGGAATTGTGCTCTGGATTCCACGACCTTTGGACCATCCAGTGCAGAAGCGGCAGGCATAGCACAGGCGCAATTGCTGAATGCAATTCAGGCGGATCTCAATACCGTCGATCCGGCCGCGCCGCCACTTATTATGGTGCCGACAGAATATTATGATGCCAAAGAGAGCCCATATAAGGCAGCGCTACGGAAAAATCTGAACCCGAAGATCGTAGTGCAGTGGACTGGCACCGACGTCGTACCACCAGCTATCTCTATTCCCGATGCGCGTGCAGCGACAAAGGCATTCGGACGGAAGACATTGCTGTGGGATAACTACCCGGTAAATGACTATGCGCAAACGACCGGACGGCTCCTGCTGGCACCCTATGTGCGGCGCGAAGCTGGTTTGTCGGCAGAACTGACCGGCATCCTGTCTAACCCGATGAACCAGGAAGCACCCAGTCGTGTTGCTGTGACAGGAGTGGCGGCCTTTGGCTGGAATGACAAAGCCTACGACGCCGTGCGTACCTGGCATGCAGCAGCGCGCGAACTGGCGGGTGGTGATGAGCGGACAACGGAGGCATTGCTTACTTTCTTTGATACCCAGCATATGGCCCCGACTTTTGGCAGTCAGCCCTGGCAGGAGCAGGCGCCACGACTGAAGGCGGTGCTCGATGGCGTGCGTGAAGCAATTGCGAATGGGGACGATGCTACCCGGCATCAGGCGATTGCTGACCTGGTTTTATATGCAGACAGGTTTGCAGGTGCACCTGATATTATCCGGGCTGGAACGGTTGATACAGCCTTTGCCCAGGAGTCGCGTCCATGGCTGGATGCCATGCAGCTGTGGGGGCGAGCACTTCAGTTAACCGTAGCAGGACTGGATGCAGCAGATAAAGGAAGCATAGCCGCAGGGCGTTATTTTGCCAGTGCAAAGCGATTGGCTGCAGCAGCAGCTGCGATCCGGACAATTCCGGGGGCGACACGATTTGAAGGGGGGATTAAGATAGCCGATGGGGTGTTGGATGTATTTGTGGGGGATGCGCCGAAGCTGATTGCTTTTGAACAGGAATAGCAATATTATATTTAGCGTGTAATCGCCCACCAGCTGGTGGGCGATTTTATTTACCTTCAAAGAACGACACCCCGGTAATATCCCCGCAAATTGCCAGTAACCTATCCCGATCTGCTTTAACATCAGCGTTCTGATTATATCGCTGCTCCTGTTTATGAAAAAAGTATCGCCCGCTTACCTGTGCTTTCACATCATTACTTGTCGCTAACCAAACTTGCGTTTCATATCCTTTTTGTAAATCGTCAGGAGCGCCTGCACCGCCCATTTTTGTAGGCACCCAGCCTGGATCGACAGCATTGACCAATACATCTGGCCAAAACTCCGCTACAGCTTTTGTAAACATCATTACGTGTAACTTAGTATCGGAGTAGGTGATACGCTTAACATCGGTTTTAAGCAAATCCAGTTTTGCACTTCCGCCTTTATGCATACCGGAACTTAAATAAATAAGGCGTTGTGGCTTTTTTATCATACAGGTTAAAATATAAGGAGCCAGTGTATTGACGGCAAATAGCTGTCGTGCAGGCACCTGGTAGACGCCGGCATTGTGTATGATGACATCAAACTGCCCAATTTCATTCACCTGTTCAGCAAGATGTTTTGTTTCTTCCATGCTGGACAGGTCAGCAGTAAGAACAGCCATTGCGCCGGGTGTTTTTTTAACCGTTTCATCAGCACGTGCACTATTGCGGGCATGCAAGGCTACATCATGGCCCATGTTTATCAGCGTTTTTGCGGCGAGATGTCCAAGCCCGTCAGCTGAACCTGTTATGAATATTTTAGACATAGTTTAGATTTTCTTCGTGATGCTAAGCTAGGATTTTACTTTTTGCTGGAAGAAAAATGGTGGATGCTATTGAAGGTAAAATAATACTTATTTAAGATCAAAATAAGTAATCTCTGAGACGCTATTCACTTTAATATTTCTGCAATAGAAACCAATCGTTCCTTTCCCATAATCCTCGATTTGAAATTTTGCATGCTCCCATTTATTCTCTGAAATATCAATGATATCAAATCCTGTCACCTGATGCAATCCATCATTCCTGAATTTCACATCAAGGTCACTCACTCCCTCAAACGTTATTGAAACTTCATAAAAAATCCACTGAGATCCGGAAATGAAATTTCTTGCCCTCTTTCTCTGCAAAGCCCTACAAGGGTAAGCGCTCCAGCAGACCAGTTCAACGATTTAATAAAACCGATCTCATTGGCTTTCCAGTCAGGAAACGCTGAATGTAATAATTCTATGTTCTTTGTCATAAATTCAATTTAATCACCAAAAATTAACCCGTGGTAATTCCACTTTCATAAGAAAGCTCCGTGCCAAAATAATTTCTGCCGATATCTCTGATAATATTTGAGACAATATCGGCTATTTGGTAAATTTTCTATCTTTATTCAGGTAACTTTAGGTATCGCAACTCAAACATAGGAACTATGGGGTTTCGGCCCCTTTTTTTGTCGCTTATTGGTTTATTTTACCCGAAGAATGCTGATTAAAAACGAAATTATAAAGGTGTATATTAATATTCCTGGTTCAAAACAAAATTAAACTCTTATATGTCGGAAATACTTGCCTGGATATCACAATGGATGAATGCTCAATGTAATGGAGATTGGGAACATATGTACGGAATAAAAATTGGTACAACTGATAATCCTGGCTGGTACATTACAATTGATTTGGTTGATACTGAGCTGGAAGACCTCGAAATGGAAACAGATGTAACCGAAAATGCTGAAGATGATTGGTTTTTCTATAAGGTAAGGGATAAGCAATATTTTGGTGCTGGAGATTTAAACAAATTAGAATTTTTACTTTATGCATTCAAAGGATTAGTAGAGAAGCATAGGATATAGGTAATTACGAATAGATAGAATAAAATAGAAATGATAAAGCCCATGTTGAGGCCCGTTAGATGGATCTGTTATGAATATTAACCCGTTAATTAAATTAGCTTAACTTGTCAAAGTAATATTAATGACTCCATATGTCCAAAACCGTCCTGGTACTCGGTGCCAATTCCGATGTAGCAAAAGAAGCTATCTTATTATACCTTGAAAAAGGCTACCTGGTGATAGCCGCCTCCCGCAGCACTGCAGAAATATCATCGTTTATGCAGGCGAAAAACGCCTCTGTTAACCGGCTGACCATTTGTTACTTTGATGCCACTGCATTTGAAACCCATGCTGCATTTTACGCATCATTGCCAGCCAAACCCCATATTGTAGTATATGCTGCAGGATTTCAGGTCACCAATGAACAGGCACTGACCGACTGGGAAGGTAGTTATCGTATGATGCAGGTACACTATGCCGGCGCAGTATCTATCATTAATATCATTGTAAATGACAGGGGCAATGATCATCTGGAACGGATCATCGGGCTATCCTCCCTATCCGGTGTACGGGGGCGTAAAAGTAACTTTATTTATGGCAGCACAAAGGCCGCATTTACGCAATACCTTGCGGGGCTGAGACAATATTTGTTTGCCAGGAAAGTAGTGGTCAATGTGATAGTAGCAGGATACATCCGCAGCAAGATGACTGCCGGATTAGACCTTCCGGAATCTTTATTAATGGAACCTTCGTTTATAGCACAGGCTATTGTAAATGCTGGTAATGGTTTTACGATTGTACCGGGAATTAAATGGAAATTTATTTACCAGGTATTAAGGTTGATGCCTGAAAAGTTGGCGGCAAGATTGCCGTAGTAACCTCCCGGTGGTAAAGATGATTTCTTCCCTGAAAAACGGAGTCTTCCAGGGAAGACTCCTGCCTCGTAACTCTCTCATATTGCGGTTTTATACCGATTCACTTAACCTACCCTCTCTAAATTCCCTGATCTCACTTGTAACTTTTATTTGATTGTCAGAAATATCTTCATCATCATGAAATGAAGCTATACGCATTTTTACCCGGACACCCCGATAGGAGTGGAAACGATGTATTTATCTATAGCATAACTATACTTCTATAAGCAGACCATAAGTACATCATAACTACATTTCTATATCGATTGGATATTGAGGTGTACTTTAAATGACGTATTAGTACTCATTTAGTGTTAAAGCTTGACTATAGTTTCGGTAAGATCATTAATATTGATCTTGTAATCCCAAAACTGATTTTTATGGCTATTGTTAAAGACAATATACTCCTCCAACTCGTCCGGGGTTCGCTGGGCGATCAGATCACGATTTACGAAAGGAACGGGCAGATAATTATGGCGAAGAAACGCGGCCCGTCAAAGAAAAAGCCGACGAAGAAGCAGCTGGAAGCCCGGTATAAAATGCAGGTGGCGGCGGCATATGCCAGGGAGATCCTACAGGATCCGGAGATAAAGGCTTATTATAAGTCGCTGGCCGGCCCGGGGCAGAATGCGTATAATATGGCGGTGAAGGATGCTTATCGGTCTCCTGAAGTGCAGAATATTCAGTTCGAAGAAGAAACTGTAGTAGTGACAGCAAAGGACGAATTCAGGGTAGCAGAAGTGCAGGTACGGGTGGTTGACGCCGCAGGTAGCATACTGGAAAAAGGCAAGGCAGTGTTAGGTAGAAACGGTGTGGATTGGTATTATAAGGCAGCCAGTCTGCCGGCTGGTGGTAGTGTGATAATTGTGGCGGTAGACCTGCCGGGAAATGAAACGGTGCGGGAAGTGAGATTAGAATGAGATGTTTATTCCCCGGAAGTGTGCAGTATATTTTTTAATCCACTATTGACACTGGAAAAACTTCATTAATTTTATGGGTCCTTTCCTTAATGGAAACCTCATTTCCATTGCTACCAATTTTGAAATTAATCAGGTATTTATTAATCTTTGATAGCATATTAAACTCGATTTCAAATTCATTAGAAGCTTTCCAATATCCCCTTAACGCATATAGATGACCAGAACCGGCATCCTGATAAAATTTATATGCGGCGTCAATTCCTAAAGGATAGATGACGGTTTGTTCCCCGGATTGCTTTAACAGAAGGGATAATTTCCCTTTTTTCCATATAATTTTGGCGCTTTTAATAGCCAAACTGTTTGTTGGAAAAATGATCGTCTTATTAAACAACTTCCCTTTTTCAGTAGCGTTGGAAATATACCGGGGCGTATCGATCAACGTTTCTGCCGCCTGAAGTTCCATTTTTTTTAAGCTATTAAAGGCTACAGGATCACGTTTCAGTTTTTGATCAGGGTGGAGCGAATTACCAATAATATCACCAATTCGTTCCTTCTTATCCCCATCAAGTCCTCCTGCCGTAACTACGATAATTGCATTGTGTATGGAATCGATATGTATCCTTTGTGTGCCCCTGCCCTCGGCATTGAAGGAATGATCCTCATCGATCCAGAAACCATAACCATAGCCATTCCCGTTTGGAAATACCGTATTCATTGATTTGGCTTTTTTTACCCAGTCTGCAGAGATAATGGATTTATTATTCCATTTGCCACTGTCTAACAATAGCTGGCCAATTTTAGCAAGATCACGTGGTTGTAGCGCAAGGTCGCCCCAACCGAAATTAATACCATGATTATTTTTCGACCAATAAAAGGACTTTATCCCTAAATCATTAAAGAGGTATTTTTTTGCAAAATCTTCAGGGGATAACCTGGTTGCCCGGTAAATAATTTCGGCCAGCAGGTAATAATTGCAACTACAATAAGAGAATTGCTGGCCGGGATTAGCTACAAAAGGAATATCGAAAATAAATTGGGGCCAATTGTTTGATGGAAATAATTCATTGAACAGGCTATCTTCATTTGAAGAGCCGCAGTTAAAACCCGAGGTCATGGTGAGCAGGTCTTTGATGGATAATGTTTCAAAACCCTTAGCTGTTAGTTTGAGCTCAGGAAAAAATGAGGAAACCAATTGGTCTTCACTCTTTATATAGCCTTTATCTATGGCTATGCCAATAAGTAGGGAGGTTACTGATTTTGTGCAGGATGCTATGTCATGCCGTAAATCTGAACGAAAAGGATAAAAATAGGCATCAAGTATGATCTTCTTATTCCGTACGATTAAGAGGCTGTGAATATTTAATTTGTTTTCTTTCACATAAGTAAATATTTCACTTAAGCCTTTGGAGGAAAATCCTTCGTCTTCTGGCACGGAGAAAGAAAATGTTTCATCGGTGGGCGTTGTTATTTGAGAAAAAAGCAGCGCTGTTTTAAACAGCAGCAGCAACAATAAAATAATCCTTTTATAATGGAGGTGGCGCATAAATGGATATTTATGTAGATATGGGTGAAGGTAAAAATTTTTCCGGACAGCTGGTTAAGGTCATTCGATACATCCTGATGGCAGATTGCATATGCATCCGTGGCTCGGTACGAAGGTGTATTGACAATGTAAAGTACAAGGTTGCTTCCAGGTGGTATTGGAAGCAACCTTTTTTCTATCATGTTCCGGGAATGGGAAATGCTAAAATCCTTATAATGGCTGATATTTAAAATGACGGTATAACACACTTCCATTACCGATGCTACACAATCCTATCCGCAAACTCAGAAAACCACCCAGCGCATTATGATGCAATCCTGAAACCTCGGCGGAGTTTTCTATTTTCAACCATTGCTGCCCGTCCAGACTATAAAACATGTTCACTATATGATTGTGGTTTTCAACTTTCAGGAAAAAGTGTTTGTCAATTGCTTTACGTACTGTAGGAAACTGGTATCCTCTCAGGTTTGCCAGAATGTCTTCTTTATCAGATAATATTCCGTAATAGGAATTGTTGTTATAAAAAAGTACCAATCCGCCAATGGCAGCTCCTGTTATCTCTAACTCCACTTCGGCAGCATAGGAATGGTCAGAAGGGATGAATAGTAACGGCGCGCTGTTGCCTGCAGTATTTCCTTTGGCATTGATCCGGATTCCATTTCCGGTCATATGAAACCTGGTGGTATCATATTCTCCAAAGAACCTCCAGCGCGGGCTCAATGTATTGCCATAGAAATTATCATTACTATCGCTGGTGGTGTGCGGATTGTTTTGTCGGGGAGATGCCTGGGGCGTCTTTGCCTTAAACCAACCGTCACTGGACCATTCGATAGCCTGGATCAGTGTTTGTCTGCCCATATTATAGTGGCCATTTTCATAAGCATGAAAAACGATCCACCAATTGCCGTTTGCATCCTGGAAGGGTGTGCCATGACCTTTAGACCACCAGGTTTCAGCGGCCGATTTTGTCCTGATGATGGGATTGTAGGGTGAGTTTTCCCATGGACCGAGGGGTGACCTGGATCTGGCTGAAATAATCATGTGGCCGGTGGCTGGACCGGCGGTGCCACCTTCAGCTACGGTTAGGTAGTAATAGTCGCCGTGTTTTACGATTTTCGGGCCTTCCAGGCAAAAGCATTCTATTGTCCAGCTCCGGGGAACCGGCCAGCCATCGTAGGAGTGAAATTCTTTGCCCTGCACAGACAGGCCATCATCTGATAAAGGGACATAGCCTCCACTACTAAAGTACAGGTACCTTTTACCGGCTGCATCTGCAATATGGCCGGGGTCTATGTTCCCGATTTTCAGGTCAACGGGATCGCTCCACGGACCGGTAATTTTGTCTGCCGTGACTACGTAATTTGTGTTGTTTGCCGGGAAATAGATGTAATACTTATTGCCATATTTAACCAGGTCAGGTGCCCATACGGAACCTACGTACTTATGCAATGCATTTACAAGTGGTTGCCAGTTTAACAGGTCTTTCGAATGCCAGATGAGCAGGCCCGGATAGTAATCGAACGACGAATGCACAATATAATAATCATCCCCATCCACTAAAATGCTGGGGTCGGGATAGTCGCCAGCAAAAATTCTATGAGGAAAAGCATCAGCCGGTACAGTAATTTTTTGACCATGTACTAAAAGGCTGAGTGAAATCAGTAATAGAATTATGATCTTTTTCATAACGAGGTATATTAAACGCAAATATAAATGGAGGTTGAGTGGAGAAGGTGGTCCGGATGTTTAGATGTAGGGTATAAAATGTTAATGGGGGCATGACCTTCCGCGGATTGGGAAAATGTCGGAGAGAAATGATGAAAGCTGGGGGTATATGAAATAGTTAGTACCACTTTGATCAGGGGAAGAGCAGATTTAACAATGTATGCTCTCCTATTGTGATTATCAGGGTATTGCAGGACGTTTGTTGTAAATTTTATTTTATCTTTGTTTATATGAAGAAATATCCAATAGGCTTACAGGATTTTGGGAAAATAAGAAAGGAGGGTTTTTTATACATTGATAAAACTCAATCAATCCATCAATTGATTGACTCTGGTAATTATTATTTCCTGAGCCGTCCAAGGCGTTTTGGCAAATCTTTATTACTTTCTACCATTAAGGAGATTTTTAAAGGCAATAAAGAACTATTCGAGGGCCTTTGGATCTATGATCGATGGAATTGGGAGCAGAAACATCCAGTGATACATCTTAGGTTTAGTCAAATTGCCTATAAAGAGCTTGGGCTAATAAAAGCTATTAGCCAGGAACTTGATTTTTTAGCAGAAGAATTTGGTGTTCAATTAAATGAAGAAAGTCTTGCTTTGAAATTCCGGGAATTGATCAGAAAGGTAGCTAAGAAAGGTCGGGTGGTCATCCTGATAGATGAATATGACAAACCCATTACGGATTTCCTTGAAGATTTAGGGCAGGTGGAGGAGAATCGGTCAGTGTTTAAGAGTTTTTATTCTGTACTAAAAGATGCAGATGAATATATTCGTTTTTTGATACTTACAGGGGTAAGTAGGTTCCCGAAGCTGAGTATTTTTTCTGATTTAAATAACCTCAATGATATTACAATCCATCGAAAATATGCCACAATTACCGGTATTACCCAGCAGGAACTTGAGAGGGATTTTAAGGATGAGATAGCTGAAATGCAACAGCGGCAGCCTGATTTGTTAGCCAACCTGAAGTTATGGTATAATGGTTATGCCTGGCATGAAGAGGCCGAACGAGTGTACAATCCATTTTCTATATTGAAATATATGGACGGCCGCGACTTTAGGAATTACTGGTTTCAAACGGGAACGCCTACATGGTTGGTGAACCTTATTAAACAAAAAAGAGAGTTTGATCTGGAAAATGTACATATTGGCGAGAATGCTCTGAGTAGCTTTAATGGGGAAAATATGGCGGTTGTTCCGGTTTTGTTTCAAACAGGTTATCTGACTATTAAAGGATTCAATAATAGGTTGTTTGAGCTGGGATACCCAAATTGGGAAGTAGAAGAAAGTTTGACGGATGCGCTATTGAGCGCTTACAGAAATGTATTTCCCAGTAATGACTCAATGTCCGTCACAAATGATTTGGGGGAGGCGTTGAAGAATAATAATATTTCTCAAATGATGAAAGCGCTGGATGTACTTCTGTCAACTATTCCCTATGATCATTGGAAGGCAGAAAGTGAATCAATATTTCATATCATTGTACATCTTTCATTTAAGCATTTGGGTTTTGATGTACGAAGTGAAGTACATAGCTCTATTGGCAGATGTGATGTCCTTGTATTTACCGAGCAGTATATTTTTGCTTTAGAATTGAAACTGAATGGAACTGCGCAGGCAGCCCTTAACCAGATTTTTGAAAAAGATTATCTGCGCCCTTACCAATTAGATGCGAGAAAGAAAATAGCTATAGGGATTAATTTTTCTTCCGTGAAGAGAGGTGTTGAAGAATATCTTGTTAAAGAAGCGGAGTAAATTCCTGTAAAAAGATTTATCACAAACCATTCGGTTTGTAGACTGTATCCCTTAGATTTAGTATCATCAGGTTACATCTATATTGTCCCCCGCTATATTTTAAACCCAATAAAAGGGTATTTGGACTGTATCCCTTAGATTTACTTTCATCAGGCCACATCTGTATGACCACCCCACTTTATTTTAGACCCAATAAAAGGATATTATGATGCCTCGCAGTCAGGTGGGGATAAACGTGATTAATTGATATTTGGTTTATTCAATTCCAATATGAGCCCATTTGTTTATTGCGAATTATATAAAAAATTCCCTATTTTGTATCTAATGTTCGCTTATGAAAAACTTGTCTCAACGTCTCTTATCTATCGATGCCTTTCGTGCCCTTACCATGCTGACCATGATTTTTGTCAATGATGTCAGCGGCGTTTCTAACATCCCTGCCTGGATAGAACATACCAAAGCAGCTGAAGATGGAATGGGGTTTGCCGATACCGTATTCCCGGCATTTTTATTTATTGTCGGGTTATCGATCCCATTTGCCATTGGTAAGCGAATTGCCAGACAGGAGTCATTTTTCAAAACAGAGAAACATATTCTCACCCGTTCCCTGGCCCTGATTGTAATGGGCTTTTTTCATGTGAACCTGGAAAGTTATAACAGTGAAGCGGCAATATTGCCGTATGCGATATGGGAGATACT
This sequence comes from Chitinophaga sp., assembly GCF_039596135.1. GTDB lineage: Bacteria > Bacteroidota > Bacteroidia > Chitinophagales > Chitinophagaceae > Chitinophaga. The sequence continues at coordinate 18,929 of NZ_JBCNKH010000042.1, forward strand.
CATTACTGTTGGATTCTTTTTGATCTGGATGGATTATAAGCAACAACAATACCTCCTGCAGGGAATGGGCATTGTATTGCTCATTGCCATGGCGGCCCTGTATAAAGGCGAAGGCGGACAATGGATGCGGCCATCCTGGTGGGGCATACTGGGTATTATTGGCTGGGCTTATTTAGTGAGTGCGACAGTGTTTTTGTTGGTGAAGGGAAAATTTCCTGCATTGGTAGTGCTGCTTTTTATTTTCCTGGGGATCAATTTTGCAAAGCATAGCGGCGTGTTGTCTTTGAATATACCTGTGATAGGAGACGCATCGTCTGTTTCATTAATCATGGCAGGAGTAGTTATTTCCAGTATGCCTAAGAAATCCATTCCACTATTAGTTGGAATAGGAGCTGCCGCAATTGTAACAGGTCTGGTAGTGCGGCCTTACACCGAAGGCATTTCAAAAATCAGGTCTACCCCTTCATGGGTACTGATTTGCGCAGGCATCAGTACAGTTGTATTTGCAGGTATGATCTGGTTAGTAGATCTGAAAGGGAAAATGCACTGGTTTTCATTTATCAAACCTGCAGGTACCAGTACATTGACCTGCTACCTGGTCCCATACCTGTTATATTCACTGATGCTGTTGGCACATTTCCATTATCCTGGATTTTTAGGTACCGGATCAGGCGGGATTTTGCGAAGCATAGCAGTAGCCTTTATTGTGATCTGGATTACAGGCAGAATGGAAAAGGTGAATGTAAGACTTAAAATATAAGCTTCGGATCAGTAAATACATAATCCTTATTCTTTTGTGGCCGGTGACAGCTGGTACACTCATTTGTAAACGTTGCGTTCCTGCCATAAGGTTTCAGGTCCGCGCCTTTCCATCTTGCCCAGCCCCAGCCTAAAGTAAGCATATATTGCTGGCTGTCTTTGACCATAAACATTACCTGCTGGAAAGCACCGGGTGTGTACATTCCTGTACTATCTACTGCCGCATCAAAAACTGCTTTTGCCAATATCGCACCATCCGGCCAGGGATGTGTATGTTTGGACCGGATAGCATCGACAGCAATGGGGTTTCCATAAATAATCCGCATGGTTTTGTTGTCTGTGCGGTGCTCCACCTGGATGACCTGCCAGTTTTTATATTCGGGCATGTATTCAATTCCGTTTGGAGAAGGAGCCACTTTGGTGCTGGTGTGGCAAAACTGCAGGCAAAGAAAAAAGGCCGGCAGGCACCATATAATGATCTTGTTCATGAAGATAAAATTATATGGTGCTGGCGAACCTCAGAAGGATGGAACCCCCGATTCGGACGAATCAGGGGGTGGGATAGACATTATGTTGGTTTAAGACTAAATGTAGTTGGGATAATATCATTCGGCTTTAAGACTACGCACCGGGATAGCTATCGTTTGGCTTTAAGACCGTATACCGGGATAATTATCATTCAGCTTTAAGACTATGCACCGGGTTAGCCAGCGCAGCTTTTATCACCCTGAAACTAATCGTCAGCAAGGTAATACTTATCGCTACCAGTGCCGCAATCACAAACACCAGCCAGCCAATATTCGTGCGATAAGAGAAATCCTGCAGCCAGCGGTTCATCAGTATATACGAAAGTGGTGTTGCAATCAGGATAGCGACAATCACCAGCCTTAAAAACTCCTTTGACAACAGGGTGACGATACCTGTAATACTTGCCCCCAATACTTTGCGGATACCAATCTCCTTGGCCCGCTGTTCGGCGGCATAGGTCACTAAACCAAATACCCCCATGGCTGCAATGATAATCGCCAGTACCGCAAAAATAGTGAAGACCTGCCCGGTACGTTCTTCCGCCTTGTACATGTGATCAAAATCCTCATCCATAAAGGTATACCGGAACGGTTGCCCTGCCATGTCCTGCTGGCTCTGGTATTTATCTTTAATCTGTGCCACCACGCCCGTCAGGTCACTGCTTTTGATACGAATAACCATGTATTGACGATACTCACCCAGTCTGAAAATTATTGGAGGAATTTTGCTCTTCATGGTGCCGGCATTGAAATCTTTCACAATACCAATTACATTAAATTTACCATCATTGTACAAATACCGGTCTTTAAGATCTTCATAGCCCAATATCTTCGCAGCCGTTTCATTCAGCAACACAGCATTCGTATCACTTGGCATTTGTGGGGAGAAATTTCTGCCACCCACTACCGTCATATCCATGGTGGGGATATAATCAGCATCTACATACCACTCCACCAGCGCCATTAATTTGCCATCGCCCGCCATAGGTGTTTTGGAATAGGAATTGGTATTTTTGAATTCAGATGTAGGCAGTGAACCGGTCATGGAGGCATTGACTATACCCGGAATTTGTTTTACTTCCTGCTGAAAACTCTTTGCATGGTTCCAGAGGGCCCCTATATTTTGGAGCACGAGTACCTGCTCCCTGTTATAACCGGCATTACTGTTGCGGATATATTGCAATTGTTTATAGACCACCAGTGTACCCACCAGCATCAGTATAGTAGCCGTAAACTGAAACACTACCAGTCCATTGCGCAGCCAGCTGCCTTTCATGCCTTTGGAATACTTACCCTTCAATACTTTCACCGGCTCAAAAGAAGAGAGGAAGAAAGCCGGATAACTCCCCGCCAGCAGGCCCACGAATATGCAGGTAACTATGAGGACGGGCAGAATCCAGGTGAGGTTGGACCAGTGTAGTGTGATAGATTTATCAGAAAGGTTATTGAGGTAGGGCAACAGCGAAGCAGCGATAATGACAGCGATGAGTAATGCAAAAAATGCTGTCAATACCGATTCGCTGATAAACTGGAAGACCAGGTGTCGCTTCTCGGACCCTAATACTTTGCGGACCCCAACTTCCCTGGCCCTGCCTGCAGAACGGGCGGTGCTCAGGTTCATAAAGTTGACACAGGCAATGAGTAAGATCAGTACACCTGTGATGATGAAGATGTACACGTAGGTGATATTACCACCCGGTTCTACTTCGTCATTGTTGGTAGAACGGAGATGAATATCTTTTAGAGGGATGGCATTATAGCGGAAAAAGCCACCATGCTTTTCCAGCTGGGCGATATTTTCTCCCAGGTAACTCGTAAGGCCCGGTTCCATGTACCGTTTGGTGCCTTCATTGATGATCTGTTGTATCCGGGATGCGGGCACACCCGGTTTGGCCAGTATATAGGTAATATAACTATTGCTGAGCCACCTGTCCATCATCTCATCAGTACGGTGACCCATAGAGCGGATCAAATCAAAATGCAGGTGAGACTGGGTTGGTGTATTTTTGATCACCCCGGTAATGGTATAGTAGGTCGTATTGTCCATTTTCAGGGTCTTTCCCAGTACATCGGTACTTTGGAAGTACTTGCGGGCCACCTGTTCAGAAATAACGACCGTATTGGGTTGTGAGAGCGCAGTAACGGGATCGCCTACAATAAAAGGCAGGGAGAAGATTTTGAATATGCCCGGATCTGCAAAGCAGGTATTCTCTTCTATGACAGTTTCTTCTCCTTTTTTGACCAGGGCCTTGCCCTGGTTGTCAAAGCGGACAAACTCTTCTATTTGTGGGAAATCTCTTTTCAGGGACGGTCCGAATGCAGCAGGGGTACTTCTTTCATGAAAGACGGTGCCATTGATGAGGAAATCTGCATCCAGGCGATAGATCCTGTCAACATTTGCATTGAATTTATCATAACTCAGTTCATCCGTCACGAAGAGGGTGATCAGCAGACAGGTAGCCAGTCCGATAGCCAGACCAAAGATGGTGATGGCCGAAAAGCCTTTATGCTTCCATAGGTTGCGGAGGGCGATTTTAAAATAATTCTTTAGCATGCAGATCTTTATTTGTTCAGGTGGCGTACTAAGAAAATGCCAAAATTAATATACTTTGTAAATCAATTGATTGTAATAAATAATCGGATGTAAGTGTCCGGTTTTGATACGAATGCTGTACGGTTTTGATTATCTTCCCGGCGGAAATTTAAATTATGATACTGGATACATTAGCACATTATTCAAGATATGCGTTTTTAGGGCCTAAGTTTGCCCGTGCGTTTGAATATTTACTCTCTACTGATTTCAGCAAGGTAGAGAAGGGAAAGTATGAAATAGAGGGGAAGGATATTTTTGCCATGGTGAATGAATATGACACCGTGGATGCGGCGGAAGAGCAGATGGAATCGCACAAAAAGTATATTGATATCCAATATATGGTGAAGGGAGAGGAGCGGGTAGGACATGATTTTTTGTTGCGGCATCAGCCTTCCAGGGCGTATGATCCGGAGGCGGATTATATGTTATTTGCAGAAAAGCCGTTGTTCTTTTCTGTATTGAAGGAGGGGATGTTTGCTATTTTCTTTCCTACAGATCTGCATATGCCGAATATTAAAATTGATCAGCCGGTAGCGGTGAGGAAGGTGGTGATTAAGATTAGTGTGGATGCTTAAGCAATTCATTGGTATGACCTGATTCAGTGGGCATGCTTTGCCAGTTCACTGGTATGATCCTGATTGAGCGGGCATGTTTGGTCAGTTCACTGGCATGATCCTGATTCAGAGGGCATGCTTTGCCAGTTCACTGGCATGATCCTGATTGAGCGAGCATGTTTGGTCAGTTCACTGGCATGATCCTAATTCAGTGGGCATGCTTTGCCAGTTCACTGGTATGATCCTGATTGAGCGGGCATGTTTGGTCAGTTCACTGGCATGATCCTAATTCAATGGGCATGCTTTGCCAGCTCACTGGTATGATCTAATGCTGCAGGGTTCGTACCACCCAGGTGCCCGGGAATAACATACCGGGCATCCGGAAATGCCTTTTTCACCCGTTCGATACTCGCCGGCCAGTCTGCCAGGCTGGCTTCTTTAATATACCCTATTTCCTCTGTTTCCAGGCTTTTTACAAAACATCCGCCAAAGAGTACTTTGTCACGTCCAAACCAGATCACAATATTGTCTTTGGTATGCCCTTTCCCGGGGTAAAAGGCCTGGAATTTATATCCCCCGATATTGAAAGTCGTATCCTTCCTGAAAGTATAGGCTGCTTTCGGCTCTTTATATTCCTCACAGAGTTCGTATGTCAATTGAGTAGAGTACGTTTTAATCCCCATCCTTTTGTACACATCAAATCCTCCGGCCCGGTCGCCATGATGATGGGTGGCAATCACCATCAATACCGGCTGGTGATGCCTGAGTAGAATACTGTCATTCAGCGGTCTGATCTGGGTTGTATCCCAGGGAGTATCGATAATGACCGCGCCTTTGCCTGTTACCAGGTACATACCGGTAGCCGGGTACTGTTCACCGTCGTTTTCATGCCAGGTGACGTAAGTATACAGGTTACCGCTGAGGTGTTGGATGGTAAGGCCTTTTTGTGCGAACGCACAGCACGGCAACAGGGAGATAATGATGAGGATGAATCTTTTCATGGGACTGCAAATGTAGTTTATTTGTTTGTTAACGTCTCATTAACTCGTTTGTGAGAATAGATAGTCTACTTTTAACATCTGTAGTATCATTAATTCGTTTGTCATGGATAAACAAGCTATCTCAGAACTCGCTGCCGGTGCCGTTAGTGCACTTAGTGCTAATCTGAATACAGGTGGCGCAATGGAAACTCCTTTGTCAAGATGGATTAGCAGCAGATTATCTGCAACGATTATAGCCGCGCTTCGTAAATCTCCGACAGATCCTGCCTTACTGCAAGATGCAGAACAGGAATTAGTGGCCTTGTTAACAGCGCAGCCTGCGTTGATTCAGCAGTTAGCCGGCCTGATGCGGATGTCGCACAATGGTATTGTGATGCCACAGGATGGCAAAATATAATTTTCTTATCTAACAGCACAAGATGTCGTTACCTTCTCTATTAACTGCTGCTCCTATCGAAACCCTGTTTGAAGGAAGGAGAACTGACCTGGATGCGATCAATACCTTTGCGGGTGTTGCGAATCGGGTAGTATGTATCAGCGGTGTGACGGGTATCGGTAAAACGGCTTTATTGAAGCAGTTTTTCAATGCAGCCATCCGGCGGCACAATATTATGGGGCAGCTGCATTATCAGCATGCGTTGTGGCTGGAAAATGATTTTAGGGCGCTGATGGATAAGTGGCAATTGGCCAGTGTACATGATGTGTTGGTAAAGCTGGCAAATATGGGAGGTGATAAGTTGCTGTGTATGGACAATGCACCTGCTGATCCTGTACAACTGGCTTACCTTACTGAACATAAATGGACGGTGATAGTGACTTCACGGGAGCGGATAGTAGAAACAATTCCGTATGAGTTGCAGGAAGTGAGTATCGATGATGCCATCCGGATTTTTGCCTTGTATAATGGGCTGGATCCTGATTCATTGAATATTTATGAAACAGAGATGGTTAGTGATATTGCCTGTCGTTTATTACAACATACGTTGGCGCTGGAAATTACGGGGAAGTGTGCGGGGGCGAAAGGGTGGAGTCTGCAGGAGATTAACCGGGTATTAAAGGAAAATGGGTTTAATGTACCCCGGCTGGCAGATATTAGCCGGCAGTTGACAGATGCAAAAGTAAAGGATATATATGCACAACTGGCTACGATTTTTCCTGTAGGAGTTGAAACGGCTATTTGTATTAAATAATGATGCAGGCTTGATAGGCATTTGGAGTGATGGCCTTTACCTGTTTGATAGTAAATAATAATACAGGCTTGATAAGCTTTTGAAGTGATAGCTTTACCTGTTTGGTTGGCAATTAGTATTAAATAATAATACAGGATTGATAAGCTTTTGGAGTAATACCTTCTATCTGTTTGAATACCCTTACAAAATAATTCACATCACTGAATCCACATTGTTTACTCACAGTATTTACATTTTGCGAGGGCTGCGACAGTAATTGTTTCGCAAGTTTTACTCTTTCCCTGTTAATATATTCCAAAGGCGTAATACCGAATTGTTCGCGGAACCATTTAAAGAAGAGATTACGGCTCAGGTAGGCTTTGCGGCTAAGGGCGTCTACGGCGATTTTTTCTGTAAGGTGTTCCTGTATATAGTGTAGTACGTATTGCAGCCGGTTCTGGTTGTTCGAGCTATGTATCGAGGCATGGGCCTGTTCCAGGTGCTGGCTTTGAATAAGACGAATCAGCAGTTCTTTCAGGTGCAGGTCTGCGTAGATATTTTTGGCTTTATCACCGCTGCTGCATACGTTGATAAGCTTATTGATAAGGGCAGTGATGTCGTCGTCGTTTTCGAAGTGGTATTTGTTGAAGGTGAGTTCCCAGTGGGTCTTATCTTCACCTATGTTGTAATAGGAGTGAAGGTATTCGATGGTATCTTTGAGGTAGGCATCGTCTACGGCGAGGGCAATGCATTGTGTAGGATTGTCCAGGCTGGCTTCCGGAAAGTCGATGATCATGGTCTCGTTAGGAGGTACGATCACGGTTTCGCCGGGTAGGTAGTGGAACGAGGGCCGGTCCATGAGGTGCATCACTTTATGACCGCGTACCATAGAGGTGATGACGAGGTCGTGGAAGGTGAGGGGCACGTGTTGAGCCTGCTCATAGCTTTCGAAGATGTTTAGCTCACAATTTTTGAGATTAAAGATCCTTCTGTTTTCTATCAAAGTCTGGAGCTCGCGCGACGAGGAAAGTGCAACGTGGTTTAAATGATTTTTAACCTGCATGACAAAATCATTTTTGTTATTACTATAAGTAAGATAAGATTTATTTTCCGGAAGAATTTGTTAAACCTGTTTTTGGGGGGATGAGCAATTTCGGTTTCAGCAGTTATGTTTTTCTATCCAAATGCAGCAATTTCGATTTCAGCAGTTATGTCTTTCCCGCCTGAAGGCAGCAATTTCGTCTTCATCAGTAAATTTAAGGTACGATCGTGCTATAAATAAGTACAAAAATCTTCTTATCTGAGTTTCACATACCTGATATTAGCAATATTAATTCACGAAATAAATTCCACCGTATGAGCAACACAGTCGCCGTGGCTCCCACACCAAACGTGGCAGAACGCCCAACCTTTAAATCGAAATACGATCATTTTATCAATGGTGAATGGGTCGCACCGTCGGGCGGAGAATACTTCGACAATATTTCTCCGATAGATGGCAAGCCCTTTACCCAGGCAGCCCGTGGCAATGCCCAGGATATTGACAAAGCTATCGACGCAGCACATAAAGCATTTGAAACCTGGGGCAAAACTGCCGCAGCCTATCGCAGTAATTTATTGCTTAAGATCGCCCAGATCGTTGAAGACAATCTCGACTACCTGGCCATCGTAGAAACTATCGACAATGGTAAACCCATCCGTGAAACCAAAGCTGCTGATCTGCCACTGGTAGTGGATCATTTCCGCTACTTTGCCGGTGTAATCAGGAGTGAAGAAGGTACCGTCAGTGAACATGATGACACAACTGTAAGTCTCAACCTGCATGAACCAATCGGTGTAGTAGGGCAAATCATCCCCTGGAATTTCCCACTCCTGATGGCTGCCTGGAAAATAGCCCCCGCATTGGCTGCAGGTTGCTGTGTAGTGGTAAAACCAGCAGAACAGACACCTACCAGCATCATGGTCCTGATGGAATTGATCGGACATGTGCTGCCAAAAGGAGTATTGAATGTCGTGACCGGTTTTGGGGTAGAAGCAGGTAAACCGCTGGCCTCTTCTCCAAAAATAAACAAGGTGGCCTTTACAGGGGAAACCACCACCGGACGCCTGATCATGCAATATGCTTCAGAAAACCTGATTCCTGTGACGATGGAACTGGGTGGCAAGAGTCCGAACATCTTCTTTGAAAGTGTGATGGATGCAGATGATGAGTTCCTGGATAAAGCTGTTGAAGGTGCGGTGATGTTTGCACTGAACCAGGGTGAAGTATGTACCTGCCCCAGCCGCATTCTGGTGCACGAGCATATCTATGATGCCTTTATCAAAAGAGTGGTAGAACGTACCAGGGCAATTAAGATGGGTAATCCGCTGGATCCGACTGTTATGATGGGCGCCCAGGCCAGTGAAGACCAGTATCAGAAGATACTGAGCTACCTGGATATTGGCAAAAAGGAAGGAGCGGAAGTGCTGGTAGGTGGCGATGTTTTTAAACAGAACAGTGGTTTGGAAAACGGGTATTACATACAGCCTACTTTGCTGAGAGGTACTAATAAAATGCGGGTATTCCAGGAAGAAATTTTCGGACCGGTAAGTTGTGTGACGACTTTCAAAACAACAGAAGAGGCGATTGCGATCGCCAATGATTCATTATACGGATTAGGAGCGGGTGTATGGACCCGTGATGCACATGAGCTGTACCAGGTGCCAAGAGCCATACAGGCGGGTCGTGTTTGGGTAAACTGTTACCATGCTTATCCGGCACATGCACCGTTCGGAGGTTACAAGAAGTCTGGTTTTGGTCGTGAAACGCATAAGATGATGCTGAATCACTACCGTCAGACCAAAAATATGCTCATATCTTATAGCAAGCAAAAGCTAGGATTTTTCTAAATGGGATCATGTGGACAGGAGGGCTGCTGCCCATTAGGGTAGCAGCCTCAAATTTTTATCGTTATGATAGCAAGGATTTTAGCCTCGCCGGCCGCGATAGAACTGATTGAAAGGCTCAGGGCACAACATGGCCCTTTGATGTTTCACCTGAGCGGGGGATGCTGCGATGGCTCCCAGCCTATGTGCTTTCCGGATGGAGAGTTTAAGGTAGGGCAATCAGATGTATTATTGGGCAAGGTAGCAGGTTGTAATTTTTATATGAGTGCGGACCAGTTTGGATACTGGAAACATACGCAGTTGACACTGGATGTCATTCCGGGAAGGGGGAGTAGTTTTTCGTTGGAGATACCATTGGGGGTTAGGTTTCATATCCGGTCGCGGGTATTTACAGAGGAGGAAATAAAGGCGCTGGCGAACTGATTTCATTGCTGGTTGGGAGAGCTGGATTTCGTTTCCCATCCGGTTATGGGTATTTACAGAGGAGGAAATAAAGGCGCTGGCCAATTGATTTCATTTCTTATTGGGAGAGTAGGATTTCGTTTCCCATCCGGTCATGGGTATTACAAAGTAAGAGATAAAGGTACCGACCAACTGATTTCATTTTGCATTGTTCGTTTTATACAACATTACGCCGGTGGCTGCTAATAGGGTGAACCCGGCATTAAATGCGATATGAGTCGGGTAAGACATTTTACCTAAGATACCTCCACAGGAGCAGGGGATGTTTGTATAGAAGAAGTACAGCGTACCCAGGTACAGGGTAAACAGTAGCATGACGAAGAAAGAGAGGAACAGGCCGGATTTGCGGGTGGTGGTAAAACTGAGTAAGGCTACGATGAGAAATTCTACACCCAGTACAGCTGGACCTAGTAATTGTTTATCATATTTCACTAATAGGGGAGACTTGCTCATATCGGCGAGGAAGAGGTTATAGTCCATTGCTTTTACAACAGCGGCGTACATGAAGAGCAAGCCAAGGAGACCTACGATGGCAAATATTGGGTATTCTTTTTTCATAATTCGTTTCTTTCATTTTCTTTCATCAATCAGACAATTTAAAGCGTAAGATGTTTCTCTCATAAGCGGCGATAAGTGTATCTCCGCATTTGGCTAATTGCAATACCGGTTTATTTTGGAATCCGGGCAGGCGGAAGCTGCCGGCATATTTTCCGTTGTTGATATTATAAACATCTACAGCAGGCCCTCTATAGCCACTTTGGATAGCATCCTGGGAGAGCACATAAGAGAGCACGTAGAGATGGTTGGCATCTGCAGTAGCAGTAGAGTTGATGATGATCGCTTTTGGCGAGCGGGCATAGATATTACCAGTAGGAACGGCAATATTGATAGGTGGTGACTGGTCGATGGTTTGAAAAGAGAAAACAGCGTTTTTTGATACATCATATTTTACAATACCCGAATTATAAAATGGAATGTAAAACTGGTACCGGGCATCATTTACAAAGAACCCATCAGCAGATAACCCTCCATCTTCAAAGTGCGTGAATTCCTGGATAGTACTATCTTTAAAATGGAGTTGAGTACCGTGTCTTGTTAAAAATCCCCCAATCCTCAAACTGTCAAGTTTCTTAACAGACGGTTGGTAAACTGTAATATGCTCCTGCGTTTCATCAAACAAATAGAAGGCTTTGCTATCATCAGAGATCTCTATCCTTGTAACAATAGGTAATGCTTTTATCCCGTCATTAAAAAACGTATCCAGCTGATGCTGTAACGTATTATACCGAAAGATTGCTTTTTGACTATATACATACCCGTATATGTTATCACCCGCAGCCCGCATAATACTCACTCTGCCAGGAAACACAATTGTATCCAGTGTTTTCAACTGGTAATGATCATACACCCGGCTCACATCCGAAACAATTCTATCCGGTTCGGCACCGCGGACCAGTATGTACATGATGATAAACGCACTGCAAAAGAGTGCAGATAGTATCCAGAGATTTTTTTTCATAAAAATAGGATAAGTAGTAAGAGGGTGCTGATTACACCCTCTTAACAACAGCATAGATGAGTGTGAAACGTAGATCAGGGGCAGATCTGGGTTTTGATACCCCATGCACCGGTAGAGTTACAGGTCAGGTCAGGTTCACAATGGCAGTATGCTACTCTTTTAGACTGGCCGGCCTTTACGGCAACAGCGATGGTGGTGCCTGCAGCAAGCACTAATAGAAGGAACGCTAACTTTTTCATCGTTTTCGTTTTGGGTTTTGATAATTGGTATGAGAAATGAAAAATTACAGGTCTTCTCTGGTTGACATTTTGATGAAAGGGTTATGTATAAAAGATTATAGGGTTTTGACTTTGATGACAGGGCTCACAGTGCGTTTACAGTATATTGAAGCTAATAAAGTTTTTTGAGAGTAACAATATTTTTTGTGAGTATTATTTTTTACGTGAATCAAAAATGTTTTTGCTCGAAACGCGTTATATTTAATAGAGTAAATCAGCTACTCACCAGACTGAGCGGGCATTTGAGCCGGATCCCCGTTCCATTATTTACACAGAATTTCCTGAATCTGGAATTATTGAGCAGACAGAGCACTAGATAAATTACTGAATATTAATTAGTTGTCTTAATTGGCATGTGCTATGCATTAACTATAGTACATAGCGTTTTTCATAAACTTTCTAGGAGATCATACGCAGCATTTGGACTATCAGCCTTCAGCTTGCCAGCAGGCTGTAACCCTTTTGAGGTGATTATGGTCTCCTGTTTTTTTTCCTTAAATTGTGTGGTCCTTTCCCCCTGTCACTTAAAAAATCTTTAAGTCATGAATACTTATGGTGTATTGATACTGGGTGCGGGAAATTCATCCCGCCTGGGAGAGCCAAAGCAACTCCTGCGCTACCAGGGCAGGAGCCTGATCCGGCACATGGGTGAGGAGGCGATAGCAGCAGTGGATGCACCGGTAATGGTTGTGACCGGGGCTAATGCGGACCTTGTGGAAGAAGCCCTGCGTGAGCTCCCCATCGAAGTTGTGGAGAATGATCATTGGGAGGAAGGTATGGGTAGTTCTATCGGTATCGGCGTGTCAGAACTGCAACTGTTGCATCCGGAACTCTCCAGTATTATTATCATGGTTTGTGACCAGCCTTTTGTAAATGCCAGTTTGCTCAAAAAGTTAATTCAACACCAGAAAGTGACAGGGAAGGGGATTGTGGGGGCCAGTTATGAAAATACGATTGGTACGCCCGTTCTATTTGGCAGTTCTTATTTTCCGGCTTTAAAGGAACTGCAAGGTCCGGAAGGTGTCAAACAGATTTTACGGCATTCAACGGGGGATATTGCCATCGTGTCATTCCCTTTGGGAGCATTGGATATCGATACAGCGGATGACTACCGGCAATTATTAAAACGATAGCTAAAGTAACGTTCCTTTGGGTATACAGCCTATCGATCAGGCAAATGACTACCGGCAATTATTAAAATGGATAGCTAAAGTAACGTTCCTTTGGGTACACAGCCTATCGATCAGACAAATGACTACCGGCAATTATTAAAACGATAGCTAAAGTAACATTCCCTTTGGGTATACAACCTATCGATCTGGCAAACGACTACCAGCAATTATTAAAACGATAGATAAACATGAGAACCATTTGTTTCCTCTTTGCATTCTTTTGCCTCCAACACCTAAACGCCCAAACCATCCAGGTCACCGGTGAAGTCACCAAAAAACTAAACCTCACCAAAGACGACCTTGCAAAGATGAACAGAACCACCGTCACCGCCAAAGACAAAGAAGGCAAGGATCACACCTACAAAGGCGTGCCCATAACCGAAATCCTGACCCAGGCTGGCGTGACCACCGGCCCCCAGCTGCGGGGCGAAAACCTTTCCAAATACTTATTAGTTACCTGCGCAGACGGATACGCAGTCGTATTCTCCCTGGCAGAACTGGATGCTGCCTTTACTGACCGGGTAGTCATCCTCGCCGACGAAAGTGACGGCCAACCCCTGCCCGTCGACAAAGGCCCCTGGCGCATCGTCGTACCCGGTGAAAAAAAACCAGCAAGAAGTTGCTACAGAGTAACCACCCTAAATGTGGGTTTTGCAAAATAATAACTGGATTACCAATCACTTATTACCTGAATATACCTTTTTCAACCGCCCATCCCCCAAAGGTGGGTGGTTTAGATACTATTATTCCCTACCCTGATACTATCCTCTCATATTTGCTAAATCGAATAACTAAAAATCTGTTAATATTTGTTAATTTTTAATATTAGTGGTTGCTAATGCAAATAATATAATATATTGAAAAGTAACTATTTGGGTTAATATTTAATAGATAGTTAGCTTGTTAACAATGATTTTGGGGACAAGAAGTAGTACTATTTTGCTTGTTTTGAATGGAAGAGGTTGTAACTTTGCGTCGCTTTTCTGAATGAACGAAATGTGGAGACTGATGGAAAAGTAACAGGCGGCGATCTACCCCTGTTATTATATTATAATCAAACACGTTTACTGATTAACTAACGATAGCCTCGTTAAAAAGGGGCCCGGCAATTTATTGCCTGGAAAAATTGAATGTTAATTTAAACAGATAAAAACTCATGAAGATGAAAGTTTTATTCCTGATGGGCCTTCTTGGTGCTGCGTTTTTCCAGGTAAATGCGCAGTCTCTGTTGAACAATCCGATTGGCGAAAAATTGAGCAGTGGTGTACTGGAAGAAACCTATTTATCAAAAAAGATTTCTGCATTTAACAAGGTACGTGCTGACTATCCTAATAGCGATACCGGTTTGAATACAGCTTTGTATGATCAGGCCAGATATTCTATTACTATGAGCATGGCAGAAGCACAACAGCCTGCGAAAGTGAAGGAAATGATTAAGTCCATGACCTCCAAAGGCTACAAGAATGCAGCAACTACAGGTGCTGCTGTGAAACTGGCTGATGCAGGTATGTACGACGATGCCCTGGCGCTTTTGAAGCCGAACATCGACACTATGGAGTTCATTCAGAAACAAGGTGATTCACAGGCGTTTACCCCTGAATTTATTGCTAACTATACCAATTATACTATTGCAAAAGCTAAGGTGCTGAACAAAAAAGGTTCGTACAGGGAAGCGCTCGAACTGGTAAAACCGCTGTATGAGCAGCATGATCCCAGTTCCTTCAGCCGTGTACAGGAACCTTATATCATTGCCCTCTCCGGCCTGGGTAAGAAAGCTGAAGCTTTCGAGCTGATCAAGCATGCTATGCTGAAATCTTCCAGCACCGTAGCACTGAGAGAACAGGCAAAGGAAATCTACCTGGACCTGTATGGTAACGAAGGTGACTATGCGATGTTCGTAGATTCTACCAGCACTGTGGCTAAGCGCCGCATGAAGGAGTCTATCGCTTCCAAGCTGATGGAAAGACCTGCTCCTGATTTCGTGCTCACCGATGTAAAAGGTCGTGAAGTATCTCTGAATAGTTTCAAAGGTAAAGTAGTGATGCTGGACTTCTGGTCTACCTGGTGTACGCCTTGTAAGAAATCCTTCCCTGTAATGCAGAAAGTGTTCAACAAGTTCAGACACGATACCAGCGTTGTATTCCTGTTCGTTCATAGCTTCGAAACAGAAAAAGATCCTAAAAAGGCAACTTCTGAAGCTGCTAAGTACATGATGGAAAATAACTATCCTTTCAGAGCCCTGATGGACCTGAGAAGTACTACTGATAGCCGCGTGGCAAAACTGTTTGAAGTAAATGGTCTGCCTTCCAAATTTATTATCGATGGTAAGGGTAATATTCGATTCTCACTGAGCGACCTGGATGAGGATGATGATGTAGAAGCAGAAGAAATTGTACAGATGATTGGTATGGCAGAAAAGGGAATGCAAAGCGTACTATAAGATTTGAATAAGTAGTTTGATTGTAAAGGAGGACCGTCTCAGTTTTGAGACGGTCTTTTATTTTTGTTAATATTGACAAATGGTGAACATTGTATCGTTGCATTTGTACATCTTACAGTTTTAATACCGTGGGCATGGTAATTGTGCATTTCCGACAATTATAAATCAACTACTCCATGTTAACTATTTCCAAATACCTGGGTGCAGATGCCGCCTCCCTGCTAGACCACATCTGCGGAAAAATCACTGCGCAGGATATTGTCCACCCCGGCAACTGGCAGCAGATTTTTATTGAAAGCAACCGGCCTGCCCCCGTGCTCAATAGCCTGGCCCGGATTTATGGCCATGGCCGATTGGCCAATACGGGATATGTAAGCATACTCCCCGTAGACCAGGGCATCGAGCATACAGCAGCCTATTCGTTTTATAAGAATCCCATTTACTTTGATCCGGAGAATATTGTGAAACTGGCGCTGGAAGCAGGGTGTAATGCCGTGGCTTCTACCATCGGCGCACTGGGCCTGCATGCACGTAAGTACGCCCACAAGATCCCTTACATCGTGAAGCTGAATCACAATGAGCTGTTGACCTATCCCACCAAGTACGATCAGATCCTTTTCGGAGGTGTACGGGAAGCCTGGAATATGGGAGCGGCAGCTGTAGGCGCCACTATCTACTTCGGTTCTGAACAGGGTGACCGGCAGATTGAGGAAATTGCTGCCGCGTTTGAGGAAGCACATGCTTTGGGTATGGCCACCATTCTTTGGTGTTATACCCGGAATGCTGCATTTAAAACCCCGGAAAGAGATTATCATACCGCCGCTGACCTCACTGGTCAGGCGAATCATATTGGTGTTACTATTCAGGCAGATATTATCAAACAAAAGTTACCGGATACCAACTATGGGTTCAGAGACCTGAAGTTCGGTGTATACAACGAGGATATGTATAATGCGCTGACAACAGCGCACCCGATAGATCTGTGCCGGTTCCAGGTGGCTAACTGCTATATGGGCAAAATTGGGTTGATTAATTCTGGTGGTGGATCTGCCGGTGAGTCTGATATAGCAGAAGCGATTAAGACGGCTGTTATTAATAAACGTGCAGGAGGTACGGGACTGATTATGGGACGGAAAGCTTTTCAACGGCCCTTTGCAGAGGGAGTGGAGTTAATCCGGAACGTACAGGATGTATACCTGGATGAGACGATCACGATCGCCTGACTTACCGGGAAGTACCCAGACAAGTCAATCACGATCGCCTGACTTATCAGGAAACATACCTAAACACATCCATCTCAACTACCTGTTTTTACAAACCGAAACCATGCGTACGATTTACGACCGTTCTTCACTAACCGATCTGGCTTTTTCCAACAGCAAGGAATTTCTCACAGTATCCCCCAAAGGAAACTATGCAGCTGGCACCATTTCAGGTTGTAATACCCGCAAATACCACGGACTGGTAGTTACCCTCCAGCCGCAGCTGGATGAAGACCATCACATACTGCTGGCAAGCCTGGATGAAACCATCATTGACGGTGACACCTCTTTTGACCTGGGTATTCATAAATACCCCAACGTGTATGCACCTGACGGCCCCCGGTATATGACATCCTTCACACCATTGCCGGTACCCCGCTGGACCTATGAATGCGGTAATGCCGAACTATCGAAAGAGTTACAAATGGATGATGAAGGAAGTCTTACCATCAGGTATACCCTTACCAAAGGAAACAACCCCGTTATTTTACGCCTGCACCCTTTACTGGCTTTCAGAAACATGCACTGGATACGCAGGGCCAATGAACAGGCAGATAAAACCGTGCACTATGTAAATAACGGCATCCGCATACAGCTCTATCCCCAATATTCATCCCTCTTTTTGCAAATGACCGGTGATGCCGTATTCAAAGAAGCCGGCTACTGGTACTACAATATAGAATACCCCATAGAACGGGAACGCGGATACGAATACCAGGAAGACCTGTATGGCCCCGGTTATTTTGAAGTTACCTTACAACCTGGCCAATCCGTAATTTTCTCCGGTGCCATCACCGAGCGCCAGCAACTGGTATGCAGGGAGCCGAAACCCGTACCACAAACTACGAAAGAATACCTGTTGCACGCTGCCTCACAGTTTATCATTCATACACCAGGAGGCTTAAGCATCAAAGCAGGTTATTACTGGTTTGGCAGCTGGGGCAGAGACACCTGTATTTCGCTGCCCGGGCTGACATTCCTGGCCGGAAATGCCCCCGCCTTTACAAGTATCCTGTCCCTGCTGCGCGTGCTCTTAAAAGACGGCTTATTGCCCAACACAGGCAACCTGCGGGATGATAGCAAGTATGCCACCGTCGATGCCGCTATGTGGTTCGTATGGGCCATACAGCAGTATGCCATTCACGAGATTGGCGCCGCTGCCGTATGGAACCTATACGGCGATATGCTCAAAGATATCCTGTACCATTACCGGTATGGTACGGCATTCAACATTCACATGGAACCAGATGGCCTGATCAGTGCAGCTTATCCCGGCAAAGCGCTGACATGGATGGATGCCGTGATGACTAATACCCCCATTACCCCAAGACCCGGAAAACCTGTTGAAGTCAACGCCCTCTGGTACAATGCCGTTTGCTTTTGTGTGAATGCCGCCCGGGATGCAGGCGATAGTACCTTTGTAGAAGAATGGAGTGGATTCCCTGCACTGATTGCAACTGGTTTTGTAAACTGCTTTTGGGATGATAGCCGCCGGTACCTGGCAGATGTAGTACATGAAAATGTAGCTGACTGGTCTGTAAGACCCAATCAGATCTTTGCTGTAGCCTTACCCTATTCACCTTTGGATGAGGCGCAACAGCAAGCCGTAGTCGCTATTGTAAAAAGAGATTTATTAACCCCGAGAGGATTGCGTACCCTGGCTCCCCAGGATCCCAATTATGTCGGGCATTATGGTGGCAGCCAGCTGGAGCGTGACCACGCCTATCACCAGGGAACTGTCTGGCCCTGGCTGCTGGGGCACTATGCCGCTGCCGTTTTAAAAACAGAAGGGGCGGCCGGCAAACCCGCATTACAGGAATTATTTAACAACGTAGAAACTGCACTCGAAGAGTGTTGCCTGTACTCCATTTCCGAAGTGTACCAGGGCGATGCCCCGCATGCAGCGGGAGGTACTGTGGCCCAGGCATGGAGTGTGGCGGAATTTATCCGTTTTGAAAGGCTGCTTTCCGCTTCCTGACAACTATCATTTTTACCTTTGACCGTACTCATTGCCGGGCGGTGTTTATATGCGAACCTTTGTGTATAAACCCTCCTTGTTATGTACACCGATGTTTATCAGCCTTCGCCACCAAATAATGTCGCAATTGCGGATATCTTCCACCACATAGCTGCCTGTTACAGGTATATGGGTAAGGACCATTACGATCAGGTACAGGCTTATGACCGCGCGGCTACCTGCCTGCGCAGACTGCCTGTAGATATTGAAGTGTTCAGAACCCGCCTCCGGGAAGTGACTGGCCTGACAGATGTGATCAGGGGTGAAATTACAGAATACCTGGAAGCTGGTTGTATTCAACACTACCAGCGCTTTAAAAATAAAGTTCCCCTGGAGCTGCTGGACCTCCTGGAAATAAAGGGTTTCGGACCTTCTATTGTAAAATTACTGCATGAAACCTGCGGGATTCAGAACAGGGACCAACTCATCACCGCACTGCAATATGGCCGGCTGGATGATGTAGGAGAAATCAGTCCTGCCAAACTCGATCTGCTCAAACGTAGTTTCAAATTACATAAAAATTCCACCAATCGTTTACTGCTTTGGGATGCTATGCTGCAGGGCAATGAAATACTGCGTGTACTGCGCCTCGTCAAAGGGGTGGCACATGCTGAAATAGCCGGTAGCCTGCGCCGTGGTTGTGAAACGATCGGCGATCTGGACATGGTATTGCAGGTGGAAGAACCCGACCGCGAACAGGTAACGGCGCAGATTGTGCAGTTGCCACACGTTGAAAACGTAGTACTATATGGCAGAAACAGAATCTGTGTAGTACTCTACAATCATACACAACTAGACATCAGGATGGCCGGTGCTACAGCCTTTGGGGCAAGCTGGCTGTATTATACAGGTAGTCGCGAGCACCTGCTCCACCTGAGTGATCTGGCAGAACAAAAAGGTTTTACGCTTTCACCCGAAGGGCTGTTTGACACCATGGGGAACCATATAGCCGGGGCCAGCGAAGAAAGTATTTACCAGCACCTGGACATTGCCTTTATTCCTGCGGAACTGCGGGAGAGCGGCAAAGAAATTCGCCGGGCTGCACGTTTTATGTTGCCAAACCTGCTGGCACATCACCAGGTGAAAGGCGACCTGCGCATGCATGTGGATGAGCACCTGCACGACAGCATTGCGACCACTGCCCACTACGTCATGAATGCCTTTCCACATTATGAATACATTGTAGCGGCTGCACACGGCGATACACAGGATAAGAAAGGATTAGCTGCATGGATCAGCAATATAGACCGCATTAATGAACAGATAGGATTTCCCTTCCTGAAGAAAGGTCTCACCGTAGAAATTTTGCAGGATGGAACGCCTGCGCTGCCCGCTTCCCTGTTGCAACAATTTGACTGGGTGACCGGTATCGTACTGAAAGATACCGACAAAGAAATCACCCAGCGCCTGCTCACCGCCTGTGAGCATCCATTTATCCACTGCATCGGCAATCCATCTAACAGGATCATTGGTAAGAAGAAACCTTCTACCGTGAACTGGGAACTGCTGTTTGAAAAAGCGGCTGCCACCAGCACCGCGCTGGAAATAAATGCGCAGCCCTGCCGGATGGACCTGCGTGATGAATGGGTGCGGCGGGCAGTAGAGAAAAAAGTATACCTGGCTATAGGCAGTTGTGCCGCTATTATGCGCCAGGTGGACTATATGCAGCTGGGGGTTACACTGGCCAGGAGAGGCTGGTGCAAATGCGAAAATATTCTGAATACCATGCATTGGGATGCTATCGAAGAATTCAAGCTATCCCGTGAAAATGCATTATCGCTCACAAATATAAAACACGTGTGATATGAAAACGATTTTATTGGTGCTGAACGGTCCAAACATCGCAAACACCATTGCTTTTGGCTGTTATCTGTCAGGTATTACCAGGGCCAGACTGGTTGGGGTATTCCTGTGTGATAAGATCAGTGAAACGACTTCTGCACTGAAACAGATGTATGGTTTTACCTATGTAGAATCCATACTGGCCGAAGACCTGCCGGAACGCACCCATGAGAGAATGGAACAACAGATTGGCCTGTTCAAGGAAACCTGCCGCAAGAAAGGGATCAATGCCACTATGTATTCTAATCAACGGGTTACTTTAAAAGAAGTACTGTCAGAAAGCCGCTTTGTAGACCTGATCGTAACAGACAGTGTGTTCAATACAGATCAGTCCAGGGAAGGCCTGCCTGACAATATGCTGAGAATATTGCTGGCCGGTGCCGAATGTCCTGTGCTGATCACCCCTTACAAACCTACACCTATCGAAGAGATTGTATTCTGCTATGACGGTAGTGAAGAATCTTTCTTTGCCATGAAGCAGCTGGTGTACCTGCTGCCGGAACTGGATGAAGTGAAAGCGACGGTGCTGGAAGTAAACAGCGGACAAGCCATTGAAGAGAATGAACAGCTGCAGGTGTCCGACTGGTTGAGCAGGCATTATAGCTATACAGAGTTTGTAATTGTCAATGGTAAACCGGCAGAAGAATTATTCCATTACCTGGCGCCTAAAAAGAATACACTGGTAGTGATGGGTGCTTATGGCAGGAGTATCCTTTCCCGTTTCTTCCAGGAAAGCAAGGCAGATAAGCTGATTCAACGCCTGTCATTCCCGTTATTTATTACACACCATTAAGAAAATACGAAAAGCATTATTATTTTAGTGAAATGAATAATGATGTCACCCGTTTTTCCCGCAGGCGTTTTCTCAAATCAGGCAGTGGATTAGTGGCCGGGTTAATGATTCCGGCACCCGTGAAAGGCTTGTTTGCCAAAGAGAAGGCGAGTATCAGCGTGGATGTGAATGAGATCAGGGGCATAGTGGCCCCGGAAATATACGGACAGTTTATAGAGCACCTGGGCAGGGCTATTTATGGAGGTATCTTTGATGAATCCAACAACAGTTTTCGCAAAGATGTACTGGAAAAAGTGAAGCCACTCAAAGCCCCCCTGATGCGCTATCCCGGTGGTACGGTGACAAAGATTTATCACTGGAAAGACGGGATCGGACCCGTAGATAAGCGGCCTGTGAGGCGCAACCTGATATGGGGCGGGGAAGACAGCAATCATTTTGGTACGGACGAATTTATGCAATATAGCGCTGAAATAGGCGCAGCACCATTCCTCACGGTAAATATGAATACCGGTACAGCAGAGGAGGCGTCAGACTGGGTGGAGTATTGCAATGCTAATGGCAACAGCTACTTTGCCACCCTACGTAAAACGAATGGACATGCAGCACCCTATAAGGTTAAATACTGGGGGCTTGGAAATGAAGAAGCAGCCAAAGAGGATGCAGGGTTGTTACAAAACCCTGACGACTATATTAAAAAGGCCTGGTACTTCGCAAAGTTGATGAAATTGCAGGACCCGGAGATCAGTTTGGTACTGGTGGGGGACAATGATGAATGGAACAGGAAGGTCCTGCAGGAGATGCATCCTATCTGCGATTATATATCACTGCACCTGTATGCCGGTACACAGCCGGGCAGGCCGGCTACGTTGTTTGCTTCTATTGCTTCGATGGAGAAAAGGATTGCGGAGACAGCGAAGCTGATCAAAGAAATTGCGCCGGAAAAGGTAGAGAACTTTAATAAGTGGTACCGGTTTCCGGGCAGGCAAAAGCCAGTAAAGATAGCACTGGATGAGTGGGGGATATGGGAATCTGGTGGTACGGGTGATTATGGGCTGGAGGTGAAATATAACTGGAACCATGCGCTGGGTGTGGCTACGTTCTTTAATATTTTTCACAGGCATGCAGATGTGATTGGTATGGCTACCTGGGCACAGACGGTGAATGTGCTGGCGCCGGTGATGACGGATAAGGAGAGGGTGTATTGCCAGACTATTTATTATCCGATGGTGATGTATAGGAAATTGTGTGGGGGAAAGAGTGTGGGCGTGAAGGTAGAGGGGCCTGTAAATGATGGAATTTCTTCTCTCGATGTTTCTGCTACGATTGATGACGGTGTATTAACGATTGCGGTTGTGAACAGGGACCCTAAGCAGGATATTGATATTGCATTGAATAAGAATGGGAACTGGAAAGTATATGTGTTGAATGCGCCGGGGATAGAGGTGGAGAATACGTTTGAGAAGGATGTAGTGTCACATAAAGAAACTACTTTTAAAGGCGGTAATTATATAGCTCCGGCACACAGCATTTCCTTCCTGCAAATAAAATTATAAGCTGGCCGCAGGCCTACGCAAAAACCTTTAACGAAAACACTTTTGCCGTCGGCAAAAGTGTTTTCGTTAAAGGTTTATTCAATTTAATATCAAATTATATCAATCCAGATCCGGATCGGTATCCAACACCTGTACTCTCCCCACCTGTCCATCTTCCAGCCTTACCTTGATCCCTCTCGAATGAAAAGCCGCCGATGTCAGCAAATCCTGTACAATCCCATAAGTAATTTTCCCACTCCGCTGGTCTTTCTTGAGAATAATACCCACTTCCAACCCCGGATAAATGTCTTTTCTATATTGTCCTTCTGATTTCATAAAATAAAATTAAATCCTTTGTCCGGATTTTCCATTCCCCCGTGTCATTAAGCAAATAAAACCCACACAATATGGAAAATCGTATCGTATCGCATGCTGAATGGGTCGAAGCCCGCAAAGCCTTCCTGGCCAGAGAAAAAGAATATACCCACCTGGGCGATCAGCTGGCAAAGGAGCGGCAGGCGCTCCCCTGGGAAAAAGTAACAACAAACTATGTATTCGACGGCCCCAACGGTAAAGTTACCCTCTCAGACCTGTTTGAAGGTCGTAGCCAGCTCCTGCTCCAGCATTTTATGATGGGACCGGACTGGAAAGAAGGCTGTGTTGGTTGTTCTTTTATGGCGGACCATGTACCCGGAACACTGCCGCACCTGAACAACCACGATGTTTCATTTGCCGCCGTATCCAGGGCTCCGATAGCCGCCATTGAAGCCTTCAGAAAACGGATGGGCTGGAATTTTACATGGGTGTCTTCCGGTGAGAACAGCTTTAATTTTGACTACCATGTATCATTTAAAAAAGAGGATACCGTATATTACAATTACGAGAACAGTAAATTTGGGGGTGAGGAATTGCCGGGTATCAGTGTTTTTTACAAGGATGAAAGCGGGCAGATCTTTCATACCTATTCCTCTTATGCAAGGGGTAACGAAAACCTGTTGGGCACTTATGTGATCCTGGACCTCATGCCTAAGGGCCGGAACGAAGAGAATGGCCTGCAGGACTGGGTACGGCATCATGATAAATACGAGGTAGTGAGCGAACATAAATGCTGTCACTGATGAAGTGTAATTGCCGCCCCGCCCGTATGCTACTGCCAGGCATACTGCTCTTATTAATCCCCAAGTGCCCCCTTTGCCTGGCTGCCTGGATCGCCCTCGGTACCGGTATTGGTATTTCGTTTACTGTGGCTGCCTGGCTTCGCTGGGGATTGATTGCAATATGTGTTGTTTCCCTTTGTTATCTTATATTTAAAAGTACAGTTCAGTTATGGAAAAATTCATGCTCCTCATCAGGGAAGACCTGCAAAAATTGAAAGAATATACAGACAAAGACAGAAACCATGGTATAAAGGAAATGACGGAATGGGTGGAAGGGCTCGCCGTGACCGGCAACTTTATAGGCGGTGAGCCTTTATGGTCAGAGGGCCGGTATGTGACCAAAAACGAAATAGTGTCTGACGGGCCTTTCATAGAAGCGAAAGAAGGGGTAAGCGGTTATATTATGATCAGTGCAGAGAACCTGGAGCAGGCTGCCGCCCTGGCACAGACCTGCCCCATATTGCAGCGCGGGGAGCTGGAAATAGAAGTAAGACCCATCATGGTAACAGATTTCCCGAATGGCTGATCTACATAATAAAGTGCAACAGGAAATAGACCAATTGTACAAGCAACACTATGGCAAAATGGTCGCTTCCCTGTTGCGCTTTTCAAAAGAAATAGACCTGGAAACGGCAGAAGACCTGGTGCAGGATGCCTTTGCCGCTGCATTGTGCCACTGGGAGGTACAGCTGCCGGATAACCCGGCAGGCTGGATCTTCAGTGTATGCAGAAACAAGGCATTGAACAAACTGAGAGACGATAAAAAGTTCCTCCGCCTGCATCATGCACCGGAACCAGCATCGCCGGCCATGACGTTTTCTGCTGATTTCCCGGACGATGAACAACTCCGTTTACTATTTGCCTGCGCACATCCGGACCTGGCCCCAAAGGTACAGGTGGTGATTACCCTGAAATATGTTATTAACTTCAAAGTAGCAACTATCGCCAGTCTGCTGGGTATGACCATCGATGGGGTAGATAAATTATTACTGCGGGCAAGACAGAAAATAAAGGAAGAAAAGATCCTGCTCATTACACCCGCCCCCGATGCTATGCAACAACGCCTGCCCATCGTTCATAAAATAATTTATCTCATTTTTAATGAAGGCCATACTTCTGCCGAAGGGAAAACACTCTTAAGGGAGGAGTTGTGTGAAGAAGCGCTGATTCTCAATAAAGCGATTCTGGATAGCCATATGGGCAATATTGATACCTGTGCCTTATATAGTCTCATGTTGTTCAATTCGGCCCGTTTTAAGGCTCGTTTTGACGAAAATGGAGAATTAATAGACCTGGAACAGCAGGATCGTTCATTGTGGAACCAGGACCTGATCAGGCTCGGTTATTATTATTTTAATCAGTCAAAAGGTACACAGCTGTCTGCCTATCATGTGGAAGCATACATTGCCTACCTGCACAGTACGGCAACTTCTTTCGCAACGACAGACTGGAAGAAGATCGCGCAGTTATATAAACAGTTATTGCCAAATCCATTTGTAGAATTAAATTATGCCATTGCATTGTATTATGCCGGCGAGGTGGACAGTGCTTTTGAATTGCTGGCCGGCCTGCAGCGCTCCCCATTTATGAATAGTTATTACCTGCTGAATGCCACACTTGGCAAACTGTACATGCAGGAGGGCGATCATGCACAGGCCGCTGTATACTTTTCCAGGACCCTTACACAGGCAAGGTCTTCAGCAGAAGTAAATTATATCAGGAAGATGTTGTCAAAGTTAAATTTGTAGATATTATCTTTAGGGATATTACTAAGATTTATGGAAGCAATCATGGCAGCTGGTTACGTGAACAATGCAGCATTGGAAACTATTATCAAAGATGAAAACTGGAAAGGAACTCCGGTTGATGCGCGTGGACGTTTTGTAAATCTGCAGCATCCATACTCCCCATCATTTATGGAAGTCATCCGCTGGAAAATGAAAGATAACCCCTTCAAAGCGGAAAAGGAAAAACTGCGCTGGAGGCCAGACGTGCTTACAGATGCTGCCTGGCTGAATGGAGATGATGATGTGATTGCATGGCTGGGGCATTGTACCTTTTTCATTCGTATAGGCGGTGTTCGCCTGCTGACCGATCCGGTATTTGGCGATATCCTCGCTGTAAAAAGAGTCACCCCGTTTCCTGTCAACCCGATCTTATTAACCAAGCTGGATTACATCCTGCTCTCGCACGATCACCGTGATCATTGTGATAAACCTACTTTGCAAAGATTAGCGAGAAACAATCCCAAAGCCACCTATCTCGCCGGCCTGGGCATGGAGCCTTTATTGAAAGAGTTTACCGGTTCTGAGCTGATCCAGGAAGCTGGCTGGTACCAGCAATACCTTACCGGAGGTATAAAGATCACGTACGTGCCTGCACGTCACTGGGGTAAGCGGGGGGCTTTCGATACCAACCGCCGATTATGGGGGGGCTTTGTAATAGAGTCGGCTCACCGGCGCATTTACTTTGGTGGCGACAGTGGATACGATACCCATTATCAGCAGTTACAGGAAGTATTTGGTGGGTTTGATTATGCCTTGCTGGGCATTGGTGCTTTCGAGCCGGAATGGTTCATGCATCCGGTACATCAGTCGCCGGCACTGGCTATCAAAGCCACGGAAGAGCTGAATGCCAGTTATGCCATTCCTATGCATTTTGGTACCTTCGACTTGTCTGACGAGCCGCTGGACCTGCCGCTGAAAGTGTTTAAACAGATAGCTACGGAGCATGGGCTGGAAAAACGTATTAAGCCGCTCCGCATTGGGGAAGCCCTTCAATTGGTTCATATTTAAGTAATCAGAAGGGAAGTAGCGAATCCCCGGTGTTGTAAGCCGCTTTCATTTGGTTCATATTTAAGTAATCAGGGTTATAATACTGCTATCCCACCCGGGGAAAATGCCGTATCATTGAATGGTACAGGTCACAGGAGCATTTTGTTCATCCATAAACCTTTCCACTCTATGAAACTCTTAACTGTAGCACTGCTAGCCATCGGCATCCCTCTTTTTTCTTTCTGTGGTAAGCAATGGCAGGAGAAAGTCCCTGCCGCCGTCAGCGCCAAATCCATTGCCGCTGCCGAAGCTGCCGAAACATGGGAAACGGTATTAGATGGCAATTCATTTGCCAGTTACACTGCTTTTGAAGCCGCATGGAACTACCTGTATCCATGGGGCTCTGATCATAACGGTACTGCACGTATGTATGGCAGCAGTACGGATCACAACCACATTTACCTGAACAATGGTGTGCTCACCATCAAGGCGACAAAGATCACCTGGGACGAGGGCACCAGCACTTCCACTCCCCACCTGGCTATTCACTATCACTCAGGTGCTGTCAATACAAAGGAACATATACTGGTCAATGACCAGTTTCCCAACTGGGAAGTAAAATGCGATTTCCAGGTACCTACTGTTACCGGTTCCTGGCCAGCGTTCTGGCTCACCGGTGTGAACAGCTGGCCACCCGAAAGCGACATCATGGAGTTCAAGGGCAGCGCTACCAACTGGCAGAATACTTTCAGAACATCCTCCGATGTATCCAGTACTTTGACCACGGTGTCTTCGCCGGGTAGCTGGCATACTTACCGGGCATGGATTACGAAGGTAAGTGATACCAATGTAGACATTCACTACTATATAGATGGTGTATGGAAGGCTGTACACAATGCCAACTTTGTAGGCAAACCACTGTATGTGATCATTAACATGCAAATGGAAGGATCCAGTGGAACACCCGGCCCTACGGCAGATACGTACCTGTATGCAAAGAATATTTATATAGGACGAACCCGTACTTATTAATTCACGCTACCTGTGACCTGTGCTTATGCCCATTCAGCCATTTTACTAACAGCGGGAGCGTGAGCCCCTGCATAACGAGTGAGATCACTACCACCAGGACCGCAATGAAAATAATGGTATCCCGCTGTGGGAAAGGCTCCCCGCTATCCAGTTTCTCCGGCAGCGCCAGTGCGGTGGCCAGCGATACGATACCGCGCATACCAGACCAGCCCAGTATGAGACAGGTTTTCCAGTCCAGCAATGCCTTTTTATGCTTGTCCGTACCGGTTTTACGGAAAGTGAGATAGTGCCTGCGGCTTTCTATAAAGATGCGTAGCACCCGGATAGCTATGGTCACAAATACAATGAGGAAACTGTACCCGATGAGCGGCAGGATCTGTATACTCTTTACATTATGAATAACGTAGGGAAATTCCAATCCTATCAGGATAAACACCAGCCCATTCAGGATAAAGACGATGATATCCCAGAAGGCTTTGGACTGGGCTTTGGTAGCTGCAGGGAAGTACATGGAGGTGAGGCGGGCCGTAAAGACGCCTAATACCACAACTGCGATCACACCAGATACATGCAGGTCTTCTGCCAGTGAATAAGTCACAAAAGGAAACAGTAATGTAAAGCTGATGGATACAATGCCATTTTGCCTGGTATGATGCAGGATAAATTGTAGCAACTTTCCGGCTAAAAAGCCTAATAGTACCCCACCGGCAATGAGCAGGATAAACTGTCCGCCCGCCTTGTACCAGATAAAAGAACTCCCTGCTACTGCCGCTACAGCAAAGCGGTAAGTAATCAGACCGGAGGCATCATTGATCAGGCTTTCGCCTTCCAGTATGGTCAATGTCTTGTGGTTCAACCCCAGCCCTTTGGTAATACTGGTAGCAGCTACCGCATCTGTAGCAGATAAAACGGCTCCCAGCACGAATGCCAGTGGCCATGGCATACCCATGAGATAGTGTGCCAGTAATGCAATGCCCCCGGTCGTGATGAACACCACTGTAAAAGCCAGCGTATTGATAGTTTTGCCATTGTTCTTAAACTCCTGCATGGAGATATTACATGCTGCATCATACAGCATAGGAGGGAGGAAGATCAGGAATACGATTTCCGGGCTGATCGTGATCTGTGGCATGCCGGGTACAAAACCCAGTGCAATACCAGCCGTGACGAGCAATACGGGATAAGGTCTCTTGAGTTTATCTGCAAATGCTGAGAGTGCCATCATGACACCCAGGATAAGCATGACGATACTGTAATTTTCCATGTGGCGCTAAAGCCGGCAAAATAACAATTTATTTTAATAAGGCATGTAATAATAACTTGGCCTGCAGGGCTGTTGCCTCTTCCAGCAGCCTTTTATCTTTCACATACGTAGCCACATCCCATACTTCACTCAGCAATTTTTCCTTGTACACCTTAGCGAAATCATGGTAGGTTAAGTCCAGTTGCCATTGGCTGGTGAGGTGATCAAAAACTTCCTGACTGGTAGCGGATAAACGGGATTGATCTACGACCAGGCAAGTGCCCGCTGGTTGTATCAGTAAATGCTGTTGTATTTCCCGGTTATAGAGAATCCATGTTTTCAGATAGGATTCACTATACTGTTGCAGTAATTTCTTTTTGCGGATATCGCTCCTGTAGTATTTCCAGATGAGTTGCCGAATGCCGCCTATGGCAGCATATTTCAGAGCTGTACTTTTATGGTGCCGGCTTATGAGTGAGCTCACTACACTCCGGTAATCCCTGAGTATGACAAGGTATTTTGCCCCGGGTAGCAATTCCCTGTAAGTACGCAGGAACAGACAGGTACGGGGATCTTTCCAGCTCCATTGTGGTTGTGCCTGTTGTTTTTTCTGGACCAGTGTGCGTAATGAATCCAGCTGCTCTTCACTGATAGAACAAATAGGGGTGTCGATAGTTCCGTCTCCGGATCCAAATAGATCCAGCAGGATGTGCCGGTGTGCTTCTACAAAATCAAGATCCTCAAAATGCCCGTCTGTATTGCCGATGCCGGCGCCTAAAAACTGCTCACCCAGGTGCAGGCCACACTTGTACAGCCAATGGGTAATCAATGAGGTACCGGACCGGTGCATACCGGTAATCACTAAAACTTTATTATTCATCTTTGCTTATACTGTTACTGCCTGGTAACGTCTGGTTTGTGTTTGAATAGATGCCTGGATAAAATTGAACAGTTCATTGGTGCAGGCTGCCACTGTTTTTTCGTTGGTTTTTAAGTGCAGGTCTGGCGATAGCGGTGCTTCGAAAGGATCGTTTACACCGGTCAGGTTTCGCAGTTTGTCAGGATGGTTATCCGGCAGCATGGCCCGTTTGTAGAGTCCCTTGGTATCCCGTTGTACGAGTTCTGCCACAGGGCAATCCACAAACACCGTTTTCACTTGTTCATAAGCGTTAGTCAGTTCCTCGCGCATAGTGCGGTATGGATTGATCGCACTGATAATACAAATAATGCCGTGCCCGGAGAGGCGGCTGGCCACAAACCCCAGTCTGCGTATATTTTCGCAACGGTCTGCTTTGGAAAAGCCCAGGTCTTTGCATAAGAATTCCCGGTAGTTGTCTCCGTCAATGATTTCAATGGGTGTGCCATACGCCATTGCCTTCCTTTTAACACTGGTGGCAATTGTAGTTTTTCCCGCTCCGGAAAGTCCGCATAGTTGAATAATCATCGCATATTGAATTTACAGGTTGACAATAAGCCGCAGATAATGGAATAAAAGGTTACATGGCGGGTAAATAGCAGATGGTAGGGGACAGATAGATGATAGTTCGCAATCAATATCCTTCAGCTATATTGGATATGGTCATGTAAATTAATAAAATTCTTCATAAATCATTCTTGGATACGATAGATTTTTAAAAAGTATCGACAAACGGTAATTAGAAATGCTCTATGGTATAGTGTCACTGGCACATTTTTTATACATTTACGCCCGATTTACCACCACCACTTCCGGTAATTTTTACTTAGATGTATAAGCTTATTGTATTGTTATGCCTGTGTTCCACGGTTTTGGGGCAAAGAAGAATGGAATTCCTGGACAGGGGGATAGTGGTAGTACGTCATCAGCGGGATAGCGTATTCCTCAGCTGGCGCCTGTTAGCGACGGACCCTGAGCAGGTAGCCTTTAATATTTATCGTGATCATCAGTTACAGAACAGGCAGCCTTTACGCAAGGCAACCTGTTTTGCGACGCCGCTGGCAGATACTGCCACAGATAGTAAATGGACGATTGTGCCTGTGATCAATGGGCGTGAGCTTGCTGAGAACGATAATTTTTTGTTAAAAGCACATACCCCGGTGCAGCAATACCTCAATATACCTTTGCAACGCCCTGCCGGTAAGTATAGTGCAAATGATGCGACAGTAGGCGACCTGGATGGCGATGGCCGTTATGAGATTATATTGAAATGGGATCCTGCCAATGCAAAGAATCCGCCGCAGCCAGGACTGACAGACAATCAGCTGATAGATGCCTATACACTGGATGGAAAATTTCTCTGGCGCATAGACCTGGGTAAAAATATCAGGTCTGGTGCCGCGTATACACAAATGCTGGTGTATGACCTGGACGGCGATGGAAAAGCAGAACTGGTATGCAAGACGGCCGATGGCACTATTGACGGAAAGGGCACCGTGATTGGTGATGTCACTAAAGACTGGCGCCGGCTCACCGATGAACATGGTGCACAATATGGAAAGATCCTGGATGGACCTGAATACCTTACCGTATTCAACGGACAAACGGGGGCTGCGACGGCAACTACTACCTTTATTCCTGACCGTTACCCACTGGATGGCTGGGGTGGTATAGGCGGTAATGGTGGCAATGACAGCACCGGTGGCCGGGCAGACAGGTTTACCGCGGGTATTGCCTACCTGGATGGGGTGCATCCGAGTGTGGTTTTTGTAAGAGGTTGGTATGGCCGTTCTGTACTTGCTGCATGGGATTATCGCAATGGACAACTAAGCAGTCGTTGGGTATTCGATACCCATGATGGCAACAATCCTTATTCAGGCATGGGCAATCATAGCCTGAGTGTGGCAGATGTAGACGGAGATGGGAAGGATGAAATCTGTATCGGTGCAATGACGGTGGATGATAATGGCAAAGGATTGTATACAACAGGTTTGCGACATGGTGATGCGCTCCATTTAACTGACATGGATCCTGAACACCCCGGTATGGAAGTATTCGGGATTCATGAAAATGAAGACAGGACTATTGCTTTGCAAACGCCCGGTGTAGCCATGTTTGACGCTGCTACAGGGAAAATATTGTGGAGCCTTGGACCCGGTGCGGATGTAGGCCGTGGTGTAGCAGCTGATATTGATCCCACACATCCCGGTTTTGAAAACTGGGGCGGTCCCGGTGGGTTAAGAGATGTACATGGTAAAACCATTACAGCGAAAACACCTTCTTCTACCAACTTTGTGATCTGGTGGGATGGCGATCTGACACGTGAGCTATTGGATAAGAACCGGATTGATAAATGGGACTGGAAAAACGATACAACGATTAACTTATTAACAGCTGCAGGTTGTGTAGCCAATAATGGCACGAAAGCAACACCCTGCCTGAGTGCTGATCTTTTGGGAGATTGGCGGGAGGAGGTGATCTGGCGTACGGAAGATAATAGTGCATTACGTATTTATACTACCACGATTCCTACATCTTACAGGTATATTACCTGGATGCAGGATCCCCAATACCGCCTGGCGATAGCCTGGCAGAATGTTAGTTACAACCAGCCTCCCCATCCCGGATTTTATTTTGGAGCTGGTATGCATACACCCGTCAGACCGAATATTATAATAAATGGAACAAGGTAATCTTTCCCGCAGGGAATTTATGAAACAATCGATGATTATAAGTGCAGGTCTTCCCGTGGCAGCATCCTTGCAATCGTGGATGCCAGGCGGGGTGCAGGATAATATGCCTTTGCACTGGCTGGGAGATAAGGTGCCCCAAATGAGTATAGGGGCTACCTGGGGCGTGCCATGGCCACAGGGTGCGGTGAAAAAAGAGAATGGTTTTATACTGGAAAGTAACGGACAACCCGTGAACCTGCAATCCTGGCCGCTGGCTTACTGGCCGGATGGATCCCTGAAGTGGACGGGCCACGCGATAGGAGCGAATAAGGGATTGACAGATCAGCTGGTATTGAAAAGCGTGGTGAAGCAGGTAAGTGGAAGCGCATTTGTAAAAGAAGAAGCGGATCAATATATCGTAGACAATGGCCTGTTGCAATGCACAATCCGAAAAAGTGGCGCGGTGTTAATGAGTAGTATTCGCAGGAACGGAAAGATAGCTGCCACGAATGGTAAGCTGGTATTGCAGGTACAAAATGCACCGGAAGCAGCCACGATCCATGATCACTATGAGTCGCAGGTCACAGAAGTGGTGGTGGAACAATCCGGGCCTGTAAGAGCAGTTATTAAAATCACCGGTCATCATGTCAATGCCACCCAACGCAATTTACTCCCCTTTGTTGTGCGGCTGTATTTCTATGAAGGTAGTGAGGCGATCCGCATATTGCACACGATTATTTATGATGGAGATGAACAGAAAGATTTTATCAGTGGATTAGGCATCCGGTTCAGCCTTCCTTTAGAGGGCGAAACATACAACCGCCATATTCGTTTTACAGGCGAAAAAGAAGGCGTATTTGCCGAGGCAATCAAAGGACTGACAGGTCTACGCCGTGACCCGGGAGAAGCCGCCAGACAGGCTCAAATTGCCGGGAAAATGGTAACAGATGTATCCGCCATCAGCGATAGGCTGCAATACATTCCCGATTTCGGGGATTATACCTTATTCCAGCCCACGCCCGATGCGTTTGAAATTCAGAAACGTACCCGGGAAGGCTATGGCTGGATTCAATCTGCCTACGGCCGCCGTGCTTCCGGCACGGGCTATATAGGCACACCTGCCGGGGGACTTGCTTTTGGCATCCGCAATTTCTGGCAAAGCCATCCTGCACAGCTGGATATCCGCAATGCGCATACCCCCGAAGCAACGATTACCATGTGGTTATGGGCACCCAAAGCAAACCCCATGGACCTGCGTTTTTACCACGATGGCATGGGGCAGGATACTTTCGAAAAACAACGGGAAGGTTTAGACATTACCTACGAAGATTATGAGCCGGGCTTTGGTACGCCGATGGGGGTAGCCCGCACCAGTGAAGCACAGGTATGGGTATTATCAGCTACACCCGGTAATGCATATTTAAGCCAGATCGCCAGCTACATCCAGGATCCGGATACCATTACCTGCGCCACGAATCAATGGCAGCTGGCCGGCGTATTTGGTGGCAGCTGGAGCCAGGCCCTTACACCGTCTCCCACCAAAGAGCAGATGCTGAAACAACTGGATTTTTATTTCGACTACTATCACCAGCAGGTAGAAGACAGGCATTGGTATGGCTTCTGGAACTACGGCGATGTAATGCATTCCTACGATAGCGACAGGCATGTATGGCGCTATGATGTAGGCGGTTTTGCCTGGGATAACTCCGAGCTGTCTACTGACCTCTGGCTCTGGTATTATTACCTGCATTCCGGCCGCAAAGACGCCTTCCGCATGGCAGAAGCCATGACCCGGCATACCGGCGAAGTAGATGTTCACCACATAGGCCGGTTTGCGCCTTTGGGCTCCCGCCATAATGTACAGCACTGGGGATGTAGTGCGAAGCAATTGCGCATCTCCACTGTTGCCAATCGCCGTTTCTACTATTACCTCACGGCAGACGAAAGGGTAGGAGACCTGATGCAGGCAGAAGTAGATGCTGCCTACACACTGCGCACCATTGTGCCTGGTCGTAAAATAGGCCAGCCCGTTGGCGATCCGGATGGTAAGTATGCAGGTGTTTCATTTGGTACTGACTGGGGCTCACTGGCGGCTGCATGGCTTACAGAATGGGAACGGCATGGTACACCTGTGGCAAAGGAACGGTTGCTCAATAGTATGCAGACCATCGCCGCACAGCCACATGGATTCTTTACCGGGTCTGGCGATATGGAACTCGCTACCGGCAAATTCCAACTCGCACCGGCAGGTAAAATTTCTGTTTCTCACCTGAGCGCCGTATTTGGTTTACCTGAAATTTGTATGGAACTGGTGGCATTGATCAAAATGCCTTCATTTGAAAAAGCATGGTTAGATTATTGTACCTTATACAATGCTACTCCTGAGGAGCAAACAGCTGCATTAGGTAAATCACTGGGCAAACTAAACCTGAGACAGGGACATGCCCGCCTTACGGCATTTGCAGCCCGTGTAAAACAGGATAAAAAACTGGCAGCCCGGGCATGGGAAGAATTCCTGGGGGGCGAAGCCGGGATTAAAAAGATGTCCGTAAAAATGGACCCTGTAAATGGCCCGGCTGTATTAAACCCTATTGAAGAAGCCCCCGGTGTAAGTACAAATGCGGTGGCACAATGGGGCTTAACGGCCATGGCAATGTTAGACCTGGCAGGTAATGCTTACAATGATTAAAACAATGAAGGAACTACTGATTTTACTCTGCTTTTCTCAAATAGCCGTAGCGCAGAAAATTAACTTTACATCGCCACTGGATACTACTTTGTGGAAAGCAGAAATAGCACCCAAGCCAGGTTCCCGCGTGTACACATCACACGGCAAACTGGTATTGGACACCAAAGGTGGTGTGACGGTCTGGCTCAATAAAGAGCTGAGTGGCAACTTCACCATTGAATACAAAAGAAGGGTGGTTGTAGAGGGTGGTGCCAATGATCGTCTCTCTGACCTGAACATGTTTTGGATGGTACAACACCCGGGTTTTCACCGCCATGGGGTACTGGAAGAATACGATTCCCTGCAATTGTATTATGTAGGCATGGGTGGCAATACTAATAGTACCACCCGGTTTAGAAAATATGAAGGCACGGGAGAAAGAAGGCTTATACAGGAATATTCCGACAGCGCGCATCTGCTGCAACCCAATCATACTTACACCATCAGGATTGTGGTAAAAGACGGTACTACCAGTTTTTTTGTAGATGGGGTGCAGTATTTTGTATATGCTGATCCTCAGCCATTACGCAAAGGTTATTTCGGGTTCAGGTCTACCTGGTCCCGGCAGGAAATTAGTGATTTTAAAATTTATCAATAATGTACAAACTGTTGTTAACTGTCATCACAGCTGCTTTTTTAATGAGCGCCGCGCCGCATAAACCTACCCTGTACCTGATAGGTGATAGTACTGTCAAAAACGGGAAGGATAAAGGAGATGGAGACCTTTGGGGATGGGGCCATTTTATAGGCGACTATTTTGATACCACAAAGATCAAGGTGGTCAATCGTGCCCTGGGTGGCACCAGCAGCCGCACTTACAGAACGAAAGGTCTCTGGGATTCTGTATTGGCAAAAATACAACCTGGTGATTATGTGATCATGCAATTTGGGCACAACGACGGCGCACCATTGGATGATACGGCCCGGGCCAGGGGTACAATCAAAGGTATCGGCGATGATCAGAAGGAGATCTATAATCCTATTACAAAGCAGCGGGAAGTGGTGCATAGCTACGGCTGGTACCTGACACAGATTATCAGGGAAGCGAAGGCAAAGGGTGCTGTTCCGGTAGTATGCTCACCTATTCCACGCAATGTATGGAAGGATGGTAAAGTAGCGCGGAACAACAATGATTATGGACTGTGGGCAAAGCAGGTGGCAGAGAAAGAAGGTGTTGCTTTCATCGATCTGAATACATTGATTGCGGATGTATATGACCAGGAAGGTGAGGCGAAAGTAGCAGGTACTTATTTTGGTACAAAAGATCATACGCATACGATAGCAGCGGGGGCGAAGCTGAATGCGGCAGAAGTGGTAGCAGGGATAAAAGGCGCCAAAAAACTCTCTTTGAATAAATACCTGAATTAATGAATTGTACAAGTTTTATCATCATTTGTCAATTCCCTTACCTCCTGAAATGATTGACCTTTGGCCCTGTAAGCAATTGGCATTCAGATGGTCAAAAACTGGTTATTCATTATCTTCTTTCTTCCTCTTTGCGCGATTGGACAATCGGCTTCTCCTACACTGGAGGAGCTGATTGACAGTGCGCTTCACAAAGACTATGGGCTGATCGATCAGCAGCTTGAAATTTCCCTCACGCAAACCGATCAGCAGCAATTAAAGGAAGCTTATCTTCCACGTGTAGACTTTACCGCTAAAGACGCTTTTATACTTTCTTCTTTTGGTATCAAATCGCCAGCTATCAGCATCCCCCAACTCAATATCGATATTAAAGAAGGGCATAACCGTTTTACTACTACCGGGAACCTGGTGACGGCTGATATCGGGGCACATATGTTACTCTATTCGGGTGGCAAGGTGCCGCAATTGAAACGTGCCCTGGCGGCAAAGGAAAGGGGACAGACAGCCCTGCTCGAAAAAGACAGGCAGGAAATAATCAGCGACGTTGTCACAGCATTCGACCAGTTAGCCTTACTGAGGCAGGTCAGGGCTGTACTGGATGAAAGTACCCGCCGGCTGGCGGAGAATATGAAAACGGCAGATAAAGCCCTCGGTTACGGTCTCATCACACCTTATGAACACCAGAAGATAGCCGTTGCCCAGGCGCAACTACAGGCTAAGGTAGTCGCTTATGATGGTAAGCATGAATTACTGCTTACCCGTTTATTTCAACTTACAAATATATCGAGAGAACGACTGGCCACCATCATGGTGCCATTAAAAGTCCTGCCTGCAATTACAGCGCAAACAGGCATAGAAGACCGGGCAGAAATAAAAGCACTGGATGCAGCAATCGTTGCGAATCAATACAAAATCAAAGCCGCCAATACCTGGTTTGTGCCCAAAGTACAACTGGCTTCCTCGTTGGGGTATATCGGTCTGCTGGCAGGCCATATCAGCAGTAGCGACCCTTTATTGCCCGGTGGCAGTAAACTTTCTTCCAGTCTTCCCAATTTCAATGTCCTGCCCATGTATAACATCGGCATTGGTTTGAAGTGGGATCTGTTTGACGGTAAGGAAGGCCGCCGGGAAGTGCAGCGTGCCACCATTGAATTGAAAAAAACAGTTAATAATAAAAACGAAGTCATAGAAAAACTGGAGCTCAACCAGGAGAAGTGTCGTACAGAGTACATCGTAGCCGAAGCACAGTTGCAATTAAGTCAATCTCAGCAGGAGACGGCATACAACGCGCTGAAACAGGCTACCAGCGAATACCGTACCGGGTTAATCAAATCCGGTCAGCTCATAGATGCGGAGGAAGATTATGAACAGGCTGCCCTTGGCTACATACAGGCTATCTACGATCAGCGCAGGGCTGCCATCTCTTTATTGAAAGCATCTGGTCATCTCACCATTCAATCGTTGCAATAAAATAATCATAATCGTATGAGGATACTTATAGTGTGTATGCTGGTATTGTGCGCCTGCAATCATAAAAAGATAACGACCTTACCCGGGAAGATAAAACGGGAGACCATTAGTTTTTCACCGAAAGTGACCGGCCGGATCCTGAAAATATATGTGCAGGAAGGGCAGCAGGTAAAACCCGGCGATACACTGGCCATGCTGGATGTGCCGGAAGTAAGCGCCAAAATTGCGCAGGCAAAAGGGGCATACAAAGCCGTGTCAGCACAGCACTTACTGGCAGATAACGGACCTACACAAAACCAGCTGAAACAGCTGCGGGCTAAATATGCAATGATGCAGGAACAGTTTGATTTTGCCAGTAAGTCATACAAAAGGGCCAATGCGATGTTTGCAGACAGCCTGCTGTCTCCGCAGGCGCATGATGAAGCCTATGCCCGGTATCAGAGTGCAAAAGCACAGCTGGATGCAGTAGCAGCAGAATTGAATGAAGCGGAAACAGGCACCCGGTACGAAACGAAGATTGCCACCAGTGGTCAGCAGGAACAGGCAGGCGGTATACTACAGGAAGTGGAAGTAGCCTATTCTGAAAGGTATATCATTGCTACCAACTACATGGCTGTCGAGACCATTGCCACACATGAGGGGGAACTGGCTGCTGCGGGTTACCCCGTCTTCAACGGATACATTCCTAACAGTACGTGGTTCCGGTTTACCATCCCGGAAAGTAAGGTGGCGCCTTATAAAAAAGGTGGACAGGTATCCATACGGGTACCTTATGAGAACAAAATTTATGAGGGGCATATTCTGACAATAAAGCAGTTGCCAAAGTACGCAGACATCACCACAGCTTATCCTGATTATGAAATGGATGAGGCGGTGTACGAGTTAAAGATCGCACCTGATAATATTGAGGCTACAGAGGGTTTGTTGTACAATGCGAGTATTACAATGAATCCGCTATGAAGACAATCTTTTTGCTCATCAGGCGTGAATTCAGGGCATTCCTGACCAACCGGATTTTTGTAGTGGCTTTCCTGCTCATGCCCCTGGTATTCTCTGTGGTACAGGCCATGGTCTACCAGCAGGGCAAGGTACGGCACCTGCCTATCATCGTGGTAGACAAGGATCAGACACCGGCCAGCAATCGCTTCAGGGATATGCTGGAAGATGATCCGATCCTGCATGTAATCAGTAATACTTATGAAACAGTGAATCTGCATGCACTGTTGTTGCAAACCCGTGCTGTGGCCGTTGTAGTGATTCCCTATCATTTTGAGGCAGATCTTTTGGGGCAAAAGAAACCAGATCTCATCTGCTATCTCAACATGGCTAATACGCTGACGGCGAATGCTGCGGGTGGGGCTATTAATCTTTGTGCAGGAACTATGAATGCCGGGCTTTTGCAAAAGAGAGGAGTAGCTGATGCGTTTAGAAC
>NZ_JBCNKH010000043.1:0-57038 GCF_039596135.1 Chitinophaga sp.
CTTACCCAAACCATAGTGAAGCTTTAACACTAAATGAGTACTAATACATCACTAAATGTGCACCTCAATATCGAATCGATATAGAAATGTACTTTTAATATACTTATAGTGTACTAATGGCAGTATAGTTATGCTATAGCTGAATTAGCTTTTAATTTTGGAATTCACAGCCAAAAAACAAGGCTTTTATTAAAAAAACAGCAAATAATCCCCCATTCATTAGAAAGTTTCCAACAAAATCACCCATTTGCATTCCACCATTCTAAACCGTACTTTTGCCTTCTGAAAAGGGAAGACTAATATGCGCGAAAAGCTTAGGGAGCTTGCCGGACAATTTACCGGAACGTTATACACAGATGACACCATGCGTACCCTGTACGCCACAGATGCTTCAGCATACAGAGAAATGCCATTGGCAGTAGCTATTCCAGCCAATGAAGAAGACATCAAAACACTGATCCGTTTTGCGAGGGCAAACAAAACGTCGCTGATTCCGCGTACGGCCGGTACCTCGCTGGCAGGCCAGGTAGTCGGAAACGGTATAGTGGTAGACGTGTCGCGCACCTTCACCAAAATCCTCGAAATCAATACGGAAGAACACTGGGTAAGAGTTCAGCCCGGCGTGATCCGCGATGAGCTCAACCTGTTCCTGAAACCATACGGCTTCTACTTCGGCCCGGAGACATCGACCGCTAACCGCGCCATGATAGGCGGGATGGTGGGCAATAACTCCTGCGGCTCCAACTCCGTTGTATACGGCAGCACCCGCGAACACCTGCTCGAAGTAAAGGCTATTCTCAGCGACGGTTCGGACGTGACTTTCAACAGCATCTCTGCCGATGAGTTTCATGCCCGCTGCGAAAGGAACGACGGCAGCCTGGAAACCGCCGTGTACAAACAAATGCGTACCCTGCTCGGGAACCACGCCCACCAGGAAGAAATACGCCGCGAATTTCCCAAGCCCAGCATCCTCCGCAGAAACACCGGCTACGCCGTAGACCTGCTGCTGGAAACGGCCCCCTTCACTGCCGGCAAAGAAGACTTTAACTTCTGTAAACTCATTGCCGGTTCCGAAGGTACCCTCGCGTTCCTCACCGAAATTAAAGTCAACGTATCGCCCCTGCCTCCCAAAGAAACAGGGCTGCTCTGCGTACACTTCAACAATGTAGACGAATCGCTGCGCGCAAATATTATTGCCATGCAATATAAACCCAGCGCCAGTGAACTGATCGACCACTACATCCTGGAATGTACCAAAGACAATATCGAACAGCGCAAGAACCGCTTCTTTGTGCAGGGTGATCCCGGTGCCATTCTCGTTGTTGAATTCCAGCGCAATACCCGCGATGAAATCACCGAAATTGCCGACCGCCTCACTGCCGAACTAAAGGCTGCCGGCCTGGGCTACCACTTCCCCCTCCTGTTCGGGGCTGACTCAACGAAGATCTGGACACTGCGCAAAGCAGGTCTCGGTCTGCTCAGTAACCTCCCGGGCGATGAAAAAGCAGTGCCAGTGATCGAAGATACCGCCATCGATATCTACGACCTGCCCGACTACATCCGTGACTTTAACGAGATCTTAAAAGCCAATAACCTTTACTGCGTACACTATGCGCACGCTGGTAGTGGTGAGATCCACCTGCGTCCTATCATCAACCTGAAAACCAAAGAAGGGAACGCCCTCTTCCGCAAAATTGCCGAAGAGATTGCAACGCTCGTAAAGAAGTACAAAGGTTCCCTGAGTGGTGAACACGGTGATGGCCGACTGCGTGGTGAGTTCATCCGCCAGATGATCGGAGATAAAAACTATGAACTGCTCAGGGAAGTGAAATATACGTGGGACCCGGAGAACATCTTCAATCCAAATAAGATTGTAGATACCCCGAGCATGAACAGCATGCTGCGTTATACACCGGGGCAGCAAACACCACCTATTCAAACCGTCTTCCACTTTCCGGAACAAACCATTCTGCAACATGCAGAACAGTGTAATGGCTCTGGCGACTGCCGCAAGACACAATTGAGTGGCGGTACCATGTGTCCCAGTTATATGGCTACCCGCAATGAAAAAGATACCACCCGTGCAAGAGCGAATATCCTGCGTGAGTTCCTGACACATTCTACCAAAGAAAACCGCTTTGACCACCAGGAGATCAAAGATGTACTGGACCTTTGCCTGGCTTGTAAAGGCTGTAAGTCTGAATGTCCTTCGAATGTGGATATGGCGAAACTGAAAATGGAATTCCTGCAGCATTATTACGATGCGAATGGAGTGCCTTTCAGGGCGAAACTGATCAGTAACTATACCCGGCTGAATGCACTGGCACAGTATGTACCGGGCATTTACAACTGGATGATCAATACCAAAGCAACCGGTAACCTGATTAAGCAAACTTCCGGTTTTGCAAAAGATCGTTCACTGCCGGGGTTAGCGTCTACTACCCTGCGGCGTTGGTTTAAGAAAGAGTGGCCGGGTATGAAGGCATCATTGCCGGTGGCGACTAAAAAGGTGTACCTGTTCTGTGATGAGTTTACCAACTTCAATGATACGCATATTGGTATCAAAGCGGTGCAGTTGCTGCATCGCTTAGGATATGATGTGGTGATGATTGAGCACCCTGAGAGTGCACGTGCATGGATGTCTAAAGGGTTGCTGCGCAAGGCGAGGATTTTTGCAGAGCAGAATGTACGCATCTTTAGTGAGGTGATTAATGATAATGCGCCTTTGCTGGGTGTAGAGCCTTCGGCGATTCTGAGTTTCAGGGATGAGTATCCTGATCTGGTGCGGGAAGAGTTGAGAGCAGCAGCGAAGGAGTTGGCGAAAAATGTATTTTTGATTGATGAGTTTTTGAATAAGGAGGCGGAGAAAGGGAATATTACAGCTGCTCAATTTACAGATCAGAAAAGACAGATTAAACTGCATGGGCATTGTCAGCAAAAGGCGTTGTCTTCTGCATTGTTTAGTAAGAATATTTTATCACTGCCGGCGCAGTATACGGTGGAGGTGATTCCTTCTGGTTGTTGTGGTATGGCGGGGTCATTTGGGTATGAGAAGGAGCATTATGATTTGTCTATGCAGATAGGTGAGTTGGTGTTGTTTCCTGCTGTGAGGAGTGCGGAGGAGGGTACGCTGATAGCGGCGCCGGGTACGAGTTGCAGGCACCAGGTGAAGGATGGGACGGGGAAGAAGGCGATGCACCCGATTGAGATATTGTTTGATGCGCTGAAGTAGGTTAATGTTGCATTCATAAACCGCCAAAAAATAACGCTTTTGCCGTAGGCAAAAGCGTTATTTTTTTGGGGGGGATAAATGGCCTGCGGCCGGCTAAGA
Source organism: Chitinophaga sp. (assembly GCF_039596135.1). Classification (GTDB taxonomy): domain Bacteria; phylum Bacteroidota; class Bacteroidia; order Chitinophagales; family Chitinophagaceae; genus Chitinophaga. Next base: position 3,332 of record NZ_JBCNKH010000043.1, read on the forward strand.
AGCGTTATTTTTTGGCGTTATTTTTTGGGGCAGTGGCAAATGGCCTACGGCCGGCTAAGATCAGAAAATCCCCATAAGACAATCCTTCAAAATATTTCAACCGGATCAACAACCAACCCCTACAGCTTAACTTTCCTTTATCATTACCTTAACTTTTTATTAAAAGACATTTTTTCACCTTAGCATTATCACGGTAGCGGATCAACTGTCACATGCAGTTTTGATCCGAAGGGATTGCTTATGAAGTTGTTGTTTCGCTATCCTTTTTCTAACCAAACAAAGCCTATGCGCAAAAAATTTACGTTCGTTATCCTGTTGCTCTGTATTACCGCATTCTTTTCTTCTACATCATTTGCACAGGCCAAAATCGCCTATGTGAATATGCAACAATTAGTTGTCAGTATGCCGGAAGCCCGGAAAGCATATGATTCACTGCAACAATATCAACAGGAATTACTTAAAGACGGGCAGGCATTAGTCGCTGCTTACCAGGCAAGGGCGAGTGAATTTGATAGTACGCAGGAGAAACTGAGCCCCGCTATCAGGGAGGTGAAAATGAAGGAGCTGGAACTGGCCAAAAACAATATTGAAGAATACAGGCAAAAGATGGAACAGCAGTTGTCGGACAGGGAGCAAAAACTCACTGCACCGATCCTGGCAAGGGCGAAGAAAGCTATTGCAGACCTGGCGGCGGAGAAGGGTTATGTATGTGTACTGGACAATTCAAAAGATATTGTGGTTACTGCTACCTGCGAAGATCTTATGCCAGCAGCAAAGCAGAAATTAGGCATAAAATAAGCGGTCTTTCGCCATTGATACCCAACCCTCACACGACAAACGAAAGAAGAATTCGAAGTAGCCCCTCCCGGTCGGGAGGGGTTCTACTCTACTTAAGTGATTAACCACCGCAACAAAGATTTTTTTTCCATTAGTTGTCTGAATAAAAAAAACGGCTGTTTCATTTCTGAAACGGCCGCAATTTTTTGATATAAGCCCTTTTTAAAGGCGAATAGTTGCCGGCAGGTACTTTGCAATTAAATCCTCATAATAAGACTTTAATTCGGAGATAACCGGTGGTTTTGGACTCTTACTATACAGATCGTATGGGTTGAATTTCTTCACCCACTCAAACATTTCTTTATCATGATTGGTCATCAGGTGCTCGTAAGCATGCTCCCTGTGCTGTGAATAGAAAGAGTGATAACGGATCATATACAATGCCGGTTCCGGCAGGTAATCCTTCATCATCTGGTACAGGTATTCATCATGCCCCCAGCTCATAGATACATTATCCAGGCCGCAGTTAGGGCTGTAAACACCATATTTGGAATTATAGCGCTCATCCCGGGTATCGGGGTTCAGCGCAAAAAATTCAGGATAAACGATCTTGTCAGAAAAAGCACAACCTACCGGGAAGGTATCTCCCACCACCGCCCATTGGGCTTCGCCAAACAGGCACAGTACTTTTCCCATGTCATGGATAAAACCGGTCAGCACAAACCAGTCAGGATGCCCGTCTGCACGAATGGCTTCTGCTGTTTGCAACAGGTGTTGCAGCTGGTCGAGGTCAATGTCCGGATCTGAATCATCCACCAGGGTGTTCAGGAATTCCATGGCGCCCCATACCGGCATTTCTTTCCTGTTGAACCGCAGGAAATCGGCCCGTTTTTCCTGCACAAACTCATAAGTCTGATAGGTATGATTAAGGCGGTAAAAATCCCGTACAGTGTCTCTGCCGGGGTTTTCATAATTACGAAACTCTTCTTTGGCTTTGGCTGGTTCACCTGCATCCGGATAGCGCAGGAGTACATCATCTTCCCATTGTTCAATACTCTGCAGTGGGCGAAGCTCCTCACCGGAGAATTCATGTGCTTTCATACGTGTAGTTTTAAATAAAAGAGTGGAATCAGACTTGATAAGCTGAATTTACAAATTTCAATCGATTTCAACAAATGTTTTTGGGTGATTTTGAGGTAGTTTTGTGCTTTTTTAAAAAAGAGGGGAATTTCTGAATAAACTGTAACCAGTGGTGGGGAAAGCGCCCCTCTATTCGTAACTCTCCCATGAATCAGAAAATTTCTGATCCTGAAATGCCTCTGCCAGACCGGTAATCTGCCTTAATCGCAGCACTTCGTCCGGATCCATCCCCAGCTCCTCTCCAATTCTTTCATTGGACCAGTCCTTTCGCCTCAGAAAAGTAACAAGCTTAGCAGACAGTTCTATCTGGTGCGTGCCCCGGGCCATATTATGCCTTACAGTAGAAGCCACCCGGTTTTCCAACGATTTATCGAGCCGGGTAACCGGGATATATCCATTCAGCCCCGCCCCAATGTCTGCTATATTTTTACAAACTTCTGTGCGATGAAATCCATCCACGACCACCCAATGGTTATCTGCTTTTTCTTTGGCTACCACTACCGGCATGGTAAGACCATCTTTCCTGATCGATAGCTCCAGCAGTTTCATTTCAGGAGGGGCTACCTTATTGGGATTGTAATCATTCCCTTCCAGGTGATCTATGGGTATTAACTGTACATTTAACACCGGATGCGGGAGGCCAATAAATTCATACAGCTGTTCTGTAATGCTGTTAAAAATTTCTACTTTTTTTTCAAAGGAATCGTGTCTGTGGCTTTCAATGATTTTACTGATCATATTTCAAATTACTATAGTGTCGATGTTTTTAAGAGCAGGTTTAGCTGGCGCGTCATCTCCTTTTTGGTTTCTGAAAAAGAAAGTCCCTTACACCAATAATCATTTTTCAACAACACTTTGCAAATTCGCCGCCATGAGGGCGCCTTACGCTTTGCTTCAAGCTTCAGGTCGGCTGTTTCCGGGATATCTGTTGCATACCCACGAACCCGCCAATAGGATAAGAATTTATCTATTTTTTTCTCGTAATGTTCTTTCAGATGAGGCGGCATGGTATCCAGCAAAAAACGGGTATAACTCTTATAGGTGTGTCCTTCGGGCAGGTACATTTTAAAATTTGCAAATGCGATCCTGTTATTTTCACTGTAGCGGTTGCCGAAGTTAGCTCCTTCCACCCGGCCTACTACTCTTGACCATACTTCCGGTTCAAGTATTTTATAGAGGTATAATCCCTTACGCTGATCATCTCCATATGGCTGGCAAAGCCTCATTTTGGAAAGTGGTATACCGGCGAGGTACATCAGGTCATAGAGCTTATTATAATCAAAGTCATATTTGCCATTTGCAATCCAGATGTCCTTCGTTTTCCAGTCATATATAGGATAAAAATTATAGAAGTGCGGGGCGATCTTTGTACTCCATTGTTTATTCTGGTAACGGCTTTTGGAAAAGTTGGCGATCGTTTTGTACCTGTTATAACTTTCATCTGCACGTATGCCTACCAGGCAGGCAGTGTCTTCGCCCTGGGCAAACCATTTCCCGAATTCCCTTACAAATTCTTCAAATTCCATCCCCTTTCTGAAAAAAGGAAAGAATTGCTGATCTTTTATTACAGCCGGATGATCTGCGTATTCCCGCACCCATGAGTCCCGTTTTTCTTCGTCCCAGCAAATCCAATGTGGCTGGTATTGGCTAACAGCGTTACGTAAATTAAGCGGCAGGCAAACCCAATAGGCTTTCACTTCAACCCTGGATACCATCCTCAAAATAAATTCAACTGTTTTCTGATATTGTGCTTCGAGGTCAACTATCAATACATGCACCGGCAATTTGTTATGACGGCGGGCAACTTCTATTGCCATGTTTAGCATGACCCCACTATCCTTTCCACCACTAAATGCGATGTATATTTTGTTGAAGTTCGAATAGATAAAATCCAAGCGATCAATAGATGCGTCATATACTGCCGTATTGCTATACTTCTTATACATGCCGGGTTTTATTACTCAATTTAAAAAAATAAATTTAAATACCCCGGCACTCATCAAATTAACTATATGAACAGCAACGTTTTATAACGAGGAGGTTGTAAATAAAAAAAGGCTTCCATGACGAAAGCCTTTTAAAATTTAACAAGAGATTTTTTTTACCAGAATACTGTATACAACGCCGTCAGGATACCCATTATAATAACGGACCCTACCACGAATGCAGGCGACGCCTTAAACATCTTTTTATCTACGATGATCACCGGCTCCTGGTACTTACTTTTCTCTTCTGCATAAGTCAGTATCAACATAATTACTATCAGCAAACCGAACACGATGCTCATCCTATCCAAAAATGGCAAATCGGGGAATGCCCCACCCGTCCAGGCCGGGAGGAACTTGAGCACCACTGACAATGGAATAGTAAGCAATGCACCCGCCATGGCAGCTCTCGTAGTTGTTCTTTTCCAATACAAACCTAAAAGGAAGATAGCCAGTACCCCCGGTGCGATAAAACCTACGTACTCCTGTATAAACTGGTACGCCTGGTCCAGTGTACGCAATGCCGGTGCCACCACCGCTGCTATTAACATGGCAATGATCACCACATACCGCCCTATCCGCACCAACTCTTTTTCCGTTGCATCTTTCTTAAAATACTTATGATAAATATCCAGCGAGAAGATGGTAGATATACTATTGGCCTTACCTGCCAGCGACGCTACCACAGCTGCTGTGAGCGCGGCAAATGCCAGTCCTTTCAACCCTGGAGGCAATAAATTCAACAAGGTAGGATACGCCTGATCCGGTTTTAATGCCCCGGCAGCATCGTGCAGTTCTGCGCCAAACACGCCATTCTTATATAATACATACGCTGCAATACCCGGCAGTACCGCAATTACAGGAATCAGCAATTTCAGGAATGCTGCAAACAGGATACCACTGCGCGCTGTTTTCAGGTCCGCACCCAGCGTACGTTGTATAATGTACTGGTTACATCCCCAGTAGTTTAAATTATTCACCCACATCCCCCCTATCAGCACTGACAATCCCGGCAGGTCCTTATAATACGGATGTGTGGAAGGGAAGATCATATGAAAATGCGTATCTGCTTTTTCCTTAATTAAGCTCAACCCTTTAAAGATATCATCGCCGTAGCCAAAATGCCGGCTCACCATGTGCAATGCCAGGTAAGTAGTAGCCAGTCCTCCTACAATCAGTACAATCACCTGGATCACATCGGTATACCCGATCACTTTCATTCCGCCCAAAGTCACGATAACGGCAAACAATGCGAGTCCGAAGATGCACCAGTAAAAATCAATGCCTGATATGGCGGAGATAGCCAGTGCCCCTAAATAAATAATAGAAGTGAGGTTCACAAATACATACACCAGCAACCAGAATACGGCCATAATGGTACTCACTGTAGAATTATACCGCTGCAATAAAAACTGGGGCATGGTATAAATCCTGTTTTTCAGGTATACAGGTATAAAAAACACGGCGACAATAATCAGCGTTGCAGCACTCATCCACTCATACGTAGATATTGCCAATCCCAGCGCAAACCCTGACCCTGACATGCCTATAAAGTGCTCTGCACTGATATTGGATGCGATCAGTGAAGCCCCGATAGCCCACCATGTCAATGACCCTTCTGCCAGAAAGAAGTCTTTGGAACTCGCCATGGCAGACTTCTTGCGTTGGTAAATCCAGTAGCCGTAGCTCGCTACTATCACGAAATAAATCAGGAAGACGATATAATCAAGTTGCTGCAAATGCTTCATTACAACTAAGCTGTTTAATTGGCCTTAGGGAAAATTATAACTGGGCAAAGAAAGGAAAATATACGGAATTAATGTAGGCTTTTCAATTTATATTATATTTACTCAATATGCTGGAAGTTGACAAAAAAGACGCCCACCTGCTTGAAAGAGCCATTTCACAGTGGGAAACCGATGCCCTCATTACTCCCGACCAGGCGCAAAACCTGCGGGGCACCTGGCACATCCGGGCTACGGACTGGCAGGCAATTACCCTTTATATTTTTATCGCGGCCATCTCCTGTGCCCTCATGGCTTTTGGTGCACTGGTGCTCGATGAAAAGTGGATTGAGGTACTGAGGTTGAAGTTCTCCCTCGATGATGGTATTATCGCTGCGGGTTTTGCACTACTCACCGTGTTCCTGTGTCTCCACGGTTACCGCAGGCAACAGCGCTACCCGGTATACTCACTCAACAGGGAATTATTCTGGCTGTTGCCCATACTTAGTATAGGAGTCAGCGTAGTATACCTGGGCAAGTCGTTGCATTACCTGAATGGTAATTACGGGGTGTTCTGGTTGCTGGCTACCGCCTGCTATGGTGTACTCGGCGTGGTATTATCCAGCAGGTTACTGTGGTCAGCGACGCTGCTTTGCCTGATACCGGCGTATGTAAAGCTGACTTATTTTATCAGTCATGACCAGCCGTTCTTTTTGGGCATGAACCTCCCCTGCCGGATGATACTATTGGCGGCGCTGATGATGCTGATTCACGCTGCATTTTATAAAAATAAACATTACAGGCGGATTGAGGATATTACCTGGACGGGGGCCTGGCTGCTCTTTTTCCTTTCCGGCTGGCTGATTTCTATTTTTGGCAATACGGCCAACTGGGAAGAATGGCAGCAGGTACGGCAGGTGCATTTGCTCTGGTGGGTGATCGGGTTTACGATTCTTTGTGTGGGTGCGTTATTGTTTGGCATCAAAAAACAGGATACAATGGTCAGGGACATGGCGGTATTGTTCCTGCTACTGGATATGTATACACGTTACTTTGAATACCTTTGGGACCGTACGCACAAAGGACTGTTTTTCGCTATCCTGGCGGTATCTTTCTGGTGGATCGGGAAGTTATTGGAAAGGAGATTAAAAAAGGCTGATCCTAAGTAGATCAGCCTTTAAATAAAGAAAAGACTTTTATTATTACTGAAAATGTAAAACGGTTCCGCCCCAGGAATACCCTACACCAAATCCGGCGAGTAATACTTTATTCCCTTCCTTTATCTGGCCGTATTCGATGGCTTTGGCCAATGCTATTGGAATAGTAGACGAAACGGTATTTCCGGTATTTTCTATATACACAAAGAACTTCTCATCGGGAATTTTAATCTTTTTCCTGAGGTGATTCAACATATACAGATTTGCCTGATGGAAAATAAACAGATCCGTATGCTCCATGTCCAGCCGGTTTTTGACCATTGTTTCATTCACCAATCCTGGTACCGCCCTGGAGGTAAATGTGAATATTTCAGGTCCATTCATGTAGAGGCATGAAGAACTGTGTACGTTACCATACTGGTCTGTTTCCTCCTGGAAAGTCAGCACTGGTGCTTTGCTGCCACCTTCCTTAACAATCAGGTTTTCTGCACCTTTGCCATCAGATCCCAGTTCAAACTCACCGATCTCCGCAATACCTTCGTTCGCAACAATAGTCGCGGTTGCAGCATCACCGAAAATCGTTTTGTTTGATTTATCCATTTCGTGAATGTATTTGGTATATGTATCTGCTGTCAGTAAAAGGATTTTCTTTGCAATATTCGCTGCAATTAATCCCTTTGCTATCGCCAGGCCATATATGTAACCAGAGCAACCCAGGTTAAAATCCAAAGCCCCTGCTTTGGTAGATATCCCAAGTTTTTCCTGAATGATACAGGCAGTGGTAGGAAGCATATAATCCGGGCTCTGCGTACAGAGTATCACAAAATCGATATTTTCTGCAGCACCGGGGTGCGTTTCGAATAAGCGTTTGGCCGCAGCAATCGCCATATCAGATACATACTCGTCCTTGCCAGCAATATGTCTGTTAACAATACCTGTTTTCTCTGCAATTTTCTCAACAGACCATTCCGGATATAATTGATTCAGCTCGTTATTGCTCAATACGGTTTCCGGCAGGTAAAAAGCTGTAGCTTGTAAGTATGCTTTCATCTTCGAATTTTATTGTAGCATAAATCCTCCGTCCATTACAATATCACTTCCCGTCATCCACCTGGACTGATCAGAGAGAAGATAAACTACCTGGCCCGTAATGTCCTCTGCTGTACCGTATCCCAGCGGATATGCCTTTTCTGCTTCGGTCATCGCATCAGTAGATAATTTATTATTATCTTCTATAGCTGTCGTTTTTACGATACCGGGAGATATTGTATTTACACGGATTCTACGTGGAGCCAGCTCGCTTGCCAATACTTTTCCAAAAGCTGTAAGTGCAGCCTTGGAAGCTGCATAGAGCGCAGTGCCTGGCACCCCCAATTGTGCAGAAATGGAAGAGATAAATATGATAGATGCGCCAGCTGCTATTTTCTTTTTTTTCAGCAATAGCTGAATCAATAGCACGTTTGCATCAAAGTTTACTGAGAACACGTCTCTCAGCTTTTTCTCTGAAATCAATTTTACCGGCAGATATTCAACTACTCCTGCATTCAGTATAATACCGTCCAATACAGGGAGTGCATCTGTCAGCTGATGCAAATCGGTTGTGGATGTTAAGTCAGCCCGGTATGGTATAGCCGTTCCCTGTGTATACAAGCGAATGGTTTCATTCAGGCGCTCCTCGTTTCTTGCTGTAAGATGCAGTTCGGCGCTATATTGCGAGATGTCCCTGGCTAGTACACGACCTATGCCTGAAGAAACGCCGGTAATGAGAATTTTTTTGGCTGATAAAGTTGATGTCGTCACTATAATCAGGAATTCTGGGTTACAGTAATGTTATACAGGTCTTCCACAGTCCTCGCTTCATCAATCTGGCGTGCATTTACGCTGGTATTAAATTGTTCTTCGAGCATTACGATAGTAGCCAATGCGGTGAGGCTGCTCCATTCTCCGATTTCTTTAAACTCAGTTTCTAATTGAATTTCTTCGGGTGAGGTTTCGTCAAATAATCCTTGAAAAGCTTCCAGAAATGATTCTTTTGATTCCATTTAATATTTATTTTTAATCATGAAATTTTACGGGTTTGGCGGGCATCCCAACGGCTGTACATTTAGGAGGCAGGGATTTGGAGACAATAGCTCCCATCCCAATGACAGTTTCTTCACCAATTTCGCAACGGTTAATTATTTTAGCGCCGGTGCCTGCATACACGCCCTCTTTAATAACCACTTCGCCAGAGATATTCACAGATGGCATGAATGAGGAATAGTCGCCAATGATCGTATCATGTCCTACCGTACATCCCAGGTTCAGAATCACGTGTTTACCAATCCGGATATTTACGGTGATAATACAACCAGCTGTGATGATACAGCCTTCACCAATGCTCACATCATCCTTACCAATGATCACATTTGGGTGGATCAGTGTAGGATAATGGATTTGGGGGTTCAGGATTTTCTCAACAATAGTTTTCTTGACCTTAGGATTTCCTATGGCGACCAATATTCCCATTGGTTCATTTACTTCATTTAACGCGGCCAGTCCCCCCAAAACAGGGTATCCATTTACGATTTTTCCGGCTTCCATACCATCATCATAAAACCCGACAAACTCCAGCCTGGGGCCTTTATTTTCCATTTCATTGACCTGATCAATGAGCATTTTTACTTCACGGCCGAATCCCCCGGCGCCATAAATTGCAATCTTTCCCATGTTTATTTGGGGCTATTTGATTATAGGTATATTAAAAAAATTCGTGCAATATTAAGAGAATTACAGGAACAACTTGTTAAAAATAAGTTAAACCGCTGATACTGTGAGCTTTTCTAAAAAAAAACTTCTATTTATGGAAGCCCACGCAATCATCTAACCTTTGGGATTATAATGTATTGAATGCAATTGAAGGCCCGATTATCCAACGACAAACGGCTTGAGTCCAGTAAACTACCGAACTCAAGCCGCTTAATTAAAATAGCAGTTGCCTAAACTTCAGGGTTGTGTTTAGTGTGCAATTTCAATGGCTCTCACCTGGTACCTGCCGGTATCATAAAAACTCCAGTCATAATTTGCGGTAATCCACGACCGCAGGATCATAATAAATCTTTCCAGTTCCTTGTCCATCACTTCTCCAAATGAGGGCACCAGTTTTTCGAGCGCGGTGAAGAGTTTTACTTCTTCGTTGTGCATGCGTGCAGTTTCGTCGACTGCCTGCTGCAGGGACAGCTGCCGTTCATGCTGCAATACGAGTACGAGGTTGTGTACATCGCCCTGTTTTGCCTCTTTGGCACAGGAGAAAATGTCATTGCTCCAGCACACAATATTGTTACAAGCTAAAACCAATCGCTGCACGATAAAATGCTGCAGAATTTCTGCGGGCAGGTAGACCTTTTCGATGATCTCGATAGCCTCTACATCGGCAAATAATGCGCCGGTGTAAGGGCGCATGGTCACGTATTCTGCTACGGTAGGCGTAACATTGGCGGCACGGTTGCCGGCCTCCCAGTGGCAGGAAGTAAAATACTCTTCCATGCTCCTGATAAACCGTAACTGCCACCCTGGCGAGCCCAGTGCCTGCATGCGTTCCCAGATATCTGCAAAACTGCGGCCGAGGATGCTATCCACTGGCGTATTATTGCGTAAGATCTGCATAAAACTGTCCGTCACGCTCTCGAGGTATACTGCTTTCTTACCCAATTGCGCTTCGTCGCACTGGTCATCGAGCATAAAGAGCCAGGTATTAAAATTAGCGATCACGCATAGTTCATGCAGTGCTGCATATGGAAAGGCTCTTGCCGCCAGCCATGCAAAGCGTGCTTTGTTAAATTTAGCAATGCCTTCGGGCGTATTGACAAGACCAAACTGCGTAACAAAGGCCAGGTTCTGGGCGTGTGCAGCTTCTACATGCTGGTTAATAAGAGAGGGAAACGGATATGCAATCCGTGGCATAATGATCGTTGGCATAAAAAAGAGGATTTTTTTTGAGTGGGTACATGCATCTGCGGCAATTAGGGGCGTAAAAATGAGGAAGGGCCCGACCTTCCGGGGTGCCGGATGATCAAACCCTCAAACATTCAGGAAAAGAGGTTCCTGGTGCTGTCATTAAAAACGACGGCTCCCTGGTTCTCTTACTGCATTTTGACAACCTTATTTGCCCAGATGCTCAATAACTTTTGGAAAAGCCAGCTTAAACCAGCTGGTGAACTGTGCAGGTTGTTCGTGCAACAACCGGGTTATGGTTTCTACAGGTATAAACCGATAGTCGTTTACTTCCTGTGGGTTCGGGTTAATTGTACCGTTATATGTCCCCATGAGTACATGGTCATATTCATGCTCTATAAGGCCATTATCAAAATCTGTACGGTAGGTAAACTGAAACAATTCTGACAATGGGCAGTCAAAACCCATTTCTTCTGTTAAGCGCCTATGGGCCGCCTGTGCGACCGTTTCTCCTGGCATTGGATGGCTACAACAGGCATTGGTCCATAATCCTCCTGAATGATACTTATCAAGTGCACGCTGATGTAACAACATGTCTCCGGCATCATTCCTGACAAATACAGAAAACGCCCTGTGTAATAGTCCTTTCCGATGAGCTTCCATCTTCTCCATTACCCCCGTCACTTCATCCTGTTCGTTAACTAGAATTACCTGTGCTTCCATAATCGTAACAAATATACTAAAACCCGGTTGGCATTATAAACAACTGGCAATTTGAATGCTGAATGGCAAGCATCATGCATGCGGTGGCGAATGAATGGTTTTCATGACTGTAGTCTTTTAAAGGTTTTGTTTTGTGTGGGGTCTTCAATAGGAACGCCGTTAAGAAAGAACGGGCTGATTGGCTAAAAAATACGCCCTGAATATACGACAATATTTGTTCATTCTATCTTTTGGTACGGTAGTGGCTGGTCTCCCATATCTTAAGTTTACCGTATATTTGTAGCTTATGGCAGAAGATTTAAGCATTGTACAAGGAGACAAAACAGCCCAATACAAGTCTATCATTCCGCAAATAGAGGCACTAACAGCAGGGGAACCCGATCTGGTGGCTAACCTTGCTAATACTGTAGCTGCGCTGAAAGAGCAATTTAACTGGTTTTGGGTAGGATTTTACCTCGTAAAAGGAGATGAACTGGTGCTTGGCCCCTTTCAGGGTCCGGTAGCCTGCACCCGCATTAAAAAAGGCCGTGGCGTATGTGGTGCCAGCTGGGCACAGGCCACCACCCTCATTGTTCCTGACGTAGAAAAATTTCCGGGGCATATTGCCTGCTCGAGTCTCTCGAGATCTGAGATTGTGCTGCCTGTCATTCGCCAGGGCGAAGTGATTGGGGTACTGGATGTAGATAGTGAACACCTGTCACATTTTGATGAAACGGACCGGCAATACCTGGAGGCGATCATCTCCGGCCTGAACTTTGAGGAATAAATTACAATTATGTTTTTCTTTCGTAAAAAATCTGAAAACGTCGGGACCAATCTGCCCTTTCTGGCAAGTATTGGCACTGATATTCATTCACATCTGTTACCCGCTGTGGACGACGGTTCTCAGGACCTCGACACATCTATAGAATTTATTGAAGCCTTGCATGCACTTGGTATCCGGAATGTGATAACGACCCCACACTGCATGATGGACCGCTATCCAAATTCTGTTGAGACCCTGAGTGAGCCGTACCAACAGGTAAAAAATGCACTGGCTGAAAAGAATATTCCTGTGCATTTTCACCATGCAGCAGAATACTACATGGATGAATTTTTTGAAGAGCTGATGAAGGCGCCGCTCATGACACTGAATGGTGAACTGGTGCTGGTGGAGATCTCGTTTATGAGTGCACCGCCACAACTGCATCAATGGCTCTTTGAACTTTCAGCACAAGGTTACCGCCCGGTGCTGGCACATCCGGAAAGATATAATTACTACCATACGCAGCTGGAAGAATACAAGGTTTTTAAACAGAGAGGTTGTCTTTTGCAGGTAAACCTGCTCTCCCTGACGGGGTACTATGGCAGGCATATTCAGAAAGCGGCGGAATGGCTGATTGAAAATAAATTAATAGACTTTATTGGCACTGATTTGCATCATAGTAAGCATTTGCAGGCTATTAAAGCAATTGGGAAGGATAAAAAACTGGTGAAGTTGCTGGATACTTACCCTTTTAAAAATAATACGATTCAACTGGTTCCCCAGGTTTAATAATATGGCGGCGAAGCGATGCTTCGCCTTTTTTTTTGTCACTGCGAAAGCGTTGCTTTCCGCAGTGGTTGATGTATTCTAAAAAAAAAGCAATATCTTTACACAGGCCTCACACTTAAAAAACCCCATATCTTTTCTGCAAAGCCTCCCTAAGATTGTTATTATTCTATTCCGATCCTAAACCATTACTCAGATTCAACAACAATTGATTATTCTCATAGCAACCGTATGAGAAAAACCATATACCATGAACGTACCTAATAATGACCCTGGCGTAAATGATGTTACCCAGCGAATACTCTTAGTAACCGGCGATGCAGGCATGGCCCGGAAAATCCGGCAATTGCTTACAGAGCAGTACACCCTTCTCAACACCAACTCAATTACAGAGGGTATAGAAATGGCCTATCAACATCACCCCGATCTCATTCTCTGCGATGCGATGGTACAGGACGCTACTGGCTACCAATTCCTGATCACACTACGAAATGATGCGGTACTGAAGCCGATCCCTTTCATACTCTTTTCCCGTCCGAATATGCCGGCGAACATGCGCAAGGGCATGAACCTGGGTGCAGATGATTACCTTGTGGCACCCTTTACGGGCGAGGAATTGCTGAAAAGCATTCACTCCCGCATCAGCAGGTTTCATCACATCAGGGACACCCCTAATTATTATATGCGGGAAAAAATGACATTGCAGGAAGTAAGTACGCTTGCCATCAATGACAGGCTGAGTAAAACGGAGGCTAAAATACTTGGTATGATAGCGAGAGGGATGAGTAGCAGGGATATTGCATCTTATAAATGTATAAGTGTGAGGACTGTCGATAATCACCGGCATAATATCACTAAGAAGTTACAATTGTCCGGCCCCAATGCGCTTGTTAAGTTTGCTATTGGTTTTGCAGGTGCTATGAAATGAGGTAGTTTACCCATTTCTCATAATATATGTCGCGTTGAACCCGGGGACGGGGGAGACAGGCAGCATTGTGGGTATATGGTACTTTTATGTGGGAGATGCGGGGATCTGGCATATGCCCTAAGGGTTGTTTTTTAGCGTCAGCCCCATCTGGTGGACATTTTTGGGCAAAAAAAAACGGCCAACCATGAATGGAAAGCCGGTCTTTCATCCATTGTTTGTTAACCCCAGTTACCGAATTTTTTGTTTCAAATTAAGTAGCTGGGGCTACCCTTGCAATGTTTGTTATGCAATATTAATGCATTACTCGATACGATTTTGTTAACCCTTGGTTAACGCGAAATTATTCTTTTATTATTTTTGCCATTCGTTCATTTCCATCCCACGTTAATGGGATATTGCAGAGGCCCTTATCCAGCGTCATTTTCACACGACTACCCGATACAGGTGCATCTGTACGCATGCACTAAGATATATATACGATTACTTCCGGGTACCGGGAACTACAACTAAATACATACCGTGAAATCTGCAGAAATTTTCCCGTTATCTCACTGATTGTCGGATGATTGATAAAATATGGTGCGGTTTAAGCAATTAGTTTTGGGGGGCGTTGAAATAAAAAAACCCCGGATGAAGAATCATCCGGGGGGTTCATCAGTATGAAAGTTAACCCTATGCTTCAAAATCAACTATTGTCTCATTGTCTGCCAGGTCTGTCGCTACCACATTGATGATACTACCTGCTACGGCGTCGTTGGCGGCAGTGGCAGTATACTGCCAGCGCCATTTACGCTGCTTCACCGCATTGCCGGTTTCCACGAGTGTACCATCAGCTTTCACAATGCTCACTACTACGCTGGCTGCATCGACCACATCTCTGACGTCTATGGACAGGGGATCACCGATATTGCCCTTGTATTTTGTTGTCTGCACTTCCTTTATTTCAGGGGCATCGAACGCATCCTTGAGGGCAAGGTTGTAGGCAGATGCACCGACTTTTGAGCTATCGGCTGCTGCCTGGTATAGTGCTTTTTTAGCAGCATCTGCCAGGATACTTTGCGCATAACCGGCTGCCATTGAAAAACGATCTCTGACAGCCGACTGCTGTTCATTGGGAGGCAGGGAATAGGCGCCTACCTTTTTACCGAGAACGGTATTTTCTCTGCGCACCCTGACGGTCATCTGGTTACCGATGGAGCCGGACAGTTTTGCGAGAAAGAGGTTTTTATTTGCTATTGCCATGTTTAATATTTTTGTTTGTTGAACAATGCACTGACAACCGGATGAAGCAACAGGTACCGCTCTATTGCTACAGGTACAGCTCCGGTGGATCATTTCGATGCAATAGTAGGGAGAAAAATTATACAAAAAACTACCCTGCGGCTGGTATATAACTATATAGTATATACGACTATTTTGATCCGTATCACTTTTGATACCTCTATACAGGTACTACAGATGTAGCGCCATCCGTACCGCTTTTGATACCTCTGGAGAGATACTACGGTGGCGCACATATATTTTTAAAAAAATATTTCCATTGTACTTCCCGCAGCAGGCTGCTGTCGTTACTTTATCCTTATTCACCATTAAAATCCTACTATGTACCCTTGCATCATTCGATACTTCGTGATCGCCGGTTGCATCAGCGGAATGTATCACGTGTTCTAGTACTCATAGCATGCAATCGGACTTATTAATAATCATCACATTATTTAATTAAAGTCACTCATTGCATATGCAAACTTTTAACTTTGAAATCCAGCTTACGGCTTTTTATACACACGCCATTGCCGATAAAAAAATCAAAAAGCATCATATCTCCCTGTACTTCGCCCTTGTGATGAAGTGGCGGAAACAGAAAGAAAACCCTGTAATAAGGATTAAAGCCCGGGAAATGATGCCCATATCAGACATAGGCTCCAGGAACGCTTACTTCCGATACATGTCGGAACTTGTAAAATGGGGCTATATTGCTCAATATGGAAAAGGGTTGAGAGACGCTTTTGTAGTCATGAAGCCCCTATACGCCGATATACCGCGGCACATCAGTATCTCATCCGATACTGATCTATCTGATCTGAATAATAATAAGATAGAGATAAGAGAAGATCAGAGTTCTCACGCACCGTCACTGGAAGAGGTAATAGCCATCTACACCGCCCAGGGCCTCACTGACAATGAAGCCACCCGGTTCTATAGTTACTACAGCAGAAAAGGCTGGAAAACGAAGAATGGGGAACCGATAAAGGACTGGAAGTCCCTTACACAGGTAGCGGTTTACAGGTTGCTTAATAAAAAACAGTCTTCCAATGACAGCGAAGGGAAAGGTAAATATCAGGAGCCTATTTGACTACAAGGCTATCTATTCCCTGATAGAACAGCACATCAGGGAATACCCGCAGTGGCAGGACTTCACCTTCAGGCGTTATCATTTTACTGCTGTACGACAAATACTGGGATGGGCGCTGCGCGATGAAACAGAAGCAGCCGCACTGAATATTGATCTTCAAAAAGGGTTGCTGGTCATGGGTACTGCCAATATTGGCAAGACCCGCCTGATGCGGTTCATCAGTAAAATAAAAGTTGATGATGATCCACGACCTTTTAAGATGATCAATTGTGCAAATCTCAGTGATCAGTATGCGATCACAGGCAGGCATGCTTTGCTACCTGTGGTTCATACCTCCTGCTGTTTGGATGGGCTGGGCAGGGAAATGCCGACGGGGTATTTCGGTCCTACATTTGAACTAATGGCGAAGGTATTGTTGGATTTTGCGGAAGATCATGTTAGTACAGGGTTGATAACGCATGTTACTACAACGCTCGGAGGAAAGGAGATTGAGGATAGGTATGGGAAGGAAGTAAGAGCGAAGATGAAGGGTATGTTTAATCAGGTAGTGCTGGATAAGTAAAAAGTATAAGGTTGTCTCCTGGCGGAGACAACCTTTTTTTGAATTAAGATGTTTAAACTCCTACTTTGAATTTGAAAAAATAAATTATAGCAACAAGTCCAAGTACACCAAGACCGATCCCGCTCCAAAATTCACTCTTGCCGTCATCCGTGGGGAATAAGAGTTTATCATACCCTTCCAGGTATCTCATATTGATGAGATCTCCTACAGCATGGTCTTCACAAAATCTCACCCCGATCTGTTTATCAAAAATTCGCCCCTGATAGCTCAGCTTCATGTAATATTTGGCCTTTGTAGTGATACAATGTCCGGAGATCTCTGTGATTTTCATTTGAACAACCTTACCTTCCCTGGCAATTTTTATATCGGGGAATTGTAGCATAAGGTATACAAATCCATAAACGTAAATGGCTAAAACCATCCAAAAAATAAATTTCATATCTTATAAACCTGGCATTCTTGTAAAGTTAATGGATTTTACCTGATTTGTTCCATGGTTTTCATTTGCCACCGGAGAATTAGCTTCACTCATTCCTTCTATTTTCTCCTGGGCCACAGCTGCACCAGCACTCATAACAACGCTAGTCGCTGAGTTAGCAACAGTATTGGCAACTTTTTTAGTCTTCAATTCTCCTTTTAATGCGTTAACTGCATTTTGCCTTGATGCCCTGGCAGTATTGCCTGCTAATACTCTTTCTGCCCGGTCAAGCTGCCTTGCAGTTCTTGCAACTGAATTATCACCGTAAATATTCGCCCTGTCGGAAACTTCACTTACTACCAAATTCACTGATGCATCGATCACTACCTGCCCTACCGATACCGGTTCATTTGGTTTTTCCGGGTCATATACTTGTCTCACTACCGATTCTGCTGCACTTATTGCAACCCCTACAGCTTTCATTAAATATTTGCCGGCAGCGGTCGTTGATTTAATAGATGAAAGCCCTCCCGAAATAGCACCCGACCCTGCAGCAATCGTAATGGATTTTAAGCTAATATCATGAGTAAAGGATTCGCCAAGGGAATACCCTTTCATCTTGTTAGCAACCACCTGCGCGCTATAATCCATTACTGCACCTGCCACAGCACCCGCTACAACTCTGCCGGCTATAGCCAAACACGCAGGGCATTTTCCATCGGGGTCATTATACTTAGCCGGATTGTTTTTTGCAAATTGGTATGGACTACCCTGTTCCTGCTCCCCTTCTTCAATTTTAGGATCTATCTGGCTAAAACGTCCTAATTGCTGGTCATAAACTCTGGCATTAAAGTCATACCATTCCAGGCCACTTCCGTCGCTAAACTCGGCCTTTTGCAGCTCATTCGCATTATACCTGTGATAGTTTTCTGCATAAGCAACTCCTTTCAGGGCCTTACTACTTATTGCTGCCATCGTGAGGCCATAAGGATAATAATGCGTCTCTTCTAATAATGGCCCTGCATTATGCACCACCACCAGGTTATCAAAATACACATCCTGACCACTCTCATTGGACTCATAAATGTAGATGAACCCGGTTTTTTTGATCACCATTTTTGGCACTTCCAGCTGGAGTAATACATTCGTCTCTCCTTTTACCTGCCTTACGCCGCTATTATCATCTACCAGGTTAAACTGGTCATCAAACGCAGCATAATTCAGGTAAGCTTTCGGCTGCGTGGTAACATTCTGGGTCGCATCCTTGTTCTTTAATGCATCGTAGATGTCAGTTGTCAAAGATGAGATAGGAGAATTGGTACCTGTACTTCCATGGCTACCATCGCTCACCCCGCTGCCCGAAAATGCCTGTAATATAGCACTCAGCATATTCTGAGAGGAATTCTGAGAAGTACTTGCACCTGCGTCTTTATAAAATGCTTTACTTACAATCGCTATTGTATCTCCGGCCATTACACGTAATACCAAAGAAGGACCGATCTTCTGTCCATTCACCCCATTCAGCTTTGCTACATAATCGTTCGGACTGGTCGTGTTATCTTCGGGGTAACCAACCGGTTTGGCCGTTCTTGTATTATCGATGTTACTGAACAACGCATTTTCAGTAGCACCTGTAGCCGTCTCCATGGTGGCAGCATATACGGCTGTATCAGATTTTGTGCCCAGCACTATTCTTATATTGTCCAGGTGATCCTTTTCAAAATAGTCATAGGTGAAATTCACTGGTTTGTCTGTAGCATACAATGGCCTGATCCGCCCCTCTTCGTGAGAAAGATATTGCAGCGTATCCTGTTGGTAAACAAAACCACCCAGATAATCTGTAACAATTGTTCTGGCAGGGCTGCTTGTATTATCCACCACGGTTTTCTTCAACTTAGTTCCGGCTGCATCATACAGATAGGTAACAGTGCCTTTGCCTGTAACGACTACAGTAGCCGGAAGATTCAGGAGGTTATAGGTAATACTGGATATTCCCCTGTTTGCATCTGAGATGATATTTCCGTTTCCGTCGTATACATACTCATTCGTAATATTACTTCCGTCAGTAAAATCACCCAGCTTTGCACCAGTGGTAACCGCTGTATCTTTAACTGCGATCAGTTTGTTAGTTCCCCCCTGGTAGGTATACTTCAATTGATCGACATTAATTAGTTTAATGCCGTCCATACCTTCCTGGTGCATACTATTGATATTACCATTTGCATCATAGGTCATGTATTTTACAGTGAAGTTCATTTTATCAGCTTTCCAGGTATCGCCAGGGGTATTTTGTTGGGTAAAGTCGGCCTGGGTAAGGCGGTTCACCTTATCAAAACTAAACCCGTATGATCGCGGGATGCCATTTGACTGGCTCTTCCATTTTACGCCTGCAATGTTACCATTGATCTGGTTAGCTGTAAATCCATTATCATAGGCCACTTCTTCACCAAACCAGTTTGTAGTACTGGTTGAATTGACATAGGCCTTGTTAATACCGGCTATCCATCCACGGATATTATAATGATAGGTCAATGAGTCAAGCTGGCTGCTACCTGCCGCATTGAGCCGCTTACGTTGTAACTGGCCCAGTTCATAATAGGTATTGGCTGCGATTATTTTATCATTTGCGGTATTGTCATTGATACGTTTCAAGGTGCTGACTAACCTGCCGCCATTATCATATGTCATAACGGTTAACAGTGTTGTCTGTGCGGTTGCATTGCTTAGCGGGTTTTTATGGCGCAGATAGGTACTGAGTATTTTACCATTGAAATCATACAGGGTAGTCAGGACATCTTTACCGCCTGCGTGATTGTCAGACACCACCTGGATCATGCGTCCCTTGTCATTGTAATAATTGGTAGTGGTCAGCCACTGGTTGGTACCTAATACGCGGACTTTACCACCGGTCACCATGCCTTTTGTATTGCCGGAAGGCACCGATGACAATGTTTCCGGATAAGGATTACTGCCTGCTTCGGGCTTACTGAAATCGCTGCTTACATAGGCCAGTTTACCATTGAAATTATAATTATCGTAAAAAGTATATGTTAATGGCGTCAGTGCAGCGGTATTGATTGATGGCAACGAATTAGTTGTTTCTACCGTGATGGTACTACCAGCAGTTGTAGTGTCCAGGTAGGTATCCATTTCGGCGCCATCACCCGTATTAAAGCCGGTTGTTAGTATGATAGAATTACTGGCTTTGTATTCACTGCTACCGTCATACTCATTCAATACCAGGTCTGGTACCAGTGGGAAACTATTCGCAATACTTTGAGTGGCAGTTGCCGTCGCGGTATTCATGCTTGCCTGTAAAGCCGCCCTCGTAGTGGTGGCATTGTAAATAGCGGTCATCACCTGCCTGTCCAGGTTATCATAGAAAGTGGCTAACCATTGCTGCGGCGAAGCGGTACGTTGTACTGAATCCTGCGTGAATACCAGTCTGTCTCTTACATCATAGACCATATAAACAGCACCGGCGCCGGGTACCCGTTTTGAGATCATGCGTTTCCGTTCATCATACTGATATTGGAAGCACAATTCGTTCAGGATAGCGCTCACGCTCCAGGTAGCCGCCATCGCATATTCTACTGCAAGCGGCGGGAGCACTGCCACCAGGTTGTCCAGGTCATCATATACATAGTAGGTGTTTAGCCAACCTACATGCGCGGTGCCTGGCGTAGTTGCCTGCTGGGTTCTTTTCAGCATGACATGCTTGTCTTTGTCTGTAAAAGAAACGGTTTTATTACCAGCTTCGTCGATTACCACATTTTTATACAGGGTACCTGCGGTATAATAGCCGGTCCTGGTGGGAATGCCGCCACTGATTGACCAAATCACGACGGAGTCCGTGCCATTATTAACCAGGTACTGATTTTCTACAGGTTTATTGCCACCTTCTTTTGCCCAGCTGTTTCCCGGCGCATAAGTTTTCAGTACCCTGTTCAGCGGAGACGCTTCGAAGATTGTCTGTCCGTAGTAGACAGTTTCTCCGGCGGCACCGGGATTGATAGTTACGTCCTGGTAGAAAGTTTTTTGACTATTAAAAGGATCAGTTTTAAAACTACCATCGCCTGCAGTTCCTGTATAAGGAAGATAGGAATATTGTTCCCTGCCATATGCATCGTATGTTACAGGAGCTATTACATCATTCCCCCGGGGGCTTATTCCTTTATTTACCTTTTGAAGGGTTCTGCCCAGGCCATCCATATATTCGGTACTCATTTTCACCTCAGCTACGGTACGGGTTGTTGCATTCACCACTGCGGTATCTGCCGTAGGCATGGATGGCTCCCATGTCCTTACATAATTTATATTGATATTACCGTAAGCTGATGGTACTGTTACCGGTGTTGCTGTTGGACGTGCACTGGATAGCGGCACATTTTGAGCATATCCAATTTTACCTACCAGCAGAAAAAGGCATATACTAATTTTTCTCATAGGTTTATGTTATTGGTTGATAGGTTGGACATACTGGTAAGAGAACTGCTTCAGTATCTTACCATTCAGATCTTTGATCACTTTCAGTCTTCCAATCGCATCGTATTCATAGTAAATGGTCTTGCCGGAAGGATCTGTTTCGCTTGTCACACCTACTTCCGGGTTCACGGTATAGGTACTCACCAATACGTTGGCAGCAGCTAACCCTGTCCTGATTTTATTCAGTTCAGTGCGCAGGGCTTCGTCACTGGAGGGATTACGGATTACGTTCATGTTGACGTAGCTCACAGCGGTATCATAAGATGTGCCCACGATTCTGGCCACAGGGTATAGATTGTTATATCCCCATATATAGGCCTCTTTCACCCCATATATTGCTTGTTGTTCGCGGATGTTGCCTGTGCTGTCGTATGTTTTAAAGCTGATCGTTGCCTCATAGTTTGCATCTGCTTTCACGGTTCCATTTGATACGGCAGCTGGGGTAAAGCTGGTGAGCGGTGCGGCTGTTTTCAGTCTGAATGCGGTATCCATCACGACCATTGTTGCAGAGGTAGCAGGTAATACCTTGTATCTCACATATTGAGCACCTAACGTGGTGGTAACGCCCTGTTTGATCTGCTGTTCATATTGTTCCAGGGGAACGTTATGCATATTGCTATCCTGCATCTGTTTTAAGGCCTGTGCACCGGAGGTTAATGTACCGGTAGGTACAGCAAAATCAGTGGGATATTTTCTGAATGTCCAGATATCATTGCCCTGGGAATTTGTATTGTGAATACGGGTAGGCAGGATATGGTTCATATTATCATAAACATAATCAGTCTCAGTGATCAGGGAATCAGTTCCTGCGTATTCAGTTTTAACAGAACTACTCAACAGTGTGCCGTTACTGATGTATTGATAATAGTTGTTTACAAATCCTTCTTCCGCATATGTAGGATACAAATCATCTTTTTTGCTGTATGCAGCTTTCCAGCCCTCAATAGACCCTTTAGCAAAGGTTGTATAGGTATTGATTGTCTTACTTAGCAGCTGTCCTGTATTTGAGAAAATGTATTGTTCTTTTAAAGAACCTTTTTCAGGATAGACATTTGTGGACGGGCCAAAGGGATAGCTGCCCACGCCGCTGGAATTGTTCATAAATTCATACACATACCGGGTACTTCCATTTTGGTTATCGGTTTCAAGCACGGTTTTATAGACGACACTACCCTCTGCTGACTCTATCTCATTGCCTGCTGCTGAGGTCCTGATCCAGACGTCGCAGGGAAAGGCAAATCTTTCTCCGACCCCATAGGTAACCGGCCGCATGGAGGTGAATGAATATTTGTAATTAGGCCGGTTTGTTAAATATCCGCTTGAAGAAACGGTATCGCCGGGAAACTGATACGTATAGGTTTTAATAATATCCCTGTCATGACTGATCCCATCATAGGTGGTCATTTTTTTTAATCGTAAACCGCCACCAGCAGCTATTCCTGTAGTACCTGTCAAGGTCTGATATTTTGCATTTACCGTCACCTTCTCGTCACTCACTGTAGGCTCTTCATGAGAAGCTTCCATGATTATTCTATACTGTCCGCTGTCGAGGTATATATAGCTGTGGCCATTTGCGGGAGTGACAGTATCGCCAGTAGTTACATTTGTAATATAACAATGGGAAAAATTACCACAACAGGACGTCAATGAAAGTTCAAAATCCAGGTACTGGTCAACATTCAGGTTGATGGTCAGGCTATCTTTGATATAGGATGGATAAGTTGTACTGCCTGACACCCCGGTATGAATTGATTTATATACACTTGCTGATCCATATACAGGATCCGCCACTACAGCGGAGGTTCCATAATGGCTGTAGCTGTTGCCTTCATATTCAAAAGTGGTAGTTCCTCCTGTAGGGTATGTGATCGTCTGCAAAATGCCAGCCTGCGTATATTGAATATTTGCCTCCCTGTCTGCGCCGGAATAACCAGGCATAGCAGGCAACAAAGTAGTATTGCTGGCGCCGTTGTAATATCCCCAATGGTCTTTAGCATAAGAATTTACAGCAGGTAGTTTTGTAGAATTATATGAAAAGTTATAGGAATTAATTACATTATTTGAGGGATCGACCGTACTTACAGACGATAATCTTAACCTGTCAGGAGTAATGTAATTCAGCAGGTATTTTTCGGTAGTAACATTACCATTGCTATATACTATTTCGCTTAATGCATAGATTATATCCGTAGTAAATGCAGACAGGTCAGTTCTTTTGAAACTATAATTAAATGTAACGGTACCGCCCGGGTAGGTTATCTTTTTGATCTTTTGCTGCTGCTGTACACGGGTGGTATTACAGGTAGATAAGATCGGAATAGTAGGAGTTGGACAACCTGCCAGTCTGTTAGTATAACCATAGTTCCGTCCCCATGATTCAGTCATACTGGTATTGGGTATAGCGATCCCGGGATCAGCCACGTACTCAAAATTGATAGTACGTTTACTTTTAGGCAAAATAATCTGGCTCAGGTACCATGCAGATACATATATATCCGGATCTCCGCTACATTGGTTATTCTGAGTCGACTCCTGGTTGTTAAAAATGTATTTTGTACCATCTTCGGTTACCAGGGTAAAATACATTCCGTCTATAGTCTGCACCCAGGTTATTTTGATATCCTTGTATGGAATCAGGTAAATATTCTTGTTAGCATCTACTACAAACTTGCCGCTATAGTTACCAATATTATATGAAAACTCATCCGGTTGGGTATCGTTTGTACCAACCGCACTACGCACGAATTGTTCAAAATTGTTGGCATCGGGATTTTGAGGATGATTCGGAGGAATCTGTGCCTGGTGGTTCAGCCCAACGTATCCATTTTCATCCGGCCGCCCCCGTACGGTACGGGTAATTACACCACCAGCTCTCAGCGACCATCCCAATCCTGCAAAAGAAGCCACTTCATCTACACGGGTTCCACCCGCGTGATAAGACAAAGTTATTTCTGAACTAAACTCATCGCCTACGGAAAAATTACCAAGTGGTACCTGTACATTTGGTAATCCATTGAATAAATTTACAGGTACATTGCCATATTTGCTGATACCAGCGACATTAGGAGCAGGAGGTATTACATTGAACTTTGTAGGGTTCAGACCACCCTGGTCCTGGGCATGTACGGTCCTACAAATAAAAATGATCAATATAATTGGAAAAAATTTCAATCGCTTCATAAAATTCATCTTTAGATACATTATTTCGCTTCTACCTTCTTCTCCAACGCTTCAATTCTTTCCTGCTGCTGTATCAGGTATAAGGTCAGCTCTTCTACTTTCTGCAATAAGATCTTATTCATTTCTCCTACATCTATACCTTTTGCTGCTACTTCATCTGCAGATGGCACGCCGGGCAAATGCTGATGGGTATCTATGTATTTTGAAACTTCATGTAGGGATGGTAATTGGTAATCTGTATGGAATACAAAATCTGCCCAGCCGGTTTGTGTGATTTGTAATTTCTTCGCACCAATGGTTCCGTTTACGGCCAGCTTATATGTACTGGTTGCAGTTGTACCGATACTTACATTTCCTGTTGCGCCTATGCGCATACGCTCTGTACCGTTACTTGTCAGGAAAGAAATAAAGCCACCGGTTACACCCGTTCCCTTATTAAAAACGATACCACTATTCATATAGCCTGCAATCTTATGGATCAACCCGAACATGGGAGAACTGTTGGTATTGTTATAGGTACGTACCCCCAGGAAAGTACCATCGGAAGTAGCATTGCCAAACGCCTGTCTGCCAAGCACGCTGGCAGTGGTATCATCTATTGTCGTCGCCACATCCAGGGTAGCACGCGGTGTCAGTGAACCTAAGGCCAGGCGGCCTGTCAGCGTCGCATTCAGCGTATCGGCCAGAATAACCGTGCCTTTAAACTGGTTTTTATACGCAATAGAAGTAACAGTAGCGGCTGTAGTGGCCAGCGAGTCGTCTGTAATGGTCCAGCCCCTGTAATTGGCTAATATATCTGCAGATTGTCCCATAGAGAACGCACGTATATGGACTCTTGGCGCATAGGGTTTATCATCGATCCATAATACCACCTTTCCATCTTCATTGGCGATATAAATAGGTGGTGTATATCCACCACCACTACTGATATTGGAAGAATAAATCCTGTCTTTATAAATATAGTAGCTAATTTTCAGGTCTATTATCTGAGCCGCACCGAATACATAACCTTCGAGCATGATAGTTGGCATATGCGTACCATTCGTAAAGGGCAAGTTGGTTTTGATTTTTAAACCTTTTGTGAGTGTGTAGTTATTATAATAAGAACCCACACTATCGGAATAAATTTGTGCCTTCAGGGAAAATGAAGCGATCACAAGGGATAAACAAAATAAAAAGCTTTTCATACTATTTATTTAATTGACTTGTCAGGTTATTGATTTGCACTTGCTGATCGCCTACAGTTTTCTTCAGTTCAATCAGGTATAAGGTTAATTCTTCTACTTTTTGCAACAGGATCTTATTCATTTCTCCCACATCTATACCTTTTTCTGCTACTTCCTGTGCAGATGGCACGCCGGGTAAATGCTGATGGGTATCTATGTATTTTGATACTTCATTTAAGGATGGTAATTCGTAATCTTTATGGAATACGAAATCTGCCCAGCCGGTTTGTGTGATTTGTAATTTCTTCGCACCAATGGTTCCGTTTACGGCCAACTTATATGTACTGGTTGCAGTAGTACCGATACCTACATTTCCATTGGCATCCAACCGCATTTTCTCACTTCCATCATTTGTGGCAAAAGTGAGGTAGCCACCTTGCATCGCATTCCCTCTCACAAAATTGATGGCGGTATTTTTCAGCCCATAGAAATAATGCTCAATGGAAAATGAGGTACTTCCACTGGCTGTAGTGGTACCTGCATGTATACCCAGGAATGTTCCCCGGCCCGAGGTATTGCCTTCCGGCAGCCTGGATACAATGGCCGTCATGGTATCGGGGATCATGGTATTGATTTCGAGAGGGGTTTTGGGAGCAAGGGTACTGATACCCAATTTACCATCAGGGGTAACGGTTACACTGTCTGGTAAGAATGCGGTGCCTTCAATCCTGTTTGCATAGGGTACACTGGTGATACTGCTGGCAGTGGCGATCAGGGTACTGTCTACCGCTGTCCAACCACTGAAGTTAGCCGCTGTTTCAGATTGTATGCCGTAGGCGTATGCACTCACATTAAAACGCTGGTAATTGATCTTTGAGTTAATGAAGATCACAATCTTCCCGTTCTCCTGCGCGAGCGTAATTGGCGGAGTATGGGTACCAGCGCTGCTTGCTTTCGGAAAAGTGAACGTATTGTTGTAGTAATAAAATGACAACGTAATATTAATAGTGCCCGCAGTGCCGAAACTATAACCTTTGATAAAGATCGTCGGCATCATGGAGCTTCCTGTTCCGGAAGGCAGGTTGGTTTTGATTTTCACGCCATTCACAGGTACAGTGTCGCGGTAATAGTTAACCAGGTCATAGCTTTGGGCACTGGCTGCGCCAGCTGCCAAAATAAGGGATAAGAATAAAATTAACGAACGCATATGCTTATTTGATTTTCTTTTCAAGGGTTTTGATCCTGTTCTGCGGGGAAGGGAATACATAATGGTGATGAGATAAAAAATCGGCCCGGCCGGTTTGCGTAACCTGTATATTTTTTGTCCCGACCATATCATTCACAGATAAATTATAGGTACTCGTCGATGTAGTGCCGGTGCCAACATTTACACTAAAATAAAGCTCTCACCCAAATTAATGGATTATGTCATAAACATAGGGGCATCAATAAATTCAAAAGGTTAAATTTTTATGTAAATAGATTAACGTTAGTTGGTTAACTCTGCATTTGACACTACGAAATAAGCCAAAACATTTAATAAATGCAAATAAAATTTTAATGATTCGCAAGCTAAAACAAAAGGTCCACTGAGAGGTGCCTGGCTTATCCTTATTATACATGAATGCCTACATTTTGCGTCAATCAGTCAATTTACTTTTCAGGATTCAGCTATCTTGCCAGGACAAGACTCCCTGTTTGTTTCATTGCCTGCCCTTTGCTATCCGTATAAGTCACTACATAAACATAATTCCCAACGGGCATCGGCGTTCCTCTATACATGCCATCCCACCCCTGGCCCGGGTTGCCGGAATGAAATATCAACTGCCCCCATCTTCCATAAACTGACAGATTAAATGCAGTTACATCATCATGTACCATTGCCCTGAATATATCATTCCTGCCATCTCCATTCGGGCTGAAAGCCGTAGGCAGGTACAATGCGCAATCCTGGGATTCCCTGGATATTTTTGCGTCCCCTTCCACCATGCAATTGTTAGCATCGGTAACCCGAAACCGGTATTCTCCAACATTGAGCCGGGTAAACACACTATCTGTCTGAACAGTTTCGCTGCCAATGATAGCATATGTATAGGCACGCACCCCTCCCTGCACTGTTACCTCAATTTCACCATTTTGTGTTGTACTACAGGATATATTCTTCGTAGTGACCTTCTCAATCTTCAATTCATCAGGCGCTGTAATAGGTAATTTACGCAGGTCTACTTTGCAATTAGCAGCATCTCTTATCTTCACATTATAGGTACCTGCTGCCAGGGAAGTAAAACTGGAGACAGCACTGTAACTGGCGCCCCCGTCAATGCTGAAAGCATAAGGAGACACTCCGCCGGATGCTGTTATATAAATAGCGCCGTTGTCAGCATTGTAACAACTGTTGTTGACAAGGGTGGCTGTGGCTTTTACTTCGTACTCGCCAATGACGATCTCCTTTTCTGCGCTGGTACCACTTGCACTGGTGACCGTGATGGTATATTTGCCAGATGCCAGGTGCGACACAGCAGAATCGCTATAGTTACCCGGGTTCCAATGATACTTATAAGGCCCTTCCCCTCCTTTCACCTTCACTTTTGCAGTACCATTGTTCGAGTTCCTGCACGAATTGCTGACAGATACTTCTATCTGTGGTACTTCATCAATAAAAGCAGATAAATTATCGAGCAGCACTGCTGAATATATCCCGGAGTCACATGTACCAGGCAGGTAAGGGCTGAATAACAGATAATCGCAATCCACTTTAGGGCGGATGGTCACAACTTTTCTCTGCCAATCAGTATTATGGAACTCACCAGAGGTCCACAATGTATCGTCTTTACTGTTGATACCATTGCCACCATAGATTCCCAGTGAACCAATGCAAATTTTTGTAAAATAAAATGCAGGACAGGCGATGTCAAAACTGAGTGTGTAAATTTTGCCTGCTTTCAAGGGTGTTGTGAGCTTCTGGCCATATGTTTCATCCCAGGTGTTTCCATGCATGGCACCTACATAGGTATTCCCGTCTGATGCAGGTTTATCCACCCCAAGGAAACCGGGCTGGGTATCCGGAGATTTACTGCCGATCAGCCATTCAGCAGGCACTACTGCCGTGCCAACAGGCCCTTCCAGCGACGGGTTACGTATACGTATATCCTGTCCTGATATGGTCTTGCATAAAGAACAAATAATGGTTAAAACAAAAACAGCACGAATGAATAGACAATACACTTTACAGACAGATGCTGTGCTCTGAATTAGTGTTTTCATAGGATAATTAAAATAATTGTTCACTCAATTAATGGATTCACCCCATTAAAAGGACACGGTTTTCATAGGACTTAATATGACAGCCTAAATATATACTATATTTTTAATTATAAAAATATCAAATATTAAATTCAATAAAAAATAATGACTTGTTAACTTCCTATAACGAAAAAAGAGGGACTCCATTATCATGAAGTACCCTCTTTTATTATTGTAAGAACCTGGAATTAAGCGAACAAATTCCTGATAATCTTCGTTACCCGGTCCAGATCCCCGTGGGCTAAATTGGAACCACTTGGTAAACACAAGCCGGTATTGAATAGTTCTTCGGAATTACCATTTACATAAGCTGGTGCGCCTGCAAATACAGGTTGTAAATGCATTGGTTTCCATAAGGGCCTTGACTCAATGTTATCTGCTTCCAGCGCCAGCCTGATGTTTTCCCTGGTGACACCTTTACTAACGGCAGGATCAATGATCAGCGTAGTCAGCCAGTAATTGCTGAATGAGCCGGGTACCTCTTCCAGAAATTTGATACCTGGTAATAGTCCTAATGTTTCCCGATAATACGCATTATTACCTCTGCGCTGCAACACGCGATCTTCCAGCACTTTCAACTGCCCCCGGCCAATACCTGCGGAGATATTACTCATTCTGTAGTTATAGCCTATATGACTGTGCTGGTAATGCGGCGCATTATCCCTTGCCTGTGTAGCCAGGAAACGGGCATGTTTGATAGCTTTCTCATCGTTGCTGATCAATGCCCCTCCGCCGCTGGTGGTAATGATTTTATTGCCATTAAAACTCAGGATACCAAAATCGCCAAACGCGCCACATGCAGTTCCTTTATAAGAAGAACCCAGAGCTTCTGCTGCGTCTTCAATCAGGGTAATTTCATATTTGCGGGCTATGGAGATGATTTCATCCATCATTGCAGGCATTCCGTACAGATGCACGACGATAATAGCTTTGGGCTTCTTACCGTTTTTAATCCTGTCGAGAATCGCCTCTTCCAGTAAAGCCGGATCCATATTCCAGGTGTCCTTTTCACTGTCCACAAAAACCGGTAATGCCCCCACATACATTATAGGATTTGCCGACGCGGAAAATGTCATGCTCTGACAGATTACCTCATCTTCCCTGCCTACGCCAGCGAGTATCAATGCCAGGTGCAATGCAGCAGTGCCTGACGACAATGCAGCCACGTGTTTTACGCCGGTAACGCCAGACAGTTCTGCTTCAAATCCGTCTACATTAGGTCCTAATGGTGCAATCCAGTTAGCAGCAAATGCTTCATTTACAAAGTTCAGCTCCTCTCCGCCCATATGTGGAGATGACAGCCAGATTTTTGTGTTCATTATTTTTGATTAAAATTATTTTCGTATCATTTCTTTTCCCGGATTACCAACTATCACGGCACTATCCGGCACATCTCTGATCACTACAGTTCCGGCACCTATCGTAGCCCATCTGCCTATCATGATACCGGGTTTCACCACAGCACCAGCACCGATATGCGTGCCTTCGCCGATTGTTATGCCACCGCATAATGCTACATTGGGCGAAATATCTACATAATCTTCAAGGATGCAATCGTGATCTACAGATGCATTGGTATTGATAATACAATGCCGGCCTATTACTGCATCGGCATTGATCGTAACACCTGCCATTACTACAGTTCCATTGCCAAGCACCGCTCTGCCTGATACAGTGGCTGCAGGATGAATACCTTTGATAAAAGGTACATTCAGCTGTTCTGCAATCTGCCTGCGGGCGCGATTATTTCCCAGGGCGATCAGCATCCCGGTGATTTTGCTGTTCCATTCAGGCGCATACCTGTTTACTTCATATTCCCATAAGGAATGTAAAGCCTGATTGTCATCAAACAGGCCAGCGACCTTATTGCCCTGTTGTTCCAGGATCTCCAGGATTACTTTGGCATGACCACTGGCCCCGTACAAATAAATCATTTGTTTTACATTTTAATTGCCTGTGAATTTTTCTGCCGTAGCGACATTGGCGGCATTGATTCCCTCCGACTTCGCCACTTTGGCAAAGGTCAGGTATAGAATCTTCAAATCTAAACCGGCACTGATATGGTCTACATAATAAACGTCGTAAGCAAATTTCTGTTGCCAGCTGATGGCATTCCGGCCGTTCACCTGGGCCCAGCCAGTAATGCCAGGTCTTACGTTATGTCTCCTGGCCTGTTCTGCATTATATAGTGGCAGGTATTCAGGCAACAGGGGACGGGGCCCTATCAGGCTCATATCTCCTGTTATCACATTAAGAAGCTGGGGTAACTCGTCCAGCGAAGTTTTTCTTACAAATTTTCCTACAGGAGTTAGCCGCTCTGCATCCGACAGTAAATTCCCCGCGGCGTCTTTCTTATCATTCATGGTCTTGTACTTCACCACATGAAAGATTTTCCCGTTTTTTCCAGGACGCTGCTGGAAGAAAAAGGGAGTACCTCTATTGAAGATGGCCAGCAGGATGGCCATGACGATAAATACGGGAAATAATACTATGAAAGCGATGATCGCTACTACAAAATCTATCAATCGCTTAACATATACACTATAAAATTTGTCGGCCATTACTATTGATATATTTTTACTCTGATAAGGCTGTAATCATTTTATCTCTCGCCGCATCTGCCTGTGAGGCATCGCCGGGTGTACCTACTACAGATGCTGCCAGTGCTTTTGCCTTTGCGGTCCCTACTTTCTTTGCATACAATTGCAGCAGTTCATAATCTTCTATTCCCATCATAAAACCCTCCCAGCGGCGGGATGATACGATATTGTCACCATCAACGTATACGGCGGCGTAGTTGGTAGATGCCGCAAAATAGCGTGTCTTCAGGATATTATTAAAACTTGCATCCTTTGAATCGGCATAAGCCCAGAATCCAACGCCCTTATACCCGTTTGCGAAAGCCTTCCAGGACATCAGGCGGTAATAATTGTAAGGGCTTAGCAACTCGGCATTCCCTTTTGTATTATATACCCAGGATTTATCTGCCGTTGTCGATAAGGTAGTTACATAATCCTCGTAAACCTGCATTACATCCATATACTGATTTAACTGCGATATAGTGTTTTTTGACAATTTCCCCAGCGTCATATACAACTTGATTCCGGGAATAGCACTCTTTGCCCATTTTGCAAATGCAATCAGCTTGTCTACATCCTTTTCGGTAATCTCATCATATGGATACACATATACGTTTTGCATGTTCCATCCGCTTTGGGTGGCTACTTTACTCAGGTTTTGATACCATATTCTGAAGTCTGCTTTCCACTGGTCTGACAAGAAATCATTCTTTTTACAATAATTTAAATTCTCCTGCGAGATAAAGTTCATGTATAGCAATAAAGTTCCTGGCTTATAATTTCCAAAAGCAGATAAATAATTACTAAGCGAGGAACCACTATTATGCTGCATATCACCTAATGCATTCGGAGGAATTACAGCTGTATTGATGTGATGTTCATATAAATCCTTCACAGCTGCGGGCTTTCTTGTATTCAGCATAGGATAATACAAATAAGCCCATACATTCGCATTCAGCGCAAACTTACCTTCATCGAACCTGAGATTGGTTACTGATACATTGATCGATATTGTTTGATTTGTCTTACCGTTACTCACTACTATACTATTCTTTCCGCTTCCAGCTTCCTTTCCTTTCACTTCAGCCAGGAATAACCTTGATTCACCTGCATCTAAAGTCAATTGTTTATCAGCAACCTGTAGCGGATCAGCGGTCTGTTGGTAATTCATGTGAGAGGTCAGGAATGGTACTGTATACAATGTGAGCGTATTTACGCGCTGAGCGTCGCTCACATCAATTGTATAATTTGCTTTTCCCTGACTCAGATTGGTCACAATAAACCCTACAAAGGAATGCCCATTAATCACAGTTTTAACATTAACATTATCTGAAGTACGTTTGACTGGTTTATAAACAGCACTCATCTCATCCCATGCATTGAAGAAATTTACGGTAAAGTCAGTTCCCAACTGCTGTCTTAGCTGACTTGCAAAAGCAACACCGGATGCCATTTTATTGTTACTTCCTATCGGTCCTACTGCCGACTGATATTGCAGGTTCCTCGCCATATCAACCTTATTGGAAACATCCTTGTGCAGCAGTTCATTCACCTGGTCTTCCAGCGGCTTACTGCTGAAGGTCATTTTAGGGGAAGCACCACTTCCGGTTTTGAAGATCTGTATTTCATCACAGAATAATAATAAACCTTGTACAATTGCTACCAGTTTAACATAGCGTGCACGTACCAGACCTGCGTTCAACTGAAAATTCTGTACCTTATAATCTCCCGGGCCATTATCCCCATTTGCTATCACATCACCAACATATTTATAAGCAGATTTATCATCCGATACAAATACAAACACATTAGTAGGATAATACACACTCGCCTGTTGCCTCCTGGCGGTATTAAATGTTACCTGGTCAAAATCAAGTGACTTTCCCAAATCGATCTCAATGTCAACCCTGTTAACCTTTTGCCAACCAGCTGTTTGTTTACTATTCCAGAAATATCCTGAAGTAAAAATACCATCTGTCAACACACTCTTATCATTCCCGGGGGCTGTGTTCGCATAGTTAGGGGCCACACTCAGTGTATACGGCCTGTTCAAAGCCAGATCTTTCTGTCCGTTAGCAACATTACAAGCGCCAACGATCATCATGAATATTGAAAAAAAACAGAAAAATACTTTTGTCCGGTTCATCCTTTTGAATTTTTGAATGTCATTAATACTAACAGGCCATAATAACATCCTGGTATTTTGCTGCAGCAATTTCCAGGGAATACTGTTCTTTGGCCAGTTTAATTGCATTTTCACTATGTTTCGCAAGGGTTGAATGATCGTTAAGATAATTGGACAATGCTGTAGCAGCCTCTTTAATGGTCATTGTCGGAGACAATACTATTCCTACTCCTTTTTCCTGAATTACGGTAGCCTGCCAGCCGCCATAGTTGATCAGGATGGGCCGGCCTGCGGCCAGGCAATCAAAGAACTTATTGGCCGAATTTGCCCACAGTTCTCTGACAGGTATAACAAAAGAACTGCCAATTGTGCTTTCAGCATACAATATTGGCAACATATTTTTAGGTATTGGGTCCAGGAAGAAAACCTGCCTGTCCAGGACCAGCCTCTCCGCTGCGTATCGAAGCAATTCTGGTTTTTCCATACCATCCCCCAATACAAGGAATACGACCTCAGGATCAATCTGAGCGGTTTCTGCTGCCAGATCGATCAGATACCTGATGCCATTCACCATGCCCAGTGTTCCTGCATAGAGCACCACCTTATTTGATTGAGTATACATTGTCACGATTGACGTATTTTCGGGCACGGTGGAAAATCGCTTTATCTCTGATATATTATATATAACTGTAATTTTATTACTATTGGTTCCCGTTCTGCTAACAATAGAGTGTTTCATGTCTTCCGAAAGCACTACTATATGAGTTGCCTTGCGGTAAATATATTTTTCAAATGAATTCAGTACCCTGATCAATTGCCGGTTTTTAATAATACCCATAGCAACTGGTACTTCCGGCCAAACATCCCTGGCCTCAAAAATGAAAGGGGTACGATGAAACATTTTTTTTACCAATGCGGGTACCGCAATACTTATAGGAGTAGAGGTGGCAATGACCATATCTCCTTTTACCTTCAATACTCTACCGGATGCATATAGGAAAAACTGCAGGAAGGCAAGGATACGTTTTGCAAAACTCAATTTGTTACTATATTCCTGCTTTAATACATGCAATTCTATCCCTTCATAATTGAAAATAGTCCAGGTGCCGGTAAGTTCAAATCCCTTCAGAAAGGCACTTGTTGTGATCATGATCACCTGGTGTCCCTGTTCAAGAAATTTTTTCGTCAGGTCATAGGAGCGTGTTCCCCCGGACATGGATGGAATTGCAAAATATTGGTGTAGATAAATAATTCTTTTAGTCACTTGATAAGGCTATTTCATTGTAAATTTTCTCCAGCTTCTGCATGTTCGTCTGGCGGTTTCCCTTCTGCACCACAAAATCCTGGTTGTTTGTAATGATACCAGGCACCTTCACAAAAAATTCGTTCCTCAGATATGTCAATTCTTTTGCCAATTTTTCTGCATCACCTACAGGGAACAACAACGCGGACGTTTCATGTACGAGAATAGCCCTGTTCGCCACGATATCTGTCACTACCGGGAAAAGGCCGGCGGCCATTGCTTCCAGCAGGCTTAGGCTGGTGCCATCAGACCTGGAAGAAGAAAGATACACGTTGCACTTTTCAAACACCGCTAACTGAGCAATATTTTCTACTTGTCCGTAAAAAGTGACCTGGTTTTCCAGACCATGCATATTCACAAAATTGATAGCTGCCTGCAGCAATGGACCACCACCAATAAAGGACATCTCAAAAGGCACCTGTTTTTGCCGCAGTAATACTAATGCCCTCAGAATTGTCATATGGTCATAAACAGACTCAAAACGCCTGTTACATACCATCTTTAACACATAAGGTGCCGAATGAGCTGCGTGATGCTCCCTGAAAATATCATAATCGATACCTACATTGATATTATAAATCTTACTTTCAGCTATACCCAGTTGCAACACTTTATCATACAATTCGCCGGATACCACGTTTACTGCCGATACCCTGCCCAATATACGTTTGAGTAAAAAGCGCCATACCGGGGACTTTACACTGGCGTTTATGTCACTTCCATGTGCTGTCAACACCGTCTTTGGATGATTGATCACATAGGCAGCCAGCCCACCACTTGTTACATAATGAGCGTGAATAATATCCGGCCGAAGCTTACTGACAATCTTCCTGGCCTTAAAAGCAGCTGTGATATATTTATATTTATTTGCCTTTACATCATATTCCTTACCTGTCCATGCATTGTGTACCGGTACATTCCTTTCAGGAGAAGGGCTTAAGGCAATAAAATGCACCTCATGCCCTTTTCCTTTGAAGTAATCTATATATGGCTGAATATGGGTAAATGTACCCGCAGACAAAAAACATATCTTCATTACTGATTTCTGTATTTAAGGATTTTCGCAGGATTACCTCCTACAATTGCATAATCAGGAACACTTTTAGTCACCACAGCACCTGCTCCTATTATTGCTCCTTTACCGATCGTAACGCCAGGCAAAATGATAACCCTTGTGCCAATCCAGACATCGTCATTGATTTCCACCGGCTTCACAACTGCTTCCTTTTGCCTGTTCATGGGGATGCTCAGGTCATCATACTTATGGTTGCGGGTGAGGATAATAACCTCTGGTCCCATCATGACATTCTCTCCTATCGTCAGTGGACCTCTCACATAGGCTCTCACCCCAAGTCCTGAATTACGTCCTATAGAGATCCCCCTTCCCGAACCTACATTTGCACGACTTTCCACATTAATATTAGCACCGGCCCTATCAAGTATACCACTAGCAATGAATGCACGTATCTTCCTGATAAAAAAGAAATAACGGTTATTCGTTTCCGGCAAATAATAGGCAAAGCCGTAATAAAAGAATAAACTGATAATCCTGATCATAACTTCAATAAGTTCAGATATTTATTTAAGAAGACCGATTTGTCAAATTCAGCAGCAGCAAATGCCAGATTCTCTTTACTCATTCTGTCCTTCTCTGCCGGAGATAACGCTATTAATTTTTTAATCGCATCCGCAATAGACATCACATCACCTGGATCGAACAGAAACCCGTTGACGCCCTCTTTAATCAATCTTGGATTGTCACATACATTGCTTGCCAATACCGGCTTACCGCATGCCATCGCTTCGCAGATCACATTCGGGCATCCTTCGTAAAAGGATGGCAGGCAAACAGCATTTGCCTCATTAAAAAGGCGGGGGATTTCCCTTGAAGGTCCATCCAGAAAAATAATATTTTCCAACCCATGCTCCTTTACATACTGCTCAGCCTCAAGATATCGCGAGGTGTTCTGCGGCACACCATCTTTCAGCATCTTATTGCCATACCAATACAACTCAACTGGCAGCCCTTTCAGGGAATGAATTGCTTTAATCAGATTTTCAGGATTCTTTAGCCGCTGATAACTTGCTGCTACTACAATCTTCACCACATCTTTTGCCGGAGTTACCTCCAACGGTCTGAACTTCTCAAAATCCACTGCATTCACAATCGTATGCACCTTTTTTTTCAGCCATGGTGCATTATTTACCACATAATCAGAAAGATTATAACTATTTGTTACCACTACGTCTGCCAACCGGTGAAAATGAAACCGAATTTTATCCCTTGTTGATATCTTCCCGATCTTACCCGTGCGCTCAGACACGATCAGGCCCCACTTTCGGAAAGGAAGTGACGCCAGTTCTGAGATAAGATTTGGATTATCTAAAAAAGAAATGACAAAATCAGGTTTTGCCTGCTTTACTGCCACCAGGAAATTATATGTTCTTGAAAACAGGTTAGTCCACTTCACGGTCACCACATTAATCCCAAACTTATCAGTCACCTCTTTATAAAAATTGTCATCCAGATAAGTGATAAATTCCACCGTATGTCCACTGCTGATCAGCAACTCAGCTAATAACACAATCTGACGTTGTGCACCTCCGGAACCCAATCCGTCAATACATAAAACAACCTTCATAATTTTAATTTAATTGATGCACCGTTATGGCAGGTACTTCCCTCGGCACAGTATGCATTTTCAGGTAAGCCACCATTGAGAAATATAAAAGCCAGAACAGTTTTTCTCCCAGCAAGACAATTGCAAATGAACTAACTATCACCATCAGGCCAAAATAACAGGTCCAGGCAATATTACTCTTCCGGTGAATGCCTGATCGACTCGCCATCACAACCAGCTGCACCAATGCTGCATGAAACAGCAAAAATCCTATGATCCCTGAATTGGCCAGTAACTCAATCATATTGTTGTGCGAATACAAATTATATCCACCTAAATACACAAAGGCGCCGTAGCCCCATCCAAATATGGGTCGTTGTGTCCACATATCCCATCCCTTCACTGCCAGATTATACCTGAGCAGATCGGAATCACTATAATTTCTATTCCCGTTAAAAACATCCTGCAAATAATGGAATCGCTGAAAAGCTTCGGAGTTGTCCAACATGAAATTGGAGACAAAATAACCGGATAAGAAAACAATGAGAATAGATATAAATACCAAAGCCGTCGTATTCCTTATCACCCGTATATAAAAGATCAGATACAGAACGTTGATCAGATACATCAGCAATCCCAACTTGGAACCACTCATCATCACCCCATAAGCAGACATTACAATAAAGATCAATACAAGATTCCGCCAGAACCTCGAATACAACTTGTACCGCTGCAATAAGAACGATATACAAAAATTAATCATGAGGGCAAACAGGTTGGCGTTTCCCAGGGTACCGGAAAAACGTCCGGTCCGGCCAAATTCATCTATTGGCGGCACTAAAATGTTAAAGACAAACCCAATAAATAAACCAATGCTCACTCCTAGCAGCACCATATCGAACGTCCTGACATTGTCCACGACACGGATCAGAATGTATGACAACACATAGATCATCACAATATTAATAATCGATTCTCCCGGAAGATCATATGGCAAAAAAGCAAAAGAGATCAGACTGTACAGTGCAAAATAAAGCAGGCAACACAGACCCCAATTAAACGAACCTTTTTTGTTGGTCTGTTTCAGATGTACCGTTTGAATAAAATACTCCACCATCAGCAGACCGGCAAAGATCTTCGGAATGATCGTCAGATCCTCGTAATCAAAACAAACGATCGCTGTACAAGCATATAAGAACAATAATATATTGATACGAGTCATTACTATACTTTATCTTTTATCCAATGGCTAAACCACATTTGAAAGCACAAGATACGCCAGATCCTGTCTGCATCTGCCCTTCGCCGCTCCTTTTGAAAACGGAGGCGTAACTTTTTAATTTCCTGATAATTGAATACCCCACTTGCAGCAATTTCCTGCTCACTTAGATAATTATCACAAAACATTGCCAGCTCATTCAACAACCAGTGCTGTATGGGTACTGCAAACCCCCGCTTAGGTAAGTCAAGGAGCTCCTTCGGCAGCAGTGTATAATCTATCTCTTTCAACAGATATTTCGGAATATTATTTTTAAATTTTATTCCCGCTGGAATCCGTGCTACATATTCAAACAACCGGTGGTCCAGCAAAGGTTCTCTTCCTTCTAAGCTATGCGCCATCGTAGCCCTGTCTACCTTCACCAGAATATCATCCAGCATATAGGTCTTTACATCAGTAGACTGCATCTTTTCGATTTCGCTATTGTCAGCAGATAAACTGCCTGTGACATCAAATGCCGTATCCACTTTTTTATACGTTCCTTGCAAGAGTTTCTTCAACTCATAATTGCTAAACAACCGATAATCGATTTTCTTCAAAAAAGAAGCACTTTTATCTTTAGCATGCACAATTTCCTGTGCTCTTTCCAATATTGCATCCTTGTCATACCGTCCCTGCATCCTCCAATACCTGCGCATCAGTCCTAATCCCCAGCCAATGGGATACCGTAATGCAACCGGAGAGTTACGCAACATATTATATAGTCCTTCGCGGGAGAAATACTTTGTATATCCACCAAAGAGTTCATCTCCGCCATCTGCCGATAATGCGACTGTTACATGCGACCGTACTTTCTCGCTTAACAACATCGTAGGTATAGCAGATGAATCTGCGAATGGCTCATCATAATATATTGGCAACTGTGGAATAATCTCCAGCGCTTCCTTCTCCGTGCAGATGTATTCGTAATGTTCCGTATTCAGCAGTACCGAGACCTCCCTTGCGATCTTCGCTTCATTATAAGCCTCATTGTCGAATCCGATCGTAAATGTCTTCAGCTTATATCCAAGTTGTTTAGTCAGCAATGCTGTCACCAACGAACTGTCAATCCCCCCGCTTAAGAATATCCCTACTGGTACATCCGCCACCATACGATATTGAAATGCCGATTTTAGCAAATCAACTATTTCACTCGTGATCTCTGTCTCTGTTTTATTATAGAATTTTTCTTTATTAAAAGCAGCCAACGGCTCCCAATATGTCAGTTCCCGCACTACCATTCCCTTTTCCACATCATACTGTAGTATCTGCCCTGGCTTCACTTTCCGCACATGCGTAAAGATAGAATACGGTGTTGGAATATACCCGTATTTCAGGAATAAGGGGATCGCATCCTGGTTAATATCACTTTTAAACTCCGGGTGCTTATAAAACGCCTTGATCTCTGACGAAAACATCAGTAACTTTTCCGATTCAAAAATGAACAGTGGTTTTACACCAAACCGGTCTCTGACAAAATACACCTGTTTTTTCTTCCTGTCAAACAACACAATTGCAAACATCCCAATGAACTTTGATACCGTTTCTATACCCCATTCCTTGTACGCATACAGGATCATTTCTGTATCACTGCCGGTATTGAAAGTATACCCCAGCGTCTTCAGCTCATTCCGGATCTCATCAAAATTATATATCTCCCCGTTGAACACTACTACCAATTCTTCATCATTACTCAACATTGGTTGTTTACCTGCATCGGAAAGATCGAGTATCGCCAGCCGGCGGTGCCCCAGAAAAACACACTCTTCCTCATTTCCCCAATGACTATTACTATCAGGTCCGCGGTGTGCAAGCACCTCCAACATTTCTTTCATGACGCCGTCATTGTAAGTCAATCTTGTCTTATGAATATATCCGGCGATACCGCACATGAGTTATTTTTTTAAATCAGCTACTATGGAAAGCCCTTTGTATAAAAAGATCAGCAATTGTGTCGCAAAAGACAACCACGCTAACCCTGTTACAGAAAAATAATAAATTACCGGTACTACAAGCACCAGATTCATCACAGCAGAATAGGTCACCGCACGCAGCAATACCTTATTCATATTCTGGATGGCCAGCATGTTCGTAAAGAATGCCCCAAAAGGGTAAAGGATCACACTTAATACGAATACCCGCAACACCGCCAATACAACCGTATCTTCATGGCCTACCACTAGTTTTACGATGATGGGAGATGCAATAAATACTCCTACGCCTACTGCCGTACAAACCGATAATAATATGAAAAAAATCTTCTTTGATTCTTTAATATAAGCAGTTATGGACTCCTTATACAGCCTTGCCTGCAATGGAAAGAACACCTGCGTAAAAGGAGTAGATACATTATATAGCCCTCTGAACACCTTGTCTGCAGCTGAATATTGCCCTACGACAAACGGTGTTTTAAAATAAGCGAGCACCAGTACGTTGGTAGAAGAATATAATGTCACGAACACCCTTGATAAAAAGATCCGCCAGCTTTCGGATAAATCTGCCTTTACATCTTTCCAGGCAGGCGTAAAATACCGCAGCTTATACCTGGTATACACCGGAATCACGGCTACGATTCCTCCTGCCAGAAAACCAATCGAGTTAAAAAGGAATACAGTTCCCATTTGATCTGCCCTCTTAATAAACAAAAAGATACAGCCAGTGAAAAAGATTTTTATCGAGGCATTGATAATTGTCGCTACCTTCATTTTCCGGATCGCCTGGTAAAACCAGATCGGGAAAATAGCCTGTCCGATTACCATTGGAAAAGCCATCAAATACGCCATGAAGTGATTACGCACCTCAGATGCGCACAATCCTGATATCAATAAAACGAGAAAAGAAATGCCGATCAGTAAGCCCTTGGATGCCATAATGGTGTTGAACACTTTCGACTGCTCTTCTTCATTAGCGGCCTGTGAAATATTCTTAACACCTGTTACATTAAACCCGAAATCTACCAGTATGATAAAATATGTAAGAACAGTTTGTATCACTGTATACTCTCCAAATACACCCAAACCAAACACCCTAATGAGATATGGAAATGTTAGCAGGGGCAATATATAATTTGAGGCCTGAAAAAGCGACAAATACAAAAACTCAGAAACTAATTTTTTCAACTATTTAAAATTTACTTTCTAACTGCAATTGCTTTTCAGGTGTGATACTAAGCGCCGATAATCCGGATATGCTAAATAGAAAGAAAGATCTCCGCCGGTATCCTATTTCAGGTTGCGCCAATACCACGCCACCGCCTCATTCAGTCCTTTTTTAAAGGAATAGGCAGGCTGATAGCCCAGCAAGGTTTTTGCCTTGTCAATAGACGCCAGTGAATGTGGAATATCGCCTTTCCTGTTAGCACCATAGATCACTGAAACATCGCTGATCTTTGTATCAAAAGCGACCAA
This sequence comes from Chitinophaga sp., assembly GCF_039596135.1. Classification (GTDB taxonomy): domain Bacteria; phylum Bacteroidota; class Bacteroidia; order Chitinophagales; family Chitinophagaceae; genus Chitinophaga. The sequence continues at coordinate 45,990 of NZ_JBCNKH010000043.1, forward strand.
CTCCTCTTTGATAGCTTCCGTCAGCTGTGTCAGCGATGTTTGTTCTCCAAATGCCACATTATACACCTGTCCCAGGGCTGCTGCATCAGGTACAAACAGCGCTTTGATATTTGCCTGCACCACATTGTCTATATAAGTAAAGTCCCTGGAAAAAGCACCATCTCCATTAATAACAGGACTTTCATGGTTAATGAACTGGGACACGAACTTAGGAATCACCGCTGCATAGGCACCATTCGGATCCTGGCGTTGTCCAAATACATTAAAGTAACGCAACCCGATCAATGACATACCATAGGTCTTTCCAAACACATCTGCATACAGCTCATTTACATACTTGGTTACCGCATAAGGCGACAAAGGCTTTCCGATCTGATCTTCTACTTTGGGCAGACCAGGATGATCCCCATACGTACTGGAACTGGCCGCATATACGAATCTTTTGCAGTTCTCATCTCTTGCAGCTACCAGCATATTCAGAAATCCTGAAACATTAATCTCATTAGTGGTTATCGGATCGTTAATGGACCGTGGTACTGAGCCCAGCGCTGCCTGGTGCAACACATAATCCATTCCCTTTACTGCGGCTTTACAATCGGCCAGGTTCCGGATATCCCCTTCCAGTAATTCGAAGGCAGGATTATCCATGAAATCGTTTAAATTCTTCCTGTGTCCGGTTAAAAAATTATCTAACACCCTTACTTTCCCTGCGCCATGTTTGAGCAGATACTCTACCAGGTTGGACCCTATAAATCCAGCGCCTCCTGTTATCAAAAAAGAATGCGCTGAAATTTGAACGGGATGATATACTGTATTGTACATGAACTGAACTATATTGAATTAAAGTCTGCCGTCTACCATTTCCTTATTCAGTACTCCTTTTACATCATAGATCACACTGGTATTTTTACACAACCCCTTAATATCGAGACCGGAGAACTGCTTATGTGCCACGGCGGAAATAACTGTGTCATAGTCACAGGTGCCATCCAGTTCCTGCACGGAATCCCAGCCATATTCATGCTTTACTTCTGCTGGGTTGGCCCATGGATCATACACCACGATATCTGTTTCGTATTCTTTCAGTGCGTTCAGAATATCAATCACACGGGTATTACGTACATCAGGACAGTTCTCCTTAAAGGTAAAGCCCAGCACTAGTATCTTCGCACCCTTTACCGGAATGCTCTTCTTCACCATCAGCTTCACTACTTCCATTGCTACATATTGTCCCATACCATCATTCAGCCGGCGACCCGCCAGAATGATTTCAGGATGATAACCCAGCTCCTGGGCTTTTTGTGCCAGGTAGTAAGGGTCTACACCTATACAGTGACCACCTACCAATCCGGGTTTAAACTTCAGGAAGTTCCACTTGGTACCGGCAGCATTCAACACATCTTCTGTATCAATGCCCATTCTGTTAAAGATCTTCGCCAGTTCATTCACGAATGCAATATTGATATCGCGTTGTGAGTTCTCGATCACCTTTGCCGCTTCTGCAACCTTGATGGAAGCTGCTTTGTAAGTACCAGCAACGATTACAGAGTTGTACAATGCATCTATTTTATCTGCTGCCTCAGGGGTAGAGCCTGAAGTCACTTTCAAGATTTTTGACACAGTATGTTCCTTATCACCAGGGTTGATACGTTCCGGAGAATAGCCTGCAAAGAAATCCACATTGAATTTCAAACCGGACACTCTTTCAAGAACGGGGATACACTCATCCTCTGTCACACCCGGGTATACTGTGGATTCATACACAACAATGTCTCCTTTCTTCAATACTTTACCAACAGTTTCGCTGGCTTTGTACAATGGGGTCAGGTCTGGTCTGTTGTGTTTATCTACTGGGGTAGGCACAGTCACAATGAAATAATTACATTCGCGGATTTCCTCTAAATTAGCTGTACAAAGTAACCCTGATGGGGCATTCAGGTCCTTTGTCAACACTGTCAGTAAATCTTTGCTAGATACTTCAAGTGTAAAATCATTTCCTGTATTTAACTCTCCGACTCTTTTTTGATTAATATCAAATCCAATGGTCGGGTATTTTTTGGCAAATTCAACCGCCAGCGGTAATCCGACATATCCCAATCCAATTACCGCTAATTTTGCGTTAGAGATCATAAAGGGTTACTATTTTACTTGATATTTATTGTTATGCTTTTTTTGATTTCTGCAATTTGGATCTCAAACCCTTAGCTGATTTGCTGTCACTGGTTTCTCCTGCATAGCCATATCCATAACCATAACCGTAACCATAACCATACCCGCTGCTACGATCCATTTTCACATCATTCACGACCAGATTGACTTTTGGCATCTTTCTCTGCAGGTATAGGTCACGGCTAATTTGCAACTGTGCTTTGAAGGTGAAGCCTTGTCTTACAATGTACAGTGTGGCATCGGCATATTTGGCCAGCAGCTGAGCATCTGTTACAAGGCCCACGGGAGCTGTATCCACAATGATATAATCGAATTCAGCACGTAAATGTGCAAACAATTTTTCCGTTTTCTCAAGCAACAATAATTCCGCCGGATTGGGTGGAATAGGTCCAGATGTGATCAGGCTACAATTTGGGTGAATATCTGAAGGACGGATCAGGTCTTCAAATGTAGTTTTACCAATAGCATATGTACTGAAGCCTGTCTGGTTATTTACACCCAGATTCACTGAGATTTTTGGCTTTCTGAGATCCATCTCCATAAGGACCACTTTTTTGCCGGACAATGCCAGAACAGCAGCCAGATTGGTCGCAATAAAAGATTTACCCTCACCGCTCATACTGGATGTCAGCAAAATAGTCTTCTCATCCCTGCCGGACAATACAAACTGCAGGTTTGTTCTGATAGCCCGGAACTGCTCTACCAATGGAATGGAAGAATTCTCTTTCTTTACCACTACCAAGTCTTTATAATCACTATGCCCAATTTCCGCAAGAATAGGCACAGGGCTATTCTCTTTAATATCGTTTTTATAGGCGATCCTGGTGCTAAGAATATCTTTCAGATATAAACACAGTGAAGGGATAGCGATACCAATCAGTAATCCGATCAAAATCACCAGCGAACGCTTAGGTTTAAATGGTATAGGCTCACTTTTTGCAGCATCGATGACCCGTGCGATTGCCATATTGGAAGACTTGGAAATTGCAGATTCCTCACGTCTCTTCAACAGGAACAGGTATAACTCCTGCTTGATTGCCTGCTGTCTGGAATAATCCAGGAAAATCCTTTCTTTTCCCGGCACCTGATGAATCTGGCTATTCAATGCGGATGAACGTGCCTGTAATTCACGAATGCTCACCTCCACACCGCGTTTATAAGTACCGAGGCTGGATTGCAAATCTGATCTTAAACCAGCGATCTGTATGTCAATGTTTTTTACCACAGGGTTCGCTTCTGTATTCGTCATCAGCAAACGCTCCCTTTCCAGTTCAAGGTTATTATATTTCTCGATCAGCGACATGAAGGTTGGATCCTGTACGATCAGGGCAGTCGGAACGATGCGGGAATTATTCTTTTCATCTTTGATATAGGATTCCAGTGATTGTATCACGCTCAGGTTCACTTCCTGCTCGGTCAGTTGCTTCGTAAAATCAGTTGTACCATTGATCAGCGCTTTAGATTGCTCTGTAATATCAGCGAGGTTGTTCTCCTGTTTAAATTGCTGAATGTCCTTTTCAACTCCGGACAATTCACTGCTTACTACCACCAGTCGGCTGTCAATAAAGGAAATTGTGCTGTCTGCGATTCTGTTTTTATCTTCCACATTGGCACGTAGGTACGCATTGATCAGGGAATTAACAATCAGCTCACCTTTAGCCGGCAATGAAGATATAAGCGACATATCGATCACGCTCACCTGTTTGTTGGGTACAGAAATCGTAAAATTCTTTTGATAATCGGCCACTGCCTTATCGATAGAGATGACCTGAATACCGTATTTATGCCCCTCTTCCAAAGGAAATTGCCATTCACGTGTTAACACGGCGGCTCCTTCAGTCAGTTTCAGCGTATCCCCCCATTTACCTTTTGTTTCTGGCATTCCCTTGCTGGAAATTTCAAACCCTTGTTCGCCTTTGGTTACAATCTGGTAATTATTGGGAATGAGTGTATCTTTCAGAGACACCCAGCGTAATTTAAATGGGACATTGAATATTTCGGCAGTTTTGATACGGCCAAATTCAGTATAGGCAACGTTGAGTTGCAGATCACGCACTACTTTTTCCATCAGGGAACGTGACTTCAATACTTCCACTTCATTATCTACGTTATCCTTATTACTGAACATGGACAACTGGGACAAGAGTTCCTGTCCGGGGAAATCACCGCCTTTCTGATCATCTTTTACAATGATCTTCGCATTTATCTTATAATCAGGATTTGCATATCTCAGATATGCCATTGCGACACCTACACCCAATACCAGAGACAAAACGAACCAATACCAGCTGGATATTACTTTATCAAGGAGATTTCTTATTACTAATTTATTATCAGCACTGTCACTTTTAAGGGCCTGACCATTTAGATGACCATTCAGATTTATATTATCGCTACTATTCATATGCTTTATATGAAAATTATACTAGAAATTAATTCTGGATATTGCAATGATCACTACTGATATTACAGAAGTCAAAATGGAAATGTTTCTTACCTGTGTCATGTCAGTCGAATTTACCTTGGCTTTGTTCGGTTCTACATAAACTACATCTCCCTGATGCAAATAGAAGTAGGGAGAAGAAAATATCTTACTGTCATTCAGGTTGAAACGTACGAAATCTTTTTTACCATTGTTATCTCTTATCAGCAGTACATTCTCTCTTTTGCCATATATGGTCAGATCACCCGCTAATCCAATCGCATCCAGTATGCTTACTTTTTCATTAGGCATAACATATGCCGATGGTCTTGCTACTTCTCCAAGTATAGTGATCTTAAAATTTGCAAAGCGGACATTTACAACCGGATCTTTATAATACTGTTCTGCAGCCTTACTGATTTCGTCTCTGACCTGGTCTGTAGATTTACCGGCTACCACTATTTTTCCGATAATGGGAAGTAAAACGTATCCATTTTTATCTACCAGATAACCGTTTGATATGGTTTGACTGGCAGTCGGAGCGCCGGGGATAGAAGCAGTGGCATTGCCACCGGACGTAAAAATTGAGTTGCCCTGGTTCAGTGCAGAATTAGTGCCAGCATCGAGCGTTTGAATGTTTACTTGCAGAATATCATCTGGCTGGATCACAGGAGTTACAAAATTGGCCAGCGCAATACTACTTTGTTTAATTGAATCAGGAATATCTTTGAAGTAGGTAATGTTTTTAGGAGTGGAACATGAAAATAAGCTAACTAAAACAATACATCCTATCCACAGATACTTAATAGGGCTATATCGCTGTATCCCTTCCTTTTTAATTAGATTCATTTATATAAAAAATTGTTTTAAGATGATGGTTCCGCCAGGCAAGTTTTTATGCCAGCAAACTTAGGATAATTTTATTTTATCTTTATCCAATTGCTCATATGTGGAATTTTTACTAATAAACTCAGGCACCAGTTGCTTCATGAGAGCCACGGTGGGTGTAATATAATGTTTATTAGCGGATTCTATCAATTGCTCAATTAATGCATTCACTTCAGCAAAATCATATTCCCGTACTTTGGCTATCATGATCTTTTCATGATAAGTACTCACAGTATTTTCCGAATTATTGAGTAGTTCCTCATACAATTTTTCTCCCGGGCGCAAACCAGTATACACAATTTGGATGTCTTTTCCGGGTTCGTGGCCGCTCATCTGGATCATTTTTCTAGCCAGGTGGGCGATTTTCACGGGCTGCCCCATGTCAAATACGAAGATTTCGCCCCCCTGCCCCATTGCACCGGCTTCCAGTACAAGCTGGCAGGCCTCGGGAATTGTCATGAAGTAACGTGTGATTTCCGGGTGTGTTACAGTAAGTGGTCCCCCTTTTTCCAGTTGCTGTTTAAAGCGGGGAATAACACTTCCATTTGAACCGAGTACATTTCCGAACCGGGTGGTAATGAACCTGATTGGCGGATGACCGTATACAGGGCCATTTTTTTTGTACTGTTTGTGCATGTGATGGTTGAAAGACTGGGTAAAGATCTCGGCGATCCTTTTGGATGCCCCCATCACATTTGTTGGGTTAACAGCTTTATCGGTAGATATGGTCACAAATTTCTCTACGCCGAAGTCTGCAGAGAGTTCAGCCAGGATCTTGGTACCCAATACGTTATTAATGACGGCTACAGAGGGGTTCTTTTCCATCATGGGCACGTGCTTGTAGGCAGCGGCGTGATAAACCATGGTAGGTTCATAAACCTCAAATAGCTGTTGCATACGATTTTTGTCACATACGTCTGCAATAAAAGACACAATTGCTACGTTGTTGGTAATCATGTCCTGGAGTTCCAGTTCCAATTCATGCAGGGGTGATTCAGCTTTATCGCAAAGAATCAGCACGGAAGGTTCCAGTTTTACGAGCTGGCGAACCAGTTCACTGCCAATAGATCCGGCAGCACCTGTAACCAGGATAGATTTCTTTTTGGCTTCTTTTCTCACCTGCTCATTATTGATTTTGATCACTGAGCGGTCCAAAAGGTCTTCGATTTTAATATCCTGTAATTGTTTGGAGTTCCATCCGGATGTAATCCACCTATTTACGGGTAAAACTTTCTGCACTTTGAGATTCAGGGAGAGGCAATGATCTACCAGATTATTCAATAACTGGGAGTCCATAGTTTCTTCGGCGATAATTAATAGCTTAATTTTCTCCTGGGAGACCAGTTTTTCTAAAGATGCTCTGTTTGTGGCATAGATGGGCAATCCTTCCAGTCGCTTTCCGGCGCGTGTCAGTGTATCGTCGAGGAAGCCACATATCCGGATACTGCCGCTGGCGTCTTCGCTGATGGCTTTGCGAACCATGAGGCCGGAGTAGCCGGCGTTATAGATAACTGCTTTAGTTTTATTGATAGTTCCGTAACGGGCATAATAATTAAATGCCCATTTCACGAATAACCTGTAGGATAAAAGGAGGGAAATACTAATAAAAAAGTTAATGAGAATAATGGACAATGGAAACATGATACCAGTGCCGTAAGATACAGCAGCATAGTTCACAGAAAAGTAGATTAAACTTCCAAACACTCCCATCCCTGATATTCTGCCTACGTCAGACATGCTCGTATAACGTACAATGCCTGTGTAAGTACGAAATATCAGTGACGATAACAGATTCGTACATAGCACCACCACCATAATATCTTTAAGGGGGAAGTGGCTAAAATCTTCGAGGTTAAAGTTGAACCTAAGCAGAAAAGCCAGGCTCATTGCAACAATAGAACACCCGAGGTCTAATAATAATATCAACCAAGACGGGGTTATCCAAGATCTCTTAGTCATTGAATTAATAGATAAGGTTAAAACTGTATCAGTGATTCATAATTGTCCCAATCATTAATACTTACCCTTATAATTTATTTATGTCCTGCGATATAAACAGCGTGCAAAATAAATATATAATATTAATTTTTGCGAAAAGAATAAGTAATAATAATTAGATGTTTTTTTTATTTATATGTTATTGTCTGATAAATTAATTAAAATAATATGTAAATCAATTAAAGTAAGCATGTTATAATAAACTCCTGTTACTCGGCCCCAAAAGATTTAAATTGGAAATAAATTAACTTATTGAAAAAATACGTATTTATACGTACCGCATTTCCAGTCAGTTTCAGGTGGCATTCACCATTTACCTGCTCAGCACATTTTAAATGCTTCTGCAGGCAGCAATTAAGATTTTGATACAATTAGCTCAATCTTTCACATGGCTTAAACAGCCGTTTGGAGATTAGATGAACTCTAAAGACAATTGTTTTAGATAATTTTAAAACAATAAAAGATAAAATTGCCATTCACCACAATTATCGACAGATTCACTATTCGAGCAAACACTATACCAATTCAAGTAGCTTGTAAATATTTTACCTAAGTTGGATAACAATATTTAAAGAAGATTGTTGTCATACAATCTGAAAACAACTTATTGAAGTAGTAATGAATCTCAGATATTTCTCATATCTGTAATCCAAATTTCCGGGGTATTTGGGGAAAAAAGGGTTATTCACCATTCCGATGCCATACGTAAGATTTTTTGAAGCATTTGTAACAGATGTATCGTCTGAGAGGGAAAACTCCCAGGATATATTTGACGATGAAACCTCTGGGCACTCTGTCTTCGAGTGTTCCGCTTTTACACCGTGGACAACGATGCACTTTTTTGGTGGCAGCAGCTTGGGGTATTGCCGCCTCGTGATTGTGATTCATAGTTTAATTGGTAAGTTGTGTACATATAACCTGCGAGGCTATAACAAAAAACGACGACATCCGCTCTAAGGATTGCTTTCACATCAGATGGTTAAAATTCTTAAGGAGGGAAAAAAGTCAATATAGACCAAAATATTTGTAACCCAAAATTAATACAATCGATGATATAAAAACAATAATGATTTGTTAATACGCCTTAATCAATGGTTACAACACCTATTACGTCTACATATACACGAAGAGCATAAGAATTATTGGTTTAATTCTCAAAAATATGCATTTTCTTTTTTTTGTCCTGTCTATAGATTCTGCTGGCTAATAGGCCAATATTAGAACAATAATTATGCAAATTATGTTCGGTCTGATATATTAATTATATCGCCATATCATAGATAGAATATGAAGTAAGTTTTAGTATTTTGGGGGTATGAAAGGGCTGAAACTTGATACCAGTAGTAAAATTCCCGTTTATCAGCAGATAGTACATTCTATTATGGCGGCCGTTAGGGATGGCATATTGAAGCGCGACCAGCAGATCCCTTCTATAAATGAGTTGAGTGAAGAATATCTGTTATCACGCGGAACTGTAGAGAAAGCGTACAATGAATTGAGAGATAAGAAAGTAATTATATCAGTAAAAGGCAAAGGGTACTTTATTAATCGTACTGATGTAACTACGCCATTGCGGGTATTGCTCTTATTTAATAAAATCAGCAATTATAAGAAACAACTTTATAATGCATTTGTACAGGCATTGGGGGATAATGTATTTGTAGATCTACACATTCATCACCATAGTGTGACCTTGTTTGAGAACCTGATGAATAACCGGATTGGGGATTATGACTATTATGTAATCATGCCTCATTTTTATGAGCAACCGGAGAAGGTGCTGGAGATTATACAGCGGGTACCGGCAGATCAACTGATCTTATTGGATAGGGATCTGCCCGGCCTGAAGGGGAAATACGGGATAGTATATCAAAATTTTGAAAAGGATATATATGCTTCATTAACAGATGCATTGCAGCAGTTGAAGAAGTATGACCGGTTGGTTTATGTGAATCCGGGAATGACACCGTACCCGGAGGAGATTAAAATGGGGTTCCAGTATTTCTGCAGGATGAATGATTTTAATTATTCGGTGATAGAGGGTGTGGAGATGGATGCGCCGGTAATAAAAGGACAGGCATATGTGATTATTGAGGAAACGGACCTGGTCAATCTGGTGAAAATTTGCCGCAATCAGGGGTTGGTAGTTGGGAAGGACGTGGGGATTGTAAGTTATAATGAGACGCTGTTGAAGGAGGTGTTATTAGATGGTATAACAGTTATTTCGACGGATCACGATGAGATGGGGAAGATAGCCGCCAGGATGATCTTAGGCAAAAAAATGGAGGTAGTAAAAAATGAGTTCAGGTTGATCATGAGGGGAAGTTTGTAGAGGGAAATTCCCTCTATTCCATGTACTCTCCTAATTGAGTAGCGGTACTATCCCCGGAAGTTTTCAATGATTCAATTATTCTTTTTCTTTCTTCGTCGGTTTTATTCTGACTGAGTTTCTTCTTTCCCTGCAATGTAGTAACGATTATTTCAAAGGCCACAATTCCATTCGCCATTTTGTGTTTGAAAGTCTCCGGTAGTTCGTTCCACTGCACCATATACGCCGGTTCATAATCTTTAATAGCACCTTCCAGCAGTGTCATGACCGCCTCCTGATCCGAAATGATATTCGCCTTTCCATAAGCATGCACAGCTAAATAATTCCAGGTAGGGACTGACAGCAGGCTGTCGTAATGAGACGGAGAAATATAGGCGTGCGGCTCGGAGAAAATAACTAAATTTTGTTGGTCAGTAATTGCCTGCCATTGCTTGTTGGCTTTGGCAATATGCGCAGTAAGGATGAGCTGCGTACCCCTCATCTCCGCATGAAAAGGCAGGTGTGTAGCAACGGGTACCCCTTCAATATTCGTAATAATAGTTCCAAAGCTGTACCGCTGAATGAAGGACAGGATTTCAGCGGGGTTATCCATTAAATTGTCGTGTGGTATATACATAATGCAAAGGTCGGCTATTCCGGTTGCTTTGGAAGGGGCCAGCAGGGAAATAACCAATAGTCCAGAGAATATTTACTTTTGCACAATTATGACCTTGACTGCAATCATACAACGGATTCATCCCATCCCCCCGGAGGCGGTGGAAAAATTACTGGCCATTGCGGATGTGGTGTCTTTTCCTAAATATCACCTGCTGTTCAGGGCGGATAGAATAGATCATAATTTGTATTTTATTAAGAAAGGGATAGTGCGGGCTTTTACAGAAAAAGAAGATACGAATATTACTTTCTGGTTTGGTATGGAAGGTGATCCGGTAGTGTCTATGAAAAGCTATGTGAGTAAGGAAAAAAGTTATGAAGATGTCGAGTTACTGGAAGATAGTGAATTGTATCATTTTGATGGGTCTTTATTGGAAACACTTTATCACCAGGACATTCATATTGCCAACTGGGGTAGGAAACTGGCTGAGATTGAGCTGGCCAGAACAGAAGTAAGACTGATAGCAAGACAGTTCAGAACGGCGGCGGAAAGGTATGGGGATTTAATGCAGGATACACCGGAATTGCTGAGAAGGGTGTCGTTGGGGCATATAGCTTCGTATTTGGGGATTACGCAGGTGAGTTTGAG
>NZ_JBCNKH010000044.1:0-55362 GCF_039596135.1 Chitinophaga sp.
GGGAAGGTTTGCCTAAAGTCTGCACGGTGCCACGGGGGCGGGAGGTTCCATTCCCCCTGTCATGCCACATAGGGGTGGCGTCGAGGAAACCACCTCTCCATACCTGTGCCAGCATGCCTCTGTCCATATCGTAAGTGTAGTGTACCTGTTCGGGGCTACCTACGTTTACGGCATGCACAATGCGAAAGTCAGGTACGTCCATGAAGCTGCGGAGAATTGTAGTTACCGGAGCATCTACATAGATAGGATCTACATTGTCGCGGCGGTTGTTGACCACCTGTGGATCATTGGCGGCATCTCTTTTTTTGATGCTGATGTTTTTGAAAGCAACGGCACCATGATCGCCCTGCAGGCGAAGCGGACCGGTAGCGCTTTCGGTACCTCCTGCCATAGCGCCACGGGTAGCGCCGAGGAGTTCTACATCTTCATGAATGACAGCGCCATTCAGGGTGATGAGCAGCATACGGGCATTGGCAATCTTTTTGCCATTGGCGTCGAAGCGGGGTGCCTGGAAGGAGACTTTCAGGTGTTGCCACAGGCCTGGTGCACGGCTTACATTGTAACGGGGAGCATGGCCTTCATAACCCTGGAGTCCCGAGGGACGACTGTCTTCCCAGCGCTCGTAAATACCACCGTTATCGCCGGCGGTAGGATTGGTTTTGCTCCAGCTATCCAGGAGCTGGATCTCGTACCTGCCTTCGAGGTATACACCTGAGTTGGAGCCGGGCGCCATCATATAGTCCAGTTCCAGGTCTATATCCCCATATTCGGTATTGGTGAAGAGGTCCTGGCCCGGGTGTTTCTTGTCCGGGAGGTTCAGAAGCACACCTGTACCTGGGGAGAAGCTCAGTTCATGAGGTTTGTCCAGGGCGGCGGCAGCGTCGGTGACGATGCTCCAGCTGGGACCTGGGTCATGAAATGAAGATAAGTCCTGTAGTGGCAGACTGCCGGATTGTGCGGATGCTGGGTTGACAACAGCTATTCCCATACCACAGAGGCAAAGGAAGCACGTCAAAGACCGGCTAGCATGATTTTTCGATCTAAGTACCATAACGTTACAATAAAATTGCGCCAAAAGAATGTGAAATTTTAGCGTTGAGACCTTTTGACGATTATGCAATATAGAAATTGAAATCGGGAAGTACAAGAAGTTAGGGATAGGCGGAGTATACCCTGGCCATAGTATAGTACTGTAAGGTCATTAAAAGATCACCAAAAGGTCACTTCAATATCCCGGGGATATAGAGGTGACCTTTTGATGACCTTTTAGCAATGCTTTAGCACTAAGGCTTGAGCGAAGGCTCGCCCTGTTCAGGGTGGACTAAAGGTGGACTTATACCCTCCTTATTCCTTAATAAATGATAAATGAATATTCCGGTAGGCAGGTTTTGCCAATTGTACTTTCAGTTTTTTGAAGGTCTCCATTGGCCCTTTGGTGGCGAAGAGATTCACCAGCCAGACAGGGATAGAACCTCCAGGGTCAGTTTCCAATGTATAGTCAATATACACCATATTGTTCTGAAGTGGGGTTAATACCCATTTTCCGTAAGAATTACGAACTCTGATAATATCTTTTTTTTCCGGTACATAATTGTGTACTACCGGGCCATCGATGGTCACCACTCTTGTTTTCGCATCCTGGGTTGCAATGAGGTGCGCTACAAAGTCCCGGTTGGTAATGGGCCATGGTAAGGCAACTTCAGAGTAGTAAAATAGTTCAGAGGGACCTACCTGTTTGAGTAGTGTGGCTGATTTTGTACTGTAAACCCAATCTTTTGCCGACGAAATGTCGAGAATAATGAATACTAATTGACTAAGGGTAGCTTCTACTGCAACTTTGACCCGGATGGCCTTTAAGTTGGAGTTTTCAACTGTCTTCGTATAAATCTTAATCCCGTCCTTATTATCTTTTAGTTTCCAGTCATTCTGGGCGTAACAAAAGAGGGATAACAGCATAGCCGTGCTAATGATCATTAAACGTTTCTTCATGTCTGTGCCTTGGCCAAACGGTTGATAGCAAATTGGCCGGGTTGCTTGCAATTTACGGATTAAATGATTCGGGGAAGTTGGGAAGGCGCTTTCCTGAGTGATAGTACAGCATTTTAGCAATACTATAACACTTTTACAGGTAAGCGCCCTTCCATGCTACTTAGCTGACGGCATACACCACCTCGTGGGCTTCTGTAATATCCGGCACTTCCAGCTTATGTACCAGCCGTTGCATCACAGCAGCCGGTACTATAGCTTCCCGCGCACTGTTTTGTTTAAACAACGCTTTGTATGGGACTTCAACATATATGACGATTATCTCCGCCGTATATTGTATGCACAACGAAATTAATTGTTCCCGCATAGAATGTGTGATGTTTGTAGCATTCCACACAAAACTCTGCTGGTTCCGCAGGTATACTCTTGCTTGTTCTTTTGCCTCCTGGATCACGCGGCCATTACCCGATTTATCGGTAGGTGCGATTTTCATACTTATCCTGATGGCATCCAGCGAAACGACCGGCCAGTCTTTGAAATGCTTTTGTACGTAAGTATCTTTTCCTGCACCTGGCAACCCACTCATGATCACCACCTTTGTTTTGGGTTGATCATAAGGGATATATTCGCGGGCTGCACCTGCTTTTTGCAGGTAATTCATACGCGCATGTGCATTGGCAAAATAGGGTGCCTGCCCCCAGCATTGCTGTTCTTTGCACAGCTCTTCGAAGCAATCAATTTTATATAACAGGTCTTGCTGATCATGGCAGATCCTTCCGGATACATCTGCCTTTGCCAACAGTGCCAGCAAACGAGTATCTACCTGCAAAGCTGCGGTAATCAAAGCTTTCACCGGATCCGGTTTTTCAAATATCCACAAGGGCAATCCATGAAAACGTACCAGTTTTGCGATCTGTTCCCTGATAGCAAATGGGGTAGCTATTTCTTTGTATAAGATTTGCCGCGTTGTCATTTCTCCTTTGCGTGCATGACCGGGAGAGGTAACCGTACCATCAGGCAGGGTTTCCGTAGTTCCCGCTTTCTCTACATCGTGCAATAATGCAGCCGCCCACATGATCTCCTGTGTTTGTGCATCGAGTGCCTGGTACGCTGGTAAACCGATCAATGCATCGATCACCATCTGCGTATGTATGGCCACATTTCCTTCTGCATGATGGCGGGCATCCTGCGGTGTAGTGCGCATTCGTTTTACCCAATCATAGTGTGCTTCTAAATAATCCCATGATTTATTTTCACTGATAGTCCACATGTTGACCTCCTTCAAAATTTAACCGGGCACGACGCCAGTTGCGCGTCCAGTGCACATCTGTTTTTACGTGCCCTTTTCTTACATATTTAAATACGTGTTCAGCAAACGATGCTACGGGATAACTACCTGCATCTCTTGTAACTACGCCTTCCATGGTGGCTGGTGCACCGGTGAATGCATCGTGTGCGGCAAAGGCACCGGGGCCTGCGACAATACTGAGCAGTTCACTTTCGAATGATTGTTGGGAAGTGGGTGTAGTCAGTGTTTTAATGACTGGTACAACCGGCAGGTCCAGCATGGCTGCATAAAAGCAGGTTTCTTCCCAACTGAGCCATTGCCCTTTTTCTCTGATGGCAAATACATAGAAATGATGATCGAGATTTTTGTAGGCGATAGAATGAATCGCGTACACATTCTCCAGGAATATTTCCAGTTCGCCAAGATCATTTTTTACTATCTGCCAGTAGCGGCGCAAGCTCTCTGTCCAGGGAGATGTAGTGGGCGCTACGTGAGAGCGTGCAAATACACCATGCCTGGAAAGACAATTATTTTCACCGTCCAGTTTTTCCGTGTGTATGAGTGTGGGTATAGTGCTGATGTATTGCCAGTAATCATGCTGGATACGATCATCACTGGTAGTACCCGGTGAGAACGGAAAATGATAGGTACGGCCATATTTTTCTGAAATAGCCATGTTGTTCAGGGTTTGATAAAGACAAAGAATTCACAGGCCATGCCTGCAAGGGTGCAGGTGGCGGGAGTAGTGTTTAATATGCCTGTGAAATTACATGGCGCAAGGTTTGAATTGTTTTTTTATTGGCGGCAAAGATATGGATTTTTCGGGCATGTAATTTGATTTTTCAATTGTGGAACTAAATGTTTGCAATATGAGACACAGATTCATACCATTGTTGCTGGGCATATTATTGTGGGGAGCAAGCTGTGTACCACCGCGTCATGGACCGCCAAGGCCGCCCAGCCCTCCCAAACCGCCGACCCCACCCCATGGAGTTATTCATGTAGAAATACCGGATAGTAGTTTTCAGGCACCGGTTATCGCAATACGATAAAAAAGGAAGAGGCTTCTGCTACAAAACAGAAGCCTCTTTAATTATTTTGTCCTGGTTTCTTCCTGTAACTGATGGATGATCGCATCCAGTTTTTTAGGATCTTTCATGTAGGGCGAAAGATCGAATAACTCTATTTTTCTAAAATCAGTCGGCGCACTTTCACCTTGTATGGAGATAGTGCCTTCGCTCAGTAAACGTCCTTCTTTGAGCAAGGCCGGATCTGCATCTGCCACATTTCCACCACCTACCTGCGGTTTATTGTATACAAGGACGGTATCGTTAAATACAATGTGTCTGATCACAGAGTCACCTAACACCAACGCACCTACTCTTACCCATTGTTCTCCATGATATGTTTTGGAAGTACTGGTAATGCAATGTTCAGTAATGAGCTTTCCATTGATAACGACATTGGTACCTGGCGTACATAAATTGCCGGTGGAGCGTGGGTCTTTGCCATTACCACCTAACAACTGGTTTTCCAGGGAGATGGGGAAATCCTGGTTTAAACCCATGCTGGCAGCCGTTTGCCCATGCAGCATCAAACCATTGTTACGCAACGCCCATGCCGGGCCGCCTTTCACCTGTTCACCCACAAAACGATATTCTGCAATCAGCAGGTATGCGGAGAAATTCTTTCTATAAAACATATGGCCGAAGCGGTCACCCCAATCTTTATATTGGTCATAGCGTACTTCAAGAATGCCATTTTCCACACGGAAGGTATTGCCGAAATTATCGTTCAGTTTATGACCCCTGATTTTAATATCCCAGTTTTTCAGATCTTTCCCATTGAAAAGTTGAATCCATCCTTTTCCAGGTTTTTGCTGGGCCGAGCAGGCGAGGGACAACAGCAGGTAACCAGCAGTCAACAGTTTTTTCATAACTCTGTTTTTGATTTTAGAAGTATTAAGATATGTCATGTCGACAATATTTCATAGCAGGGTGGGAATGACTGGCAGTCTGTGAAATTCATTACTCAATTAAATTTTTTAATAATTATTGAATATCAACTATTTGAACCTTTAGCAGCATTTATGCATTATAATTTGTAAAAGTGTTATTATGAGCAATTATAATCATCCTCTGAATGGTCATGGCGAACCCAAAGCCACCGCTTTGTATGAACACTCCAATGTACTGAATGTTAGTAAACCCGGACGTATCGCTTCTATTGTAGGCGGTGCATTAATGACCACCAGTGCTATCAGCCAGGTCAACAAACACCCCGTTCGCAGCCTGATCAGACTGATTGCCGGTGGTTATCTTTTATACAGGGGCATTTCGGGTAACTGTCCTATTTCCGCGATGGCAGGCAGAAGATTGTCTGACAAGCATACCAGTGCGATCAATATCCGTACGAAATTCATTGTTGACAAGCCACGTTTTGAAGTGTACAATTTCTGGCGTTCTGTAGAGAATCTGCCGCATTTTATGCGCCACCTTGCTGTGGTTACAGAAACAGACAGTCATCATTCACACTGGGTGGCCACCGGCCCTGGCAAACTCGGCCGGATTGAGTGGGATGCCGAGATTATTAAAGATGAACCCGGAGAACTGATTGGCTGGCGTTCTGCAGCAGGCTCTGACATTGCCACCGCAGGCAGAATTTCGTTTAGTGACGCGATCGGTGGCGGCACTGAAATGGAAGTAATCATTACTTACCGTCCGCCCGCGGGTTATGTAGGTACAGGACTGGCGTGGATTCTGAATCCTGCATTTGAAAATATGATCAGGAAAGATATCCTGAGATTTAAGAACTATGTGGAAACGGGAGAAATTACAGCACTGTAGAGCATGGTTTCACTTTTTTTTTACATTCCACAGGCCGGTCTGGCCTGATATTTGGCACACAGTAACTGCATTTTGTTTAACCTTATAAACTTTTTTTATGAGTACAATGAAATTATTATACGGCGCATTAGCAGGATTGGCAGCAGGAGTTGCCATCGGAATTTTAACTGCACCAGATAGTGGTGAAGAGACCAGGAAAAAGATCAGAAGATCAGCCCATGATGTAAATAATCGTTTCAGAAGTATTGTTGGGAAAGGTGCAGATGGCTTGTCAGAGCTAAAATACATCTTCGAAAATGAGACAACCGGGTTAAAAGAGGATGTGAAGGAACGTGTACTGAAGATTATAAATGAAAGCAATCAATCTTACAAAAAATTTAAGAAAGAAGCGCTTTCATAAGTATATATAAACGGATGGCCACGCGAATAAAATAAAAAGGTCCTGCTGTGTGAGCAGGACCTTTCTATTTATTCAGATTCAGCTAAGAGTGAATTGACAAGCTGATTAAATTCTTTTTTGAATGCTTCGTAATGTTCTCCTGTACCAGGACCGGAAAAACCGGTATGCACCTCCTTCACATTTCCTTTCTTATCTATAAAAATAGTGGTCGGGAAACCTTTGATGCCCGTCAACTGCGGCAGGGTCTTTTCTGCTTTTTGCGGATCGCCGGGTGTTACGCCTGTGATCAAAACAGGATAGGTCACATCAAATCTTTTCAGGAATCCTGACAGGGCCTTTTGGGATATTGCAAAATCATTGGTTCTTTCATATGCCAGACCAATCACTTCTACCCCACGGGCTTTATTTTCCTTGTACCAGGTGCTTAAGAAACCTGTTTCATCCATACAGTTAGGACACCAGCTACCCATCAGGGTAATTACCACTGCCTTGCCTGCAAAACGCTGATCATTGATGCTTACCTTTTTACCATTCATATCAGGAAAGGTAAAATCGAGGCGGTTATTCCCCGGTTTGGTTGTTGCCAGTGAACGTTCGTCGGGCAACGCTGCTTTGTCGTCTTTGCGTGCTACCCATTGTTCCTTACCCGCGCCAATGCCGGCATAGAAAACTCCATTCTCCAGGTAGCCATCTTTTGCCAATGCGGTGAAATAGTAAGCATGAGAACCATCGAAAGTAGACAGTTTCAGGCTATCGCCGTCTACTATCCCTTCCAGGAAACGGTAGTCGCCGGTAGATGTGAGGAAAGTACCTGTTACTTTGCTGCCGGTTTGTTTAAATTCTCCTACTGCGTAAGAAGAATCTGGTTTTCCCGGATTAAAGAACCAGGTGGCATAGCGACCGGTTACATTTATAGCAGCAGGTGATTGTGCATGGAAACGTTCTTTCACATTGTGTGCAGCAGTGAAAGGGATGGTGATATCCCTGTCAGGCATGTGGCGCACCCATAATCCTTCGAGGGAGCCGCTTCTGCTGATGGTTGCTTTGAATTCAGAATCGAAGAACGGCATTTTGATAAATACAGAATCCCCTTTCAGTTTTACGTCGTCCACGAGCATGCGATCCTGCGCATTGAGGATGTAGATTACTTTTTTGTGCGCACTGTCTTTCACTTCAAAGTTGAACACGATATCTGCGCCATCTGCACGATGCAGGCTACCTTTCCAGGTACCGGCAGGCAGGTTTTCCTTTTCCAGGCTTTTACTGAATATAAATGCTGGCAGTACCGCCAGTAACCAACAATGCTTGAGCATAGGTTTAGTCTATTAATTTTATGGGGTAAAGATAATAAATTAATACCGGGCACCAAAAAGCATGCTGCCAATGCGAACCATGGTACTACCTTCTTCGAGGGCGAGGGTGTAATCGCCGGACATGCCGATGGAGAGTTCGGCGAGTGCATCCCCTTCAGGTGCAAAGTTGGCTTTGAGCTGGGTTTGCAGGCTTTTTAAGTGCCTGAACTCGGCCCGCACCTGGTCCAGGTTGTCGGTGTTGGTAGCCATACCCATAAAGCCGGCGATGGTGATATTTTTAAACTTGTCTGGCTGTGCTTTCCATTGGGTAAGCAGGTCGGTGAGTTCGGTTTCGTCCAGGCCGAATTTGGTCTCTTCTTCGGCAATGTGTACCTGGAGGAGGCAGCGGATGGTACGGTTGTTTTTGGCCGCCTGTTTATTGATTTCTTCCAGCAGGCGCAGGCTGTCTACTGCGTGGATCATGGATACGAAGGGAGCGATGTATTTTACCTTGTTCGACTGAAGGTGGCCGATGAAATGCCATTCGATATCAGCTGGAAGGATAGGATGTTTTTCCTGTAGTTCCTGGACATAGTTTTCGCCAAAGATACGCTGACCGGCATCATACAGGGATTGTATGTCGGAGGCTGGTTTTACTTTGGAGACTGCGACGAGTCTGGCATGGTAAGGGGCCAGTTCGGCAGTGATTTTTTGAAATGCGGGTAAGTTTACTGACATGGCGCAAAGGTAGTAATTGTGGCCTGCGGCAGCAAGGAAGAAATCATTTTTGATCATGATCTAAATAAGACCCTCCATCAACTTTACCTTTCCTCTTTTTATTCGACGCCGCATTCAGCGACACCAGGATAATCATAAACGCTACCGCTGCCACTGACGGCGCTATAAACCAGAATGGCACAGACAGCATTACACTGATTACCGTTATCTTCAGAAAATGGGTAAAATCGCTGGAGGAATCTTTTTTATTAGTCATATACAAAAGTGTTTTAGCCGAGTATACTACGCCCGATCACAATCCGCTGCACCTCGCTGGTTCCTTCATATATCTGCGTGATCTTCGCATCCCTCATCAGCCGCTCTACATGATACTCTTTCACATACCCATACCCGCCATGTACCTGCACCGCCTCTGTTGTAACCCACATCGCCGTTTCAGAGGCAAACACTTTCGCCATCGAGCCACTAAGGGTATAATCTTTATGCTGATCTTTTTCCCACGCTGCCTTGAAACACAGCAATCGTGCCGCTTCTATACGGGTAGCCATATCTGCCAGTTTAAACTGGATAGCCTGATGCTGACTGATTTCTTTTCCGAAAGCCTTGCGTTGTTTGGAGTAGTTGACTGCTAATTCATAAGCGCCGGAAGCGATACCCAATGCCTGGGAAGCGATGCCGATGCGGCCACCTGCCAATGTTTTCATGGCGAACTTAAAGCCGAATCCATCTTCCCCTATCCTGTTCTGTTTGGGTACCTGTACGTCCTGGAACATAATGCTATGGGTATCACTGCCCCTGATCCCCATTTTATTCTCCTTGGCCCCTACGGTGACGCCGGGACTGTTTTTTTCTACGATCAGGGCATTGATGCCTTTGCTGCCTTTATCAGGGTGGGTCTGAGCGATTACAAGGTACACACTCGCACTGCTACCATTCGTGATCCAGTTTTTAGTACCATTGAGAAGGTAGAAATCGCCTTTATCTTCGGCAGTGGTGCGCTGTGAGGTGGCATCGGAACCAGCTTCCGGCTCACTGAGCAGGAATGCACCGGTTATTTCGCCCTTGGCAAGGGGTACCAGGTACTGCTGTTTCTGTGCTTCGGTACCATAGTGCTCCAGGCCCCAGCAGACTAATGAATTATTTACGCTCATGCATACTGACGTGGAAGCGTCTATTTTGGATATTTCCTCCATGGCCAGTACATAGGAGATCGTATCCAGGCCAGCACCGCCATATTTCGGGTCTACCATCATTCCGAGAAATCCCAACTCTCCCAGTTTTTTGATCTGCGCTGCGGGGTATAATTGTTTCTCATCTCGTTCTATGACGCCGGGTAATAGTTCAGTTTGGGCAAAGTCCCGGGCAGCCTTTTGAATCATCAGGTGTTCTTCAGTGAGTTGAAAGTCCATGGAATTTACGTTTTGTTGGAGTTATTGATATGAACGAATTTATCGTATTTATCCTTCTGAATTCCACATTTAGTCTTTATCCATTTTTATCTGGAAAACATTAAAGATTATTTGAAGATACCCTGTCCTTATTGGAATTATTACAGGTTTTCACCCGGGTATGTATATACCTCCACAGTGCAACCGGCCGCCCGTTCATTTAAAAACCATTAGCTTGCTAAACAGGAATAACATCCTTTTATGAAAAATATTAAGATCATTGAGGTGAAATCAGAGATTGGCGCGGGAACACGTGGCGCCAGCCTGGGTGTGGAAGCGATCAAGATAGCTGCACTGGACTTTATGAGCAACTTTTTTGTGCATTTCCCTACTGAAACAATTGAGACAGAAAATAAACTGCTGTTTGAACCGATAGAATCCCCTTATGCAAAAAGGATTAAAGGTACGCTGACACTGTATGAAAGGATTAGTAAGAGTGTGTGTGAGACGGTGAAAGCGAATTGGTTTCCTGTTATATTGTCGGGAGATCATAGTACGGCAGGAGCTACGATTGCAGGACTGAAGATGGCGAGGCCAAAGGCAAAGATAGGGGCAATATGGATCGATGCACATGCGGATTTGCACACACCCTATACGACGCCGTCAGGTAATATGCATGGGATGCCGGTGGCCATTTCCATTGCGGAGGATAATTTAGATTGTAAGGTGCATGACCTGGATGAGAATACGATTAAGCAGTGGGAAGCATTGAAGAATATTGGTGGGATTGCGCCGAAAGTGTTGCCGGAGGATATTGTGTTTATTTCATTGCGGGATTATGAAAAAGAAGAGGAATCTTTGATTAAGCAGTATGGGATGAAAGTGATTACGACGAATGAGGTGCGGAGAAAGGGGGCGGAGCAGGTGGCGAGGGCGGTGTTCAGGTATTTGAGTGACTGCGAGTATATATATGTGTCGTTTGATGTGGATAGTTTGGATTCGTCTATTTCTAAGGGGACGGGGACGCCGGTGACGAATGGATTAAGGGAAAGAGAGGTGGAGGATTTGATAGCGAAGTTTATGCAGCATAGGAAGATATGTTGTTTTGAGATAACGGAGGTGAATCCGACGTTGGATAAGGAGAATTTAATGGCGGAGATTGCTTTTAATATATTGCAGCGGAGCGTGAATGTGTTGTTGATGAATTAGCGAAAATGAATTAGCGAAAAAAAGGCGTTTACCTTCGGTAAACGCCTTTTTTTCGCGTGAAGGTGATTATTTTTTGCCTCTGGCAAAAAATAATCACCTGAGTATTTACCGTGGGTTCGTGTGCTTCATCCTGATTAAATTAGCCACGAGACCAGTCCAACCCGTCTGGTGCGCAGCACCCAACCCTTTCCCATTATCTCCATGAAAATATTCATGAAACTGTAGCAAATCAACAAAATGCGGATCCTGCTGCAATTTTTCATTATTTCCCAACACCGGCCTGCGGCCATTCTCATCCTTCCTGAATATCTTTAACAAACGATCCGCCAAAAAAGTACCCACTTCTTTCAGTGAATAATAAGAGCCGGAAGCAGTAGGATATTCTATACGGAAATCATCTGTGTAGAAGTAGTGAAACTTGCGCAGGCTCTCTATCAATAAGAAATTCATCTGTATCCATACAGGCCCCCGCCAGTTAGAATTACCACCATAGGTAATCGTATCACTTTCGCCCGGTACATACTTTACAATCAATTCAGTTCCGTTCTCTCTCAGCCGGTAGGGATCCGCTTCATATTTTTTTGACAAAGACCTTACTCCATATTCACTCAGAAACTCTGTTTCATCCAGCATTCGGTACAGCAGCCGTTTCATACGGTGCCCACGCAATAAGCTCAGCAAGTGTTTATTCTCCTTCCCTTCCTCATACCACCTTGACACCAGCTGTGCTAAATCTGGCCTGTGGCGTAGGAACCACGACATGCGCTCTGCAAAAACGGGATTATTCTCCAACGCTTCTTTTGAAATAACTTCTACCGCGCAGAGTGGAATCAATCCCACCATACTTCTGAATTTCAATTTCAAAATACGATTATCAGGCGCCCGTAACTGATCGTAGAAGAACTCATCTTCATCATCCCACAAACCACTATTGCCCGTACCCATATTCGCCATTGCACCGGCAATGTACATGAAGTGCTCAAAGAACTTCGTCGCCATTCCATTGTACACCTTGTTGTGATTACACAATTCTAATGAAATGTGCAGCATATTCAATGCATACGTGGCCATCCAGCTGGTGGCATCGGCCTGTTCTTCACGAACGCCATCCGGTAATGGAAGACTTCTGTCAAATGCACCGATATTATCCAATCCTAAGAAACCACCTTCGAAGATATTGCTTCCACTACTATCCTTCCTGTTCACCCACCAGGTGAAATTGATGAGCAATTTATGAAACAATGCTTCCAGGAAAAGATAATCCTTCTCCCCTTTTATCGCCGCATCCTGCTTGAATACACGATATACCGCCCCCGCGTGCACCGGTGGGTTCACATCTCCAAACGCCCACTCATATGCAGGAAATTCTCCTGACGGATGCATATACCACTCCTCTGTCAACAGCAATAATTGCTGCTTGGCAAAATCCGGATCGACCATGGCGAGGGTTACGCAATGGAAAGCTAAATCCCATGCCGCATACCAGGGGAACTCCCATTTATCCGGTACGGAAATGATATCTTCATTCACCAGGTGTTTCCACTCTTTATTCCGTCCATTCCAGCGCTCTGCGGGCGGCTTTGGCTGTGAAGGATCACCTTCCAGCCAGCGCTGTACTTTATAATAGTAAAACTGTTTATTCCACAGCATACCTGCCAATGCCTGGCGCTGTATCAGCTTCTCATCTTCATCTTTGATCTCTGCCTGCAGTTCTTCATAGTATGCATTTGCATCTGCCACCCTTGCGGCAAAGAGATCTTCAAAACCGGCAAACGGTTGCTCCTTGACCTTGTCAGCAAGTCTTAACCTGATAGTATGGGTACCATGAGCAGGTACAGAAATATCATAATGCACGGCGGCCTTAGTACCTTTTTTATCAGGATTAATGCTTGCAGCCCCATGTAAAATATAATCATTGATTCCATCCTTTGCATAGGGTGTGATGGAATCTACATTGTATAGTTTCTTATTGTTCGATTCATTTTCGCAGAATAACATTTCCTGTCCGCCTTCCTGGTACAGGTATTGTACCTGCAGTTTCTCATGCTCAAACCGGATTGTCTGTGCATCCTCCTGCCATAGTGCAGGTTTATAAGGTCTACGCCCCCACACCCAGGTATTGCGGAACCACACCGTTGGCAATACTGTGAGTGGTGCTTCTTCATTACTCCTGTTATGAATAGTGATTTTGACAAGGATATCATCCATATCCTCCTTCGCATATTCTATGAAGATGTCAAAGTATTTATCTTCATTAAAGAGCCCGGTATCGATCAGTTCATATTCTTCTTCCGCCTTGCTTCTGCGGGCATTCTCCTGTATCAGCTGTTCGTAAGGGTATTCCTGCTGTACATATTTATACAGCATTTTCATATAGGAGTGTGTGGGAGTTGCATCGAGGTAGTAATAGAGTTCTTTCACATCTTCCCCATGATTCCCCTGTGCATTGTTCAGACCAAAGTAGCGTTCTTTCAGAATAGGGTCTTTCTTATTCCAGAAGGCCAGTGAAAAACACAATAACTGCTTTTCATCACAAATGCCGGCGATCCCTTCCTCACCCCATCGCCACGCCTTACTCCTTGCCATATCGTGTGTGGTAAAATCCCACGAACTGCCGCTACCACTATAGTCTTCGCGTACAGTTCCCCACTGCCTGTCACTTACATAAGATCCCCATTTCTTCCAGCCTTGTATCTGAAGGCGTTGTTGTTCTTCATTCATCGTATGCTGCTTTTGATCATTGAATATGGAAGTAGGCCACCAGCCATCCCACCACTTCACTATAACTACGTATTCCTTTTTCCTGTTTATTCGCCTTCAGGTACTGATCATAAATCATAGCTGTATAATCATCTACCGGGCTGCTGTATCTTTGATAGAAGTTTTTTAACTGGCGGTAATCTTCATGCACGCCAGGCACTGCTTTCTGCCACAACTCCTTTGCCCTGGTGGTATCCTGCCAGCGCAATTGCCGGATACTGTACATAAACATCTCGAAATTGGCGGCATATCTGAACCGAACATCTTTTGCATGACCTGCTACAAGGTAGCCTATAAAATTAGCCTCTTCTTCTGCCCCATATCCCAATTGATGTGCCACTTCGTGACAAATCGTAAACGGATGTAAAAATCCCGGGGTGGTGGTATTCACCTGGGCCTCGCCGGTAAAGGGATTAAGGTAGCCCCCTACATTCATATAATTCATCCAGGTACCATACAGGGAGGTCTTGAGGCAGGGATGCGTATATTTCAGTACCGGCCATTGCTTTGCCGCCTGATCGTAGGCTACTACAGCGCGCTGAAAGAGCTGGGCACTGTCCGCCCCCGGATGCGTGGCGTGGAGAGAATCGCCCATTTCTATCCTGTTGGCGTTCACCCGTTGTAACAGGGTGTCTGCCAGTTTGTACAATTGCTCGGTGCCATACTCACTCACATCCAGCTTCATATCCGTTTCCAGCGAGAAGCGGTCATAGTTAAAGCCCCACAATACCAGGAAGGCCAGGTATAATGTCAGCACCGCACTTATTCCCCTTAGAAAATATAAAAAACTTTCCTTCCATTGGGTTTTAATCAGTTTATAACATAATTTTAACAAATAAATGCTACCTGTTATAACCCAGGCAGCATAAATTACGTCGCCAACACTAAAGGGTATGGATCCCAATGCCACCCTTAATAAGTTACTTATCCAAAAGTAGAACCTATGAAAATACCACCCTTCAAAACGATGGCTGAATGTGAGCAGCCCCTTCAAAATGACGATGCACAAAATAGTTACCACAATACGTACTCCTGTGTGCCTTATCTTTGTATTTGTATCCATACTAATCAGCGCGAAAAATGACAGATGAGATCTTACTGGGCGAACTTACAACAGCGCTATCCTGCCAGTCAGGAGTGAAAATACACATTAATTGCGCAGAAAAAATATCTGGTGGAGATATTAACGAAACATATAAGCTCTCCACGTCTGACGGGATGTTATTTCTGAAAATGAACGATGCGCATATCTATCCTGACATGTTCCTGCGGGAACTGAACGGGCTCAATATACTCCGTAGTACCAATGCTATCGCCGTACCCAGGCCACTGGCCACCGGTACTGTGGGAAACAAGGGATTCCTGGTCACTGAATTTATGGAAAAGGGCGGTGTAACGCCGGACTTCTGGGAAAATTTCGGTGCAAGCCTGTCAAGAATGCACCGGCATACACAAACTTACTACGGATTTCCGGAGACCAATTACATCGGTACCCTCAAGCAATATAATACGCCTTACAGCAGCTGGCCGGTATTCTACGCCTTTAACCGGTTGCAACCCCTTACCAGAACGGCTTACGACCAGCAGGTGATGGACAAAGGAATGGTGGTACAGATGGAGCACCTGTGGAAGCAGCTGCCAGGTATGTTTCCCGACGAGCAACCTGCATTGCTGCATGGCGACCTCTGGTCTGGCAATTTCATGGTAGGCAAGGATGGCAGGGCATGTGTATACGACCCGGCGGTATATTACGGGCACAGAGAAATGGATCTGGCTATGACCAGACTGTTTGGTGGTTTTGATACCCGCTTTTACTTCAGCTATCAGACCATGTATCCCCTGGCCGAAGGATGGCAGTCCAGGATTGGTATCTGCCAGTTATATCCACTCATGGTTCACCTGCTCCTTTTTGGAGGTAGTTATTATAATAGTGTGAAGGAAATTCTTGACGAATTCTGATTACTGATAGATTTTCATTCTATCGTATTCTGCTTCAATAATAGGATAGAATTTTTCCACTTCTGCTGAAATATCGGCAAACAGGGCATCGACCTCCTCAGGAGGCAGCGAGGTGTTTGCATTCAATGTATTTTCCAGGTTCTGCATACGGGCACTAATCCACGTAAGGCCCACCATGGAGAAGTTGGGTTTCAGTTTGTGCACCTGGAATTTCAGGAGTTCCCAATCCCGTGCATCTACTAAAGCCTGAATCTTCACCAGTTCTTCCCGGATTGTTTTCAAAAAAATTTCAAAGAGGTCTGCCGCGTACGAGATATTGTTCTCATACAGGGTATTGAGGTACTTTACATCCAGGTCCTTGTGGAATTCAAATCCAGACATGTTGTTTGTTTCTTCCATTATAAGTTCAGTTTCGTCTTCATTAAGGTATTTGTTCAACACCTGTAATAATTGATCGGGGGTATATGGTTTCGTTAGTATATCAGTGATTCCTGCCTGTCTTGCCTGTGCAAAGGTATTTTCCATGGCCAGGGCAGTGGTGGCTACCAGCGGGGTAGCAACGTTCGGTTTATCTTCATCTTCCCGGATCAGGCCAGCCAGTTCCAGTCCGTTGAGCCCGGGAATCCGGATATCGATCAGGACCAGGTCATACTGCCTTGAATTCAGGAAATAAAGTGCATCCGGGCCATTGGTAGCCAGCTGGTGCTGCACGTTATATTTTTCCAGCAGACTGTTAATGTAATGCAGGTTCATGGCATTATCTTCAATCACAAGAACAGTCGACCCTGAAAAACTGGCCTGCTTACGATGTGATCCCGGGCCTGGCGTGACAACGGCAGACTTGTGGGTATCGATAAAGGGCAGGTTGAATGAAAAACAGGTATTGTAACCGGGTGTTTCTTCCACACAGATGGCTCCCCCCTGTAGTTCAATCAGTTGTTTTGAGATGGCGAGTCCCAGGCCGGTGCCGCCATATTTTTCCCTTATTTCCTGTTCTGCCTGTTTATAATTTTTAAAGATCAGGTCCAGCTTGTCGTTACTGATGCCAATACCCGTATCACATACACGAAAGCGTACCCACACTTTATCGTCCTGCCAGCTTTCGGGGGTGACCCGGATGGCAATTTCCCCTTCGGGTGTAAATTTCTCTGCATTCCCTAACAGGTTCATTAAGATTTGGTTCAATAGGGTATCATCTCCGACCAGGTGATTCTGGATCCGGGGATCGATGGTAGCAGAAATTTTTACGGGGCGCTGGCCCAGTTTGAGCTCAAAAGTGTGCCGGAGGGATTGTACCAGGGCGGTGAGGTTAAACTCCCGCTGGTTGACCTGGAACTCCCCGGCTTCGATCTTTGAAATATCGAGGATATCAGAGATCAGTCCCAGGAGGATATTGGAACTGTGTTTTAATATATTAATATAGTCCTGCTGGCGGGCGTCGAGGTTCGTTTCTTCCAGCAGGTGGGTCATGCCGATGATGACATTGAGGGGGGTACGGATTTCGTGGCTCATGCTGGCCAGGAATTCTTTTTGTGCCCCCTGGGCATCTTCAGCCTGCTGTCGGGCCTGCTCAAGAGTAGCCTGCTGGAGCTGGCGGCGGGAAACGTCGGTTACCTGCCACATGCTGCCATTAAAGATACCGTTGTGCCAGAGGGGCGTATAGTTCAGTTCGAAGATACGGCCGTCGCAAAACCGGAGTTCCAGTCCAAAAAAGGGATTTTTTTCTTTTAACAGGTCTTCTACGGTGGCGAGGAAGGCTTCGGGATTCCGGGCGCCCCGGGCCAGGTGCCGGGCAATGAAGGCAAAGGGCAGATCGGGTACCAGGTCGAAGTCATCGCCTGTAAATTGTTGGAACACAGCATTTACCCACACCAGGTGCTGTTCTACATCGAGCAGGAGAATACCGGCATTGGTGTGTTGAAAATAGGCGCTGATAGGCAGTGAAAATATGTCCGGCGGCGAAATGCTTCGGGTAATGGGATGTTTTCTCGTACCTTTGATCCGGGCCATTGGTTATGAATGCAGGTGTACAGTGAAGTGGATTTTATACAGCACGAATATAATAATTAATTAATTGGTTTTCACTAATCTAACTGTACAATCCAGATATTCGGGCTATTGTGAAAAGGCGAATGTAGGAAATTTTTGCATTTGCAAATATTTGGTTACCTTTGCATCCCTCTAAAAGTGAGGATTTTATTATGAAACAACTCCGTCAATTTGAAATTGCCTTTGTGGGTCTTAAGCCCGGAGAGCATATATTTGAATACCAAGTTACGGATAGTTTTTTTGAAAACTACGGACCGCAGGATTTCAGCGACTGTAAAGCAACAGTAAAGCTGACCTTGGACAAGAAAAGTGATTTTTTCCTGTTAAAGTTTGAAATTGGCGGAACGGTTAGCGTAATTTGTGACCGTTGTGGGCAGCCATTTAGTCTTCAGCTCTGGGATGATTTTACCCAGGTGGTAAAGATGGTGGAGAATCCTGAGGAGATGGAAGGTGATGAGGATCCGGAAGTATCTTATATTTCGAGAACGGAATCGCACCTGAATGTCGGTGAATGGATTTACGAATTCATCAACCTGAGCATTCCTATGCAAAAGATACACCCGGATGTGGATGGCAAGAGTACATGTGATCCGAAGGTATTGGAGATGCTGGAACAGATGAACAAACAATCTGACGCTCAGGACAATCCAATTTGGAAAGACCTGGACAAATTCCGGAGCAATTAAAGCCGGCATTTGAGGAAAAGATACTTATTGAAACATTAAACTAGGACAATTAAAAACTAAATACGATGCCAAATCCGAAACGCAGACATTCTCAGCAAAGATCAGCTAAGAGAAGGACGCATTACAAGGCCTTTGCGGATACTTTAAGCACAGATAGCGCAACTGGTGAAGTGCACCTGAGACATCGTGCTCACTGGGTAGAGAACAAACTGTACTACAGAGGAAAAGTTGTATTGGAAAAACAAAGCAGCGCTAAATAATTTTGCTATTTTTACCCCCGAGCAAAGACAAATTTAAACGTTCATGAGAATCGGGCTAGATATGATGGGCGGTGATTATGCCCCCGTCGAAGCAGTAAAAGGAGTAAAGTTATTTTTAGATACTGTTGCAACAGATGCACATCTGGTGCTGATTGGTGATGAGGCAGCCCTGGCTCCTTTATTATCAGCAGCTCAGTTGGACCAATCAAAATATTCAGTTGTTCATTCATCTCAGATCATTGAGATGAATGAACATCCTACCAAAGCACTGAAGGAAAAGCCGCATTCTTCTATCGGTATCGGGTTTCACCTGTTACAGAGCGGAAAGATTGATGCGTTCATCAGTGCAGGGAATACGGGCGCAATGATGGTGGGAACATTCTACTCCATCAAAGCGATTGAAGGGGTTCAGCGACCAACGATATCTACACCTGTGCCAAGATTGGACGGCTCCCTCGGGCTGTTACTCGACGTTGGTATCAATGCCGATTGTAAAGCTGAGAACCTGCTTCAATTTGCAATACTTGGGTCTCTCTATTCCAAACATATCCTGAATGTTAGTAACCCAACCGTAGGTCTGCTCAATATCGGAGAAGAGGAAGGTAAAGGTAACCTGCTGGCACAAGCCACTTATCCTTTGCTGAAAGAACACCCTGGTTTAAATTTCATTGGCAATGTAGAAGGTCGGGATGTACTGACTGGCAAGGCTGATGTCATTGTATGTGAAGGTTTTACGGGTAATATTGTACTCAAAATGGCTGAGTCACTGCATGATATTGCAGTACAGCGGAATATTAATGATGAGTACATGGACCGGTTTAACTTCCAGAGCTATGGCGGTACCCCTGTATTAGGGGTATCAAAGCCGGTGATCATTGGACATGGGATATCGAAAGATACTGCCTTTAAGAACATGATCGTGCTGGCACAACAAATGATCGAAACGAAACTGCTGGAGAAGATCCGGGAGAGTTTTGTGAAATAATTTACATCCTATTAGAACTAGAAATTATTGATACCGGTCGTGAGGCCGGTATTTTTTTTATGGGATTAACTGGCTTGCGGAAGGTTTTTCCCCCTTCCGCAAGCCAGTTAAGATAAAGGCGTATTATTCTCTAACGGTAATTTTACATAGAATGTCGTACCAACCGTCAGCTGCGTCTCAAACCAGATCTCTCCCCTCGCCTGCTCCACAATATTCTTACACATCGCTAACCCTAAGCCGGTTCCGGAATTCTTCGTCGTAAAGTTCGGCACAAATATCTTAGACTGAATCTCAGGTGGAATACCATCCCCATTATCCGATACACTTACTACTACCCAACCCAGATCTACCTCTTCCATATTAATCGTAATCATTCCTTCCCTATCTTCAGGTATTGCCTGTATGGCATTCTGCAGCAGATTGGTAAACAACCGGTTCATTTGTGTCTTATCTGCAAATACATAAAATGCACGCCCCGGATGGCTAAAGCGTATCGTACTATGCTCATGGCTTTGGTACAATTCTTTTAATGAATGTAATACTTCGTTCAGCATCAACACCTCGCTATTTGCCTCCCCTATGCGCGCAAAAGCAGAGAAGTCAGACGCAATATTCGCCAGGTGCTCTATCTGCTCTACCAATGTACGCGCTACATTCGTAGACAACTGTTTTACATTCGGCGCGTCATTATCAATAGCCCGTTGCAAATATTGGATACTCAGTTTCATAGGCGTCAACGGATTCTTGATCTCGTGCGCCACCTGTCTCGCCATTTCCCGCCATGCACCTTCACGCTCACTCTTTGCTAACCTTGCTGCACTCACCTCAAGCTTTCTTACCATCTTATTGTATTCTTTTACCAAAGCCCCAATCTCATCATCCTTCTCCCATTCTATCTCATCATTCTGCTGACCTAAACTCACATGTCGCAAACGCTCTGTTACCAGGGAGAATGACTTCGTGATAGAGTTGGTAATTAACAAGGCTAGCAAACCTGCTATTAAAAATATAAACGCGTTGAAATTGATAAGCGCCACCAGGAAGTTGGATATTTGCTGATTCAATTCCGTCTGCGTTGCAAAGTAAGGTACATTCAGATAAGCGTAGATCTCTCCATTGTTACGCAACGGTGCATAACCAGATAAGTATCCCATAGAGCCTATCTTTTCTTTCTGGATCCACTGGATCTTTTGCTGACGTCCCAATTGCATATACGCATCGGGGTTTATTTTTCTCGACAACAACCCTTTCTCTGTAATCAGCGGCTGTGTTGTCACCTGCAGGTTCCCGTCTCTATCGTAAATGTTAATATCCAATGCCCGCTCATCGGCAATTTCCCCAATCGATTCTGACAAACTGGATTGGAAAATCGGATCATACAGATCCTCCAGGTCATCAAACATTCGCTGATTTGAAAATACCTTTTCCACTTCATGCGTGACCTCATTGATCGTATGACTCAGGCGTTCTTTATTCTCCCGCTCAGAACGATCGATAAAGAACAATACCGTCGTCAAACCTAAAATTACAAACGCAAATACCACAATGAAGATGATCGTACCAGTTACCTTTCTCCTGATATTAATATTGACCAGCGATTTCAGGTTACTAATCCGCATACGCGCCTTCACCAGCAAATCCAGCACCCTGTAAATTGCAATAATCAACAGGAACAAACAGAACATGTACGCAAAGAGCGTGATAAATTCTATAAAGCTCCTGATCTCTTTTGCCACAATCACCACTTTTTCTTTAGTGGCTTTGTAATACATCAGCGAATACCCATTCACCTTCTTCACTGTCACCTCTTCTGTGGGCACATCCGATTCATACAACCTCACGGGAAACGAGTAATCATTGTTATTGATCACCAGTTGTCCCTTATCATAAATCGCGTAAGAATAAGTAGAACTGGATTCTTTCTCAGGGTCATAAATTTCCCCATCTACCAGCAGTTCAGGATACAACCGCTGTGTATTAATAACCGCAGGTGTCAGTTCATACACAAGATAGCCGGCCTTTTCGCCATTGCGGTAAAAATCCTTCTGCCCTATATAACTGTAATCATTGAATCCTCTTTCATTATAATAAAGATCATTCCCGATCAGCTCTGACTCTACCAGCATTTTCCTGCTCAGTCCATAGAAAGAGCTGGTATCTCCGCCATAGATCGGCATCCCATTCTCATCAAAAGCATAGATATCTACCTTAAATCTTCCCAGGTATCCTTTAAAGTACTTTTGCTTCAACTCATTTTCCAGTGTACTCCTGGGCATATTGCCCCCATTGTTCTGCTGGAAAAAGTATTGCAGCAACTCATCCTGCTCCATTTGCTTTGTTACATCCGTCAGGAGCATTTCGAGGTAAGGGTCTTTTTGTTTTGACAATTCAATGGCCATTCTTTCACGCAGGCTCAGCTCCTTCTGGTCATTGTAATACACCAGCACCGCAGATGTTGTGATCGTCAGCAAAAACAACCAGAACAAAAAGGGCACAGTGGCCAGACTATTCTCAAATCTGACTGCCAGTACATCCAGCAGGATCACATAGATGATCAGCCATATCACCAGCGCGATAGAATAATGGAGCTCGGGGTTATGAATCCGGAACACCAGCCACACCACCCCGACTACCGCCAGGAATATGTACTTGGTACGATGCCTGAAACTGGTCAGCTCATTGAGCAATGAATTGACAATCTGGGAAAAGAAGAGGAAACTGAATGCGATGAAACCTAATATAATCGCACCGATAATGCTATATTCATTCAGACTGAATGGGTTCGCCACATCAAAAGAGATACGGGAATCGATCACCAGACTCTGAATGAGCTCGGACAAAAACTGTCCGACCACATACATCACATAACTACTCAGAATGATCACCAGCCTTTGCTGCCATACATTCTTCATCGGCGGCGCTTTGATAGACTTCACGTGCTGCCTGAAAAACAGCAACAACCAAAACGTCAGCGATACGTTTAGCAACAGGTCACCCAGCGATCGGAAAATCTCATCCTTTGCATAAATCAAAGGTGTGAATATATTGAGCGTTCGCAGGTTGAAAGGGAATGGATACAGGTAACTCAATAACCTGAAGATGATGACGACTGCAGCCAGGAACAAAAAACCGTTCAGGGCGCTCTTTTGCCTTGCCAGCGTGGCGGCAAACAGGTTAATGAAAATCAATACACAGATACAACCCATTACCCGGAGTATGACACTCAGCAGGTTTGGAGGTTTGGTATCCAGTGTTCTATCGTAGTGCAGGTAAAAGAGAATCAGCCCTTTGCTGTTGAGTACGGGTATACCCGGGGCTTTGAGGTGGATACTGTATTCCCGTCCCAGTGCAGGCTTATCATAAAAGTGATCGACCAGATAATTGTTTGTAATACTATACTCCATCATGACCGGTATCACACCGACCATAAAGCGCTCATGCCCCGCCTCGGGACTAAACACCCGCCGGCAGAGCACTTCATAATACCCGTTCTTCAATTTCACAAAGCGGTTTCCATCCACCAGCGGCACCTGCCATTCTTCCGGCATCACCATATTGGTGCTCCAGAATACCAGCCAGCGGCCAGCTTCGCTGCTATCGTAGGCAAACACATAAAAGTCCTTTGTGTCCAGACTTTTTATTTCCTTCTCATCATAATTTCTTGAATAAAGATGGTTCAGCAGGAACTGGTCTTTGATCATTTTTTCAAATGACGCTTCCCGCTGTGAGATACTCTTTTCCAGGCTACGCTTCACGCCCATGGGGGACGAATAGTAGGACCAGTAATTACTAAACAGGAAGGAAAAAGTAAACAGCCAGGCTGCTACGATCAGTAAATATCCGTGGCGGATGAAGAAAAGCCGTATTTCTTTAATGTCTAACATTTTTTCGCTTCGTTCCAGAGTTCATCCATTTCACCCAACGTCATTTCGTCCAGAGATTTGCCTTTTTCGGCCGCTTTTTGTTCAATATACCGAAAGCGGCTGATGAATTTTTTATTGGTACGTTCCAGTGCATTTTCCGCATCAATCTTCAGGAAACGTGAGTAATTGACCAGGGAAAAGAGTACATCCCCGAATTCTGCTTCTATATCATCGGCGTTGCCGGTAGCCACTACTTCTTCCAGCTCCTGTACTTCTTCTTTTACTTTTTCCCATACCTGTTCTGTGGTATCCCACTCAAAACCGACGGTTTTTGCTTTGGATTGCAGTCGCATAGCCTTTACCAGTGCGGGTAGAGACACGGGTACACCACTGAGTACAGAAGTCTTGCCTTCTTTCAGTTTCAGTTTTTCCCAGTTTTGTTTTACGGCCTCTTCATCCTCTGCTTTGACATCGCCATAGATATGTGGGTGGCGGGAAATGAGCTTTTCACAGATGCCGTTGATTACATCTGTTATGGTAAACTGCCCTTGTTCGGACCCTATTTTGGCATAAAAAACGATATGCAGGAGCAGGTCGCCCAGTTCTTCCTTAATGGATTTCCAGTCGGAAGAGGTGATGGCATCTGCCAGTTCATACAATTCTTCAATAGATTGCTGACGCAGGGTGTGGATGGTTTGTTTTCTATCCCAGGGGCATTTTTCCCTGAGATCATCCATGATACTGAGTAGCCGTTCGAAGGCTGCGTTATTTTCCATTTGTCAAATATAAGGAATATGTCTCCGCTGCTAATTTCGGGCCGAAATTTGATAGTTTCCGGCCGGCCATTATATGTTAATTTCTTTTTGTTGATGACAAAGGCATTTTATTTACATTTGTCGGCCGGTTTTTAATAACCGTAAAAAGACTAATTTTCGTTTCATGAATACCAAACACATTGCACTTATTTCGTCTGAATTGGGCATTCCAGCCCGTTCAGCTGAGAATACCATGAATTTGCTGGCAGAGGGGTCTACCGTGCCCTTTATCAGTCGCTACCGTAAGGAAGTGACAGGCAGCCTTGATGAGGTGCAGATAGGCCGTATCGAAGACCTGCAGAAACGTTACAAGGAGATTGATGAACGTCGTGCGTTCATTATTAAAACTATTACAGACCAGGAGAAAATGACTCCTGAGCTGCAGGACAAACTGGAAAATACCTGGGTACTGACTGAACTGGAAGATATTTATCTGCCATACAAGCCCAAACGTAAGACCAGGGCAACTGTGGCGATCGAAAAAGGCCTGGAACCACTGGCTAAAATGCTGTTTGAACAACAGGATGGTGAACCACAATCCCTTGCAGAACAGTTCCTTAACGAGCAGGTAGCCTCTACGGACGAAGCCCTGAAAGGTGCCCGGGATATCATGGCAGAGTGGATTAACGAAAATGCTGAGCTGCGTGACAAAATGCGTAAGCTCTTCACCCATACTTCTGTTTTAACCTCCAAAGTGATAGAAGGTAAGGAAGAGGAAGGCAATAAATACAAGGATTACTTCGATTTCAACGAAGATTTCAGTAAAATTCCTTCTCACCGTGTGCTGGCTATTCTGCGTGGGGAGGCCGAAGGGTTCCTGTATGGCACCATCGCTCCGAACGAGGAAGAGGCGATTGAGATCATGGATAAACAATTCATTACCACCAGGAATGCTGCTGCCGAGCAGATAGGAAAGGCGATCACCGATTCTTACAAACGATTGCTGCGTCCTTCCCTGGAAAATGAATTCCGTGCACTGGCTAAGGAAAGAGCGGATCAGGAAGCGATCGAGGTGTTCGCAGAGAACCTGCGTCAGCTGTTGCTCGCTGCACCACTCGGGCCTAAAGCCGTGATTGCCATTGACCCGGGTTACAGAACTGGTTGTAAGGTGGTAGCGCTGGATAACCAGGGTAATATGCTGGATAATGATGTGATCTACCCACTGGAAAAGAACTATAAACGTGATGATGCAGAAGCCCTGTTGAAAAAATGGGCCGATCGTTATGATACTTCTGCTATTGCAGTTGGTAATGGTACTGCGGGTAGAGAAACAGAAGAGTTTGTGAAGAAGATTGATTTTGGCAAAAAGATCAATGTATTCATGGTGAATGAGAGTGGAGCTTCTGTGTACTCAGCTTCGGAAGTAGCGCGCGAGGAGTTTCCTGAGTTTGATGTAACAGTGCGTGGTGCAGTATCTATTGGCCGCAGGCTGATCGATCCGCTGGCAGAGCTGGTGAAGATTGATCCGAAAGCGATTGGAGTAGGTCAGTACCAGCACGATGTGAACCAGTCACAGTTGAAACAGAGCCTGGACAGAGTGGTGGTAAGTTGTGTGAACAATGTGGGTGTGAACCTGAATACGGCTTCCAAGCACCTGCTGGCATATGTATCAGGTTTAGGTCCCAGCCTGGCTGAGAATATTGTAAAATACCGCAAGGAGAATGGTGCATTCAGCAACCGTTTACAGCTAAAGAAAGTAACCCGTCTGGGTGAAAAGGCATTTGAACAGTGTGCGGGCTTCCTGCGTATTGAAAATGGCGATAACCCACTGGACAATTCAGCGGTACACCCTGAGCGTTATAAACTGATTGAAAGCATGGCTTCCAAACAGCATTGTACTGTGCAGGATCTGATGGCGAAAGAAGAACTGCGTAAAGCAATTAATCCTAAGGAGTATGTGAGTGAAGAAGTAGGTCTGCTTACTTTGGAAGACATTCTGAAGGAGTTGGATAAGCCTAGCCGTGACCCACGCGATGAGATTGCGATCTTCGAATATGCGGAAGGGATTAAGACGATGGAAGACCTGAAAGTAGGTATGACATTGCCAGGTGTGGTGACGAATATTACGAACTTTGGTGCGTTTGTGGATGTAGGGGTGAAACAGGACGGTCTGGTGCATATTTCTCATTTGAGCAATAAGTATATCAGCAATCCGAATGAGGCGGTGAAGTTGAATCAGAAGGTGACAGTGACAGTGTTGGAGGTAGATCCGGGCCGTAAGCGTATATCATTGTCTATGAAGACGAATGAGCCTGTGCAGCAAGGTGGTGGTCAGAGAAGGGAAAACCGGGATAGGAAACCGGAGGGGAATAAGAAAAGCGGGGCACCTGCGCCATTGAATGATTTCCAGGCTAAGCTGGCAGAATTGAAGAAGAAATTCAATTAATAATAAGAGGCCCATTCCTTACCGGAATGGGCCTTTTTAGTTTTTATCGCTATTGGTGAATTTTCTAATTCCCGAATTTCTCTTTCCACCTTAGCAGTTTTTCCGGAAACCCGGCACCTTGTTCTTCACTATACAGCTTTACAACCCCATTTACCGCTACACCTGCATATACGATATCACGTTTCATATCGATTGCGATCGCGGCTTCATCAGCCCCGCAATAGTGTTTACGGCAGCCCTGGTTGTATAGCACATCATTTTCTACTTCAATGGGAGGTGCGACATCAAAACGCTGTCGCAGGGTATTGTTATCATTCCCCAACAAAGTTTTGAGCCGCGATTTGAGCGGTTCCTGCTGCAGTATATCCGTTTCGGTGATATACTTGCCATCATACCGTTCAAAATGCTTCCAGGAGGTTACTTGCACGGGTTCAATCGCGTCGTTAATGGTTATCATCGTGTCTGTCTCCGGAGCAGAAATGTTGTCTTTCTTTTCCCTTGCATTATTCACTGAGGGTTCTTTGCACCCGAGGATGCATGCAGCCACCATTGTAATGGCTGTCACATGTCTGGTAAATGTCATGATTTCATTGTTCACGGCTTGTCTACAGCCGCTATCATTTTCCTTTAAATACGGGTATTCGTTTTTCTACAAAAGCCTGCATGCCTTCTTTCTGATCTTCGGAGGCAAACAGCAGGTAGAAATTTTTTCTTTCAAAATGTAAGCCTTCTTCCAGTGAGCTATCAAAGGCTTTCAGTACAGACTCTTTCGCCATGCGAACGGCGAGGGGGCTCAGTGCTGCAATTTCGGTCGCTAACTGGATTGCTTCCTGCAAATATAATTCAACCGGAACGATACGGTTAATTAGTCCTGCATTTAATGCTTCGGTGGCGGTAATAAATTTTCCCGTCAGTACCATTTCCATGGCGAGGGCTTTGCCTACGGCCCTTGTCAGGCGTTGGGTGCCGCCGGCTCCGGGCATAACACCGATTTTGATTTCAGGCTGTCCGAATCGGGCGGTTTCGCTGGCTACGATCATATCGCAAAGCATAACGAGTTCACAGCCGCCGCCTAAAGCAAACCCGCTCACTGCTGCAATCAACGGCTTCTTTGTTTTCTTTATTGTATCCCAGGTGCTGAACTGATCGATATTATACATATCCATGGCAGTTTTCCCTGCCATCTGTTTAATATCAGCGCCTGCTGCAAAAGCCTTATCATTTCCGCTGATCACGATCACGCGTACACTATCGTCGGCGTCCAGTGATTTTAATGCTTCCTTCAGCTCTGTCATTAATTGCAGATTGAGGGCATTCAGTTCTTTGGGGCGGTTCAATTGGATGTGGGCGACATGGGGCGCCACTTGCTGGTGTATGATTATAAATTCTGGTTGCATCTTCTAATTTACGTTAAAATTGTAAGCAATAGCTTTAGGGAATGGCCTGTTGCCATAGAAATGAAAATAGGGGTGCTATCTATAATTTTTTTAGTCCATTTTACGTTTTAGGGAAATATTAAATGGGATTAGGATTGGATTTCAATAATTTACAAATCCTTCATACGCATGATCCCTTAAAT
Source organism: Chitinophaga sp. (assembly GCF_039596135.1). Lineage (GTDB taxonomy): Bacteria > Bacteroidota > Bacteroidia > Chitinophagales > Chitinophagaceae > Chitinophaga. The sequence continues at coordinate 28,490 of NZ_JBCNKH010000044.1, forward strand.
CATTATTTTTGCATTTAATATGTACACGAGAAAAACTTTCTTTGCAATAGCCATATTTCTGGGACTATACACGGGGGCCAGTGCCCAGTATTACTACCTGGATATCGTCAATACTAAGCAGACGGAAGCAAACCAGGCCACGTTTCAAAAGGCCAAGGTGCAGTCTCAGGTAGTAGTCAGCCTCGATGCCGAGGGGCGCAAGACGGATTATGACTTTAAGAGTGAGCGTGATTTCCTGGACAATTATCGTCAGCTATTGACGGTAACAGCTTCGATAGCTACAGGTCGTTCTATTATGCGGACCTACTTTAATGCCAAAGGCCAGCTGACGAAGATTATTGATAGTACCCGGAGCATCATTACTACTACCATCTATACGTACGACAAGTACGATTCTTCCCGTAATATCAAGGAAATTTATGTCAAAACCGAGGATCCGAAGAATAAGTACACGGTATCAGAAACGAGGCGTTATGTGTACGATTCTCTGAACAGACCTACGAGGATGATCCATTTCCGTGGAGAAAAGCTGGAGGATTCCACTACGGTTAAGTTTGTACTGGATAGTGCAGGGCATGTGGTAGAGGAGCAGGAAACCGGCAAAGGGAAGATTTACTATAAGTACAATGACCAGGGTTTACTGACAGATATTTACCGCTACTACCCTTCCAAACAGAAAATGTTGCCGGATTATGTATTTGACTATGATGCGAAGAACAGGATTGGAGCAACGACGACGGTGAATGTAGAGTCAGGCGATTATATTATTTACAGGAACACATATAATGAGATGGACCTGTTAGAATCGCAGGATGTGTATGGCAGGCAGAAAGTGCAGGTGGGCGTGGTCAGATACAGATATAAATTTTAAAGATTTTTAGAAAAGGCTGCGGTATCGCAGTCTTTTTTATTTACTTTAAAGCTGGTCTGGGCTTATATTTTAGAGGATGGATGACAAATTTTTAAAATAAGGATAAGATTTTTTTGTTTTTATAAAACAAATCCTATCTTTGCAATCCCAACGAAAAAACAACGGGTTATTTCAGCGGGAAATAAAGTTCTTCAACACAAGCGGAAGTAGCTCATTTGGTAGAGCACAACCTTGCCAAGGTTGGGGTGGCCGGTTCGAGCCCGGTCTTCCGCTCCCTAACAGACTTCCAAATTGCGGTGCAGTTTGGATTTTTTGTTTAGAGGATACCCGGGTGGTGGAATTGGTAGACACGCGGGACTTAAAATCCCGTTCCCAGCAATGGGAGTGTGGGTTCAACTCCCATCCCGGGTACATGTGAAGCTGGCGCTTCGAATTAATTAAAAAAGGCATCGCGAGAGCGGTGCCTTTTTTAATTTCTGTAATTCCTGAAACAAGCCTAACTATGTAGACGCGAAATCATTTATGATTTTTTTCTTTATTCGTCATTTCTATTTTGTTCTTCTCGCGGTATTTAGGGGTTACGTTTAGATACGTAAACACTTTTTTCGTTTTTATACCTCCGTAATTTCAATAGGGTTTTTCCAATGAAGAGGGCTACCATATATTATGGCAGTTTCCGCTGCAGGAGATGTGAGCGGACATGGATGATCAGTAATACATAAAACAAAAGGTCCGGTAGGGTGATATTATACCCCAGCCTGAACTACAATATGAAAAAATTGAAATTAATTGTCTATTTTACAATAACTCCAAAAAACAACAACATTAACCCTTAACCCAACAGACTAGATTAGCCCAAACACAACTTATATTCATTTCCACCACTTAATGAAAAACATATGAAACCCAAGAAAAGGAAAGCCTCTTTCCCAAAAGCAATGCTGTTGCTACTACTCCTCTGCGCACAATTACCAGCGCTCTCACAAACTATCAAAGGAATTATCAGGAACGCAAAAGGGGAACTGCTGGCCGGCGTAACCGTAAAAATAAAAGGCGGCACAACCGGTACGATGTCCAAAGAAAACGGCACTTTTCAATTACCTGTAGCAGAGCCGAACAAAGTAATATTACAGATCAGCTATATGGGATACCTGACACAGGAAATAGCAGGGCGCAGTACTTTAGAGATCACCCTCAAAGAAAGTACCGCCGGACTAACTGAAGTGCTGGTGGTGGGTTATGGCACACAAAAGAAAGTATCTTCCACCGCTGCAATATCATCAGTAGGCGGTAAAGAACTGGCCAAATCCACCGTTCCCAACATCTCAAACTCCCTGGCGGGAAGAGTGGCTGGCGTGAGTATGCGCCCCAATGGCGGACAACCCGGCGCCGATAACCCGGACATCCATATCCGCGGCATCGCTACCACCGGTAATAACGGGGCATTGATAGTAGTAGACGGTATTATCCGGAATAATATTAATGAAATACCTGCTACCTCCATTGCCTCTGTAACAGTCTTAAAAGATGCAGCAGCAGTGGCCCCCTATGGCCTGGGCGGCGCAAATGGCGTACTACTCATCACAACAAAAAAAGGGCAAACCGGTGCGCCCCAGCTTTCATTGAACACTTACTACGGGATCCAAACACCCACGTATTATCCCAAAATGCTGAATGCACAGGATTACATGCGCCTGCACAACGAAGCCTATCTAAACGAAAACCCTAATGGTACTCAACTACCTTATGCGCAAACGTTGATAGATCAATACGGGGAACTACACGCAAAAGATCCGGACAGGTACCCTATCAGTAACACAAAAGACCTTGTGAAGATGCATGCGCCTACACAAAACTATAACCTGCAACTAAGTGGTGGCTCTAATGCGGTGAAATACTTCGTTTCACTGGGCTACCTCAATCAAACAGGTTTATTCGACCCCGTTAAATATCAACGATATGATTATACCATCAACCTGGATGTACAGGCTACCAAAACCACTACAGTAAGCATATCCATGATAGGGGCCCAGCAGCAGACAAATTCCGTGGATCCGGGTGTTACAACCGGCACATTGTTCCGTAGCGGCTATAAGTTCGTACCTATCGCCAATTTACGCTATACCAACGGGCTATGGGGCGAATTTGCGGGCAACTCCCCGATCGGCATTCTGAAAGCGGGGTACCAGCATACTAATAAAAGTACCATGTTGTCTACCATCGCGGTTAACCAGGAATTACTGCCGGGGCTAAGCGTTAAAGGCACTTTCAGCTTCGATCCCATGCAAACGACCGTAAAAGGATGGCATACCCCATTTTACTTTTACTCGCAGGACCTGTCCACAACACCATATACATATACCAGGCAGATCTCCACATCCGAGGGTAGCGCTCCCACATACACGTACCTGAATCAGGACTACGCACAGCAAAGGGCGTATACCTTCCAGGGATACCTGAATTACAAGCGCACATTTGGTAAGCATGATATTACCGGCCTGGTAGTAGCAGAAGCCCGCAAAAGCGATTCTACCGCCTTCTCTGCACGCAGAAACAACTTCGGCGTAAACATCGATGAACTGAGCATGGGCAGCTCCAATAAGAATGATTTCGATAACAGCGGCTCTTCCTCCACAGGCAGCCAGATAGGCTTTGTTTACAGGCTGGGTTATAGCTACGCGGGCAAATACCTGGTAGAAGCATCAGGGCGATATGATGGGCATTACTACTTTGCCCCCGAAAAACGCTGGGGGTATTTTCCAGCAGTATCTCTGGGTTGGGTGATGTCGGGAGAATCCTTTATGCAGGAACTGCCATTTGTAAATTACCTGAAATTAAGAGGGTCGTGGGGTAAATCAGGTAACCTTGCCGGCGCTCCCTTCCAGTATCTGCAAGGTTATTCCTTATATGGGAATGCTTATGCCTGGGGTAACGGCACCATGGTGCAGGGTTCTTTTGTACCAAGGGAAGCCAACCCCAATATCACCTGGGAAATATCTACAAAAACAGATCTGGGCCTTGAAGCGTCTTTGTGGCAAGGGCTGCTGGACCTGGAAGTAGATTATTTCCATGAAAGAAGAACAGGCATGTTGCTTCCACCCGCAGTAACCATCCCCATTGAATACGGCCTTGGTCTTTCGGATGAAAACGAAGGCATCATGGAAAACCATGGTATAGAGGTCACTGCCGCCACCAACCATCAATTCACAAATGGAATTCGCGCAGGCATCAGTGTTAATTTCAGTTATGCAAAGAATAAAATGCTGCAGATCTTTGAAACAGCTGCTACAAAAAACAACCCTAACAGAAGCCGCACAGGCAGGCCACTGGGTACACCATTCGGTTACCATGCAACAGGTCTGTTCAGCACCAGCGACGATAAGAACCACGATGGGAACATTGGCCCGGAAGATGGTTATAATGTGATCCAGCTTGGTAATCTACACCCCGGTGATATCAGGTATGCCGACCTAAGCGGACCAGAAGGTAAACCAGACGGTAAAATAGATGCTAATGATGAAACTCAGATCGGCTATCCTAACTATCCATCCATCACTTATGGGTTTACACCATCTGCCTCATGGAAAGGGTTTGACCTGAGCCTGTTCTTTCAAGGCTCCGCGCTCACCAGCTTTAATATAGCCGGTTTCCAAACTATCCCATTCAATAACAACAACAGTAACTCCGCCTACGAATACTATAACAACCGATGGACGCCTACTCACCAGGATGCGAAGTATCCCCGGGCTAATCAATCTCCATATGCGAACAATACACAAACATCTGATTTCTGGATGCTCAATACAGGTCTGCTTCGCCTGAAAACCGCGGTATTGGGATACACATTACCTTCGCAGTTACTGCAACGATGGAAGATGCAAACACTGCGGGTATATGTATCAGGGCAGAACCTCTTCACCATCAGCAAAATGAAATTCATGGATCCCGAAGTAGGCTACACAGATGGCGAAACTGCTTACCCCAATCAGAAACTTTATGTAATGGGATTAAACGTAACCTTTTAAATGGCACCCACAATGAAACAGATCATATACCTGCTTTTGTGCATCTCCCTTCTTTCATGCACAAAAGACTTCCTGGATAATAACGATAAAACACAACTAACGGATGAAATGCAATGGTCCACAGAAGGCAATGCAGACATCTTCCTGAATGATGTATATGGCGCGCTGCCTAATTACTGGAACCAGCCTGAGAACCTGGACAATTTTACGGACGACAACGATGCAGGGTTTTACTACACTTCCTATAACTGGAAGCAAGGGATCGTATCCCCGGCAGGTACCGACTACACCGTGTGGGGAGGTATTACGGGCTCCGGCGATCTCACTAACTGGCCTGCTATCTTTGCAGCCGTGCGCAAATGCAATACATTCATTACGAAGGTGCAGACCCATACAACTAACTTCTCAGCTGCATGGCAAGAGAAACGATTGGATGAAGCACGGTTCCTGAGAGCTTTCTTCTACAGCGAATTGTTTATGCATCTCGGCGGCCTGCCCATCATCACAAATGTGCCCGACCGCAATAATGGCGATAGCAGTCAACTTTATTATCCCCGTAGCACATTTGCAGAAACAGTGGATTTTATTGTGAATGATCTCGACACAGTGTTGCTGCATAATCATCTTACAGTTAAATACAACCCTGGTGATGCAGATGCGGGTCGCGCTACCTTAGGCGCAGCATTAGCATTAAAAGCCTGGATCCAGTTATATGCAGCCAGCCCTGCATTCAATGCAGCACAACCCGCTGCAGGTGGAGATCCCAACAAAATAGCAGGCTATAATAACTTCGACGCAAATAGATGGACCGCTGCCGCTGCTACTTTCAAAGAGTTCTTAGATCAATATGGGAACGGACATCCATACGGTTTATTCTCAGACCTGTCTTCGCTATGGTACGAAGCCAATGAATATAATTCAGAAGTAGTATGGGATCGGCAAGTGGTAGCAGTTACAATGGGTTCTTCTTTTGAACAATATGGAGGACCTGTGTGGATCAATGGCGCTTATTATACCTGGGGTAATTATGATCCCACTCAGGAATTGGTGGATCAGTTCAGAATGGCGAACGGAAAAAACATAGAAGATCCCACCTCAGGCTACGATCCTCAACATCCATATGTGGGCCGCGAGCCCAGATTCTACCAATGGATCGTATACGATGGCGCACCTTATAAAATGGCGTGGATGGATAAAGAGGATACCATTTATACACGTATAGACCTCGTGCACCCCTCTAAAAATCAAATTGATTTCGGTACGGATGATGTGGGGAACACCGGCTATTACTTTAAGAAAAGATTAAACCCGCTTGTAAGACCCGGTGGCGGCACTATCAGTGGGGCTAATTTCATTTACTATCGTTACGCTGAAATGTTGTTAGGATATGCAGAAGCTCAGAATGAAGCAGTAGGACCAGATGCTACAGTATATGATGCCATCAATCAGATACGCGCAAGAGCGGGCGTGCCGGCACTATCCGCGGGGCTTAACCAGGATGCAATGCGTGCAGCTATCCACCAGGAAAGACGTGTGGAGCTCTGCTTTGAGAACAAACGCTTTTATGACCTGGTTCGCTGGAAAGCGGCGGAACAACTGCTTACCGTAGACCGTCATGCGATGAAGATCACAAACAGTGTTCCGGCAGATAACAGTGGTGTATGGCAATATGAGGTGGTTCCATTAAACCATCCACATGTGTTTGTTCCTAAAATGTATTTGAATCCTGTTCCACAGGATGTGATAGACCGTAACCCAAGAATAGTACAGAATCCAGGGTATTAATTATGTCAAAATAAATAAACGTTTTTTTCTTAAAGTTAAAACATCCCAAACTCGCTAATATCAACCATTAATTCGTTAGATAATTGTCCTTCACTCCGTACAGATGAAGCTGGCGCTTCGAAATAGTTGAAAAGGCATCGCGAGAGCGGTGCCTTTTTTGTTTCAAAGAGTTAATTTTTAGACCATAAATGAAAAGCTCATAACTTTGTTGCCGAACAAATTCTAATTTAAGCTTTAAACTTTCAATTAATGTGCTTGTTATCTTAGGGGGTGGCAGCCATTTATTTTTACAGCCCAACCAATTGGGCGAATTCTTTTGTAAATATGTTAACCACTTTTCAACCTGTTCTTTTATTTCACCGGCGTCATTTTTCTGATAGACGCTAAGGAAGCAACTCTGTGATAAATATCACAGGTAAATTGTGCCATATCTCCTTGCCCCCGTCATTTGACCGATAGAACTTTGCAGAAACAAAACAAAAAAAATGTACGATAAAGTAAACTGGCCGGAAAAATGTGACCCACGTATATCAGCCATCTATGCACTTAATGACATTGATGTAAAAGCTCCCGCAGAAGTAGTATGGAAACTGCTCGTTGATGCAGAAAACTGGTTTAAATATTTTCCGCCGGAAAATCAGGTAAAAATCCTTAGCGGAGAAAAAGAATTAGCGGTTGGAACAAAATGGAGCCGGGTAACTGTCGGTTTCCCGATGAGCTTAACTGTTACGGAATTCGAACCGTTCCGCAGACTTTCCTGGGCAACGACAGTTGATGGAGATGATACCAATTCCAGTGCTTACCACGGATGGGTTATCACACCTACAAAAGACGGTTGTCACATATTAACTGAAGAAACACAGCAAGGCACGTGGTTTTTAGAAGAACTTGGAAGAAAGAATCCAGGAGCGTTGTATCGTTATCATCAGGATTGGGTAGAACGATTGGCTCGTGCAGCAGAAGCCGCTGTGGATAAAAAATAATATTTTTATTATTCATTAAATAAAACAGGATATGGACTTACAATTAAAAGATAAAACCGCACTAATAACGGGTTCTACCACAGGAATCGGTTACGCCATTGCCAGGTCGTTAGCTGCTGAAGGTGCTAAAGTTATCGTGAATGGTCGCACACAAGAACGTGTAAGCGCAGCCATTGAAAGTATTAAATCTGAAACCGGTAATCAAAATGTTGTCGGAGCGGTGGCTGATTTTATGGATGTAAATCAGGTAAATGCTATTGTCGAACAGTATCCTTATGTAAACATTTTAATAAATAATGTTGGCGTTGCAGAACCGAAAGAATTTAAAACCATTTCAGATGAGGAATGGCTAAGCATCTATGAAATAAATGTATTGAGCGGGGTGCGGCTTTCCCGGGCTTATTTTGATAAGATGCTGAACGATAATTGGGGGCGAATTATATTTATATCGAGCGAATCGGCGGTGCAAATTCCCGCAGAGATGATTCAGTACGGCGTTTCCAAAACAGCCCAAATTTCTTTATCCCGGGGACTTGCCGAATTAACGGTTGGCACAGGGGTTACTGTAAATACCGTTTTGCCTGGACCAACATCAACCGAAGCAATTTCAAAGTTTTTAAAAGCAACTGCCGAGCAACAAGGCATTAGCGATGCAGAGATGGAAACACAGTTTTTCAACAGTATGCGAGGCACATCTCTTTTGAAACGATTTACCACACCGGAAGAAATCGCCAATATGGTTACTTTTATTGCCAGCCCGTTGTCTTCGGCAACGAATGGCGCTGCACTTCGGGCAGATGGTGGCGTAATAAAATCGGCATTTTAATGATATTCAACTATAAGTGAAGTGGCGGGCATTTTGTTCGCCATTTTTACTTTTGAGCATTTTGTTTTCTTATCCTGCTTAACGTTTCTCTTGAAACACCCAAATAAGAGGCAATCATATGCAAAGGAATACGGCTTCGAAATAGTTGATAAAAAGGCACCGATTCATCATCGGTGCCTTTTTTTGGGAAAGATTATTTAGTGAATAAAGCCATTAAAATATCATCTATTTCCCCTGTACATTATCATATTTTACTGATAATTCCTGATCACGCCAAGATTATAGGGAATATTACCATAGTCGCCATAGTTACCATTCGGTACACCCTGTATCAATAATTGACACCTGTCAATATTATCGATCTCCAGTTTGTCGTCAGTACCAGCGCGAATTGCCTCCACATGAGAAACCTGGTCTGTCCATACTTCAGACAGGAACCGGAGATTATCCCTGGCGGCCCATTTCTCTGCCACCTGCGTCCAGGTACCTCCCAGCGAACTGGCTGTCCAGAGTTCCTGGTACCGGTTGATGTCTTCTACAATCATATAATACCTGCCATCTGCCTTGTTTTTATAAACATGCACTGCCTCAAAGGTATTAGTGGCTGCCACAGTCGGCGCTTCCCAGTTATACGGGAAATTGGCTACCGTGGTTCTGCGCCTTTTTATAGTGTGCGAGCCATCCTGTGCAGAATAAAAACAATACACATAGGTGCCATCAGAAATACACCAGAAATCAATACCATCTGTAAAGCCCATGCTTCTTACAGGTGTCCATGAAGCCGGGTTACCAACATCTGTCGATGTCGAAAAAGAAGCACCTTGTCCACTCTGGTAAATCAGGAACCACTTCCCCTTTGCAGGAAACCAGAATACCTGGGGCGCACAGAAATAGGAACCCGCATTCAACGCACTCATATAAGTACGGCTGGCCGTTTTAAGACCGGCAATAGAACCTGCTGCTGCATACCCCATCCGCCAGAGACCTCCTGTTCCTTTGTCACGGCCCGTGTAAAAGAGGTGGTATTTACCACCGGCGTAAACAATCGACGGATCTTTCACTGCCAGATCGTCAAATGCGCCCGCAGGCCCATCCAGGAAGCATCTTGCATCCGCGTACCAGGTGGGATTAGCAACAGCTGCAGCTGTCACGGCCACCCTGTTTTTACCCGTTACTGCACCTGCCCCGTCCAGCGATTTCTTTGTACAGGCAGTAGACAGCAACAGGCATATTATTCCTGCAACTATGTAATTTAACTGTTTCATAGTGGTAACAATTATGGTGAAAGACCAGGGTTAATTTGAAACCAACGTTGTGATGCTGGACGCTGGCAGGTTAATGCCAAATGCATTGTTGGTAATACTCAGCGAACTGGATGCAAGGTTGGAAGAACTGGTTGTTACATAACGGCTGAAACTACCCACTGTTACACCCGCGATCGTGAATGGCTGATAGGTCACAGCTGCATTGGTATTAATCGCTACGATCACAATTTTTGATCCGTTCCTGTAAGCTGTGGTATATACGCCTGTGCTGGGATTGGCTGCACAGGCAATTTTAACGTATCCAGGGCGAACATACCTGGCGAAATGTGCCATTACATAACCTACCTTGGTGATGGCACTGTTCTCGTCAATTGGGCCATAAAACCGGCGGATGTACCACCATACATATGCAGACCAACCGGCCGTCATACAATCATGGATCTCCCTGGCGGCATTCATGGCATTAGGCCAGTCATTGCCACTGATGGAAGAATTTGTATAGTGCTCTGTCATCCATACTGACTTCCCGATATTACCTAAATTATAAGGAGTTTTGCCGTAGATGTGACCGCTCACGAAAAGTGTTTTCGATTTTGCAGTTGCATTGCTCAGGTAAGTATTGATAAAAGTCTGGTCCATATTAAATGGTTCCGGTGCCATAATCGGAGCGCCGCAATTATCGCCATATGCAGCTACGAAATTGGCCACCTCTGTAGCAGAAGCATGCATCCATTCTGAAGCCAGGTAATTAGGTTCATTCCATGGAGATAATGCATAGACACCTCCTACGGCCTGCGTATAAGACCTTAAATGTGCAGCAAAATCACCCCATGAACTGGCCTTCAGGTAAGCACCATCCATCATGCCCGAAGGAGCATTCCAGACAGTAGCGATCACCCTTGCACCAAAACCTTTTGCAGCATCGATCGTCGCTTTTTCAGCGGCAAACTGGCTACTGTTAGGCGGAACCATTACCCGCAAAATACTCAACCCGATACCACTGCTGGTAGAGAAAGCTTTTGTTCGCTGATCGGCTGTTAAATCGCCTATCCAGATCGGCACACTCATACCTCCAAATCCCTGAACGGTTTGTTGTGAAGTGTTGGCATCAACGGTTGCTGTTGCCATTACACTTACATCGGCTGCTGCTTTTGCGTCACCGCCTGGCTTGTTGTCAACAGCAGCTACATCTGCACCCGGCTTTGTGCAGGAACTAATCATTAAAATGAGGGAAAGAAAGGGTACTCCCAGGTTACTGAGAAAAGGGTTTGTTTTCATAGTTTCATTGTTAGTTAAATTAACTGTTTTACCAAATGGCTGTTAGCAGGCCCACACGGGTTGTGTGAGCCTTTTATACGCCGCTAGATAGGTGGGTTTTCTTTCATGGTCTTTCAATTTGATGGTTATACTTGTTAATTACTATACCATGGATTCTGAGGGAATGCCGGACCTTCGGTAACCAGGTCTATCTGCTGCTGCGGAATAGGTCTCAGCATATGTTCCGCCACAACATTGGCGGCTGCTTCATCATTGTATTTTTGAACCCTTGCAACCAGGGTTTTGGTTCTTGACAGGTCATACCACCTGTTACATTCTCCATACAGTTCACGGGTGCGCTCATCCAGGATAAAGTCAAGTGTCACGTCAGCAGATGTGATTGTCTGTGCCGCAATGGCTGCTGCATACTGGGCATCAGTTTGGCCTGGTATGTGGGCGGCCCTGACCCTCAGCACATTCAACATATCTGCTGCCTGCTGTAAGGTACCACCTCCCTTGAGTGCTGCTTCCGCAGCGATTAGATATACTTCTGAAAAGCGAAACAGGATATAAGGTCTATCAGAATAATCATTCATATCTGCCCTTGTTGAATCATCCCATTTTCGCAAAGAAGGATACAGCAGGCTGGTATAGGGAACAGTGGCTCCCGACAGGTAATCCGGTTCAAAAATAATCCCCTTGAATGCCGCTCTTTCTGCTGGCGTCACAACCCGGTCTGCCATCCATATAGCTGTGTCCACGCCATTCACCAGCGTGCCCCTTGGTGTGGCTGCGCCGGTAGTACCTTTTACAGATGCAGCTACACTATTAGACAACCAGATGGTTTGGAATGTGCCGTTATACCTTGAGTCCGTCGCCCTGTTGGCAAAAGCTACACTCAGTACATACCGCATATTAGGTCTTATTCTTTGCCATGGACGGCCGTTCTGTACATCTCTTACACACACATAAGCACCGCCTGCAGCAGGATAGTTTGCATTGACAGTTGGATAGTTTGGCCGGAAGAAAAAGTTGGATTTGTTTTCCTTCAGGTTTGAAGCACCCGTACCGGTCTGCGAGTTCTCCCCGAACTTCAGGTCCTTTGTATGATCTACGACCATCAGCGTCTCCCTTCCATATTCATTCCCTTCCAGGAATCCTTGTGCAAACACCGGCCATAAGTCAAGGCCATAAGCACTCTTATTATCGATAATGCTCTTTGCCGTATTAAATGCATCTGCAAAATCGCTCCCTTTTGCGGCGGTAGACCAACCTCGCCATAAGTAAGTTTTTGCAAGCAGGTACAGGGCTGTTGCTTTAAATGCTGGCTTACCCAATCCCGCTGCAGGCTGGTCAGGCAGGCTGGCAGCTGCATCCTTCAGATCAGTGATGATCGCCTCATACACATCCGCAATGGGCGTCCTGCTATCGGCTGCTGAAACGTTGGTATTAAATGTAAGATGCAAAGGCACATCCCCAAATGTTGTCACCAGCTGGAAATAACAAAATGCGCGGAGAAACTTTGCCTGGGCCAGGAGTTGTGCTTTCTTTGTTTCATCCATACTCGCTCCCGGTCCGAACTGTAATACACCATTGGCCGTATTGATATCTATATAAAGGGAATTCCAGAATCCACTGTAATCGTTCGTATTACTCTTCATCAGCAGCGAATAGGTAAAGTTGTGCTGCACATCTGCGGCCCCACCCCTGATCATCTCATCAGTACCACCATTGAACAACTGCGTAAAAATCTGAGTGCCCCAGTGACCGCGAAACGAAGAATAGATACCAGCTACACCGCCTGCCAACCCCTCGGGTGTTTTGAAATAAGCAGGGTCGATAGTAGCACGGGGTTGCTCTTCCAGCATCTTTTTACAACCCACACATACTGTAAGTAATAACGATAAAACCAGCCCGGATAATTTTATATTGAATTTCATAATAACTTAATTTCAGGATTAAAATTTCACATTAACACCAAACATGTACTGCCTTGTAGGAGGCGTGCCCATACCAACAGTGATCGCACGGGCTACCACCGGTGTTCCCCCGGCCGTAGATCCGACAGCGTTACCATTTCCATTACCTTCCGGATCTATACCCAAACCATCCCGTACCAATGGTGCCCAGAGGATAAATGGATTCTGTACTGCCAGGTATAACCGCAGGGAACTGAGTCCTATCTTACCTGTGATTTTTGAAGGAATATTATATCCCAGGTTGATAGACCGGACCTTTATAAATGACCCATTCCGGTAAGACAATGTAGAGGTATATTGTAATGCATCCCTGCTGGCATCCGGCTCCGGAAAATCATTCGTAGGGTTATCGGGGGTCCAGTAATTCACTTTGTACTGGTTGACACGTCCGTTCATAAAGAAGGGATAACCAGCTGCTCCCCCGTCAGCAGTCAGATAGGTAACGACTACGGTCTGACCTATACGTCCAAAGGTTACAATGTTCAGATCGAAATTCTTATAGGTAAACCTGTTATTGAAACCGAACACAAAATTGGGTTGAAAATTGCCTATCACCTGCCTGTCCTCTGCACCAATCGTGCCGTTGCCATCCACATCCTGTATTTTTATGTCGCCTGGTGCTGCGCCATAAGTAGCCGCTTTGTCTTTTTCGTTGATCTGCCAGATGCCTGTTTTCTTCACATCATAAATAACAGTCAGCGGTTGCCCTACATACCAGCCATTACCAACGTCCTGCTTCAATCCAGGCTGCAGCGCTACAATTTTTTCCCTGGCCATGGAAAAGTTAAGGTCTGTACTCCAGGTAAATCCGTTACGGCTTTTTACATTCAGGCTGCTAAGCGTAATTTCCAGTCCATGCCCTGCCGTCTTTCCCTGATTAACAAGTACTGAGTTGGCACCGCTGCTCCTGGGTAATTCTTTGCTTAAAAGTATATCTCTTGTATTGACATTGTAATATTCAACTGCACCATTTATACGGTTATCAAATAAACCAAAGTCAAGCCCCAGGTTGTACCCCCGCGTAGATTCCCAGGTAAGCTTTGGATTTGGCAACGTATTGATCAGGTATCCTGATACATAGTTGATGTTCGCCGAGGTACCTGACCCGTAGTTGTAAAAATTGGATGAAAGACTACCTATTGTTGTGTAGGGAGCAATCGTCTGGTTCGAACTGACGCCCCATCCTGCACGGAGTTTCAGGTTATTGATCCATTTTACATCGTGCATAAATCCTTCATTCGCCATGTTCCAGCCTGCTGATATGGCCGGGTAGGTAAACCACTGGTTACCCGGAGCCAGCACAGAAGCACCATCTGCACGCACAGTAGCGGTTAACATATACCTGTCATTATAGGTATAAAAAACACGTCCCATGTAAGACAACAATCCCCTGTTACTATAACCTGAAGGATCTGCTGTAAGTGAATTAGCTAACTGTAAATTATAATCCTGGATATAGTCTGCCGGTACACCTTGTCCGTTTATATTCTGACTCTGATTGAAGTTCTTCACCACTTCATGCAACGCAGTCACCTGTATCTTATGTTTTTCTGCAATTGTCTTTTCGTAGGTAAGTGAGTTATCGACGGTATAACTCCATGTCTCGTCGTTGGACTGACTAAGCGTAGCACCCGCTGTAGTCGTATTCGTGTTAAATACCGTACCAGGGCCGTTATAGTTATTATTCATCGTTTGTATCCAGTCAAGGGCCAGGCTGGATTTTAGTTTCAGTCCTTTTATAATTTCCAGCTCTCCATATACATTGGTCAATGTCCTGAACCGGCGCGTCCGGGCTTTTATCTTATCATTGTTCCCGATAGAGGTGAGAGGACTTATCTGCTGGGCATCATTGGATTGCTGTATAGCAGGTTGAAAATTAATGCTGCCATCCTCATTGTAGGGCAGGTACAGCGGACTCAATCTGGTGGCTGCACCAAGGGCACTCGTGTTGATACGATTTGCCCAGCTCATTGTATTGGTGGTCGTGAGCCCAACTTTTAACCGTTTACTCATCTTGTGATCAATAGCGATATGAAATGATCCCCTGTCGAATCGTTGATCCGGTATGATGCCTGTCTCTCTGAATACGCCAAACCCGAAGCTGTAAAGTGTTGTTTCATTACCACCTGCCACACTCACGTTATGATCAGTGCGGATAGCGTTGGTAAGTAGTAGTTTTTGCCAGTCTGTATTGACGCCTTTCGCCAGGTTTTCCTGCTCAATAGGAGTGAGTGCGTTAGGGTTCGGATTATTCGGATTAGGTTGTCCCTGTTTGGCTGCGTCCTTGAATGCAGCATATTCCTGCCCGCTGAAAAGTTTATACGTATTGGTCGCTTCCGACATGCCGATGTACCCGTCGTAACTGGTTACAGATTTCCCCGGCCGCCCTCTTCTGGTGGTAATGATAATTACGCCGCCTGACCCGCGGGAACCGTAAATGGCAGTAGCAGAAGCATCTTTCAGCACGTCGATGGTAGCAATATCATTTGGATTGATATCATTTATACTGCCACCTGAAAGTGGGATACCATCGATCACTATCAGCGGACCATTCTGCGCATTATTGGCCGATGAACCGGAAGCCAGGGAACGGTTTCCCCTGATCCTGATCTCGCCACCGGCTCCTATACTGGAACTATTGTTGACAATGTCAATCCCTGCAGCTCTTCCCTGCAGCTGGTTATATACGTTCGGTGCCCCCAGTTCCCGCAGCGTTTCTCCTTTCACAGATACGGTGGCACCTGTTACATCTTTCTTTTTTGCGGTGCCATAACCAATTACCACCACCTGTTCCAGGTCGCTGACTGAGGGTTTCAACGAAACATTGATGGTCGTCTGCCGGTTCACATTTACCTCCTGGTTCATGAATCCTACAGATGTGATCACGAGGGTGCCGGTTGCAGGCGCGTTAATCTTAAAATAACCTTCATCGTTGCTGAGCACCCCTACCTTTGTAGCTTTCACCCGGATGCTGGCACCGGGTATCCTGGTGCCATCTTCGCCGGTAATGCGTCCGCTGACAGTAATTTGTTGTCCTACCCCATAAGAAGTGCCCCAAAAGAAAATAAATAACAGCATCGTTATCCTCAATAATAACCTAAAAGAGGGCAACGCCTTCTGTAAGTGATGCGTAAAAGAAAAATTCATAATCGTGGTTTTATTCAGTTTTTCTAAAAAAAGCAGTCCCAGCCCTGCATACTTAACATGCAGGGAATATTGACACCACAAGAGGCGTATATCAAAATTGGTTGATATTTCCATCAGTTACCGGGACGTCTTCCTGATGGAAAGCAGTTACTTCATAACATTGTTACTTTATATGTTTGGGCTACAGTTGTATCAGTGGTCGTTATTTTGTTACATTACCAGTTTTAGGCGCAATTACTTTATCAAAAGCCATTTTTGGATTGAATTGGCGGTCAAACAACAAGGGATAATTAGTTCTGCCAGGCACCGGCCAGTTGTTTAACCAGGAATCTCCATCACTCACGCCCCAGAAGGTGACCCGGCCTATCTTATCTTTATACTTCAGGAAAAGCCGGAACAGGTCTTCATAATCCCTGGCCAGTTGTTGCTGCACACTGTCTGGCAGCGAACCAACGTAGGGATTTAGCATACTGTTATACACTTTCTGCTGGTTGACGTCTGCTCCCTCCACGCCCCTGGGATCTGGCAAAACGCTGATGTCCAGCTCTGTGAACATGACATCAATTCCCAAAGCAGAGAATTCGAGGATGCTCTCTTCAATGTCTTTTAAAGGTACCTTTCCCAGGTGCCAGTGCCCCTGTATACCGACACCATCTATACGTGCTCCTGCTGCCTGTATTTTCCGGATAAGGGCTATCGCACCTGCACGTTTTTTAGGCTGCTCTATGTTGTAATCATTATAATATAATTTCGTATGCCTGGCAGCCTGCCCGGCCAGCTGGAAAGCCTGTACCACATAATCATCTCCAAGGTTCCTGAGGAACAGGGATTTACGCATAGTACCGTCTTCATTAAGGGCTTCATTTACCACATCCCAGGAATATACCTTCCCATCATACCGCGAAGCGATAACGCTAATATGGTCTTTAAAGAAACGCTGCAGCGAATCCTTGTCATGCAGCTGCATCACAAATGCAGGTAACTGGCTATGCCATATAAGCGTATGCGCATTAATCTGCATATGGTGCCGCTGACCATAGGCAATCAGCTTGTCTGCCTCTGTAAAATTATACCGCCCCCACTCCGGGTGAATCAGCGCAGCCTTCATATCATTTTCAGGGGTAAGGGTATTAAACTGCCTGGATATAAATGCAGTGACCATGGCATCCGTCTCATTTACCTGGCGCCTGTTAAGTGCAGCACCTACTACAAAATCATCTTTAAAGGCATCCTTCAGGGATGGAGTTTCCCCCACAGCGGATTGGCTGTTACTGCCTGTACAGATACAACAGATAAAAACTATAAGGACAAAGGAAATTAGTTTATCCATAATGCCAGACTTTTAAGGTGCGGGCGCTACTCATATTAAAAGAGCAGCACCCCTACCAGGTGTAGTTGCTTTATTGGTCGTGGAAATTACATGAGCGAATGTAGCTTGACAAGCGCAGTATGAGTAGCTTATTTGTAAAAATGAATAGCACAAATGTTTAAAGACACCACCACTGGCACTATCCCCGTTCCTAAACAGCAGTTAATATATAACATCATTTATACATACCATCAATCAGGTTCCTTTTTCTTTCGTGCCTGGTATTCTGAAGGCAGCAGGTTAAACTTGGCTTTAAAAGCCCGGGCAAAATAATTGGGTGTAGAGAATCCAACTGCATAACCAATCTGGGCAATTTTCATATCGCTGGTTTCAAGCAAACAAGCCGCCTTGTTTAGTTTTATAGAACGGATAAATTCAACAGGCGTTTCTCCCGTCAGCTGCACGACTTTATTATACAGGGAAGCCCTGCTCATAAAAAGGTGCCTGCTCATTTCTTCTACGGTCAGACTGTCGTTGTTAATGTTGTTTTCTATATACTGCGTTACCTTTACCAGGAACTTTTCATCTGCTGATTCAACATCGTCCACAGAAACCATTACATCTAACTGCCGCCGATAGGTGTCTTTTAGACGCTTATTTAATAGTAGCAGGTTCCTGATCCGCATATTTAATATATCAATATTGAAAGGTTTGGTGAGGTAGTCACTAGCGCCCGTTTCCAGTCCCTTAATGTGAAACGCATCTCCTGTCAGGGCTGTCAGGAGAATGACGGGAATATGGCTGGTCCTTTTATCAAACCTCACCTTACGGCTTAGCTGTATACCATCCATATAAGGCATATTGATATCACTCACAATGACCAGCGGATGCGCTGACAGTGCTTTCTGCCACCCTTCTCTCCCATCTGCCGCCTCCACCACTTTGTAAAATGGCTGCAGATTATCTTTCAGATAATACCGAAAGTCTTCGTTGTCTTCCACCAGCAGCACAGTCAGTTTATCGGCAGCAGCCACTTCCGCATGTTGGCACGATACAGGTTGAAGCACTTCCGGTTCATTCTGTTGTATCTCTACGGCTGATGGCTGCATCGCTTCCATTTCCTCCAGTGGCAGCAACACCGTAAATATGCTTCCCTTTCCGGGGATGCTCTCCACATTTACTGACCCACCGTGCATTTTCACAAATTCAGCTGTTATAGAGAGACCAATGCCACTCCCCTGGTTGAGGATAGCAGGATTCTCATCGCCCTGATAGAAGCGATTAAAGATCTTTCCCTGCACTTCCGGCGTCATACCTATGCCAGTATCCGCAACTTTTATAATAATACCTGCATTCGGGTCAGGATCGACATTTAGGGATATCGCTCCCCCCTTCGGCGTGAATTTAAAGGCATTGGAAAGCAGGTTAAACAGTACCCGTTCCAGCTTATCCCTGTCAAAAGCGGTATAGTAATGGGAAATGGAGCTTGTAAATATAAAGCTGATCTGCCTGTGCTCAGAGATGTCTTTGAACAGTTCTATTACTTCGGTTATAAAAGTGACGATGTCCTCGTGGGTGAGGTCCAGTTTTGTCTCCTGCTCTTCCAATTTTCGAAAATCCAATAACTGGTTGACCATGTTCAGCAGGCGCCGTGCATTCCGTTTCACCAGGTTCAGTTGCTTCAGTTTTTCAGGTGCTATTTCACCATGGATAAGTTTATCGACCGGCCCGGCAATGAGGGCAACCGGCGTGCGGAACTCATGGCTCAGGTTCACCAGGTATTTGATCCTGGCCTGTTCAAATTCGCGTTGCCTTTCTGCTTCCTTACGGTCCATTTCAATGGCCTGCCTTACCTGTAATCTTTCCTGCTCCAGTGCAAACCGGGCTTTCAGTTTCCGGATCGCCCTGTGCCGCAGTCCCCACAAAATAGCAATGACCGCTACCACATAAAACAGGTACGCATAAATAGTCATCCAGAAAGGAGGTCTGACATATATTTTAATCACGGCTTCCTCTGTATGCCATGCCCCGTCATCACAGCTGGCCCTGACCCGGAAAACATAATTGCCAGGTCTCAGATTCGAAAACACCGCCATGCGCGATGTACCGATATCATTCCAGCCTCTGTCGAATCCCTGCAACATATAGGAATACCGGCTCTCCTGCGGAGCTGTATAGTTCAGCGTAGCAAAATTGATGGTAAAGTGTTGTTTATAATCCAGCTGGATACAATCTGCTAATGAAATGTGTGACCGGATAGCAGCATGTTCGCCAGGAATCACGGAAGTATTGCCAATTTTGAGATCTGTCAATACAATGCGGGGGACAATCCTATTATAATTGAGCAACCTGGGATTGAAATAATTAAACCCTTCCAGTCCACCGAAAAAAAGTTCTCCCCGCTCTGTCTTTATACCCGCACCCAGGCAGAAAGTACTGCGCTGCAATCCATTATATTGATAATAATTCTTGAAGGTACTGGTCAACGGGTCAAAACTGCTGATTCCTTTATTGCTGGTTACCCATACCTTTCCGGCATCATCTTCAAGGATCTTATAGATAACCGCATTAGACAGTCCTTCCTGTTCTGCGTAACGTTGAAATTTCCCGGTTTTCGGGTCTAAAAGGCATAATCCTGCACTGTGAATACCTACCCATATTCTACCGCTTTGTCCGACACATATCGTTTGAACATTATTGGCCGGAAGATCACTGTTTTGCATGGTAAAGGTCCTGATTATTCTACCCGATGGATCCAACATGAATATACCCGCTCCTATCGTCCCAATCCAGATATTACCTGCTTTATCTTCCTCTATTGTCCTGATAAAACCACGGTGTAAGACAGTGATGCTATCCTTTTTGTAACGAATAACGGGATCAAAACGCCTGAACACGCCGGATAACGGATCATACACATTCACACCATTCCCATTCGTTCCGATCCAGACATTGCCACGGCTGTCTTTTTTCAGACAAAAAATATCATTGCCGGAAGGCTGGTGATCGTCATCTCCTTTCAGATAGTGATGCACCTTGCCCGTTTGCATGTTCAGTGTATATATACCATGCATAAAGGTGCCTATCCAGAGCAGACCGTCCGCATGTTCAAGAGAAAGTACAGCCGGTGGTTTGCCGCCCTCATAGAAACCGGGATGGGTGAACAGGCCGGTATTCCTGTGAAAGAGATTAATACCGCCACCATCAGTGCCTACATAAATATCGCCATTGGCATCTTCAGAAAAAGAGGTAACAATGGGCGCTGTCAATCCTTGTGGGTCAAACGGGTTGCTTTCCCTGAGATTAAAAAAAGCCAGGTTCCTGTCATATTTACTAATACCTCCCTGGTAGGTGCCAACCCAGTAAATACCATTGTTATCAATGTAAATACTTCGCACTGATTTACCCTGTAGGCTGTAACGATTCCTGGCGTCATGTTCTATCCGCTGCAAAGTCTTCTTTTGCAGGTCGAAGATATTCAACCCTTCTTCGGTTCCTACCCAGATCCTGTTCGCATTTTCCGCCGCCAAAGACCATATACGGTTGCTGCTCAGGGAATTCTTATCTGTATTGCTATGTTTATAGGTACGGAAATGCCCGCCATCCGGCAGCAACATGGCCAACCCGTCATCCTCTGTACCTATCCATAAGTTGCCGTTATGGTCTTCAGTAATTGCTTTGATGGAATTGTCAGGTAAAGAAAGTGAGTCTGCCGGTTCGTGACTGAAGTGCTTAAAATAGTTCCCTTGCGGCTGATACAGGTACATACCTGCATTACTTCCTATCCATAGCCGGTGGCGGCTGTCTTCCATCACACAGGTGATGATGTTCGACAACAGCGAACCCGGCTTTCCGGGATTTGCTGTATAACGGACCACTTCTCCTGTTCGGGGATTTAACCTGAACAAACCGATGTAACTCCCAATCCACACCTGTCCGGTATGATCACAGAAAAGGGTACGCGCCGTATTATTGAAGGTAAATTTGTAATTGATGAAGGCGTCTTTCTTCCGGTTATAACATGACAATGTGTTGTTGGTGCCTATCCATAAATTACCGGAACGGTCTTCGTGCAAGGCCAATATCGAATTACCGCCCAGGCTGGATGAATCCCCTTCTTTATGGCGGTACACAGTGAACGTAAGACCATCAAACCGATTCAGTCCGTCATCTGTTCCAAACCACATGAATCCATATTTATCCTTCAGAATAGCATTTACTGTGTTGGAAGACAACCCATTACTGGTGGTGAAGTTGACAAAGTTGAAATCACTCTGTTGCGAAATAACTACCTGCGGTATAAACAACAGGCATAATATATGAAAAATATATTTCACAATAACATGGAATTAGTGGGTCTCTGATAGATTAACAGGTAAAGTGTATTTCTGACAATTTAATGAATTTATCAGCATGATAGCATAGGATAATATATTTTTTTCAGCTGATCCTGTGCAAGGGGTTGGGGTTAATCCAGGTAATACCCTAACTTCTTTAATCGCTCCAATATCGCCCCCTTCGTCCTGTCGAAATATACCGTCAGCCTGCTCACCGGCATCCCCTTCTCAAACATGATCTTCAACTCCTCATCCTGCCTCGCCGTCCATGGCTTGCCCGCCTCTTTAAGCGCTTCCCTCTTCTTTATAAAAGTCTTTTCAGGCGTATGCTTATTTATCCTCCTGAGTGAAGAAGTCCGGACATTATTATAAGGATTCCCCTCCGCCTTCACCTTCAGCACATTAATATAAGGCGAACCCGGAAACCCCACAGGCACCAGTGTTTCAGGAATATTCAGCTGTCCTTTGGTTCTCGTAACCGCTACATACAACAGGTTGATCTCTTCCATCAGCCGGTCTACATCTGCCTCCTCCTTCTTCATTAATTCCTTCAGCTTCTCCTCCGCTATAAAATCATTCACCAGGTACACCGTATCATACTCCATCCCCTTCGCCCTATGCACCGTAGAAAATATCATCTCCGCCTTATGCCGGTGCTCATCTCCCACATGCAGTTCCTTCAACTTCTTCATGATTCCAAAAATCTCATTCCCATATTCCTTCACTATCTCTACCATCGTAGCCAGCTGCACATCCTCCGTTTTCTCTATATACTCTTCCAGCTCATCCAGGTTCCGCATCGACTTCACTACCTTATCATTCACCCGGTCTAAATTCCCATTCTGCAGGTTTAACACATCATACAAGGATGTACCGTCATCTGCATACGTATACGAATTAATATTCCCCTCGAAATAAATATGCTTCACTTTAGGGTTATCCGTGATAAAATCTATCGCATTCAACAACAATCCAAGATTCGTACGCGCAATCGTCGCTTTCAGGTTCCCCAGCTTCACAGGTTTGGGTCTGCCGAAAATGGATACTTTCTGCGTTTCAGCCAGGTGATTCTTCCAATAAAGAATTTCAGACGCCAGGTTAGCAACATCCTGCACATACCTAAAACTCGTTGATAACCGCAGTAAATCGAAACGGGCTTTCTCCAGCGAGTTCACCGCATGCCGCCATCCATAGATCTGCTGATGCACATCGCCTACAATCACTTTGGTCGCATCCTGCTTTAGAATCACATCCAGCATCACCCCCGAAGCATCCTGCGCTTCATCAAAAAGTATGTAGTCGTAATATAATATTGGATTGACCAGCTGGAACTTCTTCAAATAAAAATCATGTGTGATCTCTATTTCACCGGTATTCATTTTATTTAATATCGCCCTCGTTCCATTTTCTATCGTGGTGTAAAACTTTGTTACAAAGTCTATCGCTTCCTTGTCTGTCAATGTCTCCAGGTAATTGAGGTCCACTACCCTTATGGTACTACTGTTACAATAGTAGGAAAGAAATTTATTGATATGCGTTGCTATCACATATTCATTATGCTTTTCTCCATTCCCTTTCAATCGCAGCATATCCACGATTTCTCCATTCTTATACCCCTGCCCTCTTACCTTATAATTATGCTGAAATACAATCTGCTTATACGCCAATGAATGCGCAGTTTCCACCCGTACATTTGAAAGCCCCTTCGCTTCAAACTTACGCGTCGCCTCCAGCCTTACTGATTTATTGAACGCCAGGTATAATATGGAAGGATTGCCCGGCCTGGACGCGGCATACTCCACAATAGTCGTGGTCTTGCCGGATCCCGCAATGGCATTGATCCGGACGCTGCCCTTTGATTGAATAATTGCAGTCTGCTCTTTTGTTAATTTTACTGAAGAATAGCCATTCGTAGGTTCCATAACCACGAATTTCCCCCTAAACCCTGAAATAAAAAAGCAAATCTTATTTTATAAACTTAATCTCCATAATTTTCTGCTCAAAATCATTCGGTGGTACCAACGCCCGCGACTTAATCCTCGTCTTATACGTATACACAGTACTCACACTATAATCCAATATCTTCGCAATCGCCTCATGCTCACTAATGCCTAACCGCATCAATGCAAATATGCGCAATGTGGCATTGAGCGTTTCGCCTGACTTAGGCCAGATCTGATCCTCCGTTTTCAACAACGCATTAAAAGATGCAATGAAATTAGGGAACATCGTCAAAAAAACACTATCCAGCATATTATACAAACCCGCCTTCTCCTCATTAATATGAATCCCCTTCATCAGCTCATTCACCTCATTATACTTTTTCAGCTTTATACTATGCAATGTATGCTGCTTGATTTTTTCCAACGTTTCTATATTAGAAGAACAGATCTTAAAAAACAACCCAATCATCTCCTCCTTTATCTTCGAAGACTCCCAAAGCTGTTCATTCACATTTTCCAGCTGTTTATTTTTCTCCTTTATCATCAGCTCGCTGGCCTTTATCTGCAATAGTTGTTTTCTATAAATAAATAAGAGGAAAAAAAGCACTACCGCCACAATCAAAAATGTCAAAAAGCCTATCAACAACTTATCCCGCTGGTGCTGTTTTTCATCTATCACCTTCCCCGCTACCAATGGCAACAACGATTCTATCTGTACCGCCCGGTTCCGCGCACCATAAAAATTGGCATTGCGCGCCGCTGCCTGCATAAAAATGTAAGCGTCATTCGTCTGGTTCATATGATACAACTCCTGCGCAAGCAAAAAAATAGCCAGCGTCTCCTTTGTAGACGACCGGACATCATTAATCGCAGCCAATGCCAGAAAAAGTACCCTGTCTTTCTCCCTGTATGCAGAAGCTATACGCGTAGCTACCATCGCAATACGATGAGGGGTCAACTGCTGCCGCATGATCAAACCAAAAAAATAATCCGGGGTCAGATTCTTATCCTTTAGTGAATCCGGCACAAAAGCCAGGTCTACAGTCTTTTCAAAATTATTAACAGGCACAATCACCTGTGCCTTTCTAAAATCCCGATCCGATTGTTCATAATACCCCCTGGAAAAAAACGGGTCATTGTCATAATCTGCTATACTCTGATTCAATCTTGCCCGCATAGTCAGGTAGTCACTCCACTGTGCCTGCGTAAACCTGCCCGTATCAATTTTTGCAATTACATCAAATGCTTCCTTATAAAATCCTGAAAAATATAACGTGTACCCCAACCTGATCTCACTTTCAATCAGCAAATCACCTTTATGAAACTGCTCCGTCAGTTCCACCATCTTCTTTACATACACATAAGCAGAGTCAAATTTAAAGGAAGAATATTCCTCATATATCTTTGAACAAAGATCATATTGCAAGTCAAAATTATTGCTGTCCACACGAAGCAATGAAGACCGTAATTGCCCGATCCGATTTATCCTCGCCTGGTCGTAACTGCTTTCCTTTTTCAATTCTGATTTTAGCACATTGACTAAACTATCTGCATCGAAATGCTGCGCATACCCCTGAAAAAATGCCAGTAAGAAAATGGTAATAAATGCTACTCTGTTCATATGTAAGTACCTTAAAAGTACATTTTTTGTCCTGAAACCCCTTAGATTTTTCACCCCCACAAACCAAACAACAACCTGATTACCAATAATATAAATTCAAAAATAGTTAGATTTTTCTCTCCCCCCGTCCACTACCTCATACACCACGCTTAATTACTCATTTATTTTGACCCGCTGCAGCGATATTAAAAAAAATCCACGTGAACTCATTAAGCACTCCGTTATGCTAAAAAACTTTCTACGACTTTTCATTTGTCTCATTTTCATTACGCTGGGGAATTCCACCTTTGCTCAAAACAGGGCTATTTCCGGCAAGGTCATTGACTCTACCACCAATGACCCATTGCCTGGTGTAACGATCAGAGTGGTAGGATCCAGGGCTGGCACTACTACTGACGCCAATGGTTCATTTATGTTATCCGTAACTGCATCTGACCAGGCGCTCACCTTTTCTTCCATCGACTACCTTACCAAAACAGTCCAACTTTCCAATCAAAACTCCCTGCTGGTAAAACTGGCTCAGAATGTTCAGGAATTAAAAGGTGTGGAAGTTGTCAGTGTTGGTTACGGCACGCTGAACAGAAAAGAAGTGTCCAGTGCCATCACCCACGTGACGGCAAATGAGTTGAAGTCTGTGGCTGGCAACAACCCGCTCATGTCCCTACAGGGAAAAGTAGCAGGGCTGACCATCACCAATACTGCCACTGCCGATCCTAACTCCTCTCCCAACATCCAGCTTCGGGGTGTTTCTTCCCGAAGCGCAGGTCTTGGACCACTCTACGTCATCAATGGTGTACCCGGGGGGAATATCGACAACATTAACCAGAACGACATCGAGTCTATCGACGTACTGAAAGGTGGCGCCGCATCTGCCATCTATGGTACCCGTGGTAGCAATGGGGTTATTATCATCACCACCAAAAAGGGAACCGGAGATTCAAAAATGGTGTACAATGGCTATGTCAGCATCGACAAAGTGACCATGGCTCCCCACGTGCTTACTGCCAGCGAGTTCCGGCAATTTCGTGTCAATGCCACCCCTACCCAGGGTATTGACTATGGCGCCAATACTGACTGGATGAAAGCCGTGACCCGCAATCCAACCTATGGCCAGAAGCATACCCTGCAGATCTCCGGCGGTACCGCAAATGACAACTACTTTGCCTCTGCCGACTACCGGAATGCCACTGGTATTGACCTTCGTGCCTACAAAAAGGAATATGGTGCACGCCTGAATGTAAACCATACTTCAAAAAGTAATGTCTATACCGTGTCGCTCAATGTGGCACCCAGGTATATGAAAACCAGCAACTCCGATCAGTCCAACTTTAATAATGCAATAACGCTCAATCCGACCCAACCCGTGTACGACAGTACCGGCTACCATTATCTCAATACTGGTTTCTTTTCCAACAACCCGGTGGAAAATGCCCGGTTAATCAAAAGCCAGGCTGAGATAAAGGAACTGGACATGAGCGGTTCTGTAAGAATGAATATCCTGAAGAACCTGTATACTACAGCGACC
>NZ_JBCNKH010000045.1:0-54154 GCF_039596135.1 Chitinophaga sp.
ATCCATTCCCAATATCCTGTGTCTTCCCTTCACCCAACGCCAGTATCTTCTCACGATTTATAAAGAAGTTCACATCCATCGTCCAGCTAAACCCACTCTTCGATTCTATATTCACTGTAGAAATACGTACTTCTATCACCTTATTCTGTGTCACCCCCGTATTCTCCAACACATAATCAAACCCATTACTATACGGTAAAAATTTCTGCAACAGCAAATCTGTCGTCTTCTGCTTATACACATCCACCGTACCACTGATCCTGCCTTTCAGCACACTGAAGTCCAGGCCAATGTTCGAAGAGGTAGTCGTCTCCCACGTGAGATTAGGATTACGCAGTAAAATGGGAGCATATCCCAGCGTACCTTTATTATTAAAAGAATAAGTTGTTCTACCCAAAAGCCCCTGCGTTGCATACGGTGGTATACCGGTATTCCCGATCTTACCATAACTCGCACGCAACTTCAGGTTATCAAAAAATGTAACCTCCCGCATAAAATTCTCCTTCGTAATATTCCAGCCTAAGGCGACTGATGGAAAATACCCCCACTTATGCCCCTCTGCAAACCGGGAAGACCCATCCGCACGCAAAGTGAGCGTCACCAGGTACCTGTCGTCATACCCATAATTCACACGCCCCATATAAGAAAGAATGGTCCATGTACCCAGGCTACTCCCTATCCCCGTCACATTCGCTGCCTGCCCCAAACCATAATACTCCTGCCACTCCACCGGGATCCCTCTTACCGAAGCCGAACTACTATCCTCCCGCTGGCGCTGCACACTATACAATGCCGTCACACCTATATTATGTTTCTGACGAAAGGTCTTATTATAAGTCAACAGGTTCTCCACCGTATACGCCCATACAAACTGGCTTTGTTTGGTAGCAGTCGCATCCCCTCCGCCTATGAGCAGGTCAGTACTATTCTTTCCTAAAAACAACCCATAATTATTCTGTTGTAAATCTGTTCCTACATTCAGGCGATATTTTAAACCATCGAGAATGGTCACTTCGCCATACAGACTATTAAAGAACCGAAGGTGATAAAGATTTTCCACCCTGTTGCCAGGTACATAATCCAACAATGCATTCGGCTGCTGGTTATCGCCAGTTGGATAGGTAATGAGCTTACCATTATCATCATAAGGAGCTGCTATCGGCAACATTTTCAACGCCGCTCCCATACCATTATAACTACTGCCTTTGCGTGTACTATAGGCAGCCAGCATAGAAGTACCTACTGTAATGCGCTTGCTGATTTCCTGGTCCACTGCCACATGCAGGTTATAACGCTCATAACTTTGCAACTTTAGTACCCCCTGATCTTTGAAGTACCCACCCGTCACTGCATATTTTGTCTTCTCCGTTCCACCACTTACGCCCAATGCATGCCTCGTTTGCCAACCGGAGCTAATCATCAGGTCCTGCCAATCTGTATTCACTCCTTTCTTTACATTCGCCAGCTCAGTAGCATTGAAAATCTTCGCATCCGATGCATCGGGGTTATTATCATCATATGACCCCGAAGTACGGTAAGCCTCCCGCTTCATTTCAATGTACCGCTTACTATCCATCATATCTGTACGACCCAGTGCATGCACATACCCATACATACCACTATAACTGACCAGGGGCCTGCTAGCACTCTTACCCTTTCGCGAAGTCACCAGCACTACCCCATTCGCACCACGTGATCCATAAATCGCCGTAGCCGACGCATCTTTCAGGATGTCCATCGACACGATATCCGAGGGATTGATGTCATTCATCGCCCCTGCAAAAGGAATTCCATCCACCACATACAAAGGATCATTTCCCGCAGAAAGCGATCGGGTTCCTCTCACACGTACCCTCGGTTCATCGCCCGGCTTCGCACTATTATTAATAACATCAATACCAGGGGTTCTTCCCTGCAGCGCCTGTTGCGCATTTGTAACAGGTACTTCCATAATCGCCTTGCTGCTGATAGAAGCAATAGACCCTGTTACATCTTTCTTCTTTTGTTGTCCATAACCCACTACGACAACTTCTTCCAGTTTCTTGTTGTCATCGGCCAATCGCACATCGATAGATGTTCGATTGTTGACGGGAATTTCCTGTGGCAAATAACCAATAAACGAGATGACGATGGTGGCGCCCGGCGAGACTTTCAGCTTATAAGCCCCCATGTTGTCGGTGACTGTACCGATCGATTTTCCTTTCACTGCCACTGTGGCACCGATCACAGGAGTTCCGTCCGAAGCAGTCACCCTTCCCGAGAGGTTCACCAACTGTTGTGCGCGGATGAGGGTTCCCAACAATAGCAGGTACAGGAGTATCACTCCCGTTTTCGATAACGTGTTCTTCATTACGTAGAATTTTAGATTAACAGAATAATAGTACTTATAGTATACAATGGCCCAACTACAGCTTTCAATGCGCGTTTTATCCTAAGGTTTTTCTTCTTTTTTCCGGGTCGGGGTAATACAAGTTAAGTAGATTCGTCATAAATTGCAAACGATTGCATAAATTTAGAGAGAAGTTAGTACTCCTAGGTTAAAATGAATTTCTACCGTTCATCACATAAATGGTGCAATCGGTTGAATAAATGAGTGTTATTATTTATTTTTAAAACTAGTTTTGGTTCATTGTTATGAAAAACACGTTACTGGTCTGTAGTGTCCTGTTCCTCAGCAGTTGGGCAACGGCACAAAAGAAAGCTCAATGGCATTCACTCTACAATGGTAAAGACCTCTCAGGATGGAAAGAAGTAAATGGGACAGCTACCTATGAGGCCAAAAAAGATGAAATCGTGGGTACATCCGTCACGGGAAGCCCCAATTCCTTTCTAGCTACCGAAAAAGACTACGGTGATTTTATTTTAGAGCTGGAACTTAAGCTGGACGCGGAAATGAACTATGGTATTCAATTCCGTAGCGAAAGCAAACCTGACTATAACAATGGTCGGGTGCATGGTTACCAGATGGAAGTAGACCCTAGCGACAGGGCGTGGAGTGGTGGTGTGTATGACGAAGCTCGTCGTGGCTGGCTCTATCCTTTGGACCTGAATCCAGCTGCGCAAAAGGCATTCAAAAAGAAAGACTGGAATAAGTACAGAATAGAATGCAGGGGATCGGAGATCAGAACATGGATCAATGGAGTAGCCTGCGCACATGTGATTGACGATATGACACTGAAAGGCTTCATTGCCCTGCAGGTGCACCAGATCTACAAACCTGAAGATAAAGGCAAACAGATTCACTGGCGCAATATCCGCATTTTAGAAAACCCGGATGCTTCACAATATTCTCCTTACGACAATATTTACGTGGTGAATAATGTTCCGAACACGGTGTCTCCACAGGAGCAGAAGAACGGGTATTCCTTATTATGGGATGGCAAGACATCGAAAGGATGGAGAAGAGTAAATAAGCAGGACTTCCCAACCACCGGCTGGACCCTGGAAGATGGTTTACTTACCATCCACCAGTCAACCGGCGATGAAGAAGGTTCAGGTGGCGATATCATCACCGACAAACAATACGGTGCATTCGACCTGGAATTCGATTTCAAACTGACCGAAGGTGCCAACAGTGGTGTAAAATACTTTGTAAAAGAAGATTACGATACCAAAGGGAAGTCAGCCATAGGCCTGGAATTCCAGGTACTGGACGATGAGCGTCACCCGGATGCCAAACTGGGCCGCGATGGCGACAGAACCCTGTCATCTTTGTACGACCTGATCCCCAGGAAAAAAGATGCTAACCAGAATGCATTTAGAAAGATCGGTGAATGGAACCATGGCCGCGTCATTGTATATCCAAATAATCATGTGGAACATTGGCTGAATGGCATAAAGATGGTGGAGTATGAAAGAGGGTCCAAAGAATTTAAAGACCTCGTAGCGATTTCTAAATACAAAAATTGGAATAACTTTGGTCTTTGGCCTGAAGGGCACATCCTACTCCAGGATCATGGTAATACCGTATCCTTTCGTAGCATAAAAATCAAAAATTTAAAATAGGTTAACAAGTTGCTTTTAATTATTAACCTAATTTTGCAGCGGGTATGTAAAGCCGGAGTCGACCGTTAAGTGAAAAATCCGATCCGGGCTGGAGCTAAAAACAATCCGGCAGGTAAGAGTTGAGCTGATAAATACCCGGTATAAATAAGTTTTCATTGTTCACTGTTCTATATAAAACATTCCGATTCTTCGGAGTGTTTTTTTATTTTTAGCCGGTTCTTATCAACAAAATCTACCCAAATGCTGTTTAAAAAACACTATTTCCTCCTGCCATCGATACTGCTGGCAGTGGCTTGTGGTCAGCCTGGCAAGAAATCCGGCAACGGCGCCGATTCCCTGCACCACCTCGTTCAAAAATACTATGATGACAGAATGGAACTGTTTCCACTGGAAGCAACCATGAATGGTGAACATCAGTACGATGGCCTCCTGCAAATTGATATCAGCGAGCATTTCCGTCATCACGTCGATAGCTTTTACACCAGCTACCAAACAGCACTCAATGGTGTAGATACTGCCGGTCTTACGCCCAATGACCTGATCAGTTATCTCATGTTGCAACGTGAACTTACCCTGGGCAAAGAGCGCCTGAAATTCCCTGATCACTACATGCCTTTCGATCAGTTCAATGGCCTCACTCTCCAACTACCTTTATTTGGTTCCGGCGCCAGCGCACAGCCATTCAAAACGAACGACGACTACCGCCACTTCATGTCACGCATGCAGTCTTTCTCCGAATGGGCAGACACCGCTATTGCCAACATGCGCAAAGGCATGGAAACAGGTATCGTATTACCAAAGTCACTCGTGGTAAAAATATTGCCACAGCTGGCTGACATTGCTAAGAAAGATACCGGCAATGTATTCTATGCACCGCTCAGAACCCTGAAGGATACTGCACTCGCATCCGAATACAAAGCAAGCATAGAACAGTATATTCTGCCTTCCTATGCACGGCTGCATGACTTCATGGAAAAAGAATACCTGCCCAAAGCACGTACTACCAGCGGTTATGGCGCGCTCCCTAATGGTAAAGACTGGTATGCCCTTTACAGTAAATACTGGACCACCACCAACCTGACCCCCGATGAAATATTTGCCATCGGCGAAAAAGAAGTAGCCCGCATAAAAGGCGAAATGGAACAGGTAATGACCGAGACCGGTTGGAAAGGCGATCTGCCCTCCTTCTTTACTTATATCAGAACAGATAAGAAATTCAAAATCTTCTCTACACCCAAACAGATTCTTGATAGTTTCGCGAGCATCAAAGACAGGATCATGCCTAAGGTAAAAGAGCTGTATGGCCACCTGCCAAAGACGCCTTTTGAAATCAGGCAGACAGAAGCTTTCCGCGCCGCTTCGGCCAGTGCAGAGTACATGCAGGGAGCAGCAGATGGTTCAAGACCCGGCGTATTCTATGTACCCATTCTGAATGCAAAAGAATTTGGCTACACCGGTATGCAATGCCTGTTTCTGCACGAAGCAATACCCGGTCATCACTTCCAGATTTCCATTCAACAGGAAAACGATTCGTTGCCTAAATTCCGCAGATTTAACTGGATTGGCGCATATGGGGAAGGTTATGCACTATACTGCGAAAGCCTGGGAAAAGAGTTAGGAATATATACAGATCCCTACATGTATTTCGGCCGGTTGGGCGACGAAATTCATCGCGCCATCAGGCTCGTTGTGGACGTAGGTTTACACCACAAAGGATGGACCCGCGAGCAGGCCATCAAGTACATGCTCGACTATGAACCAACCAGCGAACAGGAGGCTACAGCAGAAATTGAGCGTTATATGGCAATGCCGGCACAGGCTTTGTCCTACAAAATTGGCGAAATGAAAATCCGCGAGTTGAGGAACAAGTATACTGCTGAGTTGGGAAATAAATTTAATATCAAAGACTTCCACGACGAATTGCTGAAAGATGGTTGCGTACCGCTGGATGTGTTGGAAGAAAAGATGGCGAGGAAATTTAAATAAACCCATTTTGCCTTTTGCAGGATGCACTCATCCTGCAAAAGGTAAATATTATTAAATAATCTATATACCCCCAATTACAGAACAGCTTCCTGGTAATGTGGATTTAACATTAAAATGTGTGTCCGTATTGAGAAAAGATACTTAAATTTATAACGGGAATATTAATATTTCAGGGAACAGGAACACTAAGGTTTTAGGAACGTTGCCATATCACTAGGAGACTTATCTAAAACTATCTTCTCAACGAGCCTTTTACCATTTCACGTTTATTGCACGCTTGTGTAAACATTTGCGCTTTATAATTTCACTGAGAGACAGGACTATTATTAACTTTTAAGCTGCCAGTATTATGTTTGACCTGACCCTTAATTACTGCCTTGCTTTCCCTGCCGTAGTGCGGGAAGATAAGTGGGACGATGATGTACGGTTTTCCGTAGGTGAAAAGCTCTTCTGCATGATTTCAAAGAGTTTTCCACATCAGGTTTCCCTCAAATGCAGGCTGGAAGATTTCCATCGCCTCATTTCCCAGCCGGGCATTGTGCCGGCTCCCTATCTGGCCCGTTACCACTGGGTACAGATAAAACAATTGGATACTTTACCTGTACCGCAATTACAATCTTTGTTACAGCATGCCTATGACCTGGTGGTAGATTCATTACCGCCTGAGGAAAGGGCGCAGATTATGCGGGAGCAAAGGGTTTAAAGACCCGGGATTTTTGTGGTTGGAAGGTTTGCGCCTGACGCTGGCAGCGTTAAGGACTCCTATATACCCCTGAAAAATACTAAAAGCTTTTACCTCTGCAGGTAAAAGCTTTTTTATTTGGTGGGTGGCCTGAGGCCGACATTTTAAGAGAAGACCGTGTAAATGATATCATACACCCCAAACACGATCAGTGTACATGCGAATACTTTTTCAAGTAATGGCGACTTCATTTTCACCGCAGTTTTAGCCCCTAAATAAGAAGATGGGATCGCCGTGAGTGAAAGTAACAATGCAATATTCCAGTCGATATGGCCCAGGTACCAGTGCGCGATTGCCCCGGGAACAGAAAGTATTGCTGAAAGTACGATAGAACATGCCAGCGCCTGCTTAATCGGCATTCTTAACCGCTTGATGAAGAAACTGCTAAACAGTACACCGCCGGCGTTGGCTAACAAACCTGATAATAAACCAATACCTGTGGCCGCAAGAATCATTAAACCTGTGTGAAACTCCTCGTCTGCCTGTACATCTTCCGGCTTTTTTCTCAAAAAGGAAATTAACAACGTCGTACCGATTCCCATGATAAATAATGCAGTACAGATCATCAATGTATCGCCCGGCAAAAAACGGCTCATATAAGCCCCTAATACCGTAGCAGGCACTCCAAATAGTGCCCCCAATCCAATCACTCTTTTGTCAAAAAGCTTTTCTTTACTATATACCGCCGTTGCCGATATCGTACTCGTAATCGCCGCAGGCAATGGGGATGCCAGGGCATAGAAGGGGTTTATTCCGGCAAAGATCTGTAGCGCTGGCGTACTCACCGCACTCCCTCCTTTGCCGAGTAAACCGGAAAGATAGCCCACGATCAATCCGATGGATAATACTACCCAATAATCAGTCTGTTGAAATAACGCAATCATATACAGGTTAGACACACACGTGCCGGTTGGCAGGTCGTCGGTTGGTTTTGATGAATTTCCTTTTTAGCAAATAAGTGTCGCGGACAAGCCAAAAGTACAGTGTTGGCGCAGGTTCAACAAAATTATCAGGGAGATTAGGTTATTACTAAAAGTTATGGGAAATAACTTTAGGTTATAACTCTTATAGGCGTGAGTTTGAGCGGGAATAGCCTACCAAGTCTAGGAGATATAGGAAATCAGGGGATTGGGTAGGCAAATCCCCTGACAACCAATTTTCTTTTATTGCATTGTTTTCCAGATCACATCATAAACATCTACTGCCGTTACCGGGCCGGTCTCCTCCCCTTTCGCAGTTATCAACACAGGATGATACTGCCTATCTTCCGAAATACGCCCATGAGAACCTTTAATTAAGGTCGCATCCAGCGGAATCACATTCATCAGGTACCGGAAACCTAATTTCTTCTTTAACAGCTTAAAACCTGCCTTTAATTTGATCAACGGATCCGCAGGATTCATAAACATCTCCACCGGGTCATAACCCGGCTTACGATGAATATCTACCAACCTGGCAAAGTCCGGCGCCTTCGCATCGTCCAGCCAGTAATAATAGGTAAACCAGCTGTTGGTATCTGCTACCAGCACCAGCTCCCCACTCCGTGCATGATGCATGTTGTGCGCCCGCTTACCTTCACGATCCAGTACCAGCTGAATACCAGGTGTGTTTTCTACAATCGCCCGCACCTTTTTGTACACTGAAGGATCGTTTATATACACATGCGCTACCTGGTGATCTGCTACCACAAATGCCCTGGAAGCACCTGCATCCAGCAGTTCCAACCCGCGTTCCTCCCTCACTGCTATCAAACCTTCCTGGCGGAAAATGCGATTCAGGTGAATGGGGTTATTTACATTCGTAATACCATATTCTGAAAGAATGATCACACGGGTATCCTTCTTTTCGTAATGCGTAACCAGTTGCTTCACGACCTCATCTATCTCATGCAGTTCTTTGCTGATGCGGGGCAGATCCTGTCCGAATTTTTGTAAACAATAATCCAGGTGTGGCAGGTAGATCAATGTCAATGTAGGATCATACATATCATCTGTCATCACAGATGCATCTGCAATCCACTGTGTAGATCTGATATTGGCGCCTGGTCCCCAGAACTGGAACAACGGGAAAGTACCTAACTCCTTTTGCAAATGATCGCGCAAAGATGATGGATGTGCATAACAATCCGGTGCCTTACGACCATCGGCTAAATACTGCGGGCGTGGTGTGACAGAATAATCTGCGCTGGAATACATGTTGTACCACCAGAACATTTTAGAAACGGTGAAAGCAGGATCTACCTTCTTCGCCTTTTCCCATATCTTCGGTGCATCTACCAGCTTATTTGATTGTTTCCAGAACTTTACTTCACAATCCTGACGGTCGTACCAGCCATTGCCGACAATGCCATGTTCCGCGGGCCACTGCCCGGTGACATAAGTACTCTGTACCGCCGTGGTGACCGCAGGCACCATAGGTTGAATTGTGCGCAACTGGTGCTGCTCTACATAAGCCTTTAAAAAAGGCGTATGCTCTCCAATCAGGGAGGAGGAAAGTCCTACTACGTCAATAACAACTGTCTTTTTCATGATCGTTGGCCATTCTTAGGATATAATTCGTGCTCAAATCTATACTTCCATTTTCAGAAATCCAAGCTGTTGCATCACCCAGCTCACTTCGCGCGAAACTGATTGATCCATAGGCAATTTCAACCCTGCAGGTAGCACTCCCCAGGTGTAGGTTTCCACCTCCATGTGTTGTGTGAATAACTGTTCGCGTTGCAATTGCAATACTTCCCGAATGTCAGACTGTGTAGAATATAATAGTTCGTAGTGTTCTAAAAATACCGGTACATGAAAGTGTGAACGCCACTCTACTACATCCATATTATAAGCATCTTCCAGTGCCTGTGGCAAGTCAGGATAATGCAGAAAATCGCCATTCGATTTTCGTGCAATTACCTGGTGTAAGTAAGTCGGTTCATTGAATGCACTGAATGCATGGACCACTGCTTCTCTTTCTGCAGTTGCTGCTGGCATCGCTGCTTTCAGGGCTGCACTGATTTGTAACTTACCTACTTTCAATCCATACTCCTGCAGCTTGCTAAGTACAAATGCAGGCGCTTCGTATACTAATGCAAAGTGGCATACGTCATAGCATAATTGAATATGCCTTTTTATAGCAGCACCAGCTTCTTTTTCTGTCATATCAAACTGGTCCAGCAGGTAATTGATACCCAATGGCATCAGGTATGCAAAGTACCAGTCAATATACTCCTGTATATTTTCCATCAATCCATCCGGCTCCGGTTCAATATCCAAATGCATGACAGGACCGCCTGCACGGTGAATACGTACCAACTGTCCCAGTATCTGCAACATATTTAATGTCGCATTTTCCATCGCCGCTTCTATATCATCATGCCATAGTTTGTATGACAAAGGTGAAGTAGAAATACCACCTTCCATACCTGCTGGCAACAAAGCAGCAAGAATACGGAAAAGACGGGCGGTGTATTCCACCCGGTCCGAAGTGGTCCAGTCAGGTGTATGCACCTGGTCTTTTACCACCGTATGATGAAAGCCTCCGTAAGGAAAACCATTCATGGTAAATACATAACAATCCTGTTCTTTCAGCCATTGCCTGAAAGCCAGCAGGTTCGGCTCTTTTGAAAGCTCTAAACTGGCTGTGTTTGCGAGACGCAGACCAATGCCAAAAGGTTTGTCCGGTGAAATACCTGATTTAATTGCGGGAATATATTGTTGCAATTGCGCGAAATGATCTGGCCAGGTTTCACCCGGGTGGATATTCGTGCAATAGGAAAGATGACCTGAAACTGTTTGCATGAAAATTAGTTTTTAGGAAAGCGACCGCACTGTTGCTACAGCTTTGTCCAGGAGTGTCAGGTCCATCACATGAACCTCTGCTGCCACCCCGATCCCTTTTAATAAACAAATGGTGAGTCTGCCTCCCAGG
This sequence comes from Chitinophaga sp., assembly GCF_039596135.1. Taxonomy (GTDB): domain Bacteria; phylum Bacteroidota; class Bacteroidia; order Chitinophagales; family Chitinophagaceae; genus Chitinophaga. The sequence goes on from NZ_JBCNKH010000045.1 coordinate 10,649, forward strand.
TGTTCTCTGAACTCTTCCAATCCTTTGATTACCGGCGATGGAATACCTGCTTTATTTTCCATTAACGGATGGTATACCGGTAGTTGTAATTGCTGTAATAACTTTACTATACGCAAAGCAGATGCCTGATCCAGCCAGCCCAGCAGTGAAGCATAGACACTATCTACTGCCATACCGATAGCAACTGCCTCTCCATGGCGCAGTTCGAAGTTGGATAACTGTTCCAGTTTATGGGCGCTCCAGTGGCCAAAATCCAATGGCCTGGAAGAACCGCTTTCAAATGGATCGCCGGCACCACCAATGTGTGCCATATGCAATGCTGCACAGCGGTATACCAGTTCCTGCATGAGTGGAAGGTCACCGTTTGCCAGCGCTGTTGCGTTTGCTTCCAGCCATTCAAAGAAAGGCGCATCCTTGATCAATGCTACTTTTACAGCTTCTGCAATACCGGCCCGCCAATCCTTCATATCCAGCGTTGTCAGCAGGTGCGCATCGTTGAATACGGCTGCGGGTGGGGCAAAGGTGCCCAGGAAGTTCTTCTTGCCTTTGTAATTGATACCATTCTTGACACCCACGCCGGAATCATTCTGCGATAGCACGGTGCTTGGTATACGAATATGACGTACCCCACGGTGAGATACTGCTGCTGCATAACCTACCAGGTCCAGCACGGCACCACCACCAATGCCGATTACAAATGAATGGCGGTCTATGGAATACTGGTCAATCGCATCAACGAGACTATAAAATAACGGCAGGTCGTTTTTTACAGCCTCGCCACCCGGAATAACCAGGATATCGCCGGCGAGTTCAAAACCATTGACGGTTTCACAATAATGCCTGATTTGTGCGGGAAGGTTCGGATGATGCCTGATCAATCCTTCATCAGCAATGACAAATAAACGCTTGCTGAGATTGTTGGCAGCCTGGGATTCCAGGTAGTTCTTAAGCAGTGGATTCCCTGAGTCAAAGAGATGGGTCGTAAAAAATACCTCGTAGGTATATGGAACACTGAATGTCTGTTGAATAACGTGCATAGCTATGGTTGAGTACTCATCAAATAAATAAAGCCGTTTTAAAAGTAGCATAAAAAAATCGCTTTTGCCAGTGGCAAAAGCGATTTTTTTGGTATATCACATGTAAGAGATCAGGTTACAGCAAAAGCTCTTGCCATCAGCATAGATATGGGTAATAACACCAATACCAACAGCGCATGTTGCAGGGAGGAAAACACGGCTACCCATGCTGCATTCATAGCTATCAAAGCTATGATCCCGCCTTTCACAGCTTTTCCAATATTAGGCCCTGTAGGATTTTTCATCGCTGTCCACAGCGGCCTGTTAATCATAATGATAAATAATAAGATGAACGGAGCTGCAATGAGCAGGTGTTCATTGTAATATGCCAGTGCCACCATCGTTCCATACACCACCGCATAAGCAACAGCTGCAATCCGCATGGATGCTGCACTCCCCCCATGTACTTCACCACGACTGATGTAAGTCACTGCCGCAATGTATATAACAGGTATAATGCCCATCCACCAGTATGTTTGCAATGCCGGCATCACAATACTAATTCCTAATAACAAGTTCAATCCCCGGCAAAGACCCATATTCACAGGGCCCCAGGCCTGGTGTTTTCCCCACTTATCATACACCAGTGCGCTGGCAGTAATACCCAATGCTATAAAGCCAGTAATACGCGACACTGTAAATGCTGCCAGTATACCTACTAATAACAGGTAAGATCCCAGCACGATCGCCTGGGTCAAAGAAATAATGCCACTGGGAATGGGGCGTTCAGGGCGTTCAATTTTGTCCAGTTTTGCATCCATCACATCGTTGAATACCACACCTCCTCCATACAGCCCTACAGTGGCCAGGCACAGACAAAGTACGGGCAACAGATGATCCAGGTAATTGACCATTTCAGACCCCAAAAAACCGGATATGGCTATTCCGGCCAATACATCTGCTACAGCAGTTACAATATTGGCAGGACGCATTAAACGTATATATCCTAGTAATTTGCTAATAATATAATTCACCGGGTACACGGGTTTTCTCAATGACGAATGACGAAATACGAATTGCAATTGATCCATATTTACATACATGATTTAATTTGTCAACACGACGAACAATTTCCTGCCGGGTTCAAACACCTGGCTATGGCATACGATCTGCCTGGTATTTAAACCAGGACATTCGTCATTTTCTTAATACTGTTGTTTAACTGATAATAGTAGACTGAGCATTACGGAAAGGTTGTTGACCACCGCGCAATACGGTACTTCCGTTGAACTTCAGGCTCTGGTCTATTTGCTTTACCATCTCAAAATCCGCTTCATTAATTTGCCCACTTTGGGCAAACGCAGTAATAGCATTGCGGAAAGTTACCAAATGAATATCATTCGAGTCAATACCACTTTCGTGCATGAGGGCCGCTGTTTTAGGTACAGCTAATGGGTCACTGATACCCCAGTCAGCAGCAGAATTGATCATAATCCGCTCACTGCCATACTGTTTTACAACCTCTACCATGCGCTCATTCCCCATTTTGGTAAATGGATAAATGGTAAAAGCAGCCCAGAAACCCCTGTCCAGCACTTCTTTTACAGTTTCTTCGTTGTTATGGTCTACAATCACCATTTTTGGATCTATGCCATGCTCAATGGCAATGTCCATACTACGTGTGGTGCCTTTCTTTTTATCCCTGTGGGGGGTATGTATCTGCACCGGCAAAACCGCTTCCTTAGCGAGTTCCAACTGTGCACGGTAATACTTTTCTTCAGCAGGCGTCTGGTCGTCAAAGCCTATTTCTCCTACCCCCACTACACCTTCTTTGTAGATAAAAAGAGGGAGTATTTCCATCACAGCTTCAGCCAGTTTTTCGTTGTTAGCCTCCTTGCTGTTCAGGCCTATGGTGCAATAGTGCTTGATACCAAATTGTGAAGAACGAAAGCGCTCCCAGCCTATCAGGCTATTGAAATAATCCCTGAAGGTATCAATACCAGTTCGGGGTTGTCCCAGCCAGAAGGCAGGCTCTATAATGGCGGTAATACCAGCCGCAGCCATGGCCTGATAATCATCAGTAGTGCGGCTTGACATGTGGATATGCGGATCAAAAAACTGCATTCCTTTTATACGCTCCATATACGCGGGTACCATTGTCAATGGCTGGGTTGTTCCGTTCAGTTCGTGACTACAACACATGTTCAAATTAATTTCGTGAGACCTGGTAATATGTTTTAAATAATATGTTGCCTTACTGCAAGTTTACAGGATATACATTGAAGGTGTGATACACGTTTATGCTATTCGATGTTAATTCCGGTTTTCCGCAGGTTCATATCATGAATTAAGGCTATACATTTGCATTTTCATGCTGACGAATGCCAGCCAGGCCATGCTTTTGCCTGTTTTGCCGGCGTGTTTCTGATCAATTATACATTCGCTTTTTCCGCTACAGTATCCCATGTCAACAACCGACCTGCAATAGCAGCAGCCAACTCCGGCGATTCCTGCAGCAAAGCCTTTGCCGGCGCAAACCCTGTATGTGCACAGGCCAGCGCCGCAGCTTCTTTGTCAATGATCTGGTCCGATGCCCAGATGCGATTGATGTCTGGCATCATGTCCTGGTCAATGAATGGCGCAATCAATCTCCATAACATGGGGTTAATTTTTCTGCCTGCCGCCCAGCGTTCATGCGCATAATCGCGCAGGATCTGTGCCAATTGCGGGTTCGCACGTTCATCAAGCCCTGTAATGAGATGCACCGGTTTATCTGTAAAAATAGCTTTCATCACCAGCTGGTTCCAGGCTGGTTCATCCAGGTACTGAGCAGGATAACTATTGTGTACCATAATGGCTTCCAGCACCCCGCCTATGTTTGAGCGGATGCCTTCTGCAGTACGCAGCTTCCACTCTTCAGCATATGCCAGTAATGGCAATGCCCCATACAGCGTGATCTGCTCATTCATATCAGCTGCCGAGAAGAGGTCTTCAATAGCAGCTATATAACGGGAGCGATCCTCCGTAGGAAACTGGAGCAACCACCAGGTACGGGCCAGTCGGTCTAACGTATATCTATAAATGAAAAAGTTATTCGCTTCCTGAATGTGGGTGTCCGGTATGACTTGTTTACCTGTGAAACGCGGCATAGCAGTGAAAGTGATGTTGAAGCGCTGAGTAGTCTTCGCTTCCTGTAGCAGCTGTAACTGTTGTTCTAGCCAGTTAAGTGCCTGTGGCGTGGCGTGCGTTGTGATTATTGCATGTATTCGGTTTCTTACCAACGCACTATCATAATAGTATGGTTCCATCTTTTTGAGACCCTGATTGTCTTGACTTTAAAGTTAGCTGAATATGATGAAAAATAATAAAAGAGTTACAAAAGGTAGCGTGGTAGTTTAAATGGCTGTATCATAGGTTATTTAAGTTCGTTGTAAATAAAAGAGAGGCACAGTGTGCCTCTCCTTCCGCCATTCTAAAACCTGATCAGTTCAATCAGGAGTATCTTTATAGGTAGAGCAATACCTGCGTATTGTTCAAATTTATTTAAAAGTATGTGTCCAGGAAAAAATAACTAAGGTGGGCTAATCTCTATGTTAGCATGCCACGATTTAGATTTCTTACCTGTTGTTGTGTATGCAATATAAGGATTTATTTGTTACAACTATGATCTATCATGTAAAAAAAATGTCAACTTGAGTTACTATTTAATAGATGAGTAAGGCCGGGCCCGGTTATTTTTTCTTATTTTCCAATAGCACCAGCGGAGAATGAATATTCCAGGCCGGTTCATACCCCTCCTGGATGATAAACCCTCTCGAATAGCTACCCAAAACAAGGTCCACATCCCCATCTTTGTCATAGTCACCTGCAGCCATACAGATCCATCGACCCCGGGACGCCAACCCCATAACTGCATGAGGCTCAAAAGATAAGGGTTTCTTTTGTTCAAGAAAAACAAATTTCTCTGCCGGGTTATTTTTCAGATCTGCAAAGAAGGCTATCGTAGCAAGGTCGAGGTCGCCATCCTGGTCAAAATCAGCTGCTATCACCTTTGTACACCCGTTAATGTGGTAAAAGAAATCAGGTTTATCCACATCAAATTTGAACGCCCCCTTATTCAGGAACACATATACCCCATGATAAGGTTTGAGAATCATAGAATAATCACCATTATCACCAGCCGTATAGATGATGTCCAGCTTGCCATCCCGGTTCATATCTGCCAGCTGGAAACTGGTAGACCCATATACCGGAGGAAAGCGAAGGATGTTCTCACTCGTAAATCCACCCTTACGATCATTCAGGAATAGCCAGATCCCCTCATCATCATAGGCAAATAACACCACCAGGTCAGGGTAACCATCATTGTTGAAGTCGCCGGTTTCGGCATGGATAGCCCCTGGAACATCGCGGATCGTTTTCCTGTTTTCCTCATTTACAAGGTAAAGCCCCCCATATTTGTGTCCAAACCCGAGTGTTACATAGTCTTTTCCAAATGGCAGGGTCTGCACAGGTCTGGGCAGGCCCATGGCAATGGTATGCACACCCTGATCTTTTGTAATGCTCCATACCACACCCGCCAGCTGATCTACCGCTCTCAAATTCCCAATACAAGTCAAAATACCAGTATCCGGCGCCACCCAGTTTAAATCAACCCCTGTTGATTGCAGATCCATAATTTTTTGGGGGCGCATCCCACCCCATTTAAACAGCGAAGCTGTCTTCCCATTCTCCATACTAAAATACACCCCACCCGTAAATGGATTAATTGACACCATCGTCGTACTCGCCCTATAACCAGTATCCTCCTCCGCAACCGTATGCACAGCAAAAAGCGTCTCATCTTCTTTTAACGGCACACCGCCTGCACGGAGCGAATCAGGCGCTAATTCCTTATAATAACTCACAATCTCATTCCACTCATGAATGGAGATCCCTCCCTTTCCAGGATAATACTTATCATCATCCCACACACCAATCCCCAGCTTCGGCGCCATCGCCGGCAATACATGCTTCAACCATGTTTCTTTATCTAATAAACCCGGTGACACCGCCAAATGACAACTACTACAATACTTTGCTGCCAGCGCCTCTCCTTTAGGCCGGCTTTTACAAGAGAAAAGAATAACGAGGAATACAAAAGGAATATATCTAACCATACATTACAAGTTAAAAAAAATTACGAATGGCAGCACATGGCCGCCATTCGTAATTCAACTGCCCCGGATTAAGAGGCTCCCGTACTGACGGGCTCATTCATCACTCAATGAGAACTTTTAAAAATTATTAATAACCTTGATTTTGCTCCAATGTCTTCGTACCATTCTTTACACTCAGGTCAATCTGACGCTGAGGTATCGGGTAATGCTCATTTTTACCTGTTACAAACTTACCACCTGTTATATCAGTAGTAATCTTTGACTCATACGCAAAGAACTTAGTCAGCTCCGTAGCAGCAATCCCCCAACGTACTAAGTCGAAAAACCGCTGCCCTTCCATCGCCAATTCCAGCTTACGTTCAAAGTAGATGGCCTTCAGCGAATAGTCCTTACCACCAGCTGCAAATGTGCCTGCAGGATAAGCCGCTACTACATAATTAGCAGCAGGTGTTGAAGAAAATCCACCCATCGGGCTCGCATCATTTATGTATTTATACACAGCAGTCGCTGGTTTACCAGCTCTTGCACGTACCTGGTTTACATAAGTTTCTGCGGCCGTATAGTTACCCAACTGTGCTTCTGCCTCTGCTGCCTGCAACAGTACATCTGCATAGCGGATCAACACAATATTGATGGCAGATCCCGGCGCCCATGAATTTGCATCCTTGTACTTATCCTGGTCATACTGCCAGTATACATTTTTCTTAGGTGCATATGGACCCGCATAATCCTGGTCACGTACCCATGAACGGCCTGGGTGATTACCCCAATCCAGGTAAGGTATACCACGGCGACCTACTGTCCAGTCCAATCTTGGATCCAGGTTACCCGCATCTGGTGTGAATGCCTCTGTAGACAAAATCTTCATATCATTCTTCACCGCATGATCATTATAATCATCCAGGTAAGGCAATCCATTCGCATCTGTACGATAAGAATTCACCAGGTCCTGTGTAGGCTGATAGAATCCACAGCAACCAAACGGACTGTTATACGGGAAGTTCAGCATCTCACCCTGGTTGGCATTGGCTATAGAACCTGTACCATCATTAGCGGTCATCTGAATGGCAAATACAGACTCCTTATTATTCTTTGCTACAGGATCGAAGTTATCTTCATATCTATCTACCAGGCCATAAGGCAGGCCATTGGATGTCTGGCCTTTTACAGTGATGACATCAAAGAGCGCTTTCGCTTCAGGCCACTTTGCTTCGAATACATAAGTCTTTGCCAGGTAGCAGGCCGCCGCCCATTTGTTAGCACGGCCTACACTGCTCTGTGTTTCTGGCAGGTTATCATAAGCATACTGAAAATCTGCTTCGATCTTAGGCCAGATGTCCACATTATTTGGCTGTTTGTAATCTTCCATGTTCGTTTCATCTACCCAGGGCACTTTGTCATACATCTTCTTCAGCTCAAAGTAGTAGTGACCGCGCAGGAACAGGGTCTGTGCTTTCACACCTACCTTATCTGCATCTGTCATACCTGTAGCGTCAGGCAGTAATGATAACAATGTATTGGCCCTGGCTATCCCTTCGAACAATACCTGCCATTTGGTGTTGAAAAATCCATTACTTGGGTCAAACACACCTGTGGCAATCTGGCTTACAGGCGGCTGGTCAGTAGCATCACTACCTTTGTGTGCATCACCGGCAGCTACACTACCATAAATCCAGTTACTCGGTGCAGCCTCCCATGGGTTACCTCCATTGAGCGCTGTCGTACCACTGTTTTGTCCATCCAGTGCAGCATATACCCCTACGAGCAATGCCTGGATACCATCTTTGTTCTGCAGGTCAGTACCCTGCAATGCTCCCTGGGGACTGCGCTCCAGGAAACTCTTGCTACACGCATCTACCAGTATGGCAGTAGACATTACTGCCGCTATGATTATATATTTTGACTTTATCATTGTGAGCGATTTTTAACAGTTTCAGAATCCAACATTTACACCTACCAGGTACTGACGCTGATTAGGATAAGCACCTTCATCCAGACCAAAGTTGGTTGTACCACCAGAGATCTCAGGGTCTATACCTTTATACTTCGTAATCGTAAACAGGTTCGCTGCCTGTACATAGATGCGAAAGCGGTTGATACCTACCCTCTTCAACATGGAAGCAGGAAGGGTATAACCCAGGCCTATGTTCTTTGCCCTCAGGTAAGAACCATTTTCAACCAGGTAAGAGTTAGGTACGTTGTTCGTACTGAAAGAGTTGCCATTTTCCTGGATAGGCGCTGTCGCATTGTGATGATCTGGTCTCCATGAATCGTACAGTGCTGTCTTGCTCTTTGCACCAGCAAAGTTGGCGTAGAAGTCAGTCCACCACCGTACCTGGTTCCAGATCTCATTACCCTGCACACCATACAGGAAAATGGTAAAATCAAAGTTTTTATAATCGAGTTCCAGGTTCAGACCATAGCTGAAGTCCGGATTTGGATTACCCAGGAAAGTTCTGTCTGCCTCTGTGATATGACCATCATGATTGACATCTGCATAACGGAAACGACCCAGGGCTGCCTGTGACTGATATTCTGCCGTTGCATTACCAGTTGCTTTCTGCGCTTCCAGGTTTGCCTGCGTGATCTCGTCCTGTTCATTCCAGAAACCAATTACCTTGTAACCAAAGAAGCTGGAAACCGGCTGCCCTACTGCGTTGCGAATGATGAAGCTACCATTAAAACGACGTGACTCCTGGTCAAAGTAAGGCGCATCATAAGAGATAGCTACGATCTTGTTCTTGAACGTAGTAAAGGTCGCATTCGCTTTCAGGGAGAGGTCTTTCGTCAGGTGCACACCAGTCGCTGTCAGTGACAGGTCTATACCATGGTTTTCCATCTGTGCAATGTTCACTGTAGGAGGATCGGTACGACCCGCAGTAGCAGAAATTTCAGGTTTGTACAGCAGGTCTTTTACTTTCTTGCTGTAGTAATCCACACTCAATTCCAGTTTACCCTTCAGGAAACTCGCATCGATACCGATATTGGAGTTAATGTTGCTCTCCCATTTCGCATTCGGGTTACCAATGTGTGTCTTGGTAAAACCTGATACCAGTGTATTGGAGGTACCATTGAGATCATAGAAAGAAGAACCTTTGTTCAAACCATACTGTGTAAAGGCATTCGCACTTTCCACATTCAGCTGGTTACCCATGATACCATAACCACCCCTGATTTTCAGGTCTGTGAGCCAGGAAACATCCCGCAGGAAATTTTCCTGGGAGATACGCCAACCAGCACTCACAGCAGGGAACCAACCATAGCGATAGTTGTCGCCAAACTTAGACGAACCATCACGACGAATCACTGCACCTAACAAATAGCGATCGTGGTAACTATAATCCACCCGACCGAACAGCGAGAACAAACCATCTGAATAAGTACCACTGCCATTGGTCACAGTACCTGTACCAGTGGAGAGGTTGGTGAAGTTTGGATCGAAGATGAAATAACTCTGCGTAGTACCGGTGAGTGAACGGCCATGGTTGTCATAGGCTTCAGAACCGATCAGCGCAGTGATATTATGCCGGCCAAACTTCTGATGATAAGTCAGGGTATTGGTCCAGGTCCAGTTGTACCCATTACTGGAACCTTCGGTATAAGAATTTGTTTTGTTATTTTCCGCATTTTCATACTCCGGGTAGGTGAAGCTATGTGTGCTGGCAGAGAAGATCTCACCACCGAACGAAGTACGGAGTGTGAATACTTTCAGCACATCAGCTTCCAGGAATACGTTGCCCAGCAGGCGGTTGCCAATCCCTTTGTTGTTACGGATGCGATCCTGGATGGCAACAGGGTTACGTGCGTTACCCAGCTGTGCACTGTTTGTACTGAAAGAACCACCATAGTTACCTTTGATATCGTATACCGGGATGATAGGCTGCTCGCGAAAAGCCATACCAATACCGCTACCTTCAGTGAGTGCATCGATCTGCGGGTTATCGATCACAGAGTATTCCAGGTTTTCTCCTATTCTTACATGCTGTCCAATATTGAAGCTACTATTAGAGCGAATAGAGTAACGTTTCAGGTAGGTATTTTTGAGCGTACCCTGCTGATTGGAATAATAGAAAGAGAGGAAATAACTACCCTGATCGGTAGAACCACTTACAGATACGTTGTGGCTGGTAGTTGGCGCAGGCTTGAATATTTCATGGAACCAGTCAGTACCTTGCTTGTTCGCTTTGGTAATGCGGTAGAAATTATCCAGGTCTGAAGGGTTCTTATAATTTGGATCTACAAAGTAAAGAGAAGGATCCGTACCTGGATCACCTTCTTTCAAACCACCGGGAGCGATGTAATCAGGTAAAACAGGGGTAGCACCAGAGCCATACAGACCATCGTTGTACACAACATTCGGATCTGTATTTTTCAGCGCCATCCATTTCAGGTTAGCCTGCTCCTGTGAATTGAGCAGGTGCCACACATTACCACCTTTAGGTACCTGGCGACCATAGTAAGCATCGTAAGTCACTCTTACCTGGCCGGGTTTTCCTTTTTTAGTGGTGATGATGATCACACCGTTTGCCGCCCTGGCACCATAGATGGAGGCAGAACCCGCATCTTTCAGTACCTGCATGGATTCCACATCATTTGGATTGATGTCTACAATATTTTGAGTTGGCACTCCATCAATTACATAAAGCGGGGTGTTATTACCAAAAGTATTCACACCACGAATGCGTACCTGTGGCTCTTCGCCCGGCTGACCGGAACCGAGTACCATGATACCGGAAACCTGCCCCTGCAGCTGGTTGCTCACCTGTGCAGTGGGTTGGCGGGTAATCTGTTCTACGTTTACAACAGATACTGCACCTGTCAGGTCTTTTTTACGTTGTGTGGCATAACCGGTTACAACTACCTCATCGAGAGAACCGATTTTTTCGGAGAGAATAACGTCGAGTGATGGTCCATCACCTACAGCTACTTCCTGCGAAGTGTAGCCGACAAAAGAGAAGACGAGGACATCACCTTTTTTAGCTTGTAATGCGTAATGTCCATTAGGGTCAGTGGCACCACCTCTGTTTGAACCTTTTACTGCTACAGTAACACCGGGCAAGGGGTTACCGGTGGCTTTGTCAGTAACTTTACCAGTTATACGGGTTTGGGCAAGTACGTTACCGGCAAGCAGCAACAAGGCCCAGCACCATATAATGGTGCGGCATACATGTTTCTTCATAACGTGAAACGTTGTTTTTTTAAGGTGAATGAATGGCCTGATCGGTGTCTTTTGGTTGAGAAAAAGACGCAGCGATAACAGCCGGTTACAGCATAATCCGGGTAATTAAAGAGGGTTTTGCAATAATGCCAGTCGTTGAAATACTACTACTCCCTGCACTGCCCGCGAACGCAGTGTGGGTGTGTTACAATTCCGGTCAAGGTTTATTTTATATTGGGTATTTACTACAGCACAATTTCAAGAGGGCACGGTAAAAAGGCTTTCAAACTACATACAGCTTGTTCTCATGTCATAACGTTGTTTATAATAATCGTGGATATTAGACTTTGGTTACGCATACCAAATTAACACATTCATTTGTTTTATGCAAAGAATTTTTTCACAAATAAAAATGCCCACCTTTTAGTGGGCATTTTTTATTAAATGTATTTTATACAATTACTCGAATTACAAGGCTTCTTCTATTGTTTTCACCGCACGTCCACGTTCCAGTTCATTGTGCTCCTGCCATTGCTCCTGTTGCTGCTGAATAAGCTTTTCGCCCTGCCATGCCCGCACTTTTGCTTCCAGTCTTTTCAGGCAAAGCTGCTTGTTCTCCCATTGAGAACGGCTATCCATTGCCAGCACCTGTATGCCGGAAGGAATGTGCGTACCACGTACCGCCGTTTCTACTTTATTCACATGCTGCCCACCAGGCCCCGATGCTCTGCATGTTTCCATTTTAACATCTGCCATGTTGAACTGCATTTGTTTCGCAGTGTCAAAAAAAGCCACACCCACAAACCAGTTCTTTCGCTTGTGAAACTTTCTATAAGGGCTACGGGCAATCCACTGTACCGTACCCGCCCATTCTTTTGTTAAGTTGTCAATATCACCGCTTACTGACAACAATGTGGATAAGAAGGTGCCTTTCAGATCACCGGGTGTACTATCCAGCAATGCTATTTCAATTCCTGCTTTGCGGCATTGCACAAATAACTTTTCAGTTACTTTGGCCACCACCCGGCTACATTCTGCAGGTCCTCTGCCAGCGGTTATTTGTATAATAGCTTTGTCCATTACTTATTCTTTATACATTCTTACAATACGGGGAACAAATTTTCCCTCTATGTTTACTAACTCCTGCTGTGCATCTATCACACGTTCTATGTCTTTGTACGCCAGCGGATTTTCTTCTACGCTACCGCCTATGAGTGTAACATTGGCATCTGCCAGCATCTTCTTCAATGCAGACATGGTAACGCTTTCTTTTGCGCGCTTACGGCTCATGGCCCTGCCTGCACCATGAGAGGCAGAATATAAGGAAGCAGGTACTCCTTTGCCTGTTACCAGGTAAGCAGCAGTAGTCATACTACCCGGAATGATGCCTAACTCACCAGCATGTGCCGGAGTCGCTCCTTTGCGGTGAATGATCACTTTGCGACCATCAGCCAAGGTGTCTTCCCAGGCAAAATTGTGATGGTTCTCAATAGTGGCCAGTGCCTGTAAACCCGTTGCTTTCAGCAGGTTGGCGTGAATTCGTTCATGACATGCTTTGGCATAATCACCTGCCAGTTGCATACTCATCCAATACTCCTGCCCTGCCTGTGTATCAAGGTCTAACCATGCCAGCTGCTGTGCTTCCCTGGGCAACTTGCAGGTATCCATCGCAATCTTTGTATAATACTGCGCAATGGCCGCACCTACACCTCTGCTACCTGAGTGGGATAAGAGTGCGAGATACTCACCTGGCGCAATACCCGCCGCATTGTCTTCACGCAATGTAATCAGGCCAAATTCCACAAAGTGGTTCCCGGTACCTGATGTGCCTAACTGCCTTTCCGCTTTTGATTGCAGCTTCCCCAATAACTCCGTTGCTTTAAATGTCGGGTGATCCAGCACAGCATGTTCCTGTTCTATCTCTAATCCGCCCTCCAATCCAAAGTGCGTGAATTCTTTCAGCGCAGTTTTTAACTGAAAAGAATATCGCTTCAGAAAACTCTCGCCTGTATCTAAGATAGAGAGTGCCATCCTGCACCCGATATCCACACCTACTGCATATGGAATCACCGCATTGTGCGTAGCAAGCACACCACCTATAGGCAAACCGTATCCTGTATGTGCATCCGGCATCAAAGCTCCCTGCACAGATACAGGCAGGGTCATCGCCGTCTCCATTTGTCTTTTGGCACCTGCCTCAATTTCTTTGGCGCCATATACTTTTACATCACCTGCATTTTCCAGGAGTGTATGCGCCCGGAAAGGTTTGATGGCTACTTCATCCAGAAAGGTAGCGGCTATTTTTCCCAGTACTTCATCGTTACGATAAGTAGCAGGGTTGTCTTTAATATCATTCAGCAGTGTGATCGCAGCTTCTTTTGTATGATGCTTAAAGTGTTTAGAAAATATATTAATTACAAGGCTCCGGGCACGATCGTCTGTATAGCCGATCCTGCTGAGCTCTTTTGCTTTCAAATTGCTCATAAGAATGCTTCGTGCGGGCATAACAATGCCGCAACTAAATTTTTAATCAGGAAAAATTAATTGGAAATGGGGTGTCCTGCCGGACTAAGCGGCAAGATCGATGGGTGATATGTGGGTACGGTTCAGCATAATTCCTTGTATTTTTAAAAGTGATGAAATAAGGAATTCGGCGCAAAGGTATATTTTTTTTATATATTGGTGAAATGAAAATATTCAACATCATCTGGTGCGTCCTTTTCATCATTTTCGCAGGATTGCAATACAACGATCCGGATCCATACATCTGGATGCCTATCTACCTGTACGGAGCCACATGCTGTGCCCTGGCAGCCATGGGTAAATTTTATAGAAAGGCTTATCTCGCAGGTATATTTGTATACCTGTGTTATGCAGTATATAAATTCTTTGATCAGAACGGTGTATGGGATTGGGCCACCAAACATCATGGTGAGAACATCGCTGAAACCATGAAAGCCTCACAACCATGGATTGAAGAAACCAGGGAGTTCTTTGGTCTGTTCATCCTCATCGCTGTATTGATGATCAATTATATCTATGCCGGACGTAAAAAAGCAAGGAATTAAATCAAAAGGCTTTTGTCATTTCTGACAAAAGCCTTTTTGTAAAAGTAGAAGTGTAAAAAACTATCTTGATTGTAATTCAAACCTGCTAATACCCAGCGAAGTCTTTTCCGCCGCATCGGCCGCTGTAATCTTTATATATAGATTATGCTGCTTACCATCTGCCACAGGTGCAAAATTAATAATCGCCGTATTAGGTGCTTTTATTTTAGCTCCCGGACCGATTACCACCTCTCCTAACTTAGTACCGCTCTCCTTATCCAGGAACACCTGTACATTATATCCATACTGCAAAGATTCCTGTGAATAATAACTGATACCAACACCTGTCACGCCAGTCAGATCCAGGTTATTATAGCTCACCCAGCTATTGGCAGTTGGAATCAGGAACTTGATACCATCTGCCTCAAATGTAGTGACACCAAATGACTCATCAAAATTAGCCGCTGCCAGTTTAGGACTTCTCAGCGTTGCAGTAGCCGTACCCGTTAGCGGACGAATATTAGGCCCACCCTGATCGGTATAACTGGCTACCAGGTACAGGATACCATTATCCTTCTCCGGCTTACCCGCCGTTGGAGATACAGTGCCTTTCTGTGGCAGGGATGCAGGCGCCTTATTATCACTACCCTGAGACATTACATAGTCTGCCAGTTGGTGTGCTTCTACTGCTGTGAGTGTAGGATGCGCAGACATCGCTGTTTCGCCCCATACACCACCACCGCCTTTGATGATCTTATCCGCCAGGTAATCCTTTGCATTCGGATCATCTTTGTATTTCTCCGCCACCTGCTTAAAGGCAGGACCAATAGATTTTTCATCCAGCTTATGACAGGTCTTACAATCACCTGATTCAAACAGGTTCTTACCCGCTATCACACCCGTAATGACCTGGTGCCCCTGTTGCGGAATAGCCGCCTGATCACTGCCCTCCATGTATTCTGCATGGATGTACATGTTCTCAGGTTTTATATTGTTAGCATCTTCCTTGTCGTTCACCTGTACATCGTATGCCACCTGTTTGCCAGGGAAGTAGAATGTTTGATTACCGGTAATATGAATCTTCACTTCCGGTGTTTCATTCCCTGCATACAGGGCAATGCCTTCACTGCGGGTACTGGTGCCTTTATCATCCACTACTTCTACTGATACCGCATATTCTCCTGCTACAGAATACGTCACCTCTGTTTCAGGCTCTTTGGTTTCTTTCTTATTACCATTGCCCAGGTACCAGATGTAAGTGAGCGGATCATGGTCAGGATCTGAAGATCCTTTCGCACTCAGTTTCACCTTGAATGGTAAACCACCAGAGAGTTTGCTTGCCTGAATCTTCGCTATTGGCGCACGATTGCCACCATTGAAGTCGATTCTGGCCAGCCCCGCATCCTTGTTCTTACTAAACCAGCCATTACCATATTCCAGTACATACAGTCTGCCATCAGGTCCCATTTCCATATCGATCACCGCATTGAATTTGGTATGCGACATAAATGGCTCTGTCTTGGACAGGTTACCATCTTTATCAAAAGTCACCGCTTTGATCCAGCCTCTTACCCAATCGTAAATAAAGAACTTACCATTGTAGTAATCAGGAAAACGTGTCTCCGCAGGATAAAACTCGTTGTAATACACAGGTCCTGCCATGGCATTACGACCACCACTACCTACTGACGGGAAGTCAGGAGACTTATCGTATGGGTACCAGATCATCGGCGGCGTAGCTGGTGGCAAATCCCTGATGCCAGTATTGTTACGTGATTCATTCACAGGCTTTGCAGGGTCAAATGCAGCTCCAGCTACCCCCGTTTCATAGTTATAACGATGATAAGCATAGTTATTACCCACAAACATCGGATAGCCATAGTTACCCGGCTTCTTTGCCTGGTTGATTTCATCATATCCCCTTGGCCCGCGTTCCGGATCATCGTTGTTCGCATCAGGTCCTACTTCACCCCAATACACATACCCCGTTTTCCGATCGACTGAAATACGATAAGGATTGCGGGTACCCATGGCATAAATTTCCGGACGTGTCTTAGGCGTTCCCTTCTTAAAGAGGTTGCCATCAGGAATGGAATAAGTAGCATCCGGGTTAATTTTAATACGCAGGATCTTTCCTCTCAAATCATTGGTATTGGCTGATGTGCGGCGGCCATCATAATTCAGGTGACCCGGCCGGTCGTCCAGCGGCCCATAGCCTTTTGATACATATTGCTGACCAGGTTCATCGAATGGGGTAGTATTATCACCTGTGGAAAGGTACAGTAAATGATCTGCACCAAAGGCAATAGAGCCCCCTGTATGACAACAGATATTACGCTGTGAATACAGCTGCAATACAATCTTCTCCGACGCTGAATCGATCTTACCATTTTCAAATGTAAAACGGCTCAACCTGTTCACAGAAGTATCAACAGGAGAGTAATAAATATATACATAATGGTTAGTAGCAAAATCAGGATCTGCACTAATGCCCAGTACACCTTCTTCTGCATTCACATTGGGTACTTCTGCTTTGTAATATACCCTTAAATAGCCAGCCTGCGTAAGTTTGTGGGCCTGCTGATCAAAGTACATAATCTCGCCCCTGCGCTGTGCAATGAGGATATTGAGATCAGGCAGAATGGTCATTTCGGTAGGTTCAAAGAACTCACCGGATACCAGCGTATTCTTGGTGAAACGGTCTTCATCCGGCACTCTCAGCGTAGTCGCTGCATTGTAATCAAGCACCTGGTTTTTGCCAATAGCATATTTGATACCGCTCAGCAGCAGTTTCAGAAAATTCTCTTCTTTGTAAGTGGCATCCGTATGTCCCAGTTCTGTATAGAACGCACGGCCACCGTCATAATCGTGGTACCAGCTCACAGGATGGTTGTCGCCATTCTTGCCACCTTCATACGTCTTCTCATCCACAGTCATAATGACTTTGATATTAGGACTGATCTTTTTGAAGTTGTACCACTCGTCTTCGTGTTCCCATTTATCGGGCAACTGGCCAAAGGACTTATCTTTTACAATCAGCGTCGCTTTGTGTGTACCAGCAGGATGGTTGTCAAAGTAAGCACCCGCCAGACCTCCATACCAACCCCATTCATATTCGGTATCCGTAGCAGCATGTACACCTACATAACCGCCTCCGGATTGAATATATCTTTCAAAATCTGCTTCCTGATAATTGTTCAGTACATCGCCGGTGGTGTTCAGGAAGATGACAGCAGCATATTTCTGCAGGGTGTCTTCAACAAACATATTGGCATTGGTAGTAGTGTCTACATCGAATCCATTTTCTTTTCCTAGTTTTTCAATGGCCGCAATACCGGCAGGAATAGAGGCGTGGTGGAATCCGGCAGTTTTCGAGAATACCAGTACCCTGGGATTACCGGGTCTGATCTTTGACTGGCAACCGGAAAGGATAATTCCGCAAAGCGCAGCCAGGTAAATAATATACCTCAATCGCATGATAGATGTTTTCGTGAAAAAGCCCCCATTCTCAGGGGGCTTTTTGTATGATTAGTAAAAGGTTCCTGCATTGCCGGCATCCGTAGCTTTCAATCCCATCACATATCTGAGTCCACCCAGCACATGCCGCATGTACGTCTTGTCGCTATACGATTCTTTGGTATGCCCCAGCTCTGTATAGAAAGCTCTGCCTCCCTCGAAGTCATGATACCATGCCATAGGGTGATTATCGCCGTTCTTACCACCTTCGTAGCTGCTCTCATCTATTTTGATGAGCACATGTACATCGGGGTTCAGATCTTTGAAATTGTACCACTCATCCCATCTGGACCATTTATCGCCCAGGTGGCGGGTGGCATCATTATTTCTGTCTACTACCTGCAGGGTAGCTGTCTGTTGTTTCGGATGGCTGGTGAACCAGGCCCCTACCAGCTTATTGTACCATGGCCAGTCATACTCCGTATCAGTAGCAGCATGAATGCCCATAAAGCCACCGCCTTTGTGAATATACTTTTCCATAGCGGCCTGTTGTTTGTCATCTAAAACGTTGCCTGTTGTATTTAAAAACAACACAGCCGCATACTTTTTGAGGTTTTTGTAATCAAATGCACTGGCGTCTTCTGTGGTGTCCACATCAAATCCATTGTCCTTGCCAAGTTGTATAATAGCCAATTTTGCGACTGGAATACAATCGTGACGAAAGCCCATTGTTTTGGAAAAAACCAACAGGCGGGGAGGCGCCGC
The DNA here is from genome assembly GCF_039596135.1 of Chitinophaga sp. Classification (GTDB taxonomy): domain Bacteria; phylum Bacteroidota; class Bacteroidia; order Chitinophagales; family Chitinophagaceae; genus Chitinophaga. The sequence continues at coordinate 29,250 of NZ_JBCNKH010000045.1, forward strand.
AGCCATCAACCGGGTCATAGGATACAGCATCAGCAGTGCGGTGGCACAGACAATACCAACAAACAGTTTTTTCATATTAATCAGAGTGTTTTGATCTTGATATTGCGGTAGCTAACTACATTGCCATGATCCTGCAGGGCAATGTGTCCTTTCGCATATTTGGCAAAACCTTCCCAGGTTTTGAACTTACTATTGGCTAGCAGCTCCTTCCATTCGTCGCTGCCAATAGTGGTTTCAATGGTTTTGGTGCCATTGAGCCAGAAGGTGAGATGGCCGTCTTTTTTCAGGATGCGCGCTTTGTTCCACTCGCCTACTGGTTTTGCTGCGTTCGTTGCAGACTTTTTCAGGTCATACAGATCGCCGGAATTATGTTTTGGGTATTTACCATCCGGGTGGCGGGCATCGTCCAGCACCTGCATTTCAGGGCCTGTCAGGTAAGTAGCACCGTATTTCGGATCTTCATGTACGCCGAAGATCAGGCCACTGTTACCACCTGCAGATATCTTCCATTCGTAGGTAAAGTCGTAGTTTTCAAATTCGTCGTTGGTAACGAGGTCGCCACCACCTTTTTTAACAGCAGTATCAAGTACAAATGCACCATCCTGTACTTTCCATCTGTCAGTAGCAGCAGATTGCAGGTAGGTATGCCAGCCTGTAGTTGTCTTGCCATCGAATAATAATTTCCAGCCGTCCTTTTGTTCCTTTGCAGTTAAAGTGTTGGGTTGTTGCGCGAAAACAGTGGCCGACGAGAGACTGAGCGCCAAAACGGGAATGAGCAATTTCATATGATTAATGGATTTGTTTGGGTTTTGGAATTTTAGCAAAGCGGATTACGAACGAATCAATCCACGTGGAATACAATGGCTCCGCAGTTCACCCACAGCATGACATAGTTGAGACCCGTAAATTTATTGCACCCGTAATCCGCTACGGATAGTTATTTGACTACTTTAACGCCAGAATGTATTTCACCATTTCTTTGGCGTCGTCTTTAGATACATTAGGGTGTGCCTGCATAGGAACTTCACCCCAGTGGCCACTACCGCCGGAGATGATTTTATCAACCAGCATGTCGATGTTAGCATCGGTGGCTTCGTACTTTGCAGCTACTTCCTTGTAAGCAGGGCCTACCACTTTCGTATCTACTTTATGGCATGTCAGGCAGTCCGACTGTGCAATCAAACCTGCGCCCTTCGAAGCTGCAGCTTCTGCCGCACCTTTGTTTACCATAGAGTTATCAACAGGCGCTTCACTGCTGCTGCTTGTTGATGTGTCTTTCTTTTCGCTGCTGTTATCACTACCACCACAAGAGGCTAAAAAAAATGCACTTAATACGAATGGTGCCAGATAACGCATTCTCATTTTTGATTCCATTTTATAAGTCCTATTTCAGATTATGACAAATACAGATTGTGTAATATAAGCAACCTTATACTTTAAATACGATAATTATGATGAAAAGCCCCTTATTCCAGGCCGAGCACCTTTCTGTTCAGGCCTTCGTCCGCTCCTGCACTGGCAAAATCGTCGAACGCCTTTTCTGTCACGCGGATGATGTGATCTTTGATGAACGGTGCCCCTTCTCTCGCACCATCTTCCGGATGCTTCAGGCAGCACTCCCATTCCATTACCGCCCAGCCAGAGAAATCATATTGTGTCAGTTTGCTGAACACTGCTTTGAAATCTACCTGCCCATCTCCCAGTGAACGGAATCTGCCCGGGCGATCTACCCAACCCTGGTAACCGCCATATACACCAGAACGGCCGGTAGGATTGAACTCCGCATCTTTTACGTGGAACATTTTGATCCGCTCGTGGTAGATGTCGATATACTCCAGGTAATCCAGGCATTGCAATACAAAATGGCTTGGATCGTACAACAGGCAGGCACGTTTATGATTGCCGGTCGCTTCCAGGAAGCGCTCGTAAGTAGCGCCATCATGGAGGTCTTCACCCGGATGAATTTCATAACAGAGGTCTACACCATTTTCTTCAAACTCATTCAGGATCGGCAGCCAGCGGTTCGCCAGTTCTTTAAAACCGGTTTCTACCAGGCCTGCAGGTCGCTGTGGCCATGGGTATACCGTATGCCAGAGCAATGCACCACTGAAAGTAGCATGAGCGTTGAGGCCCAGGTTACGACTTGCCTGAGCAGCATATTTTAATTGCTGAACCGCCCATTCGGTGCGTGCAGCAGGTTTTCCTCTTTTATCAGCAGGTGCAAATGCATCGAACAGATCGCTGAATGCAGGGTGCACAGCTACCAGCTGTCCCTGTAAGTGGGTGGAGAGTTCAGTAATCTCCAAACCGGTTGACTGCACCAGTCCTTTTATTTCATCTGCATAAGTTTTGCTTTCAGCAGCCTTTTGCAGATCGAAGATCTTTGGATCTGAAGTAGGGATCTGCACACCTTTAAAACCTAAGCCTGCCGCCCATTTACAGATGCTCTCCAATGAATTGAAAGGAGCAGTGTCACCGAGAAACTGCGCCAGGAATATACCGGGTCCTTTGATAGTTTTCATAATAGATCAGATTTCAAATTTTGTCCATTTTTCGTTGCTCTGTCCTGATTTCACAACATTCTCAATGAAGGCCATGCCTCTTACACCTTCCTCTACACTGGGAAAATCGAGTGCTTCAGGCGCTGGTGTTTCACCCTTCAGTTTAGCCTGCAGTGTGAGGGCGAAGTTGCGGTACAGGTTGCCAAAAGCTTCCAGGTAACCTTCCGGATGTCCGCCGGGAGTGCGGGTATTGTGGATAGCATAACTGCTTTGCAAAGCACCATAGTTACTACCTGCGCGGTAAATTTCAGCAGGTTTATCCAGCCATTTTACGATCAGGGTATTGGGTTCCATCTGGTGCCATTCGATGCTGCCTTTTTCACCATACACCCTGATGGTAAGACTATTTTCTTCACCAGCAGCTACCTGGGAGGCGATGAGCACACCCGATGCACCATTATCGAATTTCAACAATACCCCTCCATCGTCATCCAGTGCACGACCGGGAACAACAATGTTGAGATCAGCACACAGTTTGTCGATTTTCAGTCCGCTGATATATTCAGCCAGATTGGCAGCGTGGGTACCAATATCCCCCATGCAACCTGCTTTACCAGAGCGGCTGGGGTCCGTACGCCAGGCAGCGCCTTTGCTGTCTTTTTCAGAGAACGTGCTGAGCCAACCCTGTGGATATTCAACATAGATCTTTCTGATCTTGCCAAAAGCACCATTCTTCACCATTTGTTTCGCCTGCTTTACCATGGGGTAACCAGTGTAAGTGTGGGTGAGTAACAGGGAGAGTCCGGTGGCTTCAACCTTTGCTTTCAGTTGTTTGGCTTCTTCGAGGGTAAATGTGATGGGCTTGTCGATGGCTACATGGAAACCTTTTTCCAGCGCGAGCATGGCTGGTTCAAAGTGCACATGATTGGGCGTAACAATGGCAATAAAGTCCAGCTTTTCATCTGCCGGTTTGTTTGCTTCTGCCTCCAGCATCGTCTTATAGTCAGGGTAGGTCCTGTCAGGGTTCAGGAATAACATTTCGCCGGAGGCTTTGGATAGCTCCGGGTCAGAACTGAAGGCACCTGCTTTCAGTTCAATCAATCCATCCATGTTCGCTGCAATTCTATGAATAGCACCGATGAAGGCATTCTTTCCGCCCCCAATCATTCCCATTCTTAACTTACGGTTCATTGGCAAATACTTTTTGTTCTTTATGATAGGTTTGAGTTGTTTTTCTCATCCCGCAGCATGAAACGGGTTATTTGTGCACGTGATTTTATCTCATAACGTCGTTGCTTCACAGCTTTTAAATGTAGAAAACTCCCGGGAAATTTCACTATGAAATTTCTTTTTTGCCGGAAAAGTGAAAATTTTTATTAGTTCAGAACTCGAATTGTAATATAAAAATGTTATAGTGGAAATGGGAAGAGAATATGAGTAGGAAAAGCAGAATATATTAAAATACAAAGTATTATATAAAAAGAAAGAGCCTGATAAGACTACCCGGCTCTTGTTTTACTATCCTATGAAAACCCTAATAATGTAAAGGTAGACTGTTGTAACAAATGAAGGTGTTAAACGGTCGTTAATAATAACTTTTTTTTAAAGTGTATTTTTTACCTCTCATTCAGTTGAAACCAAGGTAATACAGATAAAGGAATTGATTATATGGCGATTCAGAGCGTGTCTTTGGGATTGCTGCGGGCAGCAGTTACTGATTGATAACTAACTGTAATAAAAGCAATTAGGATAGCAGCGGCCCCTGCTATCGCAAAGATCCACCAGTTGAGCCGGGTCCTGTATACAAAATTATCCAACCAATGGCTCATGATCCAGCCAGCAATCGGAAAACCAACTAGCAGTGCGATACCTACCAGTTTCAGGAAATCTTTAGACAGCATAGCCACGATGTTGACCTCGCTTGCACCAAATACTTTTCTGATAGAAATTTCCTTGATGCGGCGTTGTGCCGTAAAGGCTGCCAAACCAAATAAACCAAGACAGGAAATAAGGATTGAAAACAGGGAGAAAATATTGAATAACTTTCCCATCCTCTGTTCGGAGATGTACAGGCGGTCCAGTTCTTTGTCAATGAAATTGTAGGTAAATGGACTGTCAGGGTATACTTTATTAAAAATATCCCGCACCATATCCATGGTATGAGACAGGTTGCCAGGCGTCACCCTGATTACAAGATACCCGCCAAAAGTATTAGGTTTCAGCACCAGGGGTTCGATAGCTTTATGTACAGGTTTGAAGTTAAAATCTTTAACCACGCCAACGATTTCGCCATTTTTTCCATTGAGGGTCAAAGGCATACCGATGGCTTTTTCGGCCGCTATATGCATCATCTTCAAAGCAGTTTCGTTTACTACAAAGACTTTCTGATCACCTTCACGGAAGAAGCGGCCGGCTTTCAATTGCATGCGGAATGTTTGCAGAAAATGAGGGTCTACATTGAAATGTGGCGCAATGATTTGCAGCCCAGGTTCTCTGCCAGGCCAATTGATCTCATCTGTGCCAGTGCTAAGATAAGTAGGCAATTGAGAGGTAATAGTATAATCAGTGAGCCCGGGTTGCATATCCAACGCTCCTTTCAGCGCCTGCGTATTATCAGCGAGATCGCCGGTTTGCGGCATTTGTACATACAACAGGTGTTCTTTGTCAAAACCAATAGAGCGGTTACGAATGTATTGCAATTGCCTGTACACGACCAAGGTACTGACCATCAATACCGTAGAGACGGTAAACTGAAAGATGACCAGGCCATTCCGCATAGATAGCGACTTCCCTCCTGCCGGCATCCGGCCTTTCAGTACCTGCACAGGTTTAAAAGAAGAAAGGAAAAAGGCGGGATAACTACCTGCCAAAATACCTGTGCCTACAGCAATGACCATAAAAGCTAAAATATTGCCCAATACCAGGTGCGTACCGAACAATTGATTGAACAGCGGCAATAGCAGGCTCGTGGCCACAATCGCCAATACAAACGAAATACATGAAAGCATCACCGACTCACCGATAAACTGTATAAACAACTGACCTCTCAATGCGCCGATGGCCTTGCGCATACCCACCTCTTTTGCCCGCTGGCTGGATAAAGCAGTAGCCAGGTTCATAAAATTGATGCAGGCAATGCCCAGGATGAAAATGGCGATCAATAAAAAGATGCGCACATGTTGAATATTCCCCTGGTTATCCACATCCAGCTGCAATAAGCCGGAATGCAGGTGAATAGCGGTGAGTGGCTGTAAGCTAAACGAAACCACTGGTGAGTTGGCGGGTTGATTGGAACGAATAATATTGGTAATCTCAGTCGTAAGCTGCGATAAATTCTTTGTATCAGTTTGAATATAAGTGAATACATCATAATTATCCCATGCACTCAGAAAATCCTTTGTTTGCTGGTACAAAGCATAGGGTAACAGGATATCGAATTGCAGGTGATTATTAGAAGTAATATCTTTTAATACTCCCGTTACAGTGAGGGTACGTATAATGATGTCACTGTTAATTTTAAGCGTACGCCCTATCACATCAGTGGTTCCAAAATACCTGCGGGCAGTAGTTTCAGTCATTACAATACCATCTACTCCTGACAAGGCTGTTTGTGGATTCCCTGCTACCAGCGGAAAATTGAATAACCGCAGGAAGTTGCTGTCTGCATAGCACACCTGCCTTTCGTCAAAAACTCTATCATTGACCTGGAATAACCCCTGCGTAGTACGTACACTGGTAGCCCGCTTTACAGCTGGTAACAAAACCGGCAGCTGAGCTGCGACAGGTGGTGGCATCACTGCCATATCTACACCTGCGACCCTGGAGGTAATTCTATAAATATTGCCGGAATGCGTAGTATCATAGCTCCTTTCATTTTCTACCCAAAGAAAGATCAGCATGCTGCAGGTCAAACCAATAGTCAGCCCTGCAATATTCAGGATAGAAAAAAAGCGGTGCCGGCGCAGATTCCGGATGGCGACGAGCAGATAATTGCTGATCATGAGATAATTTTGAGTAGACCTACCAAGTCAATGCCGAATTTAACACATTGATTATCATTCACTTTAAAACCAATTAATGTCCGATTTTGATACAAGGTTGTCCGGTTTTACTCATTTTTGTACATTGAGAACTATATAATAATACCTATGAGCAAAGTTCTTCTATCCTTTGCGGCGGTCACCCTCCTCTTTTCCTGCACCTACTTCGGGAACGATGCCCCCATCAGTGAGCAGGATCGTGTTCTGGCAGATTCCCTGCATTTTGACCGGAGCGCTATATCAGCTATCCGGGCACTCACTGCAGCTCCGTTACATATCCTTGGAGAAGATGCAGGGATAGAGTTTGAATATAACCCCAAACCGGGGAAATATGAGCAGATCCGCAAAAAACTCAGGTCTGCAGGTTATTTCCTATTTAAATCTGTAGAAAATTACGGAAATCTTCCTGACCAATATGCCATGATCAAATCCAACGATCAGTTTGATATTATTAAACTAAAAGGCACTGCTGCCCCCAGTTACGACATCTCCAATGACAGTTTACTGATCAGATTGCATGATTGGCATAAACGATACTCCCTGGAAATATTGGGAGCAGGTAGCGACTGGTTCGAAGCCAGGATAGCGCATATTCCCCCTGCGGAACTCGATACTTTTGCCAGGGAAATACATGCTTTTTGTCCGGATATAGCAGAAGAAGGTGTTGGAAATGTGGAAGACCTGGTCCAGGAGCTGAAAGACACAAAGACACTGTACCTCTGGTGGGATTAAAATTTATTTTTTCCGGATTAACTGTCATCCTACGGCATTACAGCTTTACTATGTGCAAATAATTCCTAATTTTACGGGCCTTGCCAGAAACCCGAGCAGCTGACACCTTGTCATCGGTCGCTTTCCAAGCATAATATTTGGGTAAGGAAACGGAAATGGAACATAGGTTTCCTATGGCCCTACAACTATTTTAACAATCATTCGTAATAAACTAGACATGTTAGGTTTCTTAACAAAACTTTTTGGCGGGCATAAATCGGAGAGAGATATCAATACGATTATGCCTGTGGTGAAAAGGATCAACGAGGAGTATGAAAAACTGCAATCCCTGCCTGTAGACCAGCTGCGTAACAAAACGCAGGATTTTCGCCAACGGATCAAAGCCCATTTGTCGAAGATTGACGGAGTAATTGCCGAAAAACAGGCTGAGGCTGAACAGACTGAAGAGGTAACCGTAAAGGATACCATCTATCAGGAAGTAGACAAGCTGAAGAAAGACAGAGATAAACAAATCGAAGAAATACTGAAGGAAATATTGCCTGAAGCATTTGCGGTTGTAAAAGAAACTGCACATCGCTTCTCCAATAATTCTACCATTACTGCCACCGCCACTCAGCTGGACAGGGACCTGGCAGTAAAGAAAGATTACCTGACCATAGAAGGTGACAAAGTGACGTGGAAGAATACCTGGACTGCCGCTGGCAACCAGGTAACCTGGAACATGGTACATTATGACGTACAGCTCATAGGTGGTATCGTGCTTCACGAAGGTAAGATCTCCGAAATGGCTACGGGTGAAGGTAAAACCCTCGTATCTACCCTGCCTGCTTACCTCAATGCACTGGCTGGCGAAGGTGTTCACGTAGTAACCGTGAACGACTACCTGGCTCGTCGTGACTCTGAGTGGAATGGTCCTATCTTCGAATTCCTGGGTATCACCGTAGATTGTATCGACAAGCACCAGCCTAATACTGCTGATCGTCGTGCTGCTTACCTGGCAGACATTACCTATGGTACCAACAACGAATTTGGTTTTGACTACCTGCGTGATAACATGGTGCATACACCAGACGAAATGGTGCAGCGTAAACACCACTTTGCCATGGTGGATGAGGTGGATAGCGTATTGGTGGATGACGCCCGTACTCCACTCATCATCTCTGGTCCTATCCCCCGTGGTGAAGACCAGGAGTTCCATGTACTGAAACCCCGCATCCAGCGCCTGATCGAGGCACAACGCCAGGCTACTTCCCAGTTCCTGCTGGAAGCTAAGAAACTGATTGGTGAAGGTAAAGACGACCCTAAAACAGGTGGTCTGGCCCTGATGCGTGCATGGCGCGGTTTACCTAAAAACAGTGCGCTCATCAAATATCTGAGCGAACCAGGTATCAAAGTATTATTACAGAAAGCTGAAAACTACTACCTCGCCGACCAACAGCGCGAAATGCCTAAGGTGGATGAAGAACTGTACTTCAGCATCGACGAAAAGAACAATACCGTAGACCTGACAGATAAAGGTATTCACCTGATCACTCAATCCGGTGAAGATCCAAACTTCTTCATTATGCCTGACGTTGGCTCTGAGATCGCCGAGATCGAAAAGCAGGAACTGAGCGCTGATGAGAAAATGCATCGTAAAGAAGCCCTGTTGCAGGACTTCGCACAGAAATCTGACCGTATTCACTCCGTACAGCAATTGCTGAAAGCATATACTCTCTTCGATAAAGATGTGGAATATGTGGTAATGGATGGAAAAGTAAAGATTGTAGATGAGCAGACAGGTCGTATCCTGGATGGCCGCCGTTATTCTGACGGTCTGCACCAGGCGATCGAAGCGAAAGAAAACGTAAAAGTGGAAGCTGCTACGCAAACATTCGCTACCGTTACCCTGCAGAACTACTTCCGTATGTATCACAAGCTGGCAGGTATGACCGGTACAGCCGTAACAGAAGCAGGTGAGTTCTGGGAAATCTACAAACTGGATGTTGTTACCATTCCAACTAACCTCCCTATTACCCGTAAGGATAATGAGGACCTGGTATACAAAACCAAACGTGACAAATACAGGGCAGTTATCGAAGAAATAAAGAAACTGCAGAACGAAGGACGCCCGGTACTGGTAGGTACTACCTCCGTAGAGGTGTCTGAGTTACTGAGCAAGATGCTGACTTTCGAGAAAGTACCTCACAATGTATTGAACGCTAAGCAACACGCCCGTGAAGCACAAATCGTAGCTGAAGCTGGTCTGAAAGGTGCTGTGACCATCGCTACCAACATGGCAGGTCGTGGTACGGATATCAAGCTCGGCCCCGGTGTAAAAGATGCAGGTGGTCTGGCCATCATTGGTACAGAACGTCATGAAAGCCGCCGTGTAGACCGCCAGTTACGTGGTCGTGCCGGTCGTCAGGGAGACCCCGGTACTTCCCAGTTCTTTGTATCCCTCGAAGATGACCTGATGCGTATGTTCGGTTCTGACCGTATCGCTGGTCTCATGGACCGGATGGGTTATAAAGAAGGCGAAGTGATCCAGCATAGCATGATCACCCGTTCTATCGAAAGAGCCCAGAAGAAAGTAGAAGAAAATAACTTCGGTATCCGTAAGCGCCTGTTGGAATACGATGACGTGATGAACAAACAACGTACTGTGATCTATGCTAAGCGTAATCACGCATTGTTTGGCGAGCGCCTGGCTATCGATATTGACAATGCATTCTATGATGTAGCAGAAAGCATTGCTACTACACATAGGGAAACCGGCGACCTGGAAGCACTGAAACTGGATGCGATCCTCAATTTCGCGATCGATGTGGATGTAACACAGGAAGAGCTGACAAAAGGGGATGTAAACCAACTGGCGTCTAAAATCTACCATGCTGCAAAGGATAACTACCAGCGCAAAGCACAGGAGATCGCACAGAATACACTGCCTGTCATCAAACAGATTTACGAAGAACAGGGTCACCATGTTGAGAATATCTCTATTCCATTTACTGACTTCGTAAAGAGAGGAGTGAATGTACTGGCAAACCTGCAGAAAGTTGTAGATACCAATGGGTATGAAACGATCAACTCCCTGGAGCGTAATATCACCCTGTCATTGATTGATGATGCGTGGAAAGAGCACCTGCGTGCGATGGATGACCTGAAACAATCAGTACAAAGTGCAGTATGGGAACAGAAAGATCCACTGTTGATTTATAAGTTCGAAGCATTTAACCTCTTTAAAGAGGTGAATGCAGAGACAAGTAAAGAAATAGTATCCTTCCTGTGTAAATGTGGTATTCCTGTACAGGATGATAATCGTGCCCAACAGCAGCAACGTCAGCAGGCACCGATCAGGGAAGCGCGTGAGCAGAAGACTGATATGAGCAAGCTGAAGGCTACACACCAGGATTTTGAAGCTACGAATGGTCATGAGGCACAGGAGTATGCTACCAATGCAGAACCGGTGCGGCAGGATCCGGTGAAGGTGGGGCCTAAGGTAGGGCGGAATGATCCTTGTCCTTGTGGAAGTGGAAAGAAGTATAAACAATGTCATGGAAAGGATTTGTAGTCCTTACTTGATGAAAATAGTAAAGGGTGTCTCTGCTGAGGCACCCTTTTATTTTTAGAAAAGGAATTACGCAGCTAGATGTAAGGGGAGTTCGAGGCGAGGACGGAAAAAGGCGAGGATACTCTTGGGGTTACGCACACAGATCTGGATATGGCTTTTGAGTTTTATAGCAGCACCTGGAAAAGCGGGAGCACCTTCAGGAAAAACACAACGAACGGTATCGAAGCTTGGTGTAAGGCTGAAACCGAAATTTTGCTTTTCTATTTTCTGAATTATACCAATTTGTTCGTGCATATATTCAATTACAGAACAATCTAAATTTCTTAGCAGTTTATCCTTATAAGAATCTGATTTAACATCTTCATTACAAGGCAATTTAACCGATTGATCTTTCATTTCCCTATAATACGCTGCTAATTTTTCGGTATATTTTAAATTCAGAAAATCACAACAATGCCCGGAAGCAATAAAAGCTCCTAATACTGCTGGTTGCTTGATTTTCCCTTGTTGATGTTTTTCCAGCGCCCATTGATAAGCTCTTTGTAAGTCATTCTCCCAGAAATACATCCCATGCCCCAGCCAATCGTAGGGGTTTTTATTAAAATGGAATTCATTGGGAGAATTAATTAATTTCTGACAGGTTTCCTCATCACATCCATGGAAACCCAGTATAAGATGTTCTTTGATTTGGTACATAAGAGAATTATTTTTAATCGAATTGAAACATGAGACGCCTTATTACTTCAAACTCCGGTGTGGCTTTACCATTTTCTCCAGCCCACCCTAAACGTTTAAAATACTGAAGCCTTTCCTCGGGTGTAAACCTTTCCCATTCTTCCCTGCTTCTTTCTAAAGCTTCATCAAGTTTTTTAAGCATGTAATCTGGATGAAAAATGTCAATCATACTTTTTTGTTTTAATTGTGAATAATAATTTACGTCACAAAAATACCCTCTTTCCCCCTCCCAGCCTAACTTTCAGCGATCCAATTTTGTTCATTCTGCATAAACCTTTTCTCACTTCAACCATTTCCGTTCATTCCTGACAATCCTACAATTTTCCCTACCTTCGCACCCGAAAACCACTCACTATGCAGCTGAACAAATACATCGACCACACGGTCCTCAAACCTACCACCACCCTCGAAGACATCAAAAACCTCTGCATGGAAGCCGTTGAATACGACTTCGCCGCAGTATGCGTTCCCCCACCCTTCGTTAAGGTAGCCAAAACCTTCACCAGCAGCACCACCACCAAAGTAGCCACCGTAATCGGTTTCCCCTTCGGCTACTCGGCCATCGAAGCCAAACTCGCCGAACTCGTCCTCGCCATCGTTGACGAAGCCGACGAAGTAGACATGGTCGCCAACCTCCTCGCCATCCGAAATAAAGACTGGGACTATATCGAAAAAGAAATAAACAACATCATGGCCGTCATCCGCAACCAACCGCGAAAAGTCGTCCTGAAAGTGATCATAGAAAGTGGCATATTATTGGAAGAAGAAATCATAAAATGCTGTGAGATATATGCAAAATACGGCGTTGACTATGTCAAAACTTCCACCGGTTATGCCGAAAAAGGTGCTACCGTCGAAGCCGTAAAACTGATGCGGGCCCATCTGCCACAAAATATTCAGATAAAAGCTTCAGGTGGAGTTCGTACATTTGCCTTCGCCCAGGAGCTCATCGCTGCCGGCGCCACCAGGTTGGGTACTTCCAGCGGCGTAGCGCTCATGAAAGAGGCTAAAGGAGAGGCTACTACCGGTACTACCGGCGCATATTAACCATACCCCCTTCGGCTAAAAAGATTGAACATGAAACACATAATCATATTATTATCCGGATTACTGATCGGAACCCTCGCTTCCGCCCAGGACAATACCCTCACCGCAGCCAATACCGGCGGCGTGAAAGTGGTAAAAGACAGCCGGCTGGACCTGCTGATCAAAAAACAGATCTATATCAACACCCTCGCTATCCGTAACCAACCTGGTTTCAGGGTACAGGTCATCTCTACCAACAAGAGAAATGAAGCGACCGAAATGAAAGCGAAGGTGATGCAACTCTATCCCGACTACCGTACTTACCTGGACTACCAGGCGCCCTACTTCAAAGTCCGCGTAGGTGATTTCAAAACCCGGGACGAAGCTGCCGATCTGAGAGATAAATTATCATCCAGTTTTAACGGCGGTGTATTCGTAGTACCTGCCACTATTAATCTACAACCAGAGAAAGAGGCAGGGAATGAAGAATCGTATTAAAGAACTCGCGCACCAGTACGCGCCTGAGTTCATTGCTATCAGAAGACATATTCACGCACATCCCGAACTGTCCTTCCAGGAATTTGAAACGTCAAAGTACATTCAGCAACAACTGGATGCATTCGGTGTGAAATATACTGCCGGCATTGCCGGTACTGGTATTGTTGCTATCATAGAAGGGAAAAACCCTTCTAAAAAAACCATCGCACTCCGTGCCGATATCGATGCCCTCCCCATCACAGAAGCAAACGATGTACCTTATAAATCATTGAATACCGGCGTTATGCACGCCTGTGGCCATGATGTACATACCACCTGCGTACTCGGTGCTACCCGCATCCTGCAGCAGCTGAAAGATGAGTTTGAAGGCACCATCAAGATCCTGTTCCAACCCGGTGAAGAAAAACATCCCGGCGGTGCAAGCCTGATGATCAAAGATGGCGCACTGGAAAACCCACGCCCCGATGCCATCATCGGGATGCACGTACAACCTTCTATGGAAGCCGGGTTACTAGGCTTCCGTGCAGGTCAGTACATGGCCAGTGCCGATGAAATTTATATCACCATCAAAGGCAAAGGCGGTCACGCTGCCCAGCCTCACCTTACCACCGATACCATTCTCGTGGCTTCGCACCTGGTAGTGAGCTTACAACAGGTGATCAGCCGGAACAATAATCCTTTCTCTCCTTCTGTACTCAGTATCTGTGCATTCAATGGCGGATATACGACCAACGTTATTCCCAGCGAAGTAAAACTGATGGGTACATTCAGGGCAATGGATGAAACCTGGCGCTTTAAAGCCCATGAAATCATCAAAAAACAGGCGACTGAACTAGCCCATGCTATGGGTGCAGAGATCGAAATTGATATACTGGTAGGTTATCCCTGCCTGTATAACAATGAAGAAGTGACCAGCCGCGCCAGAACAAAGGCAGAAGAATACCTCGGACAGGAAAATGTACAGGATACAGAAGTGAGAATGGGGGCTGAGGACTTCGCTTTTTATAGCCAGATTATTCCAGCCTGCTTCTTCAGGTTAGGCACGGGAAATGTGGCAAGAGGTATCACATCGGGTGTACACACACCTACATTCGATATCGACGAACGCGCCATAGAAACCGGCATTGGTGCCATGGCTTATCTCGCTACGCAGATCTAAAAATATGAGGTATCACCTACCGGGAATCGCTTAAAACGATACCTATCTTTATCGGTTACCCGGATAATGCGAAGTTGTATCAGTAATGAATGAACTTCCTGAGAACCGCATACAAGACTACCTGTCTCTATTAAATAAACCGGATAAAACGAGCCAATATTTGATACAGGCTCGTTTTATCCGGTTTTTTCTTATATCAGGGATATTGTAACCGCTTTAACCCTGCCGCAGCAGCCCCATTCAGGCTCAATTGTTTCAGGCTATCAGCCTTGATCGTCAAACTACCCACAGTCATATCATTTAAATCCACACTCCCATACCAGCCCAACTGGATATTCATTGAATCTATATTTCCCACATCGAAAGCGGATATCTTGTTAAACTTTCCCCCCTTAAAATAGAGCTGTTTGATATTCAATTGTGTTAGTACAACCTCACAATCATCCGATGCTTCCAGTAAAAGTGAAGGCTGGGAGAAATGAAAAAGCATGAGATGAGAATTGCCATTTACCACCCTGATAAACTGTACTGGCGGGCAATTCACTTTAACTACTTCACCCTCACCCGTTGATACATATAAGGTATCTCCTTCCTGTGAATACCGCACCTTACTGCTATCAAAACCCGGATAGTTCAAACTATACTTGTCGGAAGCATATACTCTTAAAGGAGCATCGTAATCTGTTTTTAACACAATTGCCTTAAACGGGCGCAACGCCACAACTTTATCTTCCCAACGCCCAAAACGTAATTTCTGTCCATCTCCATTTATCCCCTTCTTAAAATACGCCCATAATACCACATCTGACGCCAGCATCAATAACCCTACGATGCCAACGAAAACGAGTAACAATTTTATACTGGTCTTCATTTTTGTAAAATTTAATTACCTGAAATGTGAACGCTTATATTTCTCATAATGCGTCTTCAGCTCATCCAGCTCTATATCCAACAAGTAGATATTCCGAAAGAACTGGGGCAGCTCATTCTCCATGAACCGTTCCTTCTTCAGCTGTTTAATCCGTTTCATCGCATCCGACGCTACGAAATAGCCAATCCCTCTTTTATTATAGATGATGTCATATTGCTGCAAATATTCACAGGTACGCATCACCGTATTCGGATTGACCTCCGTTTGCACTGCCAGTTCCCTCACGGATGGTAGCCTGTCTTCTGCTTTCCACTTTTCCAACAGGATCTGTTCGCATACATAATCCGCAATCTGCAGATATATAGCCTGTGATTCTTTAAATTCCATGAGTTGAAAATTTAGATCTCCTTATCTTTTAACCTGAAATAAGCCAATATCCACAAGGACGGGGGTAATACAAACCGCCAGATGAAGTACAGTGTATGTCGCATCCATAACGGGGACTCCAGGAAAATGGAATGATATTCATCCGCCTTGGTATGATCAGCAATCGCCACCCCAAAGAACGGCGCCGTCGCTGCCCAATGCGTTAAATGGCCGTAGAACAAAATGTTCATAAACGCCGCATTTACCAATCCGATAAGTAAAATAATAATGAATACAGCGAACAATGTTTTTATAATACTGTACTTAGGAAAGTAAGCAGATCCCAACAGAATAATTGCCTGGCACATAAACCACCAGTGGTAAAGTAGTTTTATCTCATCACCCTCAGGCAGGTTATTATCAATAAAGTGAACGTCTCTTGATAATGACAATAAACCGGCCCCAATAAAAGTTGCTGTACCAAATGCAATATGATATACCAGTAAAAAACCTACCGTGGTAATCAACAGTGTAGTAAGAAATTTTTCAAAGTGTGAAGCAGGCAGCAGCAAATAATCTATACCTTTTGATTTGTCGCCTAACTGGATAAATGAAAAACCAGTAAAGATCAATCCAGCTCCAAACAGCAGGATGGCGTAGAAAGGGAGAAGAAAGGAAACCTTTATGTTCTCACCGTCATTTGTGAAAATACCAATCAGACCTAATGCGACAAGCACACCTACCAACACAACCAGCGACATCAGGTACAATCGAAGATTATCAACAATATGCTTTTTAAAATACGCACCAAACCTCGGTGCGTGAAATACATTATTTGTTTGCATAAGGGAAATTAAAAGAGTTGGTTAATCCGTCCGGAGGGCTCCAGCACGGCATTAAAGAGCAATTCCATATCCAGTCTTCCTGGTGTGCCACCCGCATTTTCAGTAATGATGGAATGACCTAATACAGAGCTTTCTGCGAACAATACATTCTCTGCCTCCCCGAGCTGCTTCACGCTTCTGAAACTCAGTCGTTCGGTGACGGTTTCCACATCTTGTCTGAAAATGATCTTGTGATTGTCGATGATGACAATACTATCGATCAGGTTATCCAGGTCCCTTACCTGGTGTGTGGATATCACAATACATTTCTCTTCATTCACTGCAGCAGCAATCACTTTGCGGAACTGGCTTTTGGACGGTATATCCAGGCCATTCGTCGGTTCGTCCATGATCAGGCATTTCGTGTTGGTAGCCAGACCAAAGCTGATGATTACCTTTTTCTTTTGTCCATAGCTCATTTCGGTGAGCTTTTGGTCGCGCGGTACTTTGAACTCATCCAGGTACTGCTGAAAAGCTTTTTCATCGAAGTTGGGATAAAATGGTGCGTAGGTGTTTACATAACGATTGATGGTAACCTGCGGTAGGTAAAACTCTTCGGGTACCAGGAAGAGGTTATTGAGGAATGCTGGCTGACGGAGGCGGGATTCGTAGCCCATTACTGTACAAACCCCACTTTTTGGAAAGAGTAGTCCGGCTATATGCATCAGCAGACTGGATTTTCCTGCCCCGTTTTTGCCTAGAAGGCCGTATACATGGCCGGCTTCCAGCTCTAAATTCAGTCCCTCAAACAATGGCCTACCCTTTTTGTAGTGGAAATGAAGATTTTGGATAGTTATCATAGTAAGTGATTTAGTGTACTACTTAACTAGTACACTACAAAATTAGATAAGGAAATGATAATTCCAAATTTCAATTAAAATATTTCTACATAACTACAGGTCCTCCCCACAAGCCCTCCTGTCAAACCAATACCACCATGCATCCTCCCTTGCAGGAACCTCCCCCATCGCCGTCAGGCAAACAAAAATGCTTTCTTCCTTGCTGCCGCAGGCTCCCCGCCTAAAATGTTAAAAAATTATTTGTAGCGACTTTTCTACACATTAAGAATTTTTAATAAATTATATTTGCTCCTGTGGTTTAAATTAAATCTTATCCCTATGAAAGGTACCATATCCGCCTTGCTTAGTTTAAGCCTCTTGTTAACTGCCTTTGTGGCCTCCGCCCAGTTCGTAAAATCAAAAGACCTGGAGAAATTGAAAAAAAGGACGAAAATTATCGTAGTAAAAGAAGTCCCTGATAAGAGTATTCTAAAACAACTACGTCGTCAAAGCCAAGCAAAAGCAGAAGAGTATAAGCAAGCAATCAAACAGTTAAACCTGGACTTCCCTGAAGTTGTCAGACAATTCTGGAACGTGGACGGAGTCACAGCTACAATTGAACAGAGAACAGAAAAAGAAGTTGAAAAGCTGCGAAAAAAGAATGACAGAAGCTACATCGTAATGGATTGTCAATCACTACATGTGAAACCTAGTAAAAGCCATTATGCCAAATCTGCACAAACATTTACATCTGACCTGGTGTGGAAAAGCGATTCGAAAGATCTCAGTGTTCCCGTCATCAACATGTACTTCATTGAGAATGATGTAACCCGGCCGTTTTATATTCAGAATATGTCAGAACGGTTCCCGGATTTCCTGGACCTGGCAGTAGGCATCCGGTTATCAACCTATGTGTTTTCAGAACATGTAGATGATAAAACAGCCAAAGCCATGATGCAGTCTACCAGCAAGCATAACGCAATCTTCCTGAAAGACAGGACGTTGATATTATGTAATAACTGGCTGGATGATGATTTTGAAAAAGGTAAAGCTGGTACAGATTATCCTTATCCCATTAAGTATGTGGATTACGAAGACCTGGAAGGGCTATTCAGAAAAGATGGTTTTGCGGGTACCGTCATGGCTTATGTACCAGCTGGTGTGTTCTCTACTTTTGATAAAAACACGCCAAGCATGGAAGTGCATGTCCCTGTAGTGATTGACCCGATAAATGGAATGCCTTTGTGCCATACAGATATAAGTGATGAAATGTTCCAGGCCTGGGGGTATTCATTGATTCCTAAAATGGGAAAGTCGATAGTAGGATTTCGAAAAATCAGAAATGAAGATATCCGAAATTTCGCCAAATCAATGAAAGAATAAAACGCTGCCGCAGGCCAATTCGACAAAACAAAAAACTCGAATACCCTGCCGCAGGCCCATTCAAAAAACTCAGCCTTCGCTGCAAGTACCCCTCCCCATCGGCGCCAGCCGAACAAAAACGCCACTTCCTTGCTGCCGCAGGCCAATCTCAAACTTCAATCTCATAAAAAAAGCCTCCCGGTTGGGAGGCTTTTTCACTATAAACATTTTAATTCACATCTCCTTACAACTCAGGATACAACGGGAACCCCTTCATAAACTCATTCACCGCACCTCTCACCTGCGCAATCTTCGCCTCATTATCCGCATCCATCAGCAACTCATCAATCCATGAAATCACCTGCCCCATATGCTCCTCCTTAAGACCACGAGACGTAATCGCCGGAACCCCCACACGAATACCAGAAGTCACAAACGCCGACTTATCATCAAACGGCACCATATTCTTATTCACAGTAATATCCGCCTTCACCAACACCTGCTCCGCCTTCTTACCAGAAATATTCTTATTCCGCAGATCAATCAGCATCAGGTGATTATCAGTACCCCCAGATACAATCTGGTACCCCTTCTCCACCAATGCCTTAGACATCGCCTGTGCATTCTTAACAATCTGCTGTGCATACACAGTATAATCGTCAGACAGAATCTCAAAGAAAGAAACCGCCTTCGCTGCAATCACATGCTCCAACGGACCACCCTGAATACCAGGGAACACCGCTGTATCAATCAGACTACTCATCATACGAATCTCACCCTTCGGTGTCTTCAGCCCAAACGGATTTTCGAAATCCTTACCCAGCATAATCATACCACCACGAGGCCCACGCAGCGTCTTGTGTGTAGTAGTCGTTACAAAATGACAATGTTCAAACGGAGAGTTCAACAACCCTTTCGCAATCAAACCAGCAGGGTGAGCAATATCCGCCATTACAAAAGCACCTACCTGGTCAGCGATCTCACGGATACGTTTGTAATCCCAGTCACGGCTATAAGCAGAAGCCCCACAAATAATCACCTGTGGTTTTTCTTTCAGCGCAATCTCTTCCATTTTGTCATACTCAATCAGACCAGTCTCCTTGTTCACACCATAAGAGAATGGCTGATACAGTTTACCGGAGAAGTTTACCGGTGAACCATGCGTCAGGTGACCACCCATACTCAAATCCAGCCCCAGGATCTTATCACCTGGTTTCAGGATAGCCAGCAATACGGCAGCATTTGCCTGCGCACCGGAGTGAGGCTGTACGTTTGCATACTCAACTCCAAAGATCTGTTTAGCCCTGTCAATAGCCAGCTGTTCACTCAGGTCTACAATTTCACAGCCACCATAATATCTACGTCCGGGATAACCTTCTGCATATTTGTTAGTCAGTACTGTACCCATTGCCTGCATTACCTGCAAGCTGGTAAAGTTCTCCGATGCAATCAATTCTATACCATGACGCTGACGCTCCAGCTCCTGGCCGATGATATTAAATATTTGCTGATCTCTTTGCATTTACTTTGAAAATTTGCGACAAAGTTAATCGAATTTATGGATAGTCAATAGTTCAATTTTAACAAATACTAGATTTTTTTTCTATAAAACCACATAAAGGCAGTCAATTCCACTACCAAGCTATTACATACCATGCATTCCTCCCTGTGTAGGGGCATTTCCACTATTCTATTTATAAATTTTGTTCTACCTTCACGCCCTTAGTAGACTAAAAACATCTAATCGCTGCGGTACATGAAGGCCATTATACCTGTAGCCGGTGCGGGCACCAAGCTACGTCCACATACATATACTCAGCCTAAAGCGTTGATCCCGCTCGCGGGCAAAACAATTCTCAGTATTATTATTGATCAGCTGGAAGAAGCAGGCATCACTGAATTCGTCTTCGTAATCGGTTACCTGGGAGAAAAGATCCAGCACTATGTTCAAAAGAAATATCCTCACCTCACCTGCCACTTCGTACAGCAAAATGTACGGGAAGGTACCGGTCACGCCATCCTGCTCACCAGGAAAGTAGTAGGTGACGATGAAATCCTCATCGTTCTCGGCGATACCATCTGCGAAGGCAATATCAAAGAACTCATCGCTTCCCCTGTCTCGCAACTGGGCCTGAAAAAAGTGGATGATCCCCGCAGCTTCGGGGTTGCCGAACTCAATGAAGCCGGCGACATCGCACGGGTGGTGGAAAAACCACAGATCCCAAAGTCGAACCTGGCCCTGGTAGGCATCTATAAAATCAAGGAAACCGATCAGCTCTTCGACTGCCTGGAACGAAATATGATAGAACATAGAAGGTCACATGATGAGTTTCAGCTCACCGATGCCCTGCAGTGCATGATCGAACATGGGGTACAGTTTACCCCCTTCAAAGTGAGTAATTGGTTCGACTGCGGCCGCAAAGAGACCCTGTTGGAAACAAATGCTATCCTGCTCAGTAAATATAAAGCACCCGCCAGTCCCATCCTTCCTTATGAGAATGCTATTATCATTCCTCCTGTAAGTATTGGCGAAGGGTGTAATATTAAAAATTCAATCATCGGTCCTAATGTCGCTATCGGTGACAATACTGTGATCAATTACTCTATCGTTAAGGATTCTATCATCGGCTCTTACAGCAACCTGTACGAAGTGGTGCTCAAATCTTCCCTGATTGGTAGCGATGCTAACATCCGTGGTCTCAGTCAAAGCCTGAACATTGGCGATAATACAGAAATTGACCTCGGTTGAAGCCATCCTTAACCGATACCAATCCAGCGCCTCAGTCAAAGTCTGAACACCAGCGATAATACAGAAATTGACCTCGGTTAATTGTCATCCTTAACCGATACCAATCCATCGCCTCAGTCAAAACCTGAACATCACCGATAATACAGAAATTGACCTCGGCTGATTGTCATCACTTTCCGTTTAAGATAAGCTCCTTACATTTACGGTCATGAACCGTATATCTCAACTCTTTCATATAGATTACCCAATCATTCAAGCTGGTATGGTCTGGGCGAGTGGCTGGCGCCTGGCCAGTGCCGTAAGCAATGCCGGCGGCCTTGGCCTTCTCGGTGCCGGTAGTATGTATCCCGACGTACTCAAAGAACACATCGAAAAGTGCAAAAAAGCAACCAATAAACCTTTCGGAGTGAATCTCCCCCTTCTATACCCGAATATTGAAGAACATGTAAAAATCATTATAGAAAACAAAGTTCCCATCGTCTTCACCTCAGCCGGCAATCCAAAAACATGGACCTCCATCCTGAAAGCAGAAGGTATCAAAGTGGTACACGTAGTCGCCAGCACCACCTTCGCCCTCAAGAGCGAAGCAGCCGGTGTTGACGCCATCGTAGCAGAAGGTTTTGAAGCCGGTGGGCATAATGGCAGAGAAGAAACTACCACCATGGTATTGATCCCCAGCGTATGCCAGTCAGTAAAAATACCCGTCATCGCTGCCGGCGGTATCGCCACAGGCCGAGCCATGGCAGCAGCTTTCGCACTCGGTGCCAGTGGCGTACAGGTAGGTAGCCGATTCATTGCTACCCCTGAGGCTTCTTCACATGATCACTTCAAACAAGCCATACTCAATGCGAAAGAAGGTGATACCCTCCTCTCCATGAAAAAACTCACCCCAGTAAGATTACTGAAAAACGACTTCTTCCAGCACGTAAAAGCTGCTGAAGAAAGTGGTGCTGACAATGAATCGCTGAAAATCCTCCTGGGCAGAGGCCGTGCGAAAAAAGGCATGTTCGAAGGCGATATGAAAGAAGGAGAACTGGAAGTAGGACAGGTAAGTGCCATCATTGATAAGATCATACCTGCAGCAGATGTAGTCGCAGAAATCTGGGATGAATTCCAGGCCACGAAAAGGGAACTCTGGCTAAACTCATAAAAATATTCAGGCCGCAGGCCCAATCAAAAACAAAAGCTCCTTTGCCAAAGACAAAGGAGCTTTTGTTTGTATAAAAATAATACTATCTGATCCACCTAATCGCCTCTTTCCACGTTATCTTCTTCCCATACATCAATATCCCCGTTCTATAAATCTTCCCTGCCATCCACGTCGTCCCTAAAAACCCCACTATCAACAACACCATCGACAACCCCAATTGCCAATACGGCACCGTACCCGGCACCCCATAAGGTATCCTCGCCATCATCACCATCGGCGATGTAAACGGGATAATACTCCCCCAAAACGCCAACTGACTATTCGGATGCTGCACTGCCGCAATCATCACCATAATACCAATAATTATCGGCAATGTAATCGGGAAAGTCAACCCCTGCACATCCGTAGGATCTTCATTGACCAAACTCCCCACCGCTGCAAACAACGCCGCATAAAACAAATACCCGCCCAGGAAATAAAATATAAAACAGGTAATGATCAGCCCCCAGTTAATACTATCCATTACATACCTTAACTGTGACGCCGCTTCCATCATCGCAGCATTATTATTCGCATTATTCTGCGCCGCACTATTCATCACCGCCGTAGGTATAAATAATTGTAGCACACAAATCAACACCACCCATATAGAAAACTGTAACAATCCTACACCCGCAATCCCTACAATCTTTCCCATCATCAGTTGAAAAGGTTTTACACTAGACACCATCACCTCTGCAATACGGTTTACCTTCTCTTCCATCACGCCTCTCATCACTGACATCCCAAAAAACATCAGGATAATATAAATAATGAATCCGCTGGAATACCCCACTGCATAAGCAATCACCGAACTCCCTTTCTTCTCCTCCTTCCCTGACCTGAAGTCAATACTAATATTAGATTTAAATCCTTTGATCTGTGCAATATCAATATTTGCCTTCTCCATCCGCACCTCTTCAATCCGTGTATTCAGGTACCTGTTCAGGTGGCTCTCTATACCCAAACCCGGCTGGCCACTGCTGTAATATGTGATGCCCAAAGGTCTTTCAATATCAATTGCAGGAATATACAACACACCAGAATAACCATACTCCTCATAATGTTTGCTAAACGTATCAATAGCCGTCTCCGTCAGGAACTTAAAATAAATCCCCTTCTCATCAGGCAGCTTGTTCAGAAACAAATGACTATCATCTATCACCGCAATGCGCTGTTCATCGGCAGAACTGGTCGCTATCAGCACCGGCACTACAATCATCGCAGCAAAGAACAGGGGCACCAGCAGGGTGACAACGAGAAATGACCGCTTGCGCACGCGGAAAGTGAACTCTCTTTTGATGATGAGCCAGATTTTATTCATAGGATTAATTAATTGGTTCTTCTATTTGCTGTACCTGTTGTATAAACACTTCATTGATAGAAGGTAGTATTTCCTGGAAGGATATAATAGGGATTTCCTGCCTGATAAAGTGCGCCAGAATATCATTTGTCGTACTGCCCTCAGTGAGTTTCACGATATAACCGCTCTCTTCCTGTGAAACAATTGTGAAATGATAAGTCATTACCTCTGCAAAGTTAGGTACTCTGCCCAAGCCTATCCGGAACAGGTGTTGTTTGAAATCATGCCTGATCTGTTTCACTTCTCCATCCAGAATTTTTTTCCCTTTATTCACGAGAATGATACGGTCGCAGATCTCTTCTACCTGTTCCATACGATGGGTGGAGAAGATGATGGTGGTACCATTCAAGGCAAGGTCAAATATTTCCTGTTTGATCAGGTTGGAGTTGATCGGATCCAGCCCTGAGAAGGGTTCATCCAGTATTAACAGTGATGGCTCATGGATAATGGTGGAAATAAACTGCACTTTTTGTTGCATGCCTTTACTCAACTCTTCCACTTTTTTATTATACCATGCGTTGATATCAAACTTATCGAACCAATATTTGATTTTTTCTTTGGCTTCTTTTTCCGTCATGCCTTTGAGCTGTGCGAGGTAGAGTGCTTGTTCCCCTACTTTCATTTTTTTGTACAGCCCTCTTTCCTCCGGCATGTAGCCGATGGAATGAATGTCATTTTCCTGGTGAAAAGGTTTGCCTTTGAAAAGTATTTCTCCCTGATCGGGATAAAAGATGCCGGTGATCATGCGGAGCAGGGTGGTTTTTCCTGCGCCATTGGGGCCAAGCAGCCCAAAGATGCTACCTTCAGGGATAACAAAACTAATATCATCTACAGCTGTATGCGAGGCATAATCTTTACGTAAATTTCTAACTTCAAGCAAGCCCATAATTCTAAATTACAGGGGGAAATTACAAAAAAATTGCTTTTGCCTGCAGGCAAAAGCAATCAAATATTCTTGTATTAAAAATCAGCCAGAAAAACAACCCTCCTTCCCTGCCGCCGCAACCCATCACCAAACATTCATTGCCATCAATTCCGTCTCTCCTCACTGGCGTCAGCCAGAAAAACAACCCTCCTTCCCTGCTTCCGCAACCCATC
>NZ_JBCNKH010000046.1:0-53336 GCF_039596135.1 Chitinophaga sp.
ACGGAATGGCCGCATCGTATCAGGCCGGAGAAATTGCCTGCAATATTTGCGGGCGTACCTGTTCGAATACTGAAGAAGCATGAATATATACAAATATAAGGTCAGACTGCCCCAGCCATGCCGCCTGTGCACTGTCATAAGAGGCTGTGGAGAATACATGCATGTTGCAGTCATCTGCCAGCAACTCCTTTACCTGGGCCCCTGTCTGGCTAAAATTGTCAGACAGGACCAGGCTTACTTTTACCTGTGCAGTCACTGTTGTAGCCAACAACACCGCCCATAATAATATTACTAATTTCTTCATAAATTATAAGATACGCCTACATTAAATGAACGGCGGGGTGCATAATAATAACTGGTAGCAGAGCCATAGTAGCCATAGTACAGCTTATCAAACAGGTTCAATACATTCGCATACACATTGAATTTTGCAATTTGCTTTGCAACTCTTACATCGAATACAGTGTTGGCTGCCAACTCTCGCGCCTTGGTATTTTCCAGATCGCCATAGCTCTTATCGGCATATCTTACCCATACACTTGCATCAAAGAGTTTGGCTTTTGAAAAAGCAATACCGCCATCTATACGGTGATGCGGGTTGCCATCCATTTCATTCCCTTCGTAGGCAGTATTGGATTCGTATTTCAGTATTTTGGAGTCATTGTAGAAATAACTCAGGATGGTAGTGAGACACGGCGCTATTTTGTAACGTACAGCAGCCTCTACGCCGGAGAGTCTGACGGCGCCGATGTTGATGTATTGACGCACTGCCCAGTTGCCCGGATCAAAATAAGCCGGTACTTGCGAAGCATCTATCAGTACAGCATCCAGGAAGTCTTTGTAGCGGGAAGTATAAGCAGTAGCAGACACTTCCAGCACCTGGCCTAAGGTATAATCGCCACCGGCTTCTATGGAATACACCATTCTTTCCGGTTTCAGGTCGGGATTGCCTAAGCGGAAAGTAGTACCCAGCAGGGAGGAATTGTACATGTAATACATACTGGGGGCTTTGAAACCCATGGCATATACAGACCGGAGCCTGAACTGGTCGCTGATGCGATATACTACGCCTGCTTTCGGAGACAGCACTGACGAAGATGCATTCGTATAATGAATGGAAACCGGTGTACCACTTTGGTTATCGAAGAACTTACCATTGTTATTGTGCCAGTTATCCCAGCGCAGGCCCAGGTTGAAGTTCAGGGAATTGCCAATAGATACATCATCATTAATAAACAGGGAATAGAAATTCTGATTACCTGAATAATTTTGATTCCCCTTGCCGTAGTAGTATTTTTCTGAAGACAGTTTATTTAATCTTACGTCGCCGCCAATGGTCAGGTCATTCACCCCGATTTTACGGCTGACCTTTCCAATAAACCCTGATACATCAATAGGTACATGGGTCGTATAATAGTCGGTGCTAAAAGTGCCTTTTTCAGCATTGTAGTTCAGGGCATCCGTATTCATTTTTTCATGATTATAATAAGCAGATGCACTATAGTCAAACCAATTATTTTTGCCTGTATACCGCAGCAGGAAGTTGGCCACATTGTTTTTCTCTTTGTATAATATGGAAGTGCCGGAGGCCGGGTTTTCTGTATGCAGGTCTGCGATACCTTCCAGTTTAGATCGTTCACCCAGCTGATAGGATACTTTTACATTGGCATTTAATAGTTCCATGGTGGGTTTCTGGTAATAGCTTTTCCAAAGGCTATCTGCCATGTACTGGTAACCATCTGTTTTTTTATACTCTGCAAAAGCGATGATACCAAAGCCATTATTAAAGAGCTTACCTGCTTTCACGTTGGCTATTACAGTATTCATAGACCCATAGCGTACATCGGCACCAAATGTGGTTTGCTTCCGGGGATTTTCAGTCACCAAATTGATGGTGCCACCCATAGAGCTGGAACCATAAATAGAAGACCCCGGACCACGTACTACTTCAATTCTCGAAATGCTATTGGAAGCGATGCTGTTCCATAAGGAAACACCACCGGTGTAAGTATCATTTAATGGAATGCCATCTTTCAGGATCAGCGTACGCCCTGCGGAGCCCGTGCCCCTCAGTGTAACAGCCGTATGAGTACCTGTAGTCGTTAACCCCCGGTTGCGATCTACGGCCACTCCCGGAATGTATCGCAATGCCTCATCAATAGTTTGTACCTGCTTCATCTCAGCATCACTGCTCTTGATGATGGAAACGCTGGATGAGATCTTTCGTAGTTCTACCGGCATGGCGGATGCTGTGACGGTCACTTCATGTAATGGTGTTTGTGCGTGGGTTTGGAGCACGCAAAATAACGGCAATAATATGCCGGGTAGGTTCAACTTCATTGTAATAATTTGAAAAAATAAGCCCTGCGTGAACGGGTGTTCACGTCATAAAAAAAACAATAGTTATGCTATTGCAGGCGGGCCACGAAGTTGATAATGAAAATAAGTGAGATAATTATAGCCCTGTATATTGTAAGCATATTGCTGTACTACAGGCCGTAAAGGAGGGAAATAAGTGGGCAGTACCGGCACCTCCACATCGCGGGTGAGGTGAAAGTCGCAAATGGCGCAATGATGGCCCGGCTGCTGAAAGGAAATGATCTGCAAATGCCGATGCTCCCCCAGCGGTACAGCATGGTAGTGGAGCATCTTTACACTGTGTACCACCGCCAGTAAGGCTAGCAGGCACCAGGCAAGGCATTTTCTGAAGACGATATTTCTCTTGTCAGACACCTGGCAAAGATATAAGAACATCTTCAGAAAATGCAACAATGTTTTAATTTTTATTTAACCACTGCAAACGGCGCTGGTCAGGTAAATGCTTTACGGTAAAGTTTTCGAACTTAGCTTCAAAGCCCTGTCCATCGGGCGAAGCTGCCATCACACCCACCATTACGGGGTGATTGTCCTGCAAAGGGCAATTGCGGGTCATCACATAATTCACATCGTCAAAGGAGTAAAAGATCTCCACCGCATCCAGTCTTCTCACGGCTTTGATCCAGATAAACGGCGGCACCTTATCCAGTGTGGTCACGCTCCAATCGCTGGTCTTGTGGGTTACTACCGTGCTCACATTGAATTTACCATCTACATACTCCACCCCGGTCTTGATATAGTTCTCCTGGTCTGTTCTGATCATGAGTCCCATCTGGTCGAAACGGGCTTTGTAACTGCCGGTGAGTTTTACCTTTACTTCAAATTCTCCGCCGTAATTGGCGTAGTAAAAGGGGGCATCGTCTACGGTAAAGCCATAATGGGAAATACGCCAGTAATCGGTTTGTGGCGTGACGAACAGGGTCAATGCCTTATCTTTGATATCCCATTTGGCGGGTTCGTTGAACCACTGCATTTTTTCAAGCGTCTGGGCTGATACTGTGTGCATGCCGATGAGTGAAACTACGGTCCAGAGAATCTTTTTCATACTTGCTGAATTATTACTTTTGCAAATGTAAATGCTGGTTATGCAAGGTGCAATGGTTAATAATAACCAAAATATACTGAATGATACGCTGTTGATGCAATCCTTTTCGCAGCAGGACTCTCCGCTGGCGCAGTGCCAGCTGATCGCGAAGGTGTATGCGGGTATCGAAAATGCCGTTGCTGTATTGAGCGACCTGAGGGCCAACAGGAGTTATATTTATTCCGGAGGCGTGGGTGCAGCATTGGGGTTGCAAATGGAAACGGAAATTGATTCCATCTGGGAAGAAGGATTATTCAGCAGGATACGGCCGGATGACCTGCAATCGAAGCATGCCATGGAACTACAATTCTTTCACCTGCTGAAAGACCTGCCAATTCATGAACGATACGATTACTATGTAAACAGTATGCTGCATATGCGGAATGCACAGGAGGAATATGTGCCTGTGCAGCACCGCATGTTCTATATTAAGAATGCAGATAATGGCAGTGTGTGGATGGCGCTGTGCCTATATAATTTTCCACCACAGCAGGTAGAGGGCAATGCTTATTTCGGGCGGATTGTGAATTCCAGGACAGGCAGGCTCTCCCTGCCCGACAGGCAACAGGTGAGTGACATTCTTTCGGACCGTGAAAAAGAGGTGCTACGTATGATCAAGGCCGGTAGTAGCAGTAAAGAGATTGCTGCACGGTTTTCCATCAGTGTGTATACGGTAAACAGGCACCGGCAAAATATTCTGCAAAAACTGCATGTCAATAACTCTATGGCGGCATGCCGGATTGCAGATGCCATTCACCTGCTGGATAATTGATAAGATACCCTACATTTGCCCCATGAAAACTATAATTACCACCCTTATATCCCTTTCTCTATCGACCGGGATATACGCACAAACCTTGAAAGTACCGGCTGCAAGCAGCGGCACCAGCATCACACAAAAAGTAGGTATTCACGACGTACAGTTAAAGTACAACCGTCCGAACATGAATGGTCGTAAGATCTTCGGTGGTTTGGTACCTTACGGTTCCGTATGGAGACTGGGCGCCAACGGTATTCCTGCTATTACCCTGGAAGATGCAGTCACCATCGAAGGGCACAAAATTGAAGCAGGTACCTATGGGCTGTTCGCCATTCCTGAAAAGGATAAATGGACCATTATCATCAGCAAAAAAGCAAACCAATGGGGATCTTACTCCTACAGCAAAGAAGATGATCTTTTACGCTTTGATGTAAAACCTTCTACCCTGCCATATGCCGTAGAGACCTATACGATGGCTTTTGACAACGTGACTCCTACAGCCGCTGTACTGAGCATTTCATGGGATCATACACAGGTAAAGCTGCACCTCACAGTAGATCAGAAAGCTGAAATCATGGCAAGTATTGATTCTGCAATGGCGACTGAGAAAAAGCCTTACATGCAGGCAGCACAATATTATTACGACAACAATATTGATTCCAAAAAAGCGCTGGAATGGATCAATGAAATGGATAAGCAACAGCCGAATGTATTCTATATTAAATACTGGAAAGCGAAGGTACAGCTGAAAGCGGGCGATAAAGCAGGCGCGATTGCCTCATCAAAAGAGAGCCTGGAGCTGGCGAAGAAAGATAATATCCAGGAGTATGTGAACCTCAACAACGAGTTGCTGAAACAGGCTGGAAAATAATCAAAGAGAGCAGGATGTTGCGATTGACGTGCATCCGAAGCTTAGACAGACTTAGCGGCTTGAGTTCGGCATCTAACCGGGCTCAGGCCGTTAATGCATCAATAATGTCTGCAGCTATCTGGTTCAGGTCATGCAAATTCTGTGGCTTCACAATGTATTTGAGCGCCCCGGCGTTTAAACATTGCGTTTTGAAGTGGTGAGAATTGGAGGTACTCCAAACTATTTTTGGTACACTGACGAGCCGGTGAAATTCCCGCATACGCTCCAGCACCTGCAAGCCATTGATGCCCGGCATGTTGTAATCCAATATGATCAGGTATGGCGTATCCTCTTCCTTGTCAGACAGGTATTGTAAAACCTCTGACCCGTTATTGAATAATTTAATACAAACAGCTGGTGCTATTTTATGAATGGCTTCAGTGAGTAGTGCCTGGTCTTCAATGTCATCATCTACCAGCAAAATGGTAATATGGTCTTTGGACATAAGTGTATGGTACCCCGGCTATTAGGGCGCCGCAAAATTAGTACTTTTTATTAATTTTCAGGTAAGGTTTCGACTGTGTAATTACTCAGTTTATATTATAATCACCACTGTCTTCAGGACAGTGGTGATTGTAATGCAACCTGTACCATTAGGCGTTCTCAAGCTTATACACCCTGGAATAAGATCCGTCCCTGTTCTTATTGTGCCAGATGGAAAAGGCAATAAATTCCCCATTCTCCCCAAGGAACCGCCCCCGCATATCGAACCCCGGGAACTCGCAGACAATAGCCCGCTTGTCGGATACCGAAAACGTACCTATGGCATCTTTGTCAAATTCCTTTCCATCATACCTGGACTGGTCAATAATCTTGGTAGTGAGCACTACTTTGTTCTTTTCTTCCGTGAAGCGTAAAGTGGTTTTGTAGATATAGCCGTCAAAATTGCCACCGGCCACCCAGTCAATGTCTGCATCAACAGGGCCTTCGTACACCTTGTCAAATACGATTTTTTCAATACTCATAGGATAGTAAAAATATGGAACTGTAAATTATAAAAATTTATCAAATATCCTACTTTATGGCTTCCTTTCTTTTGGTTCTCTATTCGTATTGATCTGTTTCAGCATCTTTCGGGTCCGCATAAACGACATGCCGGACATATATCCTATATTCAGCTGTAACCTAAACCCGCTGTAGCGTTCCAGTCCCCCGATGGCGGGGCTGTACCTTGGGCTCCATATGTATTTGGCAGAGAAATCGTAGGTGAGCCGCTTGCCCATACGGGTGAACATTCCAAAGCCGCCTTCTACCGCAAATTTCTTCTGGGAGTAGTCAGTACTCCCAATGCCACTGGCTTCACTGCCTTTGATCCGGATCAGGGTGGTATTGATCGCTCCTACCCCAAATAACAGGTAAGGTTTGGGCTCTGCGGCCAGCATGGTCCGGAAATAGTTACGTTTGGCAGTCAGCACCCCCGTTTCTATATCGTCAATCGCCTCAGCGGCAGCAATTTCATCATCCAGCTGGTGGATGGCCGCCCATTGCCGCTGCTTATAGCCCTCGCTGTACCAGCCTTTCAGGCCCCATTTCAGGTAGGTAAAATTCGAGAGGATCATACCCATACTTGCATTGATTGACCCCGTGATAGACATAAACCGCTGCGTCCGGTTCAGGACCATTTCGGTACCAATACGATGCCGGTCGGTAATCCAGTTCTCTGAGGCAAAGCCGAAGTAAAACTTCCGCTCCGTAATGCTGATATGGCTCTTGAGGTCTTCCCCGCTCTTAAACATGTCAGGAATGAGGGTAACGCCCAGGGGTATACTGAAAATAGTATTACCCTGGTAGCTGTCCAGCAGCTTGTCGTTCATTTCTTTTTTGACGTGCTTATACATCTTTTCGTACCGTTCCAGTCTTTCTACTTCCCATTCGTAGTCATTTTCCCCGTTCATTCTGCGCTTCTGAATATAATATACCGTATCTATGGGGATCTCGCTGGTGCCGAGGGTGAACCGGTGCCTGTTCTCCCTGTTTACTTTGTGGAGGGGGAAGAAGACATCACCGACATAGGTAGATACAATCTGCATGGAAGGCTGCATAAACATTATGCCCGGCCATGTGGTAAAGTATTCCGGCATTATAAACGTAGCCGGAACCATGGTTACACCGACCGCTGCTCCTTCCAGGGCCGGGTTCACCAGCCGGATACCCCTGATATCGCGGAGCTTGATGGTATCGAATTCATGCATCGGTATTTTGTTAGGTAAACGAATAGGAAGGGGGATGGGCAATGGAATGGCGGGAATGGGTAAAAAAGGAGAGCGTTTTAAAAAAATAAGCGTGGTATCCGTCACCCCAAGGAGGTTGGATTCTATATAGTAGGTATTTTTATTAAAATCTGTACGGGTAAGGGGTTGCTCCATCTTAATCCGCTTGTCGGACCAGAACCAGAGTCTGATGAAGTCCCCCATCTTAATAGTATCAACATGTCCCGTTTTCTCATTCTGAATCGTCAGCACTTTCTGTGTTCGACCAGTCGGCTCGGGCATAGGCGACTGGGCCCACACATATACAGGTATAAAAATAAGTAGTGTAACAGATATAAAATACTTCATCCGGCAAATCTATAAGCCGTGCCACCTGCCGGAAAATAATAAGGGAAAACCCCACGATAATATTGGAGAACCGTCACTTGTCCATCAGCGCACTCACATAGGTACGATACGTGTCGCCTACGGGCAACTTCTTCTCTGCCAGCGTGATGTACCTGCTACTTACCGCACTTACCCTATGCCGGGGCACGATGTAAGACCGGTGTATACGCATGAACTGGTGCCCGGGTAGCCGCGACATCATCTCCTTTAGCGACATCATAGACAACAACGGATGTGGGGATGAAGCCGTGTATATTTTTACATAATTATTCAGTCCTTCGATATAGAGAATGTCTGCCAGCAGGATATTCTTTGTTTCATAATCCGCACGTACGGTTAGTGACAATGATAGTTCCTGCGCCTGGCGTAATAATCCTGCTTTTACGATGGCCTGTTCAAAACGTTCGGCAGAGAAGGGTTTCAGCAGGTAGTCAATCGCCGCTACATTGAATCCCTCCACGGCATATTCCGGATGCGCGGTGGTAAAAATCACCATGGGTCGCTGCGGCAATGCCTGGTAAAAAGACAACCCATTTACTTCTGCCAGCTCAATATCCAGCAGGATTAAGTCGACAGAATTACACGCCAGGTAGGCCCATGCCTGCTCCGGACAGGTGAACTGCCGCGTTAATTTAATCCCGTTTAAGCGATGACTGTAATGTGACAGGATTTCATGAGCAATAGGCTCATCGTCGATGGTGATGACTACTAAAGGTTTCATAAACTGACACTGAGTTGAACAATAAATTGCTGCGCCTGTTGATGGATGACCAGCGTATGTAGACCCGGATAGATTAATTCCAGTCTGCGTTTTACATTTTTAATGCCTACCCCTTCGTGTTTGGCGCAGGATACAATTGTATTTGCCGAGGTAAATTGCAACACATCAGGTGTGACGTGAATAGAGATATCCATGGTCGTTTCTATACTTGCAGAGATACCATGCTTGAAATTGTTTTCGATAAAAGGGATCAGGATAAAGGGGGCAATTTGCTGTGTGGTAATATTCCCTGTGACACTGAGCTTCACCTTGTTATTAGTACCCAGGCGCAATTGCTGCATCTGGCAGTAGTTGGTGAGATGTTCTATTTCTTTGGCAAGCGATACCTTATCTCCATTACTCTCATACAATACGTACCGCATCATGCTTGCCAGTTTTAGTATATAAGCAGGTGTTTCGGGAGATTCTTTTATTGACAATCCATAAATTCCATTCAGGGTATTGAAGAAAAAATGCGGTTGCATCTGCTGCTTCAAAGCAGCTAATTCAAACGCTGTTTTTTCTTCTGCCAGTGCGTTCCATTCATACCGCCTGCGCGCTATATAAGATAGCATAAAAGTCATTGACAGCTTCATCAATTGGGGAACAGGCAAAAAGATCACTAAAAATCTGAACTCCGCAAACAGGTGATTTAATTCAATGGGGATATACAGCATACCTGCGAAATACGCCAATAGTGTTATAAAATACAGGACACGCGTTCGATTGTATAAAAACGGGATGAACACATAGAAATTCAGGAAGTATCCGCCCGCGGCCATCGCATTTTCCAGCATTACTGAATAGTAGAGCTCATTGACCGTAAAAGTGGTGGCTGGCCTGGTCATATAAGGCACGCAAATAGTTAAACCAATGACGACGATAACCAGTATGAAATGATAGGTATATTTCATGGGCGAAAATTAAAACGAACGAAATGTCTGACCTATAGCCCCGGTCAGAAATGATAAAATCCAGAGATGAAAGGGGGTTTTTTGTAGACAAAAAATTGTTAAAGTTAGACGGGGCTGAGTTGGGGGACGGGATCGGGTGCCATTCGAAAATCGGGCAGAAAAGGGGTGGATTTCCCTCAATATTAAATAATATCTAAAATATTCAGGGTCTCTTTGAAATAATTCCCGAAATATAAAATAGGTATTGACAATAATAAAAATCCTGATAACTTTGTCATCAGATGACACGACATCGAACTTAAAATTTAGACTTTAATTAATACTTTAAGAAGCAATGGCAAATTATTTTAATTCTTTACCCCTCAGGGAGCAATTGAACCAATTAGGTGTATGCGAGTTCATGGACATCGCAGAATTTGCTGACGGCGTAGCTGCCCTCAAGGGTAAGAAGGTAGTTATCGTAGGAGCAGGTGCTCAGGGCTTAAATCAGGGTCTGAACCTCAGAGACAGTGGTCTGGACATTTCCTACGCACTGCGTCAGGAAGCGATCGACAACAAAAGAGATTCCTGGAAAAATGCAACTGACAACAACTTCAAGGTTGGCACATTCGAAGAACTGATTCCCGGTGCTGATGTGGTAGTGAACCTCACTCCCGACAAGCAACACACTGCTGTGGTAACTAAGATAATGCCTTTGATGAAAAAGAACTCTACCCTGCTGTACTCTCACGGGTTCAACATTGTAGAAGAAGGTATGCAGATCCGCAAAGACATCACTGTTATAATGGTAGCACCTAAATGCCCAGGTTCTGAAGTAAGGGCTGAGTACCTGCGTGGCTTTGGTGTACCAACCCTGATCGCAGTTCACCCTGAGAACGATCCTGAAGGTAAAGGTCTGGAGCAGGCGAAAGCATATTGCGTAGGTACTGGTGGTCACAGAGCCGGTGTACTGCGTTCTTCTTTCGTAGCTGAAGTAAAGTCTGACCTGATGGGTGAGCAAACCATCCTGTGTGGCCTGCTGCAAACCGGTTCTATCCTGTCTTTCGACAAAATGCTGGAAAAAGGCATCGATGCCGGTTACGCTTCCAAATTAGTTCAATACGGTGTAGAAGTAATCACTGAAGCCCTGAAACACGGTGGCGTAAGTGGTATGATGGACCGCCTGAGCAACCCTGCGAAAATAGCTGCTTTCAAAATCTCTGAAGAACTGAAGACCATTATGCGTCCACTGTTCCAGAAACACCAGGACGATATCATGAGCGGAGAATTCAGCAGCACCATGATGAAAGACTGGGCAAACGGTGATGCAAACCTGCTGAAATGGCGTGCAGAAACCGGCGAAACTGCTTTCGAAAAAACACCTGCCGGCGATGTGAAGATCGGCGAACAGGAATACTTTGACAACTACACCCTGATGGTAGCATTCATCAGAGCAGGTGTGGAACTGGCTTTCGAAACAATGGTAGAAGCTGGTATCAAAGCTGAATCTGCATACTACGAGTCCCTGCACGAAACTCCACTGATCGCAAACACCATCGCGCGTAAGAAACTGTTCGAAATGAACCGCGTGATCTCTGATACTGCTGAATATGGCTGCTACCTGTTCGATCAGGCTTGTAAACCATTGCTGGCTGGTTTCATGAAGACTGTTGATACTGACCTCGTTGGTAAAAACTTCAACGCAGGCAAAACCGGTTCCGTTGACAATGCTGAACTGGTACACATCAACGCCATCCTCCGCGACCACCCGGTAGAAGTAGTAGGAAGAAAATTGCGCAAAGCTATGACAGCGATGAAGTCAATTAAGACTGCCTAAAATATAATGAAGGAATGAGAGCAGATGGCTCTCATTCCTCTCTTCTTCTCAGAAACTGGAATATGATGTCAGAGTCCGTTGTTAAGGTTTTAAACCTGCATGTCAGGTTTAAAGACAAGATTGTATTAGATAATTTAAGCTGGAATATAGTTCGTGGACAAAACTGGGTGCTGAACGGAATAAGCGGGAGCGGAAAAACCACCCTCGCCCAACTGATAGAAACACCGAAAGGCATAGACGGCAGCATCGAATATAACTTTGATAAAAACAGCCCACTTCCTCCGCAGGTACTCTACGTATCCAACTGGTACCACTTCAAGAATTTAGAAGGCGACGCTAACTTTTACTACCAGCAGCGCTACAATCGTAAACAGGCGAGAGAAACCCTTACCGTATCAGGCGATTTCAAAGTGTTTGGGAAAGAAAAAAATCTCAACCCTGCGGATGCTGATAGCATTATCGATGCACTCGGATACAGGGACCTGCTGGATTCCCAGCTGATAGAACTTTCCAGCGGGGAACACAAAAAGCTGCAATTGATCAAAGCCCTCTGGCTTAAACCACAACTGCTGATCCTGGACCAGCCTTACGCCGGTCTGGATGTAACCTCCAGGAAGAACTTAAATACGCTGCTGGAAGAACTGTCCGGCATCGGGTCTCAATACATCCTGATCACTAACGACGATAATGTACCCAATAATGTGCATCAGTATGCGCAGATCATAGATGGTAAACTGGTTGCCTCCGCGACCAATAATCATAATGGTGAGATCCTGCACGAACTGGAACCACTACCTGAATTCCTCATGGAAAAGCCCGTGTATCATGCGAAACAGGTGGTAAAGATGGTCGGCATGAACATTCACTATGGTGAAAAACAGGTACTGAACAATATCAACTGGGAAGTAAAAGCCGGTGAAAAATGGCTCCTGCAGGGACATAATGGCTCCGGAAAGTCTACCTTACTGAGCCTGGTATGTGCAGATCATCCCCAGTCTTATGTAGATGGCCTCTTCCTTTTTGGCAAACAACGTGGTAGTGGTGAAAGCATCTGGGACATTAAGGAAAAGATCGGTTTAATCAGCCCGGAACTGCACTGGTACTTTGATCCCGGTGCTACAGTATTCACCAGTATTGCATCCGGTTTTTATGATTCTATCGGGTTGTTCAAACAGCTGCCTTACTCGCAGACCGTGAAGGTAAGAGAACTGATTGCATTCCTGAACCTGAAAGATGTGCAGCACGAACTGCTCACGCACCTGCCACTGGGCAAACAACGCCTGGCATTGCTGGCAAGAGCCATCATCAAGAATCCTGAATTGTTAATTCTGGATGAACCTTGCCAGGGACTGGACAATGACCAGACACAGTACTTCAATAAGTTTGTCGACAAACTGTGCGCAAACGGGACAACGTTAATTTATGTAGGCCATTACGAATCGGCCCTGCCTGCCTGCCTGGAAAAAAGAATTTTGCTGGATAAGGGACATGTGGTAAAGATAGAAACGATTCAATAGTTGACATGACTAAAATACATAGGAAAACACTTGCAGAAGAAGTTGCGGATCGCATAAACGACCTGATAGTCAATGGTACTTATCAGGTAGGCGAAAAGCTGCCGAATGAAACGGATATGATGGCTTCTTTTGGGGTGGGTCGGTCGACAATCAGGGAAGCTATAAAATTGCTCGCCAATATAGGCATCCTCGATGTGCGCCATGGTGTAGGATCATTTGTAAATGAAATGGTGAGCTCCCGCGAGCCCATCGATGTACGCCTGAGCAAGGCGGATCCCAGGCATATAGACGAGGTACGCGCCTGGCTGGAGATCAAGATGGCCGAGAAAGCGGCCATGAACCGCACGGAAGCCGACATTCGCGGAATGGCGGAAGCGCTGCAGCGCAGGGATCACTTTGGCAAAACCGGCCAGATAGAGCAGAGCATTGACGAGGACCTGGCTTTCCATAGCTGTATGGCCCATGCCACCTGCAACCCCGTGCTGGAAGACCTGTACAAAGCCACTGCCAAACATGTAAAAAGATACCTGCTGGATACCATGCGTGATACCTCCATCATGACCGTGACACAGGACCTGCATGTAGAATTATTAGACGCTATTACCCGCCAGGATTGCGAACAGGCCATTGCCTGTATCAAAGAAATACTGGAATATTGAATATAACGTACATTTACGGCCAAAAACACCTATGAAAAAGGCCATATGTCTATTGGGGATGGCTATTTTACTGACTATTCCAACCTATGCTCAACCCTTTACACAACTATTCCGGCAGGCCATAGAGTCGGGCATGTTCTCAGGACAGGCGGTGATTATGAAAGATGGGGCTGTTTTTTACAGCAAACAAAACGGCTATTCTGAGAACTCTACAAAAAGGCCATTGACTGCTAATACCCTGTACAATACAAGTTATCTTACCAAACAATTTACTGAGGAAATTATCCGCCAGCTGATAGCAGAGGGGAAACTGGATGAACTCGCCTCCGTAGACCAGTTTGTGAGCATTTTCCCGCCTAAAACGGGGAAGGCGATTACAGTAGCGCAATTGCTCACGATGCGGTCCGGGTTAGGAGATTATGAGCATAGCCCGGATTATGCCAAGATCAGGAAAACTGATTTTAAGCTCAACGACCTGCTCCAGATTATCTCCTGGCAGCCCTTATTATTTGATCCGGGTACGGGGGAGGCGTATTCCAATTCAGCTTATGTAGTACTGGGCGCTGTGATTGAAAAAATAACCGGCCAGTCTTATGGCGATGCGGTACGTACCCGTATAGGCGCACCACTAGGCATGACCAGTATTGCTTACACCAAAGCCGAGAAACTGGCCGCCACCAACCGCGCGTATGGGCAGCTGATTAACCCTGATGGTACTAAAACCAATGTAGACGATATTGAAAACGGGCATCCGGACGAGGGAGTATATACCACCCTGGACGATATGTTGAAATTTGTGGAGGCTAAGCGTAAACAGCTGCTTCCCTCCCATTACAGCTATCCGCTCACCATGCACCTGACGGGTGGTTTGCCCACATGGACATCGGCGATCGGGTACACGGAAGATGGTTACAGTTATGTAATACTGTGCAACATGGGGGAATCTGCAGAACGCCTGGCGCCCCGCGTTATTTCTGTGATGAAGGATGGCACGCACACACCTTTTACGCCGCCCACGCAGCTCACCTTGTACAAATGGATTACCGGGAATGGAATGCCCTATGTAGAACAGCATGTACGCGAACTCTGTGAGCAGGAAGGCCGCAAATTTGATGCTGGGTTCTTAAATGCCAATGGGGATATTTTTATGCAGAGCAAGCAAACGGGATTTGGTATTGCATTGTTTAAACTGAATGTAAAACTGTTTCCGGCTTCAGCTGCCGCATATGAATATTTAGGGAATGCGTATACGCAGATAGGTGATAAAGCCAATGCGGAAATCAATTATAAAAAAGTACTGGAATTAGATCCAAAGAATGGTCGGGTGAAGGATATTCTTAGTGCCAAATAGGATGATTCATCGGTATTTTCGATGGAGTGGATAGAAAAATATCGTTTGGCCGATCCATCAAACTTCAGACCTTTGTAGCGATTTATGGAACAGCTTATCGAAAATTCAAAACCACCCTATATCGTATTGATGCTATCAGGGCTTGCGCAGATACTGCTGTGGGGTGGGTCTTATTTCCTTTTGTCCGTACTGTCAGGGCCGATCATGCAGGAAACGGGTTGGTCATACCAGCAGGTATACGGGTGTTTATCCTTAGCCCTGCTTATTTCAGGTTTGCTGCTGCCGGGTATTGGGAAAATGATTCAGCAGTCTGAAAAAAACGTTATTCTGCATTATACGGGGATTGTGATGGGAATAGGGTTGATCATGATCGGACTGGCAAAGAGTTATCTCCTGTTTGTGCTGGGTTGGGTGGTCATTGGTGTAGGTATGGGTATGGGGCTCTACGACGCCCTCTTTGCCTCGCTGGGTAAACTATATGGCACGAAGGCGAAAAAAGTGATAGTATGGGTAACGTTGATTGCCAGCCTGGCGCCTTCTGTTTCATGGCCATTTACTTCGTTTTTATTGCAGCAATCAGGCTGGCGGCATACCTGTTTTGCACTGGCGGGGATATTAATGATAGTGATTTATCCTGTTCATAAATATATTTTTCAGCCTACTATAAAAACAGCCACCGTCGCCCCGAGTGCCAACGTTGCTTTCCGTTCCAAAATCTTCTACCTGCTCCTTGCCAACTTTACCATCGGTGCCATCATTACCACCGGCGTTGTTGTGCACCTCATCGACATTCTCAGTGCAAAAAAAATCGGGATGTCTACCATATTGTTTATCGTGGCCTTTCTTGGTCCCAGTCAATCTGCTGCGCGTACACTGGAACTCATGATGGCTAACCGAAGTGCGGTCGAAATGGCATTCATCTCTACTTTTGCCATGCTGCTAGGCATCGGCCTGCTCTTCTTCCATCCCAGCCTTGCTACCATAGGAATAATTATCTTTGGAGTTGGAAACGGCATGCGGTCTGTACTGAGAGGTACCTTACCATTAGCAATTTATGGTCCGGAACATTACCCGCTGGTCATAGGCCGGTTGGCCCGTATGCCGCTGATCGCGCAGGCTGCGGCGCCATTCATTGGCGGGTTTATGATTCAGCAATTTGGCACTACTATTTACTTATGTTCACTGTGCGCACTGTTATTAATTAATCTCGTATTGATCTGGAATATTAAATCATATGAACTACAACTTCAGAAAAGCCAGCTTAGATGAACAATCGGCCATCTGGGACATACTGGCGCAGGCGATCCGGCGAAGAAAGGAAGACGGCAGTAAACAATGGCAGGATGGCTACCCAAATCCGGCCGTGGTAAAAGGAGACATCGAAAAAGGACATGGCTATGTGCTCACTGAAGGCGATGAGATACTGGGCTATGTGGCCATCCTCATCAACGACGAGCCCGCATATGCAGCCATAGAAGGTAAATGGCTCACTGATGGAGACTTCGTGGTATACCACCGTGTGGCCATTTCTGAAAAGCACCTGGGCAAAGGGCTTTCCCGGGTCATGCTCAACTACATCGATGAATGGGCTTTACAGCATGGCATTACCAGTGTAAGGGCAGATACCAACTTCGACAACCCAAGGATGATGGGCGCTTTCGAAAAAAGTGGATACGTATATTGCGGCGAAGTATTCTTCAGGGGTGCAGCCCGGAAAGCATATGAGAAGGTATTAACTAATCCTCATGCTTAAGATCGATCAGGATCTTTTTAAACTCTTTTATTGCTTTAGTTTCGTAGGCTTCCTTCAGTGAGATAATATTTGTATTGCGCACCAGTGTTTTTTCATCAATCGGGATCGTCACCAGGTCTTTGTCAATCACACTCGTTTGTACAACGATGCTATACCACTTGCCGGTTTTTACCAGGTCTAATACGGTGGGGATGTCATTGACTTCGATGGAGAATTTCGGGTCCAGTCCATGTCGTGTAAAAGTCTTACTGATAATATGGCTGCTGCTGTATCCCCTTGTCGCTATGACCAGGGGCAGCTCGCAGATCTCGTCCAGTGAGAGCAGTTTCTTTTTAGCAATTTTTGATTGCTTGTTGGCCACTACGACCATAGGGCTGCTAAACAGCTCCTGGTAAGCAAAATGAGGTACGTCTACCCCTTCGTGAAAGGCCAGGCTAAAATCCAGTTCAAACTGGTCCAGTCTGTCGAACAACCCCAGGGAAGAGTCGTACACAACTTTCAGGTTGATTTGCGGAAACTTTGCTGCAAACTGTATCAGCGCCTTTGTAAAAAAGTTCTTCAGGCTATAGGCCACTCCTACCGTCACAGTACCGATATGCAGGTTATTCAGGTCCCTGATCATTTGCAGACCATCTTCGGCTTTCTTCACTGCCTGCTTGGCGTAATCGGTGAACAAAGTACCGGCTTCTGTCAATGTAATCTGCCTGCCAATGCGGTTGAAGAGCGGTGTGTTGAGTTCCGTTTCCAGTTGTTTGATCTGTTGGGACAGGGTACTCTGACTGATGTGCAGCTGTTGGGCCGCTTCTGTAAAACTGAGCAGTTCCTGTGCCTTCAGAAAATATTTAAGTTGCCTATGTTCCATCCTGAAGTAAGTTACAACTAAGTTGCATGCAACCAGCGACAATGATCAGTATCATAATTCCACCTAATTTTGGTAATATGCATTCGCATCTAATATTTAACCCATGAAAAGAAAAGTTATCCTGTACATAGCCACCAGTGTAGATGGTTACATTGCCCAACCCGACGACGACCTGAGCTTTCTGTCCATTGTAGAAAAGGAAGGCGAAGACTATGGCTATGCGGAGTTTATAAATACTATCGACACCGTTATCATTGGGAGAAAAACGTATGACTGGATACTGAACCATGTACCGGAATTTCACCATGCGGATAAGACAACTTATGTGATTACGAGAACACCGCGTGAAAGCATTGGCAGTACACATTTCTACACCGGTTCGCTACAGGAGCTGGTTACCACACTAAAAAAGGAAGCAGGGAAAAACATCTTCTGCGATGGGGGTGCGGAAATAGTGAATGCATTACTGCAGGATCATTTAATTGACGAATTTGTGATTTCAATCATTCCGATCCTGCTGGGTAGTGGAACCAAATTGTTCCAGGATGGACGGGGAGAGGAATTATTAGACCTCATTTCAGTAAAACACTTTGAAAAAGGATTAGTACAACTGCATTATAAAAAAACACAGGTATAGGAAT
Organism: Chitinophaga sp.; assembly: GCF_039596135.1. Taxonomy (GTDB): domain Bacteria; phylum Bacteroidota; class Bacteroidia; order Chitinophagales; family Chitinophagaceae; genus Chitinophaga. Next base: position 18,001 of record NZ_JBCNKH010000046.1, read on the forward strand.
ATACCTGTGGTCTGCATAAACTTTTACAAATGTTTCTCTATGTATCGTGCTGCATGCGCAGCTAATTTATCTGGTTTTAGAAAGCGCGATTTACAACGGGTCATTTTGCTTTTGCGAAGCGGTCATTGATTACATCCCAGTTCACAATCTTCCAGAAATTGGCTACATATTCCACACGCTTATTCTGATAGTGTAAATAATAAGCATGCTCCCATACATCCAGTCCCAGCAAGGGTTGTCCTTTCACAATCTCTGGTAATTCCATCAATGGATTATCCTGGTTAGCTGTGGAAGTGATTTTTAATTGCTGTTCTTCTTTTGACCAGATCAGCCATGCCCATCCTGATCCAAAACGGGTCATCGCGGCCTCTGCAAATTTGGTTTTAAAGTCTTCAATTGATCCGAAGGCTTTCCTGATTTCGGCAGCGAGCTCGCCATTCACTTCTCTTTCAGCCGGCGCAGCAAACTGTGGCCAGAAGAAGCTATGATTATAATGCCCGCCCCCATTATTGCGGATCACCGGTGGCAATTCCCCAATCTTGCGGAACAACTCTTCCAGTGGAAGATCTGCGTACGGTTTACCTTCCAGCCCCTTGTTCAGGTTATCGACATAGGCCTGGTGGTGTTTGGAATAATGGATGGTCATTGTCTGCGTGTCAATCACTGGCTCTAAAGCGCCGTAACCGTATGGTAACGGCTCCAATTTGTATGTACTCATATACTGATCGGTTTTAACAGTACAAATGTATGCATTAAACTTAATAAACCAAATGTTTATTTGGTTAAATACTTTAGTAAAGGATTTGTCCTATCTTTGGTTTACCAAATAACTACTTTGTTTATTATGAAAATGAGTTTGCCCGATAATGAAAGAGCGTTAATGCTGCTGAAGACGAAAGGTCCGCAGCCGCTGGTAGCGCTGGCGAAAGACCTGAATGTGAGCACAGAAGGCGCCCGTTTTCAGCTGATTAAGCTGTCTAATGAGGGTTTGGTCGAAACGCATACAGAAGCGAAGGGAAAAGGCAGGCCCCAGCAGGTATGGTCGCTGACCCAGCTGGGTCATGCCAGGTTTCCGGATACCCATGCGGAGCTGACTGTACGTCTTATTAAAAAGATGCAGGATACGCTGGGTGAAGCGGCACTATTGGAAGTGATTGAAGCAAATGGCAGGGATGGTCAGCAGAAATACCTGCAGAAATTAAGCAACATACCCGACCTGGAAGGCAGGGTCAGTGGTCTCGCCAGAATAAGGGATGAGGAAGGCTACATGGCGGACTACTCCAAAGATGCAGAAGGTTATTTATTTGTAGAAAACCACTGCCCTATTTGTTCCGCAGCACAGGCCTGTTTAGGGTTTTGTAAATCGGAGCTGGAAACTTTTCAAACGGTATTAGGAGAAAAGGTATCGGTGGAGAGAGTAGAACATATTGTAAAAGGCGGGCGACGCTGTGCTTACAGAATCAAACCGCAATAAAAAAGGGCCGCATCACTGCGGCCCTTTTCAATTTCATTACCCTTCACAACTCTTACAAGTCACCAGGTTCGTTACCAACTCTTTGGAAACGCTCTGGCTGCGCTGATAATAGAGTGTTTTCACACCCAGTTCCCAGGCTTGTATCAGTAACCTGTTCACTTCTTTTACAGGCAGGTTAGAAGGTATATTCAGGTTCAGACTCTGGGACTGATCCACATATTGCTGCCGGATAGAAGCCTGCTGAATGATTTCCAGCTGACTGATTTCCTTGAAGGTTTTGAATACTTCTTTCTCTTCCACGGTCAGTTGTTCCAGGTGCTGTACGCTACCATGGTTCATCATAATGCTGCGCCAGGTTTCTTCATTATCAATACCTCTTTCGGCCAGCAGTGCTTTCAGGTATTTATTCTTACGCATGAAGTTACCTTTAGACAGACCGGCCTTGAAGTAGTTGCTGCTGAATGGCTCGATACCAGGAGATGTCTGGCCCAGGATGGCACTGGAAGATGTGGTAGGAGCAATGGCCAGCAATGTGGTATTTCGCTTACCATAACCCTTCAGCAATTCAGGTTCACCATAAATCCATGCCAGTTCTTTACTTGCTTTCTCAGCCTTGGTCTGGATATCTTTGAAGATAGAAGATGTGAGTTGTTTAGCACGTAAACCTTCGAACGGAATCATGTTCTTTTGCAGGTAGGAATGCCAGCCCAGTACGCCGAGACCCAGTGCACGGTGTCTTTTTGCAAAGCGGTTAGCAGGCTCCAGGAAGTGATTACCTTCTGTTTTTACGATGAACTCCTGCAGCACCGCGTCGAGGAAGAATACTGCCAGTTTCACAGCATTGGTATCTTTCCATTCGTCGTACAGTTCCAGGTTCATGGAAGAGAGGCAACAGATGAAAGATTCTTCTTCTGTAGAAGGCAACATGATTTCGGAACACAGGTTGCTCGCGTGGATGGTCAGGTTCTGGTCTTTGTATACCTGGGGTTTATTCCTGTTTACATTGTCAGTAAAGAAAATGTATGGCAGGCCTTTCTGCTGACGGCTTTCCAGCACTTTCGCCCAGATCTGCCTTTTCTCCATATCGCCATCGATCATATCTTTCATCCAGTAGTCAGGCACACATACGCCGTAGAACAGGTTCTGGATGGGATGCCCGATATCTTTGATAGAGAGGAATTCTTCGATGTCGCCGTGATCGATGTCCATATAAGCGGCAAAAGCACCACGTCTTACACCACCCTGGCTGATGGTATCCATCGCCGTGTCAAACAGGCGCATAAAGCTGACTGCACCACTGGATTTACCATTGTCAGTTACCGCACTACCGCGCTCACGCAGGGAACCGAAGTAAGCGGAAGTACCGCCACCCAGTTTGGTCTGCATGATCACTTCACCCAGTTTGTGGGTGATGCCTTCAATATTATCAGGAATGTGTACGTTGAAACAGGAAATAGGCAGTCCTCTTTCTGTTCCCATATTAGCCCAGATCGGAGAGCTTAAGCTCATCCAACCTCTTTCGATCATTTCTTTGAATACGTCTTTCAGCTCTGGTTTGTACAGGCGTTGTGCAGCAGCTGAACAAATTCTTTCGATGGCACCTTCTACGGTTTCACCTTTCAGTAAGTAGCCTCTGTTCAGGATCTGCTCACTCTCTTCATTTTTCCACCACAGGCGGTTGCTATCCTGTTCATTGGTTACAGCAGTTTCGGGGGAGGCTGTTTCAAATAAAGTCATCATTATCAATTATATCATCAAAAAGTTAAAACAAATCGTGCGCAGAAATACTCTTATCAAATTTAGTATATTCTACCGGGCGTTTCGCAAAAAAGTCATCCAGGCTGTTTGAATAAATCTCTTCTTCAAACCACAGCATTTTGCCACTTTCTTCGGCAGGTACGTTGAAGATAGGATCAATACCAATCTGCTGTAAACTATCATCCGCTCTCTTCTTCATAAAGTTGATCAGGTCCGCTTTCTTAATCACCTCTATTTCACCTTCATTGAAAATCCAGTCGAGCATACGGCTTTCAGTTTCGATAGACAGTTTTACGATATCCACTACCTGCTTTACGGCTGCTGGTGTGAAGATATCAGGATACTCCGCCTTTACCTTGCCAATCAGGTAAATGCCGGCGTTTGCATGGATCTGCTCATCTACTGAGGTCCAGGCAATAATGTTGCTCACATTCTTCATTAACCCCTTGAAACGGGTAAAAGACAGCACAATCGCAAACTGGGAGAACAGGCTTACATTCTCGATCAGTAAACTGAACAGTATCAGGGAGATGGTATACTCCTTCTTATCGTTTGATTTCGCATTTTCCAGTGCGGCAGACAGATAGCTGATACGCTCCTGGATAACAGGTACTTTCATCAGTTCAGTGAACTCATCGTTGTAGCCCAACACTTCCAGCAAACGGGAGTAAGCTTCTGAGTGGCGGAATTCACATTCTGCAAAGGTAGAACCCAGTCCATTCATTTCCGGTTTTGGAAAATGCTGGTACAGGTTGCCCCAGAATGATTTCACGGCCACTTCCACCTGTGCGATGGAAAGAAGGCTGTTCTTTATAGCGCTTTGTTCTGGTATAGATAAGTGGGCATGAAAATCCTGGATATCAGCTGTAAAATCCACTTCTGAATGCACCCAAAAAGATTTGTTAATTGCATCAGTATACTGGAGAACCTCCGGATACTCAAATGGTTTGTACTGAACCCTCTTGTCAAATAATCCCATGTCTGATTTTCTTTAAGCTATTAAACAAATGATAAAATAAATATATCTATCACGTTAGAGAGCAAATGTCCCGATTAAATTAAAGAGCGGTAAAAAAAGAAATCAACATATGGGGATAATCAGTTTTTGGAATGATCGTTCTCCCTATCACGGCTGATTTAGGACAAATTAGTTGTAATATTATATTTATTTACTATACCTTTGCGCCCTGTAAATTTATAACCCTATGCGTAACCTATTATTATTATTGTTTGTAGCAGGCCTGTTATTCGGGGCTTGTAAAAAGGACAATCAGACTCAGATTCAGACAGACCCAACACTTACGGAGTACAAAGATGGACACCGGTTAAAGCTGGTAGGCAAAACACCGGTGGACCTTACTTTTACCTTTACCGGCAAGGTCGGCACCTTGATTCCGCCGGATGGCTACACCGCCCTCATTTCTTACATCAAAACCGGCGCCAAAGCCTGGACAGCGTGGAAGAAACTCACGATTACAACCGATACCATGCACCTTACAGAAGGGTTGGAACACCTGACCACCTACGATGTAAAGATGGAGGTGACAAATGGTACCGATACATTGTTTATCGACAAAGTGACGGTGCAAACAGGCAGTTTTACGACGAATTATAACAAGTCGTATAATAACGATAACGGCCTGTACCTGATGGACTTAAACCAGGTGTATTCCCTGGAAGGAGCGGTTCATACGGTGTATGGTAAATATTTCAGTGGTGTGGATATCAAGGGGCAGCTGGTCCAGAGAGGCGATACAAATAAAAAAGTGGATGTGGGTGTAGAAGTATTGAATGACTCTACCCTAACGTTCAAAGTTCCGGCGGTGTTCTCAAAAGACAATTATGAAGGCAGTAAGATCTATTACCTGAAGCTGAATAACCGGTATTTCAGGTGGAACGAAGGGAATACCACTCCTGATAAATATGATACGATCTGGTACAATGTAAACAACAACGAGATTCATATTAATTCAGTTGCTGTATACCCGGATTCAACGAACGAGGGTTGTCGTAGCATCATCTTTTCCGGTCATTTTGGGGTAGCGGGCTTCAATTTGTTTGCGCCTTATGTTTATGGCATTCCGATCAAAGTAATGCAGACCCATATGAGCATTAGTAACAGTGCGGGAATGATTGTAGGATCTTATGATGTGGAACTGAACAATGTGACCAATGCTTGTGAAACCGCGTCTACAGCTTTTGGTTGGGCGATGGGCAGCCATGTGCTGCAGTTGCGGTTAAAATCAGGTTTGCCGGCGGGAAGTTATACGCTGATAGTGTATAATGTGCTGGTGGATGAAAGTAAGAGGATTAGTAACCAGTTCCAGTTTACGATAGAATAAAGTTTTTAAAAAGGCAGTCAAAATAATGACTGCCTTTTTTTTAAAACTCAATTGTACAAACTACCGGGAAATGATCTGATGGAAATCGCAGATCCTTTGAGTCAGTCAGCACGGCATAATCAAGCACTGCTATATTATCATTCACAAAAACAAAATCTATCCTTCCCTCTGTGACCACCTTCGTCCAGTTATGATATTTAAAATCCTGGAAAGTACTATCCGGACCATAAGGCGGCGTTTTAGACACCAGCTTCGCATCCCTGAACTGTTTCACAATCGTAGCATAGGCGCTCGTGGCCGGATCGGAATTAAAATCCCCTGTAATGATTACCGGTGTACGATTATCAGATAACGCATGTATCTTTTCGAGGATCATCTTTGCTGAATTTTCCCTTGCCTGCACACCTTCATTATCAAAATGCGTATTAAAGAAATAGAACTCCTTCCCTGTCACTTTTTCTGTGAGCTGCGCCCAGGTGCAGATACGGATATAGGCCGCATCCCAGCCTTTGGACGGTACATCTGGCGTAGGTGATAACCAGAAATTTCCTAACTTCACCAACTCATATTTCTCTTTATTGTAAAAGATCGCGGAAAACTCTCCGCCTTCTTTCCCGTCATTTCGCCCCACTCCTACATGTGCGTAAGTACCCATTGCTTCCAGGTCATGCATCTGATCGATCAAAGCTTCCTGCACACCAAATACGTCGAATTGATGATACCTGATCAGGTCGCATACCATGTCTTTACGGTGCGGCCATGCATTGGCACTATCGTAAGCAATGTTAAGCCGCAGATTGAAAGTAGCCACCTTTGCCGTGCTGATTTGCTGGTCTACAAGATGAGGAGCAATAGCCTGCTGCCAGATGCGGTAACCTGCCGGCTTCATATGCAGCTGATCTTCTTTGAAAATGGCTGCATTGAGCGGCATCATTTTACTATAAACATCTACAAAAGAAGTATTCGCCTGGCCGGCCAGAAAATGCTGAATGGCCTTATTGCGTTTCACCATTTCAGGCAGCAACCGTGCCCGGCTCGGACTTGGCTTGATGGAAATATAGGTAACAGGAATATCCGGCATCTTATTCCGGATCATGGCAAACAGCGCCTGGAAGCGTTTTAGCAAAAGTGGGGCTTTTACTGTATCAGATGCCAGGTCATTCTCCCCGCAATAAATAACAATCTGTTTGGGATGGTAAGCAAAGATCACATCGTCCGCATAGTGCATCACATCCAGCAGGTTCGACCCGCCAAACCCACGGTTAATAATGCGGTGCCCCGGAAAATAATGATTGACATCCTGCCAGTAGGTAAAGGACGAACTGCCAATGAAAAGTATTTCATTGCCCCTCGGAATATCAACGGAGTCTTGTCTTTTGAATGCCTGAATATCCTCGTAATACGGATATCGCTGTTGGGCATAGCCCGTGCTGAATACGCAGATGCAAATAATTGCAGCTAAAAACCTTCTCATGGAATTTACTTTGGTATATAGTGTTAAGATACCCTAAACTTACCCCATGAAAACTAAAAAAAATCTATCTCGCACTACGTGATCGCATGATTATGGTCGTACTATCCCGTTTCACTACTTCTGTATTCAGTACGGTAGAAAGCACAAAAAGTGCATCATCCAGCGAAGAAATAAGGATAGGCCCGTTCACCATCCTGCTGTTGAGTGCCGGATCTTCCATGATTATTTTCTTCCCGAAATTATCTTCCAGGTAAACAAGAATATCGCTCACTGTAGGATCCTGTAAGATCAACCGCTGGTTTTTCCATGCACTGAATTTCTCTGGCGAAGTGCTGGCCGTAACGGGTTTCTCATTGCTATACGACACTATCTGACCGGGTGTCATAATAATATCCTGTTCCTTACCATTGGCAAAGGAGAGCTTTATTTTTCCGCTTTGCAATACGATTTCCGTCTTACTCCGCCTTTGCCTGATGTCAAAAACGGTTCCCAGTACGGTGACGGTCAGATCTTTGGTATGCACCAGGAACTGCTTACTCACCTGCTTAACATTAAATAGCGCCTCCCCTTCCAGCCAAATCTCCCTGTTCCTGTAGGTGATCTTTGAATTAGCATTCAGGTCCACCTGCGATCCATCAGGCAGCCTAACCTGTTTTAATTCTCCAAATCCCGTGCTGGCTACAATCTGCTCACTCCTACCGGAGCGCAGCATCCACCAGGCGCCTGCAATCAATATGGCCCCTGTCAACACTGCCGCTGCCCTGAGCAGGATCCGGCGTACAGAGATGCGTGATACCGGCAGGGACTGGATCTGTTGCAAATGTTTCTCCCAGCTGGCTTCCACTTCCTGCTCCGTAGGCGTGTGGGTTACAAACGACATGTTTTCCAGGGATAAGCGGGCATTTTGTATCGTCTCCTTTTGCTGGGGCAGGGCACTGATCACCTCCTGCCAAAAAGCTTCCAGCTCCGCCGACGGCCGGTATACCCATTCCAGGAAATAGGAGTCCGTAAGAAAATCGCTTTCCTTATAATTAATATACTTATATGATATGGGTTCTTTCTTCATGCTAATATATATAGTACAAGGTAGCGCCGATTTTACCCCAAACAAATAATAAATAAGATCATAAACTTCTCTTTTAATGCTAAAAGACTTCTTGCCATAATCTTATATGTAGCTTTAACTGATATATTAAGGATAGATGCCACCTCTTTATAAGAAAGATCCTCGTAATACATGAGGAAGATCGCTTCCAGCTGGCGGCCCGTCAGTGTTTTGATCGCTTTTCGCAATTTAATTTGCAGCTCCTCATTCAGCTCATTGCTGACAATTACATGCTCGCTGGAGAATTCATAATCCTCTTCTGCAGACTGACTAAATACCATTTTTTCGTGCTGCCTGATTTTTCTGATGAGCGTGTAACGGAATGAAGAATAGAGATAAAAATTGGGGGAATCAACATGCGACAGCTTATCCCGCCTGTTCCACAGATCAAGAAATACCTCCTGGATGCTGTCTTCTATAAGATGCGTGTTGCCGGTAAACTTTCTACCGTAATTATAAAACCGCTTGTAGTATTCTTTGTACAACCCGGAGTAGGCGTCGATATCGCCATTCATAATATGTTGAAAAACCGGATTGTCCATTTTTAGATGAATGATTGGTGGAATGAGGGCACAAAATTATCAAAAAATAAATACCCCCCATTTTAAAGATAGCTTGTTATGTTAACTAATTGTTATCGCAGTTTTGGGGGGAAATAAATTTTATGCTATCAACTACCTGATTGTCATACCTTTGCGGGGGTTTAATTTAAAAGAAAAAAATATACGTGTATTTTGTACGCTCATTCATGCAGCGAAATAATTGCCAAAGCGTGGGGTAATTTTTTCATTCGCCAACACTTCTTCTGCAAAAGGAACAAATTCCACTTTAACAAAAAAATCACCAACTATGACGCTGCGCTATTTTAAGCGGTTGCTTGTCGTACTGTTACTGACCGTCACAAGTCAGGTGTATGCACAAAAAGCTGTCCCTGTAATTGATGCCTTGAAAGCTATTACCCGCGAGTACAAAGCCGATTTTGTTTACGATCCGCAGGTAGTAAAGAAAAAAACAACCACCTACAACATCAGCAACTTTGGGGGAAAGAAGCTGGAAGACGTATTAAAAGGGATATTATATCCTAACGATCTTGTATTTCTGTATGTAAAACCTAACTATTACACGATTGTAGAAAAAGACAGAGTAGGAGAATACCAGGCTCCTGTAAAAAAGCTAAACGACGAGGATAAACAGGCAGCTCCCGTGGTACAGAAAATTACCGTAAACGGTGTTGTCACAGATGGCACTCAACCTGTTCCTAATGTCACCATCCTGGAAAAAGGTACTAACAATGGCACAATGACCAAACCTGATGGTAGCTATGCCATCACCGTTGCCAGCCCCGATGCGATCCTGGTCTTTTCCATGATCGGCTTCTCCACCCGTGAAGAAGTAGTGGGAAACCGTGCCAGCATCGCTATAAAGCTGGAAGCAGCCAACAAACAACTGGGCGAAGTGGTGGTGACTGCACTCGGCGTAAAGCGTGATGAAAAAGCATTGGGCTATGCCGTGCAATCTGTAAAAGGTAACACCCTCCAAACTGTAAAAGGGGTAGACCTCGGCACCTCCCTCACCGGCCATATCTCCGGCCTCAATGTAAAGAACTCCACTGAATTCAACGGCACGCCTGCCCTGGAAATGCGTGGCGAAACACCACTGCTGGTAATAGATGGTGTACCGTATGGCAACATGACCATGCGCGATATTCCAACAGATGACATTGAAAGCATCAACATGCTGAAAGGCCCTACCGCTGCAGCATTATATGGCTCCCGTGGGGCAGCCGGTGCCGTGATGATCACCACCAAACGTAGCAAGGAAGATCGCCTCACCGTTGATGTAAACAGCAACACCATGTTCAACCTGGGTTACCTGGCAATTCCTAAAGTGCAAACCTCTTATGGCCATGGCCTGGATGGTAAGATCGCTACTGACTATGTGTGGGGTCCTAAGCTGGACATTGGCCAGACGGCTACACAATGGAATCCCATCACCAAACAGAATGAGGATATGCCACTGGTATCAAGCGGGAAAGATAACCTGAACAATTTCATGCAAACCGGTGCCATCACCAACAACAGCATCAGCGTGACCAAGGGTGGCAAAAATGGTTTCTTCCGGGCAGGGCTGAACCACATTTACAACAAAGGTCAGTTCCCTAACCAAAAACTCAATATCATTAATTATACCATGAGCGGCGAACTGAAAGCAGGTGATAAATTCTCCCTGGAAAGCCACATGGGATACACCCGTACCACCGCTCCTCAGCTATGGGGTAGTGCATATAATCAACAGGGTTATATTTACCAGATATTAATGTGGACAGGTCCGGACTACGACATCCGCCAGTACAAAGACTACTGGGTGACACCCAATCAAAAACAAAACTGGCTGTACACTTCCTGGTACGACAACCCTTACCTGATCGCTTACGAAAAACTGAGAAGTACTGAGCAGAATAAATTGAATGCAAGTCTGTCCATGACCTACAACTTCACCAAAGACCTGAAGCTCATGTTCAGAAACGGTTATGACTATTACAAAAATGAAGACATTGTTCGGAACCCGGCTGGCATTAACTCTACCCGGGGTATCACCATCGGCAATACTTTCGGATTTGACTGGAGCGGTAAAGGTTTATATGGCCAGAACCAAAGCTGGGGAAACAGTATCAACAGCGACCTGTTGCTAACGTATAACAAACAGGTAAGGAAATGGAACTTCGACGCCCTTGGTGGTGCAAGTATTTTCTACTACAAACAAAGGGAACAAGGCGCCAAAACCAGGAATGGTCTGGCTGTTCCGGGCTGGTATTCCCTGGCAAATGCAGTACCTTCTACCACTGCGGGTGTAGATGGCATTGTAACTAACTACGGTACCTGGGCCAAGCAAACCAACTCACTCTACGCAAAAGCTACGCTCTCCTGGAACAGTGCTGTATTCCTGGATATCACCGGTCGTAACGACTGGAGCTCTACCCAGGCCGAAGATCAGCGCTCTTACTTCTACCCTTCTGTGGCGACCAGTGTGCTGATGTCTGAGTTTATCAAAATGCCTAAATGGCTTGATCTGTGGAAAATAAGAGGTTCATGGACAATGACAAAAACACCGCTGGATGTATATGCCAACAACCTGGCTTATACTATCAATAACAGCTGGGGTACGCTGAGCGCCACTACACCCGATAACCTGTCTGGCAGCAACCTGCTGCCAACTACCACCAGGACCTGGGAATTTGGTACAGCCGCCTACCTGTTCAGCAAACGCCTGCATGTGGATGTGGCCTACTTTACCAAGCTATACTACAACAACCAGATTTCACAAACCCTGGCACCGTCTTCAGGTTATGCCACTACCCTGATCAATACAGACGAAACCTATGCACGACGTGGGGTTGAAATTACCCTGGATGGTACTGTTATGAAGAAAGGTCAGTTTACGTGGAACTCAATGGTAAACTTCTCTACCCAGAACAGGTATTATGTAGATATAGACCCCGTGTATTCTGCCAAAAACCTGTGGACTAAAAAAGGGGGTCGTAAAGACGTATTAGCTTATACACAAAAAGCCCTCAGGGATCCTAACGGCAATGTGATCCATCAGGCCGGGTTGCCTATGTTGAGCAGCTATACACAACAGTATGGTTATACAGATCCAAATTTTGTATTCGGGTTTATCAACAACTTTACTTATGGTCACTGGAACCTTGGTATCAGTATCGATGGCCGTATTGGTGGTATGATGTACGACTATGTCTATGCCAAGATGTTCGATACAGGATCTAACCCTGAAACAGATAACAGTCACCGCTATGATGAAGTCGTAAATGGTCAGAAAAATTATGTGGGCAATGGTGTGAAGGTGGTGAGCGGCACGGTTACCTACGACAACAACGGACAAATTACCAGCGATACCCGTACCTACGCGCCAAATGATGTGGCGGTAAGTTACCAGGCCTATGCACGTAAATGGGGTAACTCTTACGAAGTAGGTGTGATGAGTAAAAGCTTTGTAAAAGTTCGTGAAATTTCTCTTGCCTATATGGTGCCACAAACATGGTTTGGCAAATCAGGCATCAGGAATGCTTCACTGGCACTGACAGGACAGAACCTGTTCCTGTTCACCAAATTTAAGTATTCAGATCCGGATGTAGATACCGAAAATATGAATGCGCCGGCGCAGCGTATGGTAGGTTTTAACGTTAAGGTTGGCTTCTAAAAATATACTAACATGACTAAGCATATATATTTAATAGCAGCTCTCGCTATCAGTATCAGCAGCTGTACCAAAAAGTTCGACGACATTAATACCAACCCTGATAAGGCTACCTCTGCCGCATCAGAATGGTTGGCGACCAATATCCTCACTTCGGTGACATCAAGCGATATTTCGTTTAATAACAACTTCCGTCAACCATATTCTCTCGGAAAATATATTGGCTGGACAGAGAAGGTGACTGATTACCAGTATAACAAGATGGTAAGGGTCGATTTCGGCAGATTGCTGGTACTGCGGGATGTGGCGCCCATGATTAATAATGCTACCAGTACGGACCTAAAAAACACCTATGACGGTTTTGGACATTTCATTCGTGCATGGCAGTTTTTCCAGACGACCATGCAGGTGGGTGATATTCCTTACTCCGAAGCGATCCAGGGTTCTACGGGGGTTATTCAGGCTAAGTACGATACGCAGAAAGAAGTGTTCCAGGGCATACTGAAAGAACTGGATCAGGCAGATGAGTTATTATCCAAAGGGGTCAATTTCTCCGGCGATTTCATTTACAAGGGAGATGTTGATAAATGGAGACGACTGGCTAATAGTTTCCAGTTGTATGTATTGATTAATCTTTACAGGAAAACAGCCGATGCGGACCTGGATGTGATCAATAAATTCAAAACAGTGGCTGCCCGGCCGCTGATGCGGGATTTCCATGACAACTTTGCGGTGACCTATACTGCCTCTGCCGGTTATTGCTACCCATGGAGTAACACGGCTGCGCAGCTGAACTCTTTCCTGGATTATCCGGTGCTTTCCAGCTACCTGTTAGACCCGATGAAAGCATCAGCAGACAAACGCCTGTTCTATATGGCAGAACCTTCTCCGGCACAGTTAACGGCAGGATTAACAGCGGCAGATTACGATGCTTACCTGGGTATTGATCCGGCTGATGAACTGGGGGCGATAGTAACGAGTAAGAACGCGGGTAAAACCTGTGCGGTGAACAAACGTTACGAAGCATTGTACAATGCAGAACCGGTTGGGCTGCTGAACTATTGGGATATTCAGTTTATCCTGGCAGAGGCCACTGTGCGTGGCTGGATCTCAGGTACGGATGCGCAGACTTACTATGCCAACGGGATCAAAAGTCATATGAACTTCTTCGCAACGTATACGCCTACCACTTATACGCATGGTATGGCGATGGATGATGCCTACATCAATGCGTTCCCTGCTACGGTGGCGCTGACGGGGTCTGTAGATAACCAGATCAAACAGATCATCACGCAGAAATATATTGCAGGGTTCTTCCAGAATTCAGATTTTAATGCATGGTATGAAAACAGGCGTACGGGATATCCTACGTTTACGTTGAATACGGCTACCAACCTGAATACGCCGGCGTCTTCATTTCCTTTGAGGTGGATGTATCCGCAGAAGGAACTGGATTATAATGCGGCAAATGTGACGAAGGCACTGGCAGATCAGTATGGTGGGAATGATGATCCGAGTAGTGTGATGTGGTTATTGAAGTAAAAAAGTGAGCCGGCTTTTTTTGAGCCGGCTTTCTTATTTATTATGTGCTATAAACAGCGGCCATTGGTGCTCCCGCACCAATACATCCGCCATACTGGGTCTGAATAGCATAGACAAGGCATTCCGCTGGTAGGCCCCTAAGATTGCGAGGCTTTCCGGTGCCTGTTCCCTCAGGAAGTGAGGAATCTCCAATTCCGGCTGCCCTTTCAAAGATACAAAATGTGCCTGCGGTGCATGCATCTCAATCAATTCTTTTACCATTCCCTCATAAGGCAATTCCTGCTCATGCGCAGCCGCCCGTACTGTCACCACATTCAAAGGCAAAGCATTAAACACCGGCAGGATATAAGAGAACATCTTAAAAGCAAAAATCGAAACCGGGGAGCCATCATACAACCAGCAAATCTTTCGTACATCAGTAAAATGCCTGGGTAATAATAATACCGGGCACTTGGCATTTGCGAGAATATCTTTTACAAAAGGTGTGGGCGATTCTTCCGTGAAAGGATTCATGGTTTCGCTCGCATCTATCAGCAACATATCTGCATACCTGCTCTCCTTCAGCACATGCTGTGTAACAGCATCGTTACCCCTGCGCACATTGTAATGAATACCTGCATGCTGACAGGCATGTTCGAACTGTGCAGAACCATTCAGGCTTCTTCTGCCGCTGCCACCGGCATAGGCAAACTCCATCTTTTCTGAAAAGATACCTGTAACAGTCGCATTGTGTTGCAACCCCATTCTAATTGCATATTGAAGGGTACTGTCGCTGAACCTGGACCCGTCGAAAACAGCCACTATTTTTTTCATAACCGTGAAATTAAAATAACGCTTTATTTATGCGCAATAAATACAGGATACCTGTACTCTGAAATATAACTGGTGCAAAAACTTCTCTTAAACAAGTTAGACAAACCCGATCTTCCAAAGGCGCCGGTGACCAGGATGGGTTTAGACATCCCTTCCAGGAAGCGGCTCATCTCCTGCATTTCTAACTGCAGAAAAGTAAGATCGCTGTAATGCCGGCCGGCCAGCTCTTTCATAAAATCTTCATCCGGCATTTCCGGTTGGTGCTTATGCGTAGCATAGACCAATGTAGTAGTGCATTTACAGAGATCACTAAAGAGGTAAGAAAACATTTTGATGGCGAATACCGATGAGCGGGTGCCATCATACGCAAGTATGACATTCTCCGGATAGTCGAACTTTTCCGGTGCCACGATGACGGGACATTCTGTATCATGCAGCACATCGCGCAGGTACTCATTGGGTACTTCCAGTCGTAGGTTCTCATAAAACTTCTGGCTACCCAGGATCATGAGATCTGCGAACCTGCTTTCTTTCTGTAATTTCGAAATGGCATACGGCGAATGATCTTTGTGTACGCGGAATTCAATGTTATTCCTCACACACTCGTTTTCGAACCGCTGAATATTTTCATCTACTTTGTCTTCATCAATTTCAATCTGCAATGGAACATAAAGACCTCCGCCTCCAAATACATACCCTAATCCCGAAAAATCAAGTTCAGGCAAAAAGGCGCCAACCAATAGGATCTTTTCACTTTCATTCAATCTTTTAGCCAATCCAAGTGCTCCATTAGAATAATGTGTACCATCAAAGGCAACGATTACTTTTCTCATGGCTTTGAATTAAGAAATGAACAAATTGGGGAACACCTTCAATTTCATTAAAAGCAACGGCAATAAATATGACCGTCATCAAGCTAGTAGATGACTTTGCTTAGCTTATCTACATCCAGAATAAAAATAACTCCTTTTCTGATATCTATCAACTCTTCATCCCTGAAGTCTGACAGGGTACGGGCAAAGGATTCTTTGGCCACGCCTGCCAAGGCTGCGAGGTTGCTTCTGCTGATGCGAATGCCTTCGTTGTTATATTTCTTATTGACGGCCAATAGCGTGTCTGCAGTTTTCTTTCTCAATGAATCATAGGCAACTTTTAATAACTGTCCTTCCTTGTCATCTACATTCTGAGCGAGAATTTTTATGAGCTGGCTCTGGGCATAATTGTTTTCCGTAACCATGCGGTCAAAGTCAGCATTGGGTATCACAGCCAGTTCTACATCATCGACAGCTTCTGCGCTTTCGTGGTAACTGGTTTTATTAATAATGGCCACATGGCCCAGGAAACCTTCATTATAGAGCGCAGTGATCAGTTCACGGCCATCTTCGCATACCTTGAATGTTTTGACTTTTCCTTTTAAGATATAGAACAGGCAGGATGGATGATTGCCTTCCTGGTAAATGAGCTGTTTGTTTTTATAATAGCGGATATTCCTGTTCCTGATCAGGTCCTGCAAAGGATCGTCCAACAGGAGATTGCCCCTTTTCACTGCTGATTTTTTAAGCCTGCATTCTATCGAGTTTAACAGTTCCGAAGATTCAAAGGGCTTGGTAATATAGTCATCTGCGCCAAGGTCCATACCTCTGCGAACCTCCGCCCGGTCGGACCTGGAAGTCAGAAAAATAAATGGAATACTACTGGTTTCCTTATTATTGTTTAATACCTGGAGGACGACAAACCCATCTAAGATAGGCAATGTCAGGTCACAAATAATAAGGTCAGGATGTTTCTCTTCTGCAAGCAATATCCCCTCTTTACCGTCAACTGCCTCTAATACCGTGTAATTTGCCAGCCCAAGTATTTCAACAATTTCCTCCCGTACAGCAGTGTTATCTTCGATAACAAGAATAGTAGACATACAGCTGTGGATTTTTTTGAGTTCACTCAAAACTACGCACAATCGCAGACCTATTAATTGATGGCTGTCAACTAACAAGGAAACAACTATCTATGATAAATATCAGTTAATGTAATTAATATGACAGAAAATAGGGATTGACGAGTTCGGGCTTGTTATAAGTGAGTTCTTCTTTGACATTTGTATGATAAACGCCCCGGTTGGATGCATTTAATATAGCATGTGCGGCAGCAGTGTCCCATTCCATGGTAGGAAAGAGTCGTGGATAAAGATCTGCTTTGCCTTCGAGCAGGAGCATAAATTTGAGAGAACTGCCCATAGAGGTGAGGGTGACGTTGGAGAACCGGGAGATGAATGCTTTCGTTTCGTCTGACAAGTGAGAGCGGGAGGCAACGATGGTAATAGATGGTTTCAGCAGCAGCTCCTCTAATGTGCGTCGGGCTGACAGCTTTGGTATTTCCTGGTCATTTTTATATACGCCTGTTTCCGCACTTCCATAATAAAGATCCCCCAGTACAGGCGCATAAACTACACCTGCCAGGGGTTTATTGCGGTGCATGAAAGCGATATTAACGGTAAACTCTCCATTTTTATGGATGAATTCTTTTGTGCCATCGAGCGGGTCAACAAGCCAGTAATATTCCCATTGGGATCTTGTTTGGAAATCCTGGTGACTACCTTCTTCTGATAAAACAGGGAAATTTGTTTGCAACAGGTAATCAGTAATAATAGTGTGAGCAGCCTTGTCAGCAGCAGTAACGGGAGATTTGTCTGCTTTTTTCTGCGTGTCGAAAGAATTCGATTCGTATATATTTAATATAGCCTTGCCTGCTTCAATGGCAGCCTTATTTGCGATTGGTAATAATTGTTGCATCATGTGCAAAGATAAAAAAGAGTGGGTAGAGAAATCCACCCACTTGTAACCTTTGGAACAAAATGCTGTATGAACTTCAATCGAAGCATTTAGCGCTTAAAAGTACCCCGCATTTGGTTCCTGAAACAATAATGACCATCACAACTCCACGGGTAATCAGTCAATCATTACTGTTATTGAAATCATTTTTATACCAGTACGTCCAGGCACTGCATAGTTTTGTAACCGTCAGCGACCTTTCTGCCTTTCTCAGTTTTAGTTAATAAAAAGTTGACAGTGTTTCCAATTATTGTCAGACATGCAATAAAGGAGATTGCTTTGATGTACTTTTTCATAATTGTACGGGTTTACGATATGAAGTTACCATGGGTAAAGATGGCGGGGAATGATGGTACTCAAGGGGGTGATTGATTAGGATCAGTCGCGTATTTTATTGATTTACAAGTAAATAAAAATATTTGCAACATTGTTTAATTTCCATTCCTATATTTGCATCGCTGATGCAATAAAAAGAATGCTTATGAATAAAGGATGGGATGCTATAGGAATCGGAGCATCGTTAGCTTGTGCGGTGCATTGTGTGTTATTACCCCTGGTATTTACCACATTGACTTTATTTGGGGTTGAGTTTATTGAGAATAAATATTTGGAAGTGCTGACGATTGTCGTTTCGATGTGTGCGGGGAGTTGGGCATTGATAAGGGGGTATAGGAGTCACCACCGGTTATCGTTGGTATTGTACTTTGTTATTGGCCTGGGGTTAATGATTGCGGGGAATTTTATGCATGGACATTATGCGGAGATTTTGAGCAAATTAGCGGGCGCGGTATTAATTATTACGGCCCATGTGAGGAATATTAGTGTTTGCAGGCATTGATTCGATTGAAGTGGTGTTGAGGGTTGACATTTTTTGTGTCATGCATATCCTGAAACGAAATAATAGCAGGCAAATATTTTTTTGCCGAATCCTGACAAGTTGAACAGGGAAAGAGTAAATGAACCGGTTTTTTTGGGGATATGGCATTAAAACAGAGCGGCGGATTCAAATCCGCTGCTTTGTTTTAATGCAGTGAAGGGGAATCACACTTTTATAATCCTTTTTGAGGTCTGTTTTTTTCCTAAGGTCTTCAACAACCTTTGACATAGCATTTATTTTCTTAGTAAGGGCATTGAAATCTCGATATTTAACGGGTAGGTTTTCAGAACTTTTCCTTAGTTTCCTGTTCCGGCAGTCAAAAGGGAATTAATTTCTATGGAATAAACAGTCTACTGAATACCGATAGGATGTCTCTTTTACTTAATACGGTAGCACTTATCACAAATCAATTTCACCGGATGCATATATAAATATTGTGACAATTAAATGGTAATAACGGGGGCGGCTATCCTGTTAACAGTTTAATCAACGACCATTTCTGTCGATTTTTTGTCGATTTAAGTAATATCTGGTCTAAGTAAAGGTAAGTCTTTAAGACAGGAGGGAGTGTTGTAAGATTGTGAAAATCAACTCCTTAACTGCAAGGTAGTGTAAAATAAAATGAGATCACATTTCTGTGATCTCAAGTTCCAGAGGTATCGAGCGGATTCGAACCGCTGTAGGAGCTTTTGCAGAGCTCAGCCTAGCCGCTCGGCCACGATACCATTTTTTTTCGTGCCCAGTAATTTTCCGGGATTGCAAAAGTAGTAAATTCCTGATATTTGCCAAATATTTTTCAAATTAAATATATTTTTTCATGGAAAATAATCGAATTGCCGAATCAGAATTGATCCTCAATAACCGCGGGGCCGTGTACCATCTCGATGTAAGACCAGAGGAATTAGCCGATACCATTATCACCGTTGGCGACCCGGACAGGGTAGCCGTAGTGAGCAAACATTTTGATAAGGTAGAGGTG
Source organism: Chitinophaga sp. (assembly GCF_039596135.1). Classification (GTDB taxonomy): domain Bacteria; phylum Bacteroidota; class Bacteroidia; order Chitinophagales; family Chitinophagaceae; genus Chitinophaga. Next base: position 37,408 of record NZ_JBCNKH010000046.1, read on the forward strand.
ACCCGACAGCACCGGGAGTTTGTCACGCATACCGGTTACATCGGTAAGAAGAGAATTTCTGTGGTATCTACGGGGATTGGAACCGATAATATCGATATCGTGCTCAATGAACTGGATGCCCTCGTTAATATAGATTTTGCTTCCAGGACTGTGAAAGATCAGCTGACTGCCCTGAAAGTAATCCGGTTGGGTACCTCAGGTTCCCTGCAGGCGAGCGTACCAGTGGATAGTTTTGTCGTGTCTTCCCATGGTTTAGGTTTGGATAACCTGCTGCCCTGGTACCAGTTTGAAAATACTGTGGCAGAAAAGGCTCTTTTAGCGGCTTTTGGCAAACAGGTGGTTATACAGCCGGGAAGTGCCAATCCAACGCTTTTTAGCGCCTCTGAGGCCCTTGCTGCTCAATTTAAGGAGGGGTATCATGCGGGTATTACCATTACCTGCCCCGGATTTTATGCGCCACAGGGTCGTGCACTGAGAGGAAAGCTCTCTCATCCGGACCTGCTGGATCAGCTGACCGCTTTTAAAGATGGGGAACATTTCATTTCTAACTTTGAAATGGAGACATCCGGCATTTATGGCATGGGCAGAATTTTAGGTCATGACTGCCTGTCTATAAGTGCAATTGTTGCCAACAGGGTAAAGAAGGAGTTTTCTAAAGATGGGGTTGCAGCGGTAGAAACGCTGATTCAGAAATCCCTGGGTATCATTGAGAAGTTATAAAAGATCGTAGCGTCGAACAAGCGACCATACAAACGTTATAAAAGAAATTGTACCCAGGGTTAAATTACCCTGGGTACAATTCACTCCAAAGTCAATTATTTATTATTAAGGTCCGGTTTAATGAACGACCAGTGTGTTTGTATGATTTTCCATTGCCCGTTTTCTTCAAACCTGTATACTTCAGTACAATTCCATTTATAAATATGATTTCCTTCATAGGAATAAAGATTAAAAGTTAGGGTCACCATATATTTTGTAGCTTGCACTTTCGGCGCGATCATGTCACACCTGTGTACATGAACTTCTCCTATAAAAGGTTCATAATATCTTCTCAATGCCTCCAAACCATCAAGTCTTTCTTCAATAAAAGGATCAAAGTAAACTACATCATCTGCTGAAAGGTTAATATAAGCACTTGGGTCTCCTTTATTCCATTTTTCTAAAGCAGCTTTTTCCAAGGCAATGATTGTTGTAGCTATTTCCGTAGCTTCTGCCAGTGAAAGTGATGTCATTTTTCCCATAAGATAAACTTTGATTATTCACCAAAATTAGACAGCAATGGAATGAATACCGGAACAGAAACCATGGATTAAATGACACTTTTCAGGGATTGATTTGTCTGCGAAACTGATGGGGTGTAAAATTGGTATGCTCTTTAAATATTCTTATGAAATAGGTTGGGTTTTCATAATTTAGAGAATAGGCGATTTCATCAACCCCTAAACTTGTATACTGCAACATCCGTTTAGCCTCCCCAATATTTCTATTTAGAATATATTTTTTGGCACTTATTCCAAAATAATTTTTCACCAGGCTATTTAGATGCCCACTTGTAATGTGAAGTTGTTGGGCATAGTATTCTACCGACCGATGCTTATAATGGTTTGTATCTACAAATTGGATAAAGTCACTAACATATTTACTCACCCGATTTTCCATTGATGATGGATAAGTTGAATGAAATTTCCTATTCAATAGTACCAATACCTGGTATAGCAATGCACGAAGTATATGCTTATCATTCTTTTTAAATTCCAAAATTTCAGATCTTATGTTTTGCAGTAAACCTAATATCCTGGAAAATTCATCGGAGTCTAATAGTAAAGCGTGTGGGAGGCCACTGGTTCCAAAATATGGAAGATTTTTTACAAATCCTGCATCATTAAAGAACGTGCATAAAAATTCTTCTTCAAAAATCAACGCATAACCCTTGGGTATTATGTTGACACCCCACTCTCGTATCTGACCCGGGGACGAAAAAAACGCACTTCCCGGAGAGAGGGGATACAATTGACTATCAACAAAAAATGATCCCTGGCCATCAACAATGAAAGTAATATCATAATAGGCCAAACGTTGGACAGGTGAAACCTTTATATATCTTTCCAGGTCTTGAAGACCGACAAGATCTATAAGCAGTTCTTCGCCATATTTTCTCCTGAAAAAATCGTATTTCGTAATCATATTGTGTTCTGGTAAGTCTGCTGCCATTCCTTACAAATTATTTAAAACAATCTGTTGATCAGAAAGAAAGACTATCCGTTTGATTTCTTATGCATTCTTTTTGCTCTTTACCTTCTGCTTTTCTGATAGATTCTGTTAGAATAATATCATGCCAATCCCCACGGCATTTAAAACTGAAAAACGCGCAAATACCTCCCACTACCGTTCCTCCTACCTGAAAAAATAACTAACATGTGCAATGGCAGCAAACTTACTCCCCGCTGTAAAAGCGATACTATTTACCGCTTCCTGCCCCTTCAACCTTGTTGTTGTTTCAAACTGGGTTTCTTTCCATTGCACATTGAAGAGGTTATTAACAGTAATTCCCACTTCAAATTTCTTTTTCGTATAGTTTATTACCATATCATTGACAAAATACCCCTTTGCTATAAGGGAATAATCTTCATTGGCCGGTCGGTTTCCCAACCAGCGGTAACGAAGACTGCCATTGAACCCATTTTTAAAGGAATAGGCAACACCTCCTGTGCTGCTCCATACAGGTGCCAGCGGGATATAGTTTTCGCCTTTAGGGTCATCTAATGAGCGACCACGGGCATAATTTACATCCACATCAACATATAATGGCGAAATAGGTTGATAACGAACAGAGAGATCCCCTCCTATCCTGCGAGTCCTGCCACTGAATTCTACAGACCCGCCATCTCCTGCATAGACGTATTCTTTTTGCAGGTAACTGTACCATAGCGCTCCACTGATAACCAGGTTACCCGTTGGCTTCAGTACGGTTCCCAGGTCTGCACCATATGCAGCAGGTAAGGTTGGCCCGTTCTTTTCTGTTACCACTACCCTGGTATCGTTTGAGTGAAAACCTTTACCAAGGAATAGATAAACCTGTGCGCTCTTCGTGGGCTGGTAGTAAAAGTTGAGTTTAGGACTGACAGTGTTATTATTAGCTGTGGATACCACTGAATCCAACTTATTATTGTATTTATAAAAGAACTGATCGAATCGTAATCCGGCATTCATGGTGAAATGTTGGCTGAACTGAAGGGTCTCGTTGACATACGCTCCTGCACTGAATTCCGTAATGTCTCCCAGTTGGATCCGGTCCAGCAGTGTATAGCGGTTTGCTACGTGTGACAATTCTGTATTTTGGGTTCCGTCGTAGCGGGCATTGATGCCGGCGTCTGTTATAATTTTAGCATTGCCGAGGTATCCTTCGTGTACATAACTGCCATTGTAGCCAACCAGGTTACGACCTTCTGCCTGGTGAATCTCATCACCGTTTACAGTATCTTCAAGGTAAAAGGTGAAGTTGGAATAAAGGTCAAATGTATAGCGAGTATAGTATAACTGGTTTTTGACCATATCATGATTGCTCAGGGTAGTCAGTAATGCTGCGTTTACATTGGTCCTCGTGGTCTTGCCGCCTTCATCCGGGTCCAGTTCTCCATAAAAGCCGGTGATGCCTTCCGTTACAGCATAATCAGGGATCTGGCCGGATGCATTCCATTTGCTGTATAAAGTAGAGGCGGACAATGTGAACCAGTTGTTGGTATTCAACTGCCCGTGGTATTTTGTAAAGAAGTTGAACCTGTTAAAATGCTGCGGGTTATCGAAATAACTGTCGCTATAACGGTATTCCGATGCTGCATACCAGGATTGGTTATGGGTCTTTGCCTTTTCGCCCAGCAGGTTCACCATACCTAATACACGATATGTATTGTATTGCCCGCCTTCCAGTCTGAATAGGTTATTAGTGATAGCATTAATAGTATGAAAATCAGCGAAACCGGTCACTGCCAGATCTCCCTTTTGTGCATCGTACATACCTTTTTTGTAAGTGGTGCTTTCGATGGTTTCGGGAATGATGAAGTGGCTGTCAGCATATCCCTGGCCATGTGCATGAGAGACCATATTGATTGCCATGCCATCTACAGAAAGGCGGATGTCGGTGCCGTGGTCATTGTCAAGGCCACGGGCAAAGATTTGTTCGGCCTTACCACCACCCTGGTGCTGGCCTATGAATAACCCGGGAATGATGCGGAGCACTTCCTGTGAGTTGGTAATACCACGGGTTTTGATATCGGTTTCTCCAATGGCTTTGTAAGGGTTGGGATTGGCTGCTGAGACTACTACGTCAGACAACAGGGTAGTTTTGGGAACAAGTACGATCGCCTGGTCCTTTTTGATATCGGATGAATGAATGGTTTTCTCTTCATAGCCGATGGCTGAGAACTTTATCTGTCCGGATGGTTGTTTGAATGAGAAACGCCCGCCTTCGTCAGAGATGTCTGTCAGGTTGCCAGGCGTAATTACAACGGTAACACCGCTGACTGGCAAAAGACTGGTCTGATCTATGATTTTCCCGGCAATATATCCTGTCTGACCATAGGAGTATTGCGTGATTAACATTAATAAGAAAAGCGGGATGAATAATTTCATTAGAATTTGTTGTATAAGTATAGCCTATGGAATTATTTTGATAACTCCATTAGAAACTGAAAGTATTTGAAAGTTTAATCAGATAGCCATCCATTTTCACCCGAAACTGATGGATACGTGTTGCTATTGGCAGGTCTTCTGGCTCCCTGAAATTCCGGTGGCCTTCCCGTCCCTGGAGGACAGTGGCAAAGTGGAGAACCGGAATCTGGTTCAGGTAACAGCTACGGGGATAGCTCCGGGATTGCACCGGATTCCCTTTTAATACCCTGATTAATGAGGTAACCATTAGCGAAGCAAATGTATAAAAAATTATTTATCCAACTGGCAGTTTAGTGGGTAAGGAGGGATTTGCAGGGGTGAATAGCGGCTTGATAGGATTGGTAAGGAATCCTTCCTGCCTCAAAGACCAGCCAATAAATTACCACTTTTATGAAGAACCGATTTACCTTCTCATTACTGAATACTGACTATGTACAATTGAATGAGAGTTGGAACTATCTGGCGCGCAGTTTTTAATCCTGACATCTAATTATTCATTTGCGGAGATCGCCGGACAAACAGGGTTTGATAGCCTGAGTTATTTTGCCAGGGGTTTTAAATGCATGACGGGACAAACCCCAGGCATTTACAGGGATGGCCATGCTTACACCCTATAAAAAAATCCTGCCGGCTTTCTGAAAAACCTGGCAGGATATACTTCCACTTAAACGTATTAATTTATTTGCAGCGGCACGGCATAGGATGGGAAACCAGATTGCAGGGGCAATGTTACTTCCAATCCATCCGGACTGCGGCTGAATTTCAAAGCTACACCGGGCAATGAAACTTTGCTGATAGTGCCGGGATAATGAAGGCTGCCTGCAGCAAGGCTCTTAATCAGTAGCTTCCCATCTTCCGGCCATTCCATCACGGTAGCATAAAGCGTATCGCCCTTAGTTACAAACCTAATATCTGCCGCAGTATAGGGTCGCCCCTTCCCCTCATTGAACCCCTGCGCATTTAAAGGCGCCGCACTTTCCAGTGAAGGGCCTTCGCCAAATACTTTCCAGGGCCGGGTACCATAAATACTGTCTCCGTTTACAGACATCCACTGCCCTATTTCCTCCACGATCTTTCGCTCCTCTGCATCAATAGTGCCGTTTCCCCTTATTGGGATATTCAATAGCAGGTTCCCATTTTTACTGACAATGTCTACCAGCATCTGGATAACCATTTTTGCGCTTTTATAACCCTTTCTTTCGAAGATCTCCCTGTCGTAATGCCAATCGCCTATACAGGTATCCGTTTGCCAGGGTAAGGGCTCTATATTGTTACTTTGCCCCCGTTCAATATCCCAAACCATACATTTGCGCTGCTGCTCATCCAGAATTTTACCGTTGATAACCACTTCCAGTGACTTTCGGGTTTTCAGACTCCGGTTATAAAAATGAGCGGCAATACGCAACCCGGCATCACTCACCGGCCATAGCGGCAGTGCTGTGTCATCAAAATAAACCAGGTCAGGATCATAACTGTTAATGAGGTCCACCGTTCGGTTATAAAACTTTTCGCAGTAGGCTGATGAAGGGGGGCAAACCCCATTTCCCCAGTTCCACTGGCGATGGATCATTCCATTGTCATAACTGTTTTCACTCAAAGCATGATCCTGGGCATATAAATCCTGCGGATTCAAACCATCCCACCATGTACCTTTTCCCTCTTTTTTGGTACGCTTCCCATCATACGGAATGCCGGCATATGGTCCCTGCTTATCTGCTCTTTGTGCAGTTTCCATCCAGCTCCAGGCGTGTGCTGCATGTACACTTACGCCAAAATGTAATCCCTGTTTTCTGGCGGCCTTTACCCATCCGCTCATAAGGTCTTTTTTAGGCCCCACCTGCACACTGTTCCAGGCAGGCTGATATTTACTGTCATAAAGGTCCAGATTATCATGATGGTTGGCCAGTGCAATGAAATATCTGGCACCAGCCCGTTTATAGAGCGCTACCAGGGCATCCGGGTCCCAGCTCTCTGCTTTCCATTCATGGATCACATCCTTGAATCCAAATCCGGAGGGATGCCCGTATTTCTTCAAATGAATATTATACTGCCTGTGTCCTTCCATATACATGTGGCGCGCATACCAATCTCCGCTTTCAGGTTGGCATTGCGGCCCCCAATGTGCCCATATACCAAACTTTGCGTCGCGAAACCACCCGGGCGTTCGAAATTGTTCCAGCGAAGACCATGTGGGCTGAAATGGCCCCTTCATCATCCGTTCCCCACCTGCAGAAAAAGCCTGTAATCTTCCGGGCAACAGCATTGCTGCTCCCGCTATGCCCATTTGTTTGATTAATGTTCTTCTATTCACCGGCAAATGTTTTTTAGTTCATAAATTATCCTATCTGAAATAAAATTGGATAATTTTTGAAGATTCCCCATTGTACAGATCAGACTTTCTTTTGCATTTTTCCGGTTAGTAAATGTCAACTCATTTTTGGAAGGTGATTTAAACAAGTTTTATATTTTTCACTGCCCATAATGTAGAATCTACTCCCGCTAAAAACATTCCCACTTCTGCAATATAAAATAGTATTGCATTGTCCGCCAGGACAATCTAACAAATTGATTACCACAACATAACGAGCATTTATTGCAATATACAATTTGTTATGGTATAATATTTAGGACTCCTCTTCATAGAAATTTCACGCATGTATAAGATGCAAAAAATAGTCATATTGGTTGTCATGTGTTATGCCTGGCTACCAGCCTTTTCGCAACATGAACACCACATGCCGGCGAAAAAAGACTCCATGCAGTCTCGCAGGGACACCCCGATGCAACATGAAATGGGGATGGATATGCCTCCCATGAGCCATGCATTTTCGTTACACCTGCCCATGAACAGGAATGGATCAGGCACAGGATGGTTGCCCGATGCTTCACCAATGTATGGCTATATGATCCACACTAATAACTGGATGTACATGTTACATGGAAGCATTTTTATCAGGTACAACAACCAGGACTTTACAAATAAGGGAGTAAGAGGAGATGACCGGTTTGATGCACCCACATGGTTTATGTTCATGGGCCAGCGCAGAATAGGGCAAAATGGTCTTTTTCACTTTAGTTCCATGTTTTCCCTTGATCCACTCATAGAGGGCAGAAGAGGTTATCCTTTATTATTTCAAACCGGAGAAAGCTATAAAGGCCAACCCCTCGTTGACCGGCAGCACCCCCATGATCTTTTCTCCGAATTATCCGTTAGCTACTCCTATGCATTTTCAAAAAAGATGGATGCTTTCATTTATCTCGCTTACCCTGGCGAACCGGCACTAGGACCTGTTACATTTATGCACCGGCCTTCTGCTCTTGACAATCCTAACTCGCCCATTTCACACCATTGGGTCGATGCCACCCATATCACCTTTGGTGTGGTTACGGTAGGGGTTCGATACAACAAATTTAAACTGGAGGGCTCGTCGTTCACCGGCAGGGAACCGAATGAGGATCGGTATAATTTTGATAAACCACGATTTAATTCCTGGAGTGGGAGATTTTCTTTTAATCCATCAGATAATTGGGCCTTACAGTTTTCTCACGGCTATGTAAAAAGCCCTGAGGAGCTCCATCCTGATGAGAATATTCATAAAACTACGGCGTCAGCTATATACAGCATTGACATGGGTAATGGCAACAACATCAATGCAACAGTACTCTGGGGTATGAACAAACAAAAGGAATATAAAGGTGAAAATGCTTTTATGGCAGAAGGGGCCTGGAGAAAAAACCGGCTGGCTGTATATACAAGATACGAATTCACTGAAAAGTCAGGAGAAGAACTGGTGCTTGCACCAATGTTTGAAGACCATGATATATTTAGCATTCATGCATTTACATTGGGCAGCAATTATGACCTCTTTGAACTAAAACACACTAAAGTAGCCGGAGGCATACAATGGAGTATTTATCATACGCAGGCATCCCTCAATACGCTATATGGCAAAAACCCAATGGCCTTGCAGGTATATTTAAGAATATATCCTTCGCTGATGAAGATGTAGTCAAAAAAGTTTGATTTGATAAATGTTCAGGAAAATAAGTACATTAATACGCTGTTTGGTACGATTAAACTTACCAGTGCAGCTAAAAAATGAGCAATTCCCTTACTCCAATCATTCAACAATATAAAGCAGATAAAGAATCTGTATATAATACATGGTTTATCAGCAATGAAGAACGGTTAAAAGCGTTCCGTTCCATCCGCAGAGGGGTACAGCAGGTAGTAGAAGACATAAAGAACAAAAACTTCCCTAATGATTTTAAAGGGTCCTCCCTTGAATTTGTATTGACCTGCATTACAGAACAGAAACAGGTGTTTGAAGGTGCCGCTCATCCCTTTTACTGGAAGCCTAAACTCCGTATACCGGATATTTACGAAAATGAAGCCAATAAACAGGCGTTTGGGCAATTCCTGGAGAATTGTTTGAATGCAAAGACTGAAGAACAGATCCTCCGGGAAATCATTCACCTGGACACCCTGAAAATAAAAGGGCTGGGACCCGCCGTTGCAAGTATTCTATATTTTCTGCACCCTACTATTATCCCACCTTTCAATACAGCTATCATAAACGGTTTTAATTTTCTTTTCAAAGACAATAAAAAATTGGGCAGCTGGAGCGAGTATTTGAAACTGAGGGAGGTCATCGTAGATACGAATAACCAATACCGTACTGAATTGTCATTGGACCTGGGCGCTATTGCAGGAATGCTGTTTGAGATTGGTACTCAAAAACTGATCCTGGGTACAGATGAATATTTGTCTGAGGAAGAGCGGCGCAAGCTGGAAAAAGCTATAGAGAAGCGCCACAAGGAAGTAAAAGAAGAAAAAGAAGAAGACGGTCTGCATACTGAAATGCAGTATCATCTGCTGAAAATCGGTAATGCCCTCGGGTATAATGTAATAGCTGCCGCTAATGACCGTTCCAAAAGCTGTCAGGGGCAGAGCTTTTCTTTCATTAGTATGCCTTCATTTCCTGCCATGAACTGCGAACGGGAGGTATTGAATACTATTCAACTGATAGATGTGATCTGGTTCCAAAAAGGGACCAATAATGTCATAGCTGCTTTTGAAGTTGAGAAAAGTACCAGTATCTATTCCGGTATTTTACGGCTTACTGACTTAGGCTATACCATTGCCGATGGCGATGAGGTGTTTTACCTGGTTGTTCCGGATAAGCGGGAAAAAGAAGTAAAGCTGCAACTGAGCAGACCAGCCATTAGAGCGAATAATATTGCTATTAAATACATCTTATTTTCTGATCTGAAACAATACTGCGATATGCTGTGTAAATTTGGAGACAGCCACCATATTATGGGGAAAATAGCAAAGACTGTTTCAACTTAATGTTCCCGGAAACAAGGACCGTCACATCGTAAACAAATACCCGCACTTACCCCTGGCTCCGGGAACTATAAGATGATCATTATCTCGTCTCCACTACCTTCCCACAAGTAAGCATTCCAGCTCCATAATAAGGATTTTTGATAGCCTGAGTCTCACTGATCCAATACGCCTTTTTCATGGGACAATATTGGTAATAAACAGTCATATCCACCTTATCACCACCTTTAACCACTGCCCACAAACTGGTCGATACTTCATTAAATCCATCCCTTTGTTTTTCAATAGCTGTAGCCTTCGCCATATTATCTGTCGCCTTCACCAATACATCCTTGCCGGAAAAATTACCTTCTTCTTTCAGCGTCTGTTGAAATGAAGCCACGGCTTTTGATACAGCTTTACTATCACCGCTTACCAACGCGTTTTTAATAACGATATAATCATTCACCAGTTTGTTCGTGTGCTGGCCAAATGCTGTATAACTACCCAACATAACCATCATTACAAAAATAATCCTTTTCATGTTTTTTAATTTTTATTGTTGTTGTTCAATCCAGGAGACGATAACTTTCACCTGGTCATCTTTCAGTTTTGCCTGAGTGTGTAACAAGGTATAAGAACGCAAAGGCATTTCACCTTTCTTTACCTGGTTTTTAATATCGGAAAGTAATCGCTGCTGCTTTCGACTGGAATAGGTTCCCCACTCACTAAAATTCAATTCTTTTTTTGCTGCTGCAATATGCCTTTCCACCAGCATTCTCCCCGGCTGTATATAATCATACCAGAGATAATGGGTATTGTTACTGTGACAATCATAACATGATATCTTCAGTATCTCTCCAATTTTGAGAGGCATGTTATACATTTTAACAAAATCATTGTCACCTACCTGCCCATTGTCTTTATTGGGAGCAGGTTGATAAAACTGCATAAGTACCAGTATAACCAGTAAAGCAACGATGATTTTCTTCATGCTAATATTCCTTTTTCACCGAGCCGCAGGTAGACATTTTACCCCCGAAGTAAGGGTTCTTAATTTCACTGGTTTCGCTGAGCCAGATCGCCCCCTTACCATTGTCATACATTGGGCAGCTGTCCAGGTAGAGTTTCTGTGGAGCGTTAAATAACTGTACCAGGTCATTCACTTCATTGCTAAGTACAGCAAAATGCTCACGCTGGTGTTCAATCTTACCTGCATTGGCACTAATATGCTCTGCATTTACTTTTGCATCGTCCACAATATCCATGTAGGCTTTGTGTTTATCTGCCGGTATTGCAGCCATATCGACGCTATTGAAGTTACCGAGTAATTCTTTCCCTGCATTTGCAGCTGCTACATCATTACCAGCAGCCAGCGCATTTTTTAATGCCAGGTAACTTTTCACAATCGGCGCAATGGAAAAACCACTGGCCGGAACCGCTGAAGCGGGTTTACTACCTTCCTCATTCCGGGTAGCCTGATCTGCTTCCCCATTTGCATGTTGAGATCCCTGGTTACAGGCAACGGCCATGATCATTATTATGGCAACTGATAATTTAGAAATCGCGTTCATTTTAAGTTTAACTTTTTTTAATTTTTAATAATGTGGCATTGATGGCTACCACGATTGTACTGACACTCATTAATATTGCCCCGACAGCGGGACTGAGCAAAAACTTCGGGTATAGTATACCTGCTGAAAGCGGTATGGCCACTATATTGTAGCCTACCGCCCAGATAATGTTCTGAATCATTTTTCGATAGGTCCTTTTTCCAAAACCAATAAGCCGGATTATATCCCCCGGATCACTATTCACCAGGATAATATCGGCTGTCTCCGCGGCCACGTCAGTGCCTGAACCAACTGCAATACCAACATCTGCCTGTGCAAGTGCCGGGGCATCATTTACGCCATCACCGGTCATGGCCACCACTTCCCCTTTGTCCTGGAATGCCTTTACCTTTTCCTGCTTATTGTGCGGCAATACATTGGCCAGGTAACCATCCATCCCCAACTGACCGGCAACAGCCGCCGCCACCTGTTCATTGTCGCCAGTGAGCAGGAATGACTGAATGTTCATATCGCGCAGGTCCTGGATGGCCTGTTTGGCCCCATCCCGGAGACTATCTGCCAGCGATATTATACCTACTACTTCCTCACCGATCATTATAAAAATGACCGTCTCTGTACCCTGATCGATGTCAGCAGGGATCTCAGGCTGGGAAAGGTGGTTGTTCTTAAAATAATTAGGACCTGCTGCCGTCACTTTCTTATCGTTTACGATGGCTGTAACCCCCATGCCCTGCATATAGTTGAAATCCCGGGACTTCCATAACTCCAGCTTTTTGTCCTTCAATTTTCGGATGATGCCTTTAGCAATGTGATGCTCTGAATTTTGCTGTACCGCCGCTGCATATTGCAGCAAATCATCTGCTGAATATTGCTTGCCCAGGGGAATGATTTTCTCTACAGCATGTGCTCCTTTTGTAAGTGTACCCGTCTTATCAAATATGACTACAGATAATTTGCGGGTCAACTCAAATGCCGTGCGGTTACGGATCAATAAACCATTGGTAGCGGATATGGTAGTAGAAATAGCAACTACCAGCGGAATAGCCACTCCCAATGCATGGGGACAGGCCGTAACCATCACGGTCACCATCCTTTCAAGTGCAAATGCAATATTGCCACTTATGCTCAGCCAATAGATGAAAGTACCAATACCTACACCGATTGCTATAAAGGTCAGCCATCCGGCAACCTTATCTGCCAGGTTTTGGGTGCCAGACTTGGCTGCCTGGGCTTCCTGTACCAGGTTGATGACTTTACTCAGGTAGCTATCCTGCCCCACGCCTGTAGCCTTTACCTTCAGTGCACCATCCCCATTTATAGCTCCTGCAATTACCCTGGCATTCGTTTCCTTTTTTACCGGTACACTTTCGCCCGTCAGCATACTTTCGTTTACGTAGGAACTTCCTTCTAACACCAACCCATCTGCAGGAATTTTTTCCCCGGGCCGGATGATGACGATATCTTCATTTTTCAGTTCTTCCAATTTTATCTGGATGGCCTGACCATCACGTTCTACTGTCACATTGCCGGGGAGTAAGGCCACCAGGCTTTGAAGGGCCCTGGTAGCAGCCATTTGAGAACGCATTTCAAGCCAATGGCCCAACAACATAATGTCGATTAAGGTAGCCAGCTCCCAGAAAAAATCCATTCCTTTCAGACCAAATATTACGGCTACAGAATAAATAAAGGCTACCGAAATGGCAATGGCAACCAATGTCATCATCCCGATGGCTTTTGCTTTTATTTCGCCAGCCATCCCTTTCAGGAAAGGCATACCACCATAAATAAATATGATGAAGCCCAATACCAGTAAGACATAGCTGCTACCCGGGAAGGTAAAGTGGAAACCCAGCCACTGCTGTATCATATGAGATAACAGTAAAATGGGGATTGTGATGATCAGGCTAACCCAAAAACGCTTCAGAAAATCACTGGTATGGTGGCCGGCATGCTTGTCGTATCCACCTTCTTTATGGTCATGGTGTGGCTGATGATCAACATGCGCATCATGATCAACATGCCTATCATTTGCATCATGCCTACCATGCGCATCATGCTCATCATCCTTATCATGCGCATTGCCTAATGGCACCAGATCCATTCCGCATAACGGACATTTACCAGGGGCGTGCTTTATCACCTGTGGGTGCATGGGACAGGTATACTTTGCCATATTTTATTGTTTTATAGTACAAATCTTATGCACAAAAAAATTGAAACAGGAACTACATCTTGCTCATATCATGCCCTGCCATCGGGTCCGCTCCATTTTTGAAAATATATTCACTATTGAGCAGGTAAGCACCAGACGTGACCACAATATCTCCTTCCGCTATTCCTGCAATAATCTCAATCCGCCCATCCGTTTCCAAACCAGTTTCTACCATCCTGTTCTGAAATCTACCCTGTCCAACCTGCACCCACACAGTCGCCTTCTTCCCATCCCGTAGCACCGCATCAACCGGTAATGAAAATGACGCATGCTTCGGCGCATGAAATATTACATACACCGGCATACCTGGCTTTAACAAATTTTCCTTATTAGGAATTGAGACCCTTACAAGATTTATTTTCGTTGACGGATCGATCTCCGGGTTTACAAATGCAATTTTACCCGCTATTTCAAGATCCCCCACATCAGGAATTCTCACCGTAGCCAGGCTATTTGGAGCAATGTCTGATAGTTGGTAGGTATAAACCTGGGCCTCTGCCCAAAGGGTTGACAGCGCTGCTAATTTAACCACTGATTCCCCGTCCATGGCATATCCACCTTCAATGATGTCCACAGCTGTCACATACCCTGAAACAGGGCTATAAAACGTAGTTACAGGTGAACTTTTCCTATCTGCTGCCAGCTGATTTATTTGCCTCTCTGTCATACCCCATAGTAATAGTTTATTTCTCCCGCTTTGCACTAATTGTTTCACATCGATCGCCGAACCGTTATTAAATGACTGATCCTTTTCCAGCGCCAGCAGGTATTCCTGTTTGGCATTGTTCAGGTCTTCACTATAAATATCAAATAGCGGAGATCCTTTTTTTACATAATCGCCCACATTTTTGTAGTACAATTTTTCAAGCCGGCCTCCTACCCTGGCACTGACAGCCATCTTTTGATCCTGGTCAAAGTTCAATACTCCTGTTCTTACAATCTGGTCGGCCATACTCCCTACCTTTATTGTGTCAGTATGTATGTTGCCTAACTGAATTTGTTGCCCGCTTAACTGGAGCGTATCGTTATTATTTTTTGTAAAAGGCACGAGATCCATGTGACATATCGGGCATTTGCCCGGTTTGTCAGAGACCACCTGGGGATGCATGGAACAGGTGTAAAGTACATGACTGGTATCCATACTATGATCGGCCAACTTATGCCGGTCCTGCTTGCAGGATACAGCAACCAGGAACATGGCCATTATTGAAATATATAATTTCATACTTATCCCATTTAATTTTGAAACAACCTCATTTCTTTAATTTTATAAAGCTCTCACTGTCCATCAGGTACTGCGCATTTTCTGCCACCAAATCATGTGGTGTCAATCCACTCACCACCTGTACCTTATCATCCATTACAATACCTGTATTTATCTTCCGGGCTTCAAATGCGTCGTCCGATTTAACAAATACCACCTTATCCAGCCCCAGGGATACCACTGCCGAGGCAGGCAACCAGTCCGCAGCCCCCGACATTCCACTTAAAGTAGCAGCTACCGAGGTACCTATAGGAATATTATACCTGCTATTATCAAAATAAACCCTGGCCGTAACCGTTTTGTTGCCTGTACGATAAAATGGTTCAATGAAATCAATTTTTGCATTGATCACCTTGTCCCTGTTCACTTCCGGCACCACGGTTACCTCCTGCCCCTTCTGTACCAGGCTCACAGCCTCTGGATAGATATTCAGCAATACCCAGGCTTTTGCAGGATCATACACATTAAATAGGGACTGACCCTTTTCTATATACATGCCTTCTTTTATAGATAGCTCTGCTGTAAGTTGCGACTGTAAACTCATTTTATCCGTAGCCTCATTATCTTTTATATACCCATCATAATTGCTAAAAACAGACATCGTAAATACCGGCTTTCTTTTTCCTGTCACTTCCTGTAATTGCTGAGATGACATGCCCAGCAATAACAATTTTTGCTTTGCAGCTGTAATTAAAATTTCATTAGTGGGGTCATTATTCAGCAACATCACTAAATTCTCCTCTGCTGTCAGTATCTCCGGGCTATACACATCCATTATCCGTTGCCCTTTTTTCACCCGCTGAAAGCGGCTACGGATATATAGCTTTTCAATTCTGCCCGATACACGCGCTGCTATGCTCCCTATCGCCCGGGTATCGTAAG
>NZ_JBCNKH010000047.1:0-52348 GCF_039596135.1 Chitinophaga sp.
CTGACACACTGCTACTTAGCGGAGTATCCTCATTGGTTGTCTCGGTGGTATTCGGACCTGATGGCACATCGTTTACAGGATTTACTGTGATGCTTACTGTGATAGTTGTAGTACCTCCTTTACCATCGCTTACGGTAACAGTAAAGCTGTCCAGACCATTATAGTTAGCTGATGGTGTGTAAGTATAAGTACCATCACTATTTACTACTACTGAACCATGTAAAGGATCGGCACCCTTAGCATAAGTCAGCGCATCGCCATCCACATCTGTTGCTGACACACTGCTAGTCAGTGGCCTATCCTCATTGGTTGCCTCGGTGGTATTCGGACCTGATGGCGCATCATTTACAGGATTAATAGTAATATTCACCGTAATCGTTGCGGTACCACCATTGCCATCACTCACCAATATTGTGAAACTATCAGTTCCATTATAATTAGCTCCCGGTGTATAAGTATAAGTACCATCACTATTTACTACTACTGATCCGTGAGCAGGGTCTGTACCCTTACTATAACTCAACACATCGCCATCCGCATCTGTTGCTGACACACTGCTGGTCAGCAGCGCATCTTCATTAATAGTCACATTTACAACTCCTCCTACCGGATCATGATTCACCTTCTTCACCGTGATATTTACAGTAATCGTGGAAGAACCACCATTACCATCACTCACGGTTACCGTAAACACATCCGTACCAACATAACCAGTAGTTGGTATATATTTATATGTACCATCACTATTTACCGTCACCGTACCATGTGCAGGATTAGTAGCCTTTGCGAAAGTAATCGCATCCCCATCCAGGTCTGTAGCAGTTACCTGGCTATCCAGCTCTGTATCCTGGTTGGTTTCCTCGTTGGTATCAGGCCCTGTTGGCGCATCATTCACCGCCGTAATACCCAGGGCGATAGTACCACTCGCTGTTTTTGTACCTCCACTACCAATATTACCATTATCTGAAACAGATACTGTAATCGTCTCCGAAGCAGGAGGTGTATGTGAAGCAGAATAAGTCAGGTTACCTCCGGAAATATAACTATTGATATCAGACAATGTGCCCGATAACGTAATGTTACCACCTGTACCACTCACCGTCACACCCGCTACCGTTGCAGTATTGAACCAACCAGTCGGAACTGAGAATGTCACTGTTACCGTACCCGTACCTGCATCCACATCTGCAAAAAACACGTCCTTCAATGAAGCAGGAATATCTTCTGTCACTGCCAGACCCGTAGGCAAAGAAATAGTAGGCGCATCGTTTACAGGCGTAATATTAATTGTCATGGTCGCTGCTGTGGTAGCATAAGATGTACCATCAGAACCACTCCACTGAAAAGATGTCGTACCATTCCAATTCGCTGTCGGGGTAAACACAATCTTTGCCAGATCTGCCGCAACAATTTCCTGACCCGCCGTAATATTAACACCATTCAGCTTGAAACTGCCATTCTGTGGCAGACTTACAATCTGGATCTTCGACAACGCCGTTCCATCAGGATCTGTATAAACACTGGTGAAGTTTGCCGCTGTAAAGGTCAATGCATTGTCTTCTGCTGCTGATACACTATTATCAGCTACCACCGGCAGGTTGTTCACCACCGCCGATACCGTAAAGGTATAGGTAGCGCGACCCGCATCGCTATCATTATTCAGGATAGTAATTACAGCAGTATAAGTACCAATCGCATGCGATGCAGGATTGAAGGTCACTACAAAGCCAAGTCCGGAGCCACTTATAACTGTCGTACCTGATGGCTGGGTCGTCACACTGAAGCCAGCATCTCCGCTGATCGATACAATAGGTGTACCTGTCAGACCAATCGTTCCTGTACCTATGTTCTGTACAGTGAAGGTAGTATTCACGACCCCACCCGTTGTCGTCAGAATCCCATAATTGGTACCATCTGTGGTAGAAGTCGTCGTCTTGCCATCTGCAATAGATGAACCATTACCTGATACATTGACTCTCGGAGTAGTTAATATATATATACTGGTAGTAGAAGCAGGACCTGTTTCCTTACCATCATTCATTTCTACGGTGATGGTACGGGTCGTTGTATTGGGCGACCCCTTTGTATTCATGTACTGAATCAGCTTCAGCGCTTCCACATAAGTTGCTGCTGATGCTACACCCGTTAATCGAATCGTATCTGTATTCGCACCGGTAATTGTAATACCGGAAGGCAGCGTTCCATTCAGGATCAGGTACTCTGAAGCACCATCCTTATCATTGGTCAATACGATCGTTGCACCAGAGATATTATCGCCATCCGGATCTGTCACTGTTACATCATTGTCTGTCACACTGGAACCAGTAGCACTACCTGCTGCAAAGTAATTAATATAATTTTTTAAGCTGGCACCCGAGCTGTTATCTGCATCCAGGTTCACTACCGGACAGTTGTTCACTGCAATGGTAGCGGTGATGAGGTTATTGTCGTAATAACACTCTTTATATTTACTATTCTGGTTAGCCAGGCTGGATAAAGTGAAAGGCGTTCCCACTGCATGCCCTACCCCACCGCTTACAAATGAACCATTGTCATTCAGGATCATGGTCAGCGGAATATTCACATTGCTGAAACTGCTGAGGTCCAGGTTAAAATTGAATGTACGGCACTCTCCCTGTGGAATGTTCTGGTTGAAGGTTCCCGTATATACTAATATCGCAGCAGGATCTGTGGTCGGATCACCGGAGTAGAAAGATACCGGCATACCACCACTACTATTACCGGAACCGGGGTTACATACATTCACAGACGCCGTTACAATATTACAGGAACTACCTTTCGAGAAGGTAATTCCTGCCGTACTAAATGCCACATCCGGACGTGAACCATAATAATCACACGAAAGCAGGAACTGGTAACTAGGGTTAGCCAACCCTGTTTTATTGATTACTGTCAGCTGACTCTTATCTGAAGACAGAAAGAAGCTGATATCATAGACAGCACCAGTGTTTTTAAAGCCTACAGTACCTGAAGCGGTACGCGTGCTGGTACTATCTAAGGGTACATTTTTAAAGGCATAGTTATCATCCCTTCTTGTCGTACCACTCAAACCTACCTGCTGATAATAATATCCTGTCACCGTACCTGCTGTCAGGTCAATATAACCATAAGCAGCCAGCGAGTTCTCATTACTTTCCCTATCTGTATTTATCGCATTACCTGTTTCATTAAAGTAAATAAAGTTGGTACCTGAAGGAATTGAGAATGTCCGCTTTACCCCCCAGGTATAACTACCATCCAATATGGTTGAAATATCCGAGTCGATAAACTCGGTACTCATACCCAATCCCACCCGCGAATAAAATTCCACTACATACGCATCGTCAAAATCTCTTGCATAGTTGGCATCTCTTTTTATTATCAGGTTTCCTCCGGATACATAAATCTGGGGATCATATACCCCCACCGCTCCTGCAGTAGTCAGTTTGCCGGAGTAATCACCAGTAATCACACCGGAAGAAAGCATCGCTGCGGTAGCAGCAACAGACTTATTACTGATTACATAAGTAGACCTCCTGGTAGTGGAGCCACCATTTGCCAATGTCACAAATCCATTCATTGTACCGGCACCCAGGTCCATTCCAAATCGCATATTGGCATAACCCTCCTCTGTACCGGCCGCTGAATTCAGGTCGGTATAACTGGAGTTGGTACCCTTTGCAGAGATGAGTACAATTTCTGCCCCTGATGGAATGGGAATACTCAGATCGGTAGCAGTAGCACCTGTTCCATGCAACAATGCCCTGATCTGGGGGCCCAGTGGACTCAATGAGTTATTATATGGAGACAGGTATTCTACATAATAAGAGGAGTTGATACCCGTTGCATTTTCCTTTATCGTCAGGGTATTTCCTGAAATAGAAAATTTCACGTTGTTCAGGTAAGGCAATGCATCCCCTACCTTGCTGGCCTGCAGAATCGTATCACCGAGTGCTACATTTTTCCATCCATATACGTTCGTACCAGAACCATCTGTATTGGTATTCTTCGCATAATTTACATATCCGGATGAGGTACTGTTGCCCACATCAATGATGGCATTGATAGTGATGAAATCCTCATCCCCCTGGTCATAGTCGGAAACACCGGAGGTGATACCTGTTTCGGAAGAAACATACACCGCGATGGACTTAGTGCCGGTCGGAATTGTAAACGTAGGTGCAGCGCCTCCGGGAGCTCTGTATTTGGTCTCAAAACCTAATACGTCGGCTCTTTTACCGCCGCTTGGACTACATGGACTGTAAGGTAACTGGGCCTTTGCCAGAAACGGGAATGCTATTAAGCAGATGCTAATGCTTAACGCTACTTTAATGAAATTTTCTTTCATAGGTATGCGAAAAAGTGCGCGGACGTGAAGCCAGTTATTTCATAGATTTCAGGTGAGTGTTGTACCATAGAGGTGGTCAAGACATACCCTGGCCCAAAGAAAATACAGGTGATGAGATGACATCACGAACAATGCGAATTTTTACTGAACAATGCATTTGTGGTAAAAGCAACCCGAAATTTTCGTACAGATTAGGGGCCTGACAGTTACCTAAAAGGCAAATATATAAATATTTGTCGTATATATTTAAAAAATAATTTCATGGAAGGTTTGATTCATAGCGCGTAAGGGATTTTATTCCGAACTGACTGATTCGGAATCAGGAAGCCCAGGGCTGAAATTTCCGTTAACTACTTTCCCGTTGACACCCAGCGTACGGCCGCTGACAACTGCTCTGCCGGAAAACCTTTAAATGTACCAGGTACGAACATGCTGAACACATCAGTGAATTTATTCAGCAATTCAGAACCGGATACGATCGCCACCCTGTTCCATTTCGAAATCTCCATAATACCCAGCAATGCATCCTGCAACCAGGCGCCCATCGTCCAGTTTTTTAAAGGAGTTTCTATAATCATGAGATAATTGAGTTCACCCGTACGGCTAACCAGCTCTCTCACTACCGGGTCTACGATGTTGAGAAAATTGTCCTGCGTAACTTCGCCGGTGGCCTTGAAGCCAACCATATTATTGGGCATGGATGGAAGGATCTCTATCATTGCTTTCTTTTACAAACTGTGGTACAAAAGTCCTGCCTATATTTTTCGTAAGGCATGGATATGCAGCACCTACCCCGTGAAATCAACATCAATTTACCAGGACCTGGATGGATGATTCAACAGTTTTTACCACATGTAAGAACAAAAAAACATGCAGCTATTTTGGCTATTACCTTGAAAATCACGAACGCCCCACTCCTGATTCTTTGTTAAAACACTTTAGTAAAATCTTACCTGGCTGAAGGGTAGAAAAAATTAATTTACTTTTGCCCGACAACCGTATTCTTATGAGACCTATACTTTTAATTTCATTCGCGCTATTTGTCTTAAGCGCCTGTAGCAAGAACAATGATACTGATACGACTTCAGGATCCAACAATGACAGCGCTGCCGCCGCTGCCGACACTACTCCCAGCGATTACAAACAATCTATGCGCGACTTTGTCATTGGCATCAGCAAGTATGCCAAGGCAGCACATGCCGGATTTATTGTAGTGCCACAGAATGGTATTGAGCTGGTAACTAAGAACGGCGAAAGTTCCGGTACACCTGATACCGCCTATCTGAATGCGATTGATGCCAATGGTCAGGAAGACCTGTATTATGGGTATGATGACGATGATGTGGCTACCCCTACGTCCACAATCAATTACCTGAATCCCCTGCTGAAAATTTCGAAGAATGCAGGAAATACCATCCTTGTTACTGATTATTGCTCTACGCATTCCAAGATGACGGATTCATATACTAAAAACAATGCACAGGGGTATATTTCATTTGCAGCAGATTCACGTGGTCTGGATGATATTCCTGCTTTCCCGTCTCCGATTTATGCAGAGAATACCACGGCTGTGACCAGCATAGGACAGGTAAAGAACTTCCTCTACCTGATTGATCCGGCAAGTGGTTTCAGTTCTAAAACTGCTTTTATCAACGCGGTAAAAGCTACGAATTATGACCTGCTGATTACTGATCTGTATTTTGATACCAGCGCATTCACGGCTTCTGAACTTGCAGCGTTGAAGAAGAAAGCGAATGGGGGTACGAGGCTTGTAATTTCATACATGTCTATCGGAGAAGCTGAAAACTACAGGTATTACTGGCAGACCAGCTGGACCAAGACAAAACCCGCCTGGTTAGATGCGGAGAATCCTGACTGGCCGGGGAATTATAAAGTGAAGTACTGGTATAGCGACTGGCAGAAAATCATTTATGGAAATGATAGTTCTTATACCAAAAAGATATTGAATGCAGGGTTTGATGGGGTTTACCTGGATATCATAGATGCATTTGAGTATTACGAAAAATAACTTTGAAGAGCCTGTATCAATGCAATATCCATGGAGGTGGATTTGATAGAATCTACTTCGATATTACAGATGCATAATAAATTTGAAGAGCCTGTATCAAATACCCAAAAGATACAGGCTCTTTTTATTAACCCTACTTTTTCTTCTTCTTAGCCGACTTTGCATTCGGATTATGCGCCAGCGCCAACTCAATCCAGTAATCAAACTCCGCCTTTGTTCTCATCCCCGTCTCATCCACCAATACATACCCCTTCATCGGCCGATTGAACTCCATCTGCCGGCACCCATTCCTTTCCAACACCTCCTCCTGTTTAGCCGGATCGATCCGTACCATCATATCTCCCTTATACACCCCTACCAATATTTTATCATTGTACATAAATGTTAGTCCTCCCATCATACGTATTTCTTTAACATTAGGGAGATCTTCGAGGCGTTCGCGAATGCGGTTTGCAAGTATATCTTCATCCATTGGCGGAAGGTAATTATTTTTTCGGCGTCAGCCATACAACCTGCTGCGAAGAAGTGTGCGGAGCACCAATAATATCTCTATACAAATCCGGTCTTCTTGCCTGCAGATAACGATATCCCCCTGCCTGTACCAGCTTTTCCTTTGTGAGCCATGCCGTAGCCATATCATTGTCAAGTGCACGACATTCTGCAATAACATCGCCGAAAGGATCGAGGATCATGGAACAACCATTTTTAAGCTGATCGTCATCCATCCCGATGGCATTTGCAAAGATGCAATACACCGCATTATCATATGCCCGGGCAGGCAACCATTTCATGAGCCATTTTCGGCCTTTTAACCCGTCAAATTCTATACGAAGACTCGTTGGATCACTCAACCTGTTCTCCCACAATTTGGGGTCTACAAAGCCCGCTCCCGGGCGTGTAGAAGGGGTACACATAGTGACATGCGGCATCAGGATAATTTCAGCCCCTGATAACCTGGTGGCCCGTACATTTTCAATGATATTATTATCATAACAGATCAGGATACCGATCTTCCACCCATGCAAGTCGAATATACAGTATTCATTTCCGGGGGTGAGGTGCGTATTAATAAATGGATGCAATTTCCTGAATTTCGCAAGGAGGCCGGTTTTGTCTACACAGACGTAGGCTTTGTAAATGTGATCCCCTTCTTTTTCAAATAAACCGGCAGCAATGGCGATATTGTATTTGCGGGCTATTTCAATCAAAGCTATAATGGACCCACCTGCGGGAATCGGTTCCGCCAGTTCCCATAATTGCTCACGCGACAAATGACGGGCAAATGTATACCCCGTAATGGAGCACTCATGGAATACGATAAGATCTGATCCGGCTGCTGCTGCATACTTTTCAATGATGGAGAGGTTGTAATCCTTATCCCCACTGCGATGTTCAAATTGTACAGTAGTGACTTTCATATCACGAAGGTACCCCGGTGCACCAAACTTAAATTGTACAATTCCGACTTAGGAAGTTACTGGCCAAAGGGTAATTGTTATGCAGGTAATGGCGGGGCGTTAACCCGGTGAGTTTTTTAAAATCCTTGATGGCATGCGACTGATCACAATAACCATTCTCAAAGACCAATGGGGTGATTTTTTCGTCTTTTTTCAGGGACTTCAGAAACGTATGTGTTCTTACAATATTACAATACTTAGCAGGACTAATACCTACACTCTCCTTAAACCGCCTTTCCAGTTGCCTTTCCTGGTAGCCGGTAAAGTCCTGCAACTGCGCAAGGGACAACTGCCCCTTTTGCTGGTCAATATAATCAACTGTCGCCCGCGTCAACGAACAGGTATGCTGCTGTAATGAACTAAAAAATTCATTGACATTCTCTCTTGTAGGTGGTTGTTTAAAAATAAGAGAAAGGTCTATGAACCGGTCCTTTAATTCCGCAGCCGGAATACCCGTCAGCGCATACAACCCATAAGGCCGGAATACGACAATCAATAATGACCCTGTGTAATATAAATCTTTGTAATGGGAGATCTGCCCATATGCAAATGCCGGCGGCAAACATTGCCCTTCGAGAATAATTTCCCCATTGCAAAATACAATACCAGGATTACCATCTGAAAAGAAACGAATAGGTGTGCGTGCTGGATTCTCTATGAATAGATAATGCCGGATAAATGGGCGAAGCGATATGGAAGGCAACACCTGCATACTGTAAATATAAGAAAAAAAGAGGCTGACGATAATATGGCTCCAAAAAGCCAGATAGCTGATCAGCCTCTTTCCCTATTATTTCTCCCACTCCGCCACTGTCAATACCTCTGCCTGTCTCGGAAAGATCTTCGTCGTCAAAAACTCATGTACATCCTCTTCCCTGTCTGCACAGCCATCAGACAATACAGTAATACGGTAATCCTTATCAGCCGCCTCTCTCAGTGTTGACAATACCACCCCATTGGTAGCAATACCTGTCAATACTATATGATCCACCTGGTATGCCCTCAGCAATACTTCCAGGTCACTGCCGGAGAAAGCGCTTACACGGCGTTTTACCACCACTACTTCATTCTCCTGTGGTGCCAGGTCCGGGTGGATCTTCATAAAATCTTCCGGACTTACATTGCCAAACATCTGCCTGGCCGCGGAAAATCCCTTGTTGTTCGCGCTGATCTCCGGTGCCCCAGGTCTAAAACCTACGACTACATAAATCACCGGGATACCTTTACTGCGTGCACTGGCTATTGCCTTCGCCACACTGCTGATTACCGCAGCTCCATTGGGAATCATGCCCAGCATCGCAGCCTGCATATCCATTACTAATAAAGCGGTGTTACTCATTGTTTTGTTTTGAGATAGTTTGAAAATATGAATGCAATGACCAGGGCAATACCACCCTGCATCAGCATTGTCATTGGTGCTGATATGCGTTGTGATGCCGTACCGGCCAGTAAGCTACCTAATGGCAGCATTCCAAAATAGGCCATAGCTATATAACTCATGACCCGCCCCCGCATATGCGCCGCGGCCTCCACCTGTATAATAGTGATGCTTGCCGTCATAGGCACCAGTGAAGCCACCCCAACTATCACGGCAAAAGGAATCGCGGCATAAAAAGAAGTACAGCGGGAAAAACCTATTAATCCTATACCGAGTATTACTATGCTTGCAAGCAGGATACCCGTCAGGTGACCACTCTTTTTCAAAGAGGCTAAAAATAAACTACCCGTTATAGCGCCCAATCCCACCGCACTGGCGATATACCCAAAGGTGCGGGCATCGCCCCGGAAGATAGTTTTTGCAAAGACTGGCATCAATGTATCGTACGGCAATACCAGCAATCCCATGCACATAATTAAAATAATAATGATACCGATACGGGGTGTTTGCCGCAGGTATACGAACCCTTCTGACAATTCAGTCAGTGCATCCTTTTTATGCAGAGGCTCCTCGAATGGCGGTAACTTCATTAATAATAAAGACCCAATCACTGCCAGAAAACTCACAGCATTCAAGGCAAAACAGGTATGCGCACCGTACGCCTGTAATACAATACCTGACAGCGCCGGCCCTATTAACCGCGCAATATTTACCATCGCAGAATTCAGGGCCAGGGCATTCGTAATATCTTCCTTGTTATTAACTAATTCATGTACCATGGGTTGCCGCGCCGGTGTGTCAAACGCATTTACTATGCCCAATACCACACTCAGCGCCAGGATTTGCCAGATCTGGTAGTGATTGGTCAATGTGAGCATCGCCAGTAGTAAAGATTGTACCAGCGAAGCTGTTTGCGTAACCAATAAGATCTTTCGACGGCTATACCTGTCTGAAACTATCCCGCCTAACAATGAAAATAAAAACGAAGGAAACTGCTGCATAAACACTGTCAGCCCCAGCATCCAGGCTGAATGACTAATGGAATATACCACCCAGCTCACCGCCGTTCGCTGCATCCAGGTTCCAATCTGCGAAACAGATTGCCCACAAAAAAATAAAGCATAGTTGCTGTTACGAAATGCCCTGAAAGCGTTGCTTTTTACAGCTTGTATCATATTGTATCATATATTTCCCTTATTGACCTTTCGACATATTGTGATAAAATGTCGAAATAAAAACAAAAAAAAAGCTAACCTCCAATGGCCAGCATCGTCATACGTACCAGGGCATCGATAGCCGGTTCCATACGCGCATAACTATTTTCAAGCTCCAACTCGCGTTTTATACCGCGCAGGCTGCTCGTAAATACAAATATAATATCGGCCTTGTCCTCTGATTGAACTCCCTCCAGTACCCGGTTCAACAAGGTTAGCTCATCCCTCCGGATCTTCTTTTGAATGATCTTTTTGCGCTGTGTATAGTGTGAGAGCTCATCAGCATTCATGCCCGTTTCCAATACGTCGAAGAATACCTTTCTCTTACGGCCGATCTTTGTTTTGGTGATGCCAAAGGCACGGAGCTTCCCTGCTACTGTATTTTCCTTGTCTACCATGCGGGCGATCTCCGCAACGATTTCGTCAATTTCAGCACCCATTACAGCGTCAAAGACTTCGTCCTTATTCTTATAATAATAATACAAGGAACTTCTTCCCTTGCCGATTGCCTTCGCT
Organism: Chitinophaga sp.; assembly: GCF_039596135.1. Lineage (GTDB taxonomy): Bacteria > Bacteroidota > Bacteroidia > Chitinophagales > Chitinophagaceae > Chitinophaga. The sequence continues at coordinate 10,943 of NZ_JBCNKH010000047.1, forward strand.
ACATCATCCATGGTCACCTTCTGATAACCATGTTTTTGAAATAGCTGCTGAGCGGCCTGTAGAATCTGCTGTTGTATTATATCCTCTGGCATACCATACAAAGGTACAACTAATTTCGACATTTAGACAATAAATGTCGAAATTAGTTCTTATTCTTCTTTCCCCTCCTGCAAATCCATGTCTCTATTCTTACCCAGCTTTACATTTGGATTATGCTGGGTGCCCGTCACACTAAACGGAATACCCCAGATTCCTAATGGCGGGAGTCCTAAACGCCCCTTTAGGTTCAGGCGGCCATCAAAACTTACCTGGCCTTCGAAACGGGGGCGCATTCCTGCTATCCGCAGTTTGGTCCTTTCGATGGTAATGATATTATTGGCTATAGAGCTGCGGATGTTGACTTCCGACAGACTCGGATCTTTAATATCCTCCCTGCCCGTTTTGCTGCTCACCGTATTCAATAACTTAAACCCTTTCAGCTTGATGCGCTTCAATGTCAATACCCCCTCTCCTTTCAGGGATGGATAAGACACCTTCATATTCTCGTTCAACCGGCCATTGATATGATAATCCAGTCCTACTATACCACTTGCTGCCGCAGCTGAAGTAGCCATATCATGGAACATTTTTATCTCTTTATACGCCCGCCTGATGTCGAACTCCTTTGCACTGATATGAAAATCGAATTGTGCCCGCTGTGCACTCAGACTCGTATACTGTGCATCCATCACCACCGGTGCGTCAATAATATTGAAGCCGGTATTGCTCATGCTCAGCGTTCCATTCCCTACGGCCAGTTGTCCACGAAAACGATGCAGGTCAATGCTATTATAATTGACCCTGTCAGCAGCTGCATTAACAGTAAGGGATACATTGGCAGGAATAATGACCACACCCGGCACACCGGCGGCAGCATCCGCAGGATCACTGTTGCTGGTATAAGCTGCCAGTTCATCGACCTGGATATAATGGCTCTTCAGGTCCAGGGCACCTTGCAGATGTTGATCGTTTTGCGTCATATAACCGATCAGGTTATTGAAGTACCCATCCAGGTGCAGGTCTGATTTGCCATAGTGTACATCGAACTTATCGAACCACATCTTATCGTCTGCAAAGCGGAATACACCATTATTGATGTGGAATGGCAATGGGAAAATATTCGCTTTGACTGTCACATCCTTTACCGTCAGTGTACCCCTGTTATTCAGTTTCGCATACTGGCCAGACATTGCATCACTTTGTGTGCCATGCAGCGACAGGTCTGCTTTGATCATGCCATCCACATCATATCCTTCCTTACCCAGTACTTTGTAAATCTTACCCAGGTCAATCACACCATTTGCTGCAATATCATAATGCGGATCATTGAAATTGTCTACAGCTGCTTTCAAATTAAAAGTCTGTCCTTCAAATTCAAAAGCCACCGGTTTAATATCAAATCTCAATGCCTGGAAGTTGCCCGTTGTATCTACCAGCATGGCATCTACATTGATCTTCTCGATCGGATGCGGGTAATACTTTGTCTTTACCACACCATTGCTCATCTTCAGGGAAGCAGTAGTGACCGGGAACAATTTCTGCGAAGGCACCCATGGCCCTTTACTGAGGATGTTTACCTTCACATCGCCATGCAGGTCTATCCCATCGATGGGATAAAAGTTCTTTAGCTCTTCCATGTGCAGTAAGCCCGTCAGGTTCGCATCGATCTGTGGTGCAAGTGCATTGTTTACCTGTACATATCCTTTGATATAATTGTTCAACGCCTGTGCATTGATCCTGTTTACCTGGAGGTGCACATTGGAATAACTGTTATCCCTGCTATAAGCTGTTACTTCAAAACCAATATTTTTGATCGGCTCAGGTACATCTTCAAAGTGCAGCGCTCCATCACTGAAGGTAGAATGGAAATCAAAGGCCGGCACACTTACATTTGGCACATACCGGCCATCGGCCGTGAGCTTTGCCAGCAGGTGTCCTTTCAGGTTAAATTTATCATAACCGATTGCTTTGGTCCACTTCTCCATATCGATGTCTGCATCCATCCTGGCTTTCACCAGTGGTCTGTTCAGTCCTGTGATGTCGATATCTGCATTCAGGTGCCCTTTGCCTAATTGAAATGACAAAGAGTCTAAGCTGATATTGAGACGGTCCGGGTTCATCTGCGGCAGGCGGGTAATGAAATCCAACCTTAATTTCTCAATCTTGCTGGCGGCACCTGAACTGGAAATCTCCCCGTCCCTTACTTTAATCTTAAAAGTAAAATCGGGCATCCTGTTCGCATTCGCGATGTACTTTCCTTTTAGTGAAGCAGACAGTTCTGCATCCCCTTCTATATCTGTATTTTCCATCCAGGTCAGGTACTTGGCTGGCAGGGCACTGAACAGCGCTTCCAGCGTAGAAGCACCGGAGCCGAGCTGGAAATCCATCTCATAACCATTCCGGAGAAAACTGAATTCGCCTTTGAACTGTACGGGCAACTGGTTAATTTTCAGATCATTCTTTTCAAACACCAGGTCGAGCGACTTCGTATTGATCCGTGTAATCAGATCGCCCTTTAATTTTTTTGACTGTATATAAGGTACACCTCCATAAGACAGGTCGAATGAATTGATCCTGATATGGGAAAAGAGATCGAACTTGTTGGCTTTGAGGTTTCCCTTGCCTACATAGTTCACATCGTTCGCCTTGATATTCAATGCGAGTGAGCGGTCGTTGTAAACGATACGGCAGTGTTCCAGCTGGATCCGGTCTATGTGCAACGACGCACCGCTGGTATCCTGCTTCGAAGCTTTTGCCGGCGCAGTGGATTGGTAAATATTGTAGTTAGGCCGGCCATCCGTATCCACCTGCACATGTACCTGTCCTTTGGTCAGGTAGATCTCATTGATCTTAACTGTTTTAGAAAAGACGGTAGATAAGTCTACACCCAACGACACTTCGGAGGCCACGATCAGCGTATCCTGTTCAAAAGGTGCAGACCCTTTCAGACTGAAGTCGTAAAGCGTGAGTGTTAAAGATGGAAAATGGTTAAAGAAGGATAATCTTGCCTTCGAGAAATTCAGCTCACTGGTGATGCTATTATTGGCCCAGGTTTTAATCTTGTTTGAAACAGCCTTTGGAAAAAGCAAAGGCAGGATAAATAGCAATACTAATACTCCTCCGAAAGACAAAGAAATAACTTTCAATGCTTTCCAAGAGGACTTCTTGAATCTGGCACTTAGCATAAAAAGGTATAGGAGCGTTAATTAGGATTCCGCTTGCGGGCGCAAAGATAGAGATTCTCCAACCTGTTTTTCAAATAATTTTAACACTCCCTGTATTCAGGTAAAAATTCCCTGGAATGCTTTCAAATTTGGCGTAGCAGCGCTCTTATCCAACACGGCAAAAACGACTGATTTAAAGCATTTACTGTACTTTCCATCGTTCAATAAATACGAGCCGAAGTAACGCGCGATGTCCTTTGGGTCGTTTCGGAACACACCGCATCCCCAGGCGCCAAGTAAGAGATGTTCGATATGATGATGTACAAACACGCCCAGCACCCTGTCCATTCTGCGGAGCATGACATCTTCCGCCTGTGCTTTTTCGTGGGGGCGATTATTCAGGATCGCGCCAATGTTCACTGCAGGGCTTGTGATGAACGAGACAGGATAGGGATCTGGCAACAGTTCGCCGTTATCGTTGCGGAACACGGCTACATCCGGACTCCAGATCATATGATCCGAGTAGAGCAACGTAGGTCTGGCCCTGTTATACTCGTACATCTCAAAATGTTTTGAGAGGGTGGCGTACAATGCAGACGACATGGCAAGACTCTCTTCCTGCGCAACGGCACCTCCCAGGAAGCCGCCTCCAGGGTTCTTGGCGGAGGCAAAATTGAGGCAACCGATTTTTTTGTTTTGCCCGATCATGGCAGCCGCCGCATCGAGCACGGTGGTGTTAATCACTTCGAATGTAGTTACTTCGTTGGCTGCGGCGGCTATTTGGGCTACCTCCGGCATCAGGGTGGTGAAGTCGTCTGGGGTGTACAATTTGCTAGCTTCGAGCGTAGTGCCAATGGATGCTTTGATATTGACAACCTCTTCTTTCACACGATAATAGCCCTGGTCTATGATCTGCAGGGTCTCCTGGGCCTTTTCGGCCCGTGTTGTTTTTTTCATTATGTAATGGATTTCTTTTTCAGCCATGCCCGTATGGGTTCGTCATATAGCTTGAGACAGGCATAGCCCACAAGAACGGATACCGCAAAGGTAAGCAGTCCATAGCCGATGGCTTGTGACGGAGTTGCCTGCCTGTTGTCGAATACCCATGCTGTGTAAATGTAAATAAATGGGTAATGGGTTATGTAAATAGGGTATGAGATGTCTCCCAGGAATTTGCATATTTTATATTCTTTGGCGCTGTGGGTCTGGCCACCGGCACCGAGGTAAACCACCAGGGGAAATACAAATATAATAGCCAGGGCTTCGTACAACCCGTTGGCCCACAGGTGTTCAGCCCCCCCTATTCTTGGCATGAACATGATCAATGCCAGCAGGAGACTTGACCATAGGAACGCATTTTTTATACGTACTGGTTTGGTCACCCTGGCCAGTAATAACCCGCCAAAGAAGGGGAACATCATCCGGATAAACCCGATTTTTATTTGCTCCGGTGTGAGGGACCAGCCACCGATAATATCACCGTTCTTACTGGTAACCGTGTAATGCATCAATGCAGCTGCTGAAAGTACCACCAATGCAGTCAATAATCCTTTGGAAAACCTGCGGATTCCTAATCCGTATAAAATATTGGCAATATACTCGTAGAATAAAGACCAACCCGGACCATTCAGCGGATGTAATTCCTGCCAGCCGCGGATGTCCATAGAGACAGGCATGGGCAGGAGAGTAAAACCTACGAGCATGGTCAATAACAGTTGCCATACTGGCACCGTATGAATCTGGGGGAACAATGCAGGTGAATCGCTGAAATAAAAGCAGGCAGCGCCAATGATCATCCCCATGATCACCATAGGTTGCAGTCGTTCCAGGCGACGGCGGAAGAAACTGCCGATAGACATTTTATGCCAGCGATCGTCGTAGGCGTAGGCAATTACATATCCCGAAAGCAGGAAGAAAAAGTCAACGGCCAGGTATCCATGATTAATGATCTGAGTCAGGTGACTAGTGGCATGGGCTTCAAAAATGTGAAAGGCGACTACAATTAAAGCAGCTACACCTCTTAATCCATCCAGAATCTGGTAATGTGGTTTGGATGGTAATGGATTTGCATTCATAACGGATTTAAATAAAAGTCGGGGGAAGGTAATAAAAATAGTCCTTTATTTTTTAAAATCGTTTATGACTGGATGTGATTCTTTCCAAATTATTTATAATCCATCGGTTAGGGAATTTGTATTTCTAAGTACGGATGACTATTTTCGGCAGGTATGAAAGGAGACTTACTGAAATCAAAGCAGCATTACGAATTGCTGGATGGCTTGAGAGGTGTGGCCGCCATTGCCGTGGTGACATTTCATTTTATGGAAATCATCTATTCTGATTATAGTAAAAACTTTATCGGGCACGGGTTCCTGGCAGTGGACTTCTTCTTTTGCCTGAGTGGGTTTGTGATTGCATATGCATATGATAGTCGTATAGGCAGTATGGGCCTGAAGGAGTTCTTTACAACCCGGGTGATACGGTTACATCCGCTGGTAGTACTGGGTTCTATACTGGGATTGGTGAGTTTCCTGATAGATCCGTTTATGAGTCTGCCTGCCGGATATGGGTTTGGGAAACTTACACTGATCTTCGTCAGTTCTGTTTTAATGATTCCTTACCCGGTAGTAGCAGAAAGGTATTTTAACCTCTTTAATCTGAATGCGCCGGCGTGGTCATTGTTTTGGGAATATGTCGCAAATATAGTGTATGGCGTGGTGTTGTGGCGGCTGAGCAGGCGGGTGCTGGTGGGGTTGCTGATCATTGCAGCAGTTGGGATACTATTCGTGAGCCATAGTGCTGGTAACCTGATGGGGGGATGGAGTGGCGGTACTTTCTGGCAGGGAGGTGCGCGCATTGCGTATAGTTTTCTGGCAGGAATGCTGGTATACAGGTATAATTTGATTATCAGAAATAAGTTAGGTTTTTTAGGGCTCTCAGTGATGCTGCTGGCAGCATTGATGATGCCGTATACTACGTGGAACTGGCTGGCAGAGGCACTGGTAGTGATCGTGTATTTCCCATTTTTGATAGCATTGGGGGCAGGTGCCGGATTGCATGCAGGAACGAGGGGGATTTGTAATTTTTCGGGGAAAATCTCGTATCCTTTGTATATGACGCATTATATGGTGATGTTTTCATTTGCGAATTATTACAATCAGTATAAGCCGGGAACCGGGCTGCTGGTGTGGATTGTGGTGACCGGGCTGGTGGTGTTGACTGCATTTGCATGGCTGGTGATGGTACTGTATGATATGCCTGTAAGAAAATACCTGACCAGGCTGCGCCGAAAAGTCCTATATCCGGCTGGATAATCCTGTAATTTGGTCAAAATGAATAGGCGTAATTCATGGATCCGGTCCATTCCCTTACCGTACCTTTTTGTAGATATAGTAACGAGCTACTTATATTGTGTTTCTTTCCTTTCGGTGTATATCCCAAAGTCAATCCTGTATTGAAGAGACTTGATTGGGTCAGGGCCACCCTTGTTATATTATAGGTAGCTAAGAATGCGACTTTACATGTCTTATTAAAGAACTGCTTACTGACATTTACATTCGGGCCGAAGAATTCAGTATTCATTCCCGTAGAGGTGTTGAAATAATAATTGACTGTACCTGTGAATGACATTTCCTGTTTTGTAAGGAGATACGTATAGCTCAGGTTACCCATGAAGAAACTGCCCAGGTTATCAGTTGCATCACTCCTGTCGCTTGCATGCTGAAATGAAGTATTCAGTGTAATAGCGCTCTTGTTTATCCTGTACATAAGCATGCCATTATAAGTAGTATTTACCTGGTAATAATCCAGTGTGTCTAATGGATTGGTAAAATAGGGATCTGCCAGCGGGCGCACACGGGTGAAGGTGTTGAAATTGGAATAACCAACGTTCATGGTCCAATGTTCAGCGGGGATGATGGAGGTATTGATGTTAGCCACCCAGCGGTGGGTATCACTCATTTTGCTATGATTGAGGTTATTCACCTGCATACCCGCATTACCACTCAGGGCGACTTTTCCTTTGAATAACTGCAATGTCGGAGCGATTGTGATATTACGCATATCATTCACGACAGTATAGGCGCCTAAGGTGGTGTAATCAGGTGCAACCCGTTCATAGCGGAGTTGAATAGACCAGGTATTTCCCGTATATCCCAATCCCCCTTGTATCGCATCATAATACAGGTCGTTCAGCAATGAAACTGAATATTCAACATCTGCAAAAATGTGCTTAGTGATGCGCTGTTTGATGGCAAATGCGGCAGTATGGTTTAGATTGAATGCATCTTTGGCTGTAAATAAGGCAATGCTATAGCTGTTCCCATTATTTTCATAACCCAGTTTCGTACCATAACCGCTTCTTTTCATGCTTTTTTCCAGCATACCATACATGGCTGCAATACGCCATCTGCCAGGCGTCAACTCCACTCCTGCCCCATTGAAGACATGGCCGGCCAGTGTGTAATTAGAGAATTGCATACTGCTGGTGCCGAGGTACAATTTTACCCATTTGTAAGAAGGGGCAAAACGATATTGATTAAAAGGTTGAGAGTAACGGGCACCCTGGTTACTATAGCTGAATGAAAAGGGCATAGCATAGCCAAAAAGGTTCATATTGATATTGCCATTCAGGTACCAGACCAGTGGGTCACGGCGCTGTTCCATACCAAAGGCTTTGTAAGCGGTGGTACTGGCATTGATACTCCCATTCATGGTGATGCCTTTTTTAACCCCCAGCTGGTCAATTGCCTGGGCAGATGCCTGCTGAACAAACAGGATGGTGAGGATCAGGTATTTCATAGGATCAATAAATCACTTCAATTACTTTACTCATGGCAGATTTTATATCGCCGTGCAGTATTGCTGTGATCTTATATTTGTATACATTTCCAAGGAAGAGGAAGTTGTCTGAGAATTCAGTTTTACTTCCGTCCTGTGTGGTGTATAGGGTAAACAAATCATTATTCTTAGCGCGGTAAATGCGGTATTGCTTTACATTCATAGCATTATATTGCCAGCGTAAGACAATCCGGTTATTTTGCTTATTGGCGGTCCAGGTGGTGACAGGAGAACGGATACCGGATTCAAACCAGGTATCGCCACTGGTTTCAATTGCCTTATTACCTGCATCATCACACACCTCTATTTGATAGAAGTAGGTATTACCTTGTTTTAAATTCGTATCCTTCTGATAAGTGATTAAATGCCCTGTATCCCAGCTGGCCACCTGCCTGCGAATGCTGTCTTTTGTATTGATCCTGTAAAGGGTATATCGTACCGCATCCTCACTGGCACTGTTATTCCATTCCAGTATAATAGCCGTATCAGCATTGAAGACTTTTGTAAATAAGGGAGCAGCGGGAGCGATTGTATCAGGTCGCTTTAATTGTACGGGAATAGAATAAGGCGAGGTATTATGATTCTTATCTACGGCGATCACTTCGTAGTACACACTGGTACTGAGCGTATGTAATGTAATTGTATCACTGAATAATGGAGTTGGAATCACCTTACTGGTAACTTCTACAAATTCCTCTTTTAAGCTATTGGCGCGGAATACCCGGTAGCCCAATAAATCAGGTTCTGTATCAGCGTTCCATTGAAGGGAAACAATACCGGAAGAATCTACAAATCCTTTTACGCCTGTAGGCGTACGTGGCGGAACAGTATCAGTTAATTGCGCAAAGTAAGGAAATGAATAGATAGCCTTGCCTTGTCTGGTTATCCCTTTGATACGGTAATAGTTGGTGGCAGCAGGCGTTGGATCTGTATATGAATGAGCTGTACTTTTCAGCATAGCAATGGGAATGAATGGCCCCTTGCTATTACTGGCTCTTGTGATAATGATCTTTGATAACTGGGTGGGGAGCTGACCAGGCAGGAGCCAGCGTATCTGGATGCTTTGATTATCCTGAATGATGATCGTATCCAGCTGGGGTCTGTCATTTACTGCGATTATGCCCATGCCGGCGACTGTTTCGGAGTAGGGACCGTATTCACCGAATGGAGTGATCCCTTTTATCCTGTAGGAATATTGATGATCATTTTCGGGGAGGGTATCTTTGAAATGAGGTGAGACAACAGGGAGCTCTGAAATCTTTTGAAAGTTTTTACCATCTGGGGCACGCTCTACTATATAGGCAGAATATGTATCCTTTCTCCATGCCAGGGCAGCTGTTTTACCCCCACATATGATGGTGAGTTCACGGGGTCTTGCCAGCAAGGCAGGAACAGCAATGACTACAGCTGTGTCAATCCGCATATTTTTAGGCTGTCGTGCCAATGATATGCGGTAGGCATAACGCTTACCTTTCTGGATTCCAGTATCTTCAAAATACAAACCGGCACTCCTGGCTGCCAGCGGAGACAGGTCACAGGATAATAATGCCATCGCCATGCGCCATTCATTCCGGTTCTGTGTTTCATAAAATGCACCAAAGCCCCCATTTTCGGAAATTGGTTTTTCCCCATAAATAACTTCGGCCACTATGGCCACACGTTCATCAATGGTATCCATTTGGGAAAGTGGGCAGGGTTTGATGGGTTGCGGTGTCAAAAGGGTCAGGTCGTTTTCGCCGATAGTAAAGCGCTCTATAGTATAGCCATACCTGATCCCCATTTCCCAGCAAACAATATTGGAAGGCGCCCAGCGCAACCTGATAAGGCCCGGCTTTACATCTGCCACGGCAGCGATATGGTAGTCCTGCCCTATCGCCCACTGGCTATAGAATAGTAAAATCAATAGGATACGGTACATGAGCTATTATGGTTTGTAATAAATAGATTTGGTGATAGATGAGGTGATATGGTTTGTGCCCGGTAGCCGGTAGGTAATATCGACAGGATAATAAATATTCTGCTGTAAATCAGGGTACAGACTGGTGAGCAATGGTGAGGTTGGATTTAATCTGGCGGTGCTGTTTAGCAATTCATGATAGTCAATATTTGCTTCGCAGGATACATAATAGATCATACGGGCACGGCCAGCTGTGTAAGTATCATTGGCGAGATAAACAGCATCCAATGGCGGAGTGGTTTTACCGTAAATCAATGGGATGATCTGGTTTTGCAGCCAGCTATTATTGATATTTGCTTTCAGGGAGACAAGCCCGTTTAATTCAAACTGATCAAATGTCTCCTGCATATCCCAGCGCTGACCGATTACACTGATATAACCAGTACCCACATCAAAGAAATCACGTGGATGGGTTGCGCTACTCATTTTCTCAATGAATGTGTTATACATACTGGTACGGAATCCATAGCCTATCAATTCCTTGCTGACAGCAGCAGTGGCATCGCCTTTCAGGGTATTTTGTGTAATGATAGTCGTGTCTCCATCTGCAGCCGTGATCATATTACTGCCAGCCACCACATTGTCAGTGGTAGCTTTGCGCTCACGTAATACACGCAATGTATAAGCCATTTCCTTCATCATACCCGGCGGAATAGCGAAATTCAATTGGGCCATCACTGAATCATAGACAAAGGAAGCTTTTATGGAATGCCCGCTTTCTGCAACCATATCTACCGCTATTTCATCTGAGAACAAATATGGCTGCCCCCGTTTTAGTTTGATATAACCAGCAGGGAATTCCTTTGGCAGAAAATGATATTGATCTTTTATCGGGTATTCATAGGCTACATTCTCCCATGGTATATAATCCGGTGCAGTGCCTGTTGTAAAGGAAACTGATTTGGTTTCGCTATCTTCCAGTGCCATCCACCCAGCGCCATTCTGTTTTTCAATATGCACTTTTGCTGTTGCATACAGCGTACTTGTCGGCGGCAATATATCTTTGAGGTTTAACAAGGCCGTTGTACCATCTGCTGCAATTTCGGTTGTACCTGTAATAACCATTTTATTGTTGGATAAGGTGATTCCATCCAATTGTACCCGGTACGTTTCTACTTCATCATAATTATTTAGCATAGCAAATGGTTTTGTAATGGGAATATTGAAAGCCACCTGCGGCGTAGCAAATACACTGACTTCAGTAGATTGATCGCCTGGTCTGATATCATTGATAACAGGCAGATCCAGTTCCTTTCCTCCCACTATCTCACACTCCGTACCCAGTTCTACTTTGATACTGGCAGTGCCGTGGACCATCCCTCCTAATACGGAATATTTCACACCTACCATTCCTTTCATCCAACTGGGGTTCGGCATCCTGGCCTGTAACAATACCGCTGCTGCCAGCTTTGCGATAGGGAACCCTCTTTTCTTACCAAATACTTTTACCCGCATACCCACTTCTCCGTTCAGGTAAGCGTAGGCCTGTCCGGAGGCATACCAGCCATTGATGCCAATGACCTCATTACTGCCTTTGCAACGGGCAGCTCCATAATCACGCAAACAAATATCAGCGCCTGCCCCAATGGCAAAGTCTCCGTATACGCCATAGTCAAAACTAAATGCCGTAGAGAAATGTGCGCCAAAGGCAAGGCCACCTCCTGATTGTAAAGGGAAATCCATTGTATTATATTCTCCCAATACGTCACTGACCTCTTTCGGTAACGGGGGCATATCTTCCAGCTGAGAGCCGGTCATGAAATAAGTTTTTACCGTGGCTAGTCCTGCAATGTCCAGGTTAAACATCTGTGAAGGACGACCTATATAAAAGTACCAGTCATCCGGGCCTATATGCAATGCACTTTCTCCATTGCCTTTCATAAAGCAATTGATATAGGTCTTTGCAATTGCATCGAATGTACTATTCACATTATCATAGCGCATTTTCAGGGTGATACGGATGGGCGCACCTTCGTCGCTGGCAGGCGCCTTTACAGGTAAATGCAGCACATAGCCCTCTCCATCAAATTGCGCATAACGGAAACCGCCATCTGTACCAAATTGCACTTCCAGCGATGCATTGACATTCACGATCATTTCTTTCACGAGTGCCAGTGATACACCACCCATAAAACCCAACCCCGCCTCTCTGGAAGGAATATATTGAAAGATTTCGTCTACATCTTTCAATCCTCCTCGTTGATCTACTGCATTCCGCGAGGCATATGGGTCAAAATTACCCGGTCGTTCCATATGATAGGATAGTCCGCCCATTAACCCTGTGAGATTGAGCATAGGTGGAATAGGAATATTTGTACCTACATAAGCATCGACATGATAATACCTATAATCATCTTTTGAACCGAAATAAGCAGTGGCCTTTGCCTCGGGGATAGGTCCCGGCAGGCTGAATTTTAGATATCCCCTGAAACCATTGCCGTATACAGGATGCTTGTCAAAGAGGGTCAGTATTCCATCCATTTTAAAAGCCATTACCGCTACCCTGAGGTGAATATCGCTGATGCTGACTTTTCCATCCGTCACTACAAATGAGGTAGATCCACTGAAACCCTTGTCTGATGCATTCATGAAGTTCAGTTTCACACCTGCACCAATAGCGATCTTTCCTTCGGAAATACCTAACCGGATACTATCAAATGAAACTGGGAAAGCAGCCATTTTACTGCTATTACTATTCAAAGAAAAAGTGCCGCTATGTACATAAGGCTGTTCTGTAGAGAGCACCAGGTCCTGAAATGCGACACCCTGTATATTCAGTACCCCTTTATTAATATTGACTTTTCCATGCAGGGTGGCTACCGGTACAAAATTTCTTACTTCAATGCGGGAATTTTTGTCTAAGATTATTTCACCTGCAAAACATGCATACTTTCTATCTTCTGCTATGGACAAGGCAAATGAATAATAAGGATCACTGCCCCGCATATTTACAGACGCTTCATAATCGACAGGTGTTTTGCCCAGGAAACCTATTTGCAACTGGCCCCCCAGTGTACCTCCGTTCAACTTATTTTTACTAAAACCAATTCCTAGTTTATTGATTGAAATTGGCCATCCACTTAAATTTGCATCCCCTAACTGCACCACATCTGTAGCTGTTAATGAACCACTGACACCCTGATCATCAATGATAAAATCAGTTACTTTTATTGATGGCCGGCCAAGTTGGGCAGGTAACCCAATTTCCAGTTCCTGCAAATAAAATCCTCTCCATAATACATCGGTGTCTTTCAAACCTGTTGGATTAGCCAGATCACTCAAATCCACTACTGCATTCCGTACTTTAAAAGAAAAATCTTTCAGCCCAGCTATATGGAAAGCAGGCAAATCTACACCAGCCATCATATCACTGAGATCTGAAACGTGCACCTGTAAGGTGGCTTTTAGCTGATCTGCCAATGGATCTTCCGGTGTAAACCATCCTTTATCAAATTCAAATACACCACTCAATTCAGCCCCATTAAAGCCGTTACAATTCCATTCAATATAATTACGCCCATCCCCCGGCAAAAGAAGATGTACATGCTCATTCAGGGGGACATGCTGATCTTTCAGTAATACCAATCTTGTATTACCCGACATACCAATCCCTCCGGGAGTAAAAGCAATATCCTTCCCGCCAAAAATCAATTCCTGATCCGTACCCGGAAAAGGAAACCTGAAATAAGCATTCAGATAAGCACCCGTAGGGGTGAACCGTGCACTGTCAATCGCAATGACATATACCCTGCCATTGATCTCACGGACAAGCCCCACCGGCAGACGGCCCATTTCCTGTGTACCAAGCACATTGACATAGCGGCCGCTATCCTGTATTTCTTTGAATATACCTGCTACATAGTTTGTATCTGACACGACACCTGCCTGTAAAACGGCGGGAAATGACAAACATAGGATGACCAACCACAATTGCTGTAGTACAGGTATAGGGTTACCATTAAACTTCATTATTATAGGTTTCAAACAATATTCTGAATATATGAATATTTTCCCATAATAAAATATTTAATTATTTCCGGAAAAGGCTTATGATGTAAAATCATTATTGTAATACTTTTATTAACTAACAAAAGTCAAGCAGACTCCCTCCCCCAACCCTGACATTTGTGCTATCAAAAACAAAACAGCAATGGCACAAAAGAACCTCGCCCTCGTATCTGGCGCAAACGGACATCTGGGCAACAACCTCGTCAGACTCCTCATTAAAAAAGGCATCCCTGTCAGAGCCACTGTCCGCAATATCAATAACAAAACTCCTTTCCATGGCCTCGATTGTGAAGTACTACAAGCCGACATCACCGACAAAGCATCTTTTGTAAAAGCATTACAGGGTGTCCACACCTTCTACGCCGTAGGCGCCTCCTTCAAACTCTGGGCAAAAGATCCTACAAAAGAAATCTACGATGTAAATATGCAAGGCACCCGCAATACCATCGAAGCCGCCGCGGCCGCAGGTGTAAAACGCATCGTATACGTCAGCTCTATCGCCGCCCTGAACTATCATGATCTTCCTACCAAAGAAAGCAACGGCTACAATCCCGACCGCCGCGACATGTATTACAACTCTAAAAATGATGGCGAAATTCTCGCCTTCCAGCTAGCCGGGGAATTCGGTATTGAACTCGTTTCCGTCATGCCATCCGCCATGATTGGTAGCGATGCCTTCCTGCCGCTCAACGTATCTTACGGCGTACTGCGACTCATCCTGAACAAACAAATCCCCATGGATACCCGCATCACCCTGAACTGGGTAGATGTAAAAGACGTAGCCGAAGGCTGCCTCCTCGCCGCCCAAAAAGGTAGACCCGGTGAACGATACATCCTCGCAAACGAGCAATGCATGACCATTACCGACACCACTAAACTCGCCCGGGAACTATACCCTGAACTACACCTCAAAATCCCCGGCACCGTACCTAAATTCATGCTCTTCGCCATTGCAGGTATGATGGAATTCTCCGCCCGCATGAGCAATAAAGCACCTATACTAACAAGGAAAGACATCGCCATGTTCTCCGGCCTGCAACAAAACTTCGACATCTCCAAAGCCAGGAGGGAACTGGGTTTTAATCCCAAATCACCTAAACAGGCTGTCACCGAAGCATTCGCTTATCTCATGGAACACAGGGAATTATTGTAACTTTGACTATGCACAAAAAACTGCTGGAATACATCGCTTCTAATATAACCTTACAACAAAAGGATATAGCACTGATAGAAAAATATTTCGAACCAGTGCTATATCCCAAAAACCGTATCCTGGAGGAAGAAGGGAAAGTTCCTGTATACCTGTACTACATTGTATCTGGCTATCTGCGCCTCTTTCACTATAATGAAAACGGAGACGAAGTTACTACGCACATCAACTGCCCACCAGGATTCTTTACTTCTTATTTCAATTTTATCCATCAAACACGATCTGACGAAAATGTAGAATGCGTGACAGATTGTGAGCTTCTGAGAATCACCAAAGAAGACCTGGATCATTTAACCGCTGAAAGCGAAGTGATGAAAGACTTTAGTATCCGTGTATTCCAACAGTCTATTACCTATAATGAAAACCGGTCCAAAGAACTGGCTACACTCACCGCTGAACAACGGTATGTAAACCTCATCAATCACTACCCGGGCATTTTACACAATGTTCCCGTTCAATACATTGCATCCTTCCTCGGTATGAAAGCCGAAAGCCTGAGCCGCATCCGGAAAAAACTTGCCAAATTATGATATATAGTACAAGCAACTATTAAATTCACGAAATACCGTAACGTTTACCCCTACCCATTTTTCCACAACTTACTCATTGACAGCCCAATTATAAAATGGCATAATAATAGCCTCCCCCCAACCAGAAATAACCAATTATTTTTATGAAGAAAACCCTTCTTGCCTATGGGCTACTGCTTGCCCTTCTATCTGGCTGTACAAAAAAAGAACTCAATGAAAAAGCCCCTTCTGTTGCAGCAGCTGCTGCTGCCAGCTCTCCCGTAGGAGATGTAGTCGGCAAAGTGACCGTTGGCTACCAGGGCTGGTTCAACGCTCCCGGCGATGGCTCGGCTGTAAACAGATGGACACACCAGAACCTGAATATGTGGCCGGATATGCGTGAATATGAAATCACCTACGCCAGCACCTTTCCCAATCTTGCAAATGGAGATACTGCAAAGATGTTCTCTTCTTATGACCAGTCTACGGTAAACACACATTTCAGATGGATGCAGGAAAATGGCATTGATGCCGCAGCACTCCAACGTTTCTCCGGCGAGCTCGCAGACCCTGCCTTTAAATCCATGCGGGATGGCATGGCGCAAAAAGTGAGAGCTGCTGCGGAAGCTACCGGCCGCAAGTTTTATATTATGTACGATGTTTCGGGCGATGTCAACATGCAGGAGCGTTTAAAATCAGATTTTACCAATACCATCCTGGGTACATTGAATCTCCTCTCCTCTCCTGCCTATGCCAAACAAAATGGCAAACCGGTGATCTGTATTTTCGGTATGGGCTACCAGGGTGCACCCGCACCGGGGCCCGGCGATTCTGCACAGTGCCTGGACGTCATCAACTGGTTTAAAAATCAGGGCTACTATGTGATTGGTAGTGTGCCGATGGACTGGCGTGAACCGAATGTATTTTCACGGAGCAACTTTACTACCGTGTACAATTCGTTTAACATGCTGGCACCGTGGGCCGTAGCAGCCCAGGTGGTATCTACTTATCAACCCTGGATACAGGGAGATTTTGATTACTGTGAAGCACATGGTATCGATTATCAACCCATTGCTTACCCCGGATTTTCTTTCCATAATTCCAATGCTGCCAGTCCGCTGAATGAAATTCCAAGAAATCATGGCGATTTCCTGTGGGCACAGGTTGCCGTAATGAAACAGGTAGGTGTGCATAGCCTGTACATTGCCATGTTCGATGAGGTGAATGAGGGAACTGCCATCTTCAAAGTAGCGGAGAATGCCAGCCAGACGCCTGTCAACACCAGCTTTGTAAACCTGGACCAGGATGGCGTAGCCGTGTCTGCTGACTTTTACCTGAGACTGGTGAATGATGCAGGTAAAATGATTAAAGGAACAATTCCTTACCAGGCCACACATCCTACACAACATATTATTGGTGGTAGCGGTCCGCTGGCAGATGGTACATATAAGATCATTAACAGGAACAGTAACCTTTCTCTTGATGCTACGGGTCAGGGTACTGCCAATGAAACAGCAATACAGCAATGGAGTTATGGCGGTGGCACCAATCAGCAGTGGACCCTTACAAGTGTAGGTGGTGATCATTATAAAATAATAGGTGTACAGAGTGGCAGAGCATTGGACATTAAAGGGCAATCACTGCTGGATGGCGCTGGTCTGCAATTGTATGATTACAATGGCGGTGCGAATCAACAGTTCATTATTTCTCCTGCTACCGGTGGATATTTTACTATTCAGGGCGTGCAGAGTGGCAAGTTGCTGGAAGTACCGGCGTTCTCTACTACAGCAGGCACAAAGATCGAACAGTACCAGGCGAATAATGGTGCTAACCAACAGTGGATAATTACTAAACTTTAATGCATGCTACGCAATTATATCCTAATATTGCTCACCCTTCTCATTGGTGCCTGCACCCCGAAGGGCGCAAATGAAGACAATATGCTCAAAGCAGATCAATTAGCTTATGCTGCTCCCACTACAGGGTATGGTAGCCTGAAAGATACCAACATCCTGTACTTTGGCAGATGGGATTTTAGTGACGGCACGAAATTCAATGCCTGGTGGGGAGGTGCTTATATCAAAGTAAACTTTACAGGTACTACTATAAAACTACAAACCGCCAATACCAGCAATTTCTATGCAAGTATAGATGGTGGTCCATGGGTATCTTACAAAAACGCAGGTGGTATTATAGACCTGACCGCTACTCCATTAGCGGCAGGTAATCACACGCTTAGCGTTGCCCAGGGCAGGGATTACGACTACCTGTTTAGTTTTCAGGGATTGATACTGGATGCCGGTGCTACTACCAGCAAACCTGCAGCGTCTGACTATCTCATCGAATACATCGGCGATTCTATTACAGCCGGTTACCTGGATGATCAGGCAAATGTATCGGATTATGCATGGATCTGTTCCGAAGCACTCAACACTGAGCATACACAAATCGCCTATCCCGGTATTGCACTGGTAAGCAGTCCGCGACATGGCGTGGCGATGGATAGCCAGTATTTTAAATTACAGCCGCCCAATTATACACCCCGTGTGGCATGGGATTTTACAAAGTATACGCCAAAGGCAATTGTGTTGAACCTGGGTACGAATGATAGTGATTATGAGGATTCAGACAGCACCTTTCAGGCGGTATATGAGTATTTGTTAACCGGCATCAGGACTAAATTTCCGGAGGCGGAGATTTTTGTATTGAGAACATTCCTGGGCATCCGGGCACAACCTACTGCTGCAGCTGTAGCAGCACGTATTGCCGCGGGAGACAAGAAGGTGCATTATGTAAATACAGATGGCTGGATTACCCAATCTACTGCTGATTACCTGCCAGACAATCTACATCCCAGCGAATCAGGGCATATTAAAATCGCAGGACTACTGCAGGCTATATTAGCTCCGTATGTAAAAGGCACGCGTGTAATTCCCGATGGCACCTACGCTATCGTAAATAAAAACAGCGGGCTGGTAATGGACGCCGCCGGACAAGGTACGGCTTCAGGTACAGCCATACAGCAATGGACGGATAATGCAGGAGCGAATCAACGCTGGCAGGTGACGTTTTTAGGAAATAACCGGTATAAGATCGTTGGCGTACAGAGTGGAAAATCGCTGGATATAAAAGGCCAATCCCTGGCCAATGGCGCTGCATTACAGTTGTATGATTACAATGGTGGTGAGAACCAGCAATGGATCATTACTAAAAGTGCAGACGGCTATTATACCATCACCGGGGTACAAAGCGGTAAGGTATTGGAAATCCCTGCCCTCTCTGCAACACCCGGTACGGCGGTGGAGCAGTATGAGAATAATGGCGGGAGTAACCAGTTATGGTTATTTCAATAAACAAAACAGGCTGCATCTAAACCAGGTGCAGCCTGACATTTTAAACAAAGTAAATCTGACACGTTAAACAAAGCTCCCTCTCTTCTACGCCCCTAAATTTGCTAAAAAAAAGATGGAACAACAACATCCGCTCAACAGCAAATATCACGCAACCACCACCACCCGTGAACTCATTGAAGGCATCAATCTATCAGGCAAAACCGTCATCGTCACTGGTGGCTATGCCGGCATCGGCCTCGAAACTGTTAAAACACTCGTACATGCTGGCGCAAAGGTATACGTTCCTGCCCGGGATATAGAGAAGGCTACCCGCAATTTAAAGGGTATAGAAGGGGTTATAATCTGGCAAATGGATTTAATGGACCCGGCATCCATCGACGCCTTTTCTGCCCGTTTCCTGGCCGCTGAAAGTGCATTACATCTCCTTATTAACAACGCAGGCATCATGTGGGTGCCCCTCCGCCGGGACAAAAAAGGCAATGAATCTCAGCTTTCCACCAACCACCTGGGCCACTTCCGCCTTACCGCCCGTCTATGGCCAGCGCTCAAAAGTGCCGGTGCCGCCCGGGTCATTAGTGTATCCTCCTTTGGTCACCAGATGGCACCCTTCAATTTTGAAGATCCTAATTTCCTGCACAGGGATTATGAAACATTGCAGGGCTATGGGCAGTCTAAAACAGCCAACAACCTGTTTGCCGTAGCTTTAGATACCCGTGCCAAAGCCTTTGGAGTCAGGGCTTATGCCGTGCACCCGGGCGCTGTCAATGACACCGACCTGGGTCGGGAAGCACCTATCTCCATGTTCCAGGAAATGGGTACTTTTGGCGAAGATGGTAAAATAAAACCCGAAGTAGCCGCCAGCCTCAAAACCGTTCCGCAGGGTGCCGCTACCACCATCTGGTGTGCCACCAGCCCTTTATTAAATAATATAGGTGGCGTATATTGCGAAGACTGCGATGTGGCAGAAATAGATAATGGCCAGATTACCCATGACTATGCTATGCCTGCTACCCTACACGGTATAAAACCATATTCTATCGACACAGACAATGCCGAAAAATTATGGCGACTGACCGAAACCCTCGCAGAGATCCAATTTAATGTAGAATAAATGTAGCGATATGAAATATATCACCCCCGACATTAAGCTCTCCACCCAAACAGAAAAGCATTTCTCCACCGAAGTCTCCTTCGATCATCACATGCTCATCTGGTTTATCTCCGGCGAAACGAAGGTGACACAGGCGGATGCTACTTACGTGTTCAAAGCGGGTGATATATTTCTTATTCCCCGAAACCTGCTTATTACAGTCTACAACGAATCCTATCAATCCGTGGTGATGCACCTGACAGTGGACCGGCTCAAAGCCTTCTACGCACAACAACCTCCTGTAGCAATATCACCCGCTTACCCCACCATCCGTCACTTTCCCCCTCATCCCCTGCTGCAAAGCTGTCTCTCTTCTTTATTACCTTACTTTGATATAAACGACCCTTTTCCTGAAAATATCGCCGAATTAAAGCTCACAGAAGCTATCACCATCCTCAGAACTGTCGATCCCACCATCGATCATACCCTCGCTAATTTTGAGGACCCTCATAAGCTGGACCTCATCGATTTCATGGAGAAACATTATATGTTTAATATGACTTTGGAAAAATTCGGTTATCTTACGGGCAGAAGTTTATCCACGTTTCACAGGGATTTCAAAAAGAAGTTTAATACTTCCCCTCAAAAATGGCTCACCCGAAAAAGGCTGGAATTAGCGCACTACCAGATCCGGGAAAAAAACAAAAGGCCAGCAGAAGTTTACCTGGATGCAGGGTTTGAAGACCTGTCCCACTTCTCATTTGCTTTCAAAAAACACTATGGATATTCACCTAATAAGGTGACACATCCATCCTGAAAATTTTAAATTAAAATAAACATAACCTTGAATTAACAACAAATTCCGGAAAGCGCACTATCATTACACCCTGTTTTAATAGAAGGTAGTGCCAATGAGAAATTGAGTATTTGAAAATATATCACCTTGCGTTCTGATTGAGGTATTTCCAATGGGGTTTACTAAGCTGTGCATCGTTTTTGTAGCATACCCACTTTACGCATTCTTTACAGCCTGATAATAATTAATCACTGCCCACCGGGTCAGGACTTACAATGTCTTTTAAAATCAAGCATAACAGCAGATTGCAATGAACAATCAATTACTTTTAATGCTAGCCGTATGGCTTTCGGCTGCCAGCCCTTCCGTGGCCAATGCAGCTACCCACAGTATCTATGAACAGGCAGCCCGCCAAACGCCTGTAAAGGGGATCGTAGTCGGAGCAGACGGCACGCCACTTCCTGGCGTATCTATCAAAGCTGTCTCTTCAAACAAAGGCACAACAACCAATGATCGCGGAGAATTCACTATCGATGCCGCTCCTGGTGACCAACTGGTGTTCACCTTCATCGGCTACACACAACAAACTATTGCAGCCACCAGCACACCTATGAAAGTAACTTTGACCAGCAGCAACAGTCAGCTGGGCGAAGTAGTGGTAGTAGGTTATGGTAGCCAGACGAAAGCTGACGTAACTGGGGCTCTCACCCAGTTGAAAGCGGATAATATCAGACAGGGTGCTCCTATCTCTGTAGACAATATGCTGCAGGGTAAAGTATCCGGTGTACGTATCGCTCAGTCCAGCGGTGAACCCGGCGCCGGTGTGGATGTCTTCATCCGTGGTGTGGGCTCTATCCGTAGCGGTAGTACACCACTCTTCGTTGTAGACGGTGTACCTCTGAGTAATGATAACGTGAGTGCAGGTGGTCCGGACTTCGGTCTTGGTTCTTCTGAACCTAAGAACCCGCTGAACTTCCTCAACACCAGCGATATCGAAACCATGACTATCCTGAAAGATGCTTCTGCCGCAGCTATTTACGGTGCCAGAGGTTCTAACGGTGTAGTCCTGATCACTACCAAACACGGTAGCAAAGGTGCCCCTACCCTTACTTACGATATGTATGTAGGTACCTCAAAAGTGATCAAAAAACTGGACGTACTCAATGCTGCGGAATACCGCAAGGCACTGGTTTCTCCTGCCTACGATCACGGTGGTAACACTGACTGGCAGGATGTAATTTACCGCGATGGCTTCGTGCAGAACCACAACGTGTCTTTTGGTAAGACGACCAACTCCGGTAGCTATCTCGCGTCTCTGTCACGCATGAACCAGGATGGTATCGTTGAAAAAAGCAGCTTCAAAAGAACCACTGCCAGACTGAATGCCGAAGAGTCTTTCCTCGATGACAAACGTCTGACTGTAAAAATGAACCTGACTGCGAGCGATATCAACGAAACCGGTATACCTAACGGTAACACCGCAGGTTCCGATGGTCAGCTCATCATTCATGCGCTGATGGCCAACCCAACCCGCTCCCTGCGTGACTCCACCGGCGCTTACACCAACTTCAACATGAACGCACACTACAACCCTGCGTACCTGCTGAGCATATGGGATGATCATACCAATACCTTCCGTGTACTGGGTAACATCGAAGCTGCTTTCAGGATCCTGCCAGGTTTGAACTACCGTTTCAACTATGGTGTAGACAAGTCTACTTCTGAGCGTAATACTACTATTTATCCTAACTATACCGACAGGCAACCCACCGGTGCATATCAGCAAAACAACCTGAAATCACTGACTACTTTGGTGGAGCACTACCTGACTTATAACAAGTCATTCAACAAGCACAACCTGGAATTACTGGGTGGTTTCTCTTACCAGAAATTCTCTTTTTCCGGTACCACCTATGGTCTGCAGGGTATTGCTGCACAGGGTGTAGGCGTTGCTCCTGAATACAATCCTGGTTATTCCGGTACGAGTACCAGCCCAAGTGGTTATGCCCAGGAAAATGAATTACAATCAGGCTTTGGTCGTGTAAACTACAACTACGATAGCCGCTATATGCTCACCGCCTCTTTACGTGCGGATGGTTCTACCCGTTTTGGTAACAATAACAAATACGGTTATTTCCCATCTTTTGCATTGGGCTGGACCATCTCTCAGGAGAACTTCATGAAAGACATCTCCCAGGTACAGGACCTGAAACTCCGCGCCAGCTGGGGTCAGACAGGTAACCAGGAAGTAACGAACAAGATCACCCAGGCGAGCTACTCCCTGTCAAGTGCATCTGGTTACTACCTGTACAATGACCAGACCCTGGTAAATGGTGTAACTGTAAACCGTACTGCAAACCCAGACCTGAAATGGGAAATGGTAGAACAGCTGAACATCGGTCTGGACTTCACCCTCTTCAAAGGTAAACTGTATGGTTCATTAGAATATTATAACAAGACTACGAAAGATCCTATCCTGAACATTCCTTCAGGTCCACTCAGCCCAACCACGACTGTATGGAAAAACGTAGATGCAAGTATCGTGAACAAAGGTTTTGAATTTACACTGGGTACGCAACTGGTTCGCACCAAAGATTTCAGCTGGACGCTGGACGTAAATGGTTCTACCCTGAGCAATACCATCAAAGACCTGCCTGTATCTGAACTCTACTCCGGCAGTATTTCCGGTCCTGGTTTGTCTGGTGTAAATGCAAACATCTACAAGAATGGTTACGAAGCAGGTTCCTTCTTTATGCTGAAACACCTGGGTTATGACAAGGATGGTAAAGACATCTTCGAAGATAAAAATGGTGATGGCGTAATCAACTCTAACGACAGGGAAATCTTCCAGGGTGCACTGCCTAACTTCAACTTCGGTGTCAACAGTAACCTGCGTTACAAGGCATTTGACCTGGGCTTCAACTTCATTGGCCAGACCGGTGGTTTACTGGTAAACAATACTGCACTGGACCTGAACATCAACAGCCTTGCATCTGACCGTAACGTACTGAGAAAATTCTATGATGCAGGCGCCAGCACAACCAACCCCGTACAGCTGTCAAGCCTGTACCTGGAGAAGTCAGACTTTATCCGTCTGGCTAACCTCCGCCTGGGTTACACGCTGACGATCCCGCACCAGGACTGGCTGAAATCTGTAAACCTGTACGTGAGTGCACAGAACCTGTGGACCATCAGTAATTATTCCGGCTACGATCCGTTAGTGAATACTACCAAGACCGTAGGTGGTAACCAGTCGTTGGGTATTGATTATACCACTTACCCCGCTGCTAAGACATTCCTGTTAGGTGCAACTGTTAAATTCTAAGAAACATGAGAAAGAAATCGTTATATACATATATGGGTATTGTGCTTACTGTAGCGATGGTAAGCTGTACTGACCTGAAAGAAAAAGTAATTGATGAGGTATTGGGTTCTAACAACTCCAATCCTGAAAATGCTATTGCTGCTGCTTATGGCCAGCTGGGCAGCGCCACCTTTGTAGACCATGCGAACGTATTTGGTTTGCAGGAGTATTCTACCGACGAAGCCATGCTGCCTACCCGTGGTAGTGACTGGGGTGATGGTGGTATATACCGTGCCATCCATGAGTTCACCTGGGGTCCTGACAACTCACTCGTAGCAAATGGCTGGAATAACCTGAACAGTGGTATTACCAAATCGCTGACAGCGGTAACCAGCGCCTACCAGGCAAACGGCAATGCCAACCAGGCACTGTTCCTTGCTGAAGCAAGAGGGTTGCTCGCTTTCTATACCTTCCACACACTGGACCTGTATGGTCAGGCACCTTACAGAAATCCATATGTAACCAATGCGCCACTGGAAATAAAGAGAGCAGATACTGCGATCGATGGCCTGATCAAAGAAGTAGAGGCGATCATTCCTAACCTCGCAAACCTGAAAGAACAGGGTACACACAATGGCCGTTTTACCAAACAGGCTGCTTATGGTTTACTG
This sequence comes from Chitinophaga sp., assembly GCF_039596135.1. Classification (GTDB taxonomy): domain Bacteria; phylum Bacteroidota; class Bacteroidia; order Chitinophagales; family Chitinophagaceae; genus Chitinophaga. Next base: position 35,883 of record NZ_JBCNKH010000047.1, read on the forward strand.
GCAGATATGTACATGAACCGTGCAGTATTCAAAAACCGTTACGGTGCAAGTTTTGACTTCACAGAAGCAGCTGTGGACGGTAATGGTACAGATATGGACAAGGTGATCTATTATACTACCCAGTTGATAGACAACACCATGTTCTCCCTGGAAACAAACTACTTCAGAAACTTTGATATCGACAATAACGGCAGACCAGAGCTGATCTTCGTGGTTTCGCAGGACATCAATTCCCTGCGCAGCAGCGATAACGACTTCGCCTATATGCCGATGGAAAGAAACCAGAAGCCTTCTTCGGCAAACAGGGGTACCAATGCGGTATGTACTACGCCTGAGTTCTATGCTACCTGGGCTAACAATCATGACGATCCCCGTTTTTCCCGCAAGTACCAGTATGATGATGGTACCTGGTTCATGAACGATGGTACTGATGTAAGCGTACCTGCTACCAGCATCGTGGCTAACAGTGCATCACTGCCCTGGTTCCACTTTAACCGTGGTTTCCTGGCAGGTCAGCAATATGGTCCGATCCTGCTTTCAAACAGTACCCTGAAGAAGACCAGCGATGGCAGACTTGCTGTAGAAAAACTGTATTGCGAAAAGAACACTTCGCTGGCAATGGACTTTACGCCTGAGCTGAATTTCGACAACCCGGCACAGTCTGTATTTACACAGGCACAGATCAACCGTGGTGTACGTATCTTCAAGTTTGAGTTCGATCCTGAAAAGGATAACGGTACCAGCAATGTAGATATTCCATTGTACCGCCTGGGTGGTATGTACTGTATGCGTGCGGAAGCTTACTTCCGTAGTGGTAAGACGGACCTGGCACTGGCAGATATCAATAAGCTGCGTACTACCAGAACACGTGAAGCATTATATAACAACGCACCCGGTGTAGCAATTACTTCGCTGGATGCCAATACCCTGTACAACGAGATTGCATTTGAAATGTACTGGGAGCAGTGGAGAAGAAAAGAAATGATCCGCTTTGGTAAGTTTGAAGCGGCACTGCCAGCTTCAGCAAAGCCAGCATCTGAGACTTTCAGAAGAATCTATCCTATTCCACAGTCTGCTATGGATGCGAGCAATGCATTTACGCAGAACCAGGGATATTAAATTTTTCCTTTTATAGAGGGGCCCTCCAGTGATGGAGGGCTTTTTTTTTGAATAATATTTTGTGAAACCGAATGGTTTCATATATATTTGCAACCATATGGTTTCACAAATAACCAAACCCATGAGAAGAGACATATTCCAGGCCATTGCGGATCCGACCAGAAGAGCAATTCTAGGATTATTGGCATTGCAGGCTATGACGCCAAACGGCATTGCGGAGCACTTTCAGACCACGCGTCAGGCAGTGTCGAAGCACCTGCGGATATTGACGGAATGCGAGGTTGTAAAACAGGAGTACCAGGGCCGGGAGATTTATTATCACCTTGAAATTCAGCGTATGAAAGAAATTGACAAATGGCTGGAACAGTTCCGCAAGTTGTGGGAAATACGTTTTGACCAGCTAGATAAAGTATTAGCGAATCTAAAAAAAAATAAACGATGAACAAGGCAATCCTTTTTAACTTTGATGTAGACAAGGCAAACAAAAAGATTAAGGTAGAGCGGTCCTTTAATGCGCCCCTGGACCTTGTGTGGGCGGCATGGACAGAAGCTGACATCCTTGACCAGTGGTGGGCGCCAAAGCCTTATAGGGTAGAGACAAAGTATATGGACTTCAGGGAAGGCGGCAGGTGGTTTTATGCCATGGTAAGCCCTGAAAACGAAAAGCATTGGTGCATCTTCGACTATGAGACCATTCAACCAGAAAAAATGTATGCAGGCAGGGATGCCTTTTGTGATGAAAACGAGGTGCTGAATACTTCCTTTCCGAGTACACATTGGACAAACAATTTTGCTGCTACCGATGTTGATAGTACAACGGTGACCTGTGAGTTACAGTTCAAGGCGCTGGAAGACCTGGAAACACTGATAAAGATGGGCTTCAAGGAAGGATTTACTGCAGGGCTTGAAAACCTGGATCACTATATCAGTACACAATTCTACCTGCGTAAGCAAAAGAAGCCGGACAACAGGAGCAGGGTATCTTCTTATGTGAATTTTCCCGGCAATACGGAAGAAGCTTTTAACTTTTATAAATCTGTTTTTAAGACTGAGTTCGTAAATGGTATACAGCGGTTTGGAGATGTACCAGGAGAAGTAAATGAGGCATTGAAGAACCTGGTCATTCATGTGGAATTACCATTGCCAGGCGGGCATATCCTGATGGGTACAGATGCACCAAAGGAAATGGGATTCACGGTGACACAAGGCAACAATATGCATATCAATGTAGAGCCTTCATCAAGAGAAGAAGCAGCGAGGTTATTTAACGAATTATCTGCCGGGGGAAATGTCTCGATGCCTTTGCAGGATATGTTCTGGGGTGCTTACTTTGGTAGCTTTACAGATAAGTTCGGGATCAACTGGATGATAAATCACCAAAATATATGAAGAAAATAATCTATAACATTCTGTCTGTATTGTTCGGGCTATTGCTCCTTAATGGCGGCTTCGCCAAGTTCTTTCATTATATGCCTGAACCCAAAGATTTGCCGCCTGCTTTGATGGCTGACAATGCAGCTTTCATGGAGATCTCCTGGCTAATGCCCCTCATAGCCGTTGCAGAAATTCTGGGTGGGGTATTAATCATTATTCCTAAAACAAGGGCGCTGGGTGCGATCGTTATTTTCCCGGTGATGGTTGGGGTAGCGCTCACGCATGCTACGGTGGCACCAAGTGGGTTACCGATGGTGTTTGTAATCTGGGCGATCTTGCTTTGGATTATTATTGAAAACTGGAAGAAGTATCTGCCAATGATCAGGTAAAAAAAGTATAAGGGAGTGCGTATCGCACTCCCTTTATCTTATTCTGGAATAATATTGCATTCTTCGCTGATCGCCTCATACTTTTCACACCAGGTGAGCCAGTGATCTAACTCAGGCTCCATTGGCGGTGCATCATCTTCCCCCCTGAATATAGCAGCAGATCCACCCGCCAGTTCAATTTTATTTTTCAGGTCATCTATCCATTCCTGCCAGTACTTTACATCTCCCCTTTCATTGTATACATAATCCCATAACTTTGGCTGATGTACGCGGGCTTCATGTAATTGAGTAATATCGGCTGACTTTAATGTTTCCGCTATCTTCTTTAATTCCGTTTCTTCTTCCTCATCTGCATCAGTAAAATATTTAGGGAATACACCAAATGGATGCATGAGTTCATTCAGTATATCCAGATCTTTCACATGCGTGCCTGCTATAATGAATGAACCAACACCTGCATCCAGTCTTAACAAAGCACCCTGCTGCTCAGTGAGCATACCATTCAGGCCACACATAAAACTCTTGTCTATCGGATCGTGTACAAACCGCTCATGCAGTGTAATATGCACGCCCCAGTAATAGTCTAAAATACTATTTAATTCCTGCACTCTTTCGGATAGCGGCACTGATCTTGTAATTTCACCCGCTAATCCTGCTGCAATCAATCCGTCCAGCAGCGCAGCACCCACCAGCCAGTAAGGGCTATCAGCCAGCCCACGATGCTGGCTATCTTCCTGGTACTTAGTAAAGATGTAGGCATAAGGGAACTCCGCTGCATACAACACTCTTCTGAATACTGAAACAGCCAATCCCTGGAAGATGGTTTCATCCGGTGTATTTCTGAACATCCAGATCAGTTTCCAGAGTTGGTCTTTATCGATTGTTTTGATGAGTTTATTATTCCATTTGATCTTCCTGTTTACATAACCTTCGATGGTGGTGAAGGCTTTCAATACTTCTGCATCATTCGGCACGTTCACCCAGTTTTCCGCTTCATCTTCTATCAGGGTACCGATGGTATCTTCATCGGTGATGTACCAGAAATAATTCTTTTCGTTTTCCGTATGAATAGCGGTAATAGAACCGGGCACAGCTTCCCCGTCTTCATCGATCTCCCCGCCTTTGTTCAATGCAATATGCCAGCCGTCTTCATTAATCGCCAACCGTAAATGATCCGGCCCGAACAAAGGGACATGCAGCAGGTTGAGAAAATCTTCCTTTGTAATAACATTTCGCTGAAGGGCGGGCTTTAACAAAGGAATGCCTTCTTTGACTGTAGTATAATATAAGAACCAGTCTTCCTGGTCAAACAATTCATCAATTACTTTTTCCCTGATGATTTCCTTGTCGTCGTCATCATTAAAATCCAATACTTTCACAGTGGCGAGATGAGAGAAATGGAAACGGTAATCATCTGCTATCACCACCGGCGCCCATACATAGGACTGGCTATTAAATTCTCCATGGTTATAGATTCCCATCAGCAGTTCCTGCACTGCTACATAACCCGTCACATAAATAAGCTGGCCACCTACAATGACGTTTTTTGCTTTTAAATTACCCAATACGATCAGGGAGCAGGCACCGTCTGTTTCCTCATTCACGATATTGCCATTCACAATGAGATCGCCTGTTACAACGATGCCAAAGTAATCAGGTATATCAAGGTCCAATGACTCCAGTACAGTGGTACCACTGTAGAGCAGGAACTTCAGGTCATCGCGTTCCGGCATTTTCTCTGCCAGGGCAAAGGGGTAGTCTTCATACTTAGCAGGTAAATGTTGTACCAGCGGTTTAATTGCTTCAAAGCCTACAACCTGCGGCGCAGGATTATTATCAGCAGAGATATGCCTCAATGAGGGTTTGAAAACGGGTACACCTGCCTGTAATAGTTTCAGGAGGCGTACATCACCGGCAAAGAGATAATTGTCTTCGTCGAGTAATTGAGCGGCAATATCCGGGATCAGGATCTTTTTCCAATCGGTATAATCAGCAGCCGGTATCTGCCATCCACGACAATAGGTGGCCGCATTGATCTTTCCTTTGATACGCGCACCATGGTCATCAATGATCAATAACTCCCCATTCAGGTCGCCGGCTATTTCAACATTGCCATGGTTGTAGTAAGCAACCATTACATCGGCAACATTCACATCTCCATTGACAATAATTTCTGCACAACCTGCTACCAGGCGTGTACAGGTCAGGGAACCATGTACCTGCAAAAAACAACTGTAGGTATCCGGTTCAAAATCGATGATGGGAGCATTGACAGTGAGGTGTCCGTTTACAATAATGCCTGCAATGTTTTGTTCATAATATAGGTCATAGAGGTCTACAATTTCATTCAGTACAGTATCCCCTTCGTAGATCCTGATTTGCAGGGTATCCAGGTTTTCTTCGAACAGATCGTAGTCAGTCGTAAGGGAGTCTAACAAATCGTTTTCCAGGGCTGCTCTTAGTGGCAAGGTCTTGAAGTTCAAAATAATGGTTTTTATAGACTGTGAAGATAATCACTTTAATAAATGTTTTAAATTTATGTCATGAGATGTTTTTTGCTCCTTTTTATGTTGCAGGCAACAGCCTGTAGTCATCCAGAGAGCTTTCCTACCGGGAAAGTCATAGACACCGTAGCCTGTAAGGCCGATCCATCGCAGACATACGCCCTGTATATTCCCCCTGGCAACAATGGGGCGGTCATTTACTGTTTTGATGCCCATGGCGCGGGGGTATTGCCATTAAATAATTATAAGACGCTGGCAGATAAGTATGGGTATATACTGGTGGGGAGCAATAATTCGAAGAACGGGAATGACTGGGGTACTACGGAAAACATCTGGCAGGCGCTGGAAAAAGATACCCGGGCGCGGCTACACATCGATACCAGTCATGTGTATGCCCTTGGATTTTCAGGAGGGGCAAAAGTAGCGGGATATGTAGCGCTGAATCATCCGGGTATTAAAGCCGTGATTGTCAATGGAGCAGGGTTACCGGATGGTACGCCGCCGGCGGATTTTCCATTTACCTATACCACGCTGGCGGGCGAGGGAGATTTGAACCTGACAGATCTGCTGGGGTATCATATGGCATTGAATAAAACCAACACGAAGCATCACCTGATTCCTTACAATGGAAAACATGAGTGGGCGCCGGCTACAGCTATGGATATAGCATTTGCAGGCATAAAGGCAGATGAGGGAGCTGCGCCGCCGGATTTTATGGCGAGAAGCAGAACAAGGATGGAAATGGATGTGCAGTCGAACCAGTTTTTGAAAGCGGAAACGGAGTGCAGGTTATTACTGAGTTATATGCCGAATGATAATTTCTTTAAAAATCAGCTGGATATTATTCTGAGTAATCCTGCGTATAAAACACAGTCCCAGGAGCAGATGGCGGTGTTGGTAAAGGAACAAAATACCAAAGCGGCTTATAATGCGAATTTAGGCACACAGGATACGGCTTACTGGCCCAAAACGATTCGTTCACTGAATGCAGGGGCACAGCTTCCTTCGTTCGAAGGTGCTATGAATCAACGGTTATTAGCTTATTTGTCCCTGATGTTCTATTCTGTAAGCAATCATTATATAGCCAGTCATACAGACGATGTGGCAAGGCATTTTGTGGATTTGTATGAGCTGGCAGATCCTACCAATAGCGAAGCTTATTATTTTTCTGCCATATTGTATGCACGGGCAGGAGATGCAGCGCATGCTGAAACAGCATTGCAGCAGGCAGTAAACAATGGTTTTAAGGATAAGGTTCGATACGAGCAACAGCCGGAGTTTGCTCATATCAAAGAGTCAGTGAAGCTTCACTTCTAAAATGGCACTATAAGGATACCAAAAGGGCACTTCAATATCCCTGGGGATATTGAGGTGCCCTTTTGGTGATCTATTGATCCCCTTTTAATACTATAGTCATGCTATAGTTTGGATGATATCAAAACTTTCCTATATCTTTGCCTCCGCAAAACTTTAAAATGAAACAAGTACAACATACAGCACCAATGATCAGCGCAGGCGTATATCGCCAATATGCGCTATCCGGGGCTTATTGTACTGATAAATAAAGGATTACCTTATTCTGTATAATACAAGCCCCGCAAGCAATTGCGGGGCTTTTTCTTTTTAATCCCAACCTAAATTAAACATGAGAAAACTAGCAAGTATCCAAAGGATCAAAAAACTGGAACCTATCGAAGGTGCTGACGCCATAGAGAAAGCCTATGTGCTTGGCTGGCAGTTAGTTGTAAAGAAAGATGAATTTAAACCCGGTGATCTCTGCATCTATTGCGAGATTGATAGTTTGATGCCCGCTAAACCTGAATTTGAGTTTCTGCGTCCCAGGGGCATGCGCATCAAGACTGCCAGACTGAGAGGCCAGATATCTCAGGGCATTGCGTTTCCGCTCTCCTTCCTGCCTGCAGGATTTGAGGCAGCTGAAGGCGCTGATTGCACAGATGCGCTGGGCATTACGAAATACGACCCGCCTATGCCTGCCTGTTTGAATGGAGTGGCAAAAGGCGCTTTTCCCGGCTTCATTCCCAAAACTGATGAAACCAGGGTACAGGTATTACAGGACATTCTTGACAAATATGTGGGCGAGACCTGCTACATCACTGAAAAGCTGGATGGTAGTTCTACTACTTACTTCATCAACAACGGTGAATTCGGGGTATGCAGCCGTAACCTGGAATTGCTGGAAGATGAGGGGAATAGCATGTGGAAAGTGGCCCGGGAACAGGATATCGAAAACAAACTGCGATCGTTGAATGGTAATTTTGCATTCCAGGGCGAACTGGTTGGCGAAGGTATACAAAGCAATAAGATGAAGTTGCGCGGACAGCATATCCGCTTTTTCAATGTATTTGACATTGACAACTCCGCATACCTGGATTTTGAAGGGTTTACCACACTGATGTCTTCATTGGAACTGAGCACCGTACCTGTGTTGACTACTGACTACGTGCTGGAAAATGACATTGAGGAACTGGTGAGGAAGGCAACTATCAGGAGTACTATCTGTCCTGATGCATGGGCAGAGGGAATTGTGATCCGTCCTGTCAAAGAAAGGATAGAGCTGTACAACGATCACTTTGTGCATAACAGGGTGACCTTTAAAGCCATCAATCCTGAATTCTTATTAAAATATGGTGAATAGTTTTTTACTCCGGCAGATAAATCTCTGCCGGAGTTTTTTATCTTTATACGACCCTATTATTACGAGAGCGCATATTTCACGTTAAAACTCAAAATTATCATTATGAAAAGACCCGTCTTTTTAGCACTAGCTATTTCTTTGTTTTCCTGTCAGAAGTCTACCGAAAAACTACCTACAGATCTGTCTACATTGGCAGCCACACAGGCCGCTACTACCCGGTATTTGCCGGCACTGAACGGTGCGGACGAAACGACTGCTTTTCAAAGCCTGATTGATCAATCTTCCAGCGGTGATCAGATCATTGTACAGGCAGGGAATCATTATTTTAAGAGTACGGTCCATATTAACAAAAGCGGCCTGTATATTGCCGGCGAGCACAGTACTACGGCTCCTACTAATTACATGCGAAAAGCGCCTACCAGCTCAGGTTCAGGCGTGTCTGTGCTGGATGTGGATGCCGGGGTGATTAATACAAATATAGACTGGATCTATATTGATGGTGGGAATCTGCCAGAACCTTGCATGCGGGTGTTTGGTAATTATACCAAAATTTACAACAGCCATTTCAGGAATAGTGGCAATACCGGTTTATTGTTGCACCAGGCGAATAATTTGTGGGTAGAGGGCGTGAAGTGTTATTACAATTACATGTGTGGCATCTCTCAGTCCGGTTGTTCAGACAATGATATTATTAATAGTCAGTTGTACGAAAATGGTGCGGAAGGATTGACGATTGATGTATTTTCTCATAATTGCAACGTGAGCAATATCTGGATTTATAAGAATAATACCGGGTCAAGAGGTGTAGGTGGTATTGGTATAGATGCATCTAATGGTGCACAGATTCATGATTGTACGATAGATTTAACCAATGGGCATGGGATCAGGTTTCAGAATAATCTGAATGTGGTGGATGACGGTTGTCAGATTTATAATAATACAATTACGAATAATACGGGTTGTGCAATTAGTGAGCGGCATCCGGCACTGGTCACGAATTTTGGACAGTGGGGAAATACGTTTGCAGGGAATGGGACGAATGGGATTTGCACGGAGGATTGAGATTAAAGCATACAGGAGTAAGGGTCTGGTTACTCCTGTATTTCTTCCCGAAGGCTGGCTAAAACACCCATTTTAAGATCATAAGCAGAAAGGCTCAGTTGCTGTAAATTAAATTGCTCCAATACATAGTCGGTAATAATAGCAGCAATCACTATCATATCTACACGCAGTGAAATTAAACCTTTCATGTTTGCTCTTTCATTGTGTGTAGAATTCATTAAACGGCGGGAGATTATTTTGTATTTATCTATATCAAGACTTGCCGCAGCTACCTCTCCTATCTCGTTCCCATCATTCAATAAGGCGGCAAAGGATTCAAAAGCACCTGCAGAACCTACTAACAGAGAAGGTTTGTATTGCGCACAGGCAGTTTTTAAATCCGCTAATGTATTGTCAAGGTGATGAATAATGGATTGATGTTCGGTATTGCTAAGCGGATCTGAATGAAAATAAGCCTGCATTAACCGGGCGGCACCTATGTTATAGCTCTTCTGCCAGAGCGCTTTTTCGGGATTACAAATAATGAACTCCGTACTACCACCACCTATATCCATTACAAGGCTCGTTTGTTGGATCAGGCCCGTAGCCATTACCCCCCTGAATATATACCCTGCTTCTGCCTCACCGGTAATCATTTCTATATGAATGCCTATTGCTGCGGCTCCGGCCACAAACTCATGTCCATTTTCCGCACTGCGTACTGCAGATGTAGCTACTGCTTTGATGACATCTACCTGGTAGTTATCAATTGTCGCTTTGAACTGGGTGAGCGTGCGAATGCCCCTTTCCATCGCCTCGGGGATAATTATATTTTGATTGATCCGCCCCTGCCCTAACAATACTGGTACGGTGGTTTTATATAAAATACGATCTACTCCTTCTGCAATCAGCAAATGAAATGTATTGGTACCAAGGTCTATTACTGCAAATCTCATGTCCTGCACTTTAAATATTGCAAAAGATATAGAAATTCTCTTTAATTTAGGTTGAAGACACCCATTCTAATATGAAATCATTTTCCGTTTTTGTTTGCTCAATGCTCTTTTGCATTCATTCTTTCGCCCAGCAGTTCAGCGTCAGTTTTCCAGACAGCCTGCTTTCCACCCCATTTACCGGCAGCATTCTCGTATATCTTTCCAAAAATTCGAAGGAGCCCAGGTTGGTATCGTCGCTGCTGGAAAATGCACCTTGTGTGAGGGTGAATGTTGAAAATATTCATCCTGGCGAACCGGTACTGATCAGGGCAAATGCACCCGCTTTTCCCGTAGCACTGGCTGACCTGGAACGGGGACAATATTATGTACAGGTAGTATGGGATCGTAACCTGGGCGGACAATTTATTGGGCAATCGCCTGGCAATTTATACAGCTCTTCGCAAAAGATACTACTCGATCATAATTCCAGTTCCTTTACAATTAAAGCGGATAATATTATCCCGGCGTATACTTTTAAAGAAACACAATACATCAGGGAGCTAAAGGTGCCTTCTCAATTGCTGAGTGATTTTCATCATACACCTTATTCCATCGATGCAGCTATCCGGCTGCCGAAGGAATATTATACATCGCCTAAGCGGAAATTTCCCCTAAAGTTTGTGGTATTTGGTTTTACCGGGAATTATCATTATTTCTCCGGGTATCCGAATCCGATGGAACCAATAGATACGACTCCGTGCATAGGCGTGTACCTGGATGGAAATTGTCCGTTGGGGCATAGCGTATATGCGAATAGTGACAACAATGGACCCTGGGCCGATGCACTCATTAAAGAGTTTATTCCACAACTGGAAAAGGCTTATCGTTGTAATGGGGTGCGGTTCCTGCACGGGCATAGTAGTGGTGGCTGGAGTGTGTTATGGTTACAGACACAGTACCCTGATCAGTTTACCGCCTGCTGGTCCAGTTCTCCTGACCCGGTAGATTTTCACAGGTTTCAGAAGGTAGATTTGTATAGGGATAAGAATATGTTTTATGACAAGGATAGTACATTACAGCCCTTAGGTACAGTTGCAGGGCAGATACCCTGGATTTATATGCGGAATGCGTACCAGATGGAAAGAGTGATTTACAGGGGGGAACAGATGCATTCATTTGATGCGGTATTTGGGCCGAAGGGAGCTGATGGGAGTCCGTTACAGTTGGTGGAGCCGTATACAGGCGAGATAGATACTGCTGTGTTTAATCATTGGAAGAAGTATGATATATCTGCCTACCTCGTGCAAAACTGGGAGCAGATAAAAGGGAAGCTGGATGGGAAGATAAGAATTACGGTGGGAAACCAGGATAATTTTTTATTGAATTATCCTGTAAGACTGATGGAAGAGAAAATGAAGGCGCTGAAAGCGGGTGTTATATTTGAATATTACCCGGGGGATCATTTTACAGTACAGACGCAGCAGTGGGTGAAAGATGGAAATGCATTTTTTGCGAGCAAGTTAAAGAAACAATGAGAAGGCTGCTCATGCAGCCTTCTCATTATTATAAAGTACTCATATCGATCACAAAACGATACAGCACATCTCCTTTCTCCAACCGGTTAAAAGCAGTTTGTATATCCTGTATTTTAATCACTTCCACATCGGCAACAATATTATGTTCCGCACAGTAATCCAGCATTTCCTGGGTCTGTGCCAGACCACCAGCACCTGATCCTGCTACGACTTTATTGCCGGCGGCCAGGCTGAAGGAAGGAATGGACCAGGGTTTTGCAGGTATTCCGACGTTGATATAAACGCCATTTGTTTTTAGTGCGGCGATGTAGGGATTGATATCATGATCTGCAGCGACAGTGTCGATAATAAAATTAAATGACCGCTGTACTGCTTTGAACTGTTCTTCATCGGTGGTGACTACAAAATGATGCGCACCCAGTTTTAAAGCAGCTTCCTGCTTCCCTGCAGAGGTACTGAGTACGGTAACTTCTGCACCAAATGCAACGGCAAATTTCACTGCCATATGCCCAAGACCACCTAAGCCTACTACTGCTACTTTATGCCCCTTGCCTACCTGCCAGTTGCGCAGTGGAGAGTAAGTGGTAATACCTGCACATAACAGTGGTGCAACGCCTTCTAACGGCAGGGTATCTGCAATGCGGTAAACGAATTCTTCCCGGACTACAATGAGGTTGGAGTAACCGCCGTAGGCAGGCGTACCATCTTGCTGGAGGTTATTATAGGTTTGCACCGGGCTTACCTGGCAAAACTGTTCCTGGTCATTGCGGCAGTCTTCGCATTCCATACAGGCGTCTACCATTACGCCTACGCCGCCTATATCGCCTGCTTTGAATTTGGTGACATGCGCACCGGCTTCTATGATTCGTCCTACAATCTCATGGCCGGGGATCATTGGAAAGATGCCGGGAAACCAGTCATTCCGGATCTGATGGAGGTCGGTGTGGCAGACCCCGCAATATAAAATTTCGATGAGTACATCATGAGCGGTCAGGGGCCTTCTTTCAAAGGTCCATGGTGTTAGTTCAGCGCCTGCTTGTAATGCAGCGTATCCTTTGGCAGCAATCATATGATTTGTTTTAACAGACCAAAGTTAGCCTGAGGGATATAGGGAGAATTTAACTATTCAAAGTGAAAATTATAACTTTCAAAGCAGGCATTTCTGCAAAGATGATATCTACTACTGACATAGGGTTGTCATAACCGGTTTATAGCTTTGTGGTATAAACTTATATAATGATCAGTCAATACGCAATGAAATAATGGAAACATTTTGCCCGGCCAACCGCCAGGAATGGCGGCAGTGGCTACAGGAAAACCATGCCAGTGCTCAATCTATCTGGCTCGTGTACTACAAAAAGCGGGCAAACCGCCCGACCCTTACCTGGAGCGAAGCCGTGGACGAAGCGCTTTGTTTTGGCTGGATAGATAGTACGGCAAGACCCATTGATGAAGAAAAATTTATGCAATTCTTCACAAAAAGAAAGCCCACCAGTGTCTGGTCAAAAATAAACAAGGAAAAAATCAGGCGCCTCACAGCCGCTGGTTTGATGATGCCTGCTGGCCGTCAATGCATTAGCCTGGCCAGGAAAAATGGCTCCTGGTCTATACTCGACGAAGTAGAAGCACTAAAGATCCCCAAAGACCTGGAGCAAGCTTTTAAATCCAAACGCGGTTCAAAAGCTCATTTTACAACTTTAAGCAGATCGGTGCAAAAAAGCTACCTGCAACGACTGGTACTAGCAAAACGACCGGAAACCCGGTTAAAAAGGATCCAGGAAATAGTCAACTTAGGTGAGTAAACGAAAATCGTTTGCTCACCTTTTTATATTTATTCTCAGAAATTATTAAATACTAATAAATTAACATACATTTACCCCCATAAACTTTAGAAGAAATTGTCCTTTACCTATTACCTCCTACAATTTGTTACTTACGGAGTAGCACTATTGCCATTTAGCGTATTGTACCTGCTTTCTGACGTTGTGTACGTGCTGCTGTACCATGTTCTTTCCTACCGGAAAAAGGTAGTTATGAGTAATCTTCGTGCTTCTTTCCCTGACAAGTCGGAAAAGGAACTGAAAAAAATCTGCGGGGAGTTTTATCACTATCTCTGCGACATGTTCCTGGAAACATTCAAGACGCTTACCATCAGCAAGGCGGCCATGATAAAGCGCTGTGCATTTACGCCGGAGACCATCGCCCTCTTTAACCAGCTGGCAGCGGAGGAAAAGAGTGTGATCCTGGTAATGGGGCACAAAGGTAACTGGGAATGGGCTGGCAATTCGTTCAGCATCCTGCTCAAACAGCAATTGTACGTGATTTATCATCCACTGTCTAACAAGCACCTGGATGCCCTGATGTATAAAATGCGGACCCGTTTCGGCACGAAGTTGATTGCCATGCAGGATACATTTCGCGAAATGGTGAAGAACAGGAAAGAAATAAACGCTACGGCATTCATTGCCGATCAGTCACCACAGCCGGCTACAGCTCACTGGATGACGTTCTTACACCAGGACACGCCTGTTTTTAAAGGAACCGAAAAGATCGCTCAAAAAATGAATTACCCGGTAGTGTATGTATCTGTGCACAAGGTGAAAAGGGGGTATTATTCAGTAGAAGCTTCTATGCTGATCGAAACGCCCACTAACGAGGCAGAAGGCGCAATCACAGAGATTCATACCCAACAGCTGGAGCGGGATATTATTGCGCAACCGGCCACCTGGCTCTGGTCGCACAGAAGATGGAAACACAAACGCCAACCACAACCGCAAGCGGTACCAACCATATAATTTCAATTATACCACAACGTTAAAATTATCTATCCTATGCGCGAAGGGAAAGACCTTATCCTGGCTACAAAACCATATGCCAATGAAATCAGGTCCAGGAGCTGGTTCCATCTCATTACTACTTTGGGTTTGCTGATACTGGCATTGAGCGGTACGCTGGTATTGCCCTATTTTATAGCGAGGCTGACGGCCAGCATTTTTGCAGGGTTACTGATTGTGCGAACGTTCGTGATCTATCATGATCATCAGCACCATACGATATTGCATAATTCCAGGCTGGCGGATGCCATCATGACGGTTTTCGGGATTTATATCCTGGCGCCGGCCAGCATCTGGAAAAGATCTCACGATTATCATCATAAGCATAATTCAAAATTGTTCAGCGCCAGTATTGGCTCCTACCCTATTGCCACCAGGCAGAAGTTCGAGCAGATGAGCCGTAAGGAAAGAAGGTCTTACCTCTTTACCAGGCATCCGTTAACGATTCTGGCGGGGTACCTGTCTATGTTTATGATTGGCATGTGCCTGCAGTCATTCCTGAGTAGTCCGAAGAAGCACCTGGATAGTTTGCTGGCACTGGTATTGCATTTCTGCGGCAGTGCAGCGGTGATTTATTTCCTGGGGTGGCAGGCATGGGCGCTGTTTATCGTGGTTCCATTTTCTATTTCCTGTTGTATGGGTGCATACCTGTTTTATGCACAGCATAATTTTCCGGGCGTAACTTTCAATGATAATGAGGATTGGTGTTATCATGAGGCAGCGTTGCTGTCTTCCAGCTTTATGGTGATGTCGCCGTTTATGAACTGGGTGACAGCGAATATTGGCTACCATCACATTCACCATCTGAATGCGCGTATTCCATTTTACCGGTTGCCCCAGGCAATGGCCGGGATTCCTGAGTTGCAACATGCAAAGACAACCAGTCTGCGGATCAGGGAAATCATGGCCTGTTTAAAGCTTAAAATCTGGGATCCGCAGTTAAAGCGCATGATCACCCTGCGGGAAGCTGCGGCGTTGAAAACACCGGTTTATAAAGTAGCCAGTCCGCAACCTTTAGGTTTTTCTTAACATTTATATTTATGGAAAATGGATTTTCCGGGAATCATGAAAGAAAATCCATTTTCCATGAGTCCAAGGTACATTATCCCAGTTGGCACTTTTTTCTGTGCCTTATTCCTGATGGGCACTGTGCATAAGCATTCTGCGGCGGTATCCGCTCCTCCTCCTCCTTCAGTCGTTACAGATTCTCCCCACGCTCAATCTAAAATCCAGGTAGTTTTTGCATTGGATGCAACTGGTAGCATGTCCGGTTTGATCGGGGCTGCCAAAGAAAAAATATGGTCTATTGCGGGGAGTCTTGCACAGGCGGAGCCTGCGCCAGTGATTGAGATAGGGTTGATATTTTACAGGGACAGGGGCGATCAGTTTATTACAAAAAGGGTGGCATTGTCAGGTGATATGGATGAAGTGTATGAAAAGCTGATGCAGATGAGTGCAGACGGTGGCGGGGATAGCCCGGAAAGTGTGAACCAGGCGCTGAATGAGGCGATTACGAAGTTTAAATGGGATACGGCGGCCAGCACTTACAAGACGGTGTTTTTGGTGGGAGATTGTCCGCCGCATATGGATTACAGGGATGATGTGAAGTACCCGGTGAGTTGTAAGCTGGCGACGCAGAAGGATATTGTATTGAATACGATTTTGATGGGGAGTGATTTTCGGGCAATGCGGGTGTGGAAGGATATAGCGCAGTGTAACCAGGGGAGTTATACGCAGGTGAATATGGATGCGAATGATATACAGGTGAATACGCCGTATGATAACCAGATTGCGCAGTTGTCAGACCAGTTAGATGATGGCAGAATGTATTATGGTAATGAAGCGGAGAAAGAGGCTTACTCAGCGAAGGTATCCAAGAGTAAGTATATCAGTACCAATGTGGGTGCGAATGTGAAGGCGCAGCGGGCGGAGTATAATTCCAGCAAGGCCGGGAAGGGTGCTTATTATGGGAAGAAGGAGTTGCTGGAGAGTTACAGGGACAAGTCAGTATCGGTAGCGTCTATTAAGACGGAGGAATTGCCGGATGAGATGAAGGGGATGACGGTGGTACAGCGAGAG
>NZ_JBCNKH010000048.1:0-51535 GCF_039596135.1 Chitinophaga sp.
AATCCTTGTTTGATTCTTTTGGAAAAAGGAACGATAAAGGGGAAGTGGCATTATCATGATATACCGTGAGTATGGTATTTTTTGAATATGGATGGAACGGCGATAAAGACGGCGGGGCGGAGTAATCCTTGTTTGATTCTTTTGGAAAAAGGAACGATAAAGGGGGAGTGGCATTATCATGATATACCGTGAGTATGGTATTTTTTGAATATGGATGGAACGGCGATAAAGACGGCGGGGCGGAGTAATCCTTGTTTGATTCTTTTGGAAAAAGGGACGATAAAGGGGAAGTGGCATTATCATGATATACCATAGGGCTGGTGTTTTTATGGAAGGGAGTGTTACCCTGATTTGGCATTTACTACAGACTGAATATGCTGAGATTTCTCTTACGAAAAATAACTTACGGAATACTGGTGCTGCTCGGCGTAGTTGCACTGGTATTTTTTTTATTTAATGTGCTACCCGGGGACCCGGCAAGACTGACACTGGGGCAGCGGGCGGATGTGGCGTCGCTGGAAAATGTGCGCAAGGAGTTGCACCTGGACAAGCCGGTGGCGGTACAGTTTCTATTGTACCTGAACGATCTGTCGCCTATTGCCGTGCATTCCCAGGAGGAAGCCGCCGGCGTGTTGCATTACATAAGCCTCCTGCATTTGAGTGGGGATCGCCTGCTGGTGTTGAAAACGCCTTATTTAAGAAGATCCTACCAGGGCAAGAAGGATGTGTGGGAGATGCTGACGGAAGCACTGCCGGGAACATTGGTGCTGGCGGTAGCTGCTATATTATTTGCCACAGTGGCGGGGATAGGATTAGGGATATTATCGGCAGTGAAGAAGGATACCTGGATGGATACGGGAGCGGTGTTTGGGAGTGTAGTCGGCATATCGGCACCATCGTTTTTTATGGGGATCGTGCTGGCCTACCTGTTTGGGTTTGTGCTGAGCGATTATACCGGGTTGCATATGACGGGGAGTTTGTTTGATTATGACGCATTTTCGGGGAGAACGCTCTCCCTGCGGAACCTGGTTTTGCCGGCTATTACATTGGGCATCAGGCCTTTGGCCATTATAGTGCAGCTGACAAGGGGGGCCATGCTGGATGTATTGCACCAGGATTATATCAGAACGGCATATGCCAAAGGGTTGCAGAAAAGAACGGTGATTTTCAGGCATGCTTTACGGAATGCCCTGAACCCGGTGGTGACGGCGATAACGGGGTGGTTTGCAGAGTTGCTGGCAGGGGCATTTTTTGTGGAGTATATATTTGGATGGAAGGGGATTGGGAAAATGACTGTGGACGCGTTGGAGAAGTTTGATTTCCCGGTGTTGATGGGGGCCGTGTTGTTTACGGCGGGGATATTTGTGGTGATCAATTTACTGGCGGATGTGTTGTATAGTGTGATTGATCCGAGAATAAAATTGTAATAAGCATTGTATATAAAGCTCCCCGTAGGGGGGGCTCCTTTTGAGAAAAGCGGCAGGTTGCGAAGCAAGTTGCCGCTTTTTTCGCCCTTTTGAAAAAAAATTTGAAACTTTTGTAACAAACCTTTCCACGAGTCGTCTTCCTTATATAAACGCCCTGGTATAACATATGTCTCTTGCAATATTTGAATCACAAGTCGTCCCGGTCAGGCAAAAGCTCTATCGCTTTGCATATCACCTGCTGGGAAACGAAGAAGACGCAAGGGACATCACGCAGGATGCGCTCATGAAGGTCTGGCAGCAAAAAGACCGGATGGCAGAGCTGCAGAATATGGAAGCATGGTGTATGCGTATAGTGCGTAACCTGGCTTTGGATAAACTGAAATCCAAAAAGCATCGCAGGTCGGAAGAACTGGACAGAGCTGTTGAGATAGTTGTGACACAACAGGACAACCCGCACGAAGCGGCTGCGAAACAGGATGTTATGAACAGCGTTCATAGGATCATGCGGGCATTGCCGGAAAAATACCGTACTATTATGCAATTGCGTGATATAGAGGGGCACAGTTACCAGGAGATTGCTGAGATCCTGGAGATAGAGCTAAGCGACGTGAAAGTGAATTTACATCGTGCCCGCAAATCAGTACGTGAACAATTACAAAAACTGCAAGTGTATGGAGTATAATGAGATCAGAGCATTGCTGACCCGGTATTGGGAAGGAGAAACTTCACTGGAAGAAGAGGAACTGTTGCGCGGTTTTTTTGCTGAGCATCAACAGGGATTACCTGCAGATTTGCAGGAGGCAGCGCCGCTGTTCGGGTATTTTGCGGTAGAGGCAGCGCGGGAAGTGGGGGAGATGACTGCTGATTATGCAGACAAGTCTGCCGTGGTTGTTGCTATACCCCGGCCTTACCAGCACTGGATGAAGTATGCGGCGGTACTGCTTTTAGGAGTAGGATTGGTGTATGGTGGCCGTCAGTACAAAATCAAACAGGAGGAGGGAGGTAGAAATGATGCGATGGCACAGGCCCTGAACCAGGCAGATACCTATGACGATCCGAAAGAGGCATATGTGGCAACGAAGAAAGCGTTGGAGTTGCTGGCGAAGAACCTGAATAAGGGGACGGCGCAGGCGAAGAAGATAGCTTATTTCAATGAGGCGACGGAGTATATAAAGGCGGATTAGGTAATAGGTAAATTAAAACGTGGCGATTCATGATTTAGGATTTAGGTAAAAAAATAAAACGTAACAAAAGCAAATCTGGCCATTCTAATTCCTTTAATATAAAATTTAGACAATGAAACGATTATGTTTATTGCTGTTGCTATTAACAGCAGGCACGGGCCTTTTTGCCCAACAGGTAAGTGTGATCGACCGTTTTTTTCAAAAGTATGAAAACGACCAGTCTTTTACCCTGGTTAGTGTCACACCCAAGATGTTCTCTATGTTCAGCAAATTTGATATCAATTCTGCTGAAGGAAAAAGCTTCATGACCATTGTAAAGAAGCTGAAAGGTCTGAGAGTCCTTGTAAAGGAAAATACCAAAGATGGGACCAGACTATACCAGGAAGCGGCTTCCATGCTCACAAAAGAATACGAAGAATTAATGACTGTGCGCAGTGATGGAGATCTTGTAAAATTCATGGTAAAGGAAAACAGTAAGGGAAATATCGCAGAGCTGATTATGCTTGTGGGTAGTACGGATGAATTTGTGGCTATGAGCCTTTTAGGTGATATTGACCTGAATGAAATCAGCCAGATCGCTAATGATATGAATATTGGTGGTATGGATAGGCTGAAGGCGTTGAATAAGAAGTAAGTACTGAATAAGAAAGTGTTTAGTAACTAAAACACTGATTAAGAAAAAGCGCTTAGCAGAAAGTACGGAATAAGAAAGCGTTTAGTAACTAAAGCACTGATTAAGAAAAAGCGCTCAGCAGAAAGCACGGAATAAGAAAGTGTTTAGTAACTAAAGCGCTGATTAAGAAAAAGCGCTCAGCAGAAAGTACGGAATAAGAAAGCGTTTAGTAATTAAAGCACTGATTAAGAAAAAGCGCTCAGCAGAAAGCACGGAATAAGAAAGTGTTTAGTAACTAAAGCGCTGATTAAGAAAAAGCGCTCAGCAGAAAGTACGGAATAAGAAAGTATTCAGTAACTAAAGCACTCAGTAAAAAAGCATTGAATTTAAAATAACCCGTATGAAACATTGCCTAGTATTATCAATCGTTTGCTGTTTATTCCTGGGCACAAGCACCACACACGCACAGGACCGACTGCTCATGCAGTTCTACAATGCCCACAGAGGCGTAGCCGAGACTTTCAAAATAGGCATAGGCTGGTTCCCATTGCGCTTAGCAGGCGGATTTATTCCAAATGAGATCGATAAAGACGGTGTAGATGCAAAGAAGCTGTTTTCAAAGATCCACCGGATTAAGCTCTATGTCATGGAAGGGTATGACGGACCTATACCTACCAGTGACCTGCTAAAACTGAAACAGAAGCTGATCGACAAGGAACACTTTGATTTACTGATGGAAGCAAGGGACCATGGCAGTGTGGTGCATGTACTGAATAAGGGGACTGATGATAACCTGGGAAATGTAGTGTTGTTGATCCAGGATGAGAAAGATATGGTCATTGTACATTTACATACCAGCTTGCATGTAGATGATATTAATATGCTGATCAAAGAGTTTAATACAAAGTCGAAGTCAACGGCAAGTTTATAATCCACAACCGGTAGAGGACATTAGCTGCAGCTAATGTTTTCGCCGTTTTAGAAAAGGAGGGGCCGAAAACTTACACCGGAAAAAAAATGATCCTCATCGGATCATCGCTTTCTTTACCAACGATTTGCTCAGCAACTTATGCCGAAAAAAATGATCCTCATCGGATCATCGCTTTTTTTACCAACGATTTGCTCAGCAACTTATACCGGAAAAAAAATGATCCTCATCGGATCACCACTTTTTTACCAACAATTGCTCAGAAAATTCCGGATCCTCATCGGATCACCACCTCCCTCACTACTGGCTCACCCAGCATCTCATTCACCAACTTAATAATCTTATCTTTCGAATAGGAGAGTTCCTGCTTCAATGGCGCTACATTAGTAGAGATTAACAACTTTCCATCTATCAACTGAATACTTTCGGTATACCTGGAGATTGTCTTACCCATAATTTGTTCCCAGTTCTCTCTGATCCGTACTTCTGTAAGCCGTGGTTTCATCCGGCTTTTGTCCATAAAATCCCTGAGGGCATCTCCCATTGTCGTAATACCATAGCGCATGCCACAAAGATACGGATTACTCCATCTCTACCAATTGAAAACCTGCTTCTTTTTCATTAAATGCATCGAGTAATCTTGTGGCATGTGTATCAGTAATAAACACCTGTCCGTACTCAGTCCCGCTTACCAGCTGTATCAACCTTGAAACCCGCTCCTGGTCCAGTTTTTCAAACACATCATCCAGCAACAGTAATGGTGCAAAGCCTTTGTGTTTTCTGATCACTTCATACTGCGCCAGTTTCAGTGCAAACAAAAAACTTTTACGCTGTCCCTGCGATGCGCTTGTTTTCATAGCATGGTCATCCAGCAGAAACTGCAGATCATCTTTGTGAATACCACCAGTGGTACGCTGCATCAGCTGATCTTTATAGCGATTGGCATGCAGCAGTTGTGCAAAAGATTGCTCATGGAGCCCGCAGAGATACTGAATGTTCACCACCTCATGCTGGCCGGCGATATAATCATATAATGATTGCACCTGTTGTATAAATGCCGGCAGAAAATTTTTACGCCATTCATATATAGGCGTACCATGTTGAATGAGCTGGTCGTCAAAAACATCGAGCAGGAGGTCCTGGCCTGCGGCAGGGGTAGCTTTGAGCAGGCTGTTGCGCTGCTGAAGCACCTTTTGATAAGTAATAAGGTGGTCGAGGTAGCCGGGATGCAGCTGGCAGAGCAGGGCATCCAGCCACTTACGGCGTTCCTCACTACCCCCCAGGATGATTTCGGCATCGTCGGGGGCGATCATGACGGCGGGAAATTTCCCGATATGCTGGGAAAAGCGTTCATACGACTCATCATTGAGGGCTATCTCCTTTTTGCCGTCTTTGACAGTGCATACAATATGTTCTTCATGGCCGTCTTTATCGAGCAGGGCATCGATACGAAAGCCATTGGTGTTGTACTGGGTATTCTGGGTTTCGCTGCTGGTAAAGTAGCTTTTGGTAAAGCAGAGGTAATAGATGGCATCCAGGAGGTTCGTCTTACCAGAGCCGTTGCGCCCGGTAATGCCGATGATCCGCTGGGTAAACCGGTGATCTGCCCGGGTATAGTTCTTAAATTGTACTAATGTTATCTTTTTGAGCGACAGCAAATTATATTTTTTTAACCCCTGTATGGCAGGTGTCTATTATATTATTATAGTATGTATTTCCAGCAAAGTTGCAAAGTATTTAGTTTTTAGGATTTTCCTGTTATATTTGCGGACAAATTAAGAAACAGTGGCTACAAAAACAGACGTAAAGACGAAGTTCACCAAAGAGACGTATTTGTACTGGTATGAATTGATGCTCTTGCTGCGCCGCTTTGAGGAAAAAGCCGGCCAATTATATGGAATGCAGAAGATTCGTGGTTTTTGCCACCTGTACATCGGACAGGAAGCGATTGCTGCGGGTTGTATGACTGCGACTAAACCGGAAGATAAATTCATCACTGCTTACCGTGACCATGCACTGGCAATTGCCAAGGGTATGTCTCCGGATGCTTGTATGGCTGAACTGTATGGTAAAGCTACTGGCTGTTCTAAGGGTAAGGGTGGTAGTATGCACTTTTTCTCTTTAGAGCATAACTTCTTTGGCGGTCACGGTATTGTGGGCGCTCAGATTGGTACTGGTGCGGGCCTGGCATTTGCTGAGAAATACAAAGGTACTGACAACGTAGCAGTAGTCTTCTTTGGAGATGGTGCTGCCCGTCAGGGTATGCTGCATGAGACATTCAACATGGCCATGCTGTGGAAACTGCCAGTAATTTTCATCTGCGAAAATAACATGTACGCAATGGGTACTTCAGTAGAACGTACTTCTAACGTACTGGATATCTATAAGTTAGCTAACGCTTACGACATGCCGAGCGATACTATCGACGGTATGAGCTGCGAAGCAGTGCATGAAGGTATGGAAAGAGCTGTAAAGCGTGCACGCACCGGCGAAGGTCCATCCTTACTGGAAATCAAGACTTACCGCTACCGTGGCCACTCTATGAGTGATCCTGCCAAGTATCGTACTAAGGAAGAAGTAGAAGAATACAAAGAAAGAGATCCGCTGACAGTAGTGCTGAAGACCATTCAGAAAAACAAATGGGCTACAGATGCAGAAATCGAAGCTATCACTGAAAAGGTGAAACAACAGGTGGAGCATTGCGTAGAATTTGCAGAAAATTCTCCATGGCCTTCTGACGATGAACTGCTGAAAGATGTGTATGCCCAACAGGATTACCCTTTCATTGTTGACTAAGTGATATTTAATAGGTTAGCGGTCCCGTCCGTGCATGAAATGGCATGGGAGATTCGCTAACCTTTTTTATATTTGCGGGAATATGGCGATCAGGCCGTACCTGTACCCTAACAAGAAATAACAATTTAACGATCACAATTACAATGACCGAAACAAAAAATAAGGCCGCTGAATCTGCTCCTGTAACCAAGGACTTCGACTTGCAAAGCTCTGTACACAAGGCGGAAGATTTTTATTACAAGAACAAGAACGTCATCAATATTGCCCTCCTCGTTATCGTTGTGGTGATAGGCGGTACTTTTGCCTACAACAGGTTCATTAAAGCTCCGAATGAAAAGAAAGCAGCGGACATGGTATTCCACGCACAGAAAGCTTTTGAAAAAGATTCATTTAACCTGGCCCTGAACGGAGATGGTAACAACGACGGTTTCTTACAGGTAATCAAAAAATACGGCGGTACCAAAACCGGTCAATTGTCAAAATACTATGCTGGTATTTGCTACGTAAGATTGGGCAAGTTCCAGGAAGGTATTGATATGCTGAAAGATTTCAATGCAGGTGATCAGCTGGTGCAGGCGATGGCTTATGGTGTAACCGGCGATGCTTACATGGAACTGAAGAATACTGAAGAAGGTATCAAATACTACAAAAAAGCTGGTCAGTACAGCGACAACGATTTTACCGGTCCAACTTACCTGTTCCGTGCAGGTGTAGCCCTGGAACTGGCTGGTAAAAACGACGAAGCGATCTCTATCTACAAAGAGATCCGCGAAAAATACCCTCAGTCAAACGAAGGCCGTGAGATGGATAAATATCTGGCCAGACTGGGTGTAGTTAGAGAATAATTTCGGAAGAGGGGAATATTACACATTGTGGAATATTTTCGTAATGGCGTATTCTCACTCCCGGTAGAATATATTCAACATGTCAATACATAATCAAAGTTTATTGGACGATACTGGCATTCTCGGAATTGAGGATGCCAGTGTTGTTATAGTGTATACCGAATGGAATGATACTGTCATCAATGAGTTGGTGGCGGGCTGTGATAAGACACTTGCACAATACAACGTATCTAAAGTTGCTAAAGTAAAGGTACCGGGTGCATTTGAACTGCCTTTCGCGGCTAAACAATATTGGGAGCATGCCCAGGGCACAGGTGCACAGCCTGGCGCTATTATTGCATTTGGTTGTGTGATCCGTGGGGAAACCCCACATTTTGACTACGTTTGTAAAGGCGTAACAGAAGGGTTGATGCAGCTGAACCTGGAATTGCCTGTACCTGTCATCTTTGGGATTCTGACGGTAGACAATATGGAACAGGCGACTGATAGATTGGGTGG
The DNA here is from genome assembly GCF_039596135.1 of Chitinophaga sp. GTDB lineage: Bacteria > Bacteroidota > Bacteroidia > Chitinophagales > Chitinophagaceae > Chitinophaga. The sequence goes on from NZ_JBCNKH010000048.1 coordinate 8,292, forward strand.
TAAACATGGACATAAAGGTGAAGAAGCTGCGCTGACCGCACTGAAGATGATCAGTATGATGCGGAAGATGCAGCAGAGCAAGTAAATCTCCTGTAGCTTGCAGGTTGGTAGGGTATCGGTATAGGTTATAGTGGGGTTTGTAAATCTCTCGTGGCTTGTAAGCCGGTAAAAATTATCGGTATAAGCTACAGCGGGGTATGTAAATCCCCTGTTACTTGCAAACCGGTAAATTACCAGCATTAAGCGGAAGTTACAGTAGTGTACGTAAATTTCCAGTAGCTTGCAGGCTACTTATAAAGACTAACTCGATGAACGTTCAGCTTTTTATTCCCTGCTTTGTAGATCAGTTATTCCCCGAAACAGCTTTCAATATGGTCAAAGTATTGGAGAAGCTGGGCTGTAATGTAAATTATAATGCAAATCAGACCTGCTGTGGACAGCCTGCTTTTAATGCAGGGTACTGGGATGAGTCGAGAGCCGTGGCAACCAAATTTGTAAAAGATTTTCACACCTTTGACTACATCGTAGCACCCAGCGGTTCCTGCACCGGGTTTGTACGCAATTATTACGGGAAGCTGTTCGATAACTCTGCCGCTCATAATGATGTAAAGCTGTTGCGCAAGCAGCTGTATGAATTTACAGAGTTTCTGACGGAGGTACTGCATGTATCTGATGTAGGTGCAACGCTGAATGGCGTAGCCACTTATCATGATTCCTGCGCAGCGCTGAGAGAATGTCATATCAAGCAGGGGCCACGGAATCTCCTGAGTAAGGTGAAAGGGCTGGAACTGACGGAGATGAATGATTGTGAAACCTGTTGTGGTTTTGGAGGTACTTTTGCCGTGAAATATGAACCTATTTCTATTGGGATGGGTGAGCAGAAGGTACATAATGCAATAGCCACAGGGGCGGATTATCTGATATCTACGGATCTTTCCTGCCTGATGCACCTGGATGGGTATATCAGGAAACATGACCTGAATATTAAAACCATGCATATTGCCGATGTACTGGCCAGTGGCTGGTGATTGGGAAAACATGACCTTAATACCGGTATATTGCACAGCGTAGTGGCTGGAAATTGGGGAAACATGACCTTAATACCGGCATATTGCACAGCATAGTGGCTGGTAATTTCAGGAAACATAACTTGAATATTCGCACCACGCTTACTGCCTATGTAGTAGCTGGTAATCTTAAAACTTTCTTTTCATGAATTATTGGTTAGTCAAATCGGAGCCGTTTAAATATTCCTGGGAACAGTTTGTAAAAGACGGGAAAACATTTTGGGATGGAGTAAGGAACTACCAGGCCAGGAATAATCTGAAGGCGATGAAGAAGGGAGACCATGTATTGTTTTACCATAGTAATGAAGGACTGGCAGTAGTAGGAATTGCAAAAGTGGCGAAGGAAGCTTACCAGGACCCGACTACACCCGATCCGAATTGGGTGGTGGTAGATTTGCAACCGGTAAAGCCGTTAAAAGAGCAGGTGACACTGGCACAGATGAAGGCGGAAAAGCGACTGGAGAATTTTCAGCTGGTCAGGCAGGGGAGGCTTTCAGTATGTGCGGTGACAGAAGATGAGTATAATACAATCCTGGAAATGGGAAAGATGAAGAAATAATTCGAAGATGGCCTGCAGCAGCAGGGAAGAGCCAAATAACTGCCCGCTAACTTATCAACCAGACACAAGCTTCAAAAACAGCTGTTAAAAGATGAAATTGTTTCTATCGACGATGAAAAACCATTGTTCGCAGGAATTGACTGTCGCTAACTTGCATTGTAAAGAATTAGTTGTAAATTAAACACGAAATTTAATACCATATACCTTATCACTTTCAATACTTAAATGTTACCCATTGGAGGCAGAGACTTAAACTATCTTATACAACGACGATGCGTATGACCCTACTTATGCTGCAACAGGTATCGTGCCCGGCTACTTTCAGAATCCGTTATGATTAAAGAGCAATCACTCAGTCTTTAAACACGCTCGCCGCTTTGTAGGATTTTCTATGCTCATCTGAGAGATTTTTTAAACCCAAATAAAAACAAACATGAAAAAGTGGTTGTTTACCTGCCTTGTCGCTATATGCGGCCTGGTTACTTTCCCTTCCAGCTCTTATACTTATATATACATATGATCCAGGATCTGGCACGACCCCTATCCTGATTTCATTTGGCTTATATACTGCAAATTAGTTTATTTCTGCAAGCGCCTTTCATAGCGAAAGATGCTTGTCTAACTCCCTCGGAATGAGCCTTTATAAGCATGTACTTGTTTACCTGATACTATTTGCCTCCTTTACCGTGCACGCCCAACAAACCGGCAAAATATATGGCCAGCTGTCTGATACCGTTACCCATCAACAGCTCAAAAACGCGTTTATTACTATCACACAGGATAACGTTATCAGGCAATCCATCTTCTCAGATCATACAGGTGGTTTCAGCGCTGACAATATTCCTTTTGGGCAGTACACCTTACACATTTCCTTTCAGGGCCTCGCCCCTGTACAAAAAGCTTTTACCATCGATGGCAATCAAAAGATAGTAAACATGGATACCATCTATATGTTCATCCGGGTAAAAGAACTGGATACCGTTGTAGTACAGGAACCTCCCATCGTGATGAAGAAAGATACGCTTGAATATAACTCCAGTCGCTTCAAAACAAAAGAATATGCTGCACTTGCAGAACTGCTTAAAATGCTTCCAGGTATACAGATCCGGAATGACGGCACTATTACTATCAATGGTCAGCCTATAGACCAGATCACAGTAGACGGTGAACCCTTCTTCTCAGGTGAACCTTCTATTGCACTTGAACACCTGCCCGCAGAAATTGTAAAAAAGATCCAGGTATATGCTGGCAACAGCAACAACAATATGCCCGGACCACCGCCCCCACCAGGTTTTCCGGGCAACAAAACCCTGAACATCGTATTGAAGGCAGACAAAAGAAAAGGGAACTTCGGTAAAGCTGGTGCAGGTGCCGGTACAGGAGATACCTACATCGTGAACGGTGACCTGAACCATATGAATGGCGGGCAGCAACTCTCCATCATTGCAGATGCAGGTAATGTAGACAAAGAGAAAACCGGCACTGATCCCGTACAACAAAGCAATGGGATCAAACGGGTTATGAACGGCGGTGTGAACTACCGCGACAGCCGTAATGCTTTATTTAAGTTTAACGGTAACTATCAGGCCAACGACACCCACAGCGAAATTGAATCCAGATCACAAACACTCAACATATTTCCAGGTGACTCCTCTACTTCCCTGAACCAATCTGTCAATGGCGTAAATGATATGCGCTCACACCGCTTTAATGGTAAGATAGACGTTAATCCGGATGAGCGAACCACACTCAGCATCATACCGATGGTAAATCTGCAAAGTTCGGATAATACCAGTGTGCAACAAAGTACGCAACATTATGCAGCTTCAGGTGAGCAGATCTATCAGTCATCCGGTACAAGCAATTCTAATAGTAATAACACACAGCTAAGTTCAAATTTCCAACTCACCCATCGGGCTAAAAAGGCGGGAGAATTGCTGATGGCAAACCTGAACATACGCAATAATGAAAACAAGCGTACTTCTTTGAACGAAACCCTGACAGAATATACATCCTACAACAAAAATATTCACCAGCTGGCGGACAATAAAAGCGGTAGCTTCAATGTCGGTGCCAATGCGATGTATACCATACCACTGGGAGAAAAATATAATTTCACAGCACAGGGTAGTTATGGTTTTAACAGAGACAATAATAGCTACAACACTTACAAATTCAACGATGTCAACCAACACTATGACCAACTGGATTCCAGCCAGAGTAATAACTTCGTCAGCAACTATCACAGCGGGGTAGCACAGGCTTCCATCAGGGGGCAGGCAGGCAAACTAAATATCACTTTGGGTGGAGGCCTGCAAGGCGACTGGCTGCTGACAGAAAATGTGAGTGCACACACACAACTTTCCCGTCGCTTCGTGAACCTGCTGCCACAGGTGATGATGAGCATTAGCCCGAAAGGTGGAAAAACATTGATGCTGGGTTATAACGGCAGGCCGATGGCGATATCTATACAGCAATTACAGCCGGTGACCGTAACATCAGATTCTCTCTTCATACAGGAAGGCAATCCTGATCTGAAACAACCATATACCCACACCTTTAACCTGAGTTACAATGCCATTAAGATGGGCACTATGCAGCTCTTTACCATCAGCATGGGTGCCAGTGTCACAGCACATAGCATTGCGCAGTCTACCACCTTACTCGATAATGGTGGCCAGCTAACTAAACCAGTGAACCTGGAAGGTGCGCAAAGTGCCAACATCACACTCAATTACTCAACTGCTGCAGCGAAGGGGAAGTTGATGTTCAATATGATGGGTGCTGCTGCCTATTCAAAGAGTCCTGTGATAAGCAATGGTGTACGGAATGACAGTCGCACTTTCACTACCAATAGCGATTTGACCTGTACCTACAATAACCAGAAAGGCTGGGACCTGAGTCTTAGCGTTGGCCCGGGGTATAATATCATGACGACAAGCAGTGGCGTAACGACCACCTATTTCCAGACTGGTATCACTGGTAAAGGTTTCTATTCATGGCAGAACCTGGAAGGCGGGTTAACCTGGTATTATAACTTCAACAGCAGTCTACCCTCAAATTACCAGCCTGATTTTCCCATTCTTTCACCAGTGGTACGCTACCGGTTCTTAAAAAACAGGGCGATGCAGGCGAGTATGACATGTGTGGATTTGTTGAATCAGCAGTCTGGTGCCAGCAGGAGTGTGAACGCTTCGGTGGTTGCTGATTCATGGACAAGGACGCGGGGGCGTTATTTATTAATCAGTTTAATATACAATTTCAGGCATTTCAAATAACCACAAAATTTTTTTTTAAACCCAAAATCCCTCACATGAAAAAAACAATCATTTTGCTCTTGCTTTGTGCCTGTTCCATGATTGCCAAAGCAGATCCCCCTACCAAGTATTACATTGTATCAGCCGGTAATTTTACAAGCGGCTATGCTGTAATCCAGACGACTAATATTGGTATTACGACTTCCCAGACCACCTCACCGGGTGTGACGGAAAGCTGGACCAATACGGCACCAGGTGGTTACTACACCAATCCTTCCGGACAGTTTTCTTATGGTGCATATTGGTCTGATCCAACCTTGTTTACGCCTGTGACGATACAGGTATTGTCAGGTTACACTGCGACTATTTATAATGCCAATTCAGGATCTCAAACAGTACGGATTGGCATTGGGTTTACAAAGCCTAATGGCACAGAGACGTTCTTTTATGGGCCTTCTGTGACAGTGGGATATGGGCAGACCGTAACGGCAACTGTTCCGGCGGGTGCTTATACCTATACGGCGCCATTGCCGATTGCAGCAGGGGAGACTTATCCTACGCCGTTGAGGATATTCCTGACTTATGGTGATTAAAAAAAATAAGGTTGCAGCCCATTGGCTGCAACCTTATTTTTTTTACATAGCAGCTGCTCTCGCCGCCAATGCCTTCTTCCGTTCCATTTCCCGCTGGTGCCTGAACACACTCTTCGTCACAAAATACCCCAGCGAAGCCCCTATCCATACATCACTACTCCAATGCCTGATCTGGTACAATCTTGTCGTTCCCGTCGCAATCGCAATACTATACGTGACCCACGGTACCCACGGATGCTTCTCCCCATAAATCTCCGCCAGTGCAGTCGCCACCGTAGTTACGGTATTCATATGTCCTGAAGGAAAAGATGAATGTTCCTTATTTATCGTAAACGGCCGGTTGTAATCAAACGGAGAATCAAAATAGGTAGGCCGCCCGCGGCGAATCACCGCCTTGGCAGTTGTATAGATCAACGTTGAAATTAATAAGGATTTTGCTGACATCAGGCCCGCATTTTCGAGTTTTCTGTCCTTTGCTATCACCCCTGCCAGGTACATACCACCAATCAGGTAAGGCGAATAGGCATTGCCGAAAGGTTCGATCTGGCCGGTGATTTTGTTTAATCCTGCGGTATGATTGCGCAGCATAAACTGCTTTACTTCATAATCCGCTGCCGTCATTAATATACCTGTACCACCCAGCACGATGCCCAACCGTATAAAATCACGCTTTTCCCAGTGTGCAGGACGTGCTACCGTATATTTTAAATCTGTCCAGATACTCTTCAGGTATACACCATTGATGCGATAACTGATCGCGGTATCCTCCTCCGTCAATGGTTTATTGTGCTGTAAGCTATCCAGTTGTTCTTTAGCGCGGGCGCTATCTGCTGGTACATGGATGGTATCATTCTGGGCGCTGGCTGTTGTATGCAGTAATAGTATCAGCGAACAGAAAATAAGCGTACTGGTGATCTTCAAGGCTGGTCCTGTTTTGAAATAATATATAAAGTTACGTTGTATATTCGAAGAAGAAAATCAAAATTGTATGAAGAAGCTACGGATGGTGGTATTAACAGGTGCGGGCATCAGTGCGGAGAGTGGATTGAGAACGTTCCGCGACAGCGATGGCCTGTGGGAAGGCTACAATGTGTACGAAGTGGCATCTCCCGATGGCTGGAAGAAGGATCCCCAGTTGGTACTGGACTTTTATAATATGCGCAGGCGTGACATACTGGCGGCGAAACCCAATGCTGCACATACAGGACTGGCGGACCTGCAGGAGCATTTTGACCTGCACATTGTTACTCAAAATATTGACGACCTGCATGAAAGGGGAGGCGCCAGGCAGGTATGGCATTTACATGGAGAGATCACTAAAATGAGGAGTGTGCTCGATACGGCGCGTACTTACCCATATAATGAAGACCTCAGGTTGGGGGATCTGGCTGCAGACGGGGGGCAATTACGGCCTTTCATCGTATGGTTTGGTGAAGAGGTGCCGATGATAGAACAGGCAGTTACACTGGTAAGGCAGGCGGATATTTTTGTGGTGATTGGTACCTCTTTACTGGTATATCCTGCTGCAGGATTACTGGATATAGTACCGCGACATGTACCCGTATACGTGATAGATAAGAACCTGCCGCAGGTGAAGCAGCGGCCTTATCTGCACTTGATTGAGAAGCCGGCTACAGCGGGGGTGGCAGCACTGAAAGAATTATTGCAAACATATATTAAAGGCTGACCAGTTGGTCAGCCTTTTTCTTTAACGAGGGTCATTTACCATAGGAAAATATTTTTTCTATTCGAAACTCTCCTCAAATCGAATATTATACTCTTCCAGTTCTTTCAGAACCGGATTATATATATCAGGTGTGACAGGTATTTGCAACCCTGTGAGGTTCACCTTACCCTGTAAAATCATTTTTGCCATGATGCCTAAGGGCAGTCCCACCGTTTTTGCCATGGCCGTACGCAGGTGATCTTCACCCTGTACAATCATGTAACTATGCAGGCGGGTGGTAATGCCCCTGCGCTCAAATTCTATCTCATGAATCATCACGATCATATCCTTATCAGTCGGTTCCATGGCCAGTTTGGACTCCACAATGTTCTGCAGCACGGCGGCGTTGGTGAGTTCTCCCTGGTGAATGGTTTCACCGTTTAGTAAGCCTAAGTATTTGAGCTGACGAATGATTTTTGACTTGGCAGAGATGCCCAGGAAATGAGCGATGTTTTCTTCATTACTCAGCTCCTTTGCAGGTTTCAGGTTTTGGCTGGCCCATTGGTAATAGGTCATGTTATCCGTCTGAACCTTGTTAGTATCGTTGGTGAGACCCAGTTTTACGAGGCTGCTCCAGCCTTCGCAGAAGTCAGGATAGCGCAGGGTAGCGCGCATGAAGGTCTGGATATCTTCCAGCTTATAGGCTTTCATATAGGCCAGGGAATCCCTGTTGGGATACCAGGCAAGTTTGCCCAGGGTAGGAATCTGAATGGTTTTGCTCTGGTCAAAGAGGTGCGCATAATCGGTTTCCTTCACCTTTCCTTTCTCTTTGTAGATAGCGCCGGAGCTACCTGCCATTACGATATTGCGGGCATTCCACGAGATCTTGTACTGCCAGGGATTATCATTACTCTCGGGCGAAATGAGGCCGCCGCAGTAAGATTTAAAGGATGAAATTTGCCCGCCTTTCTTTTCGATAGAGTGGATCAGTTTCATAGCGCTCATATGATCGATACCGGGATCCAGTCCCATTTCATACATGAACAGGAGGCCGGCGTTTTCGATTTCTTTTTCCAGTGCTTTTATTTCCGGATCGATATAAGATGCGGTGAGCAGGTTCTTACCATATTTCAGGCAGTCTTTTGCTACAAAAATGTGTAGGGGTGGAGGGAGCAGGGAAATTACGAGGTCTGTTTCCTGTATGAGCTGTTGTCTGGCTGCTTCGTCCTGGATGTTGATAGCAGCCGGGGTTACGTAGTAGGATTTGCCGGTTTTCGACTTGATCAGCATCAAGTCATGATCCGCTACGGTCACATGCCATTTCTGCCGGGGGGCGTTTACCAGCAGATAATCTATCAGGCAGGTGGCCGATTTACCGGCACCAAACAATAAAATATTCTTCATGTTACCTTAATATAATTCTTTACTATGGTTTACGGAACAGGGATTTAACATCAGTGGTAATAGTAATGTTCGAAATTTTAGCAAATTTCGACTCTTTTACTGAGCGCTGTCCCATGAGAGTTTGATTTTCATAGGGTTAAAAACAAATTGTTTGCCAATATTTCATTTTCTCCATATTCTAATTGTTTATTATATGGAATAAATATTGGCAGTGACTGCAATTTAAAAGATTATTCAGACTCTGCTACAGAAAATATTTATTTATCGCATTGTGTTTTAACGCAATATGACAATTCCTTTTTTATTCACATTTAATGTCAAAATGGCTGTATTTCGCCTTGAAATGGCTATATTTGCGCTCATTTGTTTTTTAAGCAAAACAACCTATCTACATGTCAGAAAATACTGAAAATTCTCAGGAAGGAAGGATTGTCCAGATTAACATCGAGGAGCAGATGAAAACGGCTTATATCGATTACTCTATGTCAGTAATCGTAGGGCGTGCGCTTCCCGATGTAAGGGACGGTTTGAAACCCGTACACCGCAGGGTACTGTTTGGTATGAATGAGCTGGGCAACAACAGCAATAAGCCTTACAAGAAATCTGCCCGTATTGTGGGTGAGGTAATGGGTAAATATCACCCGCACGGCGATGCTTCCATTTATGACACCATTGTACGTCTTGCACAGCCCTGGACACTGCGCTACATTCTTGTAGACGGTCAGGGTAACTTCGGATCTGTGGATGGTGACGCGCCAGCGGCCATGCGTTATACGGAAATCCGTCTGCAAAAGGTTGCAGAAGCCATGCTGGAAGATATTGACAAAGAAACAGTGGACTTTACCCTGAACTTTGACGATACCCTCGAAGAACCTACTGTATTGCCTACCCGCATCCCGAACCTGCTGGTAAATGGTGCTTCCGGTATCGCGGTAGGTATGGCTACGAACATCATGCCCCACAACCTGAGCGAGGTAGTGGATGGCCTGATCGCTTACATTGAAAATAAAGAGGTCACCAACGAAGACCTTATTAAATATGTGAAGGCGCCCGACTTTCCAACCGGTGGTATCATTTACGGTTACGAAGGTGTGAAGCAGGGATTTGAGACAGGCCGTGGCCGTGTGGTAGTACGTGGTAAAGTCAATGTGGAAACGACCAAAGCCGGTCGTGAGCGCCTGGTGATTTATGAACTGCCTTACCAGATCAACAAGGCCGTGCTGCACCAGAAGATTGCACAACTGGCCGATGACAAAATCATTGAAGGCATCGCTGAAGTACGCGATGAGAGCGACCGTGAAGGTATGCGCCTGGTAATAGATCTGAAACGTGAAGCTATTGCAAACGTGGTGATCAACCAGCTGTATAAATATTCTGAGTTGCAGACTTCTTATGGTATCAACAACGTGGCGCTTGTGAAAGGCCGTCCACGTGTATTGTGCCTGAAAGACCTGCTGGCTGAATTCGTAGACTTCCGCCACGAAGTAGTGGTAAGAAGAACCCGTTTCGACCTGCGCAAAGCAGAAGAAAAAGCACACATCTTAGCAGGTTACCTGATCGCCCTCGATCACCTGGATGAAGTGATTGCACTGATCCGTGGTTCACGTACACCTGACGAAGCAAAAGACGGGTTGATGTCTCAGTTCGCACTCAGCGAGATTCAGGCAAAAGCCATCCTGGAACTGCGTTTACAACGTTTGACAGGTATGGAGCGCGATAAGATCAAGGAAGAATACGATGAAATTATGAAACTCATCGGCTACCTGAAAGATGTATTGAACGACGAAGGGCTGCGTTTCAAAATCATCCGCGAAGAACTGGAAGATGTAAAGAAACGTTTTGGCGACGAGCGTAAAACTGAAATTCAGTACCTGGCCAGCGAAATGAGAATGGAAGATATCATCGCAGAAGAAGATGTGGTGATCACCATTTCACACCTGGGTTACATCAAGCGTACCTCTGCGTACGACTACCGTCAGCAAAAGCGTGGTGGCCGTGGCGCACTGGGTGGCAAGACCCGTGAAGAAGATTATATCGAGCACCTGTTCGTAGCTTCTACACACCATACCATGTTGTTCTTTACAGAAAAAGGACGTTGTTACTGGCTGAAAGTATACGAAATCCCGGAAGGAGAGAAGAGCGGGAAAGGTAGAGCGATTCAGAACCTGATCAACCTGCCTGGCGACGATAAAATCCGTGCAATTATTGATATCAAGGACCTGGGTGATAAAGACTTTATCAACAGTAATTATATCGTACTCTGCACCAGCAATGGTATCATCAAGAAGACCCTGCTGGAAGAGTTCTCCCGTCCACGTCAGAATGGTGTAAACGCAATTACCATCAATGAAGGCGACCAGCTGCTGGAAGCTAAACTCACAAACGGTAATAGCGAAATCATGATGGCAATCAGGAGTGGCCGCGCGATCCGCTTCCCTGAAAATACTGTGCGCGACACAGGTCGTGGTGCGATCGGTGTAAGAGGTATCGAAGTGGACAATGACAAGGACGAGGTAGTTGGTATGATTTGTGTAAATAAAGACGAAAATCGTACCGTGCTGGTAGTGTCTGAGAACGGTTTTGGTAAGCGTACAGATATCGAAGAATATAGGGTGACCAACCGTGGCGGTAAAGGTGTTAAAACCATTAACGTGACAGAAAAAACCGGTCGTCTGATTGCTATCCTGGACGTAACTGAAAAGGATGACCTGATGATCACCTGTAAGTCTGGTATCACTATCCGTATGGCAGTAGCCGATATCCGCGAAGCGGGCAGGGCGACCCAGGGGGTAAGGCTGATTCGCCTGGATGATACTGATCAGATCGCGGCAGTAGCACGTCTGGATGAGCAGGAGGAACAGGAGGTAGAGCAGGATCTGGAAAACGTAGAGCAGGAGATCGCTCAGCAGGAAATCAGTGATGCAGCAGCCACCAGCGGCGAAGAACCAACTGATGAAGATCAGGCTGGAACTGAGGAAACACCTAATGAATAATTCATAAAATTACCGCAATTTGCCTGTGCGAACTAATGGTTAAGCGGCGGTTGGTTGTATTTACTATAAATGCTGAACTCGTAAAATAATACTTAACCATACTTATAGCAAATAAAAAAAATTGATCATGAAAAAACTATTGGTATCATTTGTCTTTTGCAGTGCAGGATTAGCGGCTGTGGCTCAGCGTGCTAAGGTGAATAGTGCTGAAGAAGCGTTGAAAAGCAAAGATTACGCGAAAGCAACTGCTGATATTCAGGCTGCGCTGGAAAATGATAAGACCAAGAATGATGCAAAGACTTTCTATGTAAAAGGTAAGATCCTGGAAGCACAGGCTACCGAGCATAAGAGCTCTGCTGAAGCACTGGAAGCATTCGAAGCATATAAGAAAGCACTGGAAATCAATCCTAAATTGCCAGAAGCCTTGCTGGAACTGAATCAGCGCATGTTCAACCTGTATGCTACCGTAGGTAACGCAGGTTATGGTAACCTGAACGATCAGAAATGGGATTCTGCATATACCCACTTCAAAGAAGCGTTCTCTATCGCTGAATTCTACAACAGCAAGAGCCTGGGTGGTTCTATTCCAACTGATACATCCATGACCTTTTACACTGGTTATGCAGCCAGCCAGGCAGGTCAGAAAGATGATGCCATCACTTACCTGAGAAAAGCAGCTGATTTGCAGTTCAAAACTGAACCTGCGCTGTATGTAATCCTGGCTCAGGCTTACGAAGAGAAAGGTCAGAATGACAACTGGCTGAAAGCGATCGAAGAAGGTAAAGCAGCTTTCCCTAAAGACAAGCGTTTCAATGATATGGAGATGATCTACTACTCCAAGACCGGCAAAACTAACGAGCTGCTGGGTATCCTGGAGAAGAAGATGGCTGAAAATCCAAATGATTTCAATACAGTACTGGATTACGGTATTCGTGTAGATAACGTAGCTAACCCACGTTCAGAAGATGGTAAAGATGCTGCTAAACCAGCTAATTACGAAGAACTGATGAGTAAAGCTGAAGGTGCTTACAAAAAAGCGATTGAACTGAAAGCGGATGATGCTACTGCAAACTTCCAGCTGGGTGCACTGTACTTCAACCGTGCGGTTGGTTTCAACAAGGAACTGAACGAAATGGATAGCAAACAGCAGAATTCTCCAAAAGCAAAGGAACTGCAGACTAAGGTGCAGGCGCTGATGGATCAGTCACTGCCTTATTTTGAGAAAGCTGACCAGAATTTTACTGCTAAGGCTTCTTCACTGGATCCTAGTGATAAGCAAACTTACCAGAGCTGCCTGTATGCATTGCAGAAGATCTATGCGATTAAGAATGATAATGCAAAGGTAGAAGCGACTAAGAAGAAGTTGGATTCTTTGAACTAAGAGATACGATATTAAAATAGAAAGGGACTGTAGGTTGACTACGGTCCCTTTTTTATTTGGCCTGCCGGCAGCAAGGAAGGGAGGTTTTTCTTTCCCTGCGGGGCTTTTTACGGATATAAAAAATTAAACACTCATACGGTTATTGCCATCAGGCACACCCTCCAGTCGTCAGCCTAAAAAGATGAGTATTTTTCTTTTCCTGCGGGGCTTTTTACGGATATAAAAAATTAAACACTCATACGGTTATTGCCATCAGGCACGCCCTCCAGGCGTCAGCCTAAAAAGATGAGTATTTTTCTTTCCCTGCGGGCTTTTTACGGATATAAAAAATTAAACACTCATACGGTTATTGCCATCAAACACGCCATCCAGGCGTCAGCCTAAAAAGAAGAAATTCTTCCTTGCTGCCGGCAGGCCACTACCTCGCCGGATGCGTCATAAAATGATACGCCCAAAACGCTGCCAGCAGCATAAACAATATTATAATACAAATAACCGCCAGTTGCGTATGCCCCGCTATCTGATCCTTCTTCTGCTTCCTGCTTTTTAACTTACGCAACATCTGCCACTTCATCTGCCTCAAATACACAGGAATAATCTCCTTCTTCTCAAACGCACTCAAACCTTCCACCGCTTCACTGCACAACTCACAATCTGACAGATGCAACTCAATCTCATGCTGCTTCTCCGGCGACAACTTCCCCTGCACATAATCCATCAGCTCCTGCTGACCCGGACACTGCGTCGTCGTGAACAAATCATTATATGCATCATTCATAAAATCATCCATGATTATTGCTTTCCTTGTTTGCTTAATAACAACTTCAAATTTCTTTTCCCGTTTTGAATATAGCTCTTTACCTGCAGCAAACTATATCCTGTCTTTTCCGAAATCTCCGAATAAGAGCATTTTTCAAGATAGAACAATTTTATACAGATGCGTTGTTCATCATTCAACTGTTCCAGCGCCTGTTCCATATTATCCAGAAGCACCTCTTTCTCCACTAAGGTAGCTTTTTCTTCAGGAGGGGCGGGATCATTCAGGAGCTTTTCATTCACTTCTTCCTGTCTTACCTGGTTACGTTGCCTGAGTTGCATAAGACAATGGTTTTTTGTCACCATATAAATCCATGCCCTGAAATATTGCACCTGGTGCTTATTGATATCTGCTAATACTTTCAAAAAGATCTGCTGTACACTATCCCTTGCATCTTCCTCATTTTTAAGGTACTTCATGCACATACCGAGTAAGAGGATGGCATACCTGTCAAAAAGGATACCTATCCAGTGGCTGTTGTCATCGGATTTGTACCGTTGCAGCAGTTCTTCGTCTGTTAATTCCTGGCTATTCTTAATATTCACGGGATAAAGATAGAAACTTATAATATATAGATGCAGGATGCAAGGATTTCCATAAAAAGAAAAAGCCTTGCCCGGATTCAATCAGGCAAGGCATATGTAAACTGGAAGAAACAACTACAAACTGTCCAGTGCAGACTGGGCCTTTTCTTTCATCGGCCCATTCATCCGCACCACCTCCTTAAACATCCTGCGGGCTTTTCCCGTCTGGCCTTTGCTACGGTAGCAAACTGCCAGTTGATACCGGGACAGCTCCCCATATTTGGATTTACTATCCGTAAGGTGTTTATACCTGGAGATGGCCTCGTTCAGGTCACCCTGCTGGTGGTAAACCATGGCTGCTTTATACAGGAACTCGTCTGTACCTGTAGGTTGCGCATCAACAGTTTTCGTATCATCATCATCCTTCTCCTTCTCTTTTTTAGGAACAGGTTTCGGAGCAGGAGGAGGGGTATCTTTTTTCTCTGCTACAGGTGCAGGTGTTTCCCTGGCCGGCTGCAGGGTCGATTTCTCTTCCTTTTGTTCGGCGGGTGGGAGCTTCTTGATTGTATCCTTTGGTGGCGCAGGTTTAGGCGTTGCAGGGGCAGCTTTAACCGTATCCTTTTTCACTAAAGCCACAGGCTTTACCTCTGCCGGTGTAGGTCTGCGTTGCAATGTATCGCGCCCCGAAGTTCCTGAAGCCACCGGCGCTGCCGCCGTTTCTGCCTGTTGCACCACCGGCTGACTCTGACTTGTTTGAATCGGTTCCATCACTTTATCGACCGCCGCAATCGGTTGTGGCGGATTCATTGCCTTGAACTTATTCTGCTGTTGCACAAGATAAACTCCGCCAGCACCCAGCGCTACCGCCGCCACTACCCAGAAATAGATCAGGAAACTCTCTTTCTTCTGCTCCAACCGCTGGTACCGTTCTACCTTTTGCGTAGTTGATACTTTGCGGATACTGTTTCGGATATACTGCTGTATACTCACTGACAGTGGTTGATATTGCTCCCTGTACTTTGCCTGCGACAACGTTTGCAATGCATCAAAGCAAAGATCACAATCTACCAGGTGCTGTTCCAGCAAATGCTTTTCCAGGTCTGTGAGCCGCCCGTCTAAATAACGGGGCAACTGATCCCTGTTCATACACCGAACCGTGCTGAAGATCTTGAGTATCTTATCGTTATTACTGCTCATAGGTTTATTTCATCAGTATTGAAGCCATATGCTGTTTAGCATTTTTCAGAATTTGCCTGGTCTTATCGATGGAATATTTCTTACTCGCTGCCAACTGGGCCAGGGTTTGCTGTTCCAGGTAAAATTTCGTCAGGAAATACTTCTCTTCTGCGGGCAACTGACTAATCACCGTATTCACCTGCGCTAAGAGCTGCTGCTGTTCCTTTTGATTCATAGCAGCTTGCTCAATCCTGTTTTCGACTTGCTGAATTTCCCTGGATTCTGTAGTAGAGAAGAAGGGCAGGTTCCTGTCAGACTTATCCTGCATGGCCTTGATATTGTAATGAATCCACTCATTCACCTTGTGAATGGTCTGGGTCTTCAAAGAATTGCTCAGGCGCTGTAGCAGTACCGGAAACACGTCATCCGCGCCCGTTCCCGGTGCGGTATTTAAATAGGGTAGACATACAGCCACCATCAAGTGACTATACCTTTCCAAAAGAACACCTTCGGCTTCCTGGTCTTTCAACTTTCTCGCCCTGGATATTAATTCTTTGTCCGACAAATTAGTTAACTGCTGTAGCATAGTGTTACCTATATTTACATATGAAAACCTAAAAGGTTCCATTTAGACATATAATTATTTTAGACAATTAATATGCCATATGCAATTACGGTGGTGCCTGTCATGCCTTTAAGGGCAGAACCCGCCCATAGAAGTGAAATGATCTCACAGGCGCTGTGGGGAGAATGCGTAACCATCACAGTACACGGACAAGATGGCTGGGTGAGGGTAAAATGTCAGTATGATGACTACGAAGGATGGGCGACAGTTAACCACCTGGAAATCATAGAAGAAGACTTATTCAACGCGCCATATACACATTATACTGCCAATTGGGTCAATACTGTCAAAATGAATGGCCAGCCCATGCAGGTTCCTTTGGGATGCCTGGTGAAAGCCACCGATGGGGCTGTAACAGTTTGGGGAAAGTGGCAGGTACAGTTTGAGGAAACGCTCAAAACTCCATTTCTGGACGAAACAGGGCTACGTGCCCGGGCGTTCCAGTTCCTGAATACAGCCTATTTATGGGGTGGAAAGTCTGTATACGGCGTAGATTGTTCCGGCTTTACGCAGACGGTGTTTAAAACACTGGGCATCTCATTGATGCGGGATGCTTACCAGCAGGCCACACAGGGAACGGTGGTAGATTTTCTGCAGGAAGTGAAGCTGGGTGACCTGGCGTTTTTTGACAATGAAGCAGGGCGGATTACACATGTAGGCATCCTGCTAAACGATCATGAGATTATACATTCATCTGGTAAGGTAAGGGTAGATCCGATAGATAATCAGGGGATAATTAATGCGGAGACAGGGGTAAGGACGCACAACCTGAGGATTATAAAAAGATATTTCTAGGGGCGGGTAGTTCCCTTCTCAAACAAAAAAGCTTTTGCCACCGGCAAAAGCTTTTTTGTTACGTAATTATTTATTGAACTTCTTCTTATACCCTTCAATGCTCTCAAGAATAATCCTCTCAGCCACTTCCTTATTCTGAAATTCAGCCACTTTTACCTCTTTGTGCTCAAGTCTCTTGTACTCTTCAAAGAAGTGACGCATTTCAGCAGTGAAATGAGGCGGCAATTCAGTAATATCGTTAATATAGTTCACGCTCATATCATTCGCAGCTACAGCAATGATCTTATCATCCGCTTCACCACCATCGATCATCTGCATTACACCGATCACCTTTGCTTCCATGATACACATTGGCACTACATCCACCTGTGACAGGATCAGGATATCCAGTGGATCATGATCATCACAGTATGTCTGAGGAATAAAGCCATAGTTTGCCGGATAGTATACGGAAGAATACAGCACTCTGTCCAGTTTAAGCAGACCGGTTTCCTTGTCCAGCTCATATTTAGCGCGGCAGCCTTTCGGTATTTCAATAATCGCATTTACGACTTTGGGTGATTCAGATCCTGTGCTGACTTGATGCCAGGGATTGTTCGTCGTCATCTTCAAAACTATTTTTTTGTTTATTATTATTTTGGTGTCACCGGCATTGTCAGTATTACAAAAAGAAAAAGGCTGTCCAAGTCGGTTGCGGGACTTTGGTCAGCTGTTTTAACCTTATGCAATGTGGAATTTAACTTTTGCTGGCGCGTCGCAAAAATAAGGAACTCAACTGTAAATCCAAATTTACAGGGATGGTAGGACTATTTTTGATCCGGAGACTGTACACCGATTGTATCCTGCTGCATGATGGTGGCAGAATCCATGGTAGGGGTAGCCGGAGGCATATAATTAGGAATTATGCTTTCTAATGACAGCGATATTTTCCATTGACCGTTTTCCTTCACAAGCTGTAATCTCTCCTGTTGTTTAGAAGAAGAGTTCAGCACCGTTACCGTCGCTTTGTCTCCATTTTCCTGTGTGTCTACTACTTCGATACCTGCCTTTTTGATTTTTGCCCTTTCGGTTTCATTGCGGCGTGCATCGAAAAATGAATATAACTGGATCACCTGCTGCGATTCCCTCGTCGCATAATCCCTGGCGAGGTCGAAGTTAGATTCCTGAATAGCATGCATAAAATTCAGTGCTACCTCCTGTGGGGAAGCACGTTTTTTACAGCCGCTCAGTACAACACCGGATATTAAAATCAGGACAAGAAAGCGCAGATATTTGGTCATGCAATTGTTCATTATAGATAAGAGGTAACAAAAATAGGAGGAAAGTAGAAATTTACAAAAAAGCGATAAGGAGTCATTGGCCATGGTTGCAGACTTGTGTTCCCTAAATGAGTAATTACTGTGTCTGGCCATCGGTACAGGTTCATATTGTTGTTCAATTCGCATAATAAAAAGTGAACATACAATAAACGCTGTTAAGGAAGTGTTAATTGTCCCTCCGTTCCTCTTTTTCTTTATCCCTTTCCCTGGCCCTGTGATGTTGATGTTGTTCCTCTTTTTCCTTTGCCGCATCATATGCACGTATGATGGCTTTTACCAGGCGGTGTCTTACCACATCTTCTTCATCCAGTTCCAGGTAACCAATGCCATCGACGTTACGAAGAATACGGCTGGCTTTTGTCAACCCTGATTGCTGATTTTTGGGCAGGTCCACCTGGGTCATATCACCTGTGATGATCGCCTTTGCGTTAGGACCAATACGGGTCAGGAACATTTTCATCTGGAGGTCGGTCGCATTCTGCGCTTCATCCAGGATAATGAAAGAGTTGTCCAGCGTACGGCCACGCATGTATGCCAGTGGAGCAATTTCAATGACGCGGTTGGTCATGTAATAGCTCAGTTTATCAGCTGGAATCATGTCGTCGAGGGCATCATACAGTGGGCGCAGGTATGGATCAATCTTTTCTTTGAGGTCGCCCGGAAGGAAGCCCAGGTTTTCACCAGCTTCTACCGCGGGGCGGGTAAGGATGATTTTCCTGACTGCTTTATTTTTCAGTGCGCGTACGGCAAGTGCCACAGCAGTATAAGTTTTACCGGTACCGGCGGGGCCGATGGCAAAGATGATGTCATTCTTTTCAGCCATCGCTACCATCTTTTTCTGGTTGGCGGTTCTTGCTCTTACATTGCGGCCATTAGGGCCAAAGACGAGGATTTCGTTGGAATTACGGTCTTTGAAGTTGTCAACCGTTTCTTCGTCTCCTAAAATTTGTTCAAAGTAATTTTCACTAAGGTTACCATTGCGCTCCAGGTAAGAAATGATTTGCGTGATTTTTTCCTGTGCTGTAGCTACTTCTTCCGGTGCACCGGATATTTTGAGTTGAGTACCCCGGGAGAGAATCTTTAGCAGCGGGAATTTTTTCTTCAGCAGGTCGAGCTTTCCGTTGTTGACCCCAAAAAACTCGATAGGGTTAATGCTGTCTAAGTTGATGATTGATTCTGTCAAGTGTTGTCTTATTTAAAAGTGAAAAGGGACCGATGGTTAAGTGGCTAACCGGATACCCATCAGTCCCTACGGTATCCTAGAGTTTGTAGCCCTGCGCTTTGAAGGCTTCTACCTTTTCCGCGATTGCGGGGTTGCTCAGTGCGAGTATACGTGCGGCCAGAACGGCAGCATTTCTGGCACCTGCTTTACCCACCGCCAGTGTACCTACAGGCAGACCAGCTGGCATCTGCACAATAGAATATAAAGCGTCAATACCCCCCGGTAAACCACCTTCCAAAGGTACACCCAGTACCGGCAGGGAAGTGTAAGCAGATACCACGCCCGGCAGTGCGGCAGCCATACCAGCAGCGGCAATAACCACGCCAAAGCCTTTTTCTTTGGCAGTGATACACAGTTCTCTTACTTTGTCAGGATTGCGATGTGCAGACGCAACAATCATTTCGCTTTCAATGTTAAAAAACTGTAAGAATTTTACCGATTCATCCATTACAGGCTTGTCGCTCTCTGAGCCCATGAGAATTAAAACTTTCATTCTATTTTTCTTTTTTGAGTTTTAGAAGGTCCTCTCTGATTTGGCCAAAGATAGGTGCCATTTCTATTCTGTGGAAAAAGCAAAATCCACAATGGGTGGAAAAAACGCAAAATTAGGGGGAAAATAGCCGTTATGCAATTTTTAACAGGGAATATTAACAGGAAGTTCAAAACTTACATGAAAAGATTGTTACCTCTCCTGAAAATATCCTTTAAAAAATAATAATATATTCCCTATTTTTAAGAACTTATCCTACAGAAATTTATGAATGATGCCATTATAAACAAGGCTATCGCTTCGTTTGTACCGGCACTGTTACTAGACCTTAATGGAAACCTATTATCGGCCAATGATCGGGCCAGGGGACTTGTGCAGTTACCGGGGGGGAATGCAGGAAAAGTCCACTATGATCACCTGATTGGGGAGAGCACCGGCATATACTGGGGAGCACTATGCGCAACCTTACAAAACGGACTAAAAGCGGGTGTGGAATTTGCAGGTACGGGTGGGCAGTGGACAGCATGGCAGTTGCTGGCCCAGGATGAATATTTTGTATTACTGGGGCAGGAAATAGCCCAGCCAGATAAATTATTTAATCACCTTCCACTAGGTATCCAACAATTCTCCGTGGATGGCTTCCCTATAAAAAGCAATAGCTTACAGCAAGACAACTGGGGACCTCATCACCCTATTTTCATCCAGCCGGGATATAATATCCTCCAGGATCCCGTATACCGCCAGATCGGCCTCAGCCAGCTGTTTGAAGAAGCTGTTGCAACCGGCCGGCCCGCTAAGAAAGAAATCCTGTTACGCTACCAGGAATATGCCGTTGGCGATGCCATCCGGTTATCTCCCTGTTACTATGAGGCAACCGTTTTTCCGGCCTTTAACCTGCAAAAAGAAATCACCGACCTCTATCTTTTGCTCAAAGAGGTGACCGCCCAGAAGCTCACCCTCATGGGCCTGGAAAAAAGTGCCCGCCTGCTGGACAGTGTGGTAGAACACCTGCCCATCGGCTATGTACAGTTTGATCACCATGGGTTCATGCGCCGGATCAATCATACACACCGCGAGTTTTTGCAGATACGCCCTGGTTTGGAGGAAGGAAGCTTCAACATCATGAGCGATCCTTTTTCCAGGCTGT
This sequence comes from Chitinophaga sp., assembly GCF_039596135.1. Classification (GTDB taxonomy): domain Bacteria; phylum Bacteroidota; class Bacteroidia; order Chitinophagales; family Chitinophagaceae; genus Chitinophaga. Next base: position 29,327 of record NZ_JBCNKH010000048.1, read on the forward strand.
ATGGCTTCAACGAACTGTTCATGACCGTGGTGACGGAAAACAGGATGATCCGCAAAGAAATCGAAGTCGACTTTTCGGCGGAAACTATCTATACAGAACAGTCACAGGTGCGCTGGATGGACATTACGCTCTTTCCCCTCCAGGACCCTGTCGACAAAAAGATGATCGTCGTAGCCCTCATCAACGATATTACAGACAGGAAGCTGGAGCATTTCATGCGTACAGAGCTGCAGCGCAATACCGAGCAGCTGCACCTCTTTTTCGATGCGGTCGATATGGGATACGCCACCCTGGAGCGCGATGGCCGGGTAAACTTCATCAACCGGAAAGCTGCTCAAATGGCAGGTGTGGAAATTCAACCCGGGTGTAATATCTTTGACATTATCCCTGAGTTCAGAACGCCGTCTCCATTTTTAGACAGACTGGCGCAGGCTATGAAAAGTACTGTATCAGAGTCATTCAGCAGCTACTTTTACCGGGTGGACAAGTGGTACGATTTCCTCGTCACACCTATGCGTGACAACACCGTCTCTGTTTTCATCCGGGATATTACAGGTAGCCGTAAATTGCAAAAAGAATTACATAGGGCCAACAGTCAGCTGAGTAAGCTGAACCGGAACTTATTGAACCAAAACCAGCAGCTGGAAGATTTTGCGCACATCACATCGCACAACCTGCGGGCACCGATCGCCAACCTGAAAGCACTGATGCAACTGCACAATCGCTCTGACGAAGAAGCCGAGAAGGAAGAATACCTGGGCATGCTCGAAGCCGTCATCAATAAAACGGATGAAACGCTCAACGACCTGGTAAATGTGGTGCAGATACGAAAGGAAACAGACATAGGACGGGAGCTGATTTCCTTCGAAGACAGGCTGCAATATGTGTTGCATGTGCTGATGCTGGAAGTAAACCAGAGCGGTCTGCAAATCACCACCGACCTGCAGGAAGCGCCAACGATCAGGTTTCCGCGCATATACCTGGACAGCATTCTGCTAAACCTGATCACCAATGCCATCCGTTACCGAAAGCCGGAGGTAACGCCGGTTCTGCACTTCAGCAGCCGGAAAGAAAAAGGGGTGATCACGCTTGCTGCCCAGGACAACGGGATGGGGATTGATATGAATCGCTTTGGCAGCAAGCTGTTTGGCTTTAGAAAGACATTTCATAAAAATTCAGATGCAAAGGGAATCGGCTTATTTATCACCAAAACCCAGGTAGAAGCAATGGGCGGAAGTATAAGTGCAGAGAGTGCACCTGGCCGGGGTACCAAATTTATTATTACCTTTAAAACCGAATAAATCCCTGTATGCAATTGCTCAATATGATCTTTATTGTTGACGATGACCCGATTCATCAGCAAATAGCAAACCTGATGATCAAACGACAAGGGATCGGGGAGAAAGTGAAGGCTTTTTCCGAAGCACAGGACGCGCTCAACTACCTGCGCGAATATATCTACGAGCCAGACCTGCTGCCAGACCTGATTTTGCTGGATCTGAACATGCCAGTCATGGATGGCTGGGATTTCCTGAATGATTATGCCGGGTTTTACGAAAAGCTACCTAAAAAGATCGGCATTTTTGTACTCACTTCCTCTATCGACGATAGTGACAGAAAGAAAGTAGACGATTATGCTTTTGTAAAAGGGTATCTCACCAAACCCTTGTCCAGCGAGATTATCAACAAACTCCAGGCGGAGTAAAAATAAAAATCCCGCCACTTATAAAGGGCGGGACCAAATATGTGTTTGAACACGATTATGCATACTTCAGTGCCTTTATGGCTTCAGCGGGATCAGGGGCGTTGAACACCGAACTGCCAGCTACCAGTACATCGGCTCCGGCCGCTATTATTTCCGCAGCATTGTCCGTAGTAATACCTCCATCTACTTCAATTAATGCATGTGCCTGATGCGCTTCTATCAGGGCACGCAGTTGCTTTATTTTAGTCAGCGACTGCTCTATAAAGTGTTGGCCGCCGAAACCGGGGTTTACACTCATGATAAGTACGAGGTCGAGGTCTTTGATCACATTTTCCAGCAGGTGTACAGGTGTATGCGGGTTCAGGGCTACGCCTGCCTGCATGCCAAGATTTTTGATCTGCTGGATATTGCGGTGTAAGTGGGTACATGCTTCGTAGTGTACGGTAAGAATGTCTGCACCGGCTTTTTTGAAGTCTTCCGCATACTTTTCAGGCTCTTCAATCATCAGGTGCACATCACAGATCTTGCGGGCTGCTTTTTTAATATGGGAAATGACGGGTAGTCCAAAACTGATATTAGGCACAAAACGTCCATCCATTACATCGAGGTGCAACCAGTCCGCCTCACTGTTGTTCAGCATGTCTACTTCCTTGCCGAGCTCCAGGAAATTGGAGGCGAGGAGGGAGGGTGCGATAAGGGTATTCTTCTTTTTCAAAGGAACAACGTTTTTTTTAAGCTACGAATGTAAATCATTTCTGTATGTTGGCCAGCGCCTCTTTGGCTTCCGTGAAATCCTTCTTAAAGGTCACGGCCTTGCTGTAATCGTCTATAGCCTGCTGTTTTCTACCCAGTTTTTCGTTGCACCTGCCACGGTAGTAATAGGCTTCACCATCAGTAGGCCCCGACTTACAAGCCATGTTAAAGTAGTTGTATGCCGGCTGCCATTCCTGTTGTCTGAAATAGATTTTTCCCAGGGCAAAATAGTTGTCGCCATCTTCAGGATCGATATTGATGGCATTCTTGAATGCGGTAATGGCGGCGGCCAGTTTGCTTTCCTGCTCGTAAAATTTACCGATGGCATAGGTAGCATCGTCATTGGTAGAATCCATTCTGGCGGCCAGTTGATAGTACTGCAATGAAGCAGGTGCATGGCGCTGTGCCAGCAGGTCGCCCAGTTCCATAACGGCATCGTAATCACTTTGCAATCCGGCCTGGTCAATGGCTGTTTTCAGGTGCTGGATAGCGAGTGTGGTATCTTTATTCTCTTCTGCAATTTTAGCTTTGAGATAATAGGCTTTATCGTGATTGGCAGGGTCATTGGCCAGCTTAGAGGCCAGACTGTCTGCACGTTTGTATTGTTTATTTTCAATCAGGGCGGTGGCAAGGCGGTATTGCAGGTAAGCATACTTTGGCGCCAGGTGCAGGGCCTTTTCGAAGTTGGTCACAGCCTGTTTGTAGTTTTCGACCAGGATGGCAGCTTCTCCGGCTCCTGCCCAGTAGTCAGGTACGTTGGGCTTGAGCTGGGCTGCTTTTTCGAAGTCTTTTTGTGCCAGCCCCGGGTCTGTGTTGAATAATAAAAGGGCTCTTCTGAAATGCAGGTCTGCATTGCCAGGAAATTTACTGAGAGAGTCTGTCAATGGCTGTATCATAGGCGCATAGAGCGCGGAGTCGGATGTTGCATCTGCTGTATGCTCCGTAGAGTTGGAGTTGCAGGCAAACAGGATAGGCATTGCAATAAGGGCCAGGTATTTCATACAGCAATATTAAAATAAAAAAAATTAGCCTGTATCAAAAGTAAGATACAGGCTATTTTTATTCGGGTACCTGATGGAAACAGGCATCGTTTTAACCGATTCTCAGGAGGTTATTTTGGTTTTGATCCAACCTCATTTTTTTAAAACCTTTATTGCTTCATCAGCCAGTCTTTCAGGGCTGCATAGTCGTTCGGGAGTGGTACGGATTGTTTTTCCAGGGAGTAGAGGTTTTGCACCCTGTCTGGTGTTACAATCTGTGATTGCAGGCTGGCTGGTGCAGTGTCTGCGAATTTCACCGGGTGAGCAGTTTCGAGGAACACTCCTGTTGTGCCAGATCCTGCCAGGTACTTTTGCAGGCCCAGGTAACCTACGGCCCCATGTGGATCCAGCATGTAGTGATATTTACTCCATACTTCTTCCATGGTGGCTACTGTAGCCTGGTCATCAAAGCTGTAGGCAGTGAGCTTTTCTTTCAGCGCAGGCAGGCTGTTGGTAAACAGTTGCAGTATTCGTACAAAGTTGCTCGGATCGGCTACGTCCATGGCATTGGAAAGTGTAGGCTTAGCCTGCCCGGGTTCGTACTGACCATTTTCCATAAAGCGGGGCACCGTATCATTTACGTTCGTACTGGCCACGAAGTGCTTTACTGGTAGCCCCATAGCAGCAGCCATCATGCCTGCGCAGATGTTGCCGAAGTTGCCGGAAGGTACGGAGAATACAACCTCTTTTTTAAGTTGTTTATAAGCCAGCAGGTAATAAAACATTTGTGGCAGCCAGCGGGCCACGTTGATAGAGTTGGCGCTGGTAAGCAGGCTGTGTGCCTGCAGTTCTGCATCCAGGAAAGCGGTTTTCACCATACGCTGACAGTCGTCGAAGGTACCCGCTATTTCCAGGGCAGTGATATTTTTACCCAGTGTAGTCAGTTGTTTTTCCTGCAGGGTGCTCACTTTACCGCTGGGGTAGAGGATCACCACTTTTACACCCGGTACATCGTAGAAGCCATTGGCTACGGCCCCGCCTGTATCGCCGGAGGTAGCTACCAGCACCGTTACCGGGCGGGTATCATTCCTGCGGAAGTAACCAAGGCAACCAGCCATAAAGCGGGCGCCTACATCCTTGAAGGCGAGGGTAGGGCCATGCCACAGTTCAAGGGAATAGATATTGTCATGAACAGGTGCTACCGGAAAAGGGAAGCTCAGGGTATCGGCAATGATTTTGCGCAGCACCTCGTCAGGAATTTCTTCACCTACAAAAGGTTTGATGGCGGCATAGCCAATTTCAACGGCATCCAGTTTGTCGATATTGTCAAAGAAGCTTTTGTCAAATGCAGGGATGCGCTCCGGGAAGTACAGCCCTTTGTCCGGTGCAAGACCTGCTACTACTGCATCTTCGAACGATACGATATGTTGATGATTCTGTAAACTATAGTATTTCATTTTACGCTTTTGATATTTTTACACCTTCCGTATTGATTTTGGAAACATGGATTTTGTAATCCACGCCCAAAGGTGCATATACGGTATTCATCATTTCTGCTACACTGCGGGCATTGGCTTCGCCTTTGCTCAGCATGAATACAGAAGGGCCGGAACCAGAGATACCACCACCCAGGGCGCCTGCTTCCTTACATTTTACTTTCAGTTCGTAGAATGCGGGGATGAGAATAGCACGTACCGGTTCTACAATCACATCTTCCAGTGCACGGCTGATGAGGTCATAGTTCTCCTGGTAGAGCCCTGCTACGAGTGCGCCGACATTGCCCCACTGGCGGATAGCATCGGTCATGAGCACTTTTTGTTTCAGGATCTCGCGGGCATCGGAAGTCTTCACTTCAATCTGGGGATGGATCACCGTCACCCAGAGTTCTGATGGTGTATGGAGACCTGTAATATCAAGCGGTTTATAACTTCTTACAAGGGTGAAGCCGCCCAGGATCGCGGGGGCTACATTGTCTGCATGCGCAGCGCCACTGGCCAGTCGCTCTCCTTCCATGGCAAAGCGTACGAGTTGCTTGCGGCTGAAAGGCTCGCCCAGCAGGTGGTTGGCACCTACTACGGCACCTGCACTGCTGGCGGCACTGGAGCCAATGCCGCTGCCTGGCGTGATATTCTTAAATAATTCCAGTTCTATACCAGCATCCGGATTTCCCAGCTTTTGCAACAATGCCTGTATTGCCACACCGCATACGTTTTGTGCAGGATCTGTAGACAGATTTGCACCATGTACCTTCGTGATAGTTACGCCTGGTTTGTCGCTCCTGCGCATGATGAATTCATCGCCGGGTGCGTCCATGGCCAACCCGATCACATCAAAGCCACAGGCTACATTGGCTACCGTTGCGGGGGCAAATACTTTTATACAATCATTTTCCATCGATCTTTGCTTTGTGATTGAACATTTAAGATAAACATTATCTGGCAGAACGGATAATATCTGCAAAGATACCAGAAGCGGTTACATCTGCGCCGGCGCCCGCACCTTTTACGATGAGTGGCTGGTCAGCATATCGGTTAGTGGTATAGAGCACAATGTTATCTTTTCCAAGCAGGTTGTAAAAAGGATGATCCGGCGCTACGGATTGCAGCCCTACAGAAGCTTTGCCATTTTCATAGCGGGCCACGAACTTCAGGCGTTTGCCTTCTTTGGCAGCAGCTTCATACAGTCCTTTGAAGTGAGCGGCATGCACATCCAGCTGCTCGTAAAATGCAGCTACATTTGGTGCATGCAGTGCTTCGGCAGGCAGGAAGGAATGGTTGGTGATGTCTTCCAGCTCCATTCTGGCGCCACTTTCGCGGGCCAGGATCAGGATTTTGCGCATTACATCCACCCCACTCAGGTCGATGCGTGGATCTGGTTCGGTATATCCTTCGTCCTGCGCGGCTTTTACTACTTCACGGAAGCTGGCGCCATCCACGAAGTTGTTGAACACGAAGTTCAGGCTACCACTCAGTACGGCTTCGATGCTGTTTACCTTGTCACCACTGCGGATCAGGTCATTCAGGGTGTTGATCACCGGCAGGCCGGCGCCTACGTTGGTTTCGAACAGGAAAGAAGCGTTGAATTTACGCGCAGTTTCTTTCAGGCTCTTATAGTAGTTGTAGTCAGAAGAACATGCAATCTTGTTGCAGGTTACGACAGAGATACCATGTTGCAGGAACTCCCCGTAGATGGCGGCTACTTCAGGACTGGCGGTGTTGTCCACGAATACGCTGTTGCGCAGGTTGAGGGCTTTGATCTTTTGAGCAAAGCCTTTCATATCGGAGTTTTCGCCATTTTCCAGCAACTGGCGCCATTCGGGCAGGTTGATAGAAGTATGGCCGAATGCCATTTTCTTACTGTTTGCAATACCAGCCACACGTATGTGCAAACCCAGTTCATTCATGAGGTAGTTGTGCTGTTGGTTCAGTTGTTCCAGCAGTTTGCCACCAACGTTGCCCACACCGGCAATGAATACATTCACCTGTTTCAGCGGGGTTTCGAAGAAAGCTTCGTGGATCACGTTCAGCGCTTTCTTTACATCGTTTTTATTGATCACTACCGAGATGTTCTTTTCAGTAGAACCCTGTGCGATGGCGCGGATGTTCACACCGTTGCGACCCAGTGCAGCAAAGAGTTTGCCGCTGGTGCCGTGGTGGTTTTTCATCTTGTCGCCCACTACCGCCACAATGCTCATATCTCTTTCAACTACGAGCGGTTGTATGCGTTTTTCCTGTATTTCCTGTGCAAATTCGCTGTCTACCGCCTGTTTGGATTTCAGCATATCAGCTTCATGGATACCCACGGTGATAGAGTGTTCAGAAGAGCTCTGGGTGATGAGGATCACATTGATCTTTTCCTGTAGCAGGGCTTCGAACAGGCGTTTGGAGAAACCGGGAATACCCACCATGCCACTACCTTCGAGGGTGAGCAGGGCGATCTTCTGGATACCGCTGATACCTGTAACCGGGTAGTTGCGACCATTGCCATCAGGCGTATGGATGAGAGTACCATAATCATCGGGCGCAAAAGTATTTTTGATCCAGATAGGTATTTTCTTGTCCATTACCGGTTGGATGGTAGGCGGGTAGATCACCTTGGCGCCAAAGTGAGACAGTTCCATGGCCTCAGCATAGCTGATGTGAGGGATTGGAATAGCCTGTGATACCAGGCGTGGATCGGCGGTCATCATACCGCTTACATCGGTCCATATATCAAGTACGTCGGCATTGAGGGCGGCTGCGATGATAGCAGCAGTATAGTCGGAACCACCCCTGCCCAGGGTAGTGGTTTCGCCATCAGCAGTAGCGGCTACAAAGCCCGGGAGCACCACGTAGGTAGCGGTTTCCTGCTGAAAATACTGGTTAGTCTGATGATTGGTAGCGATGAAATTTACAGCTGCGTTACCATAGTTACCATCGGTTACGATCAGTTCGCGGCTGTCTTTCCATGCGGCAGTAAGGCCGCTGACTTTGAGTTTTTCAGCGAGCAGGTAAGAAGATACCAGTTCACCAAAGCTCATGATTTTATCCAACGATCTCGCGCTCAGTTCACCTACCTGGAAGATACCGTCACACAGTGTTTCCAGTACGTTTACGCGTTTTTTCACCTGAGAGATAATGCTGCTCTGCGCAGTGATAGGGAAGAGGGTTCGGATGGTGTCGAGGTGTTTGTTTTCAATCTCCTCTAATACGGTTTTGTATTGTTCCTGTCCTTGTCCGGCGAGGGTGCCTACCTGTATGAGTTTATCGGTGATGCCGCTCATAGCAGAAGCCACAATGGTAAGGCGTCCGTTTTGTTTTTTATTTTTTACGATCTCGCAAACCTGTTCTATCGCCTGGGCGCTTCCCATGGAGGTACCGCCAAATTTTAATACTTGCATGTCTGTAATTGTTAATACGTAAAGATCCTATCGCTTTTGCTGCTGGTTACCACGCTCAGTGGTCGTTGGATGATATGTGAAAATTAACCCCGGAGCGGGGTAATAATTGTGGTAGTAATAATAGTGCTGAAGCCTGCACCGGGGATGGTGCGGGATACAGAAGTGAAGTATGTAACTATAGGTAGCACTATTTTGTTTAATTTACTATTCGCAAACAAAAGTCTGGAATTACTTTTGAATTAGCAAATGAATTGTCAGAATTTTGAAATAATTTAAAATAAAGGGTGGTTTTTTGTAAAAATTTCCGGGTAATGGTTTGTCCCGGACAATAAAGCGTGTAATATCCGGTAATTCATTACATTTGTTACAACCACGTTACGATGCCTTATTTTCGCAACTTCACATATTATATCGATAAGCGCCGTTGGAAATACTGTTTTCTACTGGCAGCACTGGCAATGGACGGCCCTTTCTCTAAATAGTCGTTTGTCATAGAATTGTAACTCATACATCCAAAACATATTTGCAATGCCTCATTATTATAAGCTGGGAGAGATCCCGCACAAGCGTCATACCCAATTCCGCAAACCGGATGGGTCGTTGTATGCTGAACAGTTATTTTCCACAGAAGGTTTTTCTTCCAATTCTACCCTGCTATATCATTGTCATCCCCCTACCGAAATTGTAAAAGTAGATACTCCTTATTCAGCAGCGCCCAAAGTGGCGGAAGAAAAGATGCTGAAACATCGCAGTTTCCAGGGGTTTAACATCGCACCCAAAAAGGATTTCCTGCAGAGTAGAAAACCGGTATTGGTAAATAGTGATCTGCACATCGTATTAGCTGCTCCGCAGGAAAGTGTGACAGAATACTTTTATAAAAATGCCGATGCAGATGAAATGATCTTTGTGCACGAAGGTAGTGGTACCCTGCTCACGCAATACGGACAGCTGTCATTTGGGTATGGTGATTATTTGGTAATACCACGCGGTACTATATACCAGATCCATTTCAATAGTGCAGACAACAGGTTGTTTATTGTAGAATCATTTAGCCCGCTTCGTTATCCGCAGCGTTATTTAAGTAAGTATGGTCAGCTGTTAGAGCATGCCCCTTATTGTGAGCGCGACATCCGCCAGCCGGAGAACCTGGTAACGGTAGACCAGGCAGGTGATTATTTAATTAAGATAAAAAAGAAAGGCATGATGTATCCTATTCACTATGCGCATCATCCATTTGATGTAATAGGGTGGGATGGATGCGAGTACCCGTTTGCTTTTTCCATACATGATTTCGAACCTATCACAGGTCGTGTGCATCAGCCGCCGCCTGTGCATCAAACGTTTGAAGGGCACAATTTTGTGGTGTGTTCATTTGTACCAAGAATGTATGATTACCATCCGCAGTCTATACCTGCGCCTTACAATCATAGTAACATTGATAGCGATGAAGTGCTGTATTATGTAGATGGCGATTTCATGAGCCGCAAGCATGTAACACGGGGTATGATCACCTTACATCCCGGTGGTATTCCTCATGGACCACATCCGGGTACAGTAGAGAAGAGCATTGGTAAAACGGAAACGAAAGAGCTGGCGGTGATGGTAGATACCTTTCATCCGTTGCAGATTACAGACGATGCGCTGGGCATAGAGGATGAAAGTTATGTAATGAGCTGGAAAGAGTAACTCCTTAAAAAGATAGTATCGATGCAGGATCGCTTTTGTCTTCGGGCAAAAGCGATTTTTTTATATTGCAAGACTAAAACGGAAACAAAAATGGAATTTAGACAATTAGGGGAAAGCGAACTGAAGGTAAGTGCTATTACATTTGGCGCATGGGCGATAGGTGGATGGATGTGGGGTGGTGCGGAGCGCAAAGACGCTGTAGAAGCCATTAAAGCATCGATCGGCGAAGGCGTGACATCTATTGATACTGCACCGATCTACGGCCAGGGATTGAGTGAGGAAATTGTAGGCGAAGCCCTGAAAGGCACAGATCGCAGCAAAGTACAGATCCTCACTAAATTTGGTATGCGCTGGGACCTGGCAAAAGGAGAATTTGGTTTCAAGAGCAAAGACAACAGCGGTAAGGATATTGATATTTACAAATATGCCGGCCGGGAAAGCGTTATTCTCGAATGTGAGAATAGTCTGAAGCGACTGGGCACAGATTATATCGATCTGTTGCAGATTCACTGGCCTGATTCAACCACACCGGTGGAAGAAACCTTTGAAGCCGTTTTAAAATTAAAGCAGCAGGGTAAGATCCGCGAGGCAGGTGTGTGCAACTACAATGTAGCGCTCATGAAGCAGGCAGATGCTGTAGTGAAACTTGTTTCCAACCAGGTGCCTTTCAGCATGGTAGCGCGCGATATTGAAAAAGAAACAGTGCCTTACTGTATAGAAAACAAAAAGAGTATCCTGGCCTATAGTCCACTGCAACGTGGTTTGCTCACGGGTAAGATCAAACCCGGTCATCCATTTGGCGAAGGTGATACCCGTCCCGGCTCTAAATACTATAAAGAAGACAACCTGGTTCGGATCAATGCATTCCTTGACCAGATCCGCCCCATGGCAGAAAGTAAGAATGCGACCTTAGCCCAGCTGGTGATCCGCTGGACGATTGAAAGACCGGGTATTACAGTGGCATTGGTAGGTGCCCGCGATGCGAATCAGGCGATACAGAATGCAAGAGCGATCAATGTAAAACTAAGTGCAGAAGAGATAAAGTACATTAACGATAAACTATACCAGTTAGAATTGATTTAAATTTCAACAACGCCGGCCCCCACCCAAAGGGTGGGGGGCGGGAAAAGATAAAAGCAGCGAAGCTGCCAAGAGTAGCATTATTTAGTTTCGCAATACCCCTGCTGGATAATAGGAATATTTTCTATTACCATTCTTTTCTCTCCCCATGCCCGCAAATGTTCAATAAAAGGAATCAGCTCTTCTCCCACTTCCGTAAGGGAATACTCCACTCTTAACGGCACTTCATGATACACTTTTCTATCTATCAGCCCGTCTTCTTCCAGCTCCCGTAATGTCTGGGTCAGCATTTTAGGAGTGATATCCACGATCCCTCTGCGCAGCTGCCCATAACGCATAACAGAAAACCGTTTTAAGTAGTATATGATCCGTCCTTTATATTTACCGCCTATTCTTCGGAAAGCATAATCTACAGAACACATAGGCTCATGCGCATCATCTATTTTCTTTTTCAAGGAAGTTCTATTTTGCTGGTTACCAATAATAGTATCATTTTAGTGCCTAGGCTACTTAAAAGTATCTACTTGTTATAAAGTTACCATACTGGTAATTTCGAACCAAATTAAGCATATGGATCGCAGAACAATATTAAAAGGCCTGGCCTTACTGGGGGCAGGAGCAGTAATCCCTTTGAAAAGATTATCCGCATTACCTGCTTTTTCAAAAAGGCCCTATCATCAGTTCCAGTTGGGCGACCTTGAAATGACCGTATTAACAGATGGGCACATTAACCTGGCCCCTGTGCAGGCGGCATTCCCTAATGGCAGTGAGGATGCAGAGAAGGCATTGTTACAACAGCGTTTTCGTCCTACAGATGGGGTCGATCTGGGAATGAATATGCTGGTCATTAAAAAAGGGAGTGATTATATATTGATCGATACAGGTACAGGACCGGCATTTGGACCTTCTTCCGGGTGGTTGTTAGCGTCAATGGCTGATGCGGGTATCCGACCTGAAAATATCACAAGCATTATTATCTCTCACGGGCATCCGGATCATGTGGGGGGATTACTGACAAAAGACGATAAACCCGTATTTCCTGCAGCTACTATCTATCTTTCGAAAGTAGAACATGCATTTTGGATGGCGGCGAAACAGGATTTTTCAAAGTCCAGGTTCCCGGACAAGCAGCTGCTGGCTGTATTTACGGCTGCTACGCAGAAGACTTTCAGAATCTTACAACCACAGTTGCAGTTATTTGAGCACAATGCGGAGCTGTTGGGATGTATACGAATGGAAATAGCACCAGGTCATACCCCCGGGCATTCCATCACGCATATATACTCCGGCAATGAAAAGATGGTGCATATTGCAGATCTCGTACATTCTGATGTGTTGTTGTTCCCTCACCCTGAATGGGGATTTAACGGGGATACGGATATAGAGATGGCAGCCAGTACCCGCAGGCGTGTGATGAAAACACTGGCAGATGAGAAAATAAAAGTAATAGGATATCATCTGCCATGGCCGGGTATAGGGCATGTGCGGATGGAGGAAGCAGGGTTTGAGTGGGTCCCTGAGACTTATGCATATCCTGCTTAGTTATTTACCTGCTGTTTTTTGAAGTATTATATACATTGAATCCGTTCCAAGGGTACCCCGGAGCATCAGTTTGCCGGCATCGGCAGTAGACATTGTGCCACTGAAGGCGGGCTTATCTCCGGGAGTTTGCCACTTTATCTCCAGGTGATCGTTATCCTTTGTAAATTTTCCATACCATCTTCTTTGCGTTGTGTTAAATTCAAATACACAGGTATTTTTAATGTCAAAGTAGACAACGGTAAGCGTGCTGTCGTTGCAGTTAACCCTGTCAATATCCTGTTGATCCATCCGCAGGTGCCTGACAGCATATTTTCCTGTAAGCAGTGGGTATTTATCCACCTTATCCTGCATAGCGATGAATAGTAGCGGTATATAGATGATAGAGAGGCGGATGGCCATTTTAAGGAACCTGGAAAGAGGTACGACGGGCAGGTTACTGGTTACGGTAAAGAAGAATGCTTTCAGCCGGTCGAATTCAATGAACAGGAAATATAAGATACCCAGCATCATGAAGGAGGCATGAACAACGACGCTGTCGCCGATCTGGTAGAAGATGTCCATCAATAAAATATTGGCAAGAACAGGCAGCAATACAAAGACACCCACCAGCGTTGTTCTGCGGAAAAGCAGGAGTATAGCGCCTATGATCTGAAGCCCACCTATGATACAACCGAATAGATAAGAATGGCTGTAAAAAAGCCAGAACAATTGGTTGGGCGATAGACTGCGATAGGGAAGATCGAGCTGATATAAGGACATTACCAGCTGGCGGTGACAGATCTTTGACCACCCGAATTCAGCCAGGTCAAAGGCTACGCCATAGCGGATAAGACCCTGCCAGAAAGCAAGCGTAGCAGGATTATTGGTCTTGCGGGACTGCCATATAATAAGGTAAATAAGAGCGGCAAGGACTGAGATGAAGGGGATGATCGAAAGTTGGGGGATAGGTATCCAGGTGCGGAGATAGGTGATACAGAAGCGTAACGTAGCTGCTCCGATCACCAAACCTGCAATGATACAGGCGATCAGCTTCCTGGCAAAGGGAATTTTGTACATGCGGTATTGATTATTCGATATGGTTATGAAAATAAACTATCTGCAGGCAGCAGACAAATTTTAAAAATACAAGTGCGGGCTCGGTTTACATTTTTGCCTGCGGCCGGCTAAAAAAATCGAAACCGAGACACAACCACCCACTTGTTATTATCAAAACTATTGCATATTATTGCATTAGCAACTATCTAATGCACATTACGCGCACATACCACTCCTCTAAATCAGATCAGCGTCACAGCAAGTACTACTTCCTGATGGCTACGCTGGCAATGGATGCTGCAATCGCCTGATTACAGGTATTTTTCTCTATTACATACATATCTGTAACCTCTCCTTATTGATGTCAATGCATATCCGCATTGCCGTCACCCGTTCACATACACCAAAACTTTCTACATCTCTTTAAAATCAAACCACCATGAGTACTGCTCCTGATGCTGCTTTGGCAGCAGCTCCTGCCAATGTAAAAGACTTTTTACCATTGAATGGCACTGACTACGTTGAATTTTACGTAGGCAATGCAAAACAGGCTGCCCATTATTACAAAACCGCTTTCGGCTTCCAGTCACTCGCTTACGCCGGCCCTGAAACAGGTGTGAAAGACCGCGCATCGTATGTACTGGTGCAGAACAAACTCCGTTTTGTACTGACCACGCCGCTTCAGCCAAACAATGACCTCGCTGCACACATTGCCACACACGGCGATGGGGTAAAAGTGCTCGCCCTTTGGGTAGACGATGCCCGCTCTGCATTTGAAGAAACTGTAAAGCGGGGCGCTAAACCTTATATGGAGCCAAAAGAAGAAAAAGATGAATTTGGCACCGTAGTTCGTAGCGGCATTCACGCTTATGGCGATACCGTACACCTCTTTGTAGAAAGAAAGAACTACAACGGCCCTTTCCTGCCAGGTTACAAAGAATGGAAAACGACTTACAACCCTACTGACACAGGTCTCTTATATGTAGACCATTGCGTAGGCAATGTAGGTTGGAATGAAATGAATACCTGGGTAGACTTCTACGAAAAGGTAATGGGTTTCCGCAACCTGCTCTCCTTCGATGATAAAGACATTTCTACCGAGTATTCTGCCCTCATGAGTAAGGTGATGAGCAATGGCAACGGCCGTGTGAAATTCCCCATCAATGAGCCTGCAGAAGGGAAGAAGAAATCACAGATCGAAGAATACCTCGACTTTTACGGTGGCCCGGGCGTACAGCACGTAGCCATCGCTACCAACAATATTATTCAAACAGTAACCGACCTGCAGAACAGGGGAGTAGAGTTCCTGAAAGTACCCGGATCTTACTACGACACCCTGCTGGACAGGGTCGGCGAGATCGACGAAGACCTGCAGCCACTGAGAGAGCTGGGTATTCTCGTAGACCGCGACGACGAAGGTTACCTGTTACAGATATTCACAAAACCCGTACAGGACAGACCCACTGTTTTCTTTGAAATTATTCAGCGCAAAGGTGCCCAGTCATTTGGTAAGGGCAACTTCAAGGCATTGTTTGAATCTATTGAAAGAGAACAGGCATTAAGAGGTAACCTGTAAAAACCGGGTGAGTCTGTTCTATCGAAGATCCGCCGTTCTATTGTTGTTTTAGCAAGCAGGGCTGTTCCAACAGGAGCAGCCCTTTTTTATAGTTTAACATTTCCTTGACAATGAGCACATTATGCCCATCAGCCGCGACTATGGGGCAGATGCCTCCGGCATGCCACATTCGGGGGATTGCTAATGTTGCAAAATTTGAAATAATTTGCATAAGAGATCGTTGTTTATGAGAGTACAAACATTATTAGGCGCGTTATTTCTATTGGCAGGAATTTTTCAAATGATCACAGCTGTGCTGATCTATCAGGGAGAACGTCATTACATCCTTCGTTTCGCAAATCGGAAAGTAGGAATCGTGATATACGTTATTTTTTCAATATTATTGTTTTATCTTGCATATAGAACTTTCAATGCGCAACCGGACACCACACCGGTAAAACCATAAGGCGGATATAGAAGCGTCGAAGAAGCATCGAAGACGCGTCGAAGAACAATCGAACAACAGTCGAAGAACAATCGAACAACAGTCGGAGAAAGCTTATAGGAGTTGATGCAATATGGTGATTACCAGTCAATAAGCTTAGCGGATTAGTTGAAAGTGATACGAAACATGAAATTGTAAAAGGGTTAAAATATCTATGAAGCAGGTCGTTTTAGCAGTAATGATACTACTTGGGGTAGGAAAAGTGTTTGCCCAGCAGCAGTCATTCCTGGACAACCAGAAGATGTTCCCGAAAGTAGGCGTAGCCTACAGGGATAAGGAGGAGCAGTTAAAGAAGGAATTTGAAAAGAAAGGCCTGGAGTACCCGGCTAAGTACATCTTCCTGCGCTCGTTCAAACTGGATAGTGAACTGGAAATCTGGGTGAAAAACAAGGCTACCGACACTTTCCGCCTGTTTAAATCTTACCGGGTATGTACCCTGTCAGGCAAAATGGGCCCTAAACGCAAGGAAGGAGACCAGCAGGTACCGGAAGGTTTCTATTATATCAATGACTTCAATCCGAATAGTAACTACCACCTGTCACTGGGCATCAATTATCCCAACTTCTCCGACAAGATCCTCAGCGATCAGAAGAAGCCTGGCAATGAGATTTATATCCATGGTAGTTGCCTGACCATCGGCTGTATTCCGCTCACCGACGAATTTATCGAGGAGGTATACATCCTGGCAGTAAATGCCAAGAACGCCGGGCAGGACTTCATTCCCGTACACGTATTCCCGGTTAAATTCGGTCGTACCCGCTCCATGGAATACCTGCAGGGGGTAAAGCTGAACCCGGATGATAAAACGTCGACAAAGTTCTGGGCAGACCTGAAAACCGCTTATGATTATTTTGAAGAGCACCATCGCCTTCCGGTTGTCCTGGTAGACAACAAAGGCCAATATATTATGTAAGAAATTCATTGCTTCCATAAAAAGCGCTCCTGCCGCCGGCAGGAGCGCTTTTTGCTTTCATACCCCCCTTTCTTTTTGTAACTTTTCCTTCCGTTCATTTATTTTTTCTATGAAAAGTCAGTTTTTTTTCGAAACTTGAGGCTAAAGGTCAAATCAATTTACTATTATGAACAGAAGAGAAGCCATTCGGAACGTTGCCATTCTCTTAGGGTCGGCAATTTCCGCGTCCACGTTGTCAGCCCTGGAAGGCTGTAATCCAAAAGGCCCTGACAATTATGCATTGCAGGCGCCTGAGACTAAAAAGATGCTGGCCGAAATCGTAGAAACCATCATTCCGGAAACCGATACGCCTGGTGCTAAGGCTGCCAAAGTAGACGAGTTTATTGCCCTCATGCTGAATGACTGCTACAAACCGGAAGACCAGCAACTGGTATTGGATGGTTTGAAAAAGATCGACGATGCAGCACAAAAGCAATTCAAAAAGCCATTCGTAGACCTGACCGCAGAAGAGAAAACAACGATTCTGACGGATATAGACAAGGAACGTGTAGCTTATAATAAACGTGAGCACAAAAACGAAAAGGATCCCGCGCACTATTTCCAGATCCTGAAAGAACTGACCCTCACCGGTTATTTCACCTCCGAACCCGGCGCTACCAAAGCCCTCCGCTACGTACCGGTACCAGGCAAATACGAAGGTTGTATACCTTATGCCAAAGGCGAGAAAGCCTGGGCTATGTAGTAATTCGACGTTAAATAGATAAGACTCGTTCGCGCACATTAATTCATTCACTCAAGTAGAAATTCCATGAATCTGAATACTAAGGCTCAGGAGCAGAACACGTATGATGCCATCGTGATCGGCTCTGGCGTAAGTGGTGGCTGGGCTGCCAAGGAAATGACAGAAAAAGGTCTCAAAGTGCTCATGCTGGACAGGGGCAAAAAATTAGAACACGTTAAAGATTACGATACCGCCACCAAGGCTCCCTGGGAGTTCCCACACCGTGGCAAAATCACTGCTGAACAGAAAGAAACACATCCTAAGTTAAGCCGTGACTATCCATATAGTGAATACAATGAGCGCTTCTGGCTCAATGATTCCAAATCACCTTACAACGAGGTAAAGCGTTTTGACTGGTTCCGTCCTGACATTGTAGGTGGTAAATCCATTATGTGGGGCCGTCAGTCTTACCGCTGGAGCGATATCGATTTTGAAGCCAACCTCAAAGATGGTATTGCGGTGGACTGGCCCATCCGTTACAAGGATATAGCACCCTGGTACGATTATGTAGAAAAATTCGCGGGCATCAGCGGCCAGGCCGAAGGGTTGCCGCAACTGCCAGACGGCCAGTTTATGCCGGCAATGGAAATGAACTGTGTAGAGAAGGAAGTAAAAAAACGCATTGAAGCCAGTTTCAAAGGCCGTATTATGACCATGGGGCGTGTGGCAAACATCACCAAACCATTGCCTGGTCGTACCAATTGCCAGTACCGTAACCTGTGTAGCCGTGGATGCCCGTTTGGCGCCTACTTCAGCACACAGTCTTCCACACTGCCTGCAGCTGTGGCTACCGGCAATCTGACCTTACGTCCGGATAGCATTGTGAACTCCATCATTTACGACGAAAAGCAGGGCAAAGCAACCGGTGTACGTGTGATCGATACACATACCAAACAGATGACAGAATACTATGCAAAAGTCATCTTTGTAAATGGTTCTACCCTGGGCACCACCTTTGTATTGCTGAACTCTACCTCCAGCCGTTTCCCGAATGGCCTGGGCAATGACAGTGGCGTACTTGGTAAATACCTGATGGATCACCATTTCCGCACCGGTGCATCCGGCAGGGCCGAAGGCTTTGACGATAAATATTACTTTGGCCGCCGTGCAAACGGTATCTATATTCCCCGTTATCGCAACATTGGCAGCGACAAGCGTGACTACCTGCGTGGCTTTGGTTACCAGGGTGGCGCCAGCCGCGAAGGTTGGGCACGTGGTGTAGCAGAACTGGGTGTAGGTAAAGACTTCAAAAACATGCTCTCAGAACCGGGTAAATGGTCAATAGGCCTGGGCGGTTTTGGCGAATGTCTGCCTTACGAATCCAACCAGGTAACCCTCGATACCTCTGTAAAAGACGATTGGGGACAGCCGGTACTGAAATTCGACGCAGAGTTCAAGGAAAATGAAAAGAAGATGCGCGTAGACATGATGAACGATGCGGCGGAAATGTTGGAAGCAGCTGGTATGAAAGATATCAGGACTTATGACAACGGTTCTTACCCTGGTATGGCCATCCATGAAATGGGTACCGCACGCATGGGCCGTGATCCTAAAACGTCTGTCCTGAATGGTTATAACCAGATGCATGCCGTGAAGAATGTATTCGTAACAGACGGTGCGTGTATGACATCGGCAGCCTGTGTGAACCCCTCGCTCACGTATATGGCGCTCACTGCACGTGCAGTCGACTACATGTACAAGGAACTGAAGAAAGGCAATATCTAAAACATAGAAAGGCTGACTCCAAAAAGTCAGCCTTTTTTAAATGAACCCATATGAACCTCAACCTTAGAGCCACCAAAGAAAATACCTACGACGCGATTGTAGTAGGGTCTGGTATCAGCGGCGGTTGGGCAGCGAAGGAGCTGTGTGAAAAAGGACTCAAGACCATTGTACTGGAAAGAGGCAACAACGTAGAGCATATCAAAGATTATACAACCGCTACCAAAGCCCCGTGGGAGTTTCCGCATCGCCTGAATAATACCCAGGCCGTTCGTGCAGATTATCCCATCCAGAGTCAGTGCTACGCATTTGACGAAGCAACGCAACAGTACTGGGTCAATGACATAGAAAATCCATACAACCAGGTAAAGCCGTTCAATTGGCTGCGTGGTTATCACGTAGGCGGCCGCTCACTCATGTGGGGCAGGCAGGTGTATCGGTGGAGTGATATAGACTTCGAGGCGAATGCCAAAGACGGGCATGGGGTAGACTGGCCTATTCGCTATAAGGATATAGCCCCCTGGTATGATTATGTTGAAACCTTCGTCGGTGTCAGCGGCCAGGCAGAAGGGCTGCCGCAATTGCCGGACGGGAAGTTCCTGAAGGCAATGGAGCTAAACTGCCTGGAAAAACACGCACGTGAGCAATTCAAAAAGAAATTCAACGACAGGATACTCACAATAGGTCGTGCGGCACATGCTACTGAAATGCATAACGGCAGGCAATGCCAGTATCGTAATTTGTGTGCAAGAGGATGCCCTTTTACGGGGTATTTTTCCAGCAATGGGGTCACATTACCTGCCGCTGCCAAAACAGGCAATCTGACGCTGCGTCCTGATTCAATCGTACTGGAAGTGATGTATGATGACACATTAGGCAAAGCAACAGGCGTAAGAGTGTTAGATGCGCATACCATGCAAACGACAGAATACTATGCGCCAGTAATATTTTTAAATGCTTCTACGTTAGGTACCGCCAGTATATTATTGAACTCTGTATCCAGGCGGTTTCCCAATGGCTTTGGCAATGACAGTGAGCAGGTAGGGCATAACCTGATGGACCACCATTATGGACTGGGAGCAGGTGGCGAGTTTGATGGTTTCGAAGATCAGTATTACAATGCGGGGCGTAGACCCAGTGGCGTTTATATTCCCCGTTTCAGAAATATCAGTGAAGCAACGAAGCGTTCAGACTATGTACGTGGTTTCGGTTATCAGGGTGGTGCGGGGCGTGACAGACCAGGTTTCTTAGATGGAGTAGGAGCGTCATTGAAAAATTCATTGAGTGAACCCGGTAAGTGGACGATGGGTTTCTGGGCCTGGGGGGAGCATTTGCCTTATTATGAAAACAAGGTGACCCTGAATAAAGACAAGAAAGATAAATACGGATTGCCTACCCTCGATATTGATTGTGAATTCAAGGCAAATGAACTGGCCATGCGGAAAGATATGGTGGCGAGTGCGGTGGAAATGCTGGAAGCAGTGGGGATGAAAAACATACAATCGGCCGATGAGATGCCGCCTCCGGGGCATTGTATTCATGAAATGGGCACTGCCCGTATGGGGCGCGATCCAAAGACATCTGTCTTAAATGGGTACAACCAGGTGCATGCAGCAAAAAATGTGTTTATTACAGATGGGGCTTGTATGGCTTCGTCGGCTTGCCAGAATCCTTCTATTACGTATATGGCGCTGACGGCAAGGGCCTGCGATTATGCGGTGCAGGAGTTGAAGAAGAGGAATATATAAATAATTTTATTTGTGAATGCCCTCTTTACTATCTTTGGTAGTAGGGAGGGCATTCGTATTTAGTACTAAGGTGTTATATTCGCCTTGCATTTATAGCAATACTTTTGCTATACAAGTTTGTAAACCTTTTCCTATACAACTATGAATTTATTTTTACTTGCTACATTCGCTGCATTGTTCAATAATCCGGCCAGCGATTCTACCCTTAGAAAAGATAGTATTATCACCCTGCCTGACAGGTACCTGAACCAGGTAAAACGCAAATCAGCACACGTCGAAGCGCAGGTAGATAAGCGAACAGCGCAGGCCCTGGACCGCTTTGCACGTCAGGAAAAAAGAATGCAGGCGAAGCTGATGAAAGTGGATTCGACAGCCGCAAAAAGAATATTTTCCCAGTCGATAGATAGTCTCAACAACATGAAGGCCGGTTTAGGAAGGAAGGTGAGTGGCATTACCTCAAATGCCGGGGGGGCTTATATGGATACATTGCAGAATTCGTTGAAATTCCTGCAGGGGTCGAATAATGTATTGGGGGCGGGTAGCAGTAAACTGGCGAGCGCTACGCAGAGCGTAGATAACCTGCAAAATAGCCTGCAACAGGCGGAGCAGGTGAAGGCTTACCTGCGGGAGCAAAGGCAGTTATTAAAGCAGCAACTGGCGAATTATACGGGTTTTGGCAAGGATCTGACAAACCTGAATAAAGAGGCTTATTATTATGGGCAGCAGCTCAATGAATACAAGGCTACCTTATCAGATAGAAAAAAAGCGGAGGAGAAGGCAGTGAAACTGCTGAAAACCTTACCTGCATATAATAATTTTATAACACAACATTCACAATATGCGAGTTTGTTCAACCTGATTGGAGCCAGCAGTTCCAGTACGGCCAGTTTGTCCGGCTTACAGACCCGTAGCCAGGTGGAGTCAATTATCTCCCAGCGGTTGGGGAATGATCCCAGTGCGCAGCAGGCGGTGAGTCAGCAGATGGCGCAGGCAAAGTCGCAGTTGAATGAGTTGAAGGATAAATATTCCAATTTAGATAACGCGGGAGATATGCCTGATTTCAAACCCAACCCGATGAAGACAAAGAGTTTTCTACAGCGGTTGGAGTTTGGTGGCAACCTGCAATTCCAGAAGAATACGTCTTATTATCCTACTACTACGGATATTGCCGGACAGGTGGGATATAAGTTTCACAAAAATGGTTCTGCTGGTGTAGGCGTGTCTTATAAGTTAGGGATGGGTACGGGTTGGAATCATATTGCTTTTACGCACCAGGGTGTGGGGTTGAGGTCTTATGTGGATTGGAAATTGAAGGGGACTTTTTA
>NZ_JBCNKH010000049.1:0-49158 GCF_039596135.1 Chitinophaga sp.
TTGTCTTACCGGCCCTGTCATTGTGATATAATTATCACTATATCCTTCCATCATACCATCCTTATGGTATTTTTCAAACAACACTTTTCTTGTCTCACCCACATGCTGCTCCGCAAAGTATTGTGCCTTCTTATGACTCAGGTTACGCAGTATCTTATTCCGCTCGTTCCGCACGTGCACAGGCACTACTGGCTGGATTTCCAGCGCTGCCGTATTCGCTCTTTCCGAATAGGTGAACACATGAAAATAAGATACATCCAGGCCATGCAAAAAGTCATACGTCTCCTGGAAATGTGCATCCGTTTCACCGGGAAAACCCACTATCACGTCAACCCCTATACTACAATGCGGCATGAACTGTTTGATCAGCGCTACCTTTTCTGCATACAGCTCCCTGCGATAACGGCGACGCATAGCACCCAGTACATCATTGCTGCCGCTCTGCAATGGAATATGGAAGTGTGGCATAAACCGCTGACTGTTCGCCACGAACTCAATGATCTCGTTGTTCAGCAGGTTCGGCTCAATAGAAGAAATACGATAACGGTCGATGCCCTCTACCTTGTCCAGCTCCTGTATCAGTTCATAAAAAGTCTCTTCTCTCTTCTTACCACCCTGCAGTCCCTTCCCAAAATCCCCCAGGTTAATACCGGTCAGCACGATTTCGCGCACATCACTCTCCGCAATCTGCCGTACCTGTTCCATTACGTTGGTAATAGAATCACTACGGCTCTTACCCCGTGCCATAGGAATGGTACAGAATGAACAGGTATAGTCACAACCATCCTGTACCTTCAGAAAGGTGCGGGTACGGTCGTTCATGGAATAAGAAGCATGGAAAGTATTCACCTGCTCAATGTCACAGCTATAGATCTTTGCGCTGTCTCCTTTGGTCAGGTTCTTCAGGTGCTCAACCAGGTTGAACTTTTCAGCAGCTCCCAGTACGAGGTCTACTCCTTCGATCTCAGCAATTTCTTTGGGCTTGAGCTGCGCATAACACCCGGTGATCACCACCCTGCTTTCCGGCGCCCGGCGCTGGATGCGGCGTACCAGGTGACGGCATTCCTTGTCGGCATTGTCTGTCACAGAGCAGGTATTGATCACATACACATCTGCCTGCCCCTCAAAATCTGTTTTCACAAAGCCATCCTGCTCCAGCAACCTGCTCAGGGAAGAGGTCTCGGAGAAGTTCAGCTTACAGCCGAGTGTATGGAAAGCTACTGTTTTCGCTGTTGTCATCGTTTCAATTACTTTGTCCGCTAAGGGTAGGAGCCGGAATGGCCTGCTACCGAACCCGCAAAGGTAATTCCTTTTTATGAGAGTTGGAGAAGGGGAATTTTTAGGGTTATATTGTCAAAAATGTATAGCTTGCCTTTCCAAGATGCAATCTTTCAGCAATCTGTGAGACACTATGAGATCAAAAGGTAAGTATATTCCAATGTTGTTGTTAGCGCTACTGCTACTTTTGGCATGGCAGCAACAATGGTGGAAAGGTCCTTTGCACCGCCCGCAGGTAAAAGGCACAGGAACCGTGGAGCGAACATTACCCAACCCGGTCAATGACCCGTCAAATCTTGACAGGCATGCACGCCTTACCTACACTAAACATGCCCGGTGCCGAATGGATTGCCGGCACATCACCGAAGCTGAAGTAGCGGAGATCCTGGAAACCGGGCAAATCAACACCGAAAAGTCAAATCCACGCGATCTGCCTTGTCCTACCTATGCACTGGAAGGATACTCGGACGACGGTCAGCACCTGCGCATCGTATTCGCTCCCTGCAGCGGAGAAACCCGCGTAGTGACCTGTATAGATCTCGATACAGAATGGCAATGTGATTGCCATTGATTATCATTTGGTTATATGCGTAACGGAAGCAGTCTGACTGCCATCCGCAAATACTATTATAAAATAATAATTCTCCATCTTAACGCAATTAACTGTAATTTTCAGGCTCGCATGTGACTAAAAACAGACAGGCATTTATCATGAAGCTTTTGCTAAAACCAATCCGGTGGGTGTATATTTTGTATGCCGCGATCATCTTTGTAGGGGTCATGTTACTCATACTTCCATTTATCTTCCTTGCCTCCTTTTTTGGTAGAATCAAAGGCGGAAATATCATCTACTATTTCCTGTGGTTCTGGTCACATACCTGGTTTCCTGCAGTAGGAATCCTGGTTAAAAGAATTTATAAATACGATCGCAAAGACAAAACTCCTTTCATCTATGTCGTAAACCACAGCACCTACCTGGATGCCGCCCTGGCCGTAGGTGTGATGCGTCTCCCTTTCCGCCCGCTGGGCAAAATCGAAATGCAGAAAATTCCCCTTTTCGGGTTTATTTACAAACATGCTGTTGTACCTGTAGACCGTTCTGAAGCCAAAGCCCGCTCCCGGAGCGTGCGCGAACTCATTGCCACCATCAGGGAGGGAGTATCTATCCTCATCTTTCCTGAAGGCACCACCAACGATACTTCCAAACCCCTTACTCCTTTTCACAACGGGGCTTTTCGCATAGCCATCGAAACACAGACCCCCCTGCAACCTGTATTGTACCTGGATTGTAAGGACCGTTTGCCTGGCTCCAAAGTTCTGAAACTAAACCCTGGCCGTTGCCGCATCGTTTACCTGCCACCTGTAAAAGTAGATGGCATGACCATGGACGATCTGCCGGCACTGAAACAACAGGTGTTTGATATCATGGAAAAAGAATTGTTAAGTTACCGATGATATTTGCCGAGGTCATACTTCCCTTGGCACTGCCTAAGAATTACACTTATTCAGTGCCCGATCATATGCTGGACAGCGTAAAAGTGGGCAGCCGCGTGGCTGTACAGCTGGGCCGGCAAAAGAAGTATGCCGGTATTGTAAAGGCGCTGCACGAACTCGCGCCACCCGACTACAAAACCAAACCACTACTGGACCTGCTGGACAAAGATCCGGTGGTATATCCTACCCAGCTTTCCTTTTGGGAATGGCTGGCGGCTTACTATATGTGTAGTGAAGGGGAAGTGCTCAATGCCGCCCTGCCTGCACACCTCAAACTCTCCAGCGAAACGGTATTACTGCTCAACGATGCCTATGGCGATGATTTCACCGCCCTGGATGATGATGAATACATGATTGCAGAAGCACTGCACATCCGTAAGGAACTCCGCATTGAAGAAGTACAGCTCATTCTCGACAAGTCTGAAGTATACTCTGTGATCAAAAAACTGATCGAAAAGCAGGTACTGCTGGTCTATGAAGAGCTGAAAGAAGTATACAAAGAAAAGAAGGAAAGCTATGTACAGCTCCATGCCCGCTACGAGGCTGAGGAAGAACTGGCCAACCTTTTCAATACACTGGGCAAGGCACCCAAACAAATGGAATTGCTGCTGGCCTACCTGCACCTGGTGAAAACGCAGGGGAGTGTGCTGCAAAGTGAATTGCTCAAAAAATCCGGCGCATCTGCTGCGCAACTGAAAGGTCTTGTAGATAAGGAGATCGTGTGGATTGAAAAGAGAATAGTAGACCGTGTGCCCGGTGGGGGCAAGGTAGATGTACAGATTGACTTCACCCTCAGCCCTGCACAGGATAAAGCCTTGCAGGACGTAAGAACGTGCTTTGAACAGAAACCGGTTACTTTATTGCATGGCGTGACTTCCAGCGGTAAGACCCAGTTGTACATCAAGCTGATTGAGGAATATATTGCCAGTGGCAAACAGGTGCTGTACCTGCTGCCGGAAATTGCGTTGACAGCGCAGATTGTACGCCGCCTGCAAAAACATTTTGGGAATAAAATTGGTATTTATCACTCCCGTTTTAATAACAATGAGCGGGTGGAAATATGGCATAAGGTAAAGAGCGGAGAGCTGCGCATACTGCTGGGCGCGCGTTCCAGCCTGTTGCTGCCTTTTCGTGAGCTGGGATTGATCATACTCGATGAAGAGCATGATGCCTCTTATAAGCAACAGGATCCGGCGCCACGCTATCATGCCAGGGATGCGGCTATTTATTATGCCGGTTTGTTTAAGGCCAAGGTTTTACTGGGCTCTGCCACACCCTCGCTGGAATCGTACTTTAATGCCACACAGGGAAAGTATGGACTGGTGGAACTGAGCGAACGCTTTGGCGGATTGGAAATGCCGGAGATTGAGATTGTGGATGTGAAGAAAGTGCAGGCCGAAAAACGGATGCAGGAGAACTTTTCTCCACAACTCACAGAAGCGATTCATGCCACTGTGGCAAAAGGTAAACAGGTGATCCTGTTCCAGAACAGGAGGGGGTATGCACCTTTCCTGATGTGTACTACCTGTGGCTGGATTCCGACTTGTAAGAACTGTGATGTATCGCTTACTTATCACAGGTACCAGGATCAGTTGCATTGTCACTATTGTGGCACCCGTTATCCCTATGTACATACCTGTGCTGCTTGTGGAAGTCAGTCGCTGATACCAAAGAGTTTTGGAACGGAGAAGATAGAAAATGATTTGCAGGAATTGTTTCCGAAAGCGCGCATTGCCCGTATGGATGTGGATGCGGTGCGGAACAAGGATAGTCATAATAAGATGATCCGGTTGCTGGAAGACCAGGAGATTGATATTCTTGTGGGTACGCAGATGGTGGTGAAGGGGCTGGATTTTGAGAATGTGGATTTGGTGGGGATTCTGAGTGCGGATAACCTGTTGAATTATCCTGATTTCAGGGTGAATGAAAGGGCGTTTCAGCTGATGGAGCAGGTGAGCGGACGGGCGGGGCGTAAGCATGGAAAGGGGAAGGTGTTAATACAGGCTTACCGGACGCAGCACCCGATTTTACATTTTGTAACGATACATGATTATAAGGCGATGTATGCAGCAGAGATTGCAGAGCGGCAGAACTTTGGGTATCCGCCGTTTTTCCGGTTGCTGAAGCTGACATTGAAACATAAAGATCAGAAGGTGGTGGAGCAGGCTGCGCAGGTGCTGGCGAACTGGCTCAGGCCACATATCGGGCCGCATTTGGTAGGGCCTGCAGCGCCGTTGGTGGGCAGGGTGAGGAATTATTATTTGCAGGAGATGATGATTAAGTTGCCCAGGGATACTAAAGTGATTGCACAAACGAAACAGTTGCTCAGGGAGCATTTTATAAAGTTATTGGCGGAGAAGCAGTTCAGGAGTGTGTTTATAGTGCCTGATGTGGATTACGTGTAGTGTTTATTGAGTTATTGCCCATTAAATCATTTCAGGAGCGTGTTATCAATCAGTTCTGTAGTACCTATTAGTTATTATTGCCCATTCAACCTTACAAGCCGTTCTTTCTCCCATTCCGCCATTTCCCTGATTTTATCTGACTCATAAATATGCGCGCCATCCGGCTTATTCACCGCGGCATAGATCATACCATGCGCTACATTGCTGGCTTTGATAGGCCGGTATTTCTTCCATTTTCCCAGTAAGAAAAAATAGAATAACCCCGTGATGATGTAACCAAACCATTCTCCCAGCCTGAAATCCTTCCTGAGTCCTACCAGAACAGAAGGACGAAAGATGTGGTAGCCGGGGAAAGCCAGTGCCATCACGGCATTTTCCGTTTCCCCCTTAGTTCGCAGGTAGAAATTGCGGGAGATAGCGGAGGCGCCTATACTGGACATAAGCAGGAATTGTTTGATCCCCTGCCTGCGGGCAATAGTTGCACAGCGTACGGGGATGTTAAAATCTACCTCCCTGAATTTTTCCCTGCTGCCTGCCTGGCGGATGGTGGTGCCAATACAGCAAAAGAGGGCATCGCCGGTGAGTGCCTGCGCCAGCCCTTCTTCGTCGTTGAAGTCAACAATGATGGGTTCCAGGCCGGGGCGCTGTTTCAGGCTGGGCGTGCGCAGCAACACCTTTACTTTATTAAAGCGATCATCGTGCAGGAGCAGGGTGACCAGGTTCCTACCGGTCAACCCGGTACCTCCTATTACAACGGCTGTTTGAGACATGCTTTTGTTATCTTTGTCAGTAATGTGTGTTTATAAATTTACGACCATATGCTGATTTCTGAAAATGTTTTGCTCCGGCCTTATAATACGTTTGGCATAGCTGCTCAGTCCAGGTACTTTGCTGCTTTTTCTTCTGCTGATGAGTTGCGGGAGCTGCTGAGTGCCCCGCAGTTGAAAGCCTTGCCCCATATGATATTGGGGGGCGGGAGTAATGTGCTCTTTACAAAGGATTTTGATGGGGTGATATTAAAGAATGAGATGAAGGGGATAGCCGTAGTAGGGGAGGATGACGGGTATGTATATGTGAAAGCTGGTGCCGGGGAGAACTGGCATGGGTTTGTTATGGAGAATATTAAGCATAACCGGGCGGGGTTAGAGAACCTGTCTTTGATACCGGGCAATGTGGGGGCGAGTCCAATGCAGAATATCGGGGCGTATGGGGTGGAGATTAAGGATACCTTTCATTCGCTGGAGGCTTTGCACCTGGAAGAAGGGGAGGTGGTGACATTTACGAAAGAAGAGTGCCAGTTTGGGTACCGGGAAAGTGTGTTTAAGCATAAATACAAGGGGCAGTTTGCGATCCTGTCGGTGACGTACAGGTTAAGTAAGCGTCCTCAGTTTAATACCAGTTATGGGGCGATAGAGGTGGAATTGAAAGAAATGGGGGTGCAGGATTTGAGTATACAGGCGATTAGTCAGGCGGTGATTAATATCAGGTCTTCGAAGTTGCCGGATCCGGCAAAGATTGGGAATGCGGGGAGTTTCTTTAAGAATCCGACTGTGCCTGCCGGTGATTATGAGCGGATTAAAGAGGCGTATCCAAATGTGGTGGCCTACCCGGTGGATGGCGGGCAGTTTAAGCTGGCAGCGGGGTGGCTGATAGAGCAGTGTGGATGGAAGGGGTATAGAGAAGGGGATGCCGGGGTGCATGCAAAGCAGGCGCTGGTGTTGGTGAATTATGGGGGAGCGAAAGGAGGGGAGATTTATGATTTATCGCAGAAGGTATTGGATAGTGTAGAAGAGAAATTCGGTGTATTACTCGAAAGAGAAGTAAATATAATTTAAGGATCGGGGTGTGAGCCGCAACTCCGCGCCGTAAGCTGGAAATCCGCGCCGTAAACCGCGGCGTCAGCCGCAACTCCGCCCCGAAAAAAATAACGTCTCGCGAAGCGGGACGTTATTTCTTTCGTAAAATATCTCCAATAATCTTATCCGCATGATCTCTTGAATTCTCAATAAACCACACAGCCGTATCCATTCCCCCACACACCACACCCGCCAGGTACATCCCCGGCATATTCGTTTCCATTGTTTCCGGGTTATATTTCGGATGCCGTTTCTCATCATTTGACAACTGTATACCTGCTTTTTCCAGGAAACTGAAATTCGGCTGGTACCCGGTCAGTGCGAGTACATAATCATTCTCAATCGTCACCATACCATCAGGAGTGAGGATATCGACTTCCCTTTCCCTGATAGCTTTCAGGTTAGAATGAAAATATACCTTGATGGACCCTTCTGCAATACGGTTTTCTATATCTGGTTTTACCCAGTATTTCACGCGTTTACCTATCTCACCTTCCCTGATCACCATGGTTACATCTGCACCTTTGCGATAGGTTTCCAGCGCGGCATCTACAGAGGAGTTATTAGCTCCTACAACTAGTACTTTCTGCGTAGCATAGAAGTGCGGGTCTTTATAATAGTGTGTGACTTTCGGGAGGTCTTCGCCGGGAATATTCAGCATATTCGGGATGTCATAAAAGCCGGTGGCGATGATGACATTATCAGCGGTATAAGTGGCTTTACTGGTTTTGATAGTATAACCGGAAGTGATACTTTCCACATCAGCCGAAGAAGCGACTTTACTATAACCAGGAGTAATACTTTCCACCTGCTCGAACAGGCGTACATGCAGTTTGTTTGACACTGTTACCCGGCGGTAATATTCCAGGGCCTCAGGGCGCATTGGTTTGGCACTGATGGATACCCACGGAATGCCTCCTATTTCCAGTCTCTCAGAGGTCGAGAAGAAGGTCATATAGAGCGGGTAGTTATAGAGTGAGTTGGTTAGGCAGCCTTTTTCCACGATGAGGTAGGTTAATCCGGCTTTTTGTGCTGCTAGTCCACATGCCAGTCCAATGGGTCCGGCGCCAACAATCAGGATATCGTACTTTTCCATGATTGCAAAAATACGGAATTAACGGGGGCGGGCAGTCAGATAATCCAGCACTTCATACATCAGCTCATTATTCTCCGGAATAAATTCTGCCAGATCCTGTATCAGTACCTTATCCTGCACATACGGCGCTGCTACCAGTTCCTCTTCTCCATGATGCAGCATACTTTCCAGACTCTCCTGCGTCACTTCAAAATGAAATTGCAATGCAATCACTTTATCCTTATATACAAACGCCTGATTCGGTGTGGCTGCCGAAGCCGCAAACCCGGCAGCACCTGCCGGCAAATCAAAGGTATCTCCATGCCAGTGAAAGACCATTGCTTCCTGTGGCAGGGCTTTGACAGGTGAAGACGGGCTGAATTGAACCGGGTACCAGCCTATTTCCCGCTGATCATTAGCATACACATTTGCACCCAATACATGTGCTATGAGTTGTGCCCCCAGGCAGATACCAAGTACCGGCTTATTGTCCTGAATCGCTTGCCTGATAATGGCTTTTTCTACCGCCAGCCAGGGATATTCGCTTTCATCATGCACCCCCATCGGCCCGCCCATTACAATGAGAAAATCAAAACCTGTTACATCCGGTGGAATGGGGTGGTTGTACCAGTGTGTGTAGGTAACTTCGTGGGTGCTGGCATTCGTCCAGTCAATGATGCATCCCGGCCCTTCAAAGGGCACGTGCATGAAGATGTGTATATGCATAACATTATTTTACAATGGCCATTACTACCCGGTAATATTCCAATCTGTTTATTTTGCCGGCGCTTTTGCCAAAGCAGGCCTGCCTGTAGGTATCAACATCAACGTCATACAGCAGTTCCATATTATAGCCTGCAAGGAATTGTTTCATTTTGGAGGGGGCCATTCCAAAGTTCCAGTATTCCTGGTGCAGTTCTTTGGGAGAAATAGCTGTGCCTAAGAAAGATTGGGTATGGGTAAGGACTTTTTCATCGACATAGATGAAAATGATCCTGGTGCCGCTGGTAAATTTACTGAAATATTGGAAGAGCTTATCGGCAATGGGAATGGTGAGTGAATTGGTCACCCCTTCCCAGACGATCAATGTCTTGTAATGATCTTTGAGCAGGTAGTGTGGTACGGTGGTTTCCAGCTGTTGATGGAGGAAATCTACGGAAATGTAGTCGATAAGTTCAGTGGGTTTGATTTTCAGGTGTTCGAGTACTTCTCTTTTAGCGTCCTGTATGTCAGGGTGGTCAATTTCAACGAATTGAACTTTGGTTTTGAAATCGAGGCGGTGAATGCGGCAGTCGTAGCCTGCACCAAAGAGGATGAGCTG
Organism: Chitinophaga sp.; assembly: GCF_039596135.1. Lineage (GTDB taxonomy): Bacteria > Bacteroidota > Bacteroidia > Chitinophagales > Chitinophagaceae > Chitinophaga. Next base: position 9,430 of record NZ_JBCNKH010000049.1, read on the forward strand.
ATTGATACCGAAGTCGTGAATGGTTTCCTGCATCATGACATCGATGAGCCGCGTTCGGGCCAGGCAGGAGGTGAAGGCGCCAGCGAAACGGTTATCCAGTATTTTGCCGATAATGAAGTTGATGCCGGGGATGGCGGAAAGGTTAGCAACCGTACGGAGGCCTGGTGGCAGAAAATATCTGGCGTATGGGTCATAGAAGAGGTAGCGCCGTTGGCTGGGTAACCTGTTTGATACGATAGCACGGAATAGGGCCAGGTAAGCGGCGGATCTGCTGGCGAGGAGCAGTCTCATAGTAGTAACAATTTTTTTGGATGACAATCGTGGAAAATAAGTATTCGGGAATTCAAGATTTAGTTTATAAATGTAAAGAATATTTTCATTCTGATATTTAAATGCGCAAAATTAAACTGGGAGGAGAGGAGAATACAAACCTTTACAAAATAAAAAAGGGTGACTGGTTGCCCAATCACCCTTTTCGTATAGCAAGCAAATACTTACATAAAATGATACCTTACAAAAGCTTCCATCGCTGCATACTTCTGCAAACCTAACTGATCGTACAGGTTCGCTGTATCTGCATTACGATCTTCTGCTCTTTCCCAGAACTCACGACTATCAGTACCCTGGAATGGCACTACGTCCTTCTGGCTCTGGTGGATAAAGATACCCAGGCGTTTCTGTCTTACCTGGTCAGGGCTCATTGGCACTGCCATTTCGATCTCATTGATCTTCCATTCCTGCCATGCGCCTTTATACAACCATACCCAACAATCCTTCATCCACTCTTCGTGTTTCAGCTGATCCAGCGCAGCGAAGATGATTTCCAGGCATACTTTGTGGGTACCATGTGGATCCGCGAGGTCACCGGCACAGTAGATCTGGTGTGGTTTAATCTGACGGATCAGGTCTTTGGTGATATCGATATCAGCCTGGCTGGCAGGTGCTTTCTCAATCAGGCCTGTTTCGTAGAAAGGCAGGTTATTATAGTGGATATTTTCTTCAGGAATACCTACATAGCGGCAGGTAGCTTTTGCTTCACCACGACGGATCAGGCCCTTGATCGCACGGATTTCAGGGGTATCCTTCTGGGAAGGCTTCTTGCTGCCAAGGAATGCTTTCGCATCTGCCAGTACCTGTGAGCTCTTGCTACGGTCGATGCCGAACATATCTTCAAAACCTACAGCAAAGTCGATATAGCGCAGTACGAACTCGTCAGTAACGGCGATGTTGCCGGAAGTCTGGTAACCTACGTGTACATCATGACCCTGTTCGTGCAGGCGGATGAAGGTACCACCCATAGAGATGATGTCATCATCAGGGTGTGGAGAGAAGATCAGCACACGTTTTTTTAGTGGCTCGGAGCGTTCAGGGTGGCTAGGCAACTGTGCACCTGGCTTACCACCTGGCCATCCGGTGATGGTGTCACGAAGACCGTTGAACTCTTCGATATTCAATTCGTATGCAGAACCGTATTGTACGATCAGGTCATTTAAGCCATTTTCATTGTAATCCCTGTCAGTCAGCATCAGGATTGGCTTATTCAGCTTCAGGGCCAGGTTGGTTACTGCTTTACGACGCAGTTTTGGCGTCCATTCGCAGTCGCCAGTCAGCCATGGCTCTTTGTTACGGGTCAGATCTTCTGCTGCCTGCTCATCGATTACGAATTTGCAGTCAGGGTGCTGTTGCAGCAGGGAAGCTGGCACCTGGTCAGTGCTGTGACCTTCTACTGAGCGCTGAACGATTTTTGATTTATGGGAACCCCATGCCAGCAGTACTACACGTTTCGCTTTGAAGATGGTGTTTAAACCCATTGTGATAGCGAGACGGGGTACCAGGCTCATATTGGAAAACTCGAATGCGTTAGCCATTCTGGTTGAGTTGTCCAGCGTTACGAGGCGGGTGTGAGAGTTGAGGGTAGATCCTGGCTCGTTGAACCCGATATGGCCATTGGTACCAATACCGAGAATTTGCAGGTCAATACCACCGGCAGCTTCAATTTTTGCTTCATATTCAGCTGCAAATTCTTTCACTTTTTCCTTTGGAACGGTACCATCTGGAATGTGGTAGTTGCCTTCCTGAATGTCAATGTGGTTGAACAGCTGCTCCTTCATGAACCTGTTGTAGCTCTGCAGAGCATCTGGTTCAATTGGATAGTACTCATCCAGATTGAAAGTGATCACGTTTTTGAAACTCAGGCCCTCCTCTTTGTGAAGGCGGACAAGTTCAGCATAAAGATACTTTGGAGTAGAGCCGGTAGCCAGGCCTAATACTACCTTTTGGTTAGCGGCCTGTCTTGCTTTGATCAATGCTGCTATTTCCTGTGCCACTGCTTTGGAACCGTCTTTAGCGGTAGGATATATATCCACAGCTATTTGTTCGAAACTGTCAATCAGTTCAATTTCCTGATGATTTAGCGTCATGATTGTTAATTTGGATTAGATGCGGTTTAAAAACGAGACCGAAAATTAAAAAAAATCTGGCTACTGTAATAGAATTTTTGTGTTTGTTTAAGAAGAAACGACCAAAATCATAAATGTACCGGGTACGCTTGTAGCATTTGTATTGAAAAATGAGAAAAAGATATTAATGGGGCGGAATTGAACTGATGAGGGAGGTATACTTAATAGTTATTTTTGGGGTGACTAAGCACTGATTTTCCCTGCGAAGAAACTACTCAATGATTGAAATATTGTATATTATTGTGCTGCGAATAACCCGAACTTATATCCGGAACCCAAATTGAGTATCCCATCAACCTAAACTATGAAGAAAATTAGACTTATTTTCGTACTTGCCTTAATTATATTTAGCCCATTTACAAAATTGATTGCGCAGACCCTGTCCGGGCCAGCAAGTACCTGTGCCGGATCTACAGTGACTGTGACTTTTACCCCAGCCAGCGGCGCGACCAATTGTAGTGTTACTTTTGGAATAACTGGTCCGGCTGACCCAACGAATGTAGTTACTACTGCCAATTCTGTTTCATTTAAAGTACCGGAAGTGAACAGCAGTGTACCATTTACTGTCACCGCCTATTATGCCTGCACGGCATCAAGTGGTACTACGGGGCAGATCAGGAAAGAAATTCCATTGGCCTCTACCAGGTTTACCAGTACTTATGGCGTGTCTATCCCTTGTGGTGCTACCAGTTACACCTTCACATACCCTGTCAGCGCTGCCCAGGCAGGAGATGGCACCTGGACCGTTATTAATAACACACCGGGATGGACGCTGACAAACGGACACAAGGAACAGCAAACGAATGGTTCCTGGATATACTATGGTACATTTACCTGCCCACCTTCCGGAAATGCCAATCTCCGGTTGTCAGTGAGCAACCCAACCTGTACCAGCCTGAGTCCCTCAACCGTTGATTACACGATTACAAGATCTGAGAACAATGCTATGACTCCGGTTACATTTACCACCAGCAAAAGTGAAATGTGTGCTAATACCTCTGCTACTTTTGCCATTGCACCTTATAACGATGCTACGCAATACATCTGGAGCACAGGAGATCCCTCTATCAAAATTAACGGACAATCCTCACCTGTAACCTTACCTGCTGCCAGCGGAACAAGTGTAACAATTAGTGTGGGTACTGAGGTTGTGGATGGATTCGTTGGCGTGGTGGCTGTCACCCCATGTGGTAGAAGCACCCTGAGAACAGCGGGTGTATTTGTGGGCAAACCTTATATTGACTGGCTGAATTTTACCTCTTCAAATGGTTATGATGGTCAATTCTGCTCAAATATGACAGGCAATATAATGGATGTATCTCCTTCCAATAGTTCTGGTATTATCCAGTACGAAGCGCGACTTAGAACACTGACAGGCACTACGCTGCAAACCATCTCTAATTATTATCCGGGCACCCCGGATGTTTTTGGCTATAGGGCCACAGGATTCTACCTTGCAGGGGTACATATTAAAAATACTACCTGTGGATCGCAGGATTGGTTTGAAACTGAACTGGAATACAAGGAGTGTAGTGGAGATGGCAGTGGTGAGCCGGGTGCATTCCGTGTTTCTGCTACGCCAAACCCGACTACCAGCGCATTCGTCGTAACAACTTCTGAAGAAAAAGAAGAAGTAAAGAAACTCAGTGCTACCACAGAAGTAAAGTATGTACTGTATGATTTCTATACGGGAGCTGTAGTAAAATATTGGAATTATAAGAACGACCAGCCGGTACAAACCCTGCAGGTGCAGGGAGTAAAGCCAGGTCCTTATGTTTTGCGGGTAGTAAAAGGAAAATACACCAGCTCTAAAACAGTTATTATTAGATGATACTGGTATAATCATCGGGTTATTCAAAACAAAAAAGGCTTTTGCAACTGCAAAAGCCTTTTTTGTTATTTCGCTAATTCTAATATTTTTTTCACTTCCTCCACCTGTGTCTGAGAGATGCCGTACTCCGGTACACCCGGTATACCGCCCATACTCACATTTGGATTTCTGTACACCATTTTACTCTCATTATAGCCTTTGGCAGTTGTATGAAACTCTGTAGCACCGGTTGCTTTAATCAGGGCAGCAATATTATTCGCCCTCACCCCTGAGCCCACCATGATGGCAATGCGTCCTGCTGCTTTTTCGACTAATGTCTTTAGCAGGTCCACACCTTCAATGGCAGTATTCCTTTGTCCGGAAGTAAGGATACGCTCACACCCGGTACTGATCACATCTTCCATTGCCTGCAGGGGATCGTCCGTCATATCAAATGCCCTGTGGAAAGTGACGCCCATGGGCCATGCCAGTTCTACCAGTGCTTTGGTACGGGGTACGTCTACCTTGCCATCGGCGGTGAGCAACCCTATTACCACGCCATTACAACCCAGTTCTTTACAGAGCTGGATGTCTTTCTGCATGGTAGCATATTCCAGTTCATCGTACAGGAAATCGCCACCACGGGGCCGGATAATGGGATACAGGTCGATAGTCACCTTTTCGCGTGCCAGTGCAATGGTGGCATAGCTGGGCGTAGTACCGCCTTCCAGCAGGTTATCGCACAGTTCTATCCGTTTTGCACCACCTTGTTGCGCCGCGATACAGGATGCTACTGAAGCCGCACATATTTCAAGTGTAATCATGCTCATTTTCGATTTTCAAAGCCGGCCGCAGGCCCTCTTTTCCTATCAATTATAATAAAATGCAATTCGGGTATGTTCTTATTTATAGTAGCTTTTGCCGTCAATCAGCACGTTATTTTCTTTCTCAGAAAGTACTGCATAGCTGAAACCTTTCTGCATGCAATACGCGCCGTGTTCTCCCTTTTTATTCACTGCGAGGAAACCGATCTGCAACCCTTTGGACCTCTCAGGGCCTTTCTTCACAATGCGCTCTACGGCTTCTTTACACGCCTTTTCGGGGGAATAACCCTGACGCATCAGCTCTACTACCAGGTGACTACCTACCACGCGGATCACTTCTTCACCCACACCTGTTGCAGTAGCAGCACCAATTTCATTGTCTACATACAAACCTGCGCCGATAATAGGGGAATCGCCCACACGGCCATGTAGTTTGTACGCCATACCACTGGTAGTACATGCACCAGACAAATCTCCGTTTGCATCGATGGCTACCAACCCGATGGTATCGTGGTTGTACTGGTTACCAGGCAGCATGCGGGGATTGAAGGTAGTTGGATGATTACCCTCGCCGTAAGAGGAATTTTCGATGTTCATAATGGGTTTATACTCGGATTTTTTCAGCCACTCTCTCCATGCTTTTTCAGACTCGGGAGTGAGCAGGTTTTCCTTTTTAAAACCCTGTGACAGTGCAAATTGCAGGGCACCATCACCCACCAGCATTACATGCGGTGTTTTTTCCATTACAGCACGTGCTACGGAGATAGCATGTACAATGTGCTCCAGGGAAGCTACGGAGCCACAATTGCCTTTTTCATCCATGATACAGGCATCCAGTGTCACACGGCCATCACGGTCAGGGTAACCGCTATAACCTACGGTGTGGTTGTTAGGATCAGCTTCCGGCACTTTTACACCGGCTTCCACTGCATCCAGTGCGCGACCACCTTTCTTCAGAATTTCCCATGCGGCCAGGTTGGCAGCACGGCCAAAATCCCAGGTAGATAATACGATGGGCTTAGTGCTTTTGTCTTTTTTTACAAACGGGGCTGCGTGTGCAGTCTTCACTCCGTCTAAAGACAAAGCAGCGGCACCGAGGGCCGCTGCTTTTAAAAAATGTCTGCGATCTTGCATGATGTTTAAATTACAAGTGCTTTATGTTGGTATTAATCTTTCATCTCCCATGCCAGTGCGCTCGCACCTAATATAGCAGCATCGCTTTCTTTCAGTTCGGAGAATACCAGCTTCACCTTATTCTGGAAGATAGGCAGCAGGTTCTTTTCCATATGCTCACGAACTGGTTTCATGATCAGATCTCCGGCTTTGGTAAGACCACCGAACAGTACGATGGCTTCAGGGCTGGAGAACATCACGAAGTTCGCCAATGCCTCACCCAGGATCTTACCGGTGAACTCATATACTTCCATAGCCAGGGGATCGCCCTTCATGGCAGCTTCATAAATTACCTTTGAATTTACTTCTTCTTTTTTGAAATCACGCAGCAGACTTTTGGTATCCGGGCGTGTTTCCAGGAATTCCAGTGCAGTATTGGTCACACCTGTAGCAGAAGCATAGGCTTCCAGTGAGCCATGTGCCTTGGTGCCGGGGTGGAAACGACCACCCGGAATTACGATACAGTGACCCAGTTCGCCGGCAAAACCGTCGTGACCATAGATCAGCTGACCATTTGCAACGATACCGCTACCTACACCTGTACCCAGGGTAATAACGATAAAGTCTTTCATGCTTCTGGCCGCACCGTACATAAATTCACCCAGGGCAGCTGCATTTGCATCATTTGTTAAAACAGCAGGTACACCGAATTTAGCTTCCAGCAATTTCGACAATGGAACTACTCCCTTCCAGCGAAGGTTTGGAGCGTACTCAATATTTCCGGTATAAAAGTTTCCGTTAGGAGCTCCTACACCAATTCCCCTGATGTTCTGGATCCCGCCTACCTGTTCGATCAGTACGGAAAGGTGTCCGTGTAGTTCGTCCAGGAATGCATCTACGTCTTCGTGTTGGTTCGTTAGCATACGACCATCACACAGAATATTACCTCTGCGATCTACTATGCCAAACTTTGTATTGGTTCCTCCAATATCAATGCCCACCGCTAATTGCTGACTCATAATCGATTCCCTGTGATTTTAAAATAGTTTTAACTCTGAATGCGAAGAATGCCAGATATGCAAAGCATATTACTGGGATTATATAAGAATAATGCGTACCAATGTTTGGATCGTCTCCCAGACCACCCTGTACAGGAGGGATAAGGGAACCGCCCAGGATCATCAGGATGAGGAAAGAAGATCCCTGTGCAGTGTACTTGCCCAGACCAGCGATGGAAAGTGCGAAGATACAAGGCCACATTACGGAGCAGAATAAACCGCCGCTGATGAAACTGAAGAGAGAAATATAACCGGTCGTCATCAGGCCAATTACGTTGGCTGCGATACCGAGTATGGCGAAGATCATAAGAGTCTGGGCAGGTTTGTCCTGACCAGCAAAGAAACCTATGATCTGGATCACCAGAATGCCTGCATACGGGTACAATACGCTCACGTCTGTACCTTTCAGGTAGTTAGCGCCCAATACAAGGCCATAAGCGAAAAATGGTACGATTACGCACAGGATTTTACGCATTTTTTCTGACACATTGAATACGGAGATGGCACCTGTCCAGCGACCGATCATCATACTACCCCAGAAGAGGGATACATAAGGATCAATTTCGGCAGTGGTGAGACCGTTTTCAGTGAGGAAGCCTTTTGTTTCGAGCAGGCCACCCATATTGCTGGCAATGGTTACTTCCACGCCCACATATACGAAGATGGCGATCATGCCCAGTACCAGCTGCGGGTATTTCATGGCACCCCAGCCGTCGCCGCCTTTCTGCAGGGTGAGATCTGCACCCTTTTGCGAAGCGATTTTCGCAAAGAACAGTACAGCGAGGATACCCACGATACCGATTACGAAGAAAGGCAGTTTATTTTCCCGGCCCAGGCCCACCATAATGAGCACGAATAATGCGGTGATGGCGGCCAGTGTTTTACTTGCCTTTGGTGATTGCTCAAATGGCTCGTCCGAAGTTTCTTTTGGCATTTTAGAGAACCAGAAGATGGCTGCAGCAACGAGGAACAGGACGATCAGCAGGATGTAAAGGGTGTTGATCTTACTGATGTCTGTGTCTGCGCTTGCCGAACCTTTGGCAGTACCGAAAAGCAGGATACTCACGATGAGTGGACCGATGGTAGTACCAAGAGAGTTGATACCACCAGCCAGGTTCAGACGGTGAGCACCTTTTGCAGGATCCCCGAGGAGGATGGCAAAAGGGTTGGCAGCGGTCTGCTGTAAGGAGAATCCGAGGGCGACGATGAAGAATGCGCCCAGAATGAGATAAAAGGCATAGGTAGTGTTTGCCATGCCGCTACCGATGTTCACTGCGGCAATGAGCGCCACAGCACCTACGACAGAAATGAGGAGGCCGTAGATGATACCTTTCTGATAACCGATCTTGTTGAGAATATCAACGCCTCTGAGTGCCGACAGGAAGTACAGCACCAGGGAGCCGATAAAGTAAGCACCGTAGAATGAGAAGTCAATCAGCTGCGATTCCAGCTGATTCAAGTGGAAATGTGCTTTACAGAAGGGGATAAATATGCTGTTCGAGGCAGCAACGAAACCCCAGAAGAAAAATACAAGTATCAGTACAAAGAAAGAGGGATGTGTACTTTGCTTTGTTTGTTGACCCATAAACGTGTTAACGTGTTAAATTACTGTAATTTTTGCAGCGATAAATGTATAAATTATTTTTTGACAATTCCTAAATATTTAAGAAAAATATCCCTATTTTTCTGATGCAAAAACGTTTTAGCTAATATGGTATAAAATATCTATCTAATTCCTTGGATAGTTAGCAAAAAGCGAAGGAAGGGGTGAATTAACATACTTTTTAATCCATTTAGCGTGGAAATTTAGCATTCGTCTATTAACAACGGCCAAACTATCGTTGTTCATTATGAAATGCGGAAATTGTTAAGTATGTTCGCAAATATCAATCAAAGTGTTTAAATAATATATAAAACAGCAGTATGGGGAACTCCGCTACATCTATTAAAGAGCCTTTACCTATGCAACCACAGCAGCAGACCAGTTATGGTAAAGCAATGGGAATCATAGGCACTTTATTTTTCATTTTTGGATTTGTGACCTGGTTGAACAGCGTGCTGATCCCTTTTTTGAAGCAGGCCTGTGAGATATCAGACTTCGAGGTGTTTTTCGTCACCTTTGCTTTCTACATTTCTTACCTGGTGATGGCGATTCCGTCATCTGCTATCCTGAAGAAGATTGGTTTTACAAAAGGGATGTCCCTGGGGCTGCTCATCATGGCAGTAGGTTCCCTGATTTTTATTCCTGCTGCTTATACCCGTAGCTTTCCGTTGTTCCTGTTGGGATTATTCGGACAAGGTACTGGGTTGACACTGCTGCAGGCGGCTTCTAACCCGTATGTGACCATCCTGGGACCGATTGAAAAAGCGGCGCAGCGTATCAGCATCATGGGTATTTGCAACAAGGTAGCGGGTATGATTGGTATTTTCGTATTGGTACAGTTGTTATTCAGTGATGCCACAGAATTGTCTGCCAAGATCAATACCCTGACAGGTGCTGCGAGAGAAGCAGAGCTGCAGGCGCTGGCACAGCGTGTGGTAGTACCTTACCTGGTGATGACGGTGGTATTGCTGGCACTTGCTTTTATGGTGAGAAAGTCGGAACTGCCGGAGATCAATACGGATGAAGAAGATACAGCTGTTGCTGAGGAAGCAGGTGTGAGGAAAGGTATTCCGCCGCATTTGTTGCTGGGTGTGGTATGTATTTTTGCTTATGTGGGTGTGGAGGTATTGGCGATTGATTCATTGGCATTGTATGGTGAATACAGTGGTTTGGAAAAGATGGTAGCGACTAACCTGGGTATTTACAGCCTTATTGCGCTGACGGTGGGTTACCTGTCTGGTATTGTGCTGATTCCAAAAGTGATTTCTCAAAAAACTGCGTTGATCATTTGTGCGTCAATGGCGTTGGTCCTCTCTGTGGGTGCGCTGGCAACTCATGGTTGGGTTTCTATTATCTGCATTATTCTGCTTAGTTTATCACATGCACTGATGTGGCCTGGTATATGGCCGCTGGCAATGAATAAGGCGGGTAAGTATACTAAGATAGGTGCGGCGTTTATGGTGATGGCGATTTGTGGTGGTGCGATTTTGCCGTTGATTTATGGTGCGATTGCAAAGGGATCGGATAGGCATATTGCTTATGTGGTGATGCTGCCTTGTTATTTGTATATTTTGTATTATGGTTTGAGTGGGCATAAGGTGGGGTTGAAGAAAGCGTAAATGAGATATTTATTGTGTTTTTGTAGGACCGCTCCATTATGGGGCGGTTTTTTTGTATACAGTATAAGCTCATAGCCTCAAAGTCAGGAATTATAAGGTCCACAACCCGTAAAAGTTTTATAAAATGAAGAAAATTATAGTCATATTTTTAGTCATTATAGCATTGTGGGGTATATGGAAGATATATAGCTTTGAAATGTTTGATGTAGAGAATATTAGTTTGGCAAGAATTTCCGTAAAAGGAAAGCGATTTGTTATTGGAGTTAATTATATAGCTCCCGGAGCTACTGCAGAGGATGTGATTCAAGTAAGAAAGATGTATGGTAATGGAGAAATCGATGTTGTCAAAAATTTTACTGAATATAATAACTTCATTGATGCAACTCTAATAAATGACAGTTTATTAAAACTGGTTCTAAGTGATACAGGTTATTATAATAGCAGGCCGGATACTTTGGTAATAAAATTTAAATAGAGGAATATGTTTGCTATTTGTCAAACAAAGATGGACAAACCAATCTGTATGGTTCCAGTCGCTTAGGTATGATAACATTGACCACCAATGTGTAGGATACAATACCACTTATCGGCTACGGGTATAATAGGATTGGGTTAAGGGAGAAATATTACCTATATCAGTGTTGAAAAGGTCTTTGGGTTGACGAACCACCCTGACAATTGCGTTAGGTGGAGGTAGTGCCAAAGGGATATTGGATTTGACAGGTCATTTTACTGCATCAGATAGGGTGCCAACTAGACTCGCTGTAGGAATGATTGGAGTACTAGCGTAGGGGATAAGATAAATGCTATATATTTGCGGGCCGTCTTTCAAGAAACGGCTTTTTGTGTACCCACAAACCCATAACCTATGCGTAAAGTATTAATTGCATTGTTCTTACTAATGGCAACTGTGAGCTGCTCTAAAAAGGATACCGTTGTTACAGTAAATAAAACTGATACGATTCCAGCAGCAGACACGGTGCAGATCCCCGATTCGGTTAATCTGATTACGAGTGCGTATTATTCTTCTTCCACTACCGCTGATACTAATCAGAATTATGACTATCGTGACACTTTTTATTATAACAGTGATCTGAGAATCGAAAAGATTGTCAGCAAGGAGACAGACGTTGATTCAGTAGTTAGTTTGTACACTTATAATAGTAATGGCAGGATGTCGAAAGTAAGTGTATCAAATAACTATGGGAATAGATGGACTAACTTTGATGTTTATTTTTACTATGATAGTAAAAACAGGCTAGATAGCATGATAAGGTATAATCCGGATGAAATTATTTCCTATAAATTCAGCTATGATGGGAATAATCATGTAAAGCATTCGTATTCCTATTTAATTAAGGCCTTTTATGCTGACTACCAGGATGGAGATATTAATGCAGAAGAAACTTATTACTGGAATAGCAATGGAAGCACGTTGGATTCGGTCTATACTGGACTTTATTCTGCCACTTCGCGGGAGCAGGTTTTTGATATTAAGACTTTAGCCATTCCATCAGGCAATGCTGTAGTAGCCGCTGCTGCAATAGATCCTGCTTATATGTTTAAACTGGCATGGCAGTATGAGTCTTATATTCTGGATCAGTATATAAATGTTTACTGGCATCAGTTTTTGAACCCGGATGTAGCCGTGATAAAAAGTGGTACCTATAGCTATGATTATACTAATAATTACAGTTTTTCCGGAAATGGCTATGGCATTAATGCTGTGATGAATGAAGATGGTACAGTACGTTGGCTGATAAAGACACAGGTAGCGAGGAATGGATTGAATCCTGCCAGGGGAATAAATAAGCTGGAATATACAAGAGTAGCAAAACCATAAAAAGAGAGGGTGTCACACCCTCTCTTTTTAATATTGATCATCCAGTGCAAAGATCGGTTTCCTATTGATCCATTGCCCTCTCGTGAAATCAGGTATATACTGTACACTCCCGCCCTCTGCTACCGACGCTTCGCTCAATGGCGTAATCGCATACATCGTAGCCAGATCATACACATCCTGTGCATAAGGCGCCTCTCTCTTTATACTCTCTACAAAACTATTGATCACATACCAATCCATTCCACCATGCCCTGCACCTGCTGAACTTTTAGTATATCGCTTCCACAACGGGTGATCATACTTACCCATATAGCTGCCTGCATCTGCCGGATCTCCGGCTTTCTCCCACTCATCATAAGGACTCTTTCCCTCCACATACACACTCGCCTTATCATCCATCCACAAACCATTCGTGCCCTGCACCCGGAAGTTCAGCGAATAAGGCCGTGGTGAATTGGTATCATGCGAAAGCATAATCGTCTCCCCATTACTGGTACGAATCAGCGTAGTAACGATATCCCCAAGGTTGAATTTTACCTTAGCATTTGGATGGCTTTCACTACTATTGTCAACAATATATTTATGTAAGCCGCGTGACTTGGTTGCCACAGATGTTAAAGAGACGAGGCGATTACCACGATTGACATTGATCATGTTCGCCACCGGCCAGAGGCCATGGGTAGGATAGAGGTCGCCATTACGATGTACACTGTGATTGGTACGCCAGTGCGCTTCAGAAAGACCTTTCTCGCCGAATTCTACACCACCGCCATAAATCTGTTTGCCATCGTTGAACTTTACCTTGCGCAGGTCATGCTGATATCCCCCTTGTAAGTGAATCAGTTCTCCAAAAAGCCCCTGTCTCACCATGTTGAGCACCGCCATAATATCCCGGCGATAGCTTACATTTTCCATGGCAAATACAGGCACCCCTGTTTCTTCACTGACATTTACAAGTTGCCAGCATTCTCCAACATCCGTCGCGCCACATACTTCCACCGCAGGTGTTTTCCCTGCCTTCATAGCGGCTACCGCCTGTGGTGTATGCCATTCCCAGGGAGTGGCAATGATCACAGCATCGATGTCGTCTCGCTTGAGCAGATTGTGGAAATCTTCAGGTCCGTTTGTGTACTCTGCTACTTTCTTTTTGCTGCCATAGATTTTGTCAATGAGTTTTCTGGCGCCGGGTATTGCCCAGTTAGTGTCAGGATCACAAATAGCGACTACTTCTACGTCAGCACGGTTTAAACATAACTCGAGGTGGCCTTGTCCCCTGGCACCAACGCCAATGAGGCCCATTCTTACTTTTTCTTTTTTTACGTTAGCAAATAATCTGGAAGGAGTATCCAGCAAAGTGAGGCCGACTCCGACGGCCATGGTGTTTTTGAGAAATGTTCTCCGGTGTAAATGCTGCTTTTTCATGTTTCATTTTGGTTTTGCTCTTGCCGATAACATGATTGAATGGTGTATTGTATTGTGTAGCTGGTCGTTAAATGTAGTGTAAATGAATTGCAATTGCAATTTTTTTCAAGAGGGCTAGTTCTACTATTTTAACTTAAACTCCCTTTATTTTCTCTACTAATAGCAGTAATCCTCCTCCCAATGGTATTACATGCGGAGACCATGATATAAACCGATGAAAAGATTATTGATTACAGCCGGGCTGTTAACCTGTCTGGCTGCAACGAATGCGCAGGATATTGCTCCTTACGGCGCCTTGCCAACGAAGGCACAGTTGGAGTGGCAGGACCTCGAAAACTATATGTTTATCGTCTTCGGCCCAAACACCTTCACAGATAAAGAATGGGGCGATGGCACCGAAGATCCGAAGGTCTTCAATCCCACGCAGCTCGATGCCCGCCAATGGGCACGCACTGCAAAAGAAGCCGGTATGAAAGCGATCATCATTGTCGCAAAACACCATGACGGTTTCTGCCTCTTCCCCAGCAAATACAGTAACCATACGGTACGGGAGAGCGCCTGGAAAAATGGCAAAGGCGATGTACTCAGAGAAATTGCTGATGCCTGCAAAGAATATGGCCTCAAATTCGGCGTCTACCTTTCCCCCTGGGATAGGAACAGTCCTGACTATGGCACACCTTATTACAACCAGCTCTTTGCCAATATGCTGAATGAAATTTACGCCGGCTATGGCCCTATATTCGAACAATGGTTCGATGGTGCAAACGGCGAAGGTCCGAATGGCAAAAAGCAGGAATATGACTGGGAATTCTTCTACCAGACTGTATATCATAACCAACCCGGCACGGTGATCTTCAGTGACATTGGCCCCGGCTGCCGCTGGGTAGGCAATGAAAATGGCAGTGCCGGCACTACCAACTGGAGCACCATCAATACAAAAGGTTTTGAACCCGGCGCCAAAGCACCCGCCCCCGCTATTTTAAATAAAGGAGAGGAAGATGGTGCCGCCTGGGTGCCCGCAGAGAGCGATGTATCTATTCGCCCGGGATGGTTCTACAGTCCATCTACCGACAATAGTGTGAAAAGCGTAGACAAACTGATGGAGATCTACTACAGCAGTGTGGGTCGCAACAGTAACCTGCTCCTGAATGTTCCGTCTGACAGAAGAGGGCTGATCCCTGCAAAAGACAGCCTTCGCCTGATGGAGTTCCGTCGTATGCGTGAGCAGGTATTTAAAAAGAACCTGGCACTAAATGCCAAAGTAACTGCCTCCCATTCCAGATCGCAGCTAAAACCCGCCAGTCTGGCGGATGGCAACGCGAGTACTTACTGGGCGAGCCCGGATTCTGTAAAGACACCGGTGATCACCCTGAACTTCGAAAAAGCAGTGACTTTCAACAGGTTACTATTGCAGGAATACATCGCCCTTGGCCAGCGTGTAAAGGCTTTCAGGGTAGAAGTGCTGGACCATGGCCGGTATAAAGAGATCGCAAACGAAACGACAATTGGTCATAAACGCATTCTATTGTTGCCAGACACGAAGACAAAGGGCCTGCGCATCACCATTACCGATGCCAAAGCCTGTCCTGTACTGAGTGAGGTACAACTATTCAAAGCCCCCAAAAGCTGATTTATACCTATACCTACAAGTTTAACACAACCAAAGAAACGGGGAGCCCTATTCAGGGTTCCCTTTTTATAACATATTGTATATCAGTTAAAATATAGATGGAGAAAAAATATTGCCTATAAATCTCTGTTTGGCGCGGCTTTTGTTAATATTCCGCTGGAAATTTAACAGTAAGTCGGAAAATTTTTTGACCACATTGAATAAATAATATTATAACTTTGCGGTTGATTAATTAAAGACAGTTTTTAACAATTTAATGCTGAACTGAAGTTGGAAAACTTTGCGGCCCATAACCTTTCTGCTTATCACCCTTCCCTGATGGAAGGTGAATACTCCATTGGGTTCAATGTCTTTAGATACCTTTCCCGACGACCTCGTATTTGATAGCGCCGCCTAGCCAGCCCGCTATCGCAGCCTTAATGCCTCCTCACAAATTCATTAAGGTATTTTCCCCCATACAGAATGGGTAGTAGATTCAATTTATTTATTGTAACGTTTTCAATTGACAAGATTGGAAAATCCGAATATCATCGTACGGGTAGCCACCGTTGACGATCAGCATTATGGTAAGACCATTACCGACGAGATGGAAGCTTCCGCCAAGGCCAGAGGGACAGGAATAGCAAAGCGTTCTCCAGAATATGTACAGCATAAAATGGAAGAAGGCAAAGCTGTGATTGCAGTGACTGACAAGGGTGAATGGGTAGGCTTTTGCTATATAGAAGCCTGGGGACATGAGAAGTTTGTTGCCAACTCCGGTTTGATAGTAAACCCTGCATTCCGTGGCCATGGTGTGGCAAAAGCCATTAAACATAGAGTATTCGAACTCTCCCGCGAAAAGTATCCTGATGCCAAGATCTTTGGTCTCACAACCGGACTCGCTGTGATGAAGATCAATTCCGAGCTGGGCTATGAGCCTGTGACCTATTCAGAACTGACTGATGATGAAGAGTTCTGGAAAGGATGCCGGAGTTGTGTTAACTTTGATGTGCTGACCAGTAAGAACCGTAAGAACTGCCTGTGTACTGCTATGCTCTACGATCCGGTAGAGAAAGCAAAAGAAGCCGCAGAAAAAGAGGAAGCCGCAAAGCGTGCAGCTGCAACGCAACATTATAATGTAGTGACACAGCCACAGGTGATGGTCGCTGCAAACGGTACTATACAGCAGCCACAGCGGAAGCGGAAGTTCTCTAACAACTTCAAACTGTTCGAACGCTGGCTGCGTTTCAAAAGATACGTACTGCTCAAGAGCGGTAAAGAAAAAGAAGGCGGAAGCGGTGGCGGCGCTGCAGCAGCGAGCAAAAAAAGATTCTTCCTGTTTAACTTTTTATAGATAGACAATATTATTATCAACAATCATTATCACTATAAGTAAATGAAAAAAGTAGTACTGGGATTTAGCGGAGGACTCGATACTTCCTATTGCGTTAAATATCTGACAGAAGAAAAAGGATATGAAGTGCATTCTGTAATCGTGAATACCGGCGGTTTTTCTGACGAAGAACTGGTGGAAATTGAAAAGCGCGCTTACAATTTAGGTGTGAAGAGCCATAAGACGGTAAATGCAGTACGCTCTTATTATGATAGTGTGATCAAATACCTCATCTTCGGGAATGTACTGAAGAACAACACTTACCCCCTGAGCGTAAGTGCTGAGCGTATGAGCCAGGCACTCGCTATCGGCGAATATGTAAAAGAAGTAGGTGCCGATGCTGTAGCACATGGTAGTACCGGTGCCGGTAACGACCAGGTGCGTTTTGATATGATCTTCCATATCATGATCCCAGGTGTTGAAATCATCACCCCGATCCGTGATATGAAACTGAGCCGTGAAGAAGAAATTTCTTACCTGAAATCCAAAGGTGTGGAAATGAACTTTGAAAAGGCTGCATACTCCATCAACAAAGGGATGTGGGGTACATCTGTAGGTGGTAAAGAGACCCTGACTTCCAACGGCTTCCTGCCTGAAGAAGCATGGCCTACACAGCTCACCAAACAAGGTACTGAGCAGGTGAAACTGAAATTCGTGAAAGGTGAACTGACCGGTGTAAACGACAAGACTTTTGCACACCCTTCCGAAGCTATCCAATACTTGCAAACCATAGCAGGCCCATTTGCCATTGGCCGCGATATACATGTAGGTGATACCATCATCGGTATCAAAGGCCGCGTAGGCTTCGAAGCTGCTGCGCCTGTGATCATTCTCAAAGCACACCATGCACTGGAAAAGCACGTGCTCACAAAATGGCAGCTGAGCTGGAAAGACCAGCTGGCTTCATTCTACGGCAACTGGTTGCATGAAGGTCAGATCATGGACCCTGTAATGCGCGACATAGAAGCGTTCTTACAGCATAGCCAGGAAAACGTGACCGGCGATGTATTTGTAACATTACAGCCTTACCGCTACCAGGTAACCGGTATCGAATCTGTTTACGATCTGATGAGCAGCAAGTTCGGTAAGTACGGCGAGATGAATAATGGCTGGAGCGGCGAAGATGTAAGAGGCTTCAGCAAGATCTTCGGTAACCAGACTATGATCTGGCATCAGGTAACTGAGAGCGCCAAAGGCGGCAAATAATTAACAATGGCAACTGAGAAAAAAATAAATGCAGGGATCGTAGGCGGCGCAGGCTATGGTGGCGGTGAAATGATCCGTCTTTTACTGAATCATCCTAACGTAAATATATCATTCGTACACAGTCGCAGTAATGCCGGCAATCCTTTATATGCCGTGCATGCTGACCTGCTGGGTGAAACTGAGCTCACCTTTACCGGGGCACTCAGCCATGATGTAGATGTTATTTTCCTCTGCCTGGGACATGGCGAAGCAAAGAAGTTTTTAGAAGAAAATGACACCCCTGCACACATCAATATCATTGACCTGAGCCAGGATTTCAGACTCGGTGAAACTGTGAAGGGCCGTGAATTCGTATACGGCCTCGTGGAGCTGAACAAAGAAAAAATTGCCGGCGCAAAGAACATTGCCAACCCGGGCTGCTTTGCCACTGCTATACAACTCGGCCTGCTGCCACTGGCAAAGGCGGGTAAACTGCAGGAAGTACATACCACCGGTATCACTGGTTCTACCGGTGCCGGACAAAGCCTGCAGGCAACTTCCCATTTTACATGGAGAGCCAACAACGTAAGTACGTACAAAGTGCTGACCCATCAGCACCTGAAGGAAATACGACGAAGCTTACAGCTGTTGCAACCTTCTTTTGGAGGTGAGATCAATTTTGTGCCTGTAAGAGGTGACTTCCCAAGAGGAATCTGGATCACTTCGTACCTGAACAGCGATCTGACACTCGAAGAAGCACAGCAGCTGTACAAAGACTATTATGCAGATGCACCGTTCACACACGTGAGTGATAAACAGATTGACCTGAAACAGGTGGTAAACACCAATAAGGTCCTGATCCAGCTGGAGAAAGTGGGCAATAAACTCGTGATCCACTCTATCGAAGACAACCTGGTGAAAGGCGCCTCCGGACAGGCCATTCAGAATATGAACATCATGTATGGACTGGATGAAACTGCAGGACTGAAGCTGAAATCAATCGTATTTTAAATCTTAAGATCCTTCTGAAAAATGAATTTATTCGACGTATATCCCATCAATAATATTACCATTGAACGCGCCTTAGGTTCCAACGTTTGGGACGATCAGGGCAACAAGTACCTTGACATGTATGGTGGTCACGCCGTGATCTCTATCGGTCATACGCATCCGCATTATGTAAAGCGGGTTACTGAACAACTGAATAAAGTAGGTTTCTATTCCAACTCTGTAAAGATCCCTATTCAGCAGCAACTGGCGGAGAAGCTGGGTAAACTGAGCGGTAAGCCAGACTACCAGCTGTTCCTCGTGAACTCTGGTGCCGAAGCAAATGAGAATGCACTGAAACTGGCGTCTTTCTACAATGGTAAAAAGAAAGTAATAGCTTTCAAAAACAGTTTCCACGGCAGAACCAGCCTGGCTGTAGCAGTGACTGACAATCCTAAGATTGTAGCCCCTGTAAACCAGACAGACAATGTGATCTTCATGCCATGGGAAGATGAAGCCGCGCTGGAAGCAGCTTTCAAAGCCAACGAAATCTCTTCTGTGATTATCGAAGGTATCCAGGGCGTAGGTGGTATTAAAGTAGCCAGCGCTTCTTTCCTGCAAAAGATCAGAAGCCTGTGCGATCAGTATAATGCTGTATTTATTGCAGACAGTGTACAGTGTGGTTACGGCAGAAGCGGTAAATTCTTCTCCCACGATCATGCAGGTGTAAATGCAGACATTTACACCATGGCAAAAGGAATGGGGAATGGTTTCCCCATCGGTGGTATCATCATCGCTCCTCATATCAAACCAGCTTACGGTATGCTGGGTACTACCTTTGGTGGTAACCACCTGGCTTGTGCAGCAGCACTGGCCGTACTGGAAACAATGGAGAATGAGCAACTGATTGCCAATGCAGAGAAAGTAGGTAACTATCTGATCAGCGAGCTGAAAAAGTTCCCTCAGATCACCGAGGTAAGAGGCAGAGGGCTTATGATTGGTATTGAGCTGCCTGAGTCACTGAACCATGTGAAAAAAGATCTGTTATTTAAGCATAAGATCTTTACAGGCGAAGCGAAGCCGAATGTGATCAGGTTGCTGCCTTCACTGGCACTGACCATGGAACAAGCCAGCGAGTTCCTGACTGCTTTC
Organism: Chitinophaga sp.; assembly: GCF_039596135.1. Taxonomy (GTDB): domain Bacteria; phylum Bacteroidota; class Bacteroidia; order Chitinophagales; family Chitinophagaceae; genus Chitinophaga. The sequence goes on from NZ_JBCNKH010000049.1 coordinate 29,507, forward strand.
AGCAAAGAACTGAACTAACTTTTATACTATCATCATTACAGCGCCATACAGAAAAAATGAAACAATTTATTTCAGTAGATGATGTGCCAAGTGTCCCACGTTTAGTGGAGACAGCTTTGGACTACAAAAAACAGCCTTTTAAAGATAAGCAACTGGGGGAGAACAAGACCCTGGGTATGATCTTCTTAAACCCAAGTCTGCGAACACGATTAAGTACGCAGGTAGCGGCTAAGAACCTTGGGATGGAAGCGGTTGTGTTCAACATCGATAAGGAAGGCTGGCAACTGGAAATGAATGATGGTGCGATTATGAATGGCAGCACCTCAGAACACGTGAAAGAGGCGGCAGCAGTGATGGGCCAATACTTTGACATTATGGCGATCCGTACTTTCCCTGGTCTGAAAGACAAGGAAGCGGATTATACAGAGAAGTATATTAACCAGTTTATCAAATACGCAGGTGTACCTGTCGTGAGCCTGGAGAGTGCTACCCTGCACCCGCTGCAGAGTCTTACCGATGTAATTACCATTGCAGAGCGCTGGCAGCAGCCACGTAAGCCAAAGGTAGTGATGACGTGGGCACCACATGTGAAAGCGTTGCCACAGGCAGTACCCAATTCATTTGCACAATGGATGAATGCATGGGGTGAAGTTGATTTTGTAATCACACATCCTGAAGGGTATGAACTGGATCCTAAATTCAGTGGCAGTGCGCAGATCGAATACAACCAGGATAAGGCGCTGGAAGGTGCTGACTTTGTATATGTGAAGAACTGGTCTTCTTACAAAGACTATGGTAAGATCACCTGTTCAGATCCCAGCTGGATGGTAGACAACAAAAAGCTGATTGGTACCAACAATGCGAAGATCATGCACTGTTTGCCGGTAAGACGAAATGTGGTGATTGCAGATGAGGTACTGGATGGTCCGAATTCGATCGTCATACCAGAAGCCGGCAACCGGGTATGGGCTGCGCAGGCTGTGTTAAGCGAGATTTTGAAGAATAAATAATACGAAGGCATCCCCGCAAGGGATGCCTCCCAATTTTTACATAAAATATGATCGATCTCTTTGTCATTAAAGTCGGCGGTAACGTTATCGACAACCCTGCTTTGCTGGATACTTTTCTGCAAAAGTTCTCTAAAATTCAGGGCAAGAAAATTCTGATACACGGTGGTGGAAAGATAGCCACAAGAATAGGTGACAAGCTGGGTATCGAGTCGAAATATGTAGATGGCCGCCGTATTACAGATGCGGATACTATTGACGTAGTGACCATGGTATATGGTGGTTTGGTCAACAAACAACTGGTAGCAAAATTGCAGGCCAACGGTTGCAATGCCATCGGTATGACAGGTGCAGACGCTAATATTATCCCTGCTGTAAAAAGACCTGTGAAAGAGATCGACTACGGATTTGTAGGAGACATCAATAACGACCAGGTACAGGCTGCACCGCTGAAAGCATTGCTGGAAGCTGGCCTGACACCGGTATTCGCCTCCCTGACCCACGACGGCAAGGGTCAGATTCTCAATACCAATGCAGATACCATCGCCAGTGCGCTGGCCATTGCCCTATCGAAAGTATATAACGTAAGACTGATTTATTGTTTCGAAAAGAAAGGAGTACTTCACGACGCGCAGGACGATAATGCAGTCATTAACCTGATCGACCGTCAGATCTATAACGAGCTACTGGCAGACGGCGTGCTGACAGACGGCATCCTGCCTAAACTGAACAACGCATTTGCTGCGATTGAGAGCGGGGTAAATGAAGTGCTGATAGGCCATGCAGACGATGTGCTGAGCAATACCTCTGACACAGTAGCCGGCACCTTAATACGCTAACCTATGTGGAACCAACAACTGTATGAAGACGCTGTTGAACTGTTAAAATCATTGATTGCAACGCCTTCCCTAAGCAGGGAAGAGCAGGATACTGCTAAGCTGATTGGCGAATTTCTGACAGCGAGGAATATTCCTTTCAACCAGCATCTGAACAACATCTGGGCGCAAAATAAATACTTCGATCCTGCTAAACCGGTGATCGTATTCAATTCTCATCACGATACTGTAAAGCCGAACCCGCAATATACACGCAACCCATTCTCACCTGATATTGAGGATGGCAAACTGTATGGATTGGGTAGTAATGATGCAGGCGGTTGCCTGGTGAGCCTGATTGCTACGTTCCTGCATTTCTACGAGCGCAGGGATTTAAAATACAACATCATTCTCACCGCTACAGCCGAGGAGGAAATCAGCGGTCACAATGGTATTGAGAGTATTCTCGACCAGTTGCCGGCCATTGAATTTGCCATTGTTGGTGAACCTACACAAACACAGCTTGCCATTGCCGAAAAGGGCCTGATGGTACTGGATTGCACGGTGTATGGCAAAGCGGGGCATGCGGCGAGAAATGAGGGTGAAAATGCCCTTTACAAGGCACTCCCGGATATTGAATGGTTCCGTACCTACCAGTATCCAAAAGTGTCTGAAACACTGGGTCCTGTGAAGATGAGTGTGACGGTGATCAATACATCGAACAAAGCACATAATGTGGTGCCGGCAGATGTATCGTTTGTAGTAGATGTAAGGGTCACAGAACAGTATACGCTGGAAGAAGTATTGGAAATTATACAGTCCAGTGTAAAATGTGAAGTCAAACCACGTTCTATCCGGATGCGGCCTTCAGGTATTCCGCTGGATCATCCGTTTGTACAGGCTGGTGTGCGGTTGGGAAAGACCTGTTATGGTTCACCTACCACTTCTGATCAGGCATTAATTCCGGCTACATCGATCAAGATGGGGCCTGGTGATTCTGCCAGGTCGCATACCGCGGATGAATTCATTTATGTGGATGAAGTGCGGCAGGGGATAGACAGTTATATATCATTGTTGGAAGAGATTATTAAAAACTAATTTGAAATGAAAATCTGGCAAAAAGACAAAGCAGCCCTTGCTGAAGTAGATAAATTCACGGTAGGTAAAGATCGTGAAATGGATGCTTTTCTCGCGCCTTTCGATGTGCTCGGGTCACTGGCGCATACGACAATGCTGCAGACGATTGGCCTGCTTACGGCAGAAGAATTGGCTGTGCTGCAAAAAGAATTAAAACAGATCTATAAAGAGATACAGGAAGGCAACTTTGTACTGGAAGATGGGGTAGAAGATATCCACTCCCAGGTAGAATTGCTGCTAACCCGCAGATTGGGTGAGGTAGGTAAAAAGATCCATAGCGGACGGTCCAGGAATGACCAGGTTTTAGTAGACCTGAAATTGTTTCTGCGGGCTGAGTTGCAGGCATTGGTACAGGAAGTAAAAGGCCTGTTCGACCTGTTGCAGCAAAAGAGTGAGGAATACAAGGATCGCCTGATGCCGGGGTATACACACCTGCAGATAGCGATGCCTTCTTCATTTGGCCTCTGGTTTGGGGCGTATGCAGAAAGCCTGGTAGATGACCTGACCATGCTGCAGGGGGCTTACAAAGTGGTGAACAAAAACCCATTGGGTTCTGCTGCGGGATATGGTTCTTCCTTTCCGCTGAACCGTACACTCACTACACAGTTGTTAGGTTTTGACGATCTGAACTACAATGTGGTGTATGCACAAATGGGACGTGGTAAGACGGAAAAGATCGTATCCTTTGCACTGGCAGGTATTGCAGCTTCGCTGGCTAAGATGGCGATGGATGCGACGCTGTTTATGAACCAGAACTTTGGCTTTATCAGTTTCCCTGATGAGCTGACTACTGGTAGTAGTATCATGCCGCACAAAAAGAACCCGGATGTGTGGGAACTGATCCGTTCTCATTGCAATAAATTACAGGCGTTGCCAAATGAGATTGCGATGATGATCACCAATTTACCGGTTGGCTATCACCGTGATTTACAGTTGCTGAAAGAGAATTTATTCCCTGCATTTGGGGTATTGAAAGATTGTATCCGGATGACGGGTTTGATGCTGTCTAACATTCGCATAAAGGAGAATATCCTGGATGATGCGAAGTACCAGTACCTGTTTAGTGTGGAGGTAGTGAATAAGCTGGTGCTGGAAGGTGTGCCTTTCAGGGAGGCTTACAAGCAGGTAGGGTTGGATATAGAGAAGGGAAATTTTGCACCTGAAAAAGCAGTGCAGCATACCCATGAGGGAAGTATAGGGAACCCGGGTACGGCAGAAATAAATAAAATGATGGAAGATGTGTTGAAAGGTTTTAACTTTGTAAAAGTGGATGCAGCGATTGCGGCATTGACTAAGTAGACTTACTAACCGATTTTATATCAGGGGGTGGAAATTTCCACCCCCTTTTTATTTATCTCATAATACTTTTTATCTCCTCTACCAGTCTGTCAATCTTCTTTGTATTCTGCACCTGACGGATCATGATACTCTTCGTATTCTTCGCCCCGGGCTCATGGAATATCATATGTACCTCTGTACCTGAATACGCGCCATTCGTGGTTTTTCGGATCATATGAAAGTTCTGGAAATACTCGAATGGCATTTTCAGATTTCCAAATCTGGCCGGGCTGGATTTTTCAACCATCCTGTTCTTTGTGTCAAATATGATCTTCATGAACATCCCATTCAAAAAGATCGCTGCAAAAAGGAACGGTCCGGCTATCATCGCAATACGAACAGCATCCCCTTTATACAGGCTAAAAGCATACGGTGTACATTCATGAATACCGAGTGCCAGGCAGGCGATGAAGAAGATAACAAAAGTGATATTGCGTTGTTTATAAGTGTAGATACCATTGCTCTCAGTAAAGTACTGGTATGCTGTAATGATCTCCTTCTGCTCTGGCAGTGGACTATTCATATCCAGGTACCTGTGGATCAGGGGAATCACCTCATTGGTAAATGCCACGCAATTCGGATGCGTTTCCTTGCTATAATAACTGGAAATCGCCACTCCTTTACCAAATTTATCATCCCTTGGATAAATTCTGAAGTTAAAACCTCCGGTGGCCTGCCGCATCACATTCACACCATGTAGCTGATCGAATGATTTGGTCACCACAGGCACAAATCCCAGCCAGCGTTTCGTCATCTTAAAATTGTTATTGTCAAAAACAACGTGGGTATACCCACTTGCGAAAAACAACACCAATGAGAAAAGGAGCAATGGGATCAGGAAAGGGGTGGCTGTACCAAAGCTGTGGGGTTCCAATACAGCAATAGCGATAAAAAATCCAATAAAGATAAGGGCCAGGATTACGCTTAAGACAAAGTACCATCCATAGGGGTAAATGGTGATCCTGTCACTTTCGATAGACCATCTTGTTTTGATCAGTTTTTTAATTGACATATAAAATTGAAATTTTGGGCTCGGGGCGAAGATATAAAAAAAGGGCCTGTATCTTATGTTTGATACAAGCCCTTTTTATCCGGGGTTTTATTGTCAGAACCCGATATTAACCCCGGCAAAGAAGTTCGTGCCGGCCATTGGGTAGTACCCGTTAGAAGAGTATAACTGTCCGCCCTGCCTGTACATATAAGTATAACCATTAGGGCTATACATAGCGTTCCAGATATTATTCAGCATGAACTGTAAGCCCAGTTCCTTGAAGAGGTGCTGCGGTACGATATAATTGATACGCAGATCGTTGGTATAATAGCCATCCAGGCTCCGTTCTTTCGCCCCTGTATTATCCAGGTACTGACGGCTTACATACTTACCTATCAAAGCGATTTCAAGGTTTTTGACAGGTTTTGCAGTCAGGGTATACCCACCTACAAATGCGGGGGAGAACGCAATGTTGCTGCTGCCGGATACAAGGGTATCCTGACCGCCTGTATCGTAGTTGTCGATATAGCTTACAAAGTCTTTCACTTTATTCTGACTGAGGGCAGCATTTAAACCAACACTGAAATATCTGCCCAGTCGCTGTGTAGCCTGTAATTCAATACCGGTACGGTAGCTTTTAGGTATGTTAGTGCGGGTATAAGCGCCTACGTCATTCAGTTTGCCGGTTTGTACCAGCTGGTTTTTGTAGTTCATATAATAAACGTTCGCCTGCAATACCAGGTCATGTTTACGCAGGGTATAACCTGCTTCTATATCCCGCAGGGTTTCAGCTTTGGGGGTTTGCAGTTTGGCTGCTTCAAAGTCGTCGCGGTTAGGTTCTTTATTACCAATAGCGAAGGAAGCGTATACATCCTGCTGTTCATTGAGTGAATAAGTGATACCTGCTTTTGGATTGAAGAAGTGGTATTTGTTATGCTGAATGAGTGCAGGATTATCTTCAAAGCCATCGATATTGTATTTCACATCGCGGTATTGCAGATCTGCAAATACGCGGAGGGCACTGGTCACTTTGTATTCGCCTTTCCAGTAGATGTTGGCATCCCGCTTCATGGCATCCAGGTCATAGTATTTATAATCGTTGCCGATGGCGTATTGTGCCCAGATGATTTGCCCGTTATGATTGCCTTCGTAACGGTTCCAGCCACCGCCTACACTCCAGCTGAATTTACTGCCCTGGTAGTTGACAGAGAAGATGCTGCCATAGAAATCATTGTCCAGCCAGAGTTGACGAATGAGGTCTGTGCTGGTCACTTCTGCACCATTGATAACAGGGTTGGCGAGGCCGTAGGAGCTGTAAGCCTGGGCTTCTCTGTACTGCTCGTAATAGCCTTTACCTTTGGTATAGTGAGCGGCCACGGTGAAGTTCAGTTTATCGCTGAGGGCCTGATTGAGGAACAACTGGTAGTTGTCCATCTGGTAGTTGTCCGTTTCGTTTTTGTAATAAGAGCCATCGGAGCGCTGACCGGCAGAGTTGTAGGTACGGTGAGTAGCCAGGGAGTCTTGTGGTACGCCGTTCCATGCCTGGTACGTCTTTTCGGTGCCGGAGAAAACATTGAGGCGGATAGCGGTATTTTTAGAGATATATGCGGCAGAAGTATAGAAAGACTTAAGGTTAGAGCTGGCGCGGTCAATGTAGCCATCGGAGGTTACTCTTGACAGGCGGGCATCTACGGTGAAGTGATCGTTAATGAGGCCGGTACCGGCTTTGACGGTATTCTTCCAGGAATTGAAGGAGCCGAAGCTGTTGTATATTTCGCCGTAAGCCTTTTCCCTGTAATCGTTGGTGCTGATGTTGAGAGAGGCTCCGAAAGCGCCGGCGCCATTGGTGGAGGTACCTACACCGCGTTGCAGCTGGATGCTGCTTACACTGGAGGCGAGGTCCGGAATATCTACAAAGTAAGTGCCCTGTGATTCCGCATCATTGACAGGAATACCGTTGGTAGTAACGTTGATACGGGTAATGTCTGTACCTCTTACACGCATGCTGGTATAGCCGATGCCAGTGCCGGCGTCGGAGTTGGTTACTACACCTGGCAGCTGGTTGAGCAGAATCGGGAGATCTTGTCCCAGGTTCTGCTTTTTGATCTCTTCGGCAGTAATGGTAGACTGTGTAAAGGGAGCATGCTGGCCAACGCGGAGGCTGGTGATTTCAACAGGCTGTACGAAAAGACCGGTTTCTTCCAGTTGCAGGTCGGCGTTGGTGCGGGCGCCGTTTGTATGCACAGAAGTGGTGAGGGGCTGGAAGCCCAGGTAAGTGGCTTTGATAGTGAAGGTGCCCTGCGAGGGGAGTAAAATACGGTATACCCCGTTTGCATTGGAATGGGCGCCGGTATTGTCGGCAGAAAGAATGGTGACAGACACGCCTTCGAGGGGCCGGCCGGTTTTCCTGTCAGTGACAACACCGGTGAGCACGGTTTGTGCATGTACTGAAACTGCGCTGAAAAACAGGCATAGCAGCAAAAATTGTCTCATGGACTCAAACATTTTAAAAAGCTACGGTATGAGGGTAGCATTAAGTTATCTGCTACGCATGTGCGTGCAGTTTTCCGTATGTGGGTAAGGAAAAACTGGTTCACTTACCTTTCCTAATCAGCATTACCTGATCAGGTTCAACGGGTCTGATCTCAGCCTGATAGTAAGGCACCCCGAGGTGAAGCCGGTTGGTGGTTGTTAAAAAATGTACGGTGGTACATACCGGATTCCGACACAAAGGTATAGCGTGACGGGATAAAAACGAGAAAAATTTTTTAAATGGAAGAAAATTGTTAAATTAGAATTGCATATATATTATCCCCCCTGGAAAGATTTCACACGTTTTATTTTTTAATGTTAACCATCAATTTGTAATTGCATGATCAGACTTTCGGTCATTGGCCATCTGGGGCATGATGCTTTGAAAAAAGTCATCAACGGGAAATCTGTGCTGTCATTTAGTGTAGCACAAAACGAACAGTATAAAAACTTAATGGGCGTGGTACAGGAGCGTACTACATGGATTAATTGTTCTGTCTGGGAGCGGGATAACCTGGCGCCTTATTTAAAAAAGGGGACGCTGGTGTACGTGGAAGGCCGGCCTGTGTTCAAAGGGTATGCGGGTAAGCAGGGCGAGGCGCTGGCGGGGGTGAATATGAGAGTGGCGGAACTGGCGTTGTTGCCGGGGGCCAGGGGGGTATTGGGAACGGGAAGTGCAGGCGTAGAGGAGGAGAAACCTGAAGTAGCGGACGATGAGGAGTTAGATGATGAGGTAAGAAATGATTTGCCATTTTAATGAATTTCCTTTTTAAAAAGGGATATTTTTCGTCTATAAGGTCTGTTCTTTATCCCTGGAGTGATGTCGGCAGTTCATTGATATTTTCATTTTCATGAATCTTAAAGACTCACTTTTGCCGCAGGCAGGAGTGAGTTTTTTGATTCATAAAAGTGATTGTGAAAAAATATTTAAATTTTTTCGGTCAAAAGTGCTGCTTTGAAATCCATGCTGGTATTGTATTTTATTGTTTCGTTCTATTGTTGTGTTTGAGAGGGCGCGCCATTTCTTTTAAAAAAGATTTGGCAGCGATGAATCTTTGTCTATCTTTGCACTCTCATTGCGAGGTAGAGCAGAGGTAGCTCGTCGGGCTCATAACCCGAAGGTCAGAGGTTCGAATCCCCTCCTCGCTACGAACGAAGTCCCGACCAGGTCGGGATTTTTTTATAGCATTCAGAAAGAGCCGAGCCATTCGGCTTTTTTTATTTCAGGAAGTTTAGGAAATTAGAATAGAATCTTTCATACATGCATAAAGCAGGGTTTGTAAATATCTTTGGTAAGGCAAATGCAGGGAAAAGCACCCTGATGAATGCACTCATTGGCGAAAAACTTGCCATTGTATCGCCGAAGGTACAAACGACCAGACACCGCATTACCGGTATCGTCACTACCGATGAGTACCAGATCGTATTCTCCGATACCCCGGGTATTATAGACCCCCGCTACCGGTTACACGAAAAAATGATGGGTGCAGTGAAGTCTGCCCTGGAAGATGCAGACGTCGCTATGCTGATGATGGATGCCCGGGATAATGTGAGTGAAAACCTCGCGCTCTTCGATTCCCTGAAACTGAAAGCAAAATGTCTGCTTGTGATCAACAAGATAGACGTGATGGAAAAGGAAAAACTGGAAGCAGTGGTGAAGGAATGTGAAGCATGGGGCAAAGCACCGGTGATCACCATCTCTGCCTTGCAGAACAAGGGTGTGGATACCCTGCTAAAACAGATTGTGAGCCTGCTTCCTGAAAGTGATCCTTTTTATCCTGAAGATACTTTAACGGATAAATCAACCCGCTTCTTTGTAGCTGAAATAATCAGGGAGAAAATCTTCCATCTCTATGAGGAAGAAATTCCTTATCACACAGCAGTAGTAGTGACGCAGTACCAGGAAAAAACAACGCTGGTGAAAATATCGGCAGAGATCATTGTGACAAGAGATACGCAAAAGGGAATTATCCTGGGCGATAAGGGCAGTGGCATCCGCAAACTGGGTACCATGGCTCGTGAAGAGATAGAAAAGTTTATCGGGCAGAAAGTGTTTCTCGAGTTGTTTGTAAAAGTGAGAGGGAAGTGGAGGGATAATGATCTTTACCTGAAGGAATACGGTTATTAAGTGTTTGATCAGGGAATATTCTCTGGCATTAAGTATAGTAATTTTTAAATATTATGGCTGGATTTACAGTAGCAATTGTCGGTCGTCCTAACGTGGGTAAGTCTACCCTGTTCAACCGTTTGCTGGAACAGCGCAAAGCCATTGTGGATGACGTGAGTGGCGTAACCAGGGACAGGCAGTATGGTGTGGCCGACTGGAATGGCAAATCTTTTAACGTAATTGATACCGGTGGTTTTGTACACGGTAGTGATGATGTATTTGAGCGTGAAATCCGTAAGCAGGTGATCATTGCCATGGAAGAAGCAAACGTGCTCCTCTTCATGTGCGACGCTGCCACCGGCATTACCGATCTCGATGATAATATGGCGGAACTGTTGCGCCGCTCTTCCAAACCGGTTTTTCTTGTTGTCAACAAAGTTGATAACAACAACCGCATGCTGGAAGCGACCGAGTTTTACAGCCTGGGTTTTGAAAGGGTATTCTTCATCTCTTCTATGAGCGGTAGTGGTAGCGGTGAGCTACTCGATGCAGTAGTAGAACTGATGCCTGCCGAAGAAGAAACACCTGCAGGTGCCGAAGCGGCAGAACTGCCTAAGATTGCCATTATCGGTCAGCCGAATGTGGGTAAATCTTCCCTGCTGAATGCACTGATTGGTGAGGAGCGTAATATCGTTTCTGATATCCCGGGTACTACCAGGGATACCATTCACACGCACTACAAGATGTTCCAGAAAGACTTCATACTGATCGATACAGCGGGTTTGCGTCGTAAGACGAAAGTACAGGAAGACCTGGAATTCTATTCCGTGATCCGGGCCATCAAGGCGATGGATGAAGCAGATGTGTGCCTGTTGCTGCTGGATGCGACCAAAGGTATCACCGCCCAGGACCTGAGCATCTTTAGCCTGGCTGCCCGTAAGGGGAAAGCGCTGGTGATCCTGGTGAATAAATGGGACCTGATTGAAGATAAAAAGACCAATACTGCACGTGATTACGAAAAGCAGCTGAAAGAAAGACTGGCGCCATTCAACGATGTGCCTATCATCTTTACTTCGGTAGCAGAGAAGCAGCGTATTTTCAAAGCCATCGAAGAAGCGTTGCGTGTATATGAAAACCGTCAGCGTAAAGTACAGACATCCAAGCTGAATGAGGTGATGCTGAAGGCGATAGAGTCATTCCATCCACCGGTAGTAAGGGGTATACCTATTAAAATTAAATATGTGACCCAGTTACCTACCTATACACCTGCTTTTGCATTTTTCTGCAACCTGCCGGACGATGTGAAGCAACCGTACCGTAACTACCTTGAAAATCAGCTCCGTACACACTTTGATTTCCAGGGGGTACCGATAAAATTGTTCTTCCGCAAGAAATAAACAAGCATTTTTTAATAAATTAAGGGAGAAAGTGTTTTATAATTAAAAATAACTATATACCTTTGCCCATCTTTAAAATTATCAAAGCATGAAAAAATTATTCTTTTTAGCAGCTGCTGCTGGTCTGTTCTTCGTAGCTTGTAACGGTGGTTCTTCTACTGCTACTGATTCTACCGCTACTGCTCCAGCTGTTGATTCAGTTGCTGCTACTCCAGCTCCAGCTGCAGATTCAGCTGCTGCTCCAGTTGCTGATTCAGCTGCTGCTCCAGTTGCTGATACTGCTGCTGCTAAGTAAGACTAACGTTTTACAAGAATTTTGCCTTCCTGCATGCAGGAAGGCTTTTTTGTTTTCAGGATATTCTTATATAAAAAAACGCTGGTGTTGTTGGCACCAGCGTTTTCTATGATTAGTCGTTTTTCTCTTTATTCAGCACATCTATTGCTTTCTTCATCATCTCGTCATGCTCATTCAGCGCTTCCCAGTATCCTTCATAACTCCATATCTGTCTCGCCAATATTGCTTTCAACCTGTTTTGTATTTCAATTTCATCATGCGGTTTCAATCCACTCACCCCTTTTATACTATCCCGTTCTGCATAGCTCCTGAAAGCACTCATAAGGCTGGCCGGTACCTGGTATTGGTTCACAAACTGTGATGCATCTTTATATTGTTTGAACTCATCTTTGTGATCGATGTAATAATGGTATACAAAATTACTGAAGGCACTACGGGAATACATACTGGATATCACCGGTGAGAAACGGCTGGTATCAAATGGTATGAAGATATCAGGTGTGATACCGCCACCGCCATATACCACTCTTCCATTTGCTGTCTTATATTTCACAGTATCCAGTACTTTGATACTATCCTGGTTTACAAACTCACCATGATTGAAGCGGTTCAGGATATCTTCATCGTATGCTTCGCGGCCATTGGCGTAAGACTTCTGGATACTTCTGCCTGAAGGTGTGTAGTAGCGTGCTACCGTGAGGCGCAGTGCGCCACCGTTGCTCAGGTCGAATTGTTCCTGCACCAGTCCTTTCCCAAAGGTACGACGGCCAATGATGGTACCGCGATCCCAGTCCTGCACGGCACCTGCCAGTATTTCGCTGGCACTGGCAGAACCTTCGTCTGTGAGGATGGCCAGGGCACCGTGCTCAAACAAACCTGGTTTCTCACATTTATAGTCTGTACGGGGATAGCTCTTACCTTTGGTATAGAGGATCAGTTTATTATCATCCAGCAGTTCGTCTGCAATGCGGGTAGCCGCATCCAGGTAACCACCCGGGTTCTGACGGAGGTCGATTACCAGCTTCTTGAGGTGTTGCTTTTCCAGTTTGCGCATAGCGGCCATGAACTCATCGAAGGTATTGCCGCTGAACTTACTGATCTTAATATACCCGATCTCAGGAGTGACCATATAGCTGGCATCCACGCTGTACAATGGAATGAGGCCCCGGGTAATCTGGATAGGATGCAGTTCGTGGTTACGCAGCATGGTGACCATTACTTTGGAACCTTTGGGACCACGCAGCAGCTGGCGGATTTTGTCGCTGGTAATATTATTACCGGCTACCAGGCTGTCGTTCACTTTTATGATCTTATCGCCGGTCTGTACGCCAGCAGTTTCTGAAGGGCCGCCGGCGATGACGGAGATAACATTGACGGTATCAGCAGTAATGTTGAACTCCACACCAATACCCTGGAAGTTACCGTCCAGATCTTCATTCACTTCTTCCAGGCTGGAAGGGGGAATGTAGATGGAGTGGGGGTCGAGGTGGGTGAGGAGGCCCTCGATAGCTTCCTGCTGCAGATCGCCCAGTTGAAGGGTATCTACATATTTTACTTTGAGAAGGTCCATGACTTCCTGTAAAGGTCCCCTGTCTACCTGGCTAAAGAGGAGCGTTTGCGCCCCGGTGTTAGACCCCGGCATTTTATGGCCCAGATACATTCCCAACGCCAGTACAACGGCTAAAAGTAGCGGTAAAAAAACATTCAATTTCCTGTTCGACATAACTTCGTTATTAAGATTGCGGCAATGTCCGCTGCGCTGTGGCCATTTTTAGGTAATTTTTACAGCAGTATAATCCTGTTTTGTTTAACTTGTGGGGCAAAAATAGTATAATAACAAATAATCATCACCTAAACCTCAAACCTTAACGGGCGTGTCATGAAAATAAAGCTAATCGCAGATAGCGGGTCCACCAAGGCGGATTGGTGTTTAACAGGGGGCAATGAAACCGGACATTTTGCTACACAGGGCATCAGCCCTTATTTCTTAAACGCCCAGCAAATCAAGGAAATCCTGGAAAGGGAGCTGTTGCCACAGCTGCCGGCTGATGTTGAGATTGCAGAAATCTTTTATTATGGAACCGGTTGTTTACAGCCAAAGAGTGTACAGATAGTACGGAGTGCCCTGCAATCAGTATGGCCGGCTGCAGCTATTACCGTGAATCATGATCTGATGGGTGCTGCGAGGGCATTGTGTGGCCGGAACCCGGGTATTGCCAGTATTTTGGGTACAGGATCCAATTCCTGTTTTTACGATGGCACAAGCATTGTAAAGAATAATCCGGGACTGGGCTATGTACTGGGCGATGAAGGCAGTGGCGCCGTGCTGGGTAAAAAGTTGCTGCAGATGTGCCTCTACAATTCATTTGATGAGGACCTGAAGAGCCGCTTTGACTACATGTACAATACCACGAACGACGAGATACTGGAAAATGTGTATCGTAAGCCGTTGCCTAACCGTTATCTGGCTGGTTTTGCACGTTTTCTGGGAGAGAACAGGGGGCATTATATTATTGAGAACATCCTTGAGGATGGGCTAAACGAGTTTTTTTTCAATCACATCTATAAATACAGCGAGAGCTGGACACATCCGCTGCACTTCACTGGTAGCATAGCCTGGAACTTCAGGGATATTCTGCAGGAATTGTGCGAGCTGTATGAGCTGCAGCTGGGAAGGATATTACGGAGCCCGATGGAAGGGTTGCTGGAGTATCATCAAATTTAAAATTTATCAATCGAAAAATGTCTTTTCAGAGAACCACTGAACAACCTTCACACTATAGACATCTGGAGAAGATGAGTGTGCAGGAGATCCTGAGTAATATAAACCAAGAGGATAAAACTGTACCCCAGGCTGTAGAAAAAGCACTTCCCCAGATAGAGAAACTGGTGGCGGTAATTGCCGATAAAATGCTGGCAGGAGGCCGGTTATTTTATTTAGGTGCCGGTACCAGCGGAAGATTGGGGATTGTGGATGCAAGTGAGTGTCCACCTACTTTTGGAGTGCCATTTGGATTGGTGATCGGGTTGATTGCGGGGGGAGATGCGGCAATACGCAAGGCAGTGGAGTTTGCAGAGGACGACAGGGAGCAGGGATGGAAGGACCTCAAAGCATATGATATTACAGCAAAGGATGTGGTAGTGGGGATAGCGGCGAGTGGAACCACGCCTTATGTAATAGGGGCATTGAATCAATGCCGGGCAGAAGGGATTGTGACAGGGAGTATTTGTTGTAATGCCGGTGCACCCTTATCAGCGGCGGCAGATTACCCCATTGAGGTGGTGGTAGGTCCGGAATTTGTGACGGGTAGTACACGCATGAAGAGTGGAACAGCGCAGAAGCTGGTGTTGAATATGATTTCGACAGCGGTGATGATACAGCTGGGACGCGTGGAGGATAATAAAATGGTGAATATGCAGCTCACGAACGATAAGCTGGTAGACAGGGGCGTGAGAATGCTGATGGGGCAGTTGAACCTCACCGATTATGAACAGGCGAAAGAATTGTTACTGAAGGCGGGGAGTGTGAAAAAAGCGATGGAGGAGTACAATCGATAAATTGCAGTTTTTTCGCGAAATTTGTGAAAACACTCATTTCAGAAAATAACCATGCACGATATAGAACCATTTTACAACTGGCGCCATTTATATGCTGCTGAGGAGGATGAAAGCTCGCCTTTCTACGGAAGGGAATACAGTGAATTCACCTTTTCGAACACAGTATATAATTATTATGTTCACCCCCAGTGGGATGAATTTGGTTCCAGGAACCTGTATATGAAAGTCCTGTATGCTGATTATCAATTCAATTACGTCATCATAGAGCTATTGGGTGAGTGGAATGATGCTATTGAAAACGATATTATGACCCTGAAGAGGGATATTATTGATGTAATGATCGCTACAGGGATCAGAAAATTTCTGCTGATAACTGAAAACGTAATGAACTTTCACTCCTCAGACGATTGTTATTATGAGGAGTGGTGGGATGATATTAAGGATGACGGTGGGTGGATTGTAGCCCTGAACATGCCGGAACAAACCCGTCAGGAGTTCGAGAAGGCGCACCTGGACAACTATGTTCACCTGCTGGATGTCGAGAAATGGCGGCCTTATCAGCCCCAGCACATTTACAACGAAATCGATAACCTGATGATGCGCAGGTTGGAATAGCAGTCGTATCGGGTAATTCAAAAATTCCACGTGGCCTTCTGCCGGGTGAAGGAATGTATGTACCTACCTCATTGGATATGAGCACCAATGAGGTTTTCGTCCACGCGAAATATGAGAAATATCATTTGGTTTTTATTTTTCCCGGTTTAACTTTGCGCGATATATTCGAATATTTATCATATCATCTTTTAAGGAAGCTAATTTTACTTATGAAGTGGTCACAGTTTTTTAATACCTCTATCGGTAAAAAATTATTAGTGGGTGCTACCGGCCTGTTCCTTTGCAGTTTTGTTATTGTGCACCTTGTAGGTAATCTCCAGCTGCTGCTCAATGATAACGGGGAAGCCTTTAACACTTATGCGGATTTCATGGCCCACAACGAACTGATCCAGCTTGTGGCATGGGGTTTAAAAGTCGCGGTCATTATCCACTTCTGGGTTGCATTACAACTTACTTTCAGCAACAAAAAAGCCCGTCCGGTTAAGTATGCAGTAAACCCTGGTAATCAGACTTCTTCCTGGTTCAGCCGTCAGATGGCGATCATGGGAAGTATTCTGCTTGTATTCCTGCTGATTCACCTGAAAGATTTCTGGTGGGCAATGCACTATGGTGATTTGCCTAAAGGAAACTTTGGTGGTAAGGAAGTAACTGACCTGTACAGCACTGTGTACTCAGCGTTTACCACTCAGCTCTGGCTGGTAGTGCTGTATGTAGTGGGTATGATAGGTTTGTCTTTCCACCTGATCCATGGCTTTAAGAGTGCTTTCCAGACTTTTGGTCTGAACCATGTAAAGTACAATGGCCTGATCAACTTTTTAGGTGTATGGGTATGGGGAATCCTGATTCCTATTGGTTTTGCTCTTATTCCCGTGATTATCTATTTAAAACATTAAGTAAAGTAAGGATATATGTTGAACTCAAAAATTCCTGCCGGACCATTAGAACAAAAATGGGAAGAGTATAAGGGGCATTGTAAGCTGGTAAACCCGGCTAACAAGCGCAACATGGAAGTGATCATTGTGGGTACCGGTCTCGCAGGGGCATCAGCTGCTGCGTCATTGGGCGAGTTAGGATATAAAGTAAAAGCTTTTTGTTTCCAGGATAGCGCCCGCCGTGCACATAGTATTGCTGCACAGGGTGGTATCAACGCTGCAAAAAATTACCAGAACGACGGTGACTCTGTTTACCGTTTGTTTTACGATACTGTAAAAGGTGGCGACTACCGTGCCCGCGAAGCGAATGTGCATCGTCTGGCAGAGGTGAGTGGCAATATTATAGACCAGTGCGTGGCACAGGGTGTTCCCTTTGCACGTGAGTATGGTGGTATGCTGAGCAACCGTTCATTCGGTGGTACCCAGGTACAGCGTACTTTCTACGCAGCAGGTCAAACCGGCCAGCAGCTGCTGTTAGGTGCTTATTCTGCACTGCAGCGCCAGGTGGCTTTGGGCAACGTAACCATGTATGCCCGCCACGAAATGCTGGAGATCGTTACGATCGATGGCAAAGCACGCGGTATCATTGCCCGTGACCTTGTTACCGGTAAGCTGGAGCGTCACTTTGGCCACGCTGTACTGCTGTGTACCGGTGGTTATGGTAACGTGTTCTACCTGTCTACCAACGCAATGGGTTCTAACGTAACCGCTGCATGGAAGGCAACAAAGAAAGGTGCTTTCTTCGGTAACCCTTGCTACACACAGATTCACCCGACCTGTATCCCTGTTTCCGGTGATCATCAGTCCAAACTGACGCTGATGTCTGAATCACTGCGTAACGATGGTCGTATCTGGGTGCCTAAAAAACAAAACGACAACCGTAAACCTGGTGATATTCCTGAAGACGAAAGGGATTATTACCTGGAAAGAAGATATCCTGCATTTGGTAACCTGGTGCCTCGTGACGTGGCTTCCCGCGCTGCCAAAGAAAGATGTGATGCCGGTTATGGTGTAGGTAGCTCCAAACAGGCCGTATACCTCGATTATGCTTCTGCTATTGAGCGTTATGGTAAGATTGAAGCCAACAAAAGGCAGATGCACAATGCAGCACCTGACCTGATTACCAAACTGGGTAAAGAAGTAGTAGCTGAGAAGTATGGTAACCTGTTCGATATGTACGCCAAGATCACCGGTGAGAATCCTTATGAGGTGCCAATGCGTATCTACCCTGCAGTACACTATACCATGGGTGGTCTGTGGGTTGACTATGAACTGATGACGACTGTAACTGGTCTATATGCACTGGGTGAAGCTAACTTCTCTGACCACGGTGCAAACCGCCTGGGTGCTTCTGCACTGATGCAGGGGCTGGCTGATGGTTACTTTGTAATTCCTTATACACTGGGTAACTACCTGGCTGATGATATCCGCACCAAAGCGATCCCTACTACGCATCCTGCTTTTGAAGAAGCTGAGAAGCATGTGCAGGATACCCTCAACAAACTGATGGGTATCAAGGGTACAAAATCCGTTGACTACTTCCACAAGAAACTGGGTAAGATCATGTGGGATAAATGTGGTATGGCGCGCAACGAAAAGGGCCTGACTGAAGCAATCGAAGAAATCATTGCTTTGCAGAAAGAGTTCTGGAGCGACGTTCGGATCCCTGGTGAGCAAAATGAGTTCAACCCTGAACTGGAAAAAGCTGGCCGTGTGGCTGACTTCCTGGAGCTGGGTGAACTGATGTGCCGCGATGCACTGAATCGCAGAGAATCCTGTGGCGGTCACTTCCGCGAAGAATCTCAGGAAGATGGCGGTGAAGCAAAACGTGATGACGCCAATTTCTCTTACGTATCTGCATGGGAATACAAAGGTCCTAACCAATACGAGCTGCACAAAGAGGAGCTGGTATTCGAGGTTTGTAAACCTACTCAGCGTAACTATAAATAAGGTCTTGTCTGGCTACGGCCAGATTATTTACAACAATAATAGTCCAACCAGATATGGAACATTATAACATGAATCTCACACTTAAAGTGTGGAGGCAGAAAAATACAGACGCGAAGGGTAATTTTGAAACTTACCAGGTAAGTGATATTTCTTCTGAAATGTCATTCCTGGAAATGTTCGATGTGCTGAACGAACGTCTCATCAACGAAGGAAAAGAGCCTATCGCTTTCGATCACGATTGTCGTGAAGGTATCTGCGGTATGTGTTCCATGCATATCAATGGCCGTGCACACGGTCCATGGCAGGGTACTACCACCTGTCAGCTGCACATGCGCGCTTTCAAAGATGGTGATACCATCACTGTAGAGCCATGGAGAGCAGGTGCTTTCCCTGTGATAAAAGATCTGACCGTACACCGTGCTGCTTTTGACCGTATCATTGAAGCAGGTGGTTTCGTGTCTGTAAATACTGGTAACGCACAGGATGCGAACAACATTCCTGTTCCTAAGGATGATGCAGATGCTGCATTTGCTGCGGCTGCATGTATCGGTTGTGGGGCTTGTGTAGCGGCTTGTAAAAACTCTTCTGCGATGCTGTTCGTAGCAGCTAAGGTGTCTCAGCTGGCATTGCTGCCACAGGGTCAGCCAGAGAAGAAGAGCCGTGTACTGAACATGCTTGCACAGATGGATAAAGAAGGTTTCGGTAGCTGTACAAACACAGGTGCATGTGAAGCTGAATGTCCAAAAGAAATCTCACTGACTAACATTGCCCGTCTGAACAGGGAGTTTATCGGTGCTGGTTTTACTTACCAGAAGTAATATCGTCGTAATTGAAATATGAAGGTTGTACCGTGTCTTCCGGTACATCTTTTTTTTGCCCTGGCCCCGTTCCTCCATTTTTCCTTCGTTTTTTGCAGTCATAATTTGTAATTTCCTGTAATACCCAAAAAATTTCCGTTATGACTCAATCCCGAAGAAA
>NZ_JBCNKH010000050.1:0-48379 GCF_039596135.1 Chitinophaga sp.
CCGGCCACCCCGACCTTGGCAAGGTCGTGCTCTACCAAATGAGCTACTTCCGCTTGTATTTTTAAGATCTTTCCCAGCACCGTGGTTGCGATTGGGATTGCAAATGTACAACTTGTTTTTAATTCACCAAATATTTTTAAAAATTATTTCCGCACTTCCCATGCCTAAACGATTATCAGCCCTCATATTAAACAGAATATAAAAAGAAGAAAATAGTTGTACAATTGACAATTAATTTTTCTACCTTAGCCATCGTTCCACGTCTTCGCAATTAAGCTAATGAAAATTGTATATGAAAAAGAATCTCACTTTCCTGTTGCTTTTGACGATCATGCATGTTGCAAAGGCACAAACTACTGCCAGCCTTACGGTATCTGGTAAATCAGATCACCAGATCAGCCGCCACATCTATGGCCACTTTTCCGAGCACCTCGGCCATTGTATTTATGATGGTTTCTGGGTTGACTCCTCCCTGAACGTTCCGAAAAAAGACCGCATCCGCCTCGATGTTGTCGATGCGCTCAAAAAGATCCACATCCCGAACCTCCGCTGGCCCGGTGGCTGCTTTGCAGACGAATACCACTGGCGTGACGGTATCGGTAAAAGATCCGATCGCCCTAAAATGGTAAATACCAACTGGGGCGGCGTTACTGAAGACAATTCCTTCGGTACCCACGAATTTATGGAGCTCTGCGAACTGCTGCACACCGAACCTTACATTTCTGCGAATGTAGGTAGCGGCACCGTCGAAGAAATGTCCAAATGGGTAGAATACTTCAACTTCGACGGCGTAAGCCCTATGAGCAAGCTCCGTGCTGAAAACGGCCACGCTGCTCCCTGGAAAGTAGGCTTCTGGGGCGTGGGCAACGAAAGCTGGGGTTGTGGTGGTAACATGACCCCCGAGTTCTACGCAGGCCAGTTCCGTCGCTATGCTACCTATGCCCGCGACTATCCGGGTGCAAAACTGAAAAAAATGGCCAGCGGCGCCAGTGACTTTGACTACCACTGGACTGAAACCTGTATGAAGAACATCCCCCTCCACATGATGTGGGGCCTCTCCTTACACTATTACACCCTGCCTGGCGACTGGGGGCATAAAGGTTCTGCCACCGACTTCGACGAAAAAGTATACTTCACCACTATGCGGAAATGCCTGCTCATGGACACACTCGTGACCAAACACTCCGCTGTAATGGATAAATACGATCCTAAAAAGACCGTAGCCCTCGCTGTTGACGAATGGGGTATCTGGACAGATGTGGAACCAGGTACCAATCCCGGCTTCCTCTATCAGCAAAACAGTCTCAGAGACGCCCTGATCGCCGCTTCTACACTCAATATCTTTAACAACCATAGTGACCGTGTAAGACTGGCTAACCTGGCGCAGACTGTAAACGTATTACAGGCCCTGATCCTGACCGACAAGGAAAAAATGCTGCTCACACCTACCTACTATGTATTCGACCTGTTCCAGGTGCATATGGATGCAGCTTACCTGCCTATCGAACTGAATAGTCCATTATATACCTCCGGCAGCGAAAGCATCCCTGCGGTGAATGCCTCTGCATCCAAAGATTCTACCGGTGCAGTGCATATCTCTTTCGTGAACCTGGACCCATCCAAAAAGATCACTGTGAAGACAAATCTACAGGATGTACAATGGAAGACCGTAACCGGTCAGGTACTGACTTCCGGTAAATTCACTGACATCAATACTTTCGAAAAGCCCGACAAGGTGAAGATTGCTACCTTCAATGGTGCTAAAAAACAAGGGAATGACCTGGTCGTAGAACTGCCAGCTACTTCTGTAGTGGTAGTAACTTTAAAATAAAATAATTGCAGTTCTTTAACAATCCAATGCCCCGGAGTACTACTCCGGGGCATTATTATTGCGATAGTATTTGCTTCAAAAACAAATGCTTATGAAGATATTGTTAGTAACCACAACTCACCATCAGCCAGGTAATACAGGTCTATGGCTCGATACACTGGCAGCCCCTTACTATGCATTTATCGAAGCCGGCGCAGACGTTCAGGTCGCTTCACCCAAAGGCGGCCGGGTTACCTTAGATCCAACAGCGGAGCAGCACCACCAGTTATTAGCTGATCAGGATGCCATCTACTGGCTGGAGCATTCACTTAAGTTGTCTGAAGTGAGTGCCGAAAGTTATGATTCCATCTTTATTGCAGGTGGAAGAGGAGCCATGTGGGACCTGGTAGACAATAAAGAACTGAATGCTTTATTGCAGGATTTTAACAGGGCACACAAACCCATTGCGGCCGTTGCGCACGGGGTAGCAGGACTGTGCTGTTCAAAAGATAAGAGTGGTATGAGCTTACTCGCAGGGAGAAATGTTACGGCCATTGCCAACGAAGAAGAAAAAGGTGAAGTACCTTTTCCCCTGGAAACAAGGTTGAAAGAAATTGGTGCGGTATTTTATAAAGGAGAAAAGGTGGTGAGCGATGAAAATATTATCACAGGCCACAATGCAGCAGCGGCGGTGGCAACCGCCGAAGCAGTGATAGAGCAGTTAGAAAGTAATTACTATGTACATTTCAGAATATAAAAAAAGGGGCGCAAGCCCCTTTTTATCTAAAATATATAAACTTCATCCGCACATACTGAAGGCTTCTTCGTAGGTGGCGCTCCCCGCCATCCCGGTACCGCAGCCTGACACTGCCCCGTCACCCGCACATACCTTGCATGCACTGCCGACAAGCCAAAC
Source organism: Chitinophaga sp. (assembly GCF_039596135.1). Classification (GTDB taxonomy): domain Bacteria; phylum Bacteroidota; class Bacteroidia; order Chitinophagales; family Chitinophagaceae; genus Chitinophaga. The sequence continues at coordinate 2,727 of NZ_JBCNKH010000050.1, forward strand.
TTAAATGTATTGATACTGGTCGTGTAATCCTCTTCTGCAGGCAATGCCGTCTTTTGCGTACCCGCAGGTGTAAAGTGCACTCCATCTACAGAGGTTTCTACCGTAACCAAAGCAGGGTTAAATATATAATGCCTTGGATCATGTAAGAAGTTCATCTGCACAGTATTCACAGTTTTTTCTGCCCCTAAATCGATCGTAGCCACCAGGTCCCTTCCATAAATAAACAGCCAGTTGATACTAAAATCCTTTGTACCTGACAATCCATCTGTCAACGTCCTTTCTCTCTTAGCTGGATATTCATCTGATGGTGGATTCACCAATGTTACTTTCGCATTAAACGCCAGACTATGCACCCATTTCTTCGAAAAAATAGTATCCCATTCCTGCTGATAAGCCTCCGGCGATGCTCCTCCTTCTGATAGTTCCTTCACCCCAGCTTCCTTACACTGCGCTACAAACTGCTTCACCCTCTCAGGCCAGCGTGGATTTACAACATATCCATCTCCTGAAGCCTGCAGGTAACCATACTTTTCTGTTCCAAAGAAACGTGACTGCTGCAATACGCAATATTCCAGCCCTAACCTTGCATTGTAAACCCTTTTTAAAAAATCACCTTCCACTGCGGCTTCCGCTTTATCTAAGAGGCTGGAATATTGATCAATAGCTGCCGGCGATAAATAATTCTTTGCACTGGCCACAGGGTTACCATAAATATCCAGCTGCGCCTTTGACCCACTTAATGCATTCACATAATCCAACACATGCACTCCTGCTTTACCATAATAGCCATTAAAAAAATCCTGCGTAACCGCCGTTGCATCCAAAGATGGATCCCACAATAATTTTGCCTGCAAATAAGCATTGTAAGCCGCCATATCCCCATATGTGTCGCCACTTCCCTGTGAAAATACCCCATGCACCTTATGCGCAGTCATATATTGCAGATTTGGTTGTAGGTTGTTGTAATCAGGAAATGGTGCAAGGTAATTAGTGAACTGCGTGGTATAATCCCACACAAAGATATTATCCGTCAATGCGCCCCAGCTTTCCAGGTTCTTCCTGAAATCTGCTGCGGAAGGAATAGTGCTCAATGGCTCCTGCCTGTAGGCATCAATGCTGCTGAGCATAATATATACATTGCCAGCCGGCTTTGTTTTCAATGGTGCCTTTGCGGTATTTAAATATGCCAGCGTTGTAAAATGCTGGTCCGGAAACTGGGCAGCTACTTTGTTGATAAACCGGATCAGTGTTCCCGAAACACTACCTTCTTCTTTATTCACCCGGATACACTGATCACAGGTACAAAATCCACCGCCATCTTCCGCCGCAATGGACCAATACAAAGCATCGGGGTTATTTGCAATTGCTTTACGAAGGTAATCTACTGTTACGTTGAATACGCCCTCATTGCTCAGGCACAACTGCGTGGCCTGTCTCTTGCCATCTACCAATGCATAATATTCCGGATGGGCAGAGAAATATGTTTTGGGTGGCACAATCTTAAAGAATGAATGCCCCCATACGCCCCATAAATCCTCAAACCGATGCAACTTATGCCATTCCAGGTATTCATTGTCAAATGCTGCCGGATAATACGTCTCCCTATACACCAGCACCGGTTCCTGCTTATCCATCAACTGCTGCGGCACACTTACAGCTTTGGAAGCCGGCATTATAGCCGGGCCTTCTGAATATTTCCGCACGCCAAAGTATTTTTCTATCAATGTATACACCCCATACACCACGCCCTTTCCACTGCCACCTTTGATGTACACATTCTTCGCATCTGTCGCAATTATAAATCCTTCTCCTTTCAATTTACCAAATGAAAGCGCATGCTCTGTATTCCCCACAAAGATCGCCGCCTGGTTTTTCTGATAAGCATTCTCGTTAATCACAGGCAATGTCACCCCCACAATCCGCTTCACATAATCCTGCAATACCGCCCCTGCATGCGTCTCATTCTTCGTCGCTTCTACCGGCAATACAATCACGTGCTTTTTCAGGTCTATCCGGGAAACCGTAGACTGACATGAAAAAAGGGTCAATACTAATAGCAATGAGTGCATCATTCTGAACATGAAAATTTAAAATTAGACTGAAAAAAATACCCTCCGTATCAGGGAGGGAGTCAGTATATTTAAAACTTACGTTGTAAGGTTATATAGAGATCATATTGGTTCTGGAAGTCTGTATCACTTATCTTCTGATTGATCCAGGTGCCATACACCCCCACTGAAGTCCGGTATCTGAATGTTTTCATATAACCGGTACCTACACTCCTTGTCAATAACCCCGCCAGTTTCGGAAATTGCACCAGCCGGCTTCTATCATCCGGCGATGTACCCAACCCCGCTACAAGCATAATGTAATCCTGGTTGCGGTTCATATAATACCTGCCGGTGAGATTAAAAGAGGTATAGAAGTCAGGCGAATCGCTGATAAAATACGCCCTGAAATTCACCCAGAACTCCTTCCATGTTTTTGCCACAGAAACGACTCCCGAAATGCTGTTTACACTGTCTGCCTTTAAATAACGTACACCCAGTTCTCCTTCTATATTATGCTTAAAAGTTTTAAACAGTGAATATGCCAGCCTGAGCTGGGGAAACACAATTCCATTGGAGTAGTTGACCAGGCCATAAGAATACATCTTAGGTGTATGGTTGTAATAGATCTCCGCTTCTCCCATCAGCCCGGTGCCCTGTGTACGGCCTGCATAGTTCAGGCGTGCTGCCCAGGAACCGCGGGGTATAAAGTGGCGATATTCCAATGTTGCAATGTTATAGCTCGTAGATGCATAATCATAATTGGTATGCAGGTAATACATGCCAAACTGATCCTTCAGCGTTTTGCTCTTCAGGTAGTCTGCGTAATCCACATTTGCAGGAATATTTTTGAGCTGCACCACAGAATCTGCCGCCGCAGATGCCGCTACATAATCCTTCTTGCTTTCCAGTGTTACCGCGCGTTTCTGAATGAATGCGTCATTATTGGGATAATAACGGATACCCTCATTAGCATATACCAATGCACTGTCATATTGTTGTTTACCATTCAGCAGGTTAATAGTATACAATAAACCCATTGAATCGCGCCGGTTCACAGCCAGCACCCGCTTAAATACTGCCAGTGCACTATCCGGCTGATTGTTCCGCTGGTACGTAGTACCTTCTGCCAGCAATCCTTCGGTATAGGCATTCCGGTATTTCACGGTAAATGGATAACGCTGCATGAGCCGGTAAGCAATGTCATTCGCCTCCGCATACCTATGCATACTGGTCAGTACACCAGATTTCTTCAGTAAAAGATCTTTATTGTCAGGATAATATTTTAATCCCTGGTTTGCGTAGAGCAATGCGCTATCTGGTTGTCCAACCGCAGTTTCCATATTGATCAGGTAGTTGATCGCATCCAGGTTATCAGGCTGTTCTGCCAGCACTGCCCTGAACTGCCCTGCTGCCATATCATATTCTTCTGATTGCATCAGTATCCGGCCCGCGGTGAGGCGTAAGTCTACAAGATTCGCCTGGTAGCGTTCATTTCCCGGATTACGTTCCAGCAGTTGAGATGCAATCGCTGCTGCTTCATCATATTGACCCATATCTGCCAGTACACCGCTTTTCTTTATCAGGAAGCGGGTATTATCCGGATAGATTTCCAGTGCCTTATCTATTACCTGCAACGCACGTACGTTATCTTTCTGGATGATGTACGTATTTGCAGTCATTTCCAAAGCTGCTGTATCTTTTGGATCCGCCTGCAATGCTTTGGAAAACTCAGACAATGCCAGGTCGTATTGTTGCTGTGCCAGGTAATCCCGTCCACTGGCTATTTTCAGGGCCGTATACCTGCTTTTCAGGTCAGCATTGCCAGGATTACCCTGACGCAGTTTCTCTGCCAGTGCAGCCGCCTCTGTAAATTTCCGCTCGCTTTCCAGTACATCCATTTTCAGGGCCAGCAGGCGCTGATCATTCGGACTATTTTTCAAACCACGGTTTATCCATGTCAGGGCTTCGCGATAAGCGCCACGTGACATACTTAAACCAATTACTTTATCCAGTGCTTCCCGGTTGCCGGGGTTCTTTTCCAGTACGCTTTCATACAATAGGTAAGGATCTGTATTGGCATACCACGCAGCTGCTTCCATACGTAAGGATGTCTCCATGCCACGTGCCTTGCTATCGTTCGGGAACCTTTTCAGAATGGTTTGCAGGTATGCCAGTGCGCCTGCATAATCATGTGTATCCTGCAACAATTCCAGTTTACGCATCATCAGGTCATAAGAACCGGGATTCGCTACCAGTTCTGCATTAATTCGCTCCATGGCGCTGGTATAGCTTCCATTGCGAATGTACATATTGGTAATCGCCTCTTTTGCCTCCCTGTTATTTGGATCTACCAGCAGTGCTTTTTCATAATTCTGCTGTGCCAGCGGCTGATTGCCCCTTACCTGGTAGTAGTGGCCCGCCAGCAGGTAGTGGCCGGTATAAGCCCGGGTCACCACGGTATCACCTGAGTATTTTTCCAATAATGAAGTTGCGTAGATGCTTCCCTGGAAAAAGTTTTCACTGGCATCCAGGATCCCCAGTTTTTTCAGCATCAGGTCCTTATCTGCAGGAAAGTGGTACAATCCCTCATCTACATAGCACGCTGCTTCGTCATATTTCTTTGCGCTTAGTTCAATGTTGATTGCATACAGGTACGCATCCTTGTACAGTGGATCTTTGGTCAGTACTGCTTTCACATGTTTACGCGCCTCATCTGTCTGACCTGTGAGCATATACAGCCTGCCCAGCAGCAGTTCCTGGTCAGTAAAATCAGGCCTTTTGGCCAGCGCGGCTTTGGAGAGTACTATTGCTTTTGCATAATGTTGTGCTTTCGTTTCCTGCACCGCCTCATTGTAGAGGTCATCCGCATCGGGCCCTTTCTTAAATAACTGCGCTTCTGCCTGTAAAGACAGGCATATCAGTGTACCGGATAGTATATGTTTAAAAAGAGACATCATCTTACGTGTTTGCAGGTTTTTTCTTACCAAATCCCTGGCGCTGCATATTTCCCCATGTATGTTTCTTGCCTGTGAGGAAGTTGAAATAACCCCGCAGGGCAAAGAATACGATAAGCGGATGGTATACAAAAGGTTCTATAAAAGCCATCAGTGCCAGCCCTAATACCTCGCCCCAGGTACGGTAGTAGTGATAGGTCTTCTGGTCCCACCATATGGCCAGTGTTGTGATCATCACTGAATAGAAATACACAAATGCCAGCAGTATCAATGCGTATTGCCAGTTGATCTGGTTGGTAACAATGAGGTAGATATAGTAAATGATCCCTGTAAATTCGATGATGGGGGCAAGGAATTCGAAGAACAGGTTGTAAGGCAATACCACCAGTCCCAGTTGTTTGTAACGGGGATTGAAGATGACCTTTCTGTGTATAGTGATGATCTCTGCCAGACCGCGCCCCCAGCGGGTACGCTGACGGCTGAACACTTTCATATTAGGAGGACCTTCTGTCCAGCACTGTGTAGTAGGAATGTAACGGATGGCATACTTCAGCTTATTGTCCATCATGTACGTACACATACGCGTTACGATATCCATATCTTCTGCAAATGATTTGCTGTCGTAGCCACCGGCTTTGATAGCTATCTCCTTGTCAAACAGACCCAGACCACCAGATACATTGGGTACACAGTTGATCACACTCCACCCCATCTTACCCAGTACATATGCACGCAGGTACTCCATCTCCTGGAAGCGTGGCAGCCATTTTTCCGGCGGACGTACACGGGTGATCACCCCTTCGTCAATCTCGCAGCTGTTGGCAATGCGCAGGGTCGCACCTGTGGCAATGACGCGGATACTGTCTTCTTTTACGTGTACATAACCACACTCAGGACAAGGCTCTCCGATCTCTTTGATCTTGTGGTGCTCCTCGTCCATGAATGGTTTGATCATGCGCAGCAGGGTATCTTTCTCAATGATACAATCCACGTCTGTACACAGAAAGTAGTTGTAAGCAGCGGCATTGATACCTGCATTCGAAGCATCTGCCTTACTCTTACCGTTGATCTTGTCGATGACTACCAGTTTGTCATAAGCCGTGTTCGTCGACTTAAACAGTCGCTTTACCGGCTTACAATTGATGCGTGCATTGTAGGCAAAGTCTATTTCTACCAGTTCAAATTCCTGGATCAGTTTATCGAGCGTATTATCCGTACTGCCATCGTTCACGATGATTACCTCGAAGGTGGGATAGTTCAGCGTGAGCAGGGAGCGTACATTCTGGATGATGGTCACGGCCTCATTGAAGGCCGGTGCAATAATAGAAATGCCCGGTGCCAGTGGTGACTGCAGCATCTTGGTATAATCTACATAACTGTTTTTACGCTGGAATTTCTGGATACCTCTCAGGGAGAGGATTGCCAGCAACGCGTACATGAACAGCATGGTGCAACCATAAATGAACACAAAGGCTTCGTAAAAATTTCTTGTCAGTTCCACAGGCGTATTTATTTAGCCGCAGCTGCTGTAGCAGCTGGTTTAGGCGTTTGCTGAAATCCACGTCGCTGCATATTCCCCCAGGTACTTTTCTTCCCTGTCAGGAAGTACCAGTAGCCGCGCAGGGCAAAGATCACGATTAGCGGATGGTAAAGGAAGAATTCCATGAATGGTGTCATACACAGAAATGCAACTTCCTTCCACGTCCGGTAATATTTAAATGAGAGCTGATCCCAGAGGATAGCGGTGGTGGTGATCATTACCGAATAGGTATATACGAATAGCAGTAATATGAGTGCTGTAGGCCAGTTGATGAGTCCAAAGAGGCTCATAACAATGTAGTAGACAATACCGGTGAACTCAATGATTGGTGCCAGCAGCTCGAAGAAGAAATTGTATGGAAAAATGATCATGCCCATCCTGCCATACCTTGGGTTTAGGAACATGCCAAAGTGGGCATACATCAGCTGTGCAAGACCCCTGGCCCAGCGGGTACGCTGGCGGTTAAAGATCTTTACGGTCACAGGTGCTTCTGTCCAGCAGAGGGTTTTAGGTATATAGCGAATGGCATAGTCAATCTTATTGTCGTGTGCATAGCGGCACATACGCGTCATCAGCTCCATGTCTTCACCAAAGGAACTATGGTCGTATCCACCACTGCGAATAGCTACTTCCTTATCAAAGAGCCCCAGCCCACCAGATACATTTGGGACACAGTTCAGCAAGGACCAGCCCATTTTGCCCAACACAAAAGCGCGGATATATTCCACCTCCTGGAAGCGGGGGAGGAGCTCACGGGGTGGACGCATACGCGTCATTACACCCTGGTCGAACTCGCAGGAGTTCGCAATACGCAGGGTAGCACCGGTAGCGATTACACGTTTTTTCTCTTCCTGCATCACTGGTTTAATCAGTTCCAGCAGCGTATTTTCATGAAGAATGCAATCTACATCAGTACATACAAAGTGGGCATAAGCAGCGGCATTGATACCCGCATTTACAGCATCGGCCTTGCTTTTACCATTCACTTTGTCTATCACCATCAGTTTGGCATAGGCAGGATTGGCAGATTTATAGATCTTGCGCACCGGCTTGGTCTGGATCTTTGCATTGTAGGCAAAGTCAACGGCCACCAGCTGAAACTCTTCGATCATTTGTTCCAGGCTGTTGTCCGTACTACCGTCGTTGATAATGATAATCTCATATCGTGGGTAGTTCAGCGTGAGCAGGGAGCGCACATTGAATATAATGGTAAGACCTTCATTGAAGGCGGGGGCCAGCACGGTAATGCCGGGGGCTAACGGTGAGCTGAGCAGCGTGTTCAGTTGTTCGTAATTGTCTCTCTTGGCATAGGCACGTACGGATATCATAGAGAAGATAGCCAGCAGGGCATATGTTACCAGCAGCACTGTACCATAAATGAAAATACCATTCTCATAAATTCGCCCTATGGTTTCCCAGATATTATCCATTCACAACTAGAATTTTATTAAAGGGTTCATGCTATGTTTCAGGATGAGCTTATTTTCTGACGTAGCAGTATCAATCAGCTCCTGTATGAGGCCTTTGGCCGCCCATTGATTATTAATCAGCGATTTGGCTGCATGTTTACGAACTTCAAAATCGGTGGAGTGCAGGAATTCCTGGCGCAGAAAATCTACATACTTCCCGCTGCTGATCCTGCCCAGGGCTTTCAGTATTTCCAGCCTGCAGTTAAGGGGCTGGCTATTGAACATATGTACCAGTTTTTCTTCCACATCTTCCACCTTCATTTTACCCAGGCAGTTAATAGCGTCAGCACGAACAAAGTGGTCTTTGGTATCCAGCAGTCTGGTTACAGCGGGCACAGCACTTAACTGATTATAATGCACTACCAGTTTCAGACAGAAAGATACAATTGATTTATTGGAAGAGTAAGTGATCCATTGTGCAAAATTGGGAATAGCAATGTGCTCAGTAGTAGAAATGATTTTAAACAGCTCTACCTGGTCCCATAGCAGCAGGGGCTCGGTGACCACATCAAAGAATTTGAAAGGTTCATTTTTACTCAGCTTGATATAAGCATGGCGGGCCGCGGCGCGGAGTTCACGGTTATAACTGTTCGTGAGGGGCAGTATGGTTACGTCAGCAATAGACATGTTCATATTGCTTAGCTCTGCCAGGGCCTGCACCTTTCTTTCCCATTTACGGGATTTCATTTTCTTCAGGGAATCCTTGTCGAGGTCCAGCTGAATGTACAGGTTACGCAATTGTTCCCCCATTGACCCCCTTACATTGTTTCTATAATGGATGAGGCGGTCAATGAGCGCCTGCCGGGCCCATTTCTTTTCAAATATGGGTTGTTGAAAGCTCTCAAGGGGAAGTTGTACCTGGTCGGCAGGTACATCGCTGGCCAGCTCTTCATTCAGAAGAATATGTTCCATAAGCTGGTCGTCGATGATCGGGTGTAGTTTCTTCAGCCTTTCTGACTGGCGATAAGCTTTATACCTGCCGACCAGAATAGAAAAGTACGCAAGAAACGTACAAGCGATGGCAACAATAATAAAAATGAAAGCAATCTGTATACTCAGGGGAGCATACCTGAAATCGTAAAAACTAAATTCCATAAGGATTGGTCAAATCGGTCATCGGTCACATAGAATATCAGTCGACAATTACCGGTTGTATTGCATCAGGAGCCTTTTTACCCTGATCAATAACTCCCCCGGTATCACCGGTTTTTTCAGAAAATCGTCGGCTCCCAGTTTGAAGCCCTCGAGGATCATATCTTCGTTCCCTGCATTAGAAACAATAATCACAGGAATTGGTTTACCCTCTTTACGGTTTTTTACTTTACTGAGTATCTCGAAACCATTGGCATATGGCATCATAATATCGGTAATGATAAGATCAAAAGCATAATTGGTGTCTTCCAGTTTTTGGAAAGCCTCCTTGCCGTTGGTCACATGCTCGATCTTGTATTCTTCTTTATGCAGGATCCTTTCTACAATCTTCGGCATCACTTCATCATCTTCTATAAGCAGAATTTTACTACTCATATATTGGCTTTTATTTTTGAAGAATGGCGGTACAGGAAGTACAACCCTAAGTCTTTAGTGTAAGGTGAAAAATTGTTCACATTTTTGTTGCAGTGCAGGTGATTTTTCATAGTCTACTTAATGGCTTACCCATATATACTCAAAATCAACCTGAAAGGTTTTTACCTTTTTGCAAATAGTTCGTTAATTTTTTAACATTATAATTAATTTAAAATTATTTGGGACGGTAAATGTTTTGTTTACGATTTTTTGCTCTCGAATCTCACTGCAAATTACTACCAACGGGGGAATATTAGCCATATTACTGAGATTAATATACGTTATCATTATCTTAATCAGGGTGTAACCCTAGTGCTAAAAGGTCACCAAAAGATCACCAAAAGGGCACTTCAATATCCTTTTGATAATGTAGTGCCCTTTTGGTGATCTTTTGGTGTACTTATAGTACTAAGGCCATGCACTAGTTATACCGAATGCACTATATTTGTCCACTATGAAGAACTCCCTAAAAACACGACTGTATATCGGATTCTCCATCGCTATCCTAATGGTAATAGGAGGGGGTATCTTTACCTATATTACTTTTAAGAAACAACGCTCACAGGCGGAATGGGTGGAACATTCCTATGAAGTTATTACCACTGCACAACGTATCAGCAGATATGTTTATGAAATAGAATCTGCAGGCACCGCCTACCGGAGCACTCATTTATTTAAATACCTTGATCCTTACTTCGAAATACATCCAAAAATATTACCAGCCTTTTACGACCTGCGGAAACTTGTGCTTGATAATGCAGATCAGCTGAAAAGAACAATCCCCATAGAAAAAGAATTGATCGGACTCCTTAATTACTGGGAAGGACTGGGAGTCAGGCATGATACCAATTATGTGTTTTCGCATGTCATGGAAATCACAAAAGAAGAACGGGCGATGCTGGAAAAGGTCCATGCAGATATACAGGATATGATCGTAGAGGAGCGCCTGTTGCTTGCTGAAAGAAACGGGGAAAATACCGCATCCGTATCCAGGGCCTCCACAGCCCTCATCTTCAATACTGCCTTTATTTTGCTCGTGGCTATCACCCTTATGGTCGTCTCTTTCCGCGAGTTCAATACCCGTCTTCAGGCCCAAAAGGAACTGCAGGTAAAACTCCGGGAAACCGAATCCCTCAATGACAAGGCCAATTCCGATAACTGGCTGCTCACCGGCATGAGCCTGATCAACGACAGTCTGCAGGGCGATGCCACCATTGATGCGCTCTCGTCCCAAAATCTGCAGGCCCTGGTCAACTATCTTGACCTTCCGGGAGGCGCTTTTTATTGTTATGAAGAGGATACCCACCTCCTGCAGTTTTGTGCCGGCAAGGGATTGCCTGCTACCTTCAAAAAGTCCTATGCTTTGAACGAAGGCATCACCGGTGAAGCTGCCACTCAAAAAGAACTGACGGTTATTAAAGATGTTCCTGCCAGCTACTGGCGACTGGAATCTGCTACGGGAAACAATACCCCCGGTACTATTGTTTGCCTGCCGCTGTGGCATGACAATGGCCTGGCAGGGTTGATAGAACTGGTATCCTTTGCACCACTGTCCGAAAGGGCCATGGAATTGCTGCGCAATACTGCACACGCTATCGCAGTAGCTGTCAACGCTGCTACTTCCCGCAAAAAGGTAATGGAACTGCTCAGCAGGGTGCAGGATCAGAAAGAAACCCTCGAAATGCAGCAGGAAGAACTTCGTCAATCCAACGAAGAGCTGACCCGCCAGTCCGAAATTCTGCAGGCCTCTGAAGAGGAGCTGAGGGTACAGGAAGAAGAACTGCGCCAGGTGAACGATGAAATAAGTGTGCAGAACAAGGCCCTTGAAATGACAAGACAGGAGCTTTCTGCAAAAGCCGAAGAACTGGAACAAAGCAGCAAGTATAAATCGGAGTTCCTCGCAAACATGTCACACGAACTGCGAACCCCGCTCAATAGTGTGCTGATCCTGGCCCGCCTGCTGGAAGAAAATAAGGAACAGAACCTGAGCTCAAGGCAAATAGAATACGCCGGTATCATTCACAAATCAGGTTCCGACCTGCTCAAACTCATCAACGATATCCTGGATCTCTCCAAGATTGAAGCCGGTAAGGTAGAGATAAACATAGAGCCTGTAGCTGTCAGGAGTATTACCAGCGACCTGGAACAACTCTTCCACGTAGTCGCTGAAGAAAAACAAATCAACTTCATCACCAATATAGATCCTGCTGTACCTACGCATATACACACGGATGGACAACGACTGGAACAGGTGATCAAAAACCTGCTCTCCAATGCCTTTAAATTTACACCCAAAGAAGGCACCATCGAACTGGCCTGGACCATGCATGCGGATGGCCTGCATATTTCCGTTTCTGATACAGGCGCAGGTATTCCTGCAGATAAACAACAATTTATTTTCGAGGCCTTCCGCCAGGCAGATGGTTCTACCAGCCGTAAATACGGCGGTACCGGTTTGGGACTGAGCATCAGCAAGGAACTGATGAAACGCCTGGGCGGCGAAATCAGGTTGGTCAGTGCAGAAGGCCAGGGCAGCACCTTTACGATTGTGATGCAGACTGGCACCAGTACGGTGCCCAAAGCACTGCCTGCACGGGTAGAAGCCTCCCCGGTTAAAGAAGTAAAAGCTGTAGCTCTCCCTGAAGAACAACATGTAGACGACGATCGCAATTCACTGGGCAAAAAGGATAAACTCATCCTCATCATAGAAGACGATGCCAGCTTTGCGGCCATCCTCCGCGACTTTGCAAGACAGAAAGGCTTTAAAACCATCGTTGCCCTGAATGGCAATGACGGTCTGTTCTTTGCCCGAAAATTCCTGCCAGCGGCTATTATACTGGATATGAACCTGCCCCTGATCGATGGCAACAGTATTCTCAAAATACTGAAGAACAATGAAGAGCTGAAGCATATACTCGTGCACGTAGTATCGGCCGGAGAAATCTCCCTGCAGGTGCGTGGTAAGGTAGAAGGATATACGCAGAAACCATTGCAGGTCACTGACCTTGAAACTGTCTTCAGTGGTATCAGTTCACAGCTGGAAGCCAGGCTGAAAAGGGTACTCGTGATCTCAGACGGGGTATTACTGCATCATCCTTTCCTGCAATCTCTGAGTGATGAAAGGCAGTTGCAAACCCGTTATCACCTGGTGAAGACGTTGACGGAAGCGGTCACCGAACTACAAACTCATCCATACGACGGTATCGTGCTTGATGCCGGCACAGATATTTCAGAAAGTTTAGCCAGGCTGAACCAACTCAAACAGATCAACGCTGCCAGAGATCTGCCGGTGATTGTGTATCTGGATCACGACATTTCGGAAGCCGATGAACTGGCGCTGAAAAAGAACGCCGCCGCTATCGTTCGTAACTCCACCTTCTCCGGAGACCGGTTGATGGACGAACTGGAACTTTTTCTTTACAAATTGAATGAGTCTGCCATACAGCAGCCTACAGACAGGACGCCTAAGACAGAAAGGAACCTGGATGGGCAAAAGGTGCTGCTGGCAGATGATGATATGCGGAATGTATTTTCACTAAGCGCACTATTGGCCGCACATGGCATGGATGTAGTAACAGCTGCTGATGGGAAAGAAGCACTGGAAAAATTGGAAGAAAATCCTGATATTCGACTAGTACTGATGGACATCATGATGCCGGAAATGGATGGCTATGAAGCCATGCGCCGCATCAGGGCCAATGCCCGATATCAAAACCTGCCTGTTATTGCGCTGACCGCAAAAGCCATGGCGGGAGACAGGGAAAAATGTATTGCTGCGGGGGCATCAGATTATATAGCAAAGCCTATCGACAGCAGTAAACTTTTGTCCTTAATGCATGTTTGGATAGTATAATCGCTTTTTGTTTCTATGAAGGAAGACATATCTAATGCAGATTTCGTTGATATTGTTAATATTATAAAGCTGCAATACGGATATGATTTCACCGGTTATGCACAGGCGTCTCTCAAGCGCCGTATAGTTCGATTTATGAGCTATGCCGGATTGGTTACCGTATTTGAGCTGAAGTATCAGCTGGTCAATGATGCAAACTTTTTTAACCGGTTGGTACAGTTTATAACTGTAAATGTGACCGAAATGTTCCGCGATCCCCTGTTTTATCAGACCTTGCGGACAAAGGTGCTACCCAAGCTGGCGGCGTATCCTAATATTAAAATATGGCATGCCGGATGTTCTACCGGAGAGGAGGTATTTTCCATGGCAATCCTGCTGTATGAGGCAGGACTGCTGGGCAGAACCAAAATATATGCGACTGACCTCAACCCTATGAACCTCGAAAAGGCAAATACGGGTATCCTGCCAATGGATAATATGAAAGACTACGTGTATAATTACATTCAGTCGGGTGGGTTAGGCGATTTTTCAAATTACTATACAGCCAGGTACGACAATGTACTGATCAAAAAAGAACTCCGGCAGCATATTACCTTTTTTCAGCACAACCTGGTCACAGACACCGTTTTCAATGAGTTCCAGCTCATTTGCTGCCGGAACGTATTTATTTATTTCAACAGGGAATTGCAGAATCACGTACTGCAATTATTCTATGACAGCTTGTCCCCACGTGGATACCTGGCCATGGGAATCAAAGAAACGATGCGGTTTGCCAGTATCCACGATAAATTTGAAACAATACATACAGCCCATAAAATATACCGTAGAAAGGGGTAAGCGGGATGTTGTAAATTTATGAAGAACAAACAATACGATATTATCACAATAGGTGGTTCGGCGGGTAGCATTGCCGTAATAAGTGCCATTCTCAATGCATTGCCCGATCAGGTACAAACCCCTGTTGTCATTATACTGCACCGGCTTCGTAATGTGCAGAGTGAAATGGGCAGGTTACTTTCCAGCAAAAGAAGAATTATTGAACCTGAAGATAAAGAAGCTGTGAAGCCCCGCCACATTTACCTGGCTCCGCAAAATTATCACCTGATGCTGGAAGCCGATAAGACCTTTATGCTGGATTATTCAGAACTCGTCAATTACAGCCGGCCTTCAATTGACATGACATTTAGCAGTGTAGCAGAGGTATATGGCAGCAGAGCGCTCGCCATTTTGCTGAGTGGGGCTAACAGAGATGGCGCTGCAGGCATGTGCGATATACTTGCTGCCGGTGGTACCGGTATTGTACAGGATCCTGCCAGTGCCGCCTTCGAGACTATGCCACAAGCAGCCCTTGAAATGTGCAAAGGGGTTTACATCCTGTCAGTAGAAGATATAATAGAATTTATTATTAATGAACCATGAGTAAGGCTTTCTTCGTATATAAGAATAGGATTAGCCGTTAAAATAGTGCCCATGAGTATGACTAAAAAATTTACCATCCTGCTGGTAGACGATAGAATGGAGAATTTATTATCGCTGGAACAAATGCTGCTGGCGGACAACAGAACGTTTATACTGGCTTCATCGGGCAATGAAGCATTGAAGCAGGTATTAAAACACGATAATATTGGGCTAATCATGCTGGATGTACAGATGCCGGATATGGATGGATTTGAAGTAGCCCGCTTGCTCAAAGCTAATCCCAGAACAAGGAACATCTCCATTATTTTTGTGACAGCCATTAATAAAGACGAATATCACGTGCTGGAAGGGTTTAAGAAGGGAGCTGTAGATTACCTGTCCAAACCACTGGACATTAATATGACCCGTGCCAAGGTGAACGTATTCGAACAGTTATATTTTTACCAGGATGAACTGAAGCAAACATTGAAAGAGAAAGAACAGATCAATGGGCAGCTCGAGCGCTTTATGCAGGTGGTAGCACATGATCTGAAAACACCGCTCTCAGGTATCACCGGTTTGCTGATGCTGATGCAGGAGGAAGAAGTAATCAGGGCTTCGTCTGTATTCACGGACTACATGAACATGTCTGTGAGTGCCGCTACCCAGATGGCCGATATGATCACAGCCATTCTGGACTACAGCAAGGAACACCAGTTTTCTAACAGAACAGAAGATGTAGATGTAAACGAGTTGTTGCAGCAGTTGATCAAACTGTTGTTCCCGCCGGCGCATGTACGTATCCAGGTAGGAGAGCACCTGCCTGTATTGCATACGAGCAGGCAGAAACTGCAGCAGGTATTCCAGAACCTGCTGAGTAACGCGATTAAATATAATGATAAAGCTATAGCAGAGATTAGTGTGGGAGGCACACCAGATGGTGAGTTTTATAATTTTTATGTAAAAGACAATGGTCCTGGCATAGAGGAAAAGGACAATGAAAGAATCTTCAGGTTATTTGAAAAGGTAGACCAGGAAGATGACAAAGGCACAGGGATAGGATTAAATATCCTCAAATTACTGGTGGAAACGCAGGGGGGCAAGGTATGGGTGGAATCCCGGCTGGGTGAAGGCAGTTGTTTCTACTTCCAGTGGCGGCGGTAAACTACACCCCCATACAGCTCTTAATACATTGTTAAAGCCCTGCCATTATGGAATCCGCCCGATTTTGATTAGATTAGCATTGTTATTGATCCTTTGAATGGAAAAAAGTGTATTCCAATGATTGATGTGAAAGATGCCGGAGCGTCGGCCGGCTTACCTAAAGAAAACGAAATTTTGCATACCGGCTCGGGTGGAGCATTTGAAGAAGCAGAACGCCCGCTGGATGAATCAGAAAGAGAAATGAGTGATGAACAACTGGATGAGCGCCTCGAAAATACCCCTGAAAAGAGCAGAACAAAAAGGCCTTCCTATTAAGATACGGACAAAAAAAACCGGCACTAAAGGACTAAAGTACCGGTATTTCATTTTGCATTGTTCGTAAACGAAGGTAATAGTCCCTTTCTCAAGGCACTATATAAATATGTTTGATTACGCGATGGTAATTTGGAAAAGCATTGTGCATTGTTGTAGTCTCGTGTCTTTTGTTTTGTATATAAAGTGGCGACATGTATACTAATTAGATTGGAACAATAAGAACCCAACGTATCCTGTAGGTTGTTAGCCCCCAGATCTTTATGATTCGCATGACACGCTATGCACCCACTTTATACTAGTCCGTCGTATCCGTTTTCTTTATAAAAACGGGGCAAAACTACTAAACACATTGCTGTTTTTAGAAAATAAACTTCGAACACAGCTGTTAATGATTTGTAAAAATTACAGGGAATAGTCTTAATTAAAACATACTACTCATATAAGTGCTTGTCTGACAATTCTTTCGGCAAGGCTGCTGATTTCTAAGAAAAAATGCAGAAATTTTTTGGCACTGAGTATATATACGTTAAAAATCCCCGGATGGTTTTACTTACTCACTATTTCCATTCCGAATTTCCTGTGGCGAGCAGGCATAATGCTTCCGGAATTCCCGGTTGAAACTGGACACGGTACTATATCCAACTTCCTCCGCAATATCGGAAATTTTACCATCAGATTGTTGTAAAAGCTGAAAAGCCTTTTGCATTCTTTGCTCCAATAACCAGTTTACCAGGGAAAGCTGCTTATATTTTTTGAAATCCTGTTTGAGTTTTGACTCACTGATATAGTGAGAATGAGCCAGTTGTGATATGCTGACCGGCTTATTCAGATTGAGTAGCAGGTATTCGCTGATGCTGGCTATAACCTGTTCATGATGATTGTTAGACATGGGATTTGTATTTCAATGGTTTAGGAGGGAATTGTAATTTAAGTAAAATTTAGTTAGACAGGGACCCCAAAAAATATATTTATAAAAAAAGCATATCTTGTCCCCTCGTGATCATTATTGAAGATCCTATGCCAAACCATAGACGTGAATTCCTGAAAAATATAGCCGGAACGGTGGTAGCCTTTACTATTATTCCCCGGCATGTATTGGGCCGTGGCTATCCAGCTCCCAGCGACCAGCTGACCAAAGGTGTGATAGGCATGGGTGTTGCCGGCCGCCAGCATATAGACTACGCCGGTACCCGTGTCACCGCCATTTGTGATGTAGATAAAAGCAAACTCCTTACAGACAAAAAAGTCAAAACTTTCGACGACTATCGTCACCTCCTCTTACAAAAGGATGTCGACATTGTACATATAGCCACGCCACCACACTGGCATGGCCTCATCGCCATGGAAGCTGCTGCTGCAGGCAAAGACATCTGGTGCGAAACTCCCATGACCCATTCCATAGCCGAAGGAAAGCAGGTTGTCAACGCCGTGCAGACCTATGGCCGCATCTTCCGGCTCAATATGAACCACCGGCTGGAAGGTAACTTTTACGGTACCAACCTGCCTGTCAAAAAATTGAAGAAGCTGACCTTTAGCGGCTTGCTGGGTTGGCCACTCACCATCACCCTGGCACCACAAACGGGTTTTAGCTGGCCTGCTCAATATATTGGTCTGACCAGTCTTCCGGCCCAACCTGTGCCCGCGACCCTGAATTACGATCGCTGGCTGGGTCCTGCACCTTATAAGCCTTATCATATCGACCGGATCCGAAACTTTGGCGGATATTGGGATTATGGGGGTGGCATTCTCGGAGAAATAGGGCAGCAATACCTGGATCCGGTGCAATACCTGCTGGATAAAGATGAAACCAGCCCGACCGAAGTAGAAGTGGAAACACCGTTACAACATCCCGATGCTGCAGGCACCTGGCAGAAAATCACCTTTACCTACCAGGATGGCTGCAAAATCATACTGGATCCGGAAGGCAGGAATGCAGATGCACCCTTCATTTCCGGACCCAATGGTAAACTCTATGCTGATTTCAGATCGGATATTCCTGACCTGGAAAAACAACTGGCTAACTTTCCCGATCCGCCACTGGCCGTGACTGATTTTGTGAAAGCCGTAAAGGAAAGGCAAACCTTTGTGACAAACGAAGAAAACGGACACCGTTCCTGTACCCTGGTCAATATGGGTAAGATCGCCCTTCAGTTAGGCCGTTCCCTCCAATATGATCCTGAAAAACAAACTTTCCTGTTCGATGAAGGTGCAAACAAGCTGCTGAACCAGCCCCTGCGCACCACCTGGAAATAACCAAGTACCATGAGGCGTTCGAATCTGATTACATTATTTATTCTCTTCTCCTGGCTATACGTAGCAGGGCAGGGGCAACCATCTCCCTATGCTGCCAGGATCAACGCAATCCTGCAGGAAATGCCATCACCCAATGACAGCCTGAAAACCATCTCCATGAAACAGCTGGAAAAACTGGGAGAAGGAGGATTGACTGCACTCGCCATGATGTCACAGACAGGGAATATAAGGGTGCAATATGCCCTGACTGCCTATACGGGGTATATCACTGCCGCCCTGCAGGATTCTGCCCGTAAAACGGCTGTAAAGGCGTATTGCAGGGCATTGAAAAAGGTGACCGCGATCCCTGCCAAAACTTTTCTGATTAACCAGTTGCAGCTGTGTGGCAATGATGTTGCTGCCGCTACGATTGCCCCTTCCCTGGTGCAGGAGCCACTGTGCGATGCGGCAGCGAGGGCGCTGATACAAATAGGCGGACCGGTAGCAAAACCGACCCTGGTCTATGCACTATCAAAAGCAAAAGGTAACTGCAAAATAGCTTTGATCAATGCCATCGGGGAACTACGCTACCTGAGCGGTCTGGATGCTGTAACCGCATTGGCAAATACGAGAGATCTGCGTCAACGCAGGGCTGCACTGATGGCGATTGCCAATATGGGCAATGAAAGCAGCGATTCATTATTGCATGCAGCAGCGGCAAAGGCAGGATATGTATACGATAGTTCCGATGCAACGGCAGCGTATATATTATTTGCACAGCGCATGGCGGAAAACTGGCCCCAGGAACCTGCGAGAGTGATTGCCTCCCGGTTGCTGAAAGAATGTAAATCGCATGCACAGCTGCCTGCCAGAATTGCTGCCCTGCAAATTATGGTGACTGTGCGCTTCAATGATGCTAACAGGATCTTAGGCGATGCAGCAGCGGACGTTGATCCCGCATTCAGGTCAGCAGCATTGAAGATAGCAGCAAAAAATATGAATACCGCCAATACCAGTTATTGGATAGACAGGGTGGTGCGGGAAAAAGGCGACGTGAAAGCAGGCATGCTGTTGCTACTGGGCGGGAGCCGGCAGCGTGCTACTTCGAGAGTGATTCAGGCTGCGCTGGAAGATAGTAATGTAGTCGTGAAAACGGCAGCTATCAGGGCGGCAGGCATGTTAGGAAATACTACCATGATAGCTTCGCTGGTGTATGAAATGGGGCGTGCAGACAGTAGTACGATTTTTTTAATCAGGGATGTTTTGCTCACAATGCGGAGTAAAATGGTCGCTTCCACTGCAGGCATTTCCCTGCAAAATAAACCACCGCTCATGCAGATTGCACTTCTGCAGATACTGGCCGAACGCAGGGCGGAAGATATGAAAGCAAGGGTAGCAGCGATGACCCAAAGTGCAAACCCAGCTGTTAAAGAGCAGGCTGAAAAGACCCTGAAAGCAATAGAGGGGAGCTAATTCCACAAATATGGCATCGTATTTGAAGATTGGGATATATGTTCCTTATTCTGTAATTAATCAATACATGCTTATTTATGAAAACTAAATTATTGCTTGCTGTACTGGTATTAGGGCTGGGTGTCCTCGTATCCGGTTGTAAAAAAGAATACATCACGCAGGAAATTCCCAACACAACAATTCAGACTTCCGTTCCCAGCTCTTCCTGGACGTATGACTCTAACACGAAAACTTACGTTGTTCAGGTCAATATGCCTGAACTCAATGATAATACTAACCAGACTGATGGTGTATTATGTTACATCTCTGGTGATGGTACTACCTGGGAGGCTTTGCCGGATGTTTATAACGGTTCAACTATTGTATATACTTACAAACCAGGAGTGCTCTACCTCGAGATCCAGGGTGCTGATGGTTCAACCGTAAATCCTCCGGGCGACCTGTATCTCAAAATAGTATTAGTCGCTTCTGCCGGATGATCATCCAAATGCATTTTAAAGGCCCCCTCAGCCGAGGGGGCTTTTTTATTTTCTCCTTTCTGATAGGTATTTCTCCTTTTTTAATTCATATTTGACCTAACTAATCAGCATCATTTTGATTTTGAAATTCCAACGTATATTTTTGTCAGCACAGTGAACAGGCAATATTGCCTTCTAACTTTTCATGCATAACTATGGTCCGGAAACTACTGAATGTGACAGGTCTCTTACTGGCACCCTTTTTACAATTGATGGCGCAAAGCCAATATGAACTTAATAGTGGCTGGGAATGTGCGAATGTCTCCAACGTCACTGTAAAGGGCGAAGCGCTGTCCAATCCTACCTATGGGCTCAAAGGCTGGCTGCCAGCTACGGTGCCGGGTACCGTTTTAACAACGTTATTGAACAACAAACTCGTTCCAGATCCTTTCTATGGAATGAATAATGAGCGTATTCCTGATATCTATACCACAGGTCGCGATCATTATACCTATTGGTTTGTAAAAGATTTTTCAGAAGCTGCTCCTGCTGCTGACGGCCAGGTATGGCTGCACTTCAGAGGGGTAAACGACGGTTGCGACATTTACCTGAATGGTCATCGCCTGAACGCGACTACCCACTACGGTACTTACATCCGTCATTCTTACAACATTACGCCGTTCCTTGCAAAGGACGGCAAAAACCGCCTGGCGGTGATCGTATATCCGCCTGTCATCGTTGGTAACCCTAACGGTGGCCAGGGTGGGGATGGCGTGATTGCAAAGAACGTAGGCCCGCAGTACACTGCGGGTTGGGACTGGATTCAGCCCATGCGCGACCGTAATACAGGTATCTGGGACAAGGTCACCATCGAAAAAACCGGTGCTGTCAACATCAGCAATCCACACGTGGTAACCAACGTACCAGGTCCAAGATGGCCGGATGCGAAGCAGGCGCCAGCTATCATCAAGGTAAGCGCTGAACTGGATAACGCTACCGCAAAACCTGTGGCAGGTACCCTGCGCTATACCATCGGTGGTGTAACCGTGAGCAGCAAAGTAACGCTGGCGGCAAAAGCACATACCGAAGTACAACTGCCTGACCTGGAACTGAAAGACCCTAAACTCTGGTGGCCTTCAGGGTATGGTCCGCAGAATCTGTACCAGAGTAAGGTAGAATTCGTAGAGAATAACAAAGTAGACGATACAGAAGAAATCACTGTTGGCGTGCGCGAAATCCGTACTTTCTGGAATACCCACACCAGGAGCCGTGAGCTCTCTGTAAACGGTCAGAATATCTTCGTTAAGGGTGGAAACTGGATCACTTCCGATGCGATGTTCCGTTTTACTAAGGAGCGTTACGATGCAGAAGTTCGTTTTCACCGCGACATGAACCTGAACCTGATCCGTATCTGGGGCGGTAGTCTCACCGAAAGACCTGAATTCTTCCAGGCTTGCGATAAATACGGTATGCTGGTGTTCCAGGACTTCTGGATGAGCGGCGACTGTAACGGCCGTTGGGTAGACCCAATGAAAAAAGAAGACCAGTGGACACGCAGACAATATCCTGATGATCACCGCCTGTGGATCAACTCTGCTGCGGACCAGGTAAAACTGCTGCGTAACCACGCTTCCCTGGCATTCTGGTGCGGTGGTAATGAAATCACACCTCCTAAAGATATCTTCGATGTACTGGCAGACAGTATTATGCCTAAACTGGATGGTACCCGTTATTTCTTCCATTATTCCAACACCGACAGTATGTCTTACAACATGCTGGGTGGCAATGGCGATGGGCCTTACAACTGGCAGCCGCTGAATGTATTCTGGAATGACAGAACCTGGCCGTTCAACTCTGAAGTAGGTTCTGTAGGCGTAGGCGACCTGGAATCACTGGAACGCTTTATACCAAAAGAAAACCTGGTAGGTCCTGAAAACAAACCTGGTGGTGTGGATTCAGTATGGGATTATCACAAATACATTCCTTACTTCAATTCACTGGATCCATATGGTAAACCTAAAGATATCAGGGACTGGACAAACAAGGCCCAGCTGGTAAACTATGATCAGTACCGTGGCCTGATGGAAGGCTTCAGCTCTCATATGTGGGATTGGTACACAGGTGTGATCATCTGGAAAACACAGAACCCATGGACCGCATTACGTGGACAGCACTACGATTACTACCTGGATCCAAACGCCTGCCTGTATGGAAACAGAACAGGTGCTGCACCGGTACATGGTATGATCAACCCGACTGATGGCACTGTATTCATAGTCAACAATACTTTCAGTTACTATCACGACATTATGCTGCAACTGAAGGCATATGATATGAAAGGTCATGATACACTGATCACACAGGTATTCTGTGAAATTGCGCCTTCCAATGTACAGAAGATCATGAGCATCAAAGCATTCCTGGATAAACTGGGCGAGAAAGAAGGAGTGTTCCTGGCAGTACGCCTGATCAAAGCTGATAAAACCCTGATGGACGATAACCTGTATTGGTTCCCTGATGCAAAAGGCAACTATTCCGGTTTGCAGAACATGCAACCCGCTAAGCCTCAGATCACAGCTGTAAAAGCTGGTAATGACATCCAGGTAAAAATCAGCAATCCAAAGAATGGCCCGCTGGCATTCTTTAACAGGGTATCACTGGTAGATGCACAAACGAAGAAGAGAATTCTGCCTGTGTTCTACAACGATAACTACGTTTCGGTAGTTCCCGGCGATGAGAAAGTGGTGACTATCAGTGGAGATGCGATTGGCAAGAGCGGTAAGGCACAGGTAACGGTGAGCGGCTGGAACCTGGCAGAACAAATTATAGAAATCAAATAACTAAAAACCCACAACAAAAAAATCGCTTTTACCGTTAGGTAAAAGCGATTTTTTTTGAAAGTTATCCACATTAAGGACTTCAATGGTGCCCTCCAACCGTTTCCCCCAACTCTCCCGGAAAACAGCCATTTTTCATCTAAAACGTTAAATTCTCTACTAAATTTTGACTTTTTTAAAAAAATTTACATATATAATATATACCCTCCAAACCATTGATATTGATATAATTTTAATCTTTTTACAGCCCTTAAACCCCTATCCGTTCATATATTATTAATATTAAAAAATACTAATAACTAAAGTATTTACTATATTTATTTCCGATTTACATCCTTTTATCCAATATGATGCCAAAGCAACAGCGGTTGTTCTAGCTGGGGAAGCTATGTGCGGTAGTAAGAAATGGAAAATTTTAGTATGACATGGAGCGATTGGTTACATATTAACGGCAGTAAAGCATATAATATTATTTCGTATTGATGAATATTTGGCAATGCAGTATAAATCTATATTTATCGTATTAATCTTAGGATGGATCAGCGCGCTAATAGGATGTTCCAAGGGCGGAGCCGCCTGCGATACAGGCCTTAAGCCTAAAATCAAAAGCAATGGTCCCATTGGAAACAACGAAACGCTTACGCTGTCCAGTACTGGTGTGAGTGCGGTTCAATCCTATGCCTGGACTGGTCCAAATGGTTATACCTCTACAGAGGCAGCACCTAAAATCACCAGTCCTACCAGGGGGAAATATGTGTATTCTGTAACTGTGACTACCACAGGTGGTTGTACCTACACCGGTAATTCTGATACTATCGTTGTCACCGGCCCTACAAATGCCTGTGGCCTGGATAGTAACCAGGCTACCCTGCAGGGTGTGGTTGACCTTTCCTTTAATAAGGTAATAGGTACCACCGGTAGCAGCGACTATGTAATTACCGCTACTAACGGTAATGCCACTATTACAGTAGAGTTCCCGAATAATCAGCCGCCTGCCGAAGGGATCTATTCTATCCAGAAGTCTACTTCTGCACTGCCTTCAGGCTATTGCAGACTGACTGCCAAGGCAATCACTACTGCTCCCTGGACCACGGATACTTCTTCAGGATCTGTTTATGTATCTATTGATAATAACGTTACCACCATCAGCTTTTGCGGTGTGAAGTTCAATTCCACTGAATATAGCGGCGATGTAAGCGGTGGTGCACGCATTATCTGGCAGCCTTAAGAGCTGTCTGTTCAAAGCTTGTCATAATCGAATCTATAGCGAGAAAGTTCCGGGCATAGTCTCCAGCACGACTGGTGATGTGTCCGGAATCTTCATTTATGGCCTGTATCAATCCGTCGTACAGCGCCTGCGGGTTTTCTGCCTCCACCACTATTCCTATATTGTGCTCCTTTGCCAGTTCGTATAGACTGGTGCCTTCGTTCGCTGTAATCAATGCTAATCCTTCTACTGCAAGTATAGTCGTCAGCTTACTGGGCATCACCAGGTCGGCGGCATTGGCTTTTTGTATCACCAGGTGAATATCTGCCATGTTCAGAAAGCGGTTGAAGTGCGAAAACGGTTGGGTAGGGTAGAAGATCACATTGTGCAGCGACATGGCCTGCGCTTTGTCTTCCAACGTTGTTTTATAAGGGCCTGCCCCGCAGATCAGGAATTTTAGCCGGGTATCTGTCTGCATGGCCCGGGCTACTTCCAGGATCGATTCCAGCCCCTGTTTCTCGCCAATTGCACCTGAATATAGTATCACTTTGTCCCCCGCATGGAAACCAAAATCTGCTTTGAGGTCCTGCCTCTCCCTGATGGGGAAAAAATGACTGACAGCTACCCAGTTAGGAAAGAAGAAAATATCCCTGCCGGATTTTGCTGCTATCTTTCTCATCATACCATCCGATATACTGCTTACCAGGTCTGCCCTGCGCAGGATGAAACGCTCCATGCGAAACAGGGTGCTGATCAGCCATCGTGAGCGGATCAGCCGCAGGTCGCGGGCAGCTTCTATCTGCAAATCCTGTATGTGATAGAGCAGCCGTGTCCCCCGGATCCACTTGTACAACAGGCCCAGGAAGCCTAAATGGAACGGGGGAACGACCACCATGACCACATCGAATTTCGTAGTGAGCAACAGGGGGAGGAGCCGGAAAAAGGCGGCTATGAAAAAAGTCATGTCCATCAGTATCCGTTTCATCCCTGAGGGTGCTGCCGGTATATACTGGGGGCAGCGATATACAGTGAGACCCGGGTGTACCTCCTGCGTATACCAGCGTGCCTGCCGCTCATAAGGAGGCTGTATTTTCCAGTGTGGGTAGTAGGGATAGGTAGTGATGACAGTACAGTCGTAGCCTTTATCAGCCAGCCATTGCATCATTTCCCCGTTGTATTTTCCAATTCCCGTTGGCTCAGGACTATAGTTGCCTGTAATCAGTAATAATCTTTCGGACATATACTTAATAAGCGTTCTTATCCCCTTTTATCATGTTCACCATTGTCTGGAATATGATCTGGCAATCCAGCCAGAAACTGTAATTTTCGATATACCAGATGTCGTAGTCTACTCTTTTTTGCATCTGGCCTGACTGGCTGGTTTCACCTCTGTAGCCATTTACCTGTGCCCATCCTGTGATGCCCGGTTTTACCATTTGCCTGCGCATATAGTGTTGCACCGTTTCCCGCGATTCAATATGCAGGGGAGTGGCATGCGGGCGTGGACCTACAAATGACATGTTGCCCATGAGCACATTGAAAAACTGTGGCAGCTCATCCAGGTTGGTTTTACGCAGAAAACGGCCTATAGAAGTGACGCGGTTATCGTTGCGGGTAGCCTGCAGGAACCTGCCATTCGTATCCACTTCACTGTTTTGTACAATCATGGAACGAAACTTATAGCAGGTGATCTTTTTATTTTTCAGGCCCCATCTTTCCTGTTTGAAAAATACAGGGCCTTTGGAAGTGAGCTTAATGAGCACCGCGATCAGCAGGAATAACCAGCTGAATGCTGTGAAGAGAACAAGTGTAAGGGCAATATCAAATGCCCGCTTCATTCTTTGTAATCCCGGATCATCCAGTGGACAGGAACGGATATTTACCAGCGGAAAAGAACCCAGCAGGTTCATGCTCACAGTAGGGGAGCAATACTGGTGAACGTTAGGAATGATCCTTACATTCTTTGCAGCGCGTTCGCTGGCTACAATGATGCTTTCGGTCTGATCCCGGGCATGTTCCGGCAGGGCTACAATCACATCGTCTATTTCGTTCGCTTCCAGTATGGTGGTCAGTTCAGAGATGTTGCCCAGGTAGTGACCATGTAACTGTGTTTGCGCCTGCTCCCCTACAAAACCGATACAGTTATAACCGAAATGCCCGTTCTTGGTAATGGTGTGATAGAAGTCGATACCTGTTTCGCCGGTACCTACAATCAACACATTTTTTTTGCCATGCCGATGGTTCCGGAGTTTCAGTAAGGTTTTCTTTACCGCATATCTTGTGAACAATGCGCCGGCAAATACATATGTGGAATACAACAGCGTAAAGGTGCGGGGATAGCTATAGTTTTTGAAGAGATAAAAGAAAAGGAAGGTGAGTACACATGACTGTAACAATACATTTTTCAATACTGCTACAAATTCAAATGAAAATGAATTGACCTTATCATATTCATCGTACAACCGGAGGGAGGCGCCCAGCACAATCCAGGTGCTGATACTGATACTTAGCAGTATCCAATCCAGGTTGGTGAATAACATTACCCCTTTGGTACTTATATAGTATCTGGTAAGGACAAATGCTCCTCCCAGTATGGTGAAATCAATAAATTGCCGTAAATACTGGATAGCATAATTTCGATTCTTCATAGCGATAACTTTACTGAAGGCATTGGTTGCCGTGTATCAATTTCCTATTGGCGTTACTGTTAGTTTTTAACTCTTTCGGGGTTGGGGTAGGCTATGAGGATCAGAGTAATGAATCCGGGGGGTGGGCTGTATGTATTACAAAACAGCGGTTCTTTTTGTTCTTACTCCTTAAAAAAAGTAATCAGATCAGGCTGCTGTTTTTCGTTTATACAATAAGTCCATTTGCAATATCTGTAAGGCGTCTGTCTGGCAGAAACCTACAGGAGCGATAAATTCAAATCCCAGTTCTTTTACATAATTGTGCATTTCATCAAAGAGGGGCTCACCTTCATACATGGGTACAAAGGATGTTTCGAACAGGAGGTAATCTATTTTGTCCAGGCATGCAGCAGCTCCTTTCAGCACTTCTTTTTCAAATCCCTGTACATCCAGTTTCAGGAGTACGGGTGCTTCAAAAGGAAGGTTGCTGAACAGATCATCTATTCTTTTTACAGGTACTTTGATCTGGTGTTCAGAAGCCGTTTGCGGAAAAAATTGTTGCTGTATGCCCGATACATGCAGTGCAGAACTGGCGTGTGAATAATCGTTCTGAAAAAACTCCAGGAATCCGTTAGTACTACCCAGTGCAAAGTTGTATGTGCTAATACCATTGGCTTTGCGGATGTTCTGCTGCAAAGTGTTAAATACATCCGGCAACGGCTCGAAGGAGTGAATACCGGCACGCGGATAAAAGAAACGTGCAGAGAGTGCAAACTGCCCCCGGTTGGCACCTACATCGATGATCGTTTTTATTTCCGGAATATAGTGCTTACAGTTATGCAGAATGGTGGTGGAGGCAATGGACCCTCCTGTTTTCCATAAAGCGCTAAGGCCTCTTCCGGATTGTAAAAAAACCTTGGCTGCGTCGGCAATCTTGAAAATGAAATTCATAATGAAAATTTAGTGTTCCAGCAATGTTTGTAAAAAGAGATTGTTTCCTGAATGCTTTTATCCCATGTAAATAATTGTGATCGGGTATATCCGGCCTGAATGGTGGTATCTCTGAAATGTTGATCTTCGAGTAATTGAATTTTTTCTGCAAATGCTGCAGGAGAGGGGTTGTTCACAAGTAGTGCTGCGGTACCTGTCACCTCCGGAATAGAAGTGGTGCAGGTAGCTACTACCGGGCACCCTGCCTTCATGGCTTCGCCTGGCGGAAATCCAAAGCCTTCGTAGGAGGAAGGGTACAGCAGGCACCAGGCATAATTATAGAGAATATTCAGCTGCCCGGAACTTACATTCCGCAGTATATGATACCTGCCCGGTATGGCCTGTTCCAGTACTTCCATATCTTTGGGCTGCCAGGATTCACCGCCTGCTATCACCAGCTGGTAACGGGCCGGTAATAACTGTAGTGTCGCCACCGCCTGATCGAAGTTTTTATAGTGACTGCGTGCGCCGATGTACAGTATGTAAGGCGATGGCGGCAATGCATAGCCCGGATGTTGCTGTTTGTCCAGCGGATAAAAACAATCCGCGATACCGTGGTGAATAACCCTGACTTTTTCAGGATTTGTTTTGGGGTAGAAATACAATAGTTCTTGCCGGGTACTTTCTGAGATACAGATAATACCGTCGGCATGGCGTATGCCATAAGCTTTTTGCCGGATGTTGGCCAGCCCGCGGGGAAATCGCGTAGCCATCCTTCGCTCATGTGCAAAGTCATGTATAGTGAGTATGTTCACTATATCTTTTTGAGGCGATACACGTAAATAGCCGCCATGGAATACCGCGCTGGAAGGCAACGTGTAGCGCAATGGCAGGTAGCGCAGATACTTTGAAGGAATCCAGCTTTCACGAATGCAGGGATAAGGGCTGTAGTCAAGCAGTTGTTCAAAGAGATTTTCCGAATGCAGATCTGCGTTCAGAAAGTTCAGCGGCAGATCTGTATTGCAGAGTCCTTTCAGCAACTCATACCAGTACATGGACACGCCACCGGCCCTTTGAATAGTAAACACGATATTGTCTAAATAAATCTGCATCACGTTGTGGTTTTAAGCTCTCTGTCATCGTAAGCGCATAATATGGCTACTATTATCAGGAACAGATCTATCTGGCTAAAAAAGAAACATACCCATACAAAAGCGAAATACCCTTTTTGAAAGAGTGGCAACTGCGGCCTTGTGATCGTCAGCACTACAAAAAAGCAGATGAGGGCAAATGCGCCAAACTCTGCCAGTATATAGAACCAGCGCATATTCAGGTTATGCCCGCCGATGCCGTTCAACCTGTTTTCGTAGTTCACCTGCCCAAAAAAGTATTGTGCAGGAATAAACGTGCTGTTGCCCGCACCATAACCGGATAGCAACAGGTAAGGTTCATCCTTGAAGAAGTCTACCACCGGCAGCTCCATATCTCTCTGCAATGGCATACCCATTACAACATTGTCTTTCTGCCATATTTCATTATCATACCTGTATACAGAGCGCTTGAACACTAACTGGTAAAAGGTATTTGTCTGGTTCTTGGCGTATAGCTTTATAAAATATTTACTAGATGCAGCTATCCCCAGAAAAAGGCCGATAATAATGCTCATGGATACGAGAATACGTAGCCGTACGGATGACATACCAGAGAGGAATATACAGCAGATACCTGCACAGAGCAGGTTGATATAGAAGGTTTGCGATATCGTGAGCACACCCATGATCAGTGATAACACAGCCCACCTGTATTCCCTGTCATTGACAAACAGGGGTATGGCGAGCGATAGAAAAGCGCTGTACACTTTGGGCTCTGCAAATAAAGCCTGTACACGCAGACTGAAAAAGGAAGCAGATTGCTCCACCAGGTAGCGGCGTTGTAAACCGACAATTTCATCCAGCGTTTCACTTTTGAATACGAACTGCACCAGGATCTGCAGGAAGGCAATTGCAATTGAAAACTTCGCAATCTTTTTCATAGTAGCGGAAAACAGTGCAAAAGACAACTGTTCCTTTTCCTGCACAATCCTGGCGCCTACTGCGAACAGCGGCAGAAAAGACTTGATGTAAAAGTAGATGGGCCTGAAGTAAAAGGCCGATTTCTTGCCAGGCGGATAGTAGAACGGATCTTTATATACCTGTACAAGAACAAAAATGATCAGGCTGGACAATGCCGGTAGTATCAGTAATAACAGGTATTCCCGCCTGATGGGCATCCGCCCTGTAAAGAGCCGGTGTGCCTGATCCAGCATGAAAGCTACACTGACAAAGAAGGTCGCGGTGAAAGTAGGACCTACTATCAGCATGGTGTAGGCCTCGGTGGCAAATGCGAATAATATAGTTTCCATTGCAGTAATCCTCCTGCTGTAGTGCAGGTATAGTAAAATACTGGCTATGACAAGGGGCATAACTTCCTTGAAGATCTCCACGAACGGATTACTGCTGATGAGGGCGTTATAAATACTGTCCATATTTATGAAATGCGCTTATACAGGTTATAGAGGAATGGCGTGCTCCTGACAATCTTCCTGGCCATATAAGACAGGTAAGGAGGACTGAACAGGTGCGTTACTGAATAATTATCTGCTGTATCGTCAATGCTTATTTTTGTTGGATGAACGATGTCAGGTATGCTACCATACACCATTTTTTTTAACCATGCTGGTGTGGAGCGGGTATGTGTGGCCCCCTTTCCATAACCAATGTTTGTAATCAGGTTAGTATTGGGAGTGATAGCATAACCATGATTGAACCACACGCTCATAAACCACTGAATATCCCAGGTATCAATTCGTCTGTTATAGATATTATCAATGTCTGAGAGAAATTGGCGGTTCATGCCTTTCCGTGAAACGTGCTTGTACCGCTGCAGGGTAAAGTCATAATACTGCCAGGCCCTGCGCCAGCTGGCCCATCCCCAGATATGTGCGAACCTGGAAAAATAATAGGAAGCATCGCCCCTTACCTGTCCCATCTGGTAATTGCTGCCACCGATGTGCATTACGCGGTTGTCATGCCGGTATCGTTCCAGCAGCGAGGTACAGAAGGTGAAAAAGGTTGGATCAGGAATGCAATCATCTTCCAGGATGATACCCTCTTCCACCTGTTCAAAAAACCAGTTGATAGCGCTGCTCACAGCTTTGCCGCAACCCAGGTTTTCGTTCCTGAACAGGGTTTTTATTGCACAGGGCCAGTCTATTGCATTCACTACTTCATTCCGGGTGGTTTCACACAGGGAATCTTCGCCTGGTTTATCAGGGCGGGGGCCGTCTGCTGCGATGAACAACCGGGTAGGTCGTTGGGCTTTAAGCTGCTCAAATACCCGCATTGTCTGGAGTGGACGGTTGAATATCAGTAATAGCACAGGTGTTTCCAGCTTCATTATTTTATCGCTTCAAGTGATACTGCATTTTCAAACCTTGTTCGCTCTTCTACCAGTTTAAACATCGGGTCCGGACAATCATTGAATGCACAATGCCTGACGGTACTAAAACCAGCCTGCCGCAGGATATTAGACAGGGACAGATGATCCCACATGTACAGATGCTCGCTGTTGCCCAGTGTATTTGTCAGCAGGCTTTTGAATCCTCTTTGCCGTTGCTTTTTACCCAGCATTGTTTTTTCCAGGAACTTGGTATTTGCATTGATATCCTGGTTGGCCAGGTCTTCTACATACTCCCTGGCGGCCGATTCCAGGTCGGGCAATACACAGCGGAAATAACCGCCCGGTTTTAGCATGCGATAAGTATTACGTACTGCCAGCAGACAATCATCGTAAGAGAGATGTTCCAGTACATGGGAACAGTATACGCCGTCGCAGGAATTTTCACCGATGCCTGGCAATGATTTCAGGATATCTCCCTGCTGTACATCCTTTGGAAAAGTGACATGCAGCCTGCCTTTCAGCAATTTGCCAAGGATGGGCAACTGCTGGATCCGAAGGGTAGGACTCGCATCAAAATTGGTCCAGCCCTCGGGTGCCGAATAAGGACCACATCCATACTGTACATATAACTTATTCATAACTCTGTTGACTTTTGATGTTCCTGAAAATGTAGGTGTAATATGTTTTGGCAAAGATGTCGTAACCTGCAGTTTGCATGAATTTGCCCAGCTCCGTATTGTACATATCTCCCAGCAGGAAAGGACTACTTTCTACCAGGATGTAGGCCGGGCGATATTTTTGCCAGTTGTTGGAACGTAGCACATCCATATCCAGCCCTTCTGCATCGATGGTGAGAAAGTCGATCACAGTACCAGCCGGCAGGTATTTATCCAGTATATCAACCAATGGCCAGGTTTCAATCTGTTTTTTCCCGATCACTTTGTATTTGGAGTCTTGTGTGTATTCCTGCACCTTGTCAGTCGAAAACGTATTCAGTGCCGGGTCGTTAAAGATGTGATACGTGAGGTGCTGCCTGGAGGCCGATACACCCATTTCCAGGTTGGTGTCCAGCGGCCGGTATTTATCAAACATGGCTTTTGATCCGGGATTGGGATCGATGTTGATGCCTTTCCAGCGTTTTTTATAAAATATATAAGTGTTGGATACACGAAAAGGATGGTGTGCACCCACATCTATATAAATACCATTTTGCTTGTTTTCAAAAATTCTTTTTAATATCAGGTCTTCTCCTTCCGAGCTATATGCCGGAGCCAGATACCTGATCTGAGGGGCTAACTTTGATCCCAACCGGGCAAATATTTTTTTTACGCGACTCATTTGCTTAACGACTTTTGACGTAATAGAGATAATTTGTTTTCAATACTGCTTCTCAATATTAGCTGCAGCTGCCAGATATCTGCTGCGGCCTTTCCGGGGTATAGCATTTTTATGATGAACATTTTTGTCTGCCCGGTTTTATCAACTACGATCAGGCAGGTAGCGACGGTTGTATAAGAAATAACAGTGGCAATGGCCGCTGCTATACCTCCCAGCGATGGGATCAGCAGCAGGTTGATCAGCAGGTTCGCTACTATACCGGCAATGGTGGCATACAGGTTTGCATTGTAGTTGCCTTCTACAATCTGGTATTGCATGATGGCTACGCTTATAAATACGGGAATATTCGCCCATATATGTATGGAGAGAATAACACCCACATGCGGATACTGGCTGCCGTATAAGATGCCTGTGAGCCAGCCGGAGGCAATGGTCACGACGATGGCAATCACAGTACTGCCCCACATAGAGAGCCGGATCCATTTTTCCACATTTGCTAAATACTGGTCATGATTTGTTCGCCTTTGCTGTATCAGGTTTGGTAAAATGGCGACAGCTATCACCGTTGGAATAGCATACCATAGTTCCGATATACGGGCGGCGGCAGCATACTCTCCCAGTTGCTGGGGGGTAGAAAGTACATCCAGCAACAGCTGATCGGATTTCATATATAGCAGTACGAGCACGCCGGCGAACAGGAGGGACCAGCTTTGTGAAAACAGGTAGCGGGCTTCCTGCATGCGTACTTTAAATAATGAGGCGATCCCTTCGTGCCAGATGTAGTAACCAGATATAAGCAGGTACGTAATAACCAGTTCCGCAAGAGACACCCATAGAATTACCATAAAAGAAAGGTTCATCCTGACGCACATGATCTTGATCAGGCAGAATAAAACAAATACAGTCACTTTCGGAATGATAACACGTTGTACCTGGTTGTGTGACTGGTAGAAGTAGTCAAAGACATCGAATGATTGCAACAGGATATTCAAAGCCGTAATAGTAGTACACCGTATATATAAAGGATTGTTCTGTTTGGTGAACCACGTGATCAGCACACAGATTGTACAGGATAGAATGCCTGCTACAATACGCATACACAGCGCCGTAGATACAATCTCATCCCTGCGTTCAGGATCCGATACCAGTTCTTTCACCACTATTTTATCCAGGCCCAGTATGGCTATACCACCTACAATGGCAGTAAGGGCAAGGGAGTAGTTCCAGATACCAAATTCCCCAGGCCCAATATGACGCGCGATCATAGACATGGTCAGGAGACCAAGGAACAGCCGCGCCAGTTTGTCAATTAGCAGCCAACCACTATTTTGAATGACCTTATGCAAGACGATGTTTTATCTTTTTGAAAAATGCAAACCATCTTTTTGATTTCAGTTTTTCCTGGGAATAGGAGTAGTGATCGTAGTAATAGTTAGGATAGAAACTATTCTGCTCAATACCGTTGAAGATGATACCTGTTTTTCTGAAATGTCCTTCCCTGAGGTCTTCTGCTACTGCTTTCAGTTTTGATTTTAAGGTGAAATTATACCTTACTACAAAGAGGCTGGCATCAACATAAGGAGACAGGCTCTTTGCATCAGACACGATACCGATAGGCGCCGTATCAATGATGATGTAGTCATAACGCTCTTTCAGGGTAGTAAGCAGCGTACGCATCCTGTTTCCCTCTATCAGTTCCACCGGGTTGGGCGGAACAGGCCCTGAAGAAATAAGGTGCAGATCGGAGCCTGGCACTTTACGGATGATTTCGTCTATCGTTTTATTTTCTACGATATAGTTAGTGATACCTGTATAGTTGTCCAGCCCCAGGTACCTGGAAAGTTTTGGTTTACGCAGGTCAAGTTCCAGTAGTATGACTTTCTTTTTATTCACCGTGAGGGAGTTGCCCAGGTGTGCGCTTAAGAAAGTTTTACCCTCCCCGGAAATGCTGGAAGTAATCAGGATCGTGGTACTATTGGTATGTTCGCTAAGCAGGTAACGAAGGTTGGTACGTAGATTGAAGATTTGTTCCAGTAGTACAGACCTGTTTTGCAGGGACAGGTTTTTGGCGGTTTCTTCTTCATCCTGGTATATTTCTGCCATAAGCGGAAGTTCAAATATTTGTTCGATTTCAGTTTTGTTGAGGATCTTATTGTTCAGGAAATATTTCAGGTAAATGTAAAGGGTACTCAGTGCCAGGCCGGCAGCAAGGAATCCTACAAAGGCCATTGTCTTTTTGGGCGATTCCGGTTTAACAGGAATGAATGCAGGAGCAATGATCTTGTTGTCAGTCACATTACTTGCATAGGAAACCGATGCTTCTTCTTTCTTTTTCAACAGGTAGAGGTAGAGGTTTTCCTTTACGCTCTGTTGTCTTTTGATATTGATATATTCTCTTTCGTAAGCCGGAATGTTAGCGATTTTAGCCTGGATCTGGTTTACCTTTTGCTGCATCTGGCTTTGTGCTACACCTGCATTGCGCCTGTAACCGGAAATGTAATTTTTAATGGTCTTACGCGCCTCTTCTATTTGTCCATCCAGGTTTTGTACGATCATACTGCTGGGTTGCAGGGACAGAGACAGTTTGTTTTTTTCTTTCAGCAGCTCTTCATACCTGTTGATCATAGCGGTCAGTGTCTGATCTACGGTGCCCAGCATAGGCGCGAAAGGATAGCTTGTACCCGGGGCATTCAGGTAGTCTTCCACCTGGTCGAATACGGAGAGCTGCATGTTTGCATCATTCAGTTTGATATCTGCATCCTTCACCTGTTCCAGTGCCAGTTTGGAAGTACCTTCAATATCTGTGATACCGCGCTGTACTTTGAACTGTTCTTCCTGTTTTTCCAGGTACCCCAGTTCATCGCGCAGGGAGTCAATACGTACAGAAAGGAAATTGATGGTTTTCAGGGCCACCCTGTTTTTATCATCCAGGGTGTAATCGTTGTAGGTTTCCAGCAGCGCATTGATAAAGTGGGCCGCACGTGCAGCCACTGCGTCTTCATAAGTCACTAATATCACGGTCGCGTCTTTATTTACCAGTGCAGTGCCTATTTCGTCCATCTTATCATAGGCCAGTTCAGCAATAGAATCCACCCTGATACGATAGTCGTTCATACCGGGAATACCAGCCTCCGGTTCAGTGTAGGTAATGCTGAACTGATCGCGTCCTACGGTAAAAGGTACGCCCGACTGCACAGTAAATTCTTTCGTCTCGTCATCTCCGTACCCGGCTTTTACCTTCATCCCATTTTTATAGGGGGTGATATCAAAAACATAGTTGCCAATATTGGCAGTATCACTGAGAACCCTGATGCTGAAGGGGGAGTTGTCATATAGTTCTTCATTCTGCACTGCCGCTTTCCGGTAGTAGCGAATGTTGAAGTGATTGTCCCTGATTACTTTGGCAATCAGTATCGGTGACTTGATCACTTCCATTTCATTCTCAATATTTTTCCCGCTGTTAAAGAGGGAAAGTGATTTGAGCATGTCCATTTCTTCACCATTACCTTTCTTTTCATCTTTCAGGTACAATTTAGCACTGGACATATATCGGGGTCTGGCATATTTCAGGTAGATGGATGCTCCCAGTACAGAAAGCAGGATAAGAATGATATAAAGCGGCCAGTGGAATGCCAGTTTCTTTAACAGGTCATTCAGATCAATAGCTGTAGATTTATTATTTGTTTCGTTTTTTGGGCTCATAACGTAAAGAATCATTTAACGGTAACGATAATAAGTGTTGTGATAAGGGATAGTGCGCTTATCATAGTCGGAATCAGTGTGACAAATTTTGAACTATTGAACACTTTGTTTTTACCCGGTCTTACATAAACCACATCATTATTATTCAGGTAATAGTAAGGAGACGAAAGAATTTTGCTGTCGTTCAGGTTGAGTGCCACGTACTTTTTTACGCCGTCTACTTCCCGAATCACGGTAACATTATCATGCAGGGCGGTTACATTCATATCGCCGGCCATGCTGAGTGCATCCAGTATGGATACCCGTTCGGCACCGATCTTGAAGGATCCCGGGCGGGCTACATCACCTAGCACCGATATTTTGAAGTTGGTAATACGGGTAGATACAAAGGCGTTGCGGATACTTTTGTCCAGCTCTGTAGTAATGACCGTGTTGATCTCAGACGTTGTTTTGTCTTTTACATAAATCCGGCCTGCCATCGGAAGGTTGATGTAACCCTCACTGTCAACGATATAACCGGGATCAATACCATTGGCAGTAGTGGAAACAGATGAAACAGCAGCGGGATTCAGAATTTGGGAAATGTCTTTGTCAATAGTGGTAACGGTAATCTGCAATACATCTCCCGGCTGAACTTTAAGAGGCTGTAGCGGATGCCCGGTTTCTTCACCCGTTTGTTGCTGGATGTCGTTTAAATAAGTGATTTTTTTGGTCTCGATGCAGCTGGCCAATAAGAACAAACTGCTAATTAACAGTAAATGGATTCTGAATTTCATGTGTTATTTTGTTATGAATCGTGCGTATTTGTAGGTTGAATAGTTTATCCTTCAGGAATAATGGCAACAGGCGCAGGGCGCTTCCTTTTTTTAATTAATTTCTGTCGTAAAGTCTGTTGTACAGGGAGCTCAAAATAATAGTGACCCAGTATACTTAGCGTGATCAGTACTACATAGAATAATAATAAGGTGAGGGGCGACTGGAAAATGGTTTGGGGCAAACCCAGTACATTGACCAGTACGGCGGTTGCAACCATGAGCGGGAAATGAATCAGGTACAGGCAATAGCTGGCATTTCCGAGTACCTGCGTCCATTTGGCTCTGATGCCGCTTTTGACAGTTTCAGCCATGGCCAGAACCAGCACGGTAACAGGAGATACAATGGTCCGGAAAAGTGTATTGGTAGCAAGGTAAAAGATCTTTTCATTGCTATCATCCGTCCGGGATGGCAGCACCTTGTGTGCGACAGAGAAGAACAGGCGACGGGTAAACGAGCAATAATATTCCGCCAGAATATAGATCCATAGCAGTGCAGCTGCAATAGCAATATAGCGGGTTAGTTTTCCGAAATCGTTTTTAGTACACAGCCAGGAGTATATATGATACACCAGTGCCCCCAGGAAGAAAGAATAGATACCCTGCCCAATCATGGGGTAAATGGCCTGGATAATAGCACCGGCAATGACCAGCAGGATCAATAGTCCTTTCCTGTTATGTAGTTTCCGCCATGCGATCAGGAAGAACAACAGGTAGAGCAATAGTTCTACAGACACAGACCACGATGGTCCGTTGAATCCATTGAGGGCTGGAGTTTTCTCAAAACCCCAGCTGTGAATCACAAGCAGGTTGAGCAGGAAGTGCCAGTAGTCGTTATTCTGTATAATAAAGGTACGTCCTGACAGTTTGACCATCATCATTTGCAGCGGAATAATTGCCAGGAGTGAAAAAATGTGAACCGGGTATAGGCGCGTGAACCTGTAGGTAATGAAATAATTGAAGTTGGTCGTACCATTGGCTATCTTTTCGGCATAGAACCAAAAGAATATAAAGCCAGATAACAGGAAGAACAGGTCTACTGCATAAAAGGCATGATGATATAAGATGGAGAATACGTTGTATAATGGTAAATGGAAATCTTCAAGGGGGGCTGTCTGAACAGTGTAGTCCTTGTAGAAGAAGAACTGCCAGTGGCATAATACGACAATGAGTGCCGCAAATCCCCTGATTGCATCCAGACTAAAAAAGTATAATGTTGAGGGCTTATTTGAGGTCATGAAGGGTGATGATATAAAGCAATAAAAAACCTTTAATGACTTTTTTGTCATTATAGCGCGGAGTTATTTCCAGTTTTTTATTGATTATAGCATTCTCAGACGAGGGCAAGTTAAATCAAAAATATCATTTGCACAAAATTGATAAAAAAAATCCCGGAGTAGTGACCTGAGCGGTGGATGCACGCTATAATATGCCATAGGAAAGCACTTTCAGGTGCATAGCTGTTAGAAAAACGGGACGAATGCAATACTAATTACGGCAGTTATACACGTTATAAATAATTAAAAAATGAACAATATTTGTATTATTTATGTATTTATGGAAGAAAAAATTCTGGCTGTACCTCAAAAAAACATTTGACCCGTAAATAGATGAAAAGCATTAAAAAGTTGTTTAATGTTATGCATCATTATTTGTATAACATTAGAAAATCCCAACAAACCGATATTCTGTTGTTAGGCGCATTGTTAGCAAGACAAAATAAAACGTTACCAATTTTGGATAACCTGGCGGATGCTGAGTTTAAAGTGTTTAGTCAGGCTGGAGACGATGGGATCATACAATATCTGATTCATAAAGTTCAAATTTCCCAAAAAATATTTATTGAGTTTGGCGTTGAAAATTATGTGGAATCGAACACCCGTTTTTTATTAAGACACGACAACTGGTCTGGCCTGGTCATAGATGGCTCCCGGAAGGCGATCGACTATATCATGTCAGATGATATTTATTACCAGCATGACCTGCAGGCAATGGAAGCATTTATTACCAAAGACAATATCAATGATCTCATTTCCTCCGGCGGCATAGATGGAGAGATTGGATTGCTGAGTGTGGATATAGATGGAAATGACTATTGGGTATGGAAAGCAATTAATGTAGTACAGCCAGTGATTGTTGTAGCAGAATATAATAGTGTATTTGGAAAGGACCGCCCGCTGACGGTACCCTATAAACCAGATTTTGTACGATCTGTAGCGCACTATAGTTATTTATATTTTGGTGCTTCGCTAAAAGCACTTTGTATGCTGGCGGAAGAGAAAGGATATAGCCTGGTAGGATGTAATGCAACTGGCAACAACGCTTATTTTGTAAGAAAGGATCGCCTGGGTAAGTTGAAGGCACTGAGCGTAGAAGAAGGCTATGTGGAATCCCGGTTCAGGGAAAGCAGAAATAAGCAGGGGCAACTGAACTATCTGCGGGGTGCAGCGCGATATGAGTGTATAAAAGGAATGCCGGTGGTAAATGTAGCAACAGGAGAAACAGAAGTACTTTGATTTAAAAGAAAGTAAAATAAAACCTTAATGAATCCGGTATCAACAATATTTAAAGATCTGTATGTTTTTGTATTTGCACGAAAAGCATTGTATCGTTTCAATATGCTGATGTACAAATTAAGTATGCGGGGGATCGGCATTATGAATCATGAAAATGATCGTGTAAGTGGTGAAGAGGCATTTGTGAAGTATATGAAGAAGCATCATTATTTTGATAACGGGGCCATACTGGATGTAGGCGCGAATGTGGGGCATTACTCTGTGATGTTGCGCCGGCAAAATGTGAGCTTACCGATATATGCTTTTGAACCACATCCAAAGGCTTTTAATAAATTGCAGGATGCAGCAGCCATGCATCGGTTTATACCTGTAAAACGCGGGGCAGGAGACAAGGTATCGCAGGCGGTCATCTATGACTATGCCGGTAATGGTGGATCAGAGCATGCCAGCATGTACAAGGAAGTGATCACTGGTTTCAGAGACAGCGAGGCAGAAGAATTGCCGATTGATATTACCACGATTGATGAATTTGTGGCAGGGAATAATATCAGCGAAGTTGCGCTGTTAAAGATAGATACGGAGGGGCATGAACTGAGTGTACTGAGAGGTGCGATGGATACTATACAGAGAAGAAAAGTAAAAGTGATTCAGATAGAGTTCAACGAAATGAATGTTATATCACGTACATTCTTTAAAGATTTTATTGATCTGCTGCCTGATTATTCATTCTATCGCATGCTGCCGGATGGATTGATGCCATTGGGACATTATAATGTAGCAGCATTTGAAATATTTGCATTTCAGAATATCGTAGCTATCCTGAAATAATGGTAAGCACACAGGTGGCCTCCTGTGCGCTTACTATTTTTATTTGCGTGCTTCGAGTGCGACAGCGTTTTTAAACCGTCCTTCACTTTCCACGAGTTTAAACATTTCATCTTCGCTATCATTGAATGTAGCAGGACGTACATAACTAAAGCCTGCCCTGTACAGTTCATTGGACAATGACAGGGTATCCCACATGAACAAGTGATCGCTGTTGCCATAGGTGTTTTGCAACAGGCCTTTAATACCTCTGCGACGATGAGTTTTTCCCAACCGTGTTTTTTGCAGGAATTTAGCGTTGGCTTCCTGGTCATGATTTGTCAGGTCTTCTACATATTCGCGGGCCGCTTTTTCCAGGTCGGGTACTACACAGCGGAAGATGCCGCCGGGTTTCAGTATCCGGTAAGTGTTGCGCACGGCGATGAGGAAATCTTCGTAGGTAAGGTGTTCCAGCACGTGGGAGCAGTATACACCATCGGCAGCGTTTTCGGCAATGCCGGGTAGTCCTTTGATGATGTCGCCTTGTAACACATTGTCGGGGAAGGTAATATGCATGCGTTGCTTTAGCAAATTGCCAATGAGGGGGAGTTGCTGCAGGCGGAGAGTGGGGGAGGCGTCAAAATTTTTCCAACCCTGGGGAGATGACATCCCACAGCCATATTGTACATATAGATTACTCATAGTTGATGGGTTTAAATGAGGTACAAAGAGGTAATGGGTAAACAGGATAAGGTGAGGAGTGTCCAGGCTATCGTGTCTTGATGCGGTTATAAGCAATATAAGTAAAAAAATTGATTAGGAGATAGAGAAGTTTGGGCGCGCTGTTCAAAATATTATATATAATAAATAAAATTATTTATTATCTTTGGTAAAAAGGTGCAGGCCCGGGTGTTGCCTGCGATTCCTCCTGTGTGCAATACCAGGTACGAATTGGGAAAGATGCAGGCGCAGTTACACAGTTGTTCATCGACTAAACAATAAAAGAAAAAAAAGGGCAGCGTAGTGGCTGCCCTTTTCCTTTAACTATCAGCCCACTATTTCATGCTATCTGATTGGGGCTTTTTCATTTTATCCTTCATCATTTTGTCTTTCATCATCACTTTACCATTCATATCCATCATCTCTCCGTCTTTCATCATCCATGTTTTACCATCTTTGTTTTTAACAGTACCGTCTGCCATTACCATCGTACCGTTACTCATGGTCATGGTCTGCGTCATTTCTGACTTCTGCCCGTCTTTCATCATCCACATTTTTCCTCCTTTCATGACTACGCAGTCTTTCATCTTATGCATCCCACTGTGATGATGCATGGCAGTATCAGTAGTGGGGTATTGTGCAAAGGCTGCAGTGGCTGTCATTAACAGGAGTGAGGCGCACAAAATAAGTAGCTTTTTCATTGTTGAACTTTTTGAGATTACAGGTTAAAAATCACAGCTATCTCAGCTGTATATATATAAAGGTTTTCTATGAAAAGTATAACATGTATAGTGCCAAAAAGTTTTTTTTCAACTGCGCACTAACCTTGCGCACATGGATTTGAATATTTGTATCATCAATTCAATTATACTAAATTGATCAATGTATGAACAAGATTAATGGAGCTGATCTGATCGCAGCAGGTTTTAAACAAGGTAAGATATTAGGTGAGGCGCTGGCCGTGATCGAAGCGCATTTGAGCGACATGGACCATGCAAGCCTTATTGCATTGATGAGTGACCTGCGGTCAGAACCGGAGATGTACCTGGATCATCCGGTGCTGGAAGACCTGGCTACTAAAATGATTGAGGAAGCCGCTGCGCCTGTGGATACCACTATCCCGCTGAAGGATAAAGCTGCTGACTATAAGATCTATGGTGAAGCTGCCATCGATCCGGGAGCCATCAAACAAATGGATTTCGCGATGCGGCTGCCGGTTACAGTAGGTGGTGCCTTGATGCCTGATGCACACCAGGGGTATGGCCTGCCAATCGGTGGTGTATTAGCTGCCAAAGGTGCTGTAATTCCTTATGGTGTAGGTGTGGATATCGGATGTAGAATGGCACTGTCCATCTATGATATGCCGGATACAGCCATAGATGAAACGAAGTTGAAAAAGATCCTGCTGGACGAAACAAGATTTGGTGCAGGGCAGGGTTTCCACGGTCAGCACCGGGCAGATCACGCAGTGCTGGATAACGATGCGTTTAATATGACGCCATTAGTGAAGCAACTGAAAGATAAAGCCTGGTCACAGCTGGGTACTTCAGGTGGTGGTAACCACTTTGTGGAGTTTGGTGTGATTGAATTTACGCAGAGAGACGAAACGTTGAATATAAATGCAGGTAAATACCTGGCGCTGTTATCACACTCAGGTTCCCGTGGCTTTGGTGCGACTGTAGCAGGCCATTATACCCGGTTGGCCAAGGACCTGTGTAAATTACCTAAAGAGGCGGCTAACCTGGCATGGTTGGATATGAATACCGCAGAAGGCCAGGAATACTGGATGGCAATGAACCTTGCCGGCGATTATGCGGCAGCATGTCACGACGTAATACACCGAAAAGTAGCGGCGGTAGTAGGCGGCCAGCTGCTGGCCACTGTGGAGAACCACCATAACTTTGCGTGGAAGGAACAATTGAACGGGGAAGAAGTGATCGTGCATAGAAAGGGTGCTACCCCGGCAGGGAAAGGTGTGATGGGTATCATACCGGGTTCTATGGCAGCGCCTGGATTCCTGGTGCGTGGTAAGGGTGAAGAAATGGCGATTAACTCAGCATCTCACGGTGCGGGTCGACAACTGAGTCGTACAAGAGCAGAGAAGGAGATCTCCAAAGTGGATATGGCGGCGGTGCTGGCAGCGAATAATGTGACATTGATCGGTGCCGGCCTGGACGAAGCGCCAATGGCCTATAAGGATATCCATACAGTGATGGCGGCACAGGAAGCACTGGTAGATGTGGTGGCGAAATTCTCGCCCAGAATTGTGAGAATGGCAGATGATGGAAGTAGAGAAGACTAAATAAAAAGGGCTTGCTGTGTAAAGCAAGCCCTTTCAATTATTAACTGTTGAAGTTATTATAATCTCTGACCAGCGAATCATAATCACTATCCAGTGATTCCAGGGCGCTGGTTTCGAAGCTACCTTTTTCAGCAGCATCCCGCATCAGTTTTCTGGCGTTCAGCAACAACTTATGAAAATCATCGTAGAACGTGTTGAAGCTATGGTCTTCATTTGCTTTCTTAGCATTATCGATATTGATCTGGGCATGTTCTGTCTGCGCCTTTTCAAGTGAATCGTACATGGCCCTGGCTTTCGCTTCTATACCAGCATATTTTTCTTCACTACCCAGCAGATCGATAAAGGAACGGATACTTGCCATATCTTTTTTCATCGCGATGATGTAGTCTTTCAGCGGACTATCTTTCAGGATGATTTGTTCGCTTTCGTCAGCAACTACTTCAACTTTCTTGACAATAGCGCTTTTCAGGCTATATAATTCAGCGATCTGGTTGCGCAGGGTATCGATGATAGCATATCCTTTTGCTCCTTTGTCGTCTTTATAATCCTCGGCAGTGATGTACTCGTGCATGCGGT
The DNA here is from genome assembly GCF_039596135.1 of Chitinophaga sp. Taxonomy (GTDB): domain Bacteria; phylum Bacteroidota; class Bacteroidia; order Chitinophagales; family Chitinophagaceae; genus Chitinophaga. The sequence goes on from NZ_JBCNKH010000050.1 coordinate 47,009, forward strand.
TGTTAGTCGCCTTCATGGTGGCAAAAAGTCCCTGGTACTTTGCAATGCTGTCTTTGAAGAACTTTTTGTCCTGAGAGCTGAGTTCGTTTACAGGTTCGTCAATTTTGACTTTCTGATCATACCTTGGAAAATCTGGTGTGGTGAATGGCTTGTTGATCGTGATGAAGCCAAACTTATTATCCGGGTGTTTCAGGGCATCTTCCAGCTTGTTAGTATTGTTTACAACGGCTTCCAGGTAGGTGTTATGTTTGTTCGACATATCAACAATCAGGTTCGTATATGCAATAATGTGGCTGGCTGCTTCAGCAGAGTTGTCACTGTATTCGGTAGCGCCGGGTTTTTTGCCGCTGGTACTATTACAGGATGTGCTAACAGCGAACATAGCAATGACAAGGGATGAACAGATAAATGTTCTCATGTAAGGGTATTTTTGGTTAAACAAATTTCAATAAAGTACTGGTAGTTAATGTGGTAAATTGTCCTCTTTCACAAACAGCGGGGCAAATATATATATAATTTTTCATTATTAGAAGGGTTTGCCTTCTTTTACGAACTCCCGCTTGATGCCATCCAGTACATCATTGATATAAATTTCCAGTTCCTCCTTATCATCTGTATGCTTCTCGATTGCCTTCAGGCAGGCATAGTGTACAACATTTAAGATACTCCCCCCAGCCAGTTCGTATCGTTTAATCATCTCCGGAATATCTCCACCTACAAATGTAGATTTAGCGGGAAACGTTCTGCGCCAGATCATGGCCCGCTCATTGGCATCGGGAAAAGAGAATTTTAAGATCGCATTGAAACGGCGTATGAATGCATCGTCTATATTGTTCTTCATATTCGTGGCGAGAATAATCAGGCCATTATAGTCTTCAATACGCTGTAGCAGGTAAGATACTTCCTGGTTGGCATATTTGTCGTGTGCATCCCGCACATTCGTGCGTTTCCCAAAGAGTGCATCTGCTTCATCAAAAAATAAAATCCAGCCTTTGTCTTCCGCACGGCTGAATAACAATTCCAGGTTCTTCTCCGTTTCGCCAATGTATTTAGACACAATCATAGAGAGGTCTATCTTATACACTTCCTTGCCGGTATACTTCCCCAACAGCCCTGCTGTAAAGGTCTTACCGGTACCCGGTGGTCCATAGAACAAGGCCCTGTATCCTTTGCGCAGGCGCTTTTCCATATCCCACCTGTTCATCAGCTTCGCATTGAAGTTAACCCAGTTCATGAGCTCATCGATCTGCGATTTCAGCTCATTGTTGATGACCAGGTCTTCCCATGTCAGTTCGGTCGTTACCCGTTTTGCGGGGAAGCTGCTACTAAAATGCGGCGGTACAGGTTTGCCATGTGTAAAGATGTTGATGT
>NZ_JBCNKH010000051.1:0-45251 GCF_039596135.1 Chitinophaga sp.
ATTTTTCGTCCGCTCCACCCACTTCTCATCATGCGACGTCATATAACTCCCCAACACATGATTTCCCGCCTCCGGTATCGCCACCGCCTCCTTCAAACTATCTGCCGTACCCAACAAACCCTCCATCTTCAAAATCGCACTCACCTTCACCGTCCCATCCTGGTGCTTCAAATCCTTATAATAATATAAATTCAATACCGGTTGCTTTATCTTCCTGAACGTAGCCGGCACCATCGTGGTCTCCAGCAATCCCTGCAACTCCCCCACCGCTTCCAGCCTGTACCGGGTATACCAATACTGCGCCCGCAATGGATCCTTCTCGTTCGACTCACTATAATCCCCCTTCATCACTATCCTGGACAACTGCAACCCCCACGGATTATTCGTCAAAAACGCCATGTCATTATTAATCTCAATATTCGGCGACATATTGATCACTGCATACACATCATTCGGATACGTCGCTGCCAGGTCCAGCGCCAGTGTACCCCCCGTAGACGTCCCCATCAGGATCACCTTCTCTCCCAACGCCTTCCCAATAGCCAGCGCTTCCTTCGCATCCCGCCACAGGCCCGTCGCCGTCATAGTCAGCAAAGGCTCTGAGGTATCCAGCCCATGTGCATCCAGGCGGGACAGGTACAGGTTACAACCATATCGCTTTGCAAAATCCAGGTGCACCGGGTTGCCCTCCCCCTGGCTGGCAGAAAAACCATGGAGATATACTACTGCATACTCCGTTTTTGTATGCAGGGAATCATGCCACACAATCCGGGCCTCATTATCCGGCTTCAGCTTATGCTGTGCCTCCTTCTGACGGACATATTTTTCCAGTTCCACCACATTATCCGGCACCTGCGGAAACTTCGGATCATACACAGGTACAGCAGGTCTTGGCCCCAAGTAATACACCAACACCAGGGACGTAAGAATCATCAGGGAAACGCGCAGCCATCTGCTATTCATGGAGAGTCAATTATTATTAAAAAACAATACAGGTAATAACCGAGATTATTACCTGTATCAGTCAATTCATTTATATCGTCAGACGATCAAACCACCGTTTCCTTTGTTAAAGGTTTCTTTACCGCCGGTCTTTCTTTGTTCTGACGCAGACGCTGGAACATACTCATAATGAATCCTACCACCATTACAATCACCCCAATCCACAACACATTGATGAATGGGAAGATAAAGGCTTTCATCACTATGTAATCCCTGAAAACAGTAGATTCTTTTACTTCCAGTTCTACCTTTTTCTCCTTTGGCAGGATCTTACTAAAGCGAACGTAAAGTGACAATGGTGCCACGGTATCAGGGATATTATATTCGTAACTACTGTCGCGGATCAGGTAAATCGGCTTCAGGTTGTACTGGTCATTGTTCTTGGTATATACCTTCAGGGTTGCACCCACAGCCAGGTCATTTGGCTCGGCGGTATAATTACGGCTGGTTGGCTGCGGATCCAGCCCTTCCATCACCATATACCCATTGGAGAAAAAGATTGAATCCCCCTGTGCTACCACATGCGGCTGGTAAGTAGCCGTATCACTGTCATCTTCTTTCAAAGGTACAGCTGTAATATAAGTAAAGATATCCTTGTTCCAATAATGTTTTGAATCCGGGTTCGGTGTCAGGGTCTGCTCACCTTTATTGCTCAGGAACGCATCCGGATGTAACGTAAAGGCTTCCAGTGTTTTACCGCTGGTGGCATCCTTCCGCTCATACCTTACCAGGTAAAACGTTTTGGATTCGCCCGCCGGCATAGAATCGCCTGCATAGGTCACATGGTAATCTCCCATCTGTACAGGGAAGTTACGTGGCAGCATCAGGTTCTCACGTGGATTCTCCTTACTGTTCGCACCAAAGAAACCGCCATCCAGCATTTTCATCCTGTCGATAGAAATGGTTTCTTTCTTGGATGATGTGATCACGATACCCAGCAGCACCATACCAAAACCAATGTGTGCCACAGATGCTCCCGCCGCTTTCAGTTTGCCCTTCTGACCAATCCAGATGTACGCCACGTTCGCAATAATGGCATAGTAACTGGCAAACATCATCAGGTAAATCGCCATCAGGAAACCCGCACCATATGCATCGTAGTTGACCCTGCCCAGCCAGCCGGAGAGCACAGTCGCTACCAGTGCCAGCCCTGTAGGGATCAGCAGTTTACGGGTAAATTGCCCTTTCGGCGTATCCTTGTATTTCAGATATTGCACGATAGCGGTGAGTATCCCAATCACGATCGCAATCCAGATCTGGATCTTATTATAATGGAATACCCCGTCTGACGGAGGTGCAATGTCATGCGTAATATTGAAGAGTTTCTTGATACCCAGGTTGTTAATCAGCTTGTTCCATACCGGGATGGATGTGGTAAAAGTGATCTGGATAGCGGCAATCATCAGGATCAGGGAACCGATGAAGAGCCAGAACTCGCGGGAGTAAGTACTTTCCTCCTTGTGAACAGCCGGGATCTCTTTTCTGCGGGCTATCAGCATGCCAAATGCAGGGATGAACGCGAAGAGGAAGAAGGTCAGTTGTCCGCTCATACCCAGGTCCGTAAAGGAGTGTACAGAAGTATCACCCAATACACCGCTACGGGTCAGGAAGGTGGAGTACAGGATTAAAATAAAGGTTATGAAGAAGAAGAAGAAAGTCGCTTTCAGCGCATGGCCGGACGACTTAAAGGCCAGCAGGGTGTGAATACCTGCTACCAGCGTGAGCCATGGTACGAGAGAAGCGTTTTCTACCGGATCCCATGCCCAGTAACCACCAAAGGTCAGTGATTCGTACGCCCAGGCAGCCCCCATCATAATTCCAAGACCCAGTACTGCCGCGCTGAACAGGGCCCATGGCAGGGCTGGTTTAATCCACTCTTTATATTCCCTTGTCCAGAGGCCGGCAAAGGCATAGGCAAAAGGCACGATGGTAGAAGCAAAGCCCAGGAACAGTACCGGCGGGTGAATTACCATCCAGTAGTTCTGCAGGGACAGGTTCAGACCATTCCCATCCTTGATAAAGTTGAGGTAGTTAGGACTGTTTACCCATGGCAGACCCTGGTTTTCCGGTGCATGACGCAGCAGCATGAATGGGTTGCTACCTACCTTATAATTTAAAATGAAAATACCGATCAGCATGCTGCCCAGGCACACCTGTGCAAATGAGAGCATGGTCATAGCAGGCGCTTCCCACTTTTTGGAGGTACGAATCAGCACCAGGCCCAGAATGCTCTGCCAGATAGACCAGAGCAGGAAACTACCTTCCTGGTCAGACCAGAAGCTGGACAACAGCAAACTTACCGGAAGGTCGCGGCTGGAGTTGCGCCAGATATATTTATATTCAAAATAGTGACTGTACAATGCATAATACAGGCAACCAAATACTGCAAATACAGATGCTGCCTGAACGATAAACGCCCAACGGCCCTGCAGCTTCCAGGAACGGCTCTTTACCTCATCTTCGGTACGTACGCTTACCCAATAGCTGACAGTGGCCACTATCGAGGCAACGAATGCCAGAACTGCAAAAAAATGTCCAAACTGCCCGGGCAATAAATGCTCTCCTATATATGTCGTCTTCAAGATAAAAAGGTGCTAGAATGAAGAAATAGCCCGACTGTGCGGGCCATTAACTACTTTTTAATATTATAAAGCGAACGGCTTATACTTTGTTGCCAACCGCTACCTGGTCATTTTTATATTTAGAAGGGCACTTCATCAGGATCTTTCCGCAATGAAATTCTCCATCTTTGATCATCTTGCCAGTCAGTACTACGCTTTCTGCTTTTTCGAAATCAGTAGGTTTGGTACCGAAATAAACAACTTTGCAGACTTCACCGGATTTATCCTGCACATAAAAGGTAAACAGGTTTGCATCCTTAGCAGGATCATACAGCATAGTTTTGGTGGTATCCAGTTTTCCGATTACCTGGAATTCTTTTCCTTCTTTCTGACGAGCTGTGGCGAATGTTTCATAGGTACTGAAATCACCGGCCACTGTAACAATCACCCCAATTGCTACAGCAATCAGTACTAATAAAACAATATTAGATTTCTTCATATCGTAAATAGATCTTAAGCTTCCCCTTAATGTGTTTTTTTAGCCTTTAATACGGTCCATTCATGTTTCAATGCGCAAAATTACGGCAAAATGAGGTTTGAAGATGGATTTTTTATATGAAAGGAGATATGATATTTATCATAAAAGCCGGCTCTGCCTTTTGGCATTACTGCCATGGCCTTTCAGCATCCACGCTGTGCAATACCGCTTTATGTATAAAGTACTATCTTTGCGCCGGAAAATAGTATAAGAACTTCATAATCATGGCGGATTTATCCAACTTTGATCCTAATTCTGTCAGTCTGGTATCTAATAATATCTTTGGATTGCCAACCACTGAAGAGGATGCATCACTCGTGTTACTTCCCATTCCATGGGAGGTGACAGTCTCCTACTGTCACGGTACTGCAAGAGGACCTGAACAGATTTGTAAAGCATCGTTACAGATCGACCTCCTTGATCCTGACGTAAAAGAAGGCTGGAAAAAAGGCTTCTACATGCGCGACCCGGACAAGCACCTGCTGCTCCGTAGCGACTACCTCCGCAAAGAAGCTGAACTCTACCTGAAATTCCTTACAGAAGGTGGCGATATCTCCGACAATGAATTTCTGAAAAAAACGCTCGTAGACGTCAATAAGGGTACCGAATTGATGAACGAGTGGGTGTATAATCAATCTAAATTCCTGCTGGACCAGGGCAAGCTGGTAGGTCTGGTAGGTGGCGACCACTCTACCCCTCTCGGCTATATTAAAGCCCTTGCTGAAGAAAAAGGTGAATTCGGTATTCTGCAGATCGACGCCCACTGCGACCTGCGCGATGGGTACGAAGGTTTTCAGTACTCTCATGCTTCTATCATGTACAATGTGCTGAAGGAAGTACCGCAGGTGACCAAACTCGTGCAACTCGGTATTCGTGATTATTGCGAAGAGGAACTGCAATACATTGAAAATAATAAGGAAAGGGTAAATACCTTCTTTGACCGGGATGTTAAACACCGTCAATACGAAGGTGTGAACTGGGCCACTATTGCCAGCGAAATAGTTGAAAAATTACCACAGCAGGTTTATATCAGTTTTGATATTGACGGACTGGATCCTAAACTCTGTCCACATACCGGTACGCCTGTGCCAGGTGGGTTTGAATGCGAACAGGTTTATTATCTTTTTGCAAAGATACTGGCCAGCGGTCGTAAACTGATTGGCTTTGATCTGAGCGAGGTGAGTAGTGCACATGAGGAGTGGGATGCGAATGTAGGGGCAAGGGTGTTGTTTAAATTGTGTAACCTGATGGTGCATCCTGATAACAGGTAGTGATCCATCTTCATAACAAGTAATTTCACACATGCAATCTTATAAAATAAGGATCTTACATCCCAATGCCATGACCCGTTTGCGGTTGCAGCCAGCTATGCATGGCCTCATCGGCATACTCTTTTTACTCATTACCATTGGCATTTACAACCGCCCGGATCCTAACTGGGCAGTGGCTGGTTTCTTTTTCCTGCTGGGAATCGGCAGCCTCGTCTTCCCTTTTATGATGAAGCGGTTTAAGAATATACAGTCTGCCAACAGCCTGGCGCGTACCGTACAGGCCTTTGCCTGTCTCACAGGGTGCCTGTATGTGCTGAGCCATATGCAGCCTGTCGTAGCCGGTTTCCTGTTCCTCACAGGTATTGCCGCTGCGTACATCGGTTATGCCGAATACAAGATTTTCATGCCTTCATATATTAAGGTTGATTTCAATGGCGCAACCCTGCCCACCACCTTCTCAGAAAAGGTGATTAGCTGGAGCCGCCTGAATAATTTAATTTTGCGCAACGACCTGCTCACTTTGGACTTTAAAGACAACAAGGTACTGCAACTGGAGGTTCTGGATGAACCCGGTGCAGACAAGGAAGCTGAAATGAATGCATTTTTTAAGAGCAGGCTTTAATCACAACTCAGTATGTTAAAACAGTCGCCGTACATTTTATATTCCGACGGTCAGGGGAATATTTTTGAAGATACTACCATGCTTACTACCGGCCGTAGTGGCTGGGATGCATGGCCTATAGAGCTGGACGAATGGATTGAACTGCCGGAAGGCGGATCGCTGTATGAATTGCCCGGTCGCCGTGGCATTGGTTTGAATGCCGAAACCGGTGAAATGCAGTTGTGCGATAAAGGATGGGCAGTAGCTGCCTTTATTCCCCCTGCACATACAGGTTTTTATATGGCGGCGTACGAGACCATGCCGGATGCACCTACCCTGCCATTGTTCTGCTATACCGCTGTAGGTTGGCTGGATGGAAAGTTTTATGTGCCTGCTACAAGAATTGAAGCAGATATCAGGCAGGAATGTGCCGGTTTTGATGAAAAGAAAGTAAAGCAGGGCGTAAAAGACCTGATTAAAGCATATCCGCACAACAGGCTGGTGAAACACCTGGCCGATAACTGTGCACTCACTTATCATTGCCCTGCGGCACGCAACTATTTTATGGGTCGCTGGGAATGTCCGATTCCTTCTTCACCGGCCTGTAATGCCAATTGTATTGGTTGTATATCGTTCCAGCCGGAAGAAGAAACGATTGTATCTACACAGGATCGTTTGCGGTTTAAACCTACTGCAGAGGAGATTGTGGAATTCACCGTACCACACCTGGAAACAGCGCCGTTCCCAATTGTGTCTTTTGGACAGGGTTGTGAAGGAGAGCCGTTGCTCATGTGGGAAACCATCCGTGAGTCAATTATTGAGATGAGAAAGCATACTGCAAAAGGTAGCATTAATATCAATACCAATGGTAGTAAACCGGATGCAGTAAGAGAGTTGTGTAAGGTTGGGCTGAATAGTATTCGTGTGAGTTTGAATTCTGCGCAGGAGAAGTTTTATACCCCTTATTACAGGCCGAATAATTACCAGTTTGAAGATATTGTAGAGAGTTTGAAAGTGGTGAATGAGTTTGATGGCTGGACGTCTATTAACTACTTTGTATTCCCCGGCATGACGGATAGTGCGGATGAGTATGAGGCACTGCGTAAGCTCATTAAGGATACAGGTTTGAAGATGATCCAGTGGCGGAATTTCAATATTGATCCGGATTGGTACCTGGGCCGGTTAGGAATTACAGAGACGGGAGAGTGTTTAGGGGTAAAGCAATTGCAGGAGTTGATACATGAGGAGTTCCCGCATTTGAAATATGGGTATTTTAACCCGCCGATGGAGAGGATTAAAGGGGATTACACGCAGGATTTTGCGCATTATTAACAGGAAGGATATTTGAATTGAAAGAGCTTGTTTCTGAAAGGGAACAAGCTCTTTTTGTTTATTTGTGCATAAAACTGAACATAAAGTGTGCGAAACCGGACAACTAATAAAATCAACCGAATCATAACTAACTGATTATTAAAATGTAAAAAACAGGTACGTTTATGGCGATTGTTCTGCTGCATTCTTAAACCAAGAGTATGTTCAAAAACTATCTCCGCCTCGCTTTCCGGCAACTTCGCAAGAACCGCGGCTACTCCTTTATCAACATCTTCGGCCTCGCCTCCGGCATGGCAATCGCCCTGATCATCGGCATCTGGGCAGTCGACGAACTTTCCATTGATCAGGGTATTCCGAACGGCGACCGCGTTGTGGAGATCATGCAAAACCAATGGCCAAAGGGCCAGACCGGCGAGCAAACGCCACCCTCGAGTGTGGGCACTACCCTGTCTGCAGCACTCAACCCCTGGCTGAAAAAAGGAGACTACCAGGATGTCTTCTCCCAAACGGCGGTGATCCTTTGGGCCGGGCAACATTTGCTGGTTAGTGATGACAAAAATATCATCCAGACCGGTACTTCAGCAGAGTATACCTTTCCCCTCATTTTCGGTTACCATTTCCTGAGCGGCAACGCTGAATCCATGCGCGACCCAAACACCGCCCTTATTTCAAGGTCTACCGCTATGGCGCTTTTTGGCACGGAGAACGCAGTTGGTAAAACCTTTAAGTATGAAAATCGCCGTCCGTTCATCGTGGGTGGCGTATATGCCAATCAGCCTTCGAACAGCAGCTTACATGACTATGACTTTTTCATTTCGATGGCCAATGAAGAAACCAGTTGGATCAGGAATACCGACAATTTCGAGAACCACAATTGCCGCATCTTTGCCCTTCTCGCCGATAACGTAACCGCGAGTCAGGCAACAGCCCGTATTAAAAATATCTGCAGCCCTTTTGTAAAGTTCGCGTATGAAACTTATAATGTGCTTCCGTTCCAAAGCCTCTACCTGCATTACGATGATAGCAACGCCGTCGGCAAAGGTCGTATCGTTTATGTAAGAATGCTCGGGATTATCGGAGTCTTTATCCTCCTGCTGGCATGCATCAACTTTATGAACCTGGCTACAGCCCGCAGCGAAAAACGCGCAAAGGAAGTAGGCATCCGCAAGACCGTCGGTTCGCCACGTAGTCACCTCATCGCCCAATTCCTCAGTGAGTCGGTCCTGCTCGCATTCATCTCTTTTGTCTTTGCCATTGTCCTGGCGGCGCTTACCCTGCCCTGGTTCAACCAGCTGGCTGGTAAGACCATGACTTTCCCCTGGACGAGTTCCCTTTTCTGGACACTTTCATTGATCTGCACCCTGCTCACCGGCCTATTGGCGGGCAGCTACCCGGCTTTCTATCTTTCCGGCTTCCGACCGGTGAAAGTGCTGAAAGGGGCGTTCAAGGCAGGCAAAGGCGCCAGCAATCCGCGAAAAATCCTGGTGGTGACCCAGTTCTCCATCTCGCTCGCCCTCATCATCGGCACCATCGTCGTATTCCGCCAGATTCAATTTGCCAAAGATCAGCCACTGGGTTACCAGCAGGGCGGACTGATCACCGTTCCCGCTAATACAAAGGAACTGGACGATCATTACGAGGCGCTTCGGCAGGGTTTACTCAACACCGGTATGGTGGCAGGTATTGCCAACTCCTCCACGAGCCTTAATGGTTTTTATCAGAATAATATGCTCGAATGGGAAGGAATGAGTGAGGAAGCAAAATCTGTCACGTTCCGCGACATTTTTGTGAACGCCGATTTTGGTCCTACCATCGGTTGGAGTATCCTCAAAGGACGTGACTTTTCCCGTACGTACCTGACCGATAGTACGGCAGCCATCGTTAATGAAACGGGTGCCCGCATCCTCGGGTTTAAAGACCCTATCGGCAAAACCATTAAGCATTGGGGGAAGTCTTATACCATCATCGGTGTCACGAAGAACATGATCAACAACAGTCCCTATTACCCGGTGCAACCTGCGATTTTTTTGGGTGACGGTGGCCATTCTGTCTTTTTGATCAGCATCAAACCCGGTACCCCGATACGCAGGGCCCTCGCCGCCATGGAACCGGTTTTCAAACAGTTCAACCCGGCCAGTCCCTTTATCTATACTTTCGTTGATAAAGAGTTTCAAAAGAAGTTTAATACAGAGGCGCGCATTGGCAATCTGGCAACGGTGTTCTCCTGCCTCGCTATTCTTATATCCTGCCTGGGGCTTTTCGGTCTCGCATCCTTCGTTGCAGAACAACGTACAAAGGAGATCGGCATTCGCAAAGTGCTTGGTGCCCGCGTTACAGGTCTCTGGGCGCTGCTCTCTGCCGACTTCATAAAGTTGGTGGCGTTGAGCATGCTGATCGCTATGCCCCTTGCTTATTACTGCATGAGTCAATGGCTGCAGAACTATGTGCTTCATACTTCCTTATCCGCATGGATCTTTGTGATTGCCGGGGTGGGGTTGCTGCTTGTAACACTGGCAACGGTGAGTTTTCAGGCGGTGCGGGCGGCGTTGATGAATCCTGTTAAAAGTCTGCGTACTGAATGATTGGAGTTTGGGTTTATGAGATTGTCTCTTGACTTATACTTCTTATTTGTTTGTTCAAATGGTGGATGCTATTTCTTTGATGAGAAATTCTGCTACTACTCTTTTATCTGATGGGAAATGGGTACCAATGGCGTTTTTCTTTCTTTCATCTAAGTTGGAAAATCTGGTCAGGCACCGCCAGGAAAGTCAGGTTTTATGAATAATATCTTACAACATTATCTATTAATTCTATATCCTCTGCAATAATATAAAAAACTTTATCTTCATCCGTACTTAACTGAAAAATAGAGTTCCCAATCACAACCCCATATTTTAAATTCAGATGACAGCTTTCTTCGCTATTTTCAAGAATCCTGATGAAATCATTTTTAGTCTCTAATGACCAGCTAGTATTACTAATTACTGTAAACACATTTCTAAATCTTATTTCAAAATTATGGAAATAGGTAAAATCCTCACTCAACGCCAATGTAAGTCCGTCGTCATGATATTTATAAATTGAAGCATCTAAAAATATAAATTCTTTTACCCGTTTATTAATTACGGCAATAACATCTTCTTTCATTTAAATTTAATTTTATTTGGTCAATGGAATAATCGCCATAATAGATTCCGGATTTCTGTTTGAAGAACTAAAAATATCTCCAATCCTACAAAAAAGACCAGCACATGTTTTACTTCGATTCAAAATATGATGGGGAATCAAGCCCCCAAAATATTTTAAGCATTATTTACTTTTCTTCATGCAGCGTCAGTACATCTCCAACAGCAACATCACAAGCATTTTCAGAAAGTAAACAACTAAATTCTATTCCTTCGAGATCTTCATATTGCCTTGGACTTTCAAATTGTATACCCTTGATTAAATAAACTACATCTCCTTTGTTCAATCTCATATTAACCTTTGGAATAATGGATTTGGGGAATTTCAAAACTGCAATTAAACCAAGGCTCGTATGAAAGACCTCCAAAACTATACAAAGAACTACCATTAGCAGACAATTAATTTATATTATTATTCTCAGCATAGCTTTGATAAAAACTACCTTACTGCAAACAATTCACCAACAAACGTCAGGCAATACATATTAGCTCCCTGGTGCTCTACCAGATTGCTTGCCATTAAGTAATCAAGACTTGCCGTAACCTCACTAAAATTCGTGTCAGGAACAGAAGAATAAACAGTTGATAAGTTATGAATCTCAGTCGTAATGAGTTCAACTGAAGCATGCCCAAGTTTCTTTAAAATCTTCATTATCTCTTCTCTTGCGTTACCATGTAACAAAGTCCTGTTCAGGATGTATAGTTGTTCTTGCTGATTTAAAACCGTCTCCGTTAACCTTGCTACTCCAATCCTGGCAGCAAGCTTTATCCCCTCGATACTTCTTAAATTCAAGTTGGTACTGATATTTTTATATTCATACGTCTTATAATAGTTTGATTTCCAGTGGTCATCTTTGTAATTCATCAAATCAGACAATAGAGAATCATTCAGTAATGTAAAATAATCCTTCAAACTGTTACTATCAAATGTCTTATAAAGCTGGTTATTGTCAATTAAATAATAATCGTCCAAATAATCAGATGTAATGTTAATATGAGATTTGGTCGTGTCGCTGACCAAAAAATACGCATTTGCCATTTATCATTATTTTTAAATATAGCAGATACATTGCCATCTTCCAAAGAAATCACCTCAACAGTCTTAAACCCATTCTTTGGGGATTGTTGTCCTGTCCAGGTATTCCAGGCTGTTTGCTGTTCAGTTAAACCAGCTTTTAGCCCGTTTCTGTGTTCGATTAAATTATCAGACAATATGTAGTAAATGCCTACTGAATATAGCTAATAAAACTATACCCAAACTATACTACCATCAGTTCACCATAAGTACATCATAACTACATTTCTATATCGATTCGATATTAAGGTGCACATTTAGTGATGTATTAGTACTCATTTAGTGTTAAAGCTTCACTATGGTTGGGGTAAGATCATTAATATTGATTTTGTAATCCCAAAACCGATTTTTTATGGCCATTGTTAAAGACAACATACTCCTCCAACTCGTCCGCGGTACGCTGGGCGATCAGATCACGATTTACGAACGGAACGGGCAGATAATTATGGCGAAGAAACGCGGCCCGTCAAAGAAGAAGCCGACAAAGAAGCAGCTGGAAGCCAGGTATAAGATGCGGGTTGCCGCGGCTTATGCCGTGGTGATCCTGGAAGACCCGGAGATAAAGGCTTATTATAAGTCGCTGGCAGGCCCGGGGCAGAATGCTTATAATATGGCGGTGAAAGATGCTTATCGGTCTCCTGAAGTGCAAAATATTCAGTTTGAAGAGGAAACTGTGGTGGTGACTGCGAAAGATGAATTCAGGGTAGCAGAAGTGAATGTACGGGTAGTGGATGCTGCTGGTAACATAGTGGAAAAAGGCAAGGCAGAGTTAGGCAGGAATGGCGTAGATTGGTATTATAAAGCGGCTGGTCTGCCACCGGGTGGCAAAGTAATAGTCGTGGCGGTAGATTTGCCCGGCAATGAAACAGTGAGAGAAGTGCGGTTAGAATAGGCGCAATTTTATCTTATTCCAAAGTGAGACTGACCACGATGATGCTATCATAGCATAACCTCAGATGACATAACCGCTTTTTTCGCAGTCACCTTCTGGTATAAAAAATTAAATCCAATAGCTGCAATTAAACAAAAACCAGCAGCCACATACCACCAGACTTTAAATCCAAAATGCGCGATCGTAGCAGAACCGATAGTTGGCGACAGGATCGTCGATACCGCAAAGGATACCGTATACAATGCCGCGTACTGCCCGCGGTTGTGCTCTCCGCTCCTGCTGATAAAGAACGCGGTCATAAAAGGAATGCTCAGCATTTCACCAGCGGTAAATAAAACGATAAATACAATGCTTACAAACCCCGCTGCCGGCAAAATATTAAAACTCAGGTACGCCAGGCTGGCCAGCGCCACCCCACGGGTCATGAATGCCAACGGGTGCTTCCGGTTTTCGATTTTATAAATCAGGACCATTTCAATGGCCGCGACAAGCAGACCATTGATGCCTAATACCATCCCGATCTGTGCTTCTCCCAAATGAAGGATCTCTTTAAAATATAAAGCCACCATGGTGGATAGTTGCAAGAAACCGGTAGTAAATAAAATACTGAGCGCGATAAAGGTGAGGTATATATGATCTTTGTAAACACTATCACTTTTAGCTTTGCCGAGGTGCTCAATTTTAGCTTTGCCCACGTTCTCAATTTTATCCCTGCCTGTGCGCTCAATTGAAGCCTTGTCTACACTTTCACCTTCGCAACCCGTTTGTCTTGCCACCTGCATTTTCGGCACCATATGTACCGGCGGAATCATCAACCGCATGACCAGAATAGCCACCACACAGGTTAAACCGTCTACCCAAAAAAGAAGATGGTAACTGTAACCCGCCACAATGCCTCCCACTGCCGGTCCTACGGACCAACCCAGGTTGGAAGCCAGCCTGTTCAGGGAGTAAGACCTGGTCCTGTTTTCCGGGGTGCTGTAGTGAGCAGTGGCCGCAGTGTTGGCTGGTCGGAAAGCATCGCCCACAAGACTCAGGATAAAGATGCAGATACAGAACTGTAAGAGCGTCTGCATCTGTCCCAGTACCAGGAAAATCAATCCCTGCAGTAGCAAACTCCAAAATTGCACAGGATAAAAGCCATAACGGTCAGATAACCGTCCGCCCATAAATGCACCGACAATTCCCCCGATACCGTAGCAGGTCATGACCAGACCAGCCTGTTGTACAGAAAAGTGTAATTGCTGTGTAAGGTAAACGGTCATAAATGGGATGACCATGGCACCACTGCGATTGATAAGGAGGACAACTGCTAATATCCAGGTTGAGGTTGAAAGGCCGGCGTAGGCTTTTTTATATAAAGAAAACAAGAGATTGTGGTTTTAAAAGGCAAAATTCAGCGCAAAGGTAATCAGAATTTTTATGGTTCGCCTGTCCAAAAAAGAGTGGGGTTAGGTGTAGGCGGAGTTACGGTGGTGTGACAGGTGGGTGCCGGTGGGGGTACCCTGAAAAAAGGAGGCGGAGAGGTATTTGGAATGGTTTCTGATATTAGAATGGATGAGGCAAATTTCGGATCACACGTTCTGGATTATCTGCTTTGGAATCCAGGTCGAATGGAAAAGGCAAATTTCGGATCACACCCGGCAGGTTTTACACCATCACGGTCCACACGTATTAGAAAATATCTTATTTTTGGCCTATGCAGCAAAAAGAAAACTATACAAAGGCAAACTATATAGTTAAGGAAAAAGAAAACAATACTGATAAAAATATCAAAGCATTAGGCGTTACGATCGCTGTGCATGCATTAATTTTATTAGCATTGGTGCTGGGTGGATTCTCCGCACCTCCCCCGCTCCCTAACCAGGACCTGGGTATGGAGGTAAATCTCGGTACCTCCGACGATGGCATGGGCGATGAGCAACCACTCAACCCAAACCCACCCAGCGCTGACGCTGCCAATGCCTCTACCCCTCAAAACGAGCCAGTACCTTCCCAGGACAATTCTACCCAGGAAGATATCGCTACCCAGGATAACGAAGACGCCCCCGAGGTAAATAAGCCGGAAAAACCGGTAGAAAAACCAAAGGAAGTAGCTAAGAATCTGGATAGCAAACCAACAAAAACGACCAAGAAAACTTCTGAAAATAACCCGGTTGCAGTAGAGAAACCACAAAAAGCAAAAGCCGTATTCGGTGGCGGTACTTTCACCGGCAACAATAGCGGTAACAATGCCAATGGCTCTAACAATTCCACCGGCGAAGGTAATACCGGCAAACCCGGCGATCGTGGCCAGATCAATGGCGATCCAAATGCCAGCGGTTATACCGGCGGTGGCTTGGGTGGTGGTAAGTCAGACTTCCGCCTGAATGGCCGTAGCCTGATCAGTAAGCCTTCTCTCACTTATGATGGAGACGAATCAGGTTATATCGCTGTCAATATTAAAGTTGACAGAAGTGGAAATGTAATCGAAGCGTCTCACTCACTCAAAGGTTCTACACTGAACAACCCGAGATTGATTGAAATTGCAAAAAGAGCAGCAAGGGAATTGAAATACAATACAAATGCGGATGCTCCCGAGGTACAGTTTGCATTGATCCGATTCTATTTTAAAGTGCAATAACAGGAGATTATACCGGCAGGAGCTTCATTCCTGTTGGCGAAGTCTCGACTTTAACGTGCAATAACAGGAAATTTTTCCTTCAGGAGCCTCAACTTTAATATTCAATAACAAGAAATTATACCTGAAAATGAATCCCTTCCCCTCACCCGGGAAGGGATTTTTTTACGCATAACAGGAAATAGCTCATTTCCTCCTCATTTATAATAACATAATTTAATAACAATAATATATTTAGATATATTTGCATGGGAAATTCTTTTGTAGCGTCCGCCAATATATAGGTACTTTTTGCGTTATAAAGGGGAAAACCGAACTGCCAATTAATTAGATATATGCTTTTTAGAGTAATTCGAGTCTTAAGCCTTGCAACTGTCATTACCATATCTTTAATCGAGCCGTACAAGGCCAAGGCCCAGATGAACATGAACATGGGCGGGTATGCAAACAGTCATTACGCCGGGATTTATGGAGTACCCTCCAACCCTGGTATGGCTGCCGGCACACACTTCAAATGGGACGTAAACGTAGCTGGCGTTAGCGCCGCTCTAGGTAATACTTATGCACGATTTCCAAAGTCGCTGATCTTTCACCCGCCAGATTCACTGGAAAGGCTGAAACGAAACAGGGACTACTTCCTCGACACCATGTCTACAGGAAAACAATTTGGATGGGGCAATATGGATGTAATGATGCCATCCGTGCTCTACTCTATCGACGAGTCGAGATCCATCGCATTCGTATGGCGCGTGCGTGCCCAGGCAAACGGCGGTAATATGAATACCGACGTGGCGAATTTCTTTGCGAACAACTTCCCGAATGCACAATATTATAATCAACGTTACGATATGGAACTGGCGAATGCAAGCTTTCATATGTGGAACGAATATGACTTCACTTACGCACAGATCCTGAAAGACGATGGCATGCACCTGCTGAAAGGTGGTGTGACCCTGAAAGTACTGAATGGTATCGCTGCCGGCTATGCGCAGGTTGAAGACGCCAGCTTTGTAATGAACTCTGCTACCAGTGCCAATATCACCAGCGGTACACTGAAAGTAGGTTACAACGATGGTATCAACAACTGGAAAAAGCCCAATACCAGCAATTACAGGCCGTTTACCGGCAACTGGGGCGTAGGTATGGACCTTGGTGTGGTGTACGAATGGAGAGCTGAAATGGATGGACTGCAGGGATATGGGGAAAACGACTGGAATCCTGAAGGGGACGACTATAAGATGAGATTGGGTGTGAGTATTACTGACATCGGTGGCATCTCTTATAAGAAAGTTTCTTCCAATACCGACCTCAATCTGGTGGCGAATGTAAACCCGAATCAGATCAAAATGAGAAAAGGGGAAGGCTGGCAGTCTTACTACCGCCGCCTGCAAACTTACTTTACCCCGATTGCCAGTGACGATAAGTTCCGTATGAACCTGCCGACTGCATTGAATATAGCATTCGATTACAATATCGATGCCCGCTTCTTTGTCAATGGTAGCGCGGTAATGTCGCTGAATAGCGGTCGTTATGACGCGAGCAAAACATACATGGTATCGCACTTCACTGTGACACCACGATATGATGGACGTAATTTTGGGGTGTATATCCCGATTGATGTCAATAACCACAGCCAGTTTGATATGGGTGCCGGTTTCCGCCTGGGACCATTGGTGCTTGGTTCAAATACTGTTATCTCTAACCTGTTCCAAAAGAATAAAAACAGGCTGGATGGTTTTGTGGCGATACGCCTGGTACCAATGCATTTTGGTAAGACGCTGTTAGGTTGCCCTGCAACGCAGTTCTAGTTAAAGTTTAATTTTTTCGAAATAAAAAAGGTGTCTTCATAAGAGACACCTTTTCTTTTGAGTTATATAGCAAGTAAGGAATCCACTACAGCCCCCCAAATTAGTGAGACGACAAAATAAATTCTGAAAAATAATTTGCTCCCCATGGGGCACTAATGCCTCCCTCCCTTCTTTATTAGTATGCAAACGTATCCCAAATCAACCATCACCCAACATTGAGTTTTATATATTAACCTAAATACCATTAATCATGAAGAAAAAGTACCTGGCATTTGCACTTGTTATGGCAACATTTGCAGCATGTAAAAAAGATGCCGGCAATCCAGCCCCACAAGCCTCAAATTCAGCTACCATTGCCACTATTGCTAAAAATTTCAACATTGCCAACCCTACAAGGGAAAGCCTGGTGAATATTGTAAATTTCCTGGATAGTGCATCTGCTGAAGATAAAAAGTTATTACTGAGTAGCATTTATCCGGCCACTGAAGCAAATAAGAATAGTAAAACTGCCAGTACCCAGGATCTTAGTGCATATGACATGGCTGGATCCCTTGTTCCCCTTAGTAACCCTAATGACGATCCGGATGCATGGTATGAAACCGGCCCCGGCCCCTATGGATTTACCATGTTTTATAACTGGACAGTGGTAAAAAGTACTTTTGCTCCTTATTGGATTACGTCAAAAGAAAAATGTGATCTCAGTGATGGAGGTCCTACCGTTGACCCACATATCAGGTATGCATTCAATGGCCTTAGCCACATGGGGTCATATATCTTAGGAATAACATTGGGCACAGGCTGGGAAGAAGTCGCAAATGACCAGTATAATGGCAGCTATACGGCTTATTCAACTGTGGCAGGGGTCCTCACCGGGGTTGGTTTTAGCCTGGAAAAGCAGGGAACCAGGGTTTTCAACGCCGGTGCTGTGATTGCATCCAATGGGCGTAATGCTAACTTTTATTAATACTTATGAATTTTACACGATTATTCCTATACATACTTTTGTCCTTCCCGCTGTTTGTCAATGCACAACAAACATCTGATAATGGTGTATTTGTTTATACAGTACGGGTTAAAAACACTGTTACCGGTACCATGGGTGTATTACTCACCGATTCGATATTTGTTTATAACAGAATTGGTATTGAAAAGGTACTGAGAAGTGATGATCTTATTATCAATGATAAACTGACAACCACAACCAACCTTGATACCTATTATCGGATTAATTTCGACAAACGTCAATTTCAGGAGCTTGGAAAAGCGCCAATCTTTATAAAAGAAGCAGGTATTCCATTCACCACCCCTAAAAAGAAGGGAATTAATTTTATGTATAGGAATTATAACGGTGAAAAGTACACAGCAACTGATACCCTTATCAAGGGGAAACCGTGTAAAGTATTCAGGTTTATTGCCAATGCTGAAAGCCCATTGAAAGGCGCCCATGTCACCCTCGTTTTTTCTGATATGAAAAACAAAGGTATTCATATAATACCTAATCTTGAAGACACTTTCAATGGCCGCTTCTTAAGTCTGGAAGCTGTTCGTGGTAAGGACGAAAGAATTGTTTTGTATATGGAACATATTCAACCGCTGAGTGACTATTGGAAAAAAGTCATCAGGTAATAGCTTTATTAATAGCAAAGAGGTTATCTCATTTATTTTTGAGATAACCTCTTTTTATTTTACTTTTATTGAAATCTAAATTTATGGCCCCCATTTTAGTAACCCTCGACCAATTAATTTTGTCGAAGAGAACGGAATATCATGCAAATTTACGGCCCGGACTGGATGAGGCCAGCATACAGGCACTGGAAGAAAAATACGGTTTCTCCCTTCCGGACGATCTGAAAGAACTTTACAAATGGCATGATGGCCAGCAGGATAATAATTACGAAGCATTCGTCAATAATTCTACATTTTTACCCCTTGCGCACGCACTCGATTCCGCCGCAGAATTTACGGCTATGATCGGCAGTGATTTTGAATTGCCTGACATGTGGCACGAAACCTGGATTCCCATTTTCGGCAATGGCGGCGGAGATTTTATCTGCTATGACCTGGCCGGTAGTTTTGACGGCCAGCCGGGACAACTGATTGAATACTGGCATGCAGATAATGATAGAAATATCATTGCAGGAGACTTGAACAGCTTCTTACAAGCACTGGTGAACCTGTATGAAATGTACGACCCTGCTGATGAATATGTACAGATAGAAGACCTGCCCGGCTATCCCGTAAGGCATATTGTACAGTAAAATATTTACTTTTGGGCATGAACTACCAACAAACTCTGGACTACCTTTATGAGCGCCTGCCCATGTTCACCCGCGTAGGCGCCAGCGCTTTCAGAAAAGACCTGCATAATACCATTGCTTTATGCGAACAACTGGGCAATCCCCAGCGCCTGTTCAAAACAGTTCACGTAGCCGGTACTAACGGCAAAGGCTCTACCAGCCACATGCTGGCAGCTATTTTTCAACAGGCAGGATACAAAACAGGATTGTATACCTCTCCGCACCTGAAAGATTTCAGAGAACGGATCCGTATCAATGGTGAGATGATCGACCAGGAGTTTGTAGTCGAATTTGTACAACAGGTACAACCTTCTATTGAACAATTAGATCCTTCCTTTTTTGAACTCACTGTGGCCATGGCATTCCAGTATTTTGCGCTGGAACAGGTAGATATCGCTATTATTGAAGTAGGCCTCGGTGGCCGGTTAGATAGTACAAATATTATCACGCCTGAGCTATCAGTGATCACCAACATCAGTTATGACCACATGAATATGCTGGGCCATACACTGCCCGAAATTGCAGGCGAAAAAGCAGGTATTATCAAACCCAATATACCCGTGGTGGTTGCACAGACACAAACGGAAGTAGAACAGGTATTTATAGAAAAGGCGAAAGCCCTGGAAGCCCCCATCACCTTCGCCGACCAGCACTGGCTGGTGCAGGACAATGACCTGCATAACGGGCATCTGCATATACAATTAAGACCCCAGCAGAGCGAACAGGTATGGGATATTAAACCAGACCTGAGCGGACAATACCAGGTGAAGAATATCATGGGCGTGCTGAGTGCTGTAAAAGTACTGCAACAGGCTGGATGGGAACTGCCGGACGAAAGTGTGAAGACCGCCCTGAGTCATGTAAAAAAACTAACAGGACTGAGAGGCAGATGGGATGTAGTTGCACAGCATCCACTCACCGTATTTGATGTAGGACATAATGAAGCAGGGATCAGTGAAATTGTAGGCCAACTGGAGCATATGACGTATAGGCATTTGCACATAGTGACAGGTTTTGTGAAAGACAAGGAAGTGAGTAAGGTATTGAAATTGTTTCCACCAGCAGCTACCTATTATTTTACAAGGGCACAGATACCCAGGGCACTGGATGAGAATGAACTGGCAGAGATGGGTGCAGCAGCGGGTTTGAGAGGAAAAGCATATGCAACTGTGCAACAGGCTTTTTCAGCGGCCAGGCAGCATGCACATGAGGAGGATGTGATATTGGTATGTGGTAGTTTCTTTATAGTTGGAGAAGTAATGTAATTAAAAAAGCCCGTATCAAGTAAGATACGGGCTCCTATCCGGGTACCTGACAGCGCCAGGTTCATTCATTAATGATAAATCCTCTTTGTTTTTTGTTTATGAAAACGTCAGTTCTTTCAACTTCAACAACGCATAAAATATACACGTCACATGCAGGCTTTGCAGCAGCTGGTTCTCTTTAACCAGAGCTTCCAGTTCCTCCATTTCCAACAGCACAATTTCAATCTCCTCATTCTCATCCAAATCCTGTTCCTGTACCTTCCTGCATCCTGTAGCCAGGAACATATGCGTGAAGTTATTGCTGCTCGCAGGATTCGGCGCTATCTTACCCAGGTTGATTAACTGGCCAGGCTCGTACCCCGTTTCTTCCAGCAGTTCACGACGCATCGCATATTCCGGAGAAGGATCGTCATTGTCCATAGTACCACCGGGTATTTCCAGCAAAGTCTGCCGGAGACCATGACGATATTGCCGCACCATAATCACCCTACCCTGACCATCCAGGGCCACGCAGTTCACCCAGTCATTGTATTCCAATACATAATACGGGCTTACAATCTTGCCTTGTGGTGTTTCGCATTTATCTTCGCGGGCGGTTAGCCAGTTGCTCCTAAAAAGATACTTTGATTCAAGCAGTTTCCAATCTAAAGCCGACATATATTCAGTTTATAGTTTATTGCCAGTTATTCCGCTCTTTCAGCCTTTCTATGTGTGCCAGGTGATGTTTTCCATGCCAGGAATAGGTACCTGCTACTTTTTTCAGAAAGAATGTTTCACCATGTTCCGGATGGGTAAACACGCGTTCCCATTGTTCAGGTGCCATGTTATCCATCAGGGAAACCCAGCGGGTATGCAGGGAGTGAAGCAGGGTGAGTGAAATATTGATGGGTGTTTTTGTTACGTCCGGGAGTTGGGCCCAGGCGGCTTCGTCGTATGGCTTGATGACAGGGTTATCTTCTGTCAGGGCCAGTTTGAAACGGGTGTAGGCATTCATATGACTATCTGCCAGGTGATGCACCACCTGTGTCACCGTCCAGCCGCCGGGGCGGTAGGGAGTGGCGAGTTGAGCGGCATCGAGCGACTGAACTGCGATTTCTACCAGTGAAGGCAGAAAGCGGATGTCGTTGATGTAGCTTCTGAGCTGCAGGTCAGAAATGTGCGCTGGGGCCTGGAAACGGCCAATTGGGTATTTGAGATCTTCCATAGTTATGCTTCTCTTAACGCCTCCCCTGTCAGGTGAATAAACACATCTTCCAGGTTCGCCTTCTTCACTTCTTTCTTTCGCTCAAACCCACCTGCCACCAGTTTATCAATCAGCGCATCTGGCGATTCCAGGGCTATTATCCGGCCATGATCTACAATCGCACAACGATCACAGAGTATCTCGGCTTCGTCCATATAGTGTGTAGTGATCACCACCGTGGTGCCCTGTTCCCGAACCTGCAGGATCAGGTCCCACAGGTTACGGCGTGCCTGCGGATCGAGACCGGTAGTCGGTTCGTCCAGGAAGATGATCTTAGGTTTATTAATAAGCGTAGTCGCGATGGAGAAACGTTGTTTCTGACCACCGGAGAGTTCTTTAAACTTGTTTTTGGCTTTGTCTTCGAGATTGAAGAGTTTGAGTAGTTCTTTCGCGTCGGCTTGCTGGTTGTAGAGACCGCAGAACAGGTCGATGAGTTCTACCAGGTTTAAGCCGGGGTAATAACCAGAACTTTGCAGCTGCACACCGATCACTTTTTTAATTCCCTCAGGGTCTTTGTCAAGGTCTATTCCGTCTACGAACACCTTTCCGGAGGTCTTTTCGCGGAGGGTTTCAATGATCTCCAGGGTGGTTGATTTTCCGGCACCGTTGGTACCCAGCAGGCCAAATATTTCATTTTCGTATACGTCGAAACTGATCCCGTTTACTGCTGTAAAATCACCGTATTTCTTGACAAGTTCCTTTACTTCTATGATCTTCCTCTTTTCCATAGGACTAAATTAGGATAAAAAGGGAGATTTTTTTTTCTGAATGTATTCCTACCTGGCAAAAAAAACGCTTTTGCCGTGGGCAAAAGCGTTTTTTTTGAGAATGGCCGGCTTCAAATACTATTTCTTCAGCGGCGCTTCTTTATGTTGTATAAACACCTGTGTAAAGAATATAATCCTGGGGTCCTTGCTGGAATGCGCAGTTCCGATCCCGATCCGGTCATAATTGCCCAGCATATTTTTTCTATGCCCCGGGCTCTTGATCCATCCATTCACTACCTGCTCTGCATCCAGGTTGCCATAAGCTACATTTTCTGCTGCATCAGGAATATTGCCAAACACCGTGGTCAGGTTCGCCACGCGCTGTTCAAAACCTTCGTGACCAAAGCCGGTCGCACCTGTTGCCATAGCTTTACTATGCTTGAACGCCTGCCCGCTACACGTAGCATCCAGCAATAACGGGGGTTTACCCTGTGAAGCCCTGAATTTATTGGTGTAATAAAGGATCTCTTCTGCCAGGCTCTTATTGTTATCTTCAAACCGGGCAGTGGTTCCCGGCTTATTATCTTCAAACCGGGCAGTATCCCCCGGCGCTATGTTACGGGTACAGGCCAGCATGTTCAGCGACAGAATACCGAATAGCATCAGTAATGTAAGTTTGCGTGTCATATGTTTTCGAATAAATAAAGAAAATTCATCATTAGACTAAAATAACCAATGCTGGTTTAGCAATAGTTATACCAAAAACTTACATGTTAGTATTTTTTTAACTATTCACTATTCTCTGCCAAACCTCCATCATGTTCTTAGAGCCCAGGAACACGGGTACCCGTTGGTGCAATTTGGATGGCTTCAGCTCCAAAAGTCGTTGTCTGCCAGTGGCCATCGCTACTCCGCCTGCCTTTTCCATAATGAATGACATCGGGTTGCACTCATAACATAAACGTAAACGCCCCCCTGCATATTTTCCAAAGGCGGGATACATAAAAATACCGCCCTGGATCAGGGTCCGGTGCACCTCTGCCACCATACAACCTACAAAACGGTGGCGGTAGATCTTGCCATGCTCATCCTTGGCCAGCCAGTAGTCGATCGCCTTGCGGATGCCATTCTCGTAGAGGTGGTAGTAACCGATGTTAACAGAAAAAATGTCACTTTCCGGTGGGCATTTCAGGTTCGGGTGTGACAGGCAGAACTCACCGATGCTTGGATCGAGGGTAAAGCCCTGCACACTTCTGCGGGTAGCGTATACCAGCATGGTGGAGGAACCGTAAATAATATAACCTGCCGCAATCTGCTCGTAACCGGGCTGTAAAAAGTCTTCCAGCTCGCACACGCTCCCCACGGGGGTCAGACGGCGATATACAGAAAAGATAGTACCGATGGATACATTTACGTCGATATTGCCTGACCCATCCAGCGGGTCGATCAATACCACGTACTTGGATGCTTTGGAGAATTCGTCTGTGAAGGGAATGAAGTCTTCATTCTCTTCAGAAGCCACGCCGGCACAGTAAATACTGCCTCTCAAAGCGTTGATAAACTGGTCGTTGGCGAATTCATCCAGCTTTTTTACGTCTTCACCCTGCACATTGACCTTGCCGGCCTCGCCCAGGATATCGGCTATTCCAGCCTTATTCACCTCTACATTTACACGCTTTGCTGCCAGCCCGATATCCCGCAATAAACCTGATAATTGTCCTGTTGCGCCGGGGTAATTCCTCAATTCCTGGATTGTAAACTCGTCCAGAGTCATTACTTTTCTATTGATACTCATTCTATAATGGATTAGTGAATATTCATTGTATAATGTTACACTAATGTAACAGATTTCGCCCTATTTTAATGGAACTGTCATTTTCCCTGAAACAAATTTTTAAACATATTCAAAGTTGATTTACTTTGCCCCGAATTTTTTTAACGGAAGATAAACTCACATATGAAGGTTTTCAAATTTGGCGGTGCAAGTTTAGAAAGTATTGAACGAATCCAGCAGGTAGCTGCGATTGTTCAGTCATTTCCTGATCAACAGATCCTGATCGTTATTTCTGCCATGGGCAAGACGACGAACAACCTGGAAAAGGTAGCCGAAAACTTTTATCTCCGTAAGCGCGAAATTGCGGCGCAGTTGCTTTTCAACATCGAAAAATCGCACACAGAAGTGGCAGAAAAGCTGCTGGGCAACAGGACCCACCCTGTTTTTGATCAGCTGCAACAGTTCTTTACAGAGGCCGAATGGACGCTGGGCGAGAAACCCGGCCGCCCCTACGATTATTATTACGACCAGCTGGTGAGCCTCGGTGAACTGCTTAGTACTGCTATCGTAAGTGCTTACTTTAACCTGGCAGGGGTGCCCAATATCTGGATGGATGTACGCGATGTATTCAGGACAGACGATACCTTCAGGGAGGCGAATATCGACTGGGAAGTGACCGGGCGGCAGGTAGAGCAAAAGGTGCTGCCGCTGTTCAAAAAAACGAATATTGTTGTGACACAGGGTTTCATTGGTAGTACTGATGAAAATGAAAGTGTAACCCTGGGCCGCGAAGGTAGTGACTACTCTGCAGCCGTGTTTGCGAACCTGCTGAATGCAGAGAGCGAGACGATCTGGAAAGATGTGGAGGGGTTGAAAAATGCAGATCCGAAATTATTCCCGAATACGATCAATATACCTGCGATTAGTTTTAGCGAGGTGATTGAAATGGCGTATTATGGCGCGCAGGTGATTCACCCAAAAACGATCAAACCTTTGCAGAATAAGCAGATTCCATTGTATGTGAAGAGCTTTCTGAACAAGGACCTGCCAGGTACGGTGATCAGGGAGGATATTGATGTGAAGCAGCTTCCGCCTATTATCGTGTTGAAAAAGAACCAGGTGCTGCTCACGATTACTTCCAGGGATTTTGGGTTTGTGACAGAGGATAGGATCAGTGATATTTATGAACTGTTTCATAAATTAAAGATCAAGATTAACCTGATGCAGAATGCGGCGATTAGCTTTAGCTGCTGTATTGATAATAGTCCTGAGAAGATTGAAACGCTGATTAAAGCCTTGCATGATAATTACAAGATTGAATATAATGAGGGGTTGGAGTTGCTGACGGTGAGGTATAATAAGGACGGGGTGATGAATGAGTTGATTGGTGGCAGGACGGTGTTGTTGGAGCAGCGGTCTCCGGTGACGATACAGGCGTTATTGAAATGATTCAAAAGTATATTGAAATATTAAACTCCCTGAGGTCGAATCAGATCGATCTGAGGGAGTTTTTGTATTTGGAGGGTAAGGATGCTTCCGGGAATGTCTGTGATGTAAATGCAATCAGGCGATACCGGCTTTTAGTGGCCTTGCAATATAGTAGCCGGTTGGCAACAGACGAGGCGATATTAGCAGCGTTTTTGAAATCGGAGATCAGGATCAGTGAAAATGCAGTTTGCGGGAGTGCCGGCGAATCATTGCATTTGTGCTCCTATCTACTTTCAACTTACCGGCAGCCGGCATATGCGGAGCTGTTTTACCAGGCAAAGTTTGCCGACTTTGACACTTACTGCGGGTACGACAGGGAGTTTATTCTTTCAGCAGGAATAAAGGAAACCTATCAGTACATGGCGGATGTCAAGCCTGCATTTTCCGAAAAGTTTTATGAGTATTTTGGTACAGTATGTACGACCACTGAAGAGGAACTTGAGGAATGGAAAACATTTAAGGCTAGATATTTCCCGGATCAATTAGAAATCAAAGATCTGACAGACGAGATTCAGCTGGCCATAGAACTGAGTGAGCAGGAAATCATGATAGAAAAGATTGATCAATGGGTGGCCAGTATCACCGAATGGACGGAACAGCAACTA
The DNA here is from genome assembly GCF_039596135.1 of Chitinophaga sp. Classification (GTDB taxonomy): domain Bacteria; phylum Bacteroidota; class Bacteroidia; order Chitinophagales; family Chitinophagaceae; genus Chitinophaga. Next base: position 26,265 of record NZ_JBCNKH010000051.1, read on the forward strand.
AATCAACTGGATTATTATAAAAGAGAAACAGGAGATACTGCTGGTCGGATCTGGGCAAATGAACGGTTATTGCATTTTAAGAAAACCGACTGGGACAAGACTTCCGTCTTAACTGATTTAGCTAAATTCTATATTGAATTAAAGGATCGTGACAATGCATGGGCCAAGTTGCAACTATTACCCGGGTACCTGGAGAAGATTCCCAACTGGGATGCCGTTGGTTTGGGAAGATTTGCTGTAGAAGCTTATTTTGATCTGATTTTGTTGATTAATAATGCGGAAGATGCTGTAGTAAAAGAAGCCTATCAATGGGTCGCGGCTAAAATATGGAACATGAAGAACCTCGGCTGGAACCTGATGGAAAAAGCAGGTAAGAGCGGAGAATTGATGCGGGATTTTGAGTTAAGCAAGCGATTTTATAAGCAATTAGAAGAGGCAAAACGGAAATTTGAAGATGATATAAAACAAAGCAAATAAAAAAGCCGTCTCACTTGCGAGACGGCTTTTTCAATATCATTAATCAAGTCTTTGCAGATAATACCAGGTACCGCTATACCATGAATTATACAAAATCAGGAATCCATTCTTAGTTTCCAGCGGGCGCAGGTCAAAATCATCCGTCTGCCCCCCAGCCACACCACTCAGGTTCATCCGATAATAAATCTGTGTCTGTTTTTCAACATCATATATCCACTGCATGGCATAATAATGCGTCGTATCATCCTTTGTCCAGATCAGGGAGTCTGCCGTAATACGAATGTAAAAGTTATCGTACAGCGTCGTATCCTGCAGAGATGGCATCGAACCGGGGCCATAAATTGTTTGTGTCACCTTAAAAGAACCGGTTGAATACTTTTTGATTACTTCGAGGCTTTCCTTTGCAAAAGAATGGTTAGCCTCAATTACAAATGGCGAATCTTTCTTACAAGCAGCCATCACAAGTACTAACAGGCTAATAATCAGACATCTATTCATAAGGGTATAGGTTTTCAAGGATATATTGAACATTTTATTAATACAAATTTATTAAAATTTTTAATAATTCCTTACAAAATGAAGCTCTGCGCTAAAATTGATGTTATCTTCATTTTGCTTTCGAATTATTTTTTAAAAAAAGTGTGACCTTCCTGCAACCTTTTATTTCCTGTATCGTCTTTTTATAAAACAACCCATATGAAAAAGGTATTCATATTCACCATTATAACCCTGGGTATGCTTACCATTATCGCGCTGGAGGGCCGTTCCTTACATGACCAACAACTAAGGGACCACTGTTACGACAAAAAAAACTTACCAGTGTTCCTGCTAAATTTTGGATACGAATGGATTAAGCCTATAAGTCAGGACCACAGCCATCAACTAGAGATCTGATTGTTTATGAAAAAACTCTTCATGCTTATTTTGCTTACCTACGTAGGCTACCGGGAATGCTATGCCCAGAGTGGAAATGGGAAAATTACTGTCAAAGTGATAGACGAGAAAGGGCAACCCCTGCCATATGCCAGTGTCGTAGTGCGCCAAACGAAAGATTCCTCCCTGGTAAAAGGGGAACTGAGTGCTGCAGATGGCAGCGCCGGTTTTGAGAACGTTAGTAACGGCCACTACTTTGTTCAGGTCTCACTGGTAGGATTTCAGGCAGCTTATTCACCGGCCTTCTCCATTGACCCCCAGCATACTGCTGTGCAGTTTGCAAATATGACATTGTCTCCTTCTTCAAAAAACCTGCAGGGGGTGACCGTCTCAGCGCAAAAACCTTTTATTGAAAGAAAAGAAGGGGCGACCGTATTGAATGTAGAAAGCAGCGTAGCGGCCGCAGGCAGTAATGTACTGGATGTACTGCGCCGTGCGCCGGGTGTGCAGATTGATAAAGATGATAATATTCTCCTGAAAGGGAATGGTGGGGTCACCGTCATGATCGATGGGAAACTCACCTACCTAAACGGAGAACAACTCTCTAACCTGCTAAAAAGTTTGCCGGCAGAAACAGTCTCACAAATTGAGATCATGACTTCTCCTTCCGCCAAATATGATGCTGCCGGCAACAGTGGGATTATTAATATCAAAACAAAAAAAGGAGTCGCAACAGGTATCAACGGCTCTGTGAACGGTAGTGGAGGTTTTGGCCGGTATGGATATTGGAATACCGGCTTAAACCTAAACTGGCGAACTGAAAAATTCAATGCTTTTGGTAACTATAACCACGGGGACCGGCATTTTTATAACCAGCGGCTGGCCACCCGCGTGGTGAATGGAGATAATAAAAACGAAGCGCAATACTTTTCAGCACCACAGTTCGGCAAAAGGAACTTTATCAGTAACGGGTATAAATTAGGATTCGACTATTTTATTACCCCTAAGCACACGGTGGGCGTATTGCTGAATGGGAATAATAATTTTTTCCGGAGTCATATTTTTAACACGACCAATATTTATCAGCTGGGGAATCCTGTGCTGGATTCTGCCCTGTACTCCTTTACAAACAATGATCACAACTTTAACCAGAATACAATCAATGTTAATTATAAAGGTCAGCTGGACACAATTGGTACAGAACTCAGCTTTGATGCAGATTATGCAAAGTTTGGCTATCACCGCCGGGTGTACCTGAATGATAGCATGTACTATCCGGAAGATCCGGCCCATAAGAATCCCCATGCGATCCGGAACTTTACCACGACCAATGTGACCATCAAAAGTATTAAGGGGGATTTAGTGCTGCCTTTCAACAAAACGACCAAACTGGAAACGGGTGTGAAGGGCAGTTTTGTAACGACTGACAACGTACTCCTGTACGATTCACTATATGAAGGGAAGTATATACCGGCGCTGTCGCAGAGTAATCATTTTATTTATACAGAGAATGTGCTGGCAGCATACGGGTTGCTGAAGAAAACGTTCAAGGGCGGAACGGATGCACAGCTGGGTTTGCGGGTGGAAGGTACTTCGTCCAACGGGAACTCGGTGACCTACAATTCCAATGTGAAGCGACATTATGTGAGCTTCTTCCCGAACTTTTCGGCAGACCATACTTTTAGCAAAGATCATAAACTGGGAATTACGTATGCGCGGCGTATTAACAGGCCGGATTATGACGACCTGAACCCGTTCCTGTTCTATTCTGACCGGTATACGTATGGCAGGGGAAATCCTTACCTGAACCCGGAGTTTACGAACATTGTAGAACTGACGTATTCATTTAAGCAGCGGTATATAGTGAGTGTGAGTTACGACAGAACGGAGAACTTTATATCGGAGTTCCTGGAACAGAATGATTCGACAAAAGTGACAACGAGCTATGACAAGAACTATGACTATAGGGAGGGCTGGCATATGTCGCTGACTGTGCCCCTGAATCCGACTAAGTGGTGGAGTATTAATAATAACCTGAACGTGAATTACAATTATTATGCGCTGAGGGATTCCGGGATGAATATTGTGAATTCAGCCATTCAGGCACATTATGAAACGACCCATACGTTTACATTGCCGGGAGATTGGAAGATAGAGTTAAATGCGTATGCGGGAACACCTTTTCAGTGGGGAGTGTGGAAAGGCAAAGCCTATTATGCAATCGGTGGCGGGGTACAGAAAACGCTATTCGAAAAGCGGTTGAATATGAAGTTGAATTTTACGGATGTGACGAATGGAGATCAGTTCAGGGGGTCGGCGGTGTATGGGAATGTAGATTTTCATATTCATAACCAGTGGCAGAACAGGACAGCTACGCTGAGTGCGACGTATAGTTTTGGGAATAGTAAGATTAAGGGGGCGCGGGAAAGACAGACGGCAACGGATGCGGAGACGAAGCGGTCCGGAGGATAAGAGGTGATAAACTTTTTTTATTTTTAGGTTTTGACAAACGGCTGCTCTTATTTTAGAGCAGCCGTTTTGATTTTTATCTGGTACCTTTAATATAACCTTCCAGGTTATTAATAATATATTTTTGTTCATCTATAATGTGCTTGACCACGTCACCTATGGAGATCATCCCTACCAGCCTGTCCTGCTCATCTATGACAGGCAGGTGGCGGATATGTTTTTCCGTCATCTTTACCATACAGTCTTCAATCGAATCGCTTTCGGTAACAGAGATGGGGTGTTCTGTCATGATCTCCCTGATAAGGGTTTCCTTAGAGGCGCGGCCTTTTACGATTATCCGGCGGGCATAGTCACGTTCAGAAAAGATGCCAAGAACTTTTTCATTTTCTAAAACAATGAGTGCGCCAACGTTTTTGTCAACAAGCACACTGAGTGCGTCAAATACGGTGCTGTCAGGATGGATGGAGTAGACTGCATGCCCTTTGTACTGCAGAATGTCGCGTACTGTTCCCATAACGAGGAAATTTAGATGGTGAAGAATGGAGTACTGCCTTATTTCTAAGATAAGATTTTTGGGGGAGAAAACGGCTTTCAAGGTTAATTTCCGTCGTTAACTTAAAAATCAATGACAAAATATTGCATTACAAAATTTTAAATATTACTTTACGCAAATTTTACATCAAAACATGTATTATTTGCTACCCTAATAACATTCATCATATATGAATTATCGAACACAATTCCGGGTTTTGATCGCTACTGCAGCGTTGTTCGTGAATCTGGGAGGGACATTTGGCCAAAAAATATTCAAGGAATGGCCCCTTGGTAATGAGCCGTCCGTCATTGGACTGTATGTGGCTAATCACTATGTAGCATCTAACTTTGACAACTTTGGCTCTTCCGAGCCCCCTACTTCCATTACCTATCCTGAAGTACTTACCTGGTATGGCGCCCTTCAGTTTGCCAAGGTAACCAGCGATAAGGCACTTGCCGAAAAACTGGCACTCAGGTACGAACCTCTCGTGGCCCAGGCCCATCACATGATGCCTGCCCCCGATATGCTGGACCATAGCGTATTTGGCGCTATCCCGCTGGAACTCTACCTGCAAACCAACCAAAACCGCTACCTGGACGTAGGTAAGCCCTTTGCAGACCAGCAATGGGAACTACCCGAAGGCCCAAAACCAGAACAACAGGTGCTGGCCGGCAGAGGTCTCTCCTGGCAGTCCCGCATGCTGGTGGAAGATATGTTCCTTTACACCCTGCTGCAAACACAGGCTTTCCGGGCTACCGGCACCAAAGAATACATCAACAGGGCAGCGACCGAACTGACCGTGTACATAGACGCCCTGCAACAACCAGGTGGATTATTCAACCTGTCTGCCGACGTACCTATCTACTGGAGCCGCGGTAACGGCTGGGCTGCTGCAAGTATGGCTTTAATACTCAACTACTTACCTGTCGAAAATCCTAACCGCGCCCACATCCTGGACTGCTATAAAAAGATGATGGCCGCCCTGAAACAATACCAGACCCCCGATTACAAATGGGGACAGATCATAGACGATGAAAAATCGTGGACTGAAAACTCCGGGAGTGCCATGTTTACCTACGCTCTCGTGATGGGTGTGAAAAGGAAATGGCTGGAAGATGAGGCGTATGGCACGATGGCCAGAAATGCCTGGATGGCGGTTGTAAAAGGGCTCAATGAAGCAGGTGATCTGAAAGACGTGTGCGAAGAGACAAAGCGGAAAAATGATGCAAATTATTACCTCAACAGGGAAAAAGTGACAGGTAGCCTGGTTGGTCAGGCACCCGTGTTATGGACTGCCGCCCTGCTGCTGGATAAGTAAAAAAACTTCCTGAAAATCGCATAACAGCTACCTGGCTCCGTCAGGTACCCGAATTAAAAACCAGCATCTTATTTTTGAGTTCGGACTCATAAGTAATAGAATCTATATGCACAAAGCCGCTGTTGCCTCGGGTAACAGCGGCTTTTTTCTTTAAAAAAAGGTTCCTTGCTGTACGTAAATTCCCGCTTTCAGGATTGTTTTTATACCTTTAAAAAAACTCAGGTCTATTTATGAAATTCCACCCATGGCTTGCATGTGCCTTCCTGTTAGGAAGTGCCTCCGCCATTCATGCACAACAGAAATTTACATTACTATCACCCGACAAGTCCATTACCTTGTCCGTATCTGTAGGAGCCGATATCACCTACAGCATATCGCAGGACAATACACCTTTGATAGGTACATCCGTAGTTTCTTTCAATAAGGGCAACTGGAAAATCAGCAAATCAAAGCAAAGCTCTCACCAGGGGCTACTCACTCCTGTTGTAAAACAAAAGTCGGCTACCATCGACGATCGTTACAACGAACTGCATATTGATTTTAACAACGCATTGTCTCTTGAATGGCGGGCTTACGACAATGGGATTGCCTGGCATTGGATCAGCCGCGGGAAAGGCCACTATAAAATCACAGACGAACAGGCGGAGTTCAATATGGACAAGGCAGGCAAAGCCTGGTATCCGCAGGAGGATGGATTCTATTCTCATAATGAGCGGAAATATATTCCTTATACAATCAGCCAGATAGATGATAATAAACTGGCTAGTTTGCCGGCACTGTTCGAAGTGAATGGAACAAAACTCCTCATCACCGAATCGGGGTTGTACAACTATGCAGGGATGTGGCTTCGTGGTGGCAACAGCATCCATGGGGTATTTCCACATTTCCCAAAGGAAGTAAAGGTCACCAGCGACAGGGATGAGCAGGTAGTATCCAGGCAGGATTACATTGCAGAACTGGATGGTGCGCAGGCGTTTCCATGGAGAGTAGTGATGATTGCACGTAAGGATGGCGACCTGCTTACGAACCAACTGGTGTACCAGCTGGCGCCGGAGGCAAAAGGGGATTTTAGCTGGGTAAAACCCGGGAAGGTACAGTGGGACTGGTGGCATTACAACAATGTGTACGAGGTAGATTTCAGGGCAGGTATTAACAATGATACATACAAGTATTACATCGACGTTGCCAGCAAATATGGAATTGAATATGTACTGCTGGATGAGGGCTGGTGCAGTACCAGGGACCTGTTTAGCCTGGCACCGGGTATCAATGTAAAAGAACTGGTGGCGTATGGAAAAAAACGCCATGTAGATATATTACTGTGGACCAGCTGGATGGTACTGAACCAACAGATGGATATGGCATTGGACAGCTTTGCGGCATGGGGGGTGAAAGGGATTAAAGTGGACTTTATGCAAAGGGATGATCAGCCCATGGTACAATACTATGAAAAGGTGGCGAATGCAGCGGCTAAAAGAAAGTTACTCGTAGATTTTCATGGCGCTTACAAACCAATTGGCTGGCTGCGTACGCATCCGAATGTGCTGACATCAGAAGGTGTGATGGGAAATGAGATCAGCAAGTTTGCGAACCTGATAGATCCCCAGCACACCACTACCCTACCCTTTATCAGGCAGGTAGCAGGGCCGATGGACTTTACACCCGGGGGTATGATCAATGTACAGAAAGATCAGTGGAGTGCGCAACCGGCAGAGCCTATGACATTGGGTACGCGGTGCAATCAATTAGCCATGTACGTTATATTCGAAAGTCCGCTGCAAATGCTGTGCGATATACCTACACATTACCTGCATGAGCCGGAGGCAATGGAGTTGTTGAGTAAGGTGCCGGTGCAGTGGGCAAAGACGATTCCTTTGCAGGCAAAGGTGGGGGAATATGTGGTGGTGGCAAGGCAGGCGATGAATGGGGATTGGTATGTGGCGGGGATGACGAACTGGGAGGCACGGGATGTGGAGGTGGATTTGTCTTTTTTACCAGTGGGTACTTACCAGATGCAGTTGTGGAAGGATGGGATAAATGCGGATAGGAATGCGAAGGATTTTAGGTTGGAAAGGCGGGCGATTGGAAATGGAGGGAGGTTGCTGGTGAAGATGGCCCCGGGCGGGGGATTTGTGGTGAGGTTGAGTCAATGATTGGCGCTGTAGCATACGATTAAATCATTAATTTATTTGCAGGGAAGCCTGGTGTTGTTCCCCCCAGGCTTCCAACTGTTTCCATATCGGCGCCAGGCTCCTGGCACTTTCAGTCAAAGCATATTCCACCCGCGGCGGCACTTCTGCATACGCCGTTCTAATAATCAACCCATCCTTTTCCATCTCCTGCAGATGCAGGGTCAGCATACGATCAGAAATATCCGGTATATGTTCTTTCAATTCCCCAAACCGCATGGTACGTTTTTCCAGCTTATACAATATAACCAGTTTCCACCTGCCGCCTAATACGCTGATAGCATAAGTAGTAGCACAAAACTGGTTCAGATTTTTCTGATTAATACTATTCGAAGAAGTTTCCTTACGTTTTCCCATTACTTACAAATTTGTGTGCAGCTCACAATTAGCTTCACTATTATTCATTCCCACTCAGCTATTTACTTTTGTAAAAAGCAACATAAAATTATGAAAATACTGATAGTTTTAGCGCATCCGGAATTGCAGAGCATGAATGGTGCCATGTATCATACCGCGATCGAAACATTGCAGGCTGAAGGGCATGAGGTAAAGGTAAGCGATCTTTACAGGCAGGCATTTGACCCGGTGTCAGACAGGAGGAATTTTACGACTGTGTACAATGCTGCTTATTTTAAGCAACAACTGGAAGAGAAGCATGGGGTTTTCGCTCCTGATGTAGAAACAGAGCAGCAGAAAGTAGAGTGGTGTGACCTGATGATCTGGCAGTTTCCATTGTGGTGGTTTACTGTACCGGGGGTTTTAAAAGGCTGGGTAGACAGGGTATTTGCCTATGGTCGTTTTTATGGAGAGGCACGGTGTTATCAGAATGGGATATTCAAAGGGAAGAAAGCATTGCTATCGCTGACAACCGGTGGTACTGCTGAGAAATATGAAAAAACCGGAGAGCATGGTGACCTGGATGCGATATTGAAACCAATTAACAGGGGGATGCTGGAATTTGTAGGGTTTAGTGTGCTGGAACCGCATGTGGTGTATGCACCGGTGAGGATGACGCAGAAAGAAAGGGAAGGGATACTGGGTGATTACAGTGAAAGATTGAAGGGGATTTTCAAAGAAGAATTCTTAAATGTCGGAATATATTAACTTGATTTTGTCAAATTCGAGTAAATAATACGAGCGCTATTATGCGCGCACAGGCGAAAGAGCAAACTAACTTAGCTGCCTTTTGCCTGTTTTATTGAGGAAAAGCGCTGATTGGTATTTAGGATCTTTGAGCAAAAAGGGACTTATAATTAAAGCCCCTCATTAGCAAAGGAGAGGTAACCTTCGGCGGGTATAATTAGGTGGTCCGGGACAGTATTACTCATTGTTCTAAGCTGATAAACTGACCTTTTTCTATCACGATTTGTTTTCCCCATTCATTAAGCGCCTCCAAAACCGGGATAAATGTTTTTCCGAAATCGGTTAAATTATACACGACCTTTACGGGAGGTTTTTTGCCAAAAACTTTCCGTGTAATCAACCCGTCTTTTTCCAACTGTCTCAATTGAAGGCTCAATGTCATTTCGCTTATCGACAGCATTTCTTTATGAAGTTCATTGTATCTTTTTCCGCCATTTTTAAGATAAAAGAGGATAATCGCTTTCCATTTGCCTCCAACCATGTCCATAGCCAAACTTACAGGGCAGGGATAAACTTTATCCTGCAATTTTACATAGTTCATAACCTCTATTTTAACCTATCAACCTTGTTAGTTATTGTAAAGGTAGTCTCCTCAACTTAGTTTTGCAACTACAGTTTTTTTAGTTTAAAAAAGTTACACAAATTTATGGCATTAATTATCTTAGCACACCCGAATTTCGATGCATCAATTGCAAGTAAAACGATTATCGAAGAATTGAAAAACAGCAATTTAAATTTAGAGATCAGAGATATTCATGCGTTATATCCTACTTATAAAATTGACATAAAAGCAGAACAAGAAGCTTTATTGCGTCATCAGACGATTGTTTTTCAAAGTCCATTTTATTGGCTGAATATACCGGCAATTTTAAAACTCTATTTTGATGAAGTTTTTGAATATCAGTTTGCATACGGCTCTAAAGGAGACAAATTAAAAGGGAAAAACTTCATTCTGAGCCTAACCACTGGAGCACAAAAAGAAGAGTATAAAATTACGGGAAAGCATCACCGGACGATTTATGAATTTACCAAGAATATAGAGCAGACAGCTTACTATGCGCAAATGAACTACATCGACCCCATCTATCTTCACAGCATGTCAACTCACGGAGGTCCCGGCCAGCCCCCGCTATCTGAAGATGAATTAAAGGCCAGAGCAAAAGAGCATACTAAAAATATAGTATCGCTGCTAGCGACACTACAGCATCAAAAAGCAATGAGCAAAGAAAGTACAGTGAATGACTGAAGATGCAATTGGGCATCTGATCAGTTGGCTAAAGAAATTCTAATAGTATTATGTAAAGTGATATGAGTGATATTACGCCTCGAAATCGCCTGAAGTCGCATTATTACATACCACTTTACACAAATAACTGCTTTGCATAATGGGATACAATAATGGAAGTGGAATTAGCCTTCAAAGCTCCTGTAAAAATTAGTTTGGGATCGACTATTACCATAAAATATCAATCTTCACCTGTTATGATCTCTGCATAGATCTCTTCAAAGTTTTTCCCTTTGTGCGACTGCCAGATACCGGTGAATTTTGTTTCCACGCCTTTCAGCAGTTGTACGCATAGTTTACGGTCGTCGTCCGTCATATCGTGGAACATTAACTCCGCGAGCTGGCTGACCCGCTTCCTGCACTGAACCAGTACTTTTTCTCCTTTGGGGGTTACTTTCAGGCGTTTGGAGCGCTTATCTTCCTTATCGTCGTACTCCGTGAGGTAACCGAGCTTTTTCAGGCGGTTCAGTTTATCCGTGCCGGTCGACAGCTCCTGCAGGGCTGCATAGATCGCCTCCGTTTTGCGGGGCTCTTTCAACTGCGCCACTGTATTGAGCAATGAATATTCATCTATAGTGTTGATGCCGGTACCTTCCAGCGCCGCTACCGTATAAATGGTATGCAGTTTAAAGATGCGGCCGATAACCCGCATCAGGATGCCATCGCTGTTTACCGGGAGGAATTTCCCTTCCGGGAGAACAGGCTTTCGTGTTTGTTTGCCTGCCAGGTAATGCCTGCAAAATTCTTCTATGCTGCTTTCCGGGTGTTGCTCATCAAATGCCCCCCATTCTGTAATCAGCTCAACCGCTTTATTCATACTATATATTTTATTTCCGTAGCAATAATATAAAAAATGCTCCGGATTTTTTGTTTTTACTATATTTCCGTTATACATTTACTATAATTATTACGATTTCGTCATACAAAAACCATCATCCGATGTCAACACAGATTTTTTTCCAGGGCTTTATAGTGCTTCATCTCATAGGGTTTCTTCTTTTCGCCGGCACGTCTGTAGCGGATTTCGTGGGTTTCCGGCAGTTCTGGAAGCAGTACGATCTCGACAAAACCAGGGCGGCCACCGTAATGCAGGCTATTTCCGGGTTCCCTGTGTTAATGAGGATAGGGATAGGGTTGATCATTCTTTCCGGCATAGGCATCATGTATATAACGCATGGCGTGTTCGGAGAACAGCTATGGTTCCGGGTAAAATTTGCCCTGGTGCTGCTTGTGATTCTCAATACCTTTTTATTCGGGCTGCGCCAGAAAAGACAGCTGGTTAAATCCCTTGATGTGTCAGGCAGCGCTGTTCAAAAGATCAGGGGCAACATCCGTTTGTTTCACCTGTTTCAATTGCTCATCGTTTTTATCATCATCCTGTTGAGTGTTTACAAATTCAACTGATCAATTAAAATAGCATGAAAAAAGATAAGATCATTTACTGGACGGCCACCCTTATTCTTACCGGGGTGATGTTGTGGAGCGCTTTTAATTTCGCCTTTAACCCGGAAATGAAAGGGGCCTTTGCCCACCTGGGGTTGCCCAACTGGTTCCGGGTAGAGCTTACCGTTGCAAAACTATTGGGATCGCTGGCGCTGCTGCTGCCGTTTACACCGCCCAGGCTCCGGGAGTTTGCATACTTCGGGTTTGGCATCACGCTGGTTTCAGCGGCCATTGCACACCTGTCCAGCGGCGACAGCGTGTTACTGGAAATAGGCCATACTTCATTTTTCGTAAGCCTGGTGGTTTCTTATGTGTACTATCATAAACTGCATCCCTCTGTGGCGGCGAACTAAAAAACTAAAGCCTTCAGACCGGGTGGGCCTGAAGGCTTTATACAGCTACTGCTATCTTATTTCACGCCCAGGGGGGCGATTACTTTTTCTCCGGTTAACTGTGCGGAGGCTGGGTGCTGATGGCGCTTGTTATCATTTATGCGGCTTCATTTTCACTTTTACTTTATTCCAGTGTCTTCGCACCACCTACAGTAGCAGCAGTGGTCTGCAACAGGTCGAACACCACAATTTCATTCTCTCCTTTCTTCAGCCATGGACCAGGACAATACAAACGTTTCTGCGGTCCAATTTCCCAGTAGCGTCCCAGGTTATGTCCATTCACCCATACAATACCTTTTTTGAAGTTACTCATATCAATATAAGTATCAGCAGCCGTATTCAGGTTGAAAGCGGCTTTAAAGAAGATGCCGGGGCGGCTGGTATCAGCACCGGGTTTCAGTTGTGACACAAAACCATCCTTCATTGGCAATCCATATACCTGCCAATCCATCAGTGTCATACCTTCGAGGGTTACCCGATCAGTAATACCCTTACGGTCAATCAGTTCCTGTGCGAAATTGATACGTCCCATTGCTTCCACAAAGATTTCCAGTACCGGATTTTTTATAGCTGTCTTTGGCAGATTGATGCTGTTTTCACCCAGGCGGCGATCTATTTTACCGATGTATTTACCATCCAGGAATACAGTTGCATAGTCGTGCAGGTCAGTGATTTTCAATGTACCATATTTACGGCCTACCAGTTTTGTTTTGTACACCATGAAACCATAGTCCTGGCCATAAGCTTCGAAAGTTTTTGGCTGTACAGAAGCGACTGGCGCAGGCAGGTTTTCCCATACGCTGGCATATGGTTTTACTTCGAAATTTGCCACTACAGTAGCCGGAATGGGTGCCGGTATAGCGGGCAGTTTCTTCTTCGTATAGCTGGCGATGAGGTTGCGCAGCGCCATATATTTTGCGGTGGGTACACCTTGTTCGTTGATAGGTGCATCGTAGTCGTAAGTAGTCAGATCCGGCTCGTAGCCTTTGCCACCGGAGTTAGCGCCGGCGGTATAACCGAAGTTGGTACCACCATGAATAACATAGAGGTTGAAAGAGCGGTTGGTGCTGAGCAGGAACCTGATTTCTTTCAGGATACCTGAGGTATCAGGATGTGCGAACTTTTCGCCCCAGTGTGTGAGCCAGCCGGGATAAGATTCGCTGCTGAAAGAAGGTACGTCAGGGTTCTGGCGTTTTGCGGCTTCGAAGTCGCCTTCAGAGCCGCCGGAGTCAAGACCAATGGCAGCACCTGGTACGGAGCCGGCTTCCAGCAATGGGTCTACAGGGCCATCGGCAGTGTAGAAAGGTACATTGATACCATTTTGCTCCCAGAGGGCTTTCAGTTTGTAGAGGTATTGTTTATCATTTGCATAACTGCCATATTCATTCTCCACCTGTACCATGATGATAGGACCGCCGTTAGTCACCAGCAAAGGTTTCACCTGTTCGCTGAGGGCTTTTACATAGCGCTCTACAGCAGCCATGTAGCGGGGATCGAGGCAGCGTACTTTGATGTCCGGCGTACGGAGCAGGTAAGGTGGTAGGCCACCGAACTCCCATTCACCGCAAACGTATGGGCCTGGGCGGAGGAGTACCCACATGCCTTCCTGCTGAGCGATTTTTATGAACTCAGCAACGTTGCGGTTTTCTGATGAGAAGTCGAAAGTACCTTCTTCCTGTTCGAGATAGTTCCAGAACACGTAGGCAGCAATGGTATTGCAGCCCATGGCTTTAGCCATCTGGATACGGTGCCGCCAGTACTCTTTGGGAATACGGGCCGGGTGCAGTTCTCCGCTGATGATCTGGTACGGTTTTCCATCGAGGAGGAATTCACTCTTTGATAAGGCAAAAGTGTGTTTTGCCTGGGCCTGTACCATTTGACAGCTGAGGAGCGCGAGCGCGCTCATGACAATTAGTTTTCTCATTCGTCCCTGTAACAATTGATTAAGTGGGCAAAATAAGGAATGTTATGGTAATATAAAGGTTAAAATAGTATTAGTGAATGTATCAGTAGTAGGGGAAACATTTTAATGTATTTAAAAATGAATCTTCCAAATCAGTATTAATAGAAGTATCAGTATAGGAAAAACATTTTAATGTATTTAAAAAATGAATCTTCCGAATCAGTATTAGTAGAAGTATCAGTATAGGAAAAACATTTTAATGTATTTAAAAAATGAATCTTCCGAATCAGTATTAGTAGAAGTATCAGTATAGGAAAAACCAGTAACTTGATTTATGGAATTGTGACAAAAGCAGCATCCTATCTTTGAAAGGATGCATCGATATGATGGTGACCTATACTGACTTGTCTATTATGATGGATCAGCAGATTATTACACATTTAGAAAAGCATCTGATTGTTATTAATAGATCAGAATTATGCATAAATTTCTCCTGATGAAAAAATTGACTATCTCGATTCCCGAACCATGTACGGTTCCTTTACAAAATATGACACCTATGCCAGGTGGACGGTATTGTAGCAGCTGTCAGAAGCAGGTCATAGATTTTACTGGTATGACAGATCAGCAAATGATGGCTTATTTTGAAAAGCACCAGGGGTGTTGTGGTAGTTTGCTGCCTTCGCAGTTAGACAGAGAGATAGTTGAGAACCCAGGTAAGAGATGGATGCCTGCAGCAATACTAGCCGGGGTGCTGGCGCTGGTAATGCCGGAAAGCGGGAAAGGACAAATTAAACTAACAGGGATTGTACACGACTCCTCAAGTTGTGATCCATTAATGGCGGTGACAGTGTTGATAGTGGATCAGCAAGGGCAACCAACCAGGATAGGTACGGCTACACAGGAGGATGGAACATTTAGTTTGTCAATACCAGATGAATATCAAAAAGGTGTGAAGCTGAGTTTACGTTATGTAGGATATGAACCGAAAGAGATAATTATACCTGAACAGCAATTGAAGGCAAAGCAGCCTGTATATTGCGAGCTGAAAATGAGCGCCGCAGTATTAGGAGGAATATCTGTCGTTTATGTGAAATCAAGCTGGTGGAAACGATTAAAGTATAAATTATTCCGATGAGGAAATACTGTGCCTGTAAAAGGAGGCATGCCTGCTCCAACAGGACTGCCGCTGCCGGCCAGCACATCCCATTAAAAATATCACACTCCTCATAGCCTTACCGGTAACATAAACAACACTGGTACTGCCACCCCATTGCAGGTACCTGGTTTCCACTTCGGCATCTTTATAATCACATTCTGCATAGCACTATCCAACAGGGTAGTCGGGTTCTTATTATTCCCAAACCGCCATTTAGCAATCTTCCCTGTCGTATCTATGAAAAAAACAGGAAATGAGGAAGCATAATACGGCTGCTCAACATCCTCCCGGGTAGGAATATGTAAATTCTTTAAAATAAACTTTGCCATCGCCTCCTCTCCCCCCGGAAACGAAGGCGCCACCTCCGGATACCTTACCACCTGCTCATGAAACATCGTATCTTCTTCCAGCTTACAAAAGCCTCCGGGCAATGTATCTACCCGGTTTAGCATACCCATAAATAAGATTGCGAATAACATCAATTTATATTTTATTTAAATATAATTATACGCAAATTATTTTAACCAGGTTGAACAATTCTGGTGGTCATGCTGTTATCGTTGTTGCCCTTTAGCAATATATATCTAAATATCAAAGTCCCTATATGATGCCCCGTAGTGTCTTGTTCGTATTTTTCTTATTGGTAGCTATTTCCGTTCATGCACAACCTCCTACCATTACGGCCATTACCCCTACAACTATCTGTCAGGGGGCACAGGTGGTAATTACGGGCACCAACTTTACCGGTGTTCAAAATGTGACATTGGGCAGTCTGCCGGCGGCAAGTTTTGTGATCAGTAGTGCAACCAGCATTACAGCAGTAGTAGCAGACAATGCGGTTACCGGTGCTGTAGTTGTAGATGGTGTGAACGGAGGCACTCTGACTATCAATCCCGCCCCCAAACCTTCCCTGGAAGATAAAAGTACAACGGATGGGCCTTTTACCAACTGTAACGGGAATCAGAATTACACGCTGAAAGTAGAAAACAGTTCTGTCGTATCCGGTACGGGTAATAACTATGAGATTAACTGGGGCGATGGGAGCCCGGCTTTTACCCAAATGGACTGGGCATCGGGGGCACAGTTGACGCATACCTACAATACGCAGGGGTATTTTCTGCTGACCATAAAAATTACTCCTTCGAATGGTTGTGTACGAACCACCACCTACCAGTTTTATAATGGTCGGAACCCACTGGCGAGTTTCACCACTTCTACTTCTACAACAGGTCTCTGTGCGCCGGCGGCGGTAGAGTTCCAGATCGGCAACTGGTTCACTAACTCACCGGGTACGGAATATATATTGGATTATGGAGATGGTACGCCGCTACAAACTTTGACCCATCCATTGAACACGACGAATACTGTCTTTAAGATCTCTCATACCTACACCAGATCTTCCTGTCCCAGTGCAGATTATAAAGCTACCTTATATACGAGAAATGCATGTTATACCACGACGTATACCCTGAACCAGATTGTAATACGCTCTAAGCCGGTAGCTGACTTTTCAGTTAATTCAACAGTGTGTGTGAATGAAAACGTATGTGTCATCAATAAATCCAGTACAGGTACGAGTGGAAATTTCTGTAGTTCCAATACAGATTATGAATGGGACTTTGGAGATGGGTTTACGTCTACACAGCAGACCCCGGCTTGTCATAAATATGCAGCTGCAGGGCCTTACAGGATTACCCTAAAGGCAACGAGTGTGACCTGTGGGTCGGATACAAAGTATATAGATATTACAGTGTTGCCGGTCTCGCCTATGCCTGCAGTGACAACGCCGGTAGTATATTGTCAGGGTGCAACAGCGACGGCACTGATAGCTACTGGCACGAACATTAAATGGTATACCGCCGGCGGTACGCTATTGACCACTGCGCCTGTTCCAGCTACAACTACTGCGGGTCAAACGACTTATTATGCCACACAGACATTGCCCGGGCAATGTGAAAGTGCGAAAGCACCTGTTGTGGTAACGGTGAATGCATTGCCCGCAATGCCTGTGGTGACAACGCCAGTAACACTTTGTCAGAACACGACAGCGACACCGCTGACCGCGACGGGCACTAATTTAAAATGGTACGATGCAGGTGGTGCGCCACTACCCGGTGCACCCACACCATCTACAGCAGCTATTGGCACAACAAAATATTATGTAAGTCAGACGACGAATAATTGTGAAGGACCGCGGGCAGAGATCGATGTGATGGTAGGTACATTCCCTCTTGCACCAACGGTGACTACACCGGTTAATTATTGTCAGGGACAGGCGGCAGGTGCATTGACAGCGGGTGGTACAGGGTTACAATGGTATGATGCAGGCGGCGTATTATTGCCGGGTGCACCTGTGCCGTCTACAGCTACGCCGGGTAGTACAACATATTATGTAAGTCAGCGTAATGGTTGCGGGGAAAGTCCGCGGGCTGCAATTACAGTGAATGTAAATCCGGCACCATCTGCAACAATCAGTTATTCGCCAGCAGTGCTGTGCAATGCAACAGGGAGTGCGGTAGTCAGTGTCACACAGACAGGGAGTACGGGTGGTGTGTATAGTATATCGCCGGTGGGAATGAGTATTAACGCTACTACCGGTGCGCTGACACCTGCGGGTGCAATACCGGGGAATTATACCATTCGTTATACAATAACAGGTACGGGTGGTTGTGCAAATGTAGTAACAACAACGACTGTAACTGTTAATGGTAGTCCCAGTGCTACCATCAGTTATGGGGCTATCTGTTCTGCTGATGGTGTAACGGCAGTTGTACGAACAGGGAGTGCAGGTGGTGTATTTTCGTCTACAGCAGGATTGATGCTGGATGCAGCTACAGGCGCGATCACGCCAGCAACAAGTACACCGGGTACTTATACTGTGACATATACAATTGCTGCCGCAGCGCCTTGTCCGGGATTCCAGACTACTACAGGCGTAACTATTACAAAAGCACCGGCAGCTAATATCAGTTATACGCCTGCTAATTTATGTAATACTACCGGCAGTGCAGTTGCAACTGTAACAAGAACCGGTGATGCAGGTGGCACCTATAGCATTTCACCATCAGGTATGACAATTGATCCTTCTACAGGTACATTGTCACCGGCAGGTGCTACGCCGGGCAATTACACCATCCGGTATACACTGACTGGCAGTGGTGGCTGTGCGAATGTAATAGCAACAACTACCTTCAATGTAAGCGGTACACCGAATGCAACGATATCATATGCTGGCAGTCCTTACTGCGGGAACATTAATACGCTACAAGCGGTGACACTATCAGGTACTACAGGAGGTGTATTTTCTTCAACTTCAGGATTGGAATTGAATACAACCACAGGAACCATCACACCAGCGGCAAGTACACCGGGCACTTATACCGTGACTTATACGATTGCTGCTACTCCACCCTGCCCGGGACTTACAACCACTGCTAATGTTACTATTACAAAACCTCCTGCTGCTACTATCAGTTACACACCCGCTACCTTATGTAATACCAGCACCAGTGCTGCGGTGAATGTAACAAGAACCGGTGATGCAGGTGGCACCTATAGCATTTCTCCATCAGGTATGACAATTGATCCATCTACAGGTACATTAAATCCGGCAGGTGCTACGCCGGGCAATTACACCATCCGGTATACGCTGACTGGCAGTGGTGGATGTACGAATGTAGTAGCAACAACTACCGTCAATGTAAGCGGTACACCGAATGCAACGATATCATATGCTGGCAGTCCTTACTGCGGGAACATTAATACGCTACAAGCGGTGACACTATCAGGTACTACAGGAGG
>NZ_JBCNKH010000052.1:0-42861 GCF_039596135.1 Chitinophaga sp.
ATCAGGTACATATGCTTGCGAACCTTATCAAAGATGATACGGTTAGCCACCTCTGTACCAATTGCCTGATCAATACGTCTTTTGTCCAGCATCAGTTTCCTGAAAAAAGGGCTGCCGAAATCAGCTGTTTCCAATGCCATCTTCAGATAGTCACCACTGAACCGCTCATAATCCATCGCCCTGTCAAAGACCTCACTCAACACAGGAGACGGATCTCTCGCATTCTCATACAGCGCCTGGGCATAAGGCAATGCAGTCGTCATATTCTTTTCCTTCTCATAAGCCGCCTTTAAACCAGCCAATGAATTATTAGGATTCATAGCTACCTTCACCTTTTCAATAAACTCCTCTGCAACCGCTTTTCCTACCACCCTGTTGATCTCTTCCCCCTTTGCATTCAGGATCAGGAATGTGGGAAATATTTTGACATCATATTTCTTTCCGATATCAATACCCTCTCCCTTCTCAATATCGAATTTCACAGAAACAAATTTCGGATTGAAAAAGTCACCCGACACTTTTTTAGGAAATTCCTGTTTGGCCATTTCAATACAAGGGCCACACCAGCTGGTATAACAATCAACGAAGATCAGTTTTGGTGATGCGGGATCGGCTGCTTTTGCCATTGCCTGTTTCAGCGTTAGCTCCTGGAATATAATACCCTGTGCAAGGGTGTTTTGTTTACACAAAACACCTATTGCCAGGAATATCGAAACAATGAATACTCTCATTTATTCTAAGCATTAAATTTTGGACTCGATTAACTCTTTTAACTTTGGATCTGAAGGCCGGATAGCATCATAGCTCACCATTTTACCATTCTTATCAAACAGGATGAAGCGTGGTACTTGAGTGATCTCGTAATCCTGGATCATACTTCCCTGGTTGTTGGAATATAAATGTAATCCTGACAGTTTCTTTGTCTCTACCATATTCTTCCATTTATCTTTTTCTGTGTCAATGGAGATACTGAGGAACACAACATCTTTTCCTTCGAAAGATTTCTCAAGTGTTTCCAATGCCGGCTGTTCTGCCAGGCAAGGCTTACACCAGGTAGCCCATACATCTACCAACACAACTTTACCGCGAAAATCTTTCAGACGATGTATTTTACCTGTCATATCAGGATATGCAAAATCAATTGCCTCACCTCCAGGTTCTTTCAGATTCGCTCTCTTCTCAAGCACCGCCATTTTTTTCTTTTGCTCCTTTGTGACCATGTACTGTTTGTTCTTGCTCACAAATTTTGCCATGTTCTGATATTCGTGTCGGTCCAATAGCGTGAGAACATAATTGGCTCTCAACATTGGATCAGTGATTTCAGGAACAATTACATCTTCAAGGAACCCACTCTCAGCATTGTAAACGAAGTGTCTTACGAATCCATGGGTCTGTATGTAGGCATAACCAAAGGGAAGTGTCCAGATCTGCGGATCTGCATATTTCTCTGTATTAAACAGGTTTACAAGGAAAGCGGGATATTTGTCACGTTGTGAATATCCCAGGGCTTCTGTAAATGGTAACATTGCATCCATCCGGAAACTATAAGTCAAAAACATCTTTGCATAACTGTCAAATTTCTGGTTACCGGTATTGATAGTACTTATAAATTTCTCACTCGGCGCAACTATGGAATCCAGTGTAGCTGGAAAGTGTTCATATGCACGCTGCCAACCTTCTTTGGTATAACCATATTTCCTCAGTGGTGTCATCATTTTATACCAGTCAGCAAACACTTTGTTCTCATTATTTACTGTGCCTGAATAAGCTACCTCACCAAATCCACCGTTGAGCGCAAGCGTATCTCCTTTGCGCATATAGATAGGGTAAACTTCATCTTCAAAGCCTATATACCTGATTACGTTCAGATCGCTGTCGCCAACCGGCACCTGGAATGAATGATCTTGTCTGGTCAAAGGGATCATGGAATAAGGTACTATTTCACCCTCCACAGTCTTGAAAAGATAGATCTGGCTTGCACTCACGTTACCACCTTTCTCCCTCTCAAATTTACCTTTGATCACCGCATTCTGCGCCCATGCTGCTGCTGAAATACCCAGCAGCAGGACAGATAAAACTGTTTTCTTCATTTGGAACTTTTAAAATATTTGAAATATGATTGTTTGATGTTTTTATTATCCTGCTATTGTACAGGTACTTTAAGATCAGCCAGTATCTGCCTGATATAACCATATTTGGTCATAATGGTAGTCTGCGTACCATATTGCTGTTTAAACTGGTCCTCTGATTTGCCGAGTGTTGCCTCTATGTACATACACACATCCATATAAGTTGACATCGGCGTGTAATAACTATTTCGCGGATCTGTACCCAGGAACCCAATGGCCTGTGGCGTAGCTGTAACGCTGGGTGGCAGGCCAGTCACATAGGTGGCAAGCTGGAATGTATATACACCATAAGCATCCCGCGAGGTCATAAACTTCCTGGAGGCATTGTAAAATTTATCCAGGATATCTTTGTATTTATCATCCTGTACCGCATTGGTAAGCAAGGCACGCAGAATAGCCCCTTTATAAGCTGCCCGGGTAGCATCATTCATAGTGGGTATCTGGGATACCGCACCTATCACCACCGTATTAAACCCCTTAAAAGCGTAGCTGCCAAATCCATAACTGCCTAGCGTATTCACAAGCAGGATACTGGGTACATGTACACCTTCAGGCAACGACGGCATAATTTCCGCTCTCAGAAATGCCAATGCCGCCGGCACATCGTCTTTCGAACAATAAGTAAATGACTGCACATATGGTGGAGCACTCGAACCCTGCGAACCACCCAGTGAATAATTCATGGACAACACTTCATAAAAAGTGTAATCATGCCCGAACACATCCTTCCGTTGCTGAGAACCGATCGTATCATTGATATAAATCGGTATCCCTGTTTCCTTGTAGAACAGATAATTCGCATGAATCGTAGCATCGTTAGGATCATCTTCTACTACGAGCCAGTTTTTATCGTAGTCAGGAAAGGTCGTTTCTTCTTCCTTTCTGCATGACGTAGCCATAGCAAACAAAGTAAAGGCGATCAGATATATTTTGTAGTTCATTTGCACTGATTAAAATGGTTGAATCTGACGAACAGGACGAACTGGATTTGTAAGGGAGCCTTGATTAAATGTGATGGCATAATCAGGGATCGGTACCTGCCAGGATGCAGCATCCTGCGCAAAGGATTTCAGCACGTAATAACCTGCGGGTGAATACGTATTGGACGACGCATCATAGTTGTACACAGGGTGTTTGATAACAAAACTGGCGGGTAAAGGATACCTGGAATTGACCCCATAACGCCTGAGATCAAACCAGCGATGCCCTTCAAAACACATTTCACGGCGACGTTCTGCACGGATAAAATCAACCAGTGCTTCGTTTGATGCAGGTAGCTGGTCCGCAGTTGCATTCCGGAAACGCTTCGCCCGGAGATGCTGTAGCTCTGTTTTAGCTTCTCCATCTGAACCCAGCATGGCCAATGCTTCTGCACGATTCAATATCACTTCCGGATAGCGGAGGTAAAATATGTCAGACACCTGGGCTACATCATTATACGTAGTCCATGATCTGTATTTTCTCGGCAGAAACGCTTTGTTCCTGGTTGATTTGTCAAAGAAAGCGTTACGTCTCAGGTCAGCCGTATCATAAGTGTCCATCAGGTCATTGGAAGCCTTGAAGGCAGAAACACGGTTATCATTGCCACCCCATGCAGAAAGCGAGTCGTTCATAAAAACAGCCGGTATAACATGAGCTCCCATCGTAAAAATAGACTCACCAGAAGTGCGGTAGCTGAAGTTGGTTCCCGGGACAAACTGATTGAGATCTGTAAGACTATATCCCATCGTCTCAAAGTCCTTCAGGGTCGCAACAACCTTGTCATATTGTTCTGTATACAGGTAGACCCTGCTTAGTAAAACTTTGACAGCCGCAATACCCACCCTGATATTGTTGTTAGGATTGTAACCGTCCAGGTAAGTCGCCGCCTGATTCAGATCTGCAATAATCTGATCGTAGACCTTTTGATTATTATCCCGGGAGAAATACTTATCATCAATTTTTTCACTCACCTTCACTGGCACACCTTCATCTGTGGCAGCGGTGCTCGTGCGATAAGGAGAACCATAAATATTCTGCAGCATGAAGTAATAATACCCTCTGAGAAAGTGCGCTTCACCACGAATATGCCGCAATTGCACATTTTGTGAAGAGCTGTCCGCAATTTTTGACGCCTGGAAAAGGATCGCATTCAAAGACCCGATACGTTTGTAAAGCTTGCGCCAGGCAGTTTCTTCCCACGCAGCATTTAGGATATTAACGGATGGCAACTGGCTCCAGTTATGAAAACCGGAAAACATATAAAGCGGAGTGGCCTGACTTGTTTCTACTACATCTGCCACAAACGTTTCACTGTCATCATCCATTACATGCAGCCACGGTGCGAAGAGACTCGATTCTGATGTCAGATCCGACATGGTAGACTGACTATAGATAGAGTATGTAACATTATTTATGAATGCTTCTCCGATCATCAGTTGCTCAAGATCATTCGTATTAGAGGCATATCTCTGATCTGTAGTATATTCTTCCAGGAATTTACGGCATGATGGCAACAGCAGTAAGCACATAAGCAGCGCAAATACATTTTTCATGGTGCTTAAATTTTAGAATGAAACGTTAATAGTACCAGTGTAAGTAGGTCTTACTGAAAGGTTGATATTAGGAGATGCGCCTGATTGTGCAGGATCCTGTCCTTTTAATAACTTGTTGGTGATTGTGAACATATTGGTGCCTGTAATACTCACATAAGCCGATGCAAATCCCAGCTTACGTACCATTTTATCATCAAAGTTATATTTGAAAGAGGCTGACTGGAGTTTCAGGTAATCAGCACTTATCACCCTCAAATCGGAGTTATCATACATATCGTATACACTACCACCAAAAGAGTAAGCACTTGCCGGATACATATTCCACCATGGCGTATTCAGATTATTGTTTGCCTGCAGACCAGGAATATTGGTATATGCTTCGTCACCCGGGCGCCGCCATCTGCGTACAAACTCCTTGCGGAGGTTCTGCTGTGGATAGGCAACCGTAGAAGCATATCCGGAAGCTATCTTCAGCATCCTGATCTTGTTGCCAAGAGAGTAAGTAATATTACAGGACAGACCAAAATTTCTCCAGCCAAAATAGTTGGAAATACCACCTTGTATAAAAGGCTCTCTACGGCCAGATTCACTCATCACAGACAGGTATACATCCTCTTTTTTCATCTGGGAATATTTCTTATTGTATTCATCTGCGAGTTCAGCCTCTGCGCCATAAAAGATCGGAGAACCATCCTCGTGACTCAGACCTTTAAATTTGTAGGAGTAAAAGGTATTGATCGGCTTACCGGCCAACTGTACAGAACCATCCAGGAAGTTGCTATAGGTAATATTATCTATCAGCACGTTATTCCTGTTATTGATAGCCCTGTTCAACACCTTGTTCAATACCTGTCCCAACTGCGGATCTATACGCCACACAAATCCCCTGCGGGAACTGTTTACATTCACATTATCAATAGCTTTTATTGACAGTGCTACCTCTACGCCCTTGTTTTCCAGCGTACCACTGTTGATGACGTATGTTTGTACACCGTTGATCTCTGATACCGTTTTGTTCAGGAATGCATCCTTGGTCCTTTTATAGAAATAGGCTACTGAACCCGCTAGTTTACCCTTCAGGAGGGAAAAATCAAAACCCGCGTTGAAAGAGGATGTCCGTTCCCATTTCAGGTCCGGATTAGGATAGTTTACAATATTGGCAGAGGTTTCATTATAGTAGGGATTAGTAGCTAAATTCTGACGGATCACCATATTGGCAGACTGTCCCGGCAGCATATTTCCCTGCCAGCCCCATGATCCCTTAAAGGCCAGGTCATTGATCCATCCTACATGAGGCACTACGTCATTTTTCATGTTCCAGCGACCTGACAATGCCCAGATGGGAAGGAAGCGATTATTGGTTCTGGAACCAAAAAGATTGGATTGTTCCCCCCTGATATGGACATTAAACATATACCGGCTATCATAAGAATAACCTGCTGTACCAAACCATGCAAAATCGTTTGTAAGCTGGCGGTTAAAATAACCCAAAGCATCTTTTGTCATCATCCATTGATTGTAATACCCGCTATAGGTAGTAGGTACGATATCAAAATAACCGCCCATTTCAGTGAAGTAACCTCTGCGGGTAATGTTAAACCCATTGTATGCATTGGATTTAACCTCCACACCACCTGTTGCTGTTAAGGCGTGTTTACCGGCATTCCCCAATGTAGTCATGTAGTTTGCCTGTAAACGGCCAGTATAATTCCTATTGTTTGTTGTGGACTTCTGCATTTCACCACCTACAGGTGCCTGGTCCCACCTGGTTGATTGATCACCGCGTAACTTAAATATGTAATAAGTGTTTTTGGTATAATACACCTCCCGATCATTGTTGCTAATACCAACGGCAAAAGTACCTTCGAGATCCAACCCTCTGATTACATGCCACCTTAACAACGCTCTGACATTGGCAGAAATAAGGTTCGTATGATCATTACTATTATCACGCTCATTCAGGATATTGTAATTATAAATAAGCGAACCATTTGTTTGTGGATAATAAAAGAGACTTCCATCCGGATTATACGCAGGTATAGTACGGCTGGTATTATAAGCATAGTTCAGGATACCCAGGTCCGATGGCGTGTAATTCTTTACCTGGTAACTACCATTGAATGCAATCTGTGCCGTGAACTTTTTGTAGTCGGCAGTAATATTCAGCATCGAGGAGTAACGTTTGTTACTTTCTTCTTTGATTACGCCATTCTCGTTCAGGTAACCAATAGACGAGTAATACTTGATATCTTTAGATCCACCGGAGAGGTTTAATGTATGGTTTTGAGTAAATGCATCGTGCGTGATCAATCCCATCCAATCAGTATTCACATTGGCATAGTAATCACTTAAACGTTTGAACTCATCATAATCAATTTTACCCCCATAGTAATCCTGTAAAGCCCTTTCATATCCTGACCATTGAGTCACGTTATTATACTGCATTCCGCGCTCTACCATTTCTTTTGAAACATCCATGCGCTCCCTGGAGGTCATCATGTACATACTCCTGTCAGAATATCTTGGCCGGCGTGAATAGCCGGATGACATGGAATAGGATAGCATTGGCTTTCCAGGTTTCCCTTTCCTGGTGGTGATCACAATCACGCCATTGCCGGCTTTGGCGCCATACAGCGCAGTAGCAGAAGCATCTTTCAGCACGTCGATCTGCTCAATATCTTCAGGATTCAGACCTGAAATCGCATTTCCCAACAGGTTCACGAAATCGAGGTCATTGATCTGTTGCGGATCCACGTTAACTGGGTCTGTCAGTACAATACCATCCAGCACCCAGAGGGGCTCACGATTACCAAGAATAGTAGACGTACCACGGATCCTCAGTTTAGGAGCAGCCCCCACCTGTCCGGAGTTCTGCATGAACATCATACCCGGTACCCTGCCTTCCAGCAATTTGTCAATTGAATTCACCCCCGGAGTAATAATATCATCCATCTTGATTGTGGTAACAGCACTGGTGAGGTGGCGACTGTCTATCTTCAGGTAACCTGTGTTGACCACTACATTCACTTCATTCAAATCAGAAGCGGCCATTGCAAGTGTAACCACCCGGGCTCTCTGTGCCCCTATTTCCATATCTGCATAACCAAGCATATGGATCTGAAGCGTATTATTTGCATACTTTCCAGGAATGATAAATTCACCGCTTTTATTAGTCCTGGTACCGAAATTGGTATTTTTCACTTTGATAGCAACCCCCTCCAGTGGAATGCCGGCTTCGTTGGCAACATGTCCATACACATCAGGTTCGGATTGCGGTGCCTGATCAGTAAGCGTTGCACTCTTTTCAGTAATAATGATCAGGCCATCTTTGATCTCATAGCTCAACGGCTGTTCTGACAAAAACTTTTGCATGGCACTGGAAATCGGCTCCTTTACCAGTTTCAATGTAACTGGCTTTGTCTTTTTCAGAATGCGGTCATTGTACGAAAAATCGAATTTCGTCTGCCTGCTGATCTCTTCCGCCACCTTCACAAATGGGGCATTTTTTACATCCAGCGTTACCGTCTGCGCCTTTACAGACGCAAACAGTTGCAGGATAAGAACAGGAATAAAAACGGACAGAAATTTGGTCGTAATAGATAATGTGCTACAATTGTTCATTCCCGAACGCTCACAGTACAGCACATACCTTTTGTCCCTGACAAAAAGGAAATTGCCCATAATTTGAAACGGTTGGTTTTTGGTTGATTATTATAAGTATAAGGATTCCACCAGCCGATGCGCGGATCCACACGCCAGCCTACAGACGGAAAACCGATAAAAAGATTTTGGTACTACTAATGAATTATGCTAATATTCTTTCCCTTTACTTCAAATTTTATATCCCCTATTCTTTCGAGTGCATGAAGTACAGTTGACAATTTTTTATCCCTCCTGATAGATGCATGAACTTTGATGTCTGCTGGAATGCTGGCGTAATCTACATCCAGGTCATACCATCGTCCTATCTGACGCATGACTTCTGTTAACGGTGTGGCTTTAAATCGGAAGTCTCCATCTTTCCACGCGGTGTATAATGAAACGTCGACGGCTGCTACGTTAAATGTTGTGTTATCCAGTAGTACCGCCTGCTCCCCTGGATGTAATTCCGTCGTATGAGCCGCATCTCTGCTGTCAAGGCGAACGCTGCCGGTTGCCAGGGTGGTCACCGTCCCGTTTTCATCGTTATAACAGTTGACATTGAAACTGGTGCCCAGCACCTTTACATCCTCATCTGGTGTATGCACGATAAATGGCTGGTTAGCGTTGTGCGCTACCTCGAAATACGCTTCGCCTTTCAGTGTTACACTCCGTTCCTTTCCTGTGAACGCAGTCGGATATGAGAGAGAAGACGCTGCATTCAGCCACACCCTCGTGCCATCACTTAATGTAACCCGGTATTGCCCCCCTCTTGGAATATTTAATGTCACATGCTGGATGGATTCTTTTACAGGTAGCATATCACCATCTTTGTAATGAATACTCCCTTTGTCTACCACAATCTCCTCCTTCGCACCATTCAATTGATAGACTGCTCCATTTGATGCGACAAGGGTCGCACGGTTAGTACCAGGCAGAATATCAAGATTTGCAAACTGCGAGGTGGATGGGCGGGAAAATTCTTTGTAAAAATAGAACCCGGATGATAATACCAGCAGTATTCCTGCCGCTGCTGCAACCCGTTTCCACCAGTATATGCGCTTATATTTTGGTGTATGCGTAATACCCAGTTTTTCCTGGATACTGTGCCATGCAGCATCTTTAATGATCTCAGATCTTTTATCCAGTGACGACGATACGCTGGAATCCGTTGAAAAAAAGTTCATGAGTAAGGCATCCTGTTCATCCTGGAGCTCTTTACGCTGGAAAAAATCATACAGACGAGACAACTCCTGTTCGGTAATTGTCTCTTCGATATATTTTTTGAATAGCTCTTCTATATTATTGTTTTCCATCTTCGCAAACAGTCCTGTTTATGCCTAATTACTGATATATACACACGAGAAATAAAAAGTAGCACCCCCAATCCAATTATTTTTCAAAAAAAAATCTGGCCAGGATTGCAAAGAGATAAATGTAATTTGACTTTAATATATTTCTTAGTTGCTTATTAGCCTCTTGTATGTGATGATTGATGGCAGAAGTACTTATATTTAATTGGCTGCTTATTTCGTGGTAGCTGAGGCCATCTATCTTGTGCATGATATATACCTCCCGCTGCCTGGGTGTAAGTTTGTTTAAGGCGGCCTGCAGTAACTCCTTCGCTTCTGATTGGTTCAGGGATTCTTCTATGGGATTATGACCATCATCCGGGTTTATTGAGTTGCGCATCAACTGGTCATATAAATTTCGTCTATATACGTTTTTAGAAAGATTAGCGGCTATTTTATATAACAAAGCACCAAAATTAAGTGCTGGATTGATGGTATGCCGTACCTCCCAGATCTTGATAAACAGATCCTGCAGAATATCTTTTGCTAACTCTTCTGATTTCAGTAATTGAAATAATTTTGCTGCAAGGCGAGGGGCATAGATTTCGTAGAGGGATTTGAAAGCAAACTCATCCCCATCCCGCAACCTGCGTAACAGCTCCTTCTCCTCGGTAGTTTGTATGATGTTCACCTCCTTAAATGATATTTCTAATGAAATTATAAAAATTAAGGGTAAATTTTCCGGTAAAGATTCTAATAAAACATTAAATATTTTGAATATTAATATAGCAGCCGTCCTGGCTTTCATTATTGTGTCTTACCAATAATCTTTTGTCTATGGTTTTGCCCCCATGCATATAGTTCCAAAATTACATTCTCGAGTGTGTTTACATATTCTGTAGCAGTATATTCGACCAAAACGGGAGTGCCATCATAGGCAGTCCGCTTAATCAATTTGTGATCTTCCAGGTCTTTTAATTCTTTCGCCAGGACTTTGGAAGAAATCTTTGGAATACTTCTTTCAATTTCCCTAAAGCGCTTGTTTCCATTGACGAGGGAAATTATAATCAATAATTTCCACTTGCCATTGATTACATCAAGTGCATCACGCACAGAAAGCATGAGAGATAGACAGTCTTCTTTGCTATTTCTTGATAACTCCTTCATTTCAAAAACAGTTTATTGGCTACCTAAAGGTAAGCACTTACTTATAAGTAACCGCTTACCTTTGGTTAGCAAAACCTTGTAATTTTGTTTTGTACCAAAAATAAATATGATGACAGCGTTAGAGACGCCCAATTTGAAAAAGGATAAAAGAATGTATCGGGTAACAACAATTATTGTCACTATAATGACTGCAGGGCCTGCGTTGTTTTATTTCAACAATAAATACCTGATTGACTCAATACATAGATTAGGATTTCCTGATTATTTCAGGATTGAATTGGCCATCGGTAAAATAATAGGTGCACTTATTATGTTTATTCCCGCAGTTCCTAACCTATTTAAGGAATGGGTTTATGCAGCATTCGGCATCACCTTGCTGTCAGGTGCGCTTGCACATGGATTAGTAGATGGACCGGCTAAAGGATTTGCACCACTTGTTCCTTTCGCTATACTTTGTGTTTCATATTACTATTTCAGAAAGGTAAATTATGCAAAATAAAAAGGTGGTACCAATAATGGTGACCCTGTTTGTTCTGCTGACTGCATATTTATATGGACGAAGCATCAATAAAACGGATAAAAAAATGAAAATAGAAATCTGGAGCGATATCATGTGTCCTTTTTGCTATATAGGAAAAAGGAACTTTGAAAATGCATTGGCAAAATTTCCACATAAGGATCAAATTGAAGTTGAATGGAAGAGTTTTCAGTTAGACCCTTCTATTCCGGAAATTCCAAAGAATCAAAATGATGTATACCAATTCGTGGCTGAAAGGAAAGGCTTAAGCTATGACGAATCAAAGCGCATGCACCAAAGCGTGACACAGATGGCCAAAAGTGCAGGTCTGGAATATAATTTCGACAAGGTTATTGTCACAAATTCATTGAAGGGACATAAACTTATCCAATTTGCCAAAACCAAAGGGTTGGGAGAAAAAGCAGAAGAACGATTGTTCCTCGCCTTTTTTACCGAAGGAAAAAATCTGAATGATGAGGCTGTACTTTTTGAACTGGGCAAAGAGGTTGGTCTGACTGATATTGAAATCAGGGAGGCATTAACTAATCCGGTATATACGGGCAGAATTGAGAATGATTCAAAAGAAGCGCAACGATTGGGTGCCAATGGCGTACCGTTCTTTGTTTTCGACAGAAAGTATGCTATAGCTGGGGCACAGCGGCCCGATGTCATGATCCAGACGATCGAAAAAGCTTTTTCTGAATGGCAAAAAAATAATCCTGATTCACTGAAAATAGTGGAAGGAGCTGTATGTAAACCAGACGGTGAATGTAATGGGATAACGGTTGTCTAAGTTAAGCGGGCGAAAATGAACTTAAATCAATGATTATCAATAATTTATTTGTTTTCCTCAAACAAAAAAGCCCTCGGATCGCAAAATCCGGGGCTTTTTTATCTGAGATTAGTTGCTTAGTCTTTGGGTTCCCATAATTGAACTTTGTTCCCTTCTGCATCAAGAATATGTATGAATTTTCCGTAATCATAAGATTCTATGGTATCCACGATGGTTACGCCATTCTTTTTTAACTCCTCAACAAGGGCTTCCAGGTTTTCGACCCTATAATTTATCATAAAGTCTTTTGTTGAAGGTTCAAAGTATTTTGTCGATTCGGGAAAGGGAGTCCATTGGGTTTGTCCTTTCTTTGTGCTGTCTGCACCTTCGTACCATTCGAAAGTTGCCCCATATGGGTTGGTGTTTAAGCCTAAATTTTTCTGATACCATTCGGTCATTTTTTTAGGGTCTTTGCATTTAAAGAAAATGCCACCAATGCCTGTTACTTTTTTCATGTTTGCCGGAGTTTTATTTTGTCTTTCAGAGATTGTATTAAAGGCGACACCTAAGCAAAATGATGTCGCAACTATCAGGGTTGTTAAAATTGCTTTTTTCATGATTGCTGTAAGTTAATATTTCTCCGTGGAATATTTTCTTCGCAGAAGTCCGGTATTGCATCACAGTAGTGCCTGCCTTAGATTTCCTGTTACTTTTCTTG
The DNA here is from genome assembly GCF_039596135.1 of Chitinophaga sp. GTDB lineage: Bacteria > Bacteroidota > Bacteroidia > Chitinophagales > Chitinophagaceae > Chitinophaga. The sequence goes on from NZ_JBCNKH010000052.1 coordinate 12,769, forward strand.
CACAAAACGAGCAATTCTTTGCGCTCGCTATGAACCTTGCACCCCCTGTTTCATTTGTTTTAAAAGTCCTGTTATACGGGAACAGGTTTTGTACTATTTATATATAAGGCATGGCAGACTAGTCAGAAAAAGGAACCTAAATTAATATAGATTTTATGACAGGTACTTATCCATTATATACCAGCAATGACCTTGATCCGCTGCTGGATCGCGTGGGGAATGCGCATTGCGTGATGCTGGGAGAAGCATCGCATGGTACCCATGAATATTATACATGGCGAACAGCCATCTCCAAGCGACTGATCATGGAAAAAGGCTTCCGGTTCCTGGCTGTAGAAGGCGACTGGCCCGACTGTTATCTATTGAATCGCTACATAAAAGGATACGAAAACCAGGAGAAAGAACTTTATGACCTTCTTCACACATTCCGCCGTTGGCCTATGTGGATGTGGGCCAACTGGGAAATCGAGGCATTGCTGGGTTGGCTAAAAACTTATAATTCCCAAAAGGCGGCGAACCAGCGGATCGGCTTTTATGGCCTTGATGTGTATAGTCTTTGGGAATCCCTGGAGGCAATGAACCGTTACCTGAAAGTGCATGATCCGCACGCAGCAGCCATTGCTGCTAAAACGCTGAACTGTTTTCAGCCTTATGGCGAAGATGCCCGTGAATATGCCCGCAGCCAGGTAGATATGGAATCGTCCTGCAGAGAGGAAGTTATTTCATTGCTGACGGCTGTACGCCGGAGTGCTCCAGTATATGACCATGATCCTGAAGCCGCTTTGAACATGGAGCAGAATGCAAACATAGCCGTTAATGCAGAAGCCTATTATACGAATATGGTTTCGTTCAACAATAACACCTGGAATATACGTGACCAGCACATGCAGGAAACCCTTAACCGCCTGATGGAATTTCATGGCGACGAAGCCAAGGCCATTGTGTGGGAACACAATACCCATATAGGAGATGCAAGCTATACCAATATGAAGGATGAGGGACTGTTCAATATTGGTCAGCTGGCAAGAGAGGAATTTGGCAGGCACGATGTAGTGCTGGTAGGTTTTGGATCTTACTCTGGCGAGGTAATTGCGGGAACTTACTGGGATGCTCCCATGCAGGTCATGAATGTACCCGAAGCTAAGGTCGGTAGTATTGAGCAGATCATGCATCAACAATCGACACAAGACCGTATGATAATATTTGAGGACAGTACAGATGAGTTATATAAACGAACAGTTCCACACAGGGCAATTGGCGTAGTGTACCATCCAGATCGTGAAAAATACGGTAATTATGTACCCACGATAGCTGGATCACGCTATGATGCCTTCATCTACCTGGATGAAACATCAGCGCTACATCCAATACACCTTCACCCTGATCTAAAAAAGATACCGGAAACGTATCCTTTCACTTTTTGAATGCTATTTCTTCACTATTAAAAGATAAGCTATGGCTATTGTAAAAGTAATTGAGGTAATCGCTTCGTCAGAAAATAGTTTCGAGGACGCAGTACACAATGCGGTAACAGAAGTTTCAAAGTCTATTCAGAACATTGATTCGGTTTTCGTAAAAGATTTTAAGGTGCATGTGAATGAAGGTAAAATTACTTCTTACGGAGCTATCTGTAAAGTTTCCTTCCGGGTGGATAGTAATTTAAAACACTAAGCACAATATTCAACCTGTTATGTATTTTAACGATCGGCTTCAGGCAGCCATGCAACTGGCTGCCAGGCTGGAAAAATTCAAAGGGGAAAAAGGAATTATACTGGCAGTGCCAAGAGGAGGAGTACCTATTGGTTATTACCTGGCCAGACACCTGAATTTTGAACTGGATCTGTTGATGACCAAGAAAATAGGCCATCCCTTGCATGAAGAATATGCCATAGGTGCTGTAGGGCTGGAAGACGTTTTACTAGAAGAAACGGATGACATACCTAAATCGTACCTGGAAGAAAAGATTCCCCTTATCCGCCAACAGCTGAAAGAACGCTATAAAAAATTCATGAACAGGGAAAGACCTGCCAATGTAAAGGGGAAGACAGTGATCATAATCGATGATGGGATTGCAACGGGCAGAACTATTCTCGCTACGCTGAAAATGCTGCGCAACAAGCACCCCCGTAAGCTGGTGGTAGCAGTACCTGTTGCCTCCCGACAGGCGGCAGCGCGGATTAAAAAGGAGGTAGATGGGTTTATTTGTTTGTATACACCTTTCACCTTTGTGGGTGTTGGCGGGTTTTACAGGGACTTTAGCGAGGTTGACGATGAAGAAGTTATGACCTTATTAAAGGAATTAAATGCAAAGGATATACAGCGAAAATAGGCCAAATTGTATCACAATTTTAAAAATTATTTTATGCCGGAAAAGAAAACTGTCATGCGGGCAAAGCAGGCGAAACGCGAGGGAAAATCGCCCAGTACACAAGCGGGTGAGTTTGTACATGAGGAAATAAAAAAAATCCGTAAGGGAGAACATGGAGCAAGATCAGCAAAGCAAGCTATTGCTATTGGCTTATCAGAAGCCCGGCGTGCAGGTGTAAATTTGAAACCACCGAAAGCAGGTACTGTACCGGAGAAAACCCGCAAAAGCGCAGAACGGGCATATGAAAAGGGGCAGCAACATGAGCCTGTATCAGCAACCCGTTCACGTGCAAGAGTGAAGGCGTTAAAGAAGGAAAGCACCACTGCCGCTTCTCATTCTGCACTCTCTCGTCAGACGCATGAAGCAGCTACAAAGCGAAGTAAGTCTGACCGGTCAGCTGCTGCTAAAAAAGCCGCACGTACAAAAGGACCGGAGGAACGTTCTGCTGCTGCTAAAAAAGCAGCACGCACAAGAGCGAGGAATGCCCACAGCTGATTCTATTGGTTACTGGCTGGAATGATTTTGACTGTAACAGGTTCACTCCTGCTCCGGCAAAGAGGCTTTTTTTCTTAAACGAACTACCACGATAGCCAAATTATAACATTTATAAAGCATTAAAACGATTATATTGACGTCCAAAAGTCAATAACCCTTCATGTTACGATTCAGGTCCACGTTTATCCTTTTGCTACTTTTCACGGTTGCTGCACGGTCAGCACCAGGCCCACAGGAAATAAGGAACCTCTGTGCATTTGCACGGTTATATGGTTATATACGGTATTTTCATCCGGCTGATGAGGCACAGCTGGTAGACTGGGATCACTTTGCCATCTATGGCAGCAGTGTGGTTCGGAAAGCCGGAAATGACGATGCTTTGCTGGCTACTCTCCGGCAACTGTTCCTGCCGCTGGCTCCTTCCATTAAGATATTTAAGCGTACCGATAAAATAGTTTTTGATGTAAAGGATATTACACCTGCTTCGCTGGCAGGGTATCATGACATCTCCTGGCAATACTCTGGTTTGAGTATGCGGCTGGTAAATGAATTCGCACGACAGGGTACCCCCACTGTACGGTTAAACAGAAATACCCCTGATAAAAAAGCAGACTCCCTGTTCAGCGGTACACAGGCACAGTTTATCCCCGCATCTCACGCAGGCAGTGAATTCAGGCTCAGTGCCAGCGTCAGGTTAATGACTGACAATGGTGCCACCGCCGGTATCGGCCTTACCAACATCACTGCTTCGGGTCAGGGTGGCAGCTTTACGACACCGATATATAGTGATAGTAGCTGGAAACAATATATTGTTTCCGGTAAAATTGATCAATCTTCTCAACAACTATTGATAGGGATATCACTGAAGGGTAAAGGCGTGCTGCTGGTGAAAGACCTGCAATTTATAGCGGTAGAAGATGGAAGGGAATATCCCATTCCATTGCCCAACCAGGATTTTACGATTGCAGATGACGGCGGCCGACCAATGGCCTGGATCAACCCTGCTGCGGACAATGGCCATTACCAGTTTGCAGTAGCACCTGAACCAACATCTGCCTCCGGTGCTGCTATGAAGATCGCCTTTACTGCCGATAAAAAAGCAGATGCCCCTCTCTATGCCTACCAGGCAAAGATTGGTGATGTGATCAATAAGGAACTGGTACCAGGCATTCAATGCATCGTTCCCGTGGCACTTTATGGTACGGTGGATGCCACCTATCCTTCAGGGAATAAAGAAGCTCTCGCTGAATTGATCAATGCCATAGCAACTTTACCTGCTGCATTGATAGCCGATTCGCTGCAGGTAAGACTGGGCGATATTGTGATTGCCTGGAACATTTACCGGCATTTCTTTCCCTTCTGGCAGGATGTGCCGACCAAACCTGAACAGTTGCTACTACATGCGTTCACTAAAGCATACGAAGATAAAACGCCTGATGACTTTAAGCATACATTGCAACTAATGACGGCCCCTCTGAAAGATGGACACTTATGGGTAGTCATGAAAACTGATTCGGCTTACAATGCCATGGCACCTGTTACCTTCAGCACCGCCAATGAGCAGGTGGTAGTAAAAGATGTGCTGGACCCGGACCTGCAGGCGATTATCAAACCCGGAGATATAGCTGATTCTATTAACGGCAAAACGGCCTGGCAACAAGTGGAAGAAATTAGCCGGTACCATGCAGGATCCACTCAGCGCAACCTGCACCAGGGATTATGGAAACTGAGTTTTGGTTACCCCGGCAGCAACATGCAGATGACCCTTAGCAGGAACAACAAACGTTACCGGGTGCTGGTGAACAGATCAACTACCGGCTTTGATGAAAAAGTATCTCTGGTACAAAAACTGCCCACCAGTGGCACTGCCATAGCCAGCAATATTTACTATATCAACCTGCTGGAGCCAGCGAATAAGGTAGATTCACTGATCCGTATCACCGCCAATGCCAAAGCTATTCTATTCGATATGCGGGGTTATCCCGGCTATGATTTGTTTGATATTGTATTGTCGCACCTGGTAACAGAAAAAGTTGGTAGCCCGGGTATATTGTATGATCCACAGATCATCTACCCGGATTTTGAAAAGGTGAAGTATACCCCGTCTGTGCTGGATGTGAGCCCTCGCGTACCACACCTGAAGGCGAGATGTTATTTTCTTACAGATGCCAGTATAGGTAGTCACCCCGAATACTTTCTGGCATTTATAAAATACCATCAACTGGCCACGATAGTAGGGCAATCTACTGCGGGTATTGACGGCACCATTAATGGCTTTTATCTGCCCGGGGGATATGAACTGACCTTTACCGGTATCAGGGTAGATGGACTGCCTGGCCATCACCACCTGGATGGTGTGACACCTGATGTAATTGTAAACCCGTCTATGCCTGGTATTAAAGCTGGCAAAGACGAAATCTACGAGGCGGCTTTAAAATTAGCCGTTCATGATAACCGCTGATGGCGGAGGTGCTATTGATTGCTATGCTGAGCATAAAATAAAATCGTAAATTCGTCAACATAAGACCGGCACAATTACCCCCCGTAAGGAAAAGCCCCTACCCGCATCATTTCTTAATATACCCACCCCCCACAATCATGAAACCATTATTACTCAGTTTATTGCTGTGCAGTGCCATATCCGTATCTGCCGCCGACTATCATGTTGAAATCACAGATCATAAAAATACCAACGAAAGCCTTGCAGGTGGCAGTTATACAATTACTGTAACCGGCACTGCTGCCGGCACAGACACGATCACCGTCAACTTTACTACCAGTGGCTCCGCCGTGGTAGGCGTGCATTACCAGGCATTTCCGCTCACCATCAAAATCCCTGTCTCTGCAGGCAATGGCAGTGTCACCTTCCCTGTCGTTCCTGTAGAAAACAGGATAGTAGAACCCTATGCAGATGTTGTACTTGCTATTCAAAGTGCAACAGCTATCACCGCATCTACAGTCGATTTTGAGCCTGCACCAACTACGCTCAGGATCTACGATGATGATCAGTACAGCGTCAACATTTCTTTCACCGCATCGACAAATGGAAAGGAAGGCGGGCCAAATGCCACCATTACCGCAAGTTTATCCAGCGATTATATAGCCGGAGAAACCATTTGGATCACTGCTCCCCACGCCGCCAATACGACAATAGGTTATGGCGATATTGACGACCCCACATTGAGAATTGATTCCGGACAGCATAGCATTGTTGCGGAGATCAATGTACTTGATGATAAAATTAAGGAAGACACCGAAGCATTGTACTTAGAAATAGCGCAGGTTACCAGCAATGACTTTGAATATTCTTACACCGGCCTCCCTTATGGCCCGATTTATATTTATGATAATGACGATACTATTGCTCCTGTCAGAGGGGCAGACGTTTCCATTTATTATGTTGGGAGCCCCAGGGAGCGAAATCCCCAGGTGGATGGTTACATTTACCTGCAATCCCGTCCCACCGGGGAAGCCTTCGTGAAAGAACCGATTACTGTCAAAATCAGGATGGACGGAACTGCGACCGAGGGGGTAGACTATCTGCCATTGGATACTGTAGTGATTCCGCCATCAGACTTAGGCCCCAGCACTGTAATCGTTCCCGTTCATCCTATTGATGATAACATTATAGAAGGAAACGAATATATCCAACCCATTCTCTTAAGTGCCAGCACTCCATCGGGCGATTCCATCACTGTATACAATGATTATGCGCCCACCCTGGTTCCTTTGTATGATGATGATATCGACAACAGGCATATTACGATCTCAGGAAAGACAAACGGAAAAGAAGGAGGAACGCCGGCAGGTTTTACATTGTCCTTCCCGGATAGCCTGGTATCAGCAGAAGATGTACTTGTGAATTATCATGTCATTCCCTTTGGTACCACTGCGATAAAAGGGGTTGATTATACCATCCCGCCTGTGGTAATTCCCGCTGGTGAGCACAGTGCAACAATCCCCATCAACATTGTTGATGATAACAAGGCTGAGTTCACAGAATTTTTATCACTGCAAATAGACGAAGGATTGGGTGATAGCCTGCATTATCCTGTTGGGCCGGATAGTGTGATGATTGTTTCAATTGCTGATAATGATGGCCCTTGTTCAGCAGATAGTAACAGGCTATATATTCCCAACGTGTTCACACCGAATGGCGATGGAAGGAATGACCTGTTTGTGATTCGCGGACTGGAAAATTATCCCAACTCAAGGCTTTCAGTCTTCAACCTGCTTCGGGGCGGTGTATTGGTGTACAGGTCTGAAAACTATGATAATACCTGGGATGGACGTGGTGCCAGTCCTGGGTTATATAGTTATGTACTTGAAGTAAAAGAACAATACAGGACGAAGGTCTATAAAGGTAAACTCGTCATTATAAAATAGGGAGAATAAAAGAGCCTGCAATCTCAGGCTCTTTTATTTATTGTTTTACAAACTTTATCACCTTATATACTCCCTTCGATTTCAGATGCACAAAATACACCCCTGCACTCAATTGCCCAACCGCTATAGACCTTCCTACTCCTGCTACCTGCAATTGCCCTGAACTATTATACACCTTAATACCGGCCACCTCCGTCAACCCACTTATATAAAGCGTGGTCACCGCCGGATTGGGATATACTGAAATGCCTTCTTTCTCAATAACGCCGGCACTTCTGGCTGCTGATGCGGGGCGCACCAATTTCCACTGACCACTCAGTTGATTCACATCCGTCCATTGTTGCACATTTCCACCATTCACCGTGCTAAAATCGGCCACCTCCACCAGCTTATTACTATGCTTTGCGATTACTTTATAATAATCATTATCCACAGGCACCATCAAAAACTGTTGATTGGCACCACTTACATAACCCCATTGCTGTACATTAGCGCCATCGGCCGTGCTCACTGCAGATACATCCACTGATTTTCCTGATTTGACACAAATAATTTTATAGACCTCGTTGCCTAAATGGGTAAATGTAAATTGCTGATTCGTGCCACCCACAAAACTCCATTGCTGTATATTACCTCCATCCTGCGTAACCTGGTTATCATCTACATCCATGTACAACCCGCTGAAACGGTTCTGAAGATAATAGGTGCCTGCGATAATATTCACCTCCTTTAGCTTATTGGTGCTCTGTGCCAGGTTCACGATAGGATCTGCACTCAATACATTTCCACCATCCAGGGGAGAATAAATTTCAAGACTGGATTTGAGCAGATTACCGTCTACCATGGTGTTGATTTCCTCGGGTGTCATACCTGAGCGATAGAAGAGTAACGTGCGGTAATTGGCAGATGGAGCAGTTGAGCCATTCAGGTCAAAGGCAGTGGTCACCAATTTTTCTGCTATCGAACCTTGTAATACCTTATCGACATACAACAAAGTTTTCCCCATTGCATAGTAGTGGGTGAGCGTAACCTTGTGCCATTGATTGTCCGTCAGTACAGTCACTCCCGGAATACCTGGTGAATAGTCCAGTTTTCCGGAAGTGTTGATCACTAATGTATTTAAGCCGGTAGTCGTACTCAGTTCTGCTACCTGCCCTGCTGATGATGTTTGTATATCAAATGAGTAAGTAAAGGAGTGAAGGGTTTCCTCGGGTTTGACCTGCAACTTGTAGCCGCTGGCGGGACTTAGGTTCAGCGATGTACCATTTACCTGGTAGGGTTGGGACTTTCCTGCCTTCAGGGCGTCGAACAGGGAAGGTACAATAGCGTATTCAAATTCAAGATGGCCCGCATCATTGGGATGCAGATCATCATATTTATAACCTGTTGCCCATTTACCAGCTCCATTGTCAAGCGCGCCCAATAAGTTGATGCTGGCTACATTCCAGGAATGAATCAGTAGATTCATCTGTTTGATATAGTTGTATTCTGTAGCAGTGTAATCTTCACGACTGTAACAATTGGTGATAATAGGTTCAATGCCTTGTTGCCTCGCTTTATTAATCAACAATTTCATATTGTCTCTGAACTGGTTAAATATGGCTTGTCCGCCGGTGGTAATGCCTTCATTGCCCAGGGAGAGTGCGTAAATAACATACCTGCTGCAGAGTGGCAGTAAGTCTTTATCCCAGCGGTTGATTACGCTGATAGTATTGTTGCCGGGGATTGATATGTTCGATACGTTCCAGGTCTGGCCTGTTCCGTTGTTGGCCCTGGTAGCCAGTAACTGGGCATATAGCTGGGCATATCCCTGGTTATTGGTCGCCCCGGTTCCTGATGGAACGGAAGAGCCCATTACCGCGATGCGGCTGGCATCCTTTGTGGTGCAATAAGGTTCAAATGTGACAGGGTTCACCTGGTAGATCTTCATAATTCCCAGGTAGCCAAATGTGCCTTCAGACCTGGTCATTGTAAGGTTTATGTGACCATTATCATCAGGCATTATTATATCTGAGGTCAGAATGGTTTTTGTATTGCCGTTGTAACCCGTGCCGCCTAAATTGGTTCCGGATGTTTGCAGCAGGCCGTCGTAGAAGGTAGCACCTGTTAGTGAATAGCCGGTCACCCGTTTTTCAGGATCATTCCGGGTGCCGAAAAAATTAAAAACGTAGCCTTTGGTTTTATCCAGTCCTCTAATTGAAAGGCTGGAAGAGTTGGAAGTGTGAAAGTAGTCCTGTGTGGCAGTGGGAATGGCCAGATCGCCTAATAAACTGGCATCTGGTGATAGCAAACCACCATTCAGGATACCGTTGGAAGAAAAACCGGAGGTGATTTTAATATAGGTGCCGGTCGATAAATTTGCTTTATCTACCAGGTTTACCTGGGGGGCGGTGGTACTGGTATTGGTTACATTGTTCCAGTAATTGCCATTGATGTCGGGACTGATAGTGATATTGCCGTTGGTGACATCATTGGGACCGAAGTCAGTATACACTGTTTTTAATGCGGTGACGGGCAACCTGACTTCCTCTATTTTCAGTGCACCGATGTAGGCGAAAGTGCCGGCTTCCCGTTTTACAGTGATGGCGATCTGGCCTTTGGAATCAGGGGTAATAGTACTCGTGACCAGAATGGTACTGTTATTACCATTGTAACCCGTTCCGCCTAAATTCGTACCGGAGGTTTGCAATGTGGCGCTATAGGTTGTACTGCCTGCAAGGGTGTAATTTGACTTACGTATCTCGGGGTCATTTCGGGTAGCAAAGAAATAGCACACATATCCCTTACTGACGTCCAGTCCTTTGATGATAAAGCTTGCGATATTATCTGTATAAAAATAATCCTGGGTAGCCGTGTTGATAGCGAGGTCATTTAAGAGGGCTGCGCTGGGAGATAACAGGCCACCGTTGTTAATACCGTTGGCACTAAACCCGGAAGTAATGTTGATGAGAGCACCGGATAAGGCGTTTTTGTTTGTGACCAGGTATACCGAAGCGGCTGTTGTACTGGTATTGGTGATATTGTTCCAGTAATTGCCATTTACGTCGGGACTGGTGGTGATGTTGCCATTGGTTATATCATTAGGACCGAAGTCTATATAATATGTTCTTTGTGCGTAGGTATCAATAGTGATACAACAAAGGATTGAGAGGAAATACAGTAGTCTTTTCATAGGTTGTATTTTGAGGGTAAGAAAGAAGCGCCTTTCCTGGTCAGGAAAGGCGCTTCTTTATGTTTACAATATCATAAAATCTGTAGTCGGGCACCAGGGTGGGCAAGTGATAGAATTGTCGCCAATCGGATCATCGATAAAGGCTGCACCTATCTGGCATTTCCTGATGGCATTGTATTTTGCATCCAGCGGTATCAGCACGGTTTTATGATCGCCTTCATCATCTATACCATTACATACGCGCAGGGTTGTACATCCTTCGATAGATAATAATGCAGCAAACAATTCTCTGCCGTATAAGCTGGATTTGATAGAGCCGGGTACCAGTGCCTGGTATGCTTCAATCATTTCACTACCGGCCATCTTGCTGATTACGGTACCATGCCATTTGTCTACACCTGTTACAGGCAGTTCCTGCATGATCTGTAATGGAGCATAGGATAATGCCGTACCGTGACCAACGATAGGAGCATTGTCAGAGATGTTGCGGTTCAGACTGTCTACCGCAACAAATACCAATGTATGCACATCGTCATGGATGGCATTGATGACACGAATACCTTCGCAGCCGTGTACGCTCAGCAGCTGCTGAAATAATGTAGCGTCATATAGGAAGGAACCTACACCACCTGGTTGCTGGTTGTGGTAACGTTCAATCATTTCATCTGCCTGGGTTGTAGAGATGAATGCGCCGATCTTGTTGATCCGGGACAAGAGGAGTTTTCTCTTTTGTGAAATCATAAACAAGGGGTTGAATACGGGTTAAATTGTTAATACGCCCAAGATAGAATAAAAAACTGATACGTATTTACTCAATTTTACTTACTCAGTGGCCGACAATGTTATGATTGATTATCAATTTATACCGGATATATTTTGCAATTTCAGCGATCACTGCTCTCCCGTCATCGATTACCCCGCCCATCTGGAAAAAACCATGTATCATTTTGGGATACAGTTTTTCTGTAACCTGCACATGTGCCTGCCTTAACTTTTCGCCATAGGCAATTGCTTCATCGCGCAGGGGATCGTATTCTGCTGTGATGATAAATGCATCTGGCATGCGGGACAGGTCATTGTTGAAGATGGGAGCTGCTTTAACTTTGTCTGTAGCATAGTATTCCCAGGCTTCAATCGCACCTGCCAGGGTTAAGTTAGGGCCTTCTGCAAATTCTTTCCAGGAGGAACTAGTCAGGGATGAATCGGTGACGGGGTAAATCAATACCTGGCATTTTAATTCAGGGAACCTGCCTGCAACGGCTGTTGCCAATGCACCACCGGCACTGTCTCCAGCTACTGCTATGCGGAGTGGATCTATGCCCATTTCTGCTGCATGCTGAAGAATCCATGCTGTAGTATCGATACAATCATTCAGGCCATGAGGAAAAGGGTATTCAGGAGCGAGCCTGTAATCGACTGATATAACGATAACTCCTGCCTGGTTAGCTAACTGGCGTAAGGGGCGATCATGTGTATCCAGGCTACCGGCATTGAACCAGCCACCGTGAAAATAAATGAGGGCTGGCAGTATTCCGGCTGCAGGTCTGTAGATCCTGGTGTGTCTTTTATTTTCGACTGTAAATAAGGTTTCCTCCTCTCCTGCCAGTGGAATGAACTTTTCATAGAATGCTCTTCCGGCCTGCCATTTGTCTTCAATATGCGATACGTCAATTGACTGAATGTAATTCAATACTTCCTGTACCTGTGGTAATATCTCCATCTTTTTTTATGCAAATTTCCACTGCGGAGGCATATAAATGAAATAATGTAAATTATAGGCAATCATAAATTTATTTATACCTTTAAATTATGGTAAATCTGGAATGGTACAGAACTTTTAAGGCGGTATATCAAACGGGCTCACTTACTGCTGCATCGAAGGCGTTGTTTATTTCACAGCCCAATGTGAGTCAGCATCTTTCTTCCCTCGAGGCGCATGTAGGCCGTACATTGTTTGAGCGGAAGCCAAGAATTGTGCCTACGGAGTATGGCAAGTTGTTTTATACACAGGTGGTAGAGCCATTGGAAAAGCTGGAAAAAGTAGAAGCAAATTTCAATGCGGCCTGTTTAAAAAAGCAGGTACCGATTATCAGGCTGGGCACCGTGCAGGAGTATTTTCAGGCAGTGTTATCTGAAAACATTATGGATATTGATGCTAACCTGATGCTTTCTTTTGGACGTACACATGATCTGTTAGGGAAATTGCATAAAGGTACGCTGGATTTTGTAGTGGCGACAAAACTGACCGATTATAAGAACATTGCTTTTGAACCTATCCGGCAGGAGCGTTTTATCATTGCAGGCAGTGAAAGTATTGACACGACTGAATTTGATCAGTATATCAGTGAAGAAGACTGGGGCAATGCAGAAGCGTGGTTGCTATCGCAAACATGGTTTGCATATAGCGCTGACCTGGCTATTATACGCAGGTTCTGGCAGAAGAATTTTGCAAAGCGTCCGGCTATTAAGCCGTATTGTGTGATTCCGGATATGAATATTATTTTAAAGTCATTGAAGCATTGTCCGGCTTTGACGATCGCAGCTGATTACCTGGTGGATGACGATCTGAAGATCATATGGAGCGGGAATGTACCGGCAGAAAATACTTTGTACCTGGCTTATGATAAGACGAAGGTGACTTCTGACCTGGTGAATTTAATGAAGCAGTTTGTTGGTTCGTAAATCGCTCTTTCAGGGTATTCTTTTTTGAATATACATGCACCCGGCAAGGAATACTATTGTTGCCAATACACACACCACAATATACAGCGGCATGCCTAACAATCCTAAATAATCCTGTTGCTCCTTAGGCAGGAACAGGAACAATACAAATGTGGTATTACTTACCGCGTGTACAATAATGCCGGGTATCACAGATCTTGTTTTATAATACACCCATCCTAAGAATAATCCGGCAAAGAAAGCAGGTAACGACTGCCATGGGTTAAGATGTATCAATGCAAAAAACAGTGCTGAATATAAGATTGCATTTCGGGGAGAGTAGTTTTGTAATAAACCTTTTAACACAATACCACGACACAGCGTTTCTTCCAGCACAGGCGCTGCTATGGAGATCATGATTATAGAGAAGACATCTTTCTTAAACAGTTCTTCAAAAAATTCAGCCATACTATCAGGCATGGGTATCAGCGTGGAGGCACGTTCCAGGCCCACGGTCAGTGCCACAGTGCTGATGACTAATACAGGGATCAGCCAAACCTGTATTTTATTAAAACCTAACTCAAATGATTCAGGCTGTTGTTTCTTACTCTTCCCTGCAGCATACCAGATGGTGGCTATCATAGCCGCTGTATAAGCAATAAGGTTCAGGAGAGATTTTATTAACGGGTCTACCGGTGTTTTACTAAAACCTACATAGAAGCCAGCTACAGATCCTATTGTGACCATGAAAAATAGCAGCATCAAAAACAGCTTCAAAAGGGATTTTACTTCAGGGTATGCTTGATGATCCATGCTACTAATATAGGGAAATTTTGAACCCCATGTTCGCCGTGGGGTTCAAAGTCCATTTAGTTGATCATAGTCAGCACATCAACGGTGATTTCAGCTTTACCTGCAATACTTTCCACCAGTTCTTTGAAGTGAGCAGTGGAATTATGAAAGTCGATAGCTGCCTGCGATTTCCATTCTTCAAGGATGACCAGTATGTCAGGATCTGATACGTGCTCAGTAACGTCGTAGAATATATTTCCTTCTTCTGTTTTCGAAAGCGCAGCACATTTCAACATACTGGCTAATACTGTTTCTCTTGTGGCAGGAGTAACCTTAAACCTGGCAACGATTTTTAACGTTTTCATGCTGCTAATGTTTCTTTGTATAAATTATTCCTTTAAAGTTATTTTATATTTTGCTGTTTAGGAAGTTTGGGGGTAAGTTGTAAATTTAAGTATGAAACTGAGATTGCTCCTACTCGTCTGTGCGCTCTTTATAGCTTTAGGTACGCAGGCACAAAATAAGATCACGGTGGCCGTCGCAGCCAATATGCAATATGCCATTGAGGCTTTGAAGACAGCCTTTAATAAGCAGCATAAGATAGAAATAGAGGTGGTATTAGGCGCTTCGGGAAAGTTGACCCAGCAGATCATTGCGGGGGCTCCTTTTGATATTTTCATCTCTGCGGATACTGCTTTTCCGGCAAAGGTACAGGCTGCTGGGCTGGCAGTGGCGCCGCCAAGGGTTTATGCGCAGGGGATACTGGTGCTGTGGACGACCCTACCTGGTATAGTGCCGGATATGCGGTTGCTAAGCACTGCCAGGGTCCACCATATTGCCATTGCCAATCCGGCAACGGCGCCTTATGGCGCGGCGGCGATGGTGCTACTCAGGAAGTATAATTTGTATAATTCGGTAGCGGACAAACTGGTAACGGGTGAAAGTATTACACAGGCCAGTCAGTTTATTGCTTCAGGAAATGCGGAAGTGGGCTTTACGGCAAAGTCTATTGTAATTTCTGATGCGATGAAGGGGAAGGGTCGATGGATGGAGGTTAGCAGGCAGGACTATCCACCTATTAAACAGGCGGCGGTGTTATTGAAAAATAATGCAGGGGCGAATCAGTTTTATAACTTTCTTTTTTCTGCACAGGCAAAGAAAATATTTGAGCAATTCGGATATATTGTACAATGATGGAGGCAGCACCCATATTTTTAACCTTACAGCTGGCACTGTTTACAACGGTTATTTTATTCTTTATTGCTATTCCAGTAGCCTGGTGGTTGGCGCAAAAGCCTTCGATCTTTAAAACGGTGATGGAGGTGATGGTGAGTATGCCGTTGGTATTGCCACCTTCGGTGATTGGGTTTTATTTGTTGATGGCTTTCAGACCGGAGGCGTTTTTGGCGAAGTATATGCATATACGGCTAGCGTTTTCATTTGAAGGGTTATTGATAGGGTCTTTGTTGTATAGCCTGCCTTTTATGGTGCATCCTATACAGTCGGGGCTGGCTTCATTGCCGGCGAGTTTGCGGGGAGCAGCGTACTCATTGGGGAAGTCAAAGTGGGAGGCGCTGAGGAAGGTGTTGTTGCCGAATATCAAGCCTTCTTTGCTGACGGGGGTGATTTTAACTTTTGCACATACGGTGGGAGAGTTTGGTATTGTGCTGATGGTGGGGGGAAATATTCCGGGGAGAACGCGTACGGCGGCGATTGCTATTTATGATCTGAATGATACTTTTCATTACCGGGAGGCGAATGTGTATGCGATGGTGTTGATAGGGATTTCTTTTGTCGTGTTGTTTTCAATGTATTTTGTTAACAGGCGGATACAGCGGAGTAATTATTTTTAGTTGTTGCAGAAGCGGTTATATATGGTGAAGTTATCGTTGCAAAAGCAATTACATACGGCAGATGGAGAGCTACTTCTTCATCTTGACCTGGCATTGGCGAAAGGTAAGTTTGTGAGTTTGTATGGGGCCTCGGGTGCTGGCAAGACGAGCATTTTACGTATGCTCGCAGGGTTTATGCAGCCTGATAGTGGAAGCATCAGTGTAGAAGGTACGATATGGTTTGATAGTAGCAGGAAAATAAACATACGTCCGCAGCGGAGGAATGTAGGCATGGTATTCCAGGATTATGCATTGTTTCCAAATATGACTGTACGGGAGAATATTGCATTTGCTTTGAAGAAGCATGAGTCCATGAAAATCGTGGATGAGTTACTGGAGGTGACTGGTTTGACAAAGCTGGCTTTGAGAAAGCCACAGGGGCTTTCCGGCGGGCAAAAGCAAAGGGTGGCACTGGCAAGGGCGATTGCACAACGGCCGGCGTTGTTATTGCTGGATGAGCCTTTGTCTGCGATTGACAGGGAGCTGCGGCGGTCGTTGCAGGAGACTTTGCAGGAGGTGCACCGGAGGTATCACCTGACCACGATTATGGTGAGTCATGATGTAGAAGAGATTGTTAAGTTATCTGATAAGGTGATACATATTGCAAACGGCGGTGGAGTTGAGTATGATTCACCTGCAGTGTTTTTTGATTTGCAACGTGGGAATGTGGTGGATGTGCGGCAGGAAGGAAGTCAGACATTTGTGACAGTGCTGGTGGAGAATAATGGGCTGAATGTGGGGGATAAGGTGAAATTTGAGCGGGAATGAAAAGGAATGCAAACGGAGGTGGCAACGAATAAGAATTAATAAATGTTACTGCTTACACTTTTGAGTAAGCAGTTTTTTTTTGCTATTAATTATTGAAAGATTAATTTTTGATGTTTATAATTTCTCCTATCTTAGCGCCATAAAATTAACCCATGTAAGACACACATTCCATCACCACTTCGGAACCTATGTTTTTTTAAACCCTAATCATATATCATGAAAAAGACCCTAACCTGGAAACTGGTGCTTATCAGTTTTTGCAGCATGTTAACCATTCAATTCTCCTATGCCCAAGGCTGGGTAGGTACTCCCGGACAGCGCCTGATCGCTGTCAACGATTCTTTAAAAACTACTGGTTTATTTGTAGGTATTGGTACGGCTACACCTACGTCTCAATTGCACACTACCGGTTCTGTACGATTTGCAGGCTTATCGCAGTTCAATGCTGCGCCTCGTTTTCTTGTTCAGGATAGCAGCGGAAGCGTATTCTGGAAAGATGCTTCTACCATTGGCAGCAGCAATGCATGGCTGCTGACTGGGAATGCAGGTACCAACCCTAATTCTAATTTTGTGGGTACTACTGACACCGCCAGATTGGTATTCAGAACTAACAATGTAGAGAAGGCGACTATTCTCTCAGGTGGCAATACCGGCTTTGGTATAAGTACGCCAGTTAGACTGTTCCACATTCACAATGCCAACACCAGCTCTGAAGATAATAATCTGCTGGTATCAGGCAGATCTCCTTCTATCTGGTTTTCACAGAATCCATCTGTTCCATCCGGACAAGTTGCTACTCCATTCGCAAGATTTGGTCTTGCTTCAAGAGCAGGTGCTTTCGTAGCTACTGCTGCTACTGGTGATTTCGTGCTACAGGCATTGACTACAAATAGCAGCCTGATATTGGGCACAGGTGTCGATTCTTTGGGTATAAATGGTTTGGAAAGAGCCAGAATAAATGGTGCTGGTAATTTTGGTATTAATACCACAGCTCCTACGGCTAAGTTGCATGTAAATGGTACTGTACGTTTTCAAAATCTGAGTTCCGGTACTGGTAGTGTACTTGTTGTAGATGCAAATGGTAATGTGTTTAAAAGCGCTACTCAGACAGCCCGTGTAGCAGATTCAGATAATACCCTGCAACAGCAGGTAGATGAATTAAAACAAGCGCTCGCGGATGTGCAGGCACAACTAGCTGCTTTGAAAAGTGGTAGTCTGCAGGTAACGGGCAGCGCGGCTGAATCTTATTCATTGTCAAGTGCACCTAATCCTACTTCAGGTAGTACGACTATCAGGTATACTTATCCGGGTACTGTTGGTCATGCTTATCTGACAGTGACTGATCTGACAGGAAAACAAGTGAAGAGAGTAGATTTGAAAACGAATGGAGGGAACAGCGTAAACCTGTCACTGGATGGGGCTACAGCGGGTACATATGTGTATAGTCTGGAGTTGGATGGTCGTGTGGTGGAGAGTAAGAAATTGATGCTGGCGAGATAATTTTGAAATAGCTACAAGTTGGAGATTGTTTCTGCAACTGGCTACATAACATCCAAATAGCGGGTTTTAAAAGCCCGCTATTTTTGTTCTTATCAATCTTTAACCTTTGGAGGTATAGCAGCGACAGAAACGTGGACCTGAGGTGGAGGAGGAATATGGAGAGGAATTTTTAAATTAGAATAGTTGGGGGAATGCGTGAGGAACAGGGCTTGCCTGCAGATATAATGTATGTTTTTTTGTTGGGTTCACTTTATATATTTTTTTGGCGGTGTCAGGGTTATTCTCTTTGGGTAAAGGGGATAGTTATTGAAGGCATTGTTACCTGTGCAATGTACCGGGAGGTGTGTATAGCGGGTATTTCTTCTTCGGCTATGCCGATTATTTCTGCAGCCCCATTTTCAGTTTGTAATACCATAATCAGTGTACCATTTCCCGGGATGCAAATTTTTTCATTAGTTGTGACGATCCCTGTGCCGGTTACTTTTCTGGCAATGAAATCAATCCGTACTGCAATGATCTTTCCTTCTCCGGTTATTCTTTTATCATTTTTGAACCGGTAGCCATTGATGGCTTGAATGTCCTGACCTCCTGAGGGAATGAGCCGCTTTGTCAGCCTGTTTACATGGCCGCCATCGCAGGTGATATCCAGGAGGGGAACAAGGGTTTTCCTGATGAGGGCAGCTGTTGAACTGGCCATGCCAAAGCGTTGTGCAGCGCGCCGCGTACGGGAAGATTGGCGGACCTTTTTGGGGATGCACCGCAGGAAATGGCCTTTTTTACGTTTTACCCCGATCATGTTATCGAACCGGCCGCTGAAGGTGATGATGGAAGTTTGTTTTGCCATAGCAATATAATAAGTGAGGGCTAAAGGTAAGGATCCCTATGAAAGTGTTTTTTAGGTGGAATTAGCGGGTTTCTAATGGTTGTTTACATGCTATTATGAGATTTTTAATTGGCGGAGAAAGAGGCAGGAAGCATGATTAATTGTTGTCGAAGGCAGGTTGAATGTTTTCTAATTTAAGTTAGTGAGCGTCATTTGAAGATCCTGGATCGTATTTCCTGTGATGGGGGTTGGATATCTATTTGTATCTTCCTATTATGGAAAAACTAACAACGTTTGCTAACCGGGTAGTAGCACTATTGTCCACGGACGATCTTGTGGTGGGGTTGGCGGCTGGCGGTTCATGGATTGGCGGTCAGCTGGATGAATATTCTGATATTGATTTTGTATTGGTGACAAGGGAGGTAATTGGAGGAAATAAGGAGCGGATGATGGGGTATGCGCAGCGATTTGGGCACTTGCTCAATGCGTTTACAGGGGAGCATGTGGGTGAGCCACGTTTGCTGATTTGTTTGTATGATGAGCCGTTGTTGCATGTGGATATTAAGTTTGTTACGCTGGAGGAGTTTGAGCATAGGGTAGAGAACCCTGTGCTTTTATTAGATAAAGGCAGGCAGTTGCAGGGGGTACTTGATAAGACGACGGCGCATTTTCCGCATCCTGAATACCAGTGGATTGAGGACAGGTTTTGGGTATGGGTACATTATACGTTGCTGAAGACGGGGCGGGGAGAGTATTTTGAGGCGTTGGAATCGTTAGGATATATGCGGAATGTGGTGTTAGGGCCTTTGTTACATATCAGGAACGGGAATGAGCCGAGGCGGTTGAGGAGGGTGGAAATGTGGTGCCGGGCGGAGGAGGTGGCGGGGTTGAAGGCAACGCTGGCGGGGTATGATAGAGAGGGGATTTTTGCGGCGCTCAGGCAGGTTGTGAGTTTGTACAGGCAGTTGAGGGAGGAGGTGTATTCCGGGGAGGTGGAATTGCGCAGGGAGAGTGAGGAAAGGGTGATGGCGTATTTTGATGCGGTTTCTTAATAGATCTGCGGTGATTATTAAGCATTTATAGATATTTTAAGGTACTTCAGTCTATTGGGCTGAAGTTTTTTTTGTGCATTTTTTTACTGCGTAGAAAGACTGCGCAGCCCGGTAGTAACTTTGTTTTATCAACGGGAGAGGAAATGAAAATAGTATCTCCCCAGGGATTTAACCCTGAAGCTTAAGTTATCTTTTTTTGTTTGTTACCTCATTTTTGAAGGTTGTAGCAATGCATCTGTAGCAAAAGGCGCAGATGGTTATGACTGGATAATGTTAGCCCTAAAAGCATCCATTGTATTGTTAATTACCCCAGGGAGGTACCTGAAGTATCTCTCAACGGACTGGTAGTTCAGTTGGTTAGAATTGTGGATTGTCGATCCATCGGTCACGGGTTCGAGTCCCGTCCGGTCCGCTAAAAAGCAAGACCCGCTCTATGAGCGGGTCTTGCTTTTTAAATCTATTTTGATGAATTTCCAGGATGTTTGTTTTCAACTTTATAAGCGTTCGAAATTAAATGTGTTATATAATCCTGCGCTGTACTCTCTCCAATATTTACTTCTTTAAGATATAAAGGAATGCCCCCATCGCCATATAAAACTGCCATAACTGATATTGATCCAGCGTTATGGAGCCCACCGCGGTTATTAATTACTTTCTGTATCATCCATGAAGCAGCAGATCCACAGATTACCACAACGAGGTATTTTTGCCGGGAAGCCCACATGTTCCAGAAATTTTCGAATGCCAGCATAAAACCCGATCCTGGCGTTTGTATCCAGGAAATTCATCATTGCACTACTCAATTTAAAATAAACCGATTTCATTTTCATTACGCAGTTAAAAAGGAAAGAGGGTATGAGGAGTGACGGTATAGTTAATTTTATTAATTTCATCAAAACGAAACTTGTTTCGTATGTAAAAGTTAACTATCGCACAAACAATGACCGGCTGCTGGTAGCATTAACCCTTGTTTGTTGATTAAATTAACCACTTTCTATCTTTCAAATCAAAATTGTCGAATACATATTAATCAAAACAATTCTGCCACCTGACAACGTTAACGATCAAATATTAATTATTTATCATGACAAAACGATATAATATCCTCGGAATTATGCAAATTGGATGGCCGACACTATTGTTGCTGTGTTGTATTTCTGTATCAGCTTATCCTCCTGTTAGCCAACATCACACAGAAGACAAAACGAAATGGGTAGGTACCTGGGGAACGGCACTTTTGGCAACAGATCCTAAGGACATGCCCCCCAAACCAGGAATTGCTAACCATGTCTTAAGACAGATTGTCTGCGTCTCAATCGGTGCTGATAAACTAAGACTGAAGTTCTCCAATAAATTTGGGAATAGTCCGCTCGAGATCAGATCGGTACAGATTGCGGTTGCGAAAGACAGCAGCGCGATTGATATGTCAACCATTGCTTTGTTAACCTTCAATGGGAAACAGGAAGTTATTTTGCAACCAGGTACAGAAATTTATTCCGACCCCAAATCGTTTGGGCTAAAGCCGAGGGCCCGCATCGCTATCACTATTTCTTTTGGAGAAGTCCCTTCCATTCTTACTGGGCATGGAGGCTCCCGAACTACCTCTTATCTGTTTGCCAGCAATGCTACCAAACCCGGCGAGACATACAGGGATATGATCAGGATTGATCATTGGTACATTATTGCAGGAATTGAAGTAGCAGCCAAAAAGAATACGGGATCGGTTGTCGTTTTTGGTGATTCAATCGCTGATGGACGCGGTTCTGGGACCAATAAACAGAATCGCTGGCCCGATATATTATCAGAGAATTTGCTAAAAAATCCAGCTACGAGCAAGGTAGGTGTAATCAATATGGGAATCGGTGGTAATGCCATTCTTAAAGGGGGATTAGGACCTACCGGATTGCTACGTTTCGAACATGATGTACTTGATCAGCAAGGGGTCAGATGGCTTATTCTGGCGGAAGGAATTAACGACCTTGGCGGTGCACGGGACAGTTTGGCCGCTGATGACATAGCACAAAATCTCATTGCCGCTTATCAACAATTCATAGATCTGGCGCACGCCAAAGGAATAAAGGTGTACGGTGCCACCATCATGCCTTTCAAAAAAAGCTTCTATTATGAGAGTTACAAAAATTCCGCTCGCAACAAGGTCAACGAATGGATCCGGAGCTCGAACCATTTCGATGCAGTCATCGACTTTGATCAGTTGATGAGAGATCCCAATGACAAGGACATTTTACAATATGAGGTACAAGCCGGAGCGAATGATTTTCTTCATCCTAACGAACTGGGTTACCGTTTAATGGGCGATGGAATAAACCTGTCTTTGTTCAGGTAATGTCAGTGTAATTCCTCTTTTTCCGCAGAATTAGTGCGTGGTCATGCCTTGGATGGTTTCGGCTGTCAAATACCCGGCGGGGCGAATTTTTATTTCTCCGCAGAAAATTTAAACGAGGTGGTCAAAAATAAAATTTCCTGGATTTAATTCGGTACCTGATAGAGAGAATTTTTGTTTATGAGTCGCAAAGCATTAGAAAATCTTGTGCATGCGGTTGATAAAGCACTTATCAAGCCTTTAATTAACCCCCGTTACTTAATAGCTGATCTCTCTTCTGCCCTTGAACATATTGTTAAAGGCGCATTCGGTAAGATTGTGATCGAAATAAATTGAGGTTTGGATCATCGCTCTTTGTGGAGGCAGTGGAGTATCAGTGCAAAGCCACCGTTAGCTATGCATAAAACCCGATAGCAATCCAGCTTCCCTGATTTTAAGTTGTATTTCACCAATAAAGGTTTGGATTTTAGATAAATCCTCCGTGAACCCGTTCGAAATTTGTCTCGCGTAGCCCGCTAAGAGGGACTGATTATCAAAAAGATGATCAGTCCCTTTTTTGTTTTCAGGGGGGAATACATCATCTCTTTTAAAAGCGCTCATCTACTAATAAAACACCTTCAACATAGATCGCCTGTTCTTCCTATGTTCCTCCTCATCACACGGCACACCATCTGCACATGGATTCACAAGCTCTTTTTCTCCAAGGTTTTCATAGTAAAGATTCTTAGGCGAAACTCCTTTTTTGATCAGGTAATCAATGACTGCATAACAGCGTAACGCTGATAAATCAATATTATACCTGTCAGAACCACGGCTGTCTGTATAGGAACGGACCATCAATTTCCATTCAGGGTAATCTTTAAGCACCACTGCTACCCTATCCAGCATTTCCCTGGAAGTTGTCAACAGAACAGCACTATTGTAATCGTAATAAAAGCAGAGGTGTTCCAGCTTATCGATGACAGCACTGTCTTCTGCCGTACGTGTTTTTTTGTTATCGTGGGGAGGTGGTGGAACGGATGTAACCACAGGGGTAGTTGGCTTATGCTCTACCTTTTCTGTGAAATGCGTTTCCAAAAAATGATAGACGTCATCTCCCCCACTCCCACCATTTCTATTGGAGGCAAAATAGCCTTCATAGAAATTGTCTTTCATAATGAAACCAAGATCATCAGCTCCCGAGTTGAATGGCGTTTTTAGATTGACAGGTGTGCTCCACTGACTACCACTGCCTACAGCGCGGAAGATGTCGAAGCCACCTATGCCGATGTGTCCCTTACTTGAGAAATAAAGAACACCGGATTCGTTAATAGTTGGGAAAGTTTCTTCCCATGGTGTGTTAATAACATTTCCACAGTTCTTTGGCGTACCCCAGGAGCCATCAGATTGTCGCTCGCTGTACCAGAGATCTGTTTTCCCTATGCCTCCAGGTCTGTCAGAAACGAGGTAAAGTATCCGGCCACTGATTACAACATTGCCGGTGTAACTACCGGGCGCGTTCAATGTCGTGATGGGAACCAATGGGGACCATTCATCCCCTTTTTTAAAAGACCAGTATAAAGACATCAGGCGCTGCCCGTTGATGGGGCCTTTCTTCTTTTTGTTAAAAACATCAGCGTTCAGAGTAATGTAGGCCGTGTCTTCCCGGGCATTGAAGCAAACAGGACCTACATGGTAAGGAAGTTTGCCCAGCAGTTTAGGCAGCACTTCTTCCAGGTAAGTGTTGGCATTGCTACCTTTCTGATATTGTTTAAAGATATATGGTTTAAAATAAGGCTGATCAACACGAGGGTCTATATCAGGATTACGCTCTGAGCCTGTAGTCAAAGACATTTTACGATAGCCATTAGAGACCAATAGCAAGCCATCTCTTACTACGCCACTTATCCAATCAGCGCCTGGTGTACTTAGTTCTTTTATATTTTCGAGAGCCATTGTCTGCGGCTCCTTCTTCCAGCGCAATGCACTGTCACAACCTGATAGCAGCCTGTTTTTCCATTGGGTGCTATCTGAACTGGCAGCATTGTAAAGGGCAATA
Source organism: Chitinophaga sp. (assembly GCF_039596135.1). GTDB lineage: Bacteria > Bacteroidota > Bacteroidia > Chitinophagales > Chitinophagaceae > Chitinophaga. Next base: position 37,057 of record NZ_JBCNKH010000052.1, read on the forward strand.
TATTTTCTGGCAGTGTCATATCGTTCGATATTCATTTGCGTTTCTCCATATAATATATTAATTATAGAAGGGCAGCCGGGACGCTGCAGCATTTTAAAATACCACTTACCTGCCTCTTCAAACCTTGTCATTTCAATATAACATCGCGCTGTTTTTTCAAGTATGGATAAAGGTGCCTTTCTCTTCTCCGCCAGTTCCCCGTACAATTTTTCGGCTTCGGCATACTCCTGTCTTGCAAATGCTTCATCCCCCAGCTCCGTCAGACTTTTATCTTCCTGTCCGTAAAGGAATAATGGAATAAACAATGGACATATAAATAATATTAGTTTACGCAACATCTTTACTTGTTTTAAAAATACCTTGGACTTGATACGCTATACTTTTTAGATCGGAATAATATACCTATTGAGATTTCGTGAGAGCCGCTTTGTGCATTGGCCAGTTCGTTGATGTTAAAGTCATATGCATAGCCAATTCTGTAAGTATCGTTGATGTAATATTCAACAATTGCACTGGCAGCATTTTTTGCACTGAGACTGGATGGTAGTGATTTACGCCATACCGGCAAAGCTGTGCGGTAAGAGCCACCTATCCAAAAAACACGTTCGATCAGCAGCATGGCATTGATATCTATATTTGTAGGACCTTTGAGATCATCTTTGATCATAATTGAAGGTTTCAGTTTCACCTGATCTGAAAGAGATGCCATAAACCCTGTGGATAGGTACAAGTGCATGGTCTTTCGGATATTCTCATAATTATATCCTTTCCACTTATAATCGGAGGTGAGATAATTGCTGAATAGGTCCAGTGCTGATACACTCAGATAGAATGAAGGGGCATGATAATAAATACCAAAGCGTGCATCCGGCGAAATGGTATTGACGCCTCCACCCGGGAAAACTGCATCTTCTGCATCAAAGTATTGCAGATTATTTCCATCCAGGTGATACTGCACTGCGCCTACACCTAAGCCGAAGGATAGATGCTTTGTACGGTTTTCATTCAATGGAATGCTGAAAGCATAAGATGCATAGAGAGAATATGATTGCTGCGGTCCCAACCTGTCTGCCATTACCTGTACACCCAGTCCCATTCCCGCTTTGTCTTTATCATTGCGCAGCGGACCGTCAATCGATACACCGCCAGTGCGGGGAGCTCCGGGTAAGCCTGTCCATTGTTGTCTGGCAATGGTGTTGAGGTACCAGGTTCCTTTATATCCTGCATAAGCAGGGTTTACACTCAGGCCATTGAAGATATATTGACTGAACTGCACATCCTGCTGTGCAGTTGCATGTAATGCCGCTATCAGGAACAAGCATAGTATGAGTGAGCGCATGATCATTTGATTTTTAAGATTACCCATCCTGTATATTGTTTTATTCCTTCGCCTTCGTCTATTTCGAGTTTGTAGTAGTATACGCCTTCGCTTAATCCTGCTCCGTTCCATTCATTATGATATGCTTTTGACTGGAACACCATATCGCCCCAGCGATTGAATACAAATAAGCTGGCAGGAGGATATTTTTCAAGTCCCTTGATGACAAAGAAATCATTCTTGCCATCTCCATTTGGACTCATCGCATTGGCGAATGAGAGTAATGATTTACCCGGTGTGGTTTCGGTGTATGTACCGGGGTCGCCACTACAACCCGCTACTGCAGGGTCACAACCAGATGTAGGTTTTGTGTTTGTACCATCTGTAACAGAAGCGGTATTGGCAATGACAGGAATGCTGTCGAGGTTGTCGATAGTTTTTACGATCATAGAGACTTCAGTAGTATTGCCTACGGCGATCTTATCGATGTGCCATACAACATTGCCGTTACTTTCAGTGCCGTTTTCACCTGCACTTACGAATGTGGTGTATTGAGGAACGGGATCTGTGATTGTGATATTTTCAACTGCCGTGTTGCCGGTATTCCTGACGAAGATCTGGTAAGTAAGTTCTTCGCCGGGTTTTACTTTTTCGTTTTTACTGGCAGGAGTCGCTACTTTCCAGGTAAGCCAGTTTACAAGTTTGTCTACAGCTATGTTAGTAGCAGGGCCAGGCGGAGGATTGGGGTCGGGATTATTTGGATCATTGGGATCAGAAGAGGTAGTTGGCTGATTACCTTTTCCGTTGCCATTGTCTACACCGGCAGTATTGGTGATAAAGGTAGCGCCGGTAAGGTCAGTGGTTACCTTTACTTTGAATGAGCGGGTGATGTCAGGAGCACCTACTGCTATTTCGGGAATAGTCCAGACCAGTTGATCGTCGTTGGGAGTGATATTCTCATCTGCGCTAACGAAATCAGTGTAGGCAGGGATGGTATCAGTGATCTTTACATTGTCCAGCTTAATACTTCCTGTGTTGCGAATATGAATGGTATAGGTAATCTCGTCTCCTGTGGTTACACCACCGTTTGGTCCGCTGGGCGTGTAGGCTGCACTCTTCCAGATTGCGGAGACCTTACCATTGTCCACAGGTATTTCTGTAGATGGGTTGTTAGGGTCAGGGTTGGATAGCGGTTCATTGGGATTGTTAGGATCGGGAGGTGTGGTAGGATGACCATCAACGTAGGCAGTGTTTGTGATGAAGCCAGCGTTGGTGAGGTCCTTTGCTACTTTTACTTTAAAGCTGCGGGTAATATCGGCAGCACCGACAGGGATGTTAGTGATTGTCCATGTGAGTTTGCCGTTTATAGGTGCAATGCTTTCATCTGCACTTACAAATTCTGTATATGCAGGTACGGTGTCAGTGATGACTATGTTGCTCAATGCTACATTTCCAGTATTCCTGATATGGATAGTGTAGGTGATTTCATCATCTGTCTTTACCATCCCTCCTGCCCCTGTGCCGGTATATGACGCGCTTTTCCAGTTGAGAGATGTGGGTGCATTGTTTACGGGAATATCCGTAGAGGGATCGTTGGGATCAGGGTTAGGATGTGGATTATTATGGTCTGTAGGATCGGGAGGAGTGGTGGGATGATCTCCGGTGCCATCTCCATTGTCTACAGCAGCAGTATTTGTAATGCTTGTGGCACCTGTGAGGTCATTCACTACACGCACTCGGAAAGTTCTGATTACATCAGGAGCACCTACGGGAATAGTTGCAATTGTCCATGTCAGTTTGCCGCTTATGGGTGAGATACCTTCATCTGCATCTACGAATTCAGTATATGCGGGAATCATGTCGGTGACGATCACATTGGTGAGGGTGACGTGTCCTGTATTGCGGACATGGATATTATAAGTAATCACATCGCCCGGTTTTGCGGTATCAGCGAATTCCGTGCTTTTCCAGCTGATAGATTTTTTACCTCCATCATCTACGGGTACGTTGGTGGACGGGTCGTTTGGATCCGGGTTGGAATGTGGTTCATTGGGGTTGTTGGGATCGGGTGGAGTGGTGGGATGATCACCAGTACCGTCTCCGATATCTACATTACCAGTGTTGGTGATGTTGGTGACGCCGGTGAGATCGTTTGCTACAGTGACGGTAAAGTTTTTTGTGATGGTAGTACCAACGGCGATGGTTGGGATGGTCCATGTCAGTTTGCCTGTTGCATCAGGCGTGATGCCGTCATCGGCAGTCTTGAAGATAGTATTAGCAGGGATAATGTCAGAGATCTTCGCATTGCTTATCGCTACGTTTCCTGTGTTGCGCAGGTGAATGGTGTAGGCAATAGTTTGACCTGCGGTGACGGTGGTACCTGTATAGCTGGCAGATTTCCATTGTTTGGATGCCATGATATCATCATCGGCGATGGTAACGGTGCCAACGCTGGTGCCTGTGGTAAGGGTAGGTACGCCAGTACCTACTGAGAAACCTGTGATGGTGAGGATGACTGTTTCGGGCCCTTCTATCAGGTTATCGTCTTTTACGGTTATAGGAATCTGAACGGTGCTGGTGCCTGCGGGGATGTTTTTCGTTAAGGCAACGGTTGTGTAATCTGTACCGTTAGTAGCCGTACCGGTGATGGTATACCTTACGAGTACGAAGCCGGTGGCGTAAGTGTTGGCAGGCCATCCGATGGTGAAACTGCCGTCATTGCCGGTGCCGCCGGGTTCTTTGCCGTCGGTGGTGGATTGAATGCCGATGGGGATGTTTACATCGTCGTCTTCGATGTTTACAATTGCTGAAATATTTGCGGGGTTGGGAGAAAATGTCATGGCTCCGGATGAGGAGTGGCTGACGGTTTGCAGGGTTAACTGAACGGTTTCGGTGGGTTCTATGATGTGATCGTCATTTACGTTCACAGGTAGCAGTACACTGTTGGTATTTGCAGGGAGGATGATTTCTCCTGTCATGTTGGAGTTGTTGTAATCGAAGGTGGAGCCTGCGCCTCCGGTGGCGGAGCTGGCGCCGTCGACTGTATATTTTACGAGGATGTCTTCATTGTAAGTCAATGTACCGGGGAGGCTGATTTGAAACTGGCCCGGGCTGGCGTTGCCATTGCCGAGTTCTTTGCCGTCGGTGGTTTTGGTAATTTTTAGTCGGTTATCGTTGTCGATCAGTTTGGCGGTGAGGGTTCGCTGGGTACCGAGATAAGTGGTGCCGCTGGCGTCGGTGGCGGTGAGCAGGCCAATTTCGATACTTTCATCGCCTTCGATGAGCAGGTCGTCGATGACGTCTATGGTGAGTTGGACGTCGGAATTGCCTGCTTTTAAGATGATAGTGCCGGATAGTGTTGTGTAGTCTACGCCGTTATCTGCCGGGTCAGTGACAGTGGCATTGACGGAGTAGGTGATGGTGATATCGCTGGGGGCTACGGTTCCATTCAGGAGGTGGAAGGAGATAATGCCATTGGGGCCACCTTCTTCAGCTCTTGTTAATTCGTCCATGGCGATCACGTCTGCTCTTTGAGCAGGTCTGCCACTGAAGAAGCAGAGGAATATCAATAGGAGGATGCTACGTTTCATCGTATAGGATTTAGGTGGAATGAAGCACCCTGCATTGCTGCAGGGTGCGGGGGGCTTTTATCTGACCAGTATCAGTTTTTTAGTGTATACTTTTCCATTGGTACGGATTACGCAGTAGTGCAGGCCAGCAGGCAGGCTGGCAGATCTGAATACTACTTTGTAAGTCTGTCCGGCTTTGGCGTTTTCATTGAATAAAATGCTTTCTCTGTTACCGAGCAGGTTTCCATAGATTTCTACGGATACGTTTCCGTTTATTGGTGATTTGAAGGTGACGGAGAGCTGATCGGTAAATGGATTTGGATAGGCATTAAATTCCAGCGATGCTGTTTTTTGTAATGTGAGCGATGCTGTGTTTAAAGTATAGGTGGCGGTATTTTGACAGCCGTTGGATTTGTCGGTTACCAGCAGGGTGAAAATGCCACTGATGTTGACGTTTCCTGATTGATAGAGGACGGTGGCGGTTTTGTCTCCGTCGATGATAGACCAGCTGTTGTCAGCGGAGGCGAGGGACCACTGGTAGTTAGCGTTGGTGACGCTTTGAGCGCTGAGGAGGTCTACTGATAATGGATCAGGAGCGGTGGCTGGTGGCAGGATAACGGCTGCTGGTAAAGTTGTGTTTTGAACGACTGGTGTGTTTGTGGTGGCTACGCATCCGTTGTTTGGATTGGTGACAGACAAGGTATAGGTACCAGGTGCAGTAACGATTGCGGATGCGGTGGCGGCCGTGAAATTGTTTGGACCTGTCCATTTGAAGGTAGATCCGTTTGTGGAGGATGTACCGGTGATGATGACGTCGGATTTAAGACAGGTTAGTGGGCCGTCGTTGGAAGCCTGGATGTTTGCAGGTGGGGTGATGTTTTGAGTGACGGGTGTAGCGGTGGTGGCGGTACAGCCGTT
>NZ_JBCNKH010000053.1:0-39782 GCF_039596135.1 Chitinophaga sp.
GTGTTTAAGTTTTAATTGGTTTGAAAATGTGATTGGTAGATTAGCAATTGATGGTTACGTCGATTGCTGCTTCTGCTGCTGCCAGCTCTACGCGGCTTTCCAGTTCTACGATGTTTAACTCTTGCATGTGTTTAAGTTTTAATTGGTTTGAAAATGTGATTGGTAGATTAGCAATTGATGGTTACGTCGATTGCTGCTTCTGCTGCTGCCAGCTCTACGCGGCTTTCCAGTTCTACGATGTTTAACTCTTGCATTGTGTTAAGTTTTTAATTGGTTTGAAAATGTGATTCGTGAATTAGCAATTGATGGTTACGTCGATTGCTGCTTCTGCTGCCGCCAGTTCTACGCGGTTTTCCAGTTCTACGATGTTTAACTCTTGCATGTGTTTAAGTTTTAAAGGGTTTGAAAATTTTAAATTAGTCGCAATTGATTGTCACGTCGATTGCTGCCTGCTCAATGCGGCTTTCCAGTTCTACGATGTTTGTTTCCTGCATGTGTTTAAGTTTTAAAAGGTTTAAGAAAAATGATTAACAGTTTACTTCGATAGAATCGATGGCAGTAGATCCAGCCAGTTCAAGACGGGTTTCCAGTTCTACTACGTTGAGTTCGAGCATGGACATGTGATATAGATTTTGGATGATGATTGGGTTAAAACCGGGGTAGCCTACTTATTGATGCAAATCTGCCTGAAAGGCCTTCTGATGCTACGGGCTCCCTCCGGCAATACAATGTTGGAAAGACCGTTTTTTACTACTTCTTTTTGCATGGGGCTTGAATTACCGGTTATACAACAGCCAGGTGCAATACATCATAGATGCGCTGCGCAAGGGTACCCACAGTTTTGAAGCTTTCTTCGCCGAAGTCTGATGCTTCCAGTTCGAATTCTGCCATCAATACAGATGTTACTTCCAGTACAGCCAGGCTATCGTCAAATAATCCCGGGTTTTCGTCATTGCCAAATAAGGCCTGATCGTTAGATAATTCATCAACAGTTTTGTTCAGGTTCAGTACACTGATGAGAACTTCTTTAGTTTTTTGTTCGATTACTTTGTGTTCCATAATTATAAGTTTTTAAGGTTTTTTAATTTTTATATTTAGTTAATAAAATGCTGGCCATGTTTCCGCCGAAACCAAAAGAGTTGGACAATACTGTATCCAGCGGAATGTTACTTTTGTTTTGTGTCACGAATTCGATCTTTTCAGATTCAGGCAGGTCATCTGCCTCGTAGTTTGCATAGAGGGCATTGTGCTGCATACTCAGGATACTGATGATCGCTTCTATGCTGCCTGCTGCGCCCAGGGTATGACCTGTCAGGCACTTGGTAGACCCCACATAGGTTTTAGTAGCCTTTTCCTGTAGCAGGGCTTCACACCCTTTTAGTTCTGCACTATCATTCTTGCCGGTACCTGTACCGTGTGCATTGATATAATCCACATCATCTGTACTCATACCACCATACGCAAGAGCACTCTTCATACACTTCAGGGCATAGATGCCATCTGGATGAGGTGCGGTAGCATGATAGGCTTCGTTTAAGATGTGATACCCTTTGATCTCTGCATAGATAGGTGCTCCCCTTTCGATAGCCGATTCCAGGCTTTCCAGGATCAGGATGGCACAACCATCACCGAGCGACATACCGTCTCTTGACTTTGTAAATGGTTTACACTTTGTTTTAGAGATAGCCATCAGGGAATTGAATCCTGTATAGGTGAGCTCCGTAAAGATGTCCATACCACCACTGATCATAATATCTGCCTTACCGTTTTCAATCAGGTCAAAGGCTCTGCCTATCGAGTTTGTGCCGGAGGCACAGGCTGTAGAGATGGCGGACACGTATCCCTGTAGTTTAAAGGCGCGGGCAATCTTGCCTAAGATTTTGGGAGTTGAATACAAGGCCAGCTCATAGTCATCCTCATTTTCCTGCACTGATTTTTTGATACGTTGCAGGATGGGGAAACTGGCCCCGACTGATGTACCTATAATGAGGCCCGCATTGTGTTCGTGCAGTGTTTCTTCTGACAGGTGAGCGCTGTCTATCGCTTCCTGTATACACTTTACTGCAACCTCACTCATGATGGATACATCCTTGTCCCAGGAGCTCTGATAGAGTTCATAATCCATCATAAATCCCCTGTTATTGGCAAATAGCTTGTGGCTGGTAGAGAACCTGTCTGATGGGATTGCATTATATCTGATGCTGCCACTTTCCAGGCTTTCTGTCATCTCAGCTATATTATTGCCTAGTGCTGATATGGCACCGATACCGGTAACAACGACTCTCTTTTTCATGTTACATAGTTTTTTTTAGTTCATACCACCATCGATCACGATTTCCTGGTTGATTAAAAATTCGGGACATTCCAGTGCCAGGTAAGAGATGAAGTTGGAAATTTCATCGGTAGTACCCATCCGTTTTAGCAGACTGTTGCCCACCCTGTTGCTTACATATTGATCAGGCAGATTGTCTACCATCTCAGTTTCAATGAATCCCGGCGCCACACAGTTGATGATGATACCCATACCCTTTACTTCGCGGGAGAGGGACTTGGAGAAACAATTGATGGCAGCTTTGGAAGCGGCATAAGCCGATTGACCGGGGTTGCCTTTGATGCCTGCCAGCGAGGTTACATTGATGATCCTGCCGCTTTTTCTTTTGATCATGGATGGCAGCACTGCACGGCTGGTATTCATTACACCATTGATGTTGTTGTGCATTACTTCCCACCATTCTGCAGAAGATGTCATCAGGAAAGGTTTGGGATTTGCATTGAGCTTGCTGTCGCGGATACCTGCATTGTTGATCAGTACATCTACCTCTTTCAGGATCTCTTTGTTGGATCTGAACAGGGCTTTTACTTCTGCTTCATTGCCCATATCGCATTTGAAGGTGTATACATTTGGGAAGCCTTCCGCATGGAGTTCATCCACTATTTTCTGCGCGCTTGCCGCTGAATACTGATAAGTGAATACTACCTGGTGACCCAGACGGGCAAATGTTTTTACCAGTTCTTTACCGATTCCTTTAGAACCGCCTGTGATGAAAATATTTTTCATGTTTAATGTGTTTTTCTAAGTAAGAGATGAGAACTACCGCCACCTTCGTGACTTGTATTGACCAGGGCATAGCCAAACCCGGAAGGATATTCCCCCGCTGCATCCGGTTCAGGAAACCGGTCGCTGTACAGGATCTGGCTGGCAATGCTTGCCCCCATAATGCTGCTGGCCGATTTCATATCACCAGTGTAAGCTTTGTGCCGCAGGCTGTATGTTTCGTGTTGTTTATTCAGGTCTTCAAGCAGGTGCCGTTCACTATTTTCCAATTGTCCGGCCGTGGTGTAAGCACTCAGGTATACTAACTTTCCGTTGGAAGTAACGATGGGTTTGAGTGCATCGATGGCCGATTTGACTACTGCCGGCGAGCGCCTGGTGGTATCTTCCACATTCTGGTAGTCGAAGCAGCTATGGTATTCTACCAGTTCTGCATATCGCTTTGCTCCTCTGCGGGCCGCGCTGGCTTCACTTTCCAGCACCAGGAAGGCAGCGCCATCGCCCAGTATATTGCGACGATCATCCGGCTCTTTTGCAGCGGCACTGAATGGGTCGGTATCTTCATTTACGTGTACCAGGTGATTGCTTTCCTGCTCACTCAGCACCCTGAACTCTGTGTAGTGGTCTACACCACCGCAGATTACAATATCAGCAGCGCCTTTTTTGATCAGGTCAAACCCGTAGGTGATACTGTTGGAATTATAGATCAAAGAGCTGGGGCCGTTCAGTTTAAAGACCCTTGAAATGTCGCCCAGCACTGTGTTGGCAACGGTCTTCGTAAATTTCACCGGACTTATTTTCTGCAATCCGAACCGGTACAGGTCATACAGGTAATCTTCTACCGAAGCGGTGGCGCCGAGGCTGGTTTCTATCACCAAACCGATTTCGTTGTCCGATGCCTGGAGCACGATGCCGGCATCATCGAGGGCTTTCTTGCAGGCCAGCATACCGAGTTTGGAGTATTGCTGGGGCGGGAACCGGTCATCCCATTTTACTTCGCCGGCAAATTCAACTACAGGTGCTTCGCCGTAATACTGGGGTTGAATACTGGTATGTGTCCAGTCAGTTTTTATTTTGAGGCCGTTTTCACCTGCCAGTATTTTTTCCCATGCGGCGGCAGATCCATATCCCAGCGGGGAAATGCTGCCAAGGCCAGTGATCAGAATTTTGTTATTATTTTTCATATGCTTATAGATAAAGTGATTTCTGCTTTACATACTACTTCTCCGTTCACAGTGGCGGTTGCCTTGTACTCGCTGAAGTTTAAGATATTCTTGATGCGTTCAGAGGTAATAATCAGTTTATCTCCGGGTAACACTTCCTTGTAGAACACGGCCGATTTTACTTTTACCGCCTTGCCCAATTTCTTTTTTTGCGGTGCCTCGCCATCTCTATCCAGCGTGGCGACCCTGTTGAGTACACCAGATGCCTGGAACATAGCTTCGATGATGATTACACCTGGTAGTAAGGGATAACCGGGGAAGTGTCCTTTCAGGAATATCATTTCTTCCCCTATTTCAGTTTCGGTTGTAATGGTATTTTTAAAGTCTGTGTGCAATACCTTGTCCACCAGCAACATTGGCTCTCTGTGGGGTAGTAGCGCGGATGGCTTCAGGGTATCGAATTCTGCCGTTGTCATATAGTCAATGTTTTTATTTGGTCAACAGTATCCAGGCATGTCAGTGCAGACATGGATACGAGGTAATTGTTATTTAAAAGATATTGTCTGGTATAATGTTTTTCTGATAGCAGATTGCCGTAGAATATATCAGCAAGTCCCTTGTCGTCGTATAGCTTGGCGATCGATTCTATCTGTGTCCAAAGCTTAAAGAAGTCCACCCGGTCTTTTACCTTTCTGCCTGTCCACTTTTCCAGCAGGGTCATTGTTTTGCTGGTGGGGGTCTCTCGCATGTCTTCTATGTCCACCCCTATTTTGTTTTCACTTACTACGCATGCTACGATACTGTTGCTATAGGAGATAGATATATTGGGGGTCCCCGTATCCATCACTAACTTTCCATGCCTATTGTAATGCAGTCCCCTGAGGAGCGCTACGTTCAGTCCCAGTTCATGAAAGATGTTTACAAGCATTAACCTGGATGTCACCCTTTTTGACCAGTGTCCCGCCCCGGGAGATTTAGTGAGCCTGTTTACTAATTCATCGCTGAAATATTTTCGTATTGTATCCATGCAGCTATCATCAGCTACTGGTTTTACTTCAGCAATGAACAGGTGGGTCATTTGTAATAGGTATTATTGAACTCTATTAATTTCAGGTCATAGTGATCACCGGCGTGCAGGTCGTACTTATCTTTCAGCGCCTGTTCTACTTCGGGCACGTTAATTTTATTTCTATGAAAAACGCCTATTTCCATTCTGTCTTTACTATCCTTCCGGATACTTACTTTTAGAATTTCAGGTGCATGGTACAGCTCATCGGAGAGACTGTTGAACCAGATGATCCTATCTTTGTATTCGATAAAATCTCCTTCCCTACCCAGTATCAAATAGCGATCGTCTTTCTTCACCACGATATCTTTTGTGGTCAGCACTGTATTGGATGATGGTTTGTCCAGCACATTGCCCCTGATGTATCCCAGGTAGATAGAAGGAGTTTCTATTTGCAGATAGCCAATGGGCGTATCGTTGTATTTGTCCTGGTACTTTTCTGTGTGTGCCACCCGGAGCGTGATACCTGGATTGACAAGGCCAATGCAGGCTTCACTATCCCCCTCGGGTACTTCTGTATATTTGCAGGTTGCGACTCTGGGTCCCGCTTCAGCCAGGCCATAGGTACTGTAGATGGGGCAGCTGAACAGTCTGAATACATTCTGGAATGTAGGCAGGTGTGGCTTGTCTCCGCCCATGGTAATGAACCGCAGATTATTTTTGATCTTAGGTATCTTTTGATAGTAGTATAAGATAAGTCTTGCCAGCAGGGGCGTCATAAACACATTCGTGATCTGGTGTTTCTGAAAGAGCTGTGGTAGTTGTAAGATGCCCAGCAATCTTTCGCCCAGTACGATCTTTGCACCTGTAAAAAAGTGTGTCAGGAACTGTGCAATGAGGCCGTAGGAGTATGATACAGGTAGTAATACAAGTGTCACATCTTCCTTTGTGATAGCCATCGCTTCCCTGTTGGAGGCAATGTTTGCGATGGTTTGCTGTTTGCCCAGCAGTATTTTTTTAGGTGTGCCTGCGGTAGTGCCAGAGCTGGATACTACCAGCAGATCATTTTCATCACCTATATACACATCATCGTGCAGGTTGTAATAGAGGTATGCATCCTTTACTTTTTGTGCAGTGGCATTTTCTACGATGCTATCTGTCACAGCGGCTTCTGCGATGAGTGCGTTGAATTTGAGATCTGTGATTTTGCTCAACCCACCTGTTTCTACCAGGAATGGAATCAGATCACATTTCAGACAGGAGAAAAACAGCAGCAGTGATTTGAATGCATTCTTGTAACCATAGATTACAACGATAGAATGTTTTGCCAGGTGCAGTTCTTCGATGTTCGCAGCTATATCCGCAATCTGGCCATACACTTCTTCATAGGTATAACTCTTCGATTGTGTAGCATCTACGATGATCGAATCGTGATGTTCCTGGAATGGGATGAAAAATGAGTCCTTATACATTTGAAAGGGCTTTTAAGGTTACATGCTTTAAACAATCGTCCTGTATCGTTTGAACGTTGGCCGACAGAAATTCAATGTCTGTTTGTTTATGACTTACAAAGTCTACTTCTGTCAATCTCTTTTCGACAATGAAGCGCATCAGTCTTGCTTCGTAGCAGTCGCTGTTGATCACGATCGATTTGCCAATGAACTCACCGTACTGCTGAATATATTTTCCTTTCTGCAACATTCCGGAAGCTTCTTTTGCCATCATCGCATAACAGAATGCCTGGTACGCATACTTCTCAGATGCAGGCAGGCTGGTGGTTTTGATGGCTGTGATCAGTTCATCTATTTTTGCTTCAGCCTGCACCACCTTGTAGAAGGCATTCGATACTGTGCTGTAATTTTTAAGTTCCATGTTTTTATTTTCAGTTTTGATTGATGGTTTAAAATTGCTTCGAAACGTACACTTTGAAAATTTTTTTAGACAAGATGCTGTTTCTACACAACCAAATATCATTCTCTTCAAATCTTGTATCGGGTGGCGAACTTTTTCGTTTTGTTTGCTTCGATGATTCAAATGTCTAACAAAACACTTCGCGTAAAAACTCTTTTAGACGAAATTGAAAGTTTACCACACCAAATAAACCCTGGTTTAGATATCGCGTATTTACGTGCTTAAATGCAGAAAGCCCGCTCCAACATACTGTTAGAGCGGGCTTTCCGCAATACTGACGGGGCTTTTACTATACTTTGCCAGCTACATTCAATCGATCAATCAACATTTGTTTATATTGTTTTGATATGATGATAGATTCATTATTCACCAGTTCAATTGAATTACCTACTACTGATTTGATTGATGGCAGATGAATGATATAAGACTTATGTATGCGTACAAACTGTGACTCAGGCAGCACTTCTTCAATACTTTTCATTCGCATGTAAGTCACTACATTCTTTTGTTTTGTGACTATCTTGATGTAATCTTTCATGCCCTCGATGTACAGAATATCTTCGAACAGAATCTTTGACAATTTGTGTCCGTCTTTTACAAACAGGTGTTGAGGTAGCTGTGCCTGGCTGGCGGGTGTAGGCGCAGCTGCTGCAAGTTCTCCTACTTTCTGATCAATATCTTTCTTTGCTTTATTGATCGCTTTCAAAAATCTTTCGAATGAAATTGGTTTTAATAAAAAGTCAACAGCATTCAGATCATATCCTTCGATCGCATAGTTGGAGAAGGCAGTGGCAAAGATCAGGAAGGGCGGATTAGACAATGATTTGATCAGTTCCAGTCCGTTGATTCTCGGCATCTGGATATCTGTAATCAGGAGTTCAATGGTATCTGTCTGCAATATATCTATCGCATCGAAAGCATCTGCGCACGATTTAACAAGTTCAAGGAAGGGTATGCGCTCGATGTGACTTTCTAACAATTCCCGGGATAATGGCTCATCATCTACGATGATGCATCTGATTTTTTTCATGGTTAGACAAGAGTTATGTTAAGGTTGATGCTATGCGAATCCGGGCTATTGTTAATGGATAATGAATACTTATTCTGGTATAACAAGGAAAGGCGCTTTTGCGTATTTGCAATCCCTATTCCCCCCGTTCCGGATTCTTTATTATGTTTAAACAATGATTCGTCCCCTTTACTGTTTGCGATTTCAAAATAGAGCGTATTGTCTTCCACCTCGAATGAAATTTTCAGCCATGGATTTTTGGTTGTAGTATCCAGTCCGTGTTTAAATGAATTCTCGATAAACGGGAATGTCAACAGTGGTACGATCTTATAACCCTCCAGGGATTCAGCATCGTATACAAACTGAATATCTACATCCTTTCCATACCTGGCTTTCTCCAGTTGAACATAGTTATATAGGAAATCGGCTTCTTTTGACAGATCTACTACTTCGCGATTTGATTCGTACAAGGTATAGCGCAGCATATCGGAAAGCTGCATAATTAATTCAGGTGCTTTTGGATTATTTCTGACAGACAGTGAATAGATATTATTGAGGGTGTTGAATAAAAAGTGAGGATTCAGTTGCGAACGTAGAAAACTCACCTCAAGGTTCAGGTTATCCCTTTCTAACCGGAGGGCTCTGTTCACTGACCGGGATATTTCTTCGACGAGTTTAATGGTAATGGGGGGTGTTACGATCATGAGCACCCCGATAGAGGTTTGGAAAATGGTATGCGGCGCCAGTATCTGCCAGATCGATTTGTCAGCTATTACCTTTACGGAGGCCAACAAATCCCTGTCTGCTATTGTGAAATACCTGATTAGCAGCGACATAAAGGAATAATTGATCACGGCCCACATCCAGAAGGGAACCAGGAGGCCGGCCAGGAACAGGAGCCGCTCTTTCCTTTCCAGGAAAACCGGTACCAGTACATAGAAAATGAAATAAAAGAAAAACATTGCCCCCAACAGGTTCCTTAATCCGAACATAAGGGAAATAATTCCGTTCGTCGAGTATAGGAACATAATATTCAGGGTATACAGGATCAACATAATACACCAGAATACAATGTGTACATACTTTACATTCTCCGGGATAAGTAGTCGGGTAAAATCTAAGGGTCTTGGTTTCATGTCCTCCTCTAAACAATTAGAAATCAGCGTCTTCAGTTTGGGTCAAATGCTACACTCTCCTATGAAGATAAGTTTTTTTTGGCGTAATTCCTTATGTAAGGGGGTTTTCCAGCCCAAATTTTGATGAGTATACCCCTAAAGTTACCCCTTGTAAACCCCGATTTTCCCAATTTTCAAAATCCTTGATGCCCAGGGTGTGATCATTTCGTTGGGTAAGACATCACTTTGGTCTAAAAGAATTTTTGGCCGGCGGGAAAAGATGAAAGTTTGTATCGTAATCAACAACAAAAAACCAAAAAAAACTACCACTATGAAACAAGTAAAACAAACCACCGGCAAGCAATCAAATCTGAGCCTGAACAAAGAAATCATCAGCAAGCTGAACGCCTGCGGTTGCGGCAAAGGTTCAAATGGCCAGGGCAACAATTACTCTTCTATCAATACCCTGCCTACCGGTGTATCCAGCTTAGCGACTGTAACCGCCTAATCTCTTTTTTCATTAATTATCTACCAGCAATGTTTTTGACCTGCATCATAATAGACGAAGACCCGCTCAGTGTTGATATGCTGGAATACTATATCAGTCAGACGGATGGAATCAGGCTCATCGCCAAATTGACTAAAGCCTCCGACATACTGACCACCATCAGAAAGTCCGCTCCGGATATAGTTTTTATAGACGTCAGTATTTCAGGTATAGAAAACCTGGTGTTTGACGACATTTTCCAGAAGGACATTGTATACGTTTTCGTAACCAAATATCCGTATGACTATGTGCTGGATATACTGCCCAGGCAATTAGCCAATGTAGGATATTTAAATAAACCCGTGAGTTTCCTGCTCTTTAATATAGAAATAGGGAGAATAAAGGACCTGCACGCATCCAAATTAAATTAACCCACTACAATTCTTGCATGTATGCCTAAAAAGATACTTACCATATTGTTCCTGCTTTTAACCACCGTGGCCCTTGGGCAGGCGCAAATAACCGGTTCGGTTACTGACAATAAAAAGCAGGCAATACCCGGTGTATCTGTCGCGCTCAAAGACACCTATGATGGTGCCACTACTGATTCTACCGGGCATTTCCGGATCCGTACCACAGAAAAAGGTACTTTCACACTGGTCGCTTCGGCCACAGGGTATGAAACCAAAGAACAAACCATCACCCTGGGAGGTCAGCCCGTACAGGTAGCATTTGCCCTTAAGGAAAAGATCAGTGAACTAAATGCCGTCACGGTCACCGCCGGCGCATTTGGAGGAGGCATGGGCAAAAAAGGCCTTACAGTATTAAGTTCGCTGGACGTGCAAACGACGGCTGGCGCCAATGCAGACATTTCCCGGGCTGTAAATACCCTGCCCGGTGCACAACAAATCAGTAACCAGGAAGGTCTCTTTGTAAGAGGCGGTGATAGCTATGAAGCAAAACAGTTCATAGACGGCTCGCTGGTGAACAGACCTTATTACCTGAGTGCATCCAATATACCCAGCCGTGGCAGATACCCGGCTACCCTGTTCAAAGGCTTTGCCTTCAGTACCGGTGGCTATTCCGCCCTGTATGGACAGGCCCTCAGCTCCGTATTGATTATGGAGACCATCGATCTGCCACAGCAATCAGAAGCCAATGCCTTCATCTCTCCTATCCAGAATAGCCTGGGTGTGCAAAAACTTGCAAAGAATGGCAAGTCTTCCTTTGGCTTTAACTATCAATATACCAACACCAGCCTGTATTATGCACTGGTGAAACAAACACCTGATTACTTTATCCGTCCCCGGTATCACAATGCAGATGCGAACTTCCGCATCAAGACCAAAAACGGAATGATAAAATACTACACTACTTTCAGTTATAATAAACTGGGCGTACGCACTCTCAACATTGATACCGTAAATATGAAGAATGCGATTACCCTCAGTAACTATACCTGGTTCAATGCCCTCAGCTGGAAAGAGAACCTGGGAGATGGTTGGAAAATGACACTCTCCGCCAGCTACAGCATCACTCATGACAGCATTAGTAGTCAGCTGCAAAATGAAAAGAATATACCGCAGCATTCCTTTGAAAAATACTGGCTGGATACTGTGAATTTCAGACTAGACAGAAGCGAAAGCATGGTGCAGGGCAAAGCTGTGATAGAGAAAAAATTCAGCAACCTGAATGCCATCCGCTTTGGTGGTGAATACTGGTATTCTTCGTATAATTTCCATTATAATCAAATCAGTAAAGACCTTCCGGATCAACTGACGGCCGGCTTTGCTGAAACAGAACTTTACTTTACGAATTCGCTCGTGGCTACTATCGGCGTCAGGGCAGAATATTCTTCCATCCTTCAAAAGGCCAAAGTGGCACCCCGTGCCTCATTGGCCTATAGGATGGGCAAAGGATCTACCATCTCTGCAGCTTTCGGACAGTTTTATCAGAAACCCGAAAACACTTACCTGCAGATCACCTCATCGCTCGATTATACCCAAGCCACTCACTATATCATCAACTACCAGCGGCAGGTACGCGGTACCTTCCTGAGAGTGGAAGCATTCTACAAGAAATATGAAGACCTGGTTAAAACTGTGCCTTCGTATAGCAACAGCGGCAGTGGTTATGCCAAAGGAATTGAACTGTACTACCGTGACAAGACTTCGTTCAAACACCTGGATTACAGCATCAGCTATTCCTACCTGGATACCAAACGTGATTACCTGAATTATCCGACAGCACTGATGCCTAATATTGCAGCCAATCACACTGGCACCGCTTCAGTAAAACGCTTCTTTACCAACATTGGTACAGGTGTAAGTCTTACCTACACCTTTGCTACCGGCAGGCCGTACTACGCCATCATTCCCGATAGCACCGGCACCGCCTACTACATCAAAGATCAGGGCAAAACGAACGGCTACCAGACACTGGATATGAGCATCTATCACCTGACCACGATTGGTAAAGCATCGGCCATCCTATATGCTTCTGCCACCAATCTGCTTGGGCGTACTAACATATCAGGATACAACTACTCTTACAATGCCCTGGTAAAACAACCCATTCTGCCACCAGCCAAACGCACTTTCTTCGTGGGGCTGATCCTGAACTGGGGCATAGACAGAAGACAAGACGCTATTGATAACCTTTAAAATATAACCATGAAAAAAATCATCTTAGCCCTAACTTTACTGGTCACCATTGGTGCCCATGCACAGAGCACAAAGTATGTGGCTGCCATGCAACATAACATCGAGCTACTCGATTCTGCTAAAACCACTGAACAACTCGCTACCGTATCACAGGCATTTGAACGCATTGGGGATGCCGAAAAAACACAGTGGCTGCCTTATTATTATGCTGCACTGGCGCAAACACGCATCGGGTTTAGTGATCCAAAATCTGACAGGGATGCCATCGGCCAGAAAGCCAACGACCTGGCAGCAAAGGGAGAAGCTATTCAGAAAAATGCAGAGCTCTGCACTATCCGCAATATGGCTGCGACTATCCAGATGCTGGTAAACCCCATGGAACGGTTTAAAACCTTCGGCATCAAAGCTTATACTTACCTGCAGGAAGGATACAAACTGGATCCGAACAACCCACGCCTTTACTTCCTGGACGGTGCTTCTACCTTTGGCAAACCTGAATACATAGGTGGCGGAAAGGAAAAAGCAAAACCACTGTTTGTAAAAGCAGAACAACTCTTTAAAGCAGAGAAACCGGCAGACTTATATCCACACTGGGGCCTGGCAGAGACTGAAAGATACCTGGCCAAATGTAATTAACCACTAATCGTTATTACCATGGAAACGCTCGTAAAAGTTCTTATCTATATACATGCACTGTGTGGTGGAATTGGGCTCATCAGCGGCATTGCCAGTATAGGCGTAAAAAAAGGCAGCAGGCTACATAGAAACAGTGGCAAAACTTTTTCTTATTCGATGGTCATCAGTTCGCTGATATCGCTGGTAATAGCACGAATGCCGGGGCATGAGAACCTGTTCTTATTCCTGATCGGGGTATTTACCATTTACCTGGTACTGGCAGGCAACCGCGCGCTGACATTCAGAGGTGATAGCAAGAGTAGTGCTGATACGATTGATAAGACAATATCAGGCACCATGTTGATTGCTTCTGTTCTCATGCTGCTGATAGGCATTTACCAGGTTACTACACACAAAGGCGGAAATGCAGTATTGTTTGCTTTCTTTGGTGGGTTTGGCCTGTATATGACACTAAAGGATTTTTACACTTTCAGGTTTTTTAAAGAGAAGAAAAACGCATGGCTCAGTAGTCATATAGGCAGGATGGTGGCGGCGCTGATCGCTTCTATTACAGCCTTTATGGTAGCGGGTTTGCATATACAAACGTTGATTACCTGGATGCTCCCCTCCATCATAGGCACTTTGTATATTGCATATTGGAATACCAGGGCTTCGCTGGCATTTACAAAGAACTAAAACAAAACCCTCTTCTCTAGAAGAGGGTTTTGCTTTAGTTAATTAATTAAACAGGTATCTGATACCAAACTGCATCTGCCATCTTGAGAGAATAGCCGTGTTGTTTGCATAGCTATTCACATAGGGCACCTGGTTTTTTGAATCAGCATATGGGAACGAGAATAATGGTGTCTTACCATCATCGGCCAACCCTTCAAACTTCAGGAAGTTGTTGACGGTAGCGGCTTGTACTATACCCCAGTTCCTGTTCAGGAAGTTGCCCACATTGATAACATCGAGAGACAGTCTCAATGTATGCCTGTCTTTTCCTGTTTTTACAGAGATATCTTCCGTGATATTTACATCCAGCTTTTTGTAGTAAGGTAATACAGCTGCATTTGCCTTTGCGGTTTCTCCACGATGGAATGCGAGGTATTTGTTCTGACTGATGAAGTTGTCCAGCTGTGTATAGATCTGTGAAGCCGTTCTTGGATCAGTAGCAGTACCTGTAGTAGAACCGGTATGTGTAGTGGCATTGTAAGAGCCTACATTGATCAGGTTAATATCGGAAGCACTCTTTGGAATATAGATCAGGTCATTATTAAAGCCATCGCCATTCAGGTCACCATTGTAGATGTAAGAAACCGTACCGGCAGGCGCAGCTTCAAATATAGCACCGAATGAAGTAGAGAAATACTTTGCATAAGATACCTTGTAAGATGCCATCGCTATCACACGGTTGGGCATTCTGTAAGCAGCATATGCCAGGTTAGCAGCATTAGGATCTGCACTTACTGCACGTGCACTCCACATAGACGAAGCAGTGCTGCCGGTTTCGGAAGTATTTCTTGCATCACCATGTGTATAAGCTACGCTGGTGTACAGGTTACCAAAAGTGCGCTCTATTCGTGCTGTTATATTGTAAGTATAACCCTTGTTGGTATTCTTCATGAGGATACCGTTACCAATATTAGGGCTGGCCAGTGAGCTACCATCGGCATAATACTTATTGCTTGTATTCAGTGTGGTAGTCAGCGATGTATTATACCTTATACGTTTATCCCCGCCATTCGTCAATGCATAGCCATTGGTCTCGTTCAGGTTGATATTGGAGAAGTAGACGGCATTGATATCTTTTGTATATGTACCTTCTACTGTGAATACCCAGTCCTGTATCTTTTTATCTACAGCCAGGCTTGATTTCAGCACGGATGGATATTTGAAACTCTTGTCTGTCAGCACTACACTGTAAGCAGTATTAGCGGATGCAGATGCAGGGCGGTATGCATTCGGGTCAGCACTGAAGGCCACATTCGAAGTAGTGAAGGAACCCCACTGAATACCGTTGTTACTAGCCTGGTTGCTCAGCCATACAAATGGTGGCGGACCGGAGAAGATACCGAAACCACCTCTTAACTGCAGGGTTCTGTCGCCCATTACATCATAGTTGAAACCGACGCGTGGAGAGATCAATACTGCATTGCCAGGGGCTTTACCAATGTTGTAAGTTACGCCATCCTTGAAGGCCAGTTTGTCGAAATCAGGGTTGTCAGTGAAAGATTGTTTGTAGATCGTCATGTCAAATCGTACCCCATAAGTGAAGGTGAACCTGTCACTGATCCTCCATTTATCCTGTGCAAATAACCCCAGTTCAGTAGATCCTGCATATGCCCAGGGGAAGGAACCATCTTTCAGTGCAGAGTATTGCAGGTAATAGCTTTTTGCATTGGCAGCACCATTGGTTACACTGTTGTAAAAGTCTGTGAGGCTATTGAACTGGTAAGCGCCCTGGTAGCCGGGAGCAAATGCGTTCTGGTACTTCCGGTAATAGTCCTGTGTACCTATTGTTATTTCGTGTGCACTGGTGTAGTAGGTAAAGATGTCTGAGATCTGGAATACGTCTGTATTCAATACGTTGTTGTAAGTGTAAGGTTCGTATCCGAAGGTGGTATAGATATTCCCATTGTTCAGGATATCTACCAGCGGGAAGGTGGCAGAGCTGGAATTAGGCTTGCGGAAGTCGCGTAGTGCAGTGTATCCCACCTGGAATTTGTTGGATATTCTATTGCTGAACCGTGAGTTCAACTCAGCGATAAAGATGTTGAAGTTATTATTGATCACATAACCGCTACCAAAGAATGGCATTGAGTTCGTGCCCGGCTGGCCAGTTGTAACACCTGCAGGACGGCTGTTGCTCGCGAACTGGTCGGTGAATGATTTCAGGTAGTTGTACTTCACCGTCAATGAATGTTTTTCATTGATGTTCCAGTCGATCTTGCCGGTGATCTTATCACTATTTGTTTTGAAAGAATAACCGGAGAATGCACCTGGGTCATAACCGAAGTTTGACTTCAGGAAAGCAGCGAGGGCATTGAGTGTATCTGCATTGGCTTGCGATACACCAGCGCTGGCATTGGCAGGGTGCGTAGCATCGGAGGGTACCCAGCTGGTAGCAGGCGCCGTTTGACGGGAAGATTCTACACTCACGAAGAAGAACAGTTTGTTCTTAATGATAGGCCCACCTAGGGAAAGACCGCGGATATTGAAGGACAGCGGGGTTTTATTCACCTGGCTGTTGCCCACCTTATAACCCTGTGTACCCGCACCTTTGATATAAGTGTATACAGATGCCTTCAGGGTATTGGTACCGCTCCTGGTTACGGCATTCACGCCGGCGCCGGAGAACCCGCCCTGTCGTACATCGTAAGGCGATACGTTCACCTGCACCTGTTCAATCGCATCCAGGCTGATAGGCTGTGCACTGGTCTGACCACCCAGGGTGCCTGACAGGCCAAAGGAGTTATTGAAGTTTGCACCATCTACCGTAAAGTTGTTGTACTGGGGGCTTCTGCCGCCAAAGCTCTGGCCGGCCGCTACAGTACTGGTGGTAGGTTCGAGGCGGGTAAAGTCTTGTGCAGAGCGGGTGACGGTGGGTAGTTTTTCCAACTGGTCCCTGCTGATGATTTCCTGGGAACCGGTGCGGCTGTTGTTGAAGGTTTTATCCTGTTTGCCTTTCACCACTATTTCGCCCAATTGTTTGGTATCGGGGGCGAGGGTAAAATTGCCAGTGAACTCCTGGCCCAGCGACAGATTGATGTTATCCAGGTGCTGGTCACCATACCCGATGTAGGTCACAGAAATGGTGTACGGGCCACCTACACGCACGTTGGCAAAGTTGTAACGACCATCCTGACGGCTGGTGGTTACATAGCGGGTGCCGGTGGGGTTGTGTACAGCTGTGATGACAGCGCCTGGTACTCCAGTCTGGCCGTCGGTAATGATACCGTGAATTTCTGAGGTTGTTTCCTGCGCCAGTAGGAACATAGGTAGACATAAAATTAACATGAGTGTTAATAAACAATTCCGGATCGACATGGTGTGTGAGATTTTGGTTGTTAAATTATACGAATTACAAGCTAGTTATTATTGGACGTGTGTTAAGTGTAGGTTACATTTCTCATTTTGCTTTTTCGCTGATTATCATCTACCTTACCTTACTATTAGGGTCAATATGCCATCGAGAGTTGCCAATCATTTATTTCCTATACTATTGCTGTTCGCTACGCTGGGTGCACGCGCGCAATCTAAAATACATTATCTGAACAATGAACCAATTCTGGAAATCAGCATTGATTCTGCCCGGATAATAGTGGGGAACCCCTATCCCAACAATGAAAAATATCGGTTTTCGCTCTCCGAACCCCTGAACTATACATTGCATATAAATGGGAAGGCGTACAAAGCAGGACCGGCCATTCCCTCCCGCCAGCGGGAAAGGGGGGAAATACACCTTACTTTGCAGGGCGACACCACTACTACGCTGCACCTGCAAATAGATTTACAGGAATTACAACGTTATGGATATAAAGTTCATCCCGTCATCCGGCTGGAAAAGGAAATAGCCGCCTCCAACCGGGACCACTTCCTGTATATTTCATGGATCATCACCATTTCACTGCTGGCTTGTTTTGCTGCTTATAATTTATATACCTGGTTCCAGCTGCATGACCGGGTCAATATCTGGTACCTCGTAGTGCAACTGGGGGCAATGATATTCATCACCTCCTTCAAGCATTTTACCACCCGGCTGCTCCCCCTCTCCTGCTACCAGCTCAGGTCTATGCCCGATGGTACGGTATATATGTACGACCTGAACTCGTTCTTTTTACATATCGGTTGTATCATCATCTTTACAGGACTTATTCAACTAACCCGTTCTTACCTGCGGACCAAAGAGCTGCTGCCAGGTTACGACCGGATGCTGCGTTTTTTGCTGATCGGGTATATCCTTTTTGAAATAGTTCCGGCTACCATTACCATTTCCGGCTGGTATTACCTGGACAATTATACCCTGCTGTACGATGATATCTTCATCTGTGCACTTTCTTTAAGTATATTGATTACCAGCATAATAGCTTACAAAAAACGAATCCGGGCTGCCGGCGTGTTCATGGTGGCGAATGTGCTGCCGATTGTATTTGCCACCGGACTGGCAGTGTATTTCATCATTAATTCTACACCTACTTATTCCAATAACAGCTCCTTATTGCCGGAGATCGCTATCATTTCCCAGATCATCACCTTTACCATGGTACTGGTCACCCGCATCAAGACCATCCATGAGGAACTGGATGCCAAAGAGTATGAAATAGCCAGACTGGAAACAGACATTGCCCAAAGCAAACACCACCACTGGCTCATTGAAAAAGAAAATGAGCAGATCTCCCTGGCCATGCAGGCCGAAAAAGACAGAAATGATTTATTACAACAGAAACTGGATACCAATAACCGGGAGCTGGTAAGTAATAGTCTCTACATTTATCAGAAAAACAAACTGCTGGATGACCTGAAGAAACAAATTCACGACATCGACGAATTATACCCTGGTATAAAATCAATCAAATCATCCCTGAGAGATCACAAATTCCTGGATGCCGAATGGGATAAATTCAGGTTACATTTTGAGCAGGTACACCCCGGTTTTTTTGAAAAACTGAAATCCAAACACCCCAATCTCACCAATAATGAGCTGAGATTATATGCCTATTTCCACATCAACCTGTCTACAAAAGAGATTGCAGCCCTGCTAAACATCGAGGCAGCAAGTGTGCGGCAGGCAAAGGCCAGATTAAATAAAAAACTGAAAATCAACGAGTAAAACTTATCGCATAACAACAAATTAATACCCTGTATACACTTTGTAGACGCTCATTTTATACAGATCTGGGCGATTTGTCCTTTCTTTACCCTGCAATTGAATATCAGCATAGCGGCCTATTCTCCTGTAGTGAAATTAATCCCCTTTCTTCGTGCGAAGAAAGATTTGTTCGTAAGCGCATTCATATTTGTGGCCCCAACAATACTTAGTAAACACCCCCTTTTAAATTTCTATCAAAGCGTGATGAATTGATAACGCTATTTAGCCCCATACCAACCCCTGTTGACTGGCTGGAAAAGGAATCTTTTCTGGTCAGTCAGGGGCTTGACCGTCAATCATAATGTAATCTTTTCATCCCCCATCTCATACGGCACATAGATCATCATAAGGGTAAACATCTCCTCATTGGCCCTCATATCGCCACTGGACATCACCAGTTTTGGCGGATAATTTGGGTTCATAGGGTTGCCCGCCGTATTATCATACACCCCGACCATATGAATCACAGACCCGGCAGGTATTTTGACCAGGTGCTGCAGGCGATACAGTTCCTGCCAGCGAAAATCCCAGGCGGGGATATGTACCAATGGAATGGTATCACGCTCCGGCGTCACGGCATAAGCTCTAAACTCCTTACCTAACAGATGCATATGTGGCCATACATACATAACAGACTGCGCCTCCTGCGTTTTTACTTTCAGGGTATACGTGCTTACCTGGTTGGGGAAGATTACAAACCGGGGTTGAATATCTCTTTCGGCTATACCGCCGGAGCCAAGGCTGATGATCTGCACCTTACGCTGTACAGGTCCTTTCTTATAGAATAACTTCACCCCTACAGCAGATACTTCATCTGCTGCTATCGCGGCATAATGTACTGTTAATATCACGACACCCCGCTTAGGCAGTACCCACCCGAACTGTTTAGGATAAAATTCTTCGGTCGTACCGGGTATCCATCCGGAATAGTACACCATATGGCGCTTCAATGGTCCGTACCTTTTTGCTTCCAGGCCTGCGGTATCCGTATCTGCTTCCACAAAGGAAGGGGCAACATGGATGTCATTGCCGGCATCTTCCACGGCATAAAAACCATAATTGATATGGTGAATGACTTTCTTGTTATTGGTGTATAATTCCAGTCGCTCAATATTAGCAGTATCTTTCAGTTCAAAAGGCACTTTGAATACAACAAATCTTTCCTGGTTATCGCCTTTCACGGTATAGGGTTTGTCTGCTTTCAGGATTAGATCGGGCGCTGAGGTATCAGCAGCTGGAATTTTTGCTGGCGCCGGGGTTTTCCCTTTTGGTGCATTATTACCAATCCAGTTCAGAATCGCATTCTTTTCTTCAGGGAGCAGGATGCGGTTATTGGCATAATCCCGGTAGTGCACATCCGCCTTAAAAGGAGGCATGTATCCCGTATTGATGACTTCTTTGATAAACGAAATTCTTCTCTTCACTTCTTCATAAGTGGCTAATGAAAACGGTGCCGATCCCCCCGTATGGTGACAACCCACACACCGTGTTGCAAACACAGGCTGTACATCTGCATATGTCTGTGCCAGCAACAGGCGTGCAGGCAATAATATCACCATCAATAAAATTAGTGCTCTCATCAGTTGTCATTAATATAACAGCCCACTGGTTTGGTAACAGCCGGATATATGGCTGTTCCCGCCATGGCATGTGTAATTGCATCTTCGAGGTAATGCTCGGTTGCCGGGATGGTTTTAGTTTGTCCCAGTGCTGTAGCCCAGTTATCAATTGCACCCTGGTACAACACTTTTCCCGTGCTGTCCAGGAGGCATACTTCCGGCGTTACAGTGGCATGCAGTTGCTTACCTAATTTGTTTTTTTTGTCAGTTAACAATGGAAAAAAGGCCTTATACTTCTTCTGAAATGCTGTGTAATCCTGTTGTGTATACCAATGCCCGGGAAAGACCCCGACCACGGTAACTGTACCAGCATATTTCCGGTTCAGCTCATTCAATGGTTTAGTATAATTCTTACACAACGGGCATTCCGGCGATAGCCATACAATGGCTACCAGCGGTGTTCGTACCTGCTTCAGATATTGCTGCACATCCTGCGCAACTGCAAAATTACAGATCAATAAAAGTAAAACAGATAACCTCATACATCGCTTAATTTAAAAATCCCGGTGGCCAAAAATTATAGCCACCGGTAAAATTATTAATTAGAAGTATCCCACCATACCCGGCCGGTGATATCGTCCGGGGTACTGAAACCGGCATCCTTCTTCATCTCCTCAATTGCATTTAACCTGTTAGTATAGTTCAGATCAGATACTGAAGGGTAACTAACAATAAAGCGTCTTGGCATCGTCTTCGTATCGCCATCTACTACCACACTCTCTCTTTTAAGGATGCTACTTGTCATAGAGGGATAACCGGTACGCTTGATAGTGGCCCATGCTTCATTCTGATTTTTGAAACAGTTCAGGTATTCCTGAATGCAGATCTGCTCCAATGCATTAGCAGGATCATATGCCACGCCCGTTTGCGAAATATAATCATCTATCTCTGAAGCACCCAGTGCAGTATAATCACTCAGGTCTGCATTATTCCCCATTGCATCATAGGCTTTGATAGATGCTGCTATACCGGCAGCATACAGGCTCGACGCATCTTCACTGGTAATACCTCTTACAGCCAACTCGGCACGCATAAAGCATACATCGGCATAAGTGATAACAGGGTATGTAATGTGAGCCTTGGTTTCAGGATTGTAAAACAACCTGTCCTGGATATTAGACACCCATCTGTCTGCGGTGGCTACGCCTTTATAGCTGTAAGAAATATCTGAAAAATAATAACTGTAGGAAGATACTGACGAAGCAGCTGGGTTTGCAAACTGCCCCCTATACAATTGTCCATCCCATACTAATGTAGCAGGCAGTTTACCCTGTGCCTGAGCCGAATCAAATTTGTCTTTCGTAAAATCAGATTTCTGGAAGAATATCCTGATACGTGGATCAGATGTAGTCCACATAAAATCAATCAGGTTCCTGGAGCCTGATACGTCTCCATTGCTCTGGGGGTTATAGTTACCGCCAACTGCAAAGTTTATACCACCTACGAACTGCCAGTTCTCTTCATTGGAGCTGATCAATCCACCATCGTCAGAGAGGATATCTGCTACCAGTGTTTTCATTTTATCAGGGTCCCTGTTTATCAGGCGCATAGCCAACCTTAAGCGCAGACTGTTTGCCGCCTTGATCCAGCTCTTGGCATCACCACCATATACTACATCAGCAGCGCTCAGATCTACCTGTGCCACTGAGGGCGTAGATTTTAATACCTGTACAACACTATCCAGTTTTACCTGCAGGTTGGTAAACAAGTCTTCCTGTGTATCGTAAGTGGGCGTGAGCAAGCCGGTATACCTTGCCTTGAATGCCTGAGAATAGGCGATGCTGCCCTGTACATCAGATACATAGGCTGCATAGTAAGCCAGCGGAATGTATGATATTGCATACAGGTAAGTATACTTTTCACGCTGATCGCCCGACATCTTTTCGATCAGCTGCTGTACATCCACCAGCTGATTACCTACTCTATTATAAAAGTTGCTATAACGCTGGTTCAGGTTACCAGAACCATCATACACTGTAGACGAAGCGCCATTCAATGTTACAAAGGACTGTGTCCAGTAGTACATGGCCCTGTTATGATCGTAATAATATTCGTAATCATTACTGTTCATGGCTAATAAAGCAGAAGTAAATTCTGTTTCCGGATTGATACTTAACAGATCGTCCGGATCAGTGTTCATCTCTGCAAACTTTTCGCGGCTGCACCCGATAAACAAAACCGGTATCAACAGCAGCAGGAATATATATTTGAATCTATTCGTGATATTCATCTTTAACAAGTTTACTTTTAAAATTAGAAGCTACCCCAGATCTGGAAACCTATATTGCGGATATAAGGCATAGCAGATACTTCCTGGAATGCATCAGATCCGCTGCTGTTCAGGTTATCCGGATTGATATGGTCTTTAGCACTGTTGTACAGGTACATCAGGTTGTTGCCAATAATGGAAAGACGCATTCCATTCATTTTAAATTTATTGGCCACCTTAGCCGGCATATCGTAAGTAAGGCTTACCTGCTGCAGCGATATCCAGGATGAAGTAAACATAGAAGATTCACGGATACCATTTCCCCAGCTGTGTGTGTTCTGATAATAGGCGAAAGCACTTGTTGGGTTGATCCATCCATTGGCATATACATCCTTCATGGTCATACCGGAGATGTCATGTGAGGCACCATCCAGGCCGGTGATCACAGTACCATCTTTATATACACCATCGATGATCACACCATTTTCCTGTTCTACACCTGCTGAGTTGGTATATTTCTTACCACCCAGTTTGGCATTCCTGTTTGGAATAGTGCTCTTCATGCTACCCAGCCAGCTACCCAGGTCGTGTGTAAAGGAATACACCTTACCACCAAACTTACTGTCAAGTACAAAACCTAACTGCCAGCTTTTGTAGTTAAAGTTGTTGCGCCAGTTGCCCAGGAAATCCGGGGTGATATTACCTACTGCCGGGTTTTTGGAGATACCGTCAGCATAGTTCTGTGCCCGTACATAATAAGAAGAACTCTTAGCACCTGCAGTAGTGATTACATGCTTACCATTGTTTTCAGCATGCTTGCCATCGGGGCTATTGTACAGTGCATATCCGTAGTTAGCGATGATTGTACCATAGTCACCCCCTTTTTTAGCAATTACAGAGAAACCATCGCCGCTACCCAGTGTTACATAATCTAATCCATATGGCAGGGTCAATACCTTGTTTCTATTGCGGGTATAGTTAAAGTAGGTATCCCATGAGAAGTTCTTTGTTTTAACAGGTGTAGCGTTGATTCTTATTTCCCAGCCACGGTTACGTACCTTACCGCCATTGATCAGTGTAGCGTTTACACCAGATTCAATAGGTGCAGAGAAACTGATGATCTGTGCTTTGCTATCCTGGTTGTAGAAGGTGATATCTGCTCCCAGCCTGTTCTTAAAGAGTTTCAGTTCAAGACCTGTTTCAAACTTGTTAGAGCGGGTGGGTAATAATGCCTGGTTTGGCAATGTATTGGATGAATAACTATAGTTCGCCACATTGTCGCCCACAGCATTTACATAGGTTGTATTTGCAGAGTAAGCACCTGTATTCGCTTTATAATTAGATGTACCGCCACCTACACTGGCAAAAGACGCACGGAACTTTCCATAATCAAATGCTGCCGGCAATTTGAGCATATCAGTGAAGATCCAGGAGATATCTGCACCAGGATAGAAATAGGAATAATTACCATGTCCATCGTTGTAAACCAGTGTAGAATTCCAGTCATTTCTGCCATAGAGGTTTAAATAAAGGTATTGTTTGTAACCCAGTGTAGCCTGTGCAAATGCAGAGCTGGTCTGATATTGGTTAGGCGCGTCTTCAGTTACTTTTGGTGTACCTGAAGAGTTGGAAAGGCGATAGATATCAGGCAGTATATAACCATTCATTTCAGCATACATGGATTTCTGAATACCCTTATCGATTTCGCCACCCGCCTGTGCTACCAGGGTCAGGGTTGGAGAGAGGTCATTGGTATAAGTCAGATTAGACATGTAGCGCTCTACTCTTTTGTTATTAGTGCTGGTAGAATAAAACGGATTACCGAAGCCTTCATCTTTACCTCTTACTTTATTTTCATATTCAGTACCGATGTAGTTTACATTTGCAAGCGCCTCCCATCTGAGGTGGTTGACTAAATCTGCTTTCAGGTTCAGACTTCCCCTGAAGTTATTTTCTACCTGTGTCATTTTGTTCTGGTACATCGGGTACCATACATACCATGTCAATCCGCTCACGTCGTTGTTGTTCACACCACCGTTTGCCTTGTCTATATAGTTGTTCATCCAGTACTTGGTATCGTAGTTACGGGTACCGCCATATACAAAGTTCTTCATGGTACCATAGGTGCTACCTGTGTTTGCAGGGTTCAGGGCGCTGCTCTGTACATAAGTCATGTTTGCATCTACAGTCAGTACATTCGCAATTTTGGTAGTTCCACGAAAGGTGAGGTTATTTCTTTTCAGATCATTGTTTGGAGTTACACCTTCTGAATACAGGTTAGAATAAGATACCCTGTATGTACCCAGTTCACTACCGTTGGACAATCCTACGTTAAAATTCCTGGTGATACCCGTGCGGAATGCATCCAGAATGTTATGCGGGCGCGGATTATTTTTGATGGTTTTACCGGTGATGTCAATTACAGTCTGGCCTGTCATTTCAGGGCCAAAGTTGTAACCATAAGTATTAGGATTTATAGTCAGGTTGCCATCAGCATCAGTAACAAAATCGCTCAGACCATAACCTGAACCGAACTGATTCTGGAAGTCAACTGTTTTATAAGGCGTGCTTGCATAGAGATCAGCACTCACATTCACACCTAAGCCTTTTTGCTTAAATCCTTTTTTAGTTTTGATGAGGATCACACCATTGGAAGCACGGCTGCCATATAAGGCAGTCACAGCGCCACCTTTCAGTACGGTGACAGATTCTATATCATCGGGGTTAATGTCTTTCAGGATGTTACCCATATCCTGGTCACTTCCTTTGTTAGGCATGATCACATCCTGGTCCATGATGATGTCGTCTACTACTACCAGTGGCTGGTTACCATAAGGATCAAGAGAAGCGCTACCCCTGATCAGGAAACGGGTAGTACCCTGGGGGCCACCAGTACCTGATTGTACCTGTAAGCCCGGTACCATACCCTGCAGGGCTGCAATCGGGTTAATAGGGGTTGCTTTCTGCACATCCAAACCAGATACAGTTACCGCACTATAACCCAGTTCTCCTTTGTTACGGTCTCCAAACCCGGTTACTACCACTTCGTTCAGTGCACCTGTTTTGGATACGAGCACTATTTTGAGCGGTTCGCCTGAATTTGCAACCACCTCTTTCTGCTCCATACCAACAAAAGAAAATACGAGGGTAGCTCCAGCCGGGGCATCCAGCTCGAAGCTACCATCTGGTTTTGTCGAAGTTCCTTTTTGTGCGCCTTTTACACGCACAGATACACCAGGCAGCGGTGTACCTTTTTCATCTCTCACAATACCTGTGATGATCTGCCGGGGCGATATTACAGGATCAATTATTTTTTTAGGGCTCAATACAATCGTATTGTCCTCTATCTTAAAAGTGATGGGCTGATCTTTAAGGCTTACGTACATCGCCTCCTCAATTGAAGCATCCTTTAATGTGACGTTCATGAGGTGTACATTGTCGAGCAAACGGGCATCGTACCAGAAGAGGTACCCGGTTTGTTCTTTAATAGAGTTCAGCACATGTGTCAACGATACATTCCTGCCGGTAAATGATACTTTCTGTGAGAACCCCTTTGCGTGAATCTGCAGGCAGCTGGCTAATATCAGATAAATAGCAAGGCGCATGATTATTACGATTTTGAAGGACATAAAACGGCTGCCAGGCCAGGCTTTGCCGTGCATGGATAAATTCATACCTTGAGTCGGTTTTGGTTAAGAAAAATGACGATTCGTTAGGCTATACCCGTATAGCCAGGCCAGAACTACCAGCCGGGATTGTTGCAGCGATCCCGGCTTACTTAGTAGTAAGCTTACAATAGTTTAGACAAATAGTTAATGTTTCATTTGATTACTGCTCATAATGATTTAGTTTTTGGTTTGATATTTAATAGATATAGACCGCTATGGAGTAATTGTTAGCGTATTCCCTTCAATCTTAAAATTTACCTGACTATAACTCAGGATCTTTAAATTGGTTGATAAACTAGCTCCCTTCTTAAGTTCACCTACGAATCGAAAATCAGGTATAGGCCCCTCAAAATTGACGTCGATATCATACCAACGGGCCAGTTGTCTCATTACACCTGGTAGATCTGCCTGGTTGAATTTAAAATAACCGTTTTTCCATGCAATTACGCTCTCTGTGTCTGTGGTGGAAATCACATCGAGCCTGCCATCTTTTTGTAACTGTGTTTGCTGTCCAGGTTGTAACACCCTGGTTTGCCCTGCGGCGGAGACTTTTACTGCGCCTGCCATTAATGTTGTCTGAACGCTCTTTTCATCTGGATAGGCCATTACATTGAAACTTGTGCCCAGTACATCTATTTGCATATCTGCAACTTTTACTACGAATGGTTTGGCAGCATTCTGTTGTACATCAAAATAGGCTTCTCCGGTTAGTTCCACTGTTCTGTTGTTCCCGGTAAACGCTGTCGGAAAGCGGAGCGAGGATAAGGCATTGAGCCATACCTGCGTTCCATCCGGCAAGGTTATCTGGAACTGGCCTCCACGTGGCGTGCTGATTTTATTGTATAAAACTTCATTGTTATTGCCTTCAGGACTATAGGTTAATTTGCCGCCTGCTGCTTTTAAAATAGAAGTCCCCCCTTGTTTTGCGATCTGCTTATTTCCCATACTATCCAGCGCGATGGTAGAACCATCTGCCAGCGTCAGGATTGCCTTATCTCCGCCGGGCATGATATCATGCACCTGTTGTACCAGGGCTGCTGGTTTAGGCTTGTAGTATGACTTCCATACATATGCTCCACCTGCTGCCAGTAGCAGTATAATTGCAGCTGCATGCCGCACCCAGCGTAAATTATTTTTCTTTGCCACTACCAGCTGTTGTTTTTCTTCAGCCTGGAATATGGCAGTCGTAATGGATGCAATGGTACTCATTGGCAGCTCCATTTCCGGCACTGTCTGGTGAGCCTGTTCTATTAACTGCCTGGCTTTCTCCTCATTTTCAGGCAGTCGCAGCAGGCGGGTCAGTTCAGCTACTTCTTCTTCAGTAGCCTGCTCACTCATGCATCGATGAAATAATTCCTCCAGACGGTTAATTGAATCCATTATTAATATTGACGCTTAAAAAATAAGTTTGGGGGGTATGGCTTAAAAAAATTTTTTTAAAAGGCCAGACAGATAATAATCATCAGGATGTCCAGGTTGGCCAGGCAAAATGCCCGGATGTTTTTCATGGCCTGTTCCAGGTTAGATTTCACTGTTTCCGGGGAGATGTTCATAGCCGCAGCGGCTGCATCTCTTTTCATCCCTTCTTTTTTAATAAGTATATAGGTTTGCTGCTGCCGCTCTGGTAGGCGGCGGATAGCCTTTTCCAGCAGGCCGGCATATTCCCGGTCCTGTACTACTTCTTCTGTTGCATTCACTGCAGGTGGCCGCTCTTCCAGGTCTGTAGCGCTGATGCTCAGTACATCCCTTTGTTGCTGCCGGAGTGCACTGTAGATCATATTTGTTGAAACAGTATGCAGAAAAGCCGGAAAGTTCACGACATCTACAAGCATTGTCCTTTTCAGCCAGATCTTCAAAAATACATCCTGCACAATCTCTTCAGAGAGGGGAACAGACCTTGTGAGCCTGTATGCCACGCTATATACAATCTTAGAATATTGGGAGACCAAAACTGCAAATGCAGTCTGATCACCTGCTGCGATGCGCTGGAAGAAGACGGTATCCAAATGTGGCCTTGTCATGTTTTGGTTGAAACTGGTATCTGCCCCACCCATGCGATTGAATAGTGTTAGTAAACCGAATAAATATACAAAAATCCGGTTATCATCAAAGTGATACCATTCGTCATTATGGCAAAAGCCCTTAGAAAAATGCGGATGCATTTTTCTAAGGGCTTTTACATTTATAGTGGCTTTAGTACAATTTCGGCGCTGCATTCAGCATTGGGAAATCGCGCTGATGCCAGTAAGGATATACAGGCGGTACCTCGCTCACCTTATCCAGCCGCTTTACCTGGTCCAGGGTCAGGTTCCAGCCTACTGCTCCAAAATTCTGTTTCAGCTGTTCTTCATTTCTGGCACCGATGATAATATTGGAAACTGTGGGCCTTTGCAGCAACCAGTTTATAGCTACCTGTGCTACCGTTTTCTCTACTTCTTTGGCGATGGCTTCCAGCTCGTCGATGATGTTGTAAAACACTTCGTCGGCGATTGCAGATGCCGGAATTGGGCTACCCCCCTGTGCCACCCTTGCATCGGCAGGGGCAGGCTGGTTACGGCGGTATTTACCACTCAATCTGCCAGCTGCCAGCGGGCTCCATACAATAGTACCCACATGCTGGTCGATACCCAGGGGCATCAGTTCCCACTCAAAATCCCTGTTCACCAGTGAATAATATGCCTGATGTGCGATGTACTTAGACCAGCCATATCTTTCAGAAACCGACAGAGATTTCATGAGGTGCCAGCCGGAAAAATTGGAACAGGCAATGTAACGCACCTTACCACTCTGCACCAGCGTATTCAGGGCATTCAACGTCTCTTCTACTGGCGTATTGGCATCAAAACCATGCAGGTGATATACATCGATATAATCGGTGCCCAGTCTCTTCAGACTTGCTTCTGCGCTCTTAATGAGATTAAAACGGGAAGAACCATAATCGTTCACCCCTTCACCCAGCGGGAAAGTGGCTTTTGTAGATATCAATACCTGGTCGCGCAGACCTTTCAGGGCCTTGCCCAGTATTTCTTCAGCAGCTCCTGCTGAATACACATTGGCCGTGTCAAAAAAATTGACACCCGCCTCTAAACAGATATCTACCAGGCGACGCGCTTCTTCTACCTGCGTGCTACCCCATGCTTTAAAAAATTCATTGCCACCACCAAAGGTCGCTGTCCCAAAACTCAATACGGGTACTCTTAATCCTGATCCTCCTAATTGTCTGTATTCCATGGTTTCAAAACTTTTGTCTATGCATAAATTTAACACCCCTGCATAGAAAAACCTGTTTACTATCTAGTTAAATAGTAAATAGAAAAGCCAGCAATTTGCATTGCTGGCTTCTTATCCCGAATAATTATTGCAGACTATTCTTCGTCATCTTCATCATCACCATATTCATCTTCATCCAGCCATTCCAGGTAAGCATAATACCAGCTTTCCAGTTCATCCAGTAACTCCTCTTTTTTAGCCGGATCGTTTTTGAAGAAGTCTTCTACATTGTCTATCTCATGTACGATGTCGATGTATGCACTTTCTTCATCTTCTTCCACACGTTTTGCAAAGAACCGGGGCTGCTCTGTATGGAAGATATATTCGTTATCAGGATCCGTTACTGGATCATCTGCGATCATAAACTTGGGTAACTTAGCCATAGTGATTTTATTTTTTTTGATGATGTAAAACAAATGTATTGTAAATATATCATTCAGCGAAAAGGCATCCGTCATTACCAACCTAATCCATTACAGCCCAGCTCATCCGCTTGTGTACTGGCATCAAAATTGGAATAATTCCCTGTATAAAAACCTGATATTATGAAACCGAAAACAATACGTGCAGGTATAGTGGCTATGGCCATTAGTACTGCTGCATTGCTCGGCAGCCATGCAACCCTGGCTCAGGGTATAGACAGTACTGCAAAGAAAGTGGGTAATAAGACCGCTTCTATTGCTGTAAAAGGCGCCAGTAAGATCACTGACAAGACCTATAAAGGCAAGGTAGGTCCAGGGGGCCAGACTGTCTATATCGATAAAAAAGATAAGAAATACTATGTAGATAATAAAGGTAAAAAAGTATACCTGAAACCATCTGAAATCAGGGACAAGAAAGATTAAATAAAAAGGCTGATCTCTGCGAGATCAGCCTTTTTATTTATTAACTTAATTCACTCAATTCTAACCAGCGCAGCCCCTTTTCATCCAGTAAGCCGATGACCTCTCCTACACGGCGTGCCATCGGTTCCAGCTCCGCATAAGGCACATTGCCTGCTGCCATTTTTTCGTCCAGTGCTGCTTTCTCTTTTTCCAGGTCCGCAATTTCTTTTTCCAGCAGTTCCATTTCACGCTTTTCTTTGAAAGACATCTTGCGAGCGGGTGCAGCTGCCGGGGCAGCAGTGGCCGGTGCTGGCGCAGGTTTCTGCTCAATAGCTTCTTTTTCTCTTTCCGGCTTTTCCTTTTCCCACTCACGATACTGGGTATAGTTGCCCGGGAAGTCACGCACCACTCCTTGTCCTTCAAATACAAACAGGTGGTCTACCAGTTTATCCATGAAATAACGGTCATGGCTCACGATGATCAGGCATCCCTGGAAGTCCAGCAGGAAGTCTTCCAATATGCTCAGCGTAGGCAGATCCAGGTCATTTGTAGGCTCGTCCAGTACCAGGAAGTTTGGATTACGGAAGAGTATGCTCAATAAGTGTAATCTCCTTTTTTCACCACCACTTAGCTTGGAGATGTAGGTATACTGTTTCTCTGGTGGGAACAGGAATAACTGCAGGAACTGGGCGGCACTTACCTTTGTACCATCTGCCAGCGGAAAGTTCTCGGCGATATTCTTCACGAATTCAATCACCCGCATATCTTCCTTTATAACCAGGCCCCGCTGATCGTAGTTTCCAAATACAATTGTTTCGCCGGTATTGATCTTTCCGGAATCAGGTTGTTCCAGTCCCAGCAACATGTTGAGGAATGTGGATTTCCCCACCCCGTTTTTGCCTACCACACCTACGCGTTCTCCTCTCTTAAAAGTATAATCAAAGCCTTTCAGGATCTGTAAATCGCCGTAAGCCTTGTAGACTTTTTTCATTTCAATGATCTTGCCCCCCAGTCGGGTCATCTTCACATTCAGCTCCAGCTGCTGTTTTTCCAGCCTTACACTGGCTTTTTCCTTTACTTCGGCAAATGCATCTATACGTGATTTAGACTTGGTAGTACGGGCTTTAGGCTGCTTGCGCATCCATTCCAGTTCTTTGCGGAAAACGTTGCGAGCCTTTTCCACACTGGATTTGTTCATTTCTTCACGGATCGCTTTCTTTTCGAGATAGTTCTCGTAATCTCCTTTATAGATGAACAGCTGCTGCTGATCCAGTTCCATGATTTCATTACACACACTATCCAGGAAGTAGCGGTCGTGGGTAACGAGCAACAGAGTTACTTTTTCCTGGTCCAGGTAGTTTTCCAGCCACTCAATCATGCCTACATCCAGGTGGTTGGTAGGTTCATCCATAATGAGCAGGGTATGCCTGTGCTCAAAGCCGATATCGATCAGTACCCGGGCCAGCGCCACTCTCTTTACCTGGCCACCGGAAAGGCTGCCCATCAGCTGTTCCATATGGTGAATATTCAGCTTACCGAGAATCTGCTTTACCTTGGAGTCAAAGTGCCATGCATTCAGCTCATCCATACGCTCAATGGCCTTGGTGAGCTTATCCAGGTCCGGCTCCTCTCCTTCTTCGGTCAGCATTTCATAGTCCCTGATAGCAGATAGCACAGGATGGTTCTGTGAGAATATATGGCGGGAGATGGTTTCTTCGGGATTGAAAGCATTTTGCTGTTCCAGCATGACTACTGTTACGTCTTTGTGTATCCATACAGTGCCTGCATCCGGAGTTTCCTGGCCGCACAGAATGCGGAGCAGGG
This sequence comes from Chitinophaga sp., assembly GCF_039596135.1. Lineage (GTDB taxonomy): Bacteria > Bacteroidota > Bacteroidia > Chitinophagales > Chitinophagaceae > Chitinophaga. The sequence continues at coordinate 32,308 of NZ_JBCNKH010000053.1, forward strand.
TGGATTTGCCGGTACCATTCAGCGCCACCAGGGCGATCTTGTCACCTTCTTCGATATGGAAAGAAATATCTTTAAATAAGGGGCCTGCGCCGTAGGACTTAGTAAGCCCTTCTACTGTAACATAATGCATGGGGCGAAGTTATAAAAAAACCCCGGGCGGCCGGCCCGGGGTTTATAAAGATATTACTGTTATAATTTAAAAATCGTAATAAAGCTGCCTGAAGCTGGCTCTCAGCCCGAAATTAAATATCAGCTCACTCTTCGTATACTGATCGTTCTTTTCCCGACGGGCAGTTACAGAAGCTTCCAGTCGCAGGTTGTATTTGGGGTTCAGCAGGTAAGCTACTGTACCCTGTACATTGGTGAGGGTTGTTTTCAGGCCCTGCCCTATGTGGTTACCAAAGTCTTCTGCACGGGTATTATAAGACTCAAAAATGTTTTTCCCATAATTGATTCCCGCAGAATCCAAACCATACTTCGCATATGTAATTTGTCCACGCAGGAAGAAACGTTTGTACCGGTAGTCCGCAATATTGACCCACTCCACGAAGTTTGCACCCAGCGGATGTGCCAATGGCTGGTTATAATGACCATAGTTATTGAGCGTGGTACGCTGAGAATAAGTATATGGACGGGCAGCATTCACCTCTGTCAGGCCATTCAGGTTTGGTACCTTAAACAGGTTATTGGAACGGAAACCGAGCTGACCGCCAAATTTATTGGCCCACCAACCGGTACCGCTGGTCATTTCTTTTAACACGAATTCATCCAGAATGAACTGACCATATAAGGTACTATTTGCAGAAGGTGCATACTTGAGGTTGAGACCCAAAAGCGCATTATCAGGAGAACCTACTGAGAATTCTACCGGGCGAAGGAAAACGATTGGGTTCAGGTAACTGGCATCAAACCCTCTTTTGCCGGTAGAATCAGAGTCCTGCCATATCACCGCTTCAAACAATCCAATGGAAACCTTTTTGCTTACATTCCAGTCCAGGTAATTAAATACGCCCCATTTCTTCCTATAACCATTATCATAAGAGGCTTTAGGATATTGCATATCTACGAACTGTGCCCACATAGTCGTATACTGTACACGGCCCAGGTTAGCAATAATTTTCAGGAATGGATAATTGAACGAAGCGTCAGACAATAACATAGAACGATAACCATCGCCTATAAAATTCTTGTCGTAACCCAGCTGGAAATCAAAATGACGACCTGCTTTATAATCTATGAGCGCTGATGAATAAGCGAAATCAAATGCATTTGTATTAAATGCTTTCCATTGTCCCTGTCCGGGTACAATTTTATTTTCCCGGCCATATTCATCGATATAGGCTGCAAATTTTCCCTGATTTTCGTAGAACTCGGTTCTGAATGTGAGATTCTTTCCAATAGTACCACCGGCTATTACACCCCGGGTATTCAACCATGTTGTACCATTTACACTGCTGTGGCCTACCTGAAAATCCGGGAGGAAACTTGCATAAAAAGTATAGTCGTCCTCTTTTACTTCCAGCAGGTGCTCTCTAAACAACTTGCGATACAGCCAGCTCTGCTTTCGGGTTGTATCTCCTTTTGGAAGATCAAACGAAGGCTCCAGACTGTAGTCCCGCAGAGAAGAATGATATCCCAGGCTATCTGCTGAGTTTTGATAAAAACCCAGTGAATACTGCCGCCCGATACTTTGAGCGTGCACAGACACAGATGCTGCCAACCCGCAGCATAGCAGGAGTACTGATGAGGTAAAACACGATTTGAACATAGAAAAGAATTAGCTTGCCAGCCACAAATATATCTCCTTTTACATGAAAACCAGACCAGCGTACATTAAAAGGCCATTATAAATGGCTGATCTTATTCTGTATCCGGAGCTGTTCTGTCACACGTTTAATTTCCTGTTCTGCTGTTTTAGGGTAAATCAGCAATACATTTCCATCATCGACTACAATGAAGTCTTTCAGACCACGAATCACTGCCAGCTTATCTTTAGGGATATGAATGATACAATCTGAGGTATCTTCCAGCTGACCATCTCCACCAGAAAAAACATTATTGCTGTCATCCTGTTTTTCAGCTACCATGAACAGGGAAGCCCAGGTACCAAGGTCACTCCATCCAAACTCAACAGGCATCGTGTATACATTCTCCGCTTTTTCCATTACGGCATAATCTATGGATATATTGGGCGACTGTGGATAATACTGATCAATGAATGCCTGTTCCTGAGCTGTATTATATGCACCCGCCCCCTTACTGAAAAGATCATACAATTCAGGGGTGAGCTGCTTAATAGCATTGAGTATGGATTGCGCCTTCCAGATGAAGATCCCTGCATTCCATACATAATCGCCACTGTTCAGAAATTCAAGTGCTTTGGACAGGACTGGTTTTTCTGTAAATTTTACAACCTTGTGAATATTCTCTTCTCCATTCTCTGCAAACTTGATATAACCATAACCGGTATCAGGTCTGGTAGGGGTAATCCCAAGTGTTAATAATATATCTTTTTCAGCTACGACATTTAATGCCTGCTGAATTTTTGCAAGGAAGATTTCCTCCCTGAGAATAAAATGATCAGAAGGAGCAATGACCATAGAGGCATTTGCATCCTTTGCTAATATTTTAAATGCAGCATATGCAATACCCGGTGCTGTGTTGTTTCGGGAAGGTTCACAAAGGATATTGTTGGCTGACACTTCGGGCAACTGTTCCAGGATGAGTCCTTTATAGGCAGTATTGGTGACTACGTATATATTCTCAGCGGGTATGATTTTATTAAACCGTTCATAGGTCAGTTGCAACAATGACTTGCCTATGCCCAGGATATCAATGAACTGTTTGGGATAGTTATTTCTACTTTTAGGCCAGAAGCGACTTCCTACGCCACCAGCCATAATAAAAACATAATTGTGGTTATTCATAACTAATTTTTCCAATGAGTATTTTTTACCTGCCCGTATACTGAACGGATACCGTCTTCCAATTGGATGCTGGCTTTCCATCCCAATCCGGTCAGTTTACTTACATCCATCAGTTTACGCGGCGTACCATCCGGTTTGCTGGAATCAAAGGTGAGCGTGCCTTCATAGCCTACAATTTTCTTGATCATCAGCGCCAGATCACCAATACTGATATCCACACCGGTACCTATATTCACCAGCCCTTCTTCATTATAATGCTGCATTACATGAAAACATGCATCAGCCATATCATCTGCATGCAGGAACTCACGTAGTGGTGTGCCGGTACCCCAAATCACGACTTCCGGTGCATTGTTGATCTTTGCCTCATGGAATTTGCGCAGCAATGCGGGTAATACATGTGAGGTATTCAGATCGTAGTTATCGTTAGGGCCATACAGGTTAGTAGGCATTACAGAAATAAAGTTACACCCGTATTGTGCCCTGTATGCATCACACATTTTGATACCTGCTATCTTGGCAATAGCGTAAGGTTCATTAGTCGGTTCCAACAGACCGGTTAGCAGGTAATCCTCCTTCAATGGCTGTGGAGCCAGTTTTGGGTATATACATGAAGACCCCAGGAACATCAGTTTCTTCACACCCACCAGGTAGGCATTATGAATGATATTGTTCTGGATCATCAGATTTTCATAAATAAATTGCCCCCTATATGTGTTATTTGCAACAATACCACCCACTTTAGCAGCAGCCAGAAATACCACATCAGGTTTCTCTTCAGCAAAAAATTTGGCTGTAGCCTGCTGATCACGCAAATCCAGCTCTTTTGAAGTTCTGACAATGATATTGCGGAACCCAGCATTTTCAAGCCTTCTCACTATGGCAGAGCCAACCATTCCACGGTGGCCTGCCACATATATTTTATCAGTCGTTTGCATGGAATTTATTCAAATTGATTTAAAACTTTGTAGCCTGCATCTTTCAGTAACTTCTCACGTCTGAATAGTTCGAGATCTGCTTCCACCATTTCTTTCACCAGTGCTGCCAAGTCATATTTTGGTTTCCAGCCCAATTGCTTTTGTGACTTGGAAGGATCACCAATCAGCAAATCTACCTCTGTAGGGCGGAAATAACGAGGATCAATTGCCACTACTTCCTGACCTATTTCTACACCCGTTACATCTGCTGCCTTACTTTTTACAAATGCTCTTTCATTCACACCGGTACCTTTGAACTCAAGTTCTATACCTGCTTCTGCAAAAGCCATTTTAATAAAATCTCTTACCGGAGTAGTAATACCCGTTGCAATTACATAATCTTCAGCTTTATCCTGCTGCAGGATCAGCCACATCGCTTCTACGTAGTCTTTTGCATGACCCCAGTCACGCTTTGCATCCAGGTTACCCATGAACAGTTTATCCTGCATACCCAATGCGATTTTAGCGACCCCTCTTGTAATCTTGCGGGTTACAAAGGTCTCACCTCTCAGCGGGCTCTCATGGTTAAACAGGATCCCATTACATGCATACATATTGTAAGCTTCCCTATAGTTTACTGTGATCCAGTAAGCATACATCTTGGCCACCGCGTATGGTGAACGGGGATAGAAAGGCGTTCTTTCAGACTGGGGAACCTCCTGTACCAGACCATATAACTCGGAAGTAGAAGCCTGATATATTTTTGTTTTCTGGGTGAGTCCTAATAAGCGAACAGCTTCCAGGATCCTCAGTGTACCAATACCGTCCGCATTGGCAGTATATTCAGGTGTTTCAAAACTCACCTGAACGTGGCTCATGGCACCGAGGTTAAAGATTTCATCAGGTTGTACCTGCTGAACAATACGTATCAGGTTGGTAGAATCTGTCAGATCACCATAATGAAGCTGCAAGCTAACTTTATTCTCATGGGGGTCCTGGTAAAGATGGTCTATACGATCAGTGTTGAAAAGTGAACTACGGCGCTTGATACCGTGCACTTCGTACCCTTTCTTCAATAGTAATTCAGTCAGATATGCACCATCTTGACCAGTAATACCTGTAATAAGTGCTTTTTTCATTATTAGGCTAATTTATATGCTTGATTTTCAAAATTACAATTTAATGTGCTACCGTCTTCAATACGTTCATAACCTTCTGCTCATAACATTGCAGGGTATAATACCTGCTCATGAGCTCCCGGGCATTTTTCCCTATATGGGCGTATTTGTCCCGGTTCCGGAATATTTCATTGATCTTGTCAGCTATCTCATCCGGGGTCTCAGCCAGCAGCAGATGTTTATTATCTTCTGCATGCATAATGGGCTTTGCAGCCAGTTGATTTGTCAATACGACCTGGCCAAGCGCCATTGCCTCCAGTACCTTGTTCTGCAATCCGGCCCCCGTTTGCATGGGTGCCACGGACAAAAACGATGAAGCGATGATCAGGTAGGGGTCTTCCACAAATCCCGTCACCTCCAGGTTTTTATAGTTCAAAGATAGGCTCAATATCTCATTTGACGGCCTTGCCCCTACGACTATGAATTTAATACCCTCGTCCAGCTTACTCAATACATTCTTCGCGAACCATACTACCGTGTCCACATTGGGCTGGTAATCCATCTTGCCAAAGAAAGTAATGGCATTTGCATATTGCCTGTCATACTGGTTGTATGAAAACAGGTGGTCGTCTACCCCAAATGGTACGTAATGTACGCTGCCCTTATCTTTCCAATAATGATATTCTGATTCATTCACAAACAAGGTTGCTCCAAACTGTGCTATGCACTTCTGCTCAAAGGCAAACAGCCGGTTCACTTCCAGCCTGTAAATTGTTTTCCAGAACAGGGACGAAACATTGTTAATAGAACGCTTATAATTTATTGCAAGTGAATCATTTATATCCAACACCCTGGGGCTGCCGGTATTTACATATTTCGCTGTTCTGATAAGATTCGCTATCACAATATCAGCTTGCCCCTGCAGGCCATTGACGTACTTTTGCACTTCCCTGAAGTAATAGTAGGATACCTGTATAGGTTCCCTACCCAGTATGCCGACCAGTGCATTGAGATAGAACCGCCATTTAGGGAAAAGAAATACCCTGCAACTATTTGTATAACGTTGCATAAACTCCACTGATGCTTCATCAGGCTTTTCTTCTGTAATCACGACCAGATCTAAGGCATAATACCTGCTCAATATCCTGATGAGATTATAGTTTTTTACTCTATCACCTCCTACCGGAGGATACGGCAGCTTGGATATCAGCAGCAGGCATCTTGGTTTTCTGTCAGCTGTCATTGTTTATTAGCTCTGTTTCTTAAAAACGGTATATTGCTTCTATCCGATCCATCACCATTTCTTTACGGTAGATATCCAGTGAAGGATATTCAACCTTGTGAGGATGGAGATATATTTTTTCCATCATTTCTTTCAGCCCTGCAGCATCCCGCTTACCGAACAGGTGTAACTTTTCACCATGTCTGTGGTGAAGTTCCAGGTTCGTTGGGATGTCAGATGCGATGATCGGTATGTTGAAATACATGGCTTCCACTACAGGTTTCCCAAATCCTTCATAAAGTGATGGGAATACAAATGCCAGTGCCCCGGCATACAATTGCATCATTTCACTTTCTTCCACATAATTCCTGTACACAATGGCGCTGCAACTATTTATCTCCTTTTCAATATCTTCAAATCCATACCCGGGTTTTCCGACCAGTATCAGTTTCACATCGCTGTGCTGTGCACTGAATTCTCTGAAAGCGCGGCATAGCATTTCAAGATTCTTCCGCTTCTCCAGTACGCCCACATATAAAAAATAAGGGCCTTCCTCTGTATGCTGATCACTATTGCGGAATGATGTGACGCTATCCCTGATAACGGTTGGCATCACAACAATTTTATGCTGCTGCTCCGGAAACTGTGCCGCCAGTTCATTCTTCACTGCCATCGAAGGCACACATACACGATCTGCATACAACATAGAATTACTGATCGTACGGGTGGCATAAGCCCGGTATACAGGCGGGAATGTTTCCGGCAGATAATAAGGTGACAGGTCATGAATTGTCACCATAGTCTTTGCACGATGTTTTCTCGCCGGCATGAAAAAGTTAGTATAATGAATAAGATCGTAACGATTGCTACCAGTATACCTGCCCGCAAAATATTTTATGTACAAAAGCCGCTTCACAGCATCGGGTGCCTTCATAAAAAAGGCAGGATATGCAGGCTTTGATACTTCATGCCCCAGCGCCTGAACCATCTCAATCTGTTCTACTGTATACCAGCCAATACCGGTGATCTTCTTTTTTACAGTAGAAAGTCCGTCATCTACAAATATTCTCAATGTTTAAGCCAGTTTTCCTGTGATAAAATTCACGTATACCTTAGCCCTTGCCCCCCAGCTGTTCTTCTCATAAAATGCATCCGGTACTTTGGCACGCTGTGTCTTTGCCTTTGCTACTGCGCTAATAAAATCATTCGCATTGTTATTATCAAAAAATGTAGCATTGGGATAATCTTGTAGTACCCGCACCACTTCTCCTACCTTACTGGCCACTACCGG
>NZ_JBCNKH010000054.1:0-39338 GCF_039596135.1 Chitinophaga sp.
ATGCATCCGGTACTTTGGCACGCTGTGTCTTTGCCTTTGCTACTGCGCTAATAAAATCATTCGCATTGTTATTATCAAAAAATGTAGCATTGGGATAATCTTGTAGTACCCGCACCACTTCTCCTAACTTACTGGCCACTACCGTTATCCCTGTAGAGGCATACATGAATGCCTTGTTAGGACAGCGGTACCTGTTCACCGGTAGATCCGGCAGATAAAACACACAGGCATCCATTTCCCCAAAAAGCTGATTCAGTTTTTCATCGGGTACAAACCCCGCAAACTGCACCCTCTCTTCCAATCCCTGCTTTTTCACCTCCTGCTGGAATTCGCCCAGCATTTCTCCTTTCCCCGCTATTATTAGTTGTACATCATTCATGCCGGGCAATGTGGCCAGCAAAAAATCTACCTGCTCACGATATGGCCGGATCAGGTTTCCCAAATAGCCAATTGTAAACCTGTTGGCCGTAGTTGTATTCCTCTCTATATACCTGCGCGCATCTATTGCAAAAGGCAGGTATCCCGCCTGTATTCCATATAGATCCTTGTATAATGTTGCCAGCTCACTACTTGCGCAAATAATTTTATCCGCATGCTTCGCCGCCAGCTTTTCGTAATACAGTATTTTCTTTTCCTGTGCTGGTGGTACCAGCAGGCTTTGCCTGTCTTCAAAATCCACTACCAGTTTAAATTTTTTACCCAGCAGCTTTTTTGCGATCAACGCAGGTAAAAAAATAGACGACCCGGCTCCCATACAATGTACATAATCTACCTCTGAGATTTTTGCCAGGTGCAACATCTTGCTGATCTGCTCCCGGCCACTGCCGGATTTAGTATAGATAAACCTGATTCCATTTAATACTGCTCCATAAGCCTGCACATTCTGCACATCGTCATTGATCATAATGCTCACATCATGCCCCTGTTGCACCAGTGCCGTGCCCAGTCCCAAACACCTTACAATGCCTGCATTCTGACTAATAGTTCCGGTATTTATAAAAACGAATTTCACATTTACCTGTTTTGAATAAATGTATTGTGTAAAGTATCTCCGAATTTCTTCCAGGAAAATAACCCTGCCCTTTCATGACCTTTACGGATCAATGCATCTCTCAATCCCTGCTCGCCATACAGCTGCAACATTGGTCGTAATATACCCGGTGCTTCAATACTGTCACAATACAATACAGCATCTCCCCCTACCTCTCCCAGCGAAGAATTATTAGTACAGATGACCGGCAATCCATGGCGCATCGCTTCCAGTATTGGTAGTCCAAATCCTTCATACAGGCTGGGATATAACAATGCATATGCATTCATATAGTAAAAAGACAGTTCCTGATCTGATGCATATCCAATCCATTTAATGCGATCTTTCAAATGAGGTTTTTCATCTATCGCTTTGAAGATCTCTTCATACAACCACCCCTTCTTACCAATCAGGTATAAGTGATATTCTTCACTTACCTGTTCTGAAAAACTATAAAAAGCACGTACCAGGTTAGTGACATTCTTGCGTGGTTCCAGCGTACCTACAAACAGGAAATAAGGAGTGGTTGGTACAGCCCTTCCATCCTTCACAGGATCCACAGCCATTGAGCTATCCAGGTATACGACATCTACAGTAGACGCAGGTACGCCTGTATACTCAAGAAAATCCCGGCGGGTAGACTCCGAAATGGCAAAGTTCTTATCCTTCTGACCGTTTATTTTTTTCAGGAAACTGACACGCTTGTTGTAATTCGTATTCAAAACCACTTCAGGCATCTTTACAAACGCCAGGTCATAAATGAAGAAGTAAAATTTTGCAAATCTGAATAATGGATAGAGCATATTCATTTCCACATACACATCCGCGCCTTTTACGATGCTCAGGAAAGGTACTGCAAACTTGAGCCAGCATACAAACCAGGCTTTATTAACGATTTTCAATATCCCCTTCTTATTGCTGATAGCTGGTGGAGTCAGCCCTATTAACTGCACATCATTGTATCGCGCCAACTCAAGTTCAAAGTTCTTGCATACATTTCCAATGCCAGTGGCTGGTTCCCGCAAATGATAACGTATATATGCTATTTTCAATGGCTTCATATCCGTGCTAATGTAATAGTCGTTTTCTTATGATAAATATCTGCCACTACCTTAATAAGCAAATACACCGGCACAAAAAGCAGCAAAGCAATGATGCTATGCTGTACGATACCCGGGTCTGCAAACAGTTGCGGCACTATAGTATTAAAAATGAAAAAGCGCAGGTAACCTGTTTTCATACTTCGCACTGTACGCAGTAACAGGCCCAGTACAAAACAATACACAATACCTCCCCAGCCAAACAGGAAATACCCATCCACAAATAAATATGGATTGGCCCCAAAACCAGGCGCATTCAATCCTGTCAGGTACTCCGTCATATAGGCCATATAACCGAGCGGCTCCCAGGCTTTTATCTTGAACGTAGACAATATCACATCCAGGTAATTCTGGATGCGCGTCACAAAATCAAAGTTGGCAAATGCCCGGTAGCCATCCATTGAGAAAAACTGGTAAGTACCTGAACCGGTAGCAATAAAACGCTCAGCCAGTAACTCCGAGATAGATACGCCATACTTGGAAGTTACATTCAGCAATACGATCAGGGCAGCACCGCCTCCGATACCTGCAAACACAAACATCTTTCCAAAATTGATCAGCTTCATGCCCAGGTAACGGCTATAGTAATATGCCACTATGCTAAAGTCGAACAACATGAACAGTAACCCTGACTTACTGAATGAAAAGACCATGGATGAAAAAACAAAGTAAGCCAGGGTAAACAATACCAGCTTCTTCATTCTGAACATATAGAAGGCGTGTGCACACAGCGGCACAATAATGAACTTACTGATCCATGCTACCTTTTGGAAAATACCCGCACCACCCTGGCTAAGGGTTACCTTGGCCAGGTCTGGATTCACATCCCCGGTCAGGATACCTAATCCTACACTATATAAGAGGAAGAGATTATTGATGGTAATAAACAGGATATTCGTAACAATCAAAGCAGTGGTCATAAACCGATCCGGCCCCGTAAATACCACTTCGTCCTGTAGCGGGGGAACGGCAGGTTCTTTGACCCGGATATAACTGAAAAATCCGAGCACAAACGCCACCATACATAGTAGTATATATACCATGAACCGGCCCTGCATATCACCAGTCAGATAAGTATAAGCAGCAATGCTCACATTAAAAGCAAGACTAAATAACAACAGGATTAACGGGTCAAATAAATTCCAATATTGTTTCCTGAATATAAACAGCAATGGCAGGAAGGCCCCGATGAAAACCAGCAGGTACAACCCAACATTCAGTTCAAGTAATTTAGGAACCATACACTACCCTTTATTTATTTTTTCATCAGCTTTTATTTCTTCCGAAATCAGTATGTCCAGTACATCATAAAAGTTATAATCGTAATTCCATTCCAGCTCTGACACAGCACTGCTGTTGTCACCATAAATATCCAATATATCAGTAGGGCGATATAGCTCCTGACTGACAACCAGTTTCTCTGCCGGTATATTTAATTGCTTAAATACATATTCAATCAGGTCCCTGAGCAGGTAGCTTTTACCAGAGCAGATCATGAAATCCTTAGGGGTTTCCTGTTGCAGCATCAGCCACATGGCTTCCACATATTTTGGTGAGTATCCAAAATCACGTTTCACGTCTATATTTCCCACCTTCAGTAGCCAGTCTGGATTATGCCTGTTCCTTACAGCTTCGCCTACTACTTTCTTTACAAAGAAGCCCTCTGACCGCAGGAATGATTCATGATTGAACAATACGCCGTTGCAGGCATACAGCCCATATGATTCCCTGTAATTGACTACAGTCCAGTAAGCACTTGCTTTAGAAATAGCGTAAGGACTGAGCGGGTGCATAGGCGTCACAGTCGTTACCGGCAAACTCTCTACTTTCCCATACATTTCACTGCTGGACGCCTGATAAAAACGGGTATCATTTTTTATAAGACGGAGTGCTTCCAGCAGGTTCAGCACTGAAATAATATTGTACTGTATGGTCCCGATCGGCTGATTGAATGACAAGCCTACAGAGCTTTGTGCTGCAAGGTTGTACACCTCATCGGGCCTGATGGAATTGATGATATTGATCACACTGGACATATCCATCATGTCACACTCCATTATCTTCACCTTGTCGCCAATGCCCAGGTAAGCCAGTTTTTCCAGATTTGAAATATGGTTATTCCTGGTGATGCCTATTACCTTATAATTTTTCTTTAATAGTAGTTCAGCCAGATATGCTCCATCCTGTCCTGTTATACCTGTTATGATAGCTGTTTTCATGCTAATGATTTATAAAACGCCAGCGTATTTTGATATGTGTTATCCCATGAAAATTGCTCCAGTCTCTTCAGTCCCTTGCGGATCAATTCTGCCCGTTTGTTGGTATCATGTAAGATACTATTTACTGCGGTGCTGATTTCATTTGCATCCAGCGGGTCAAAATAGAGTGCAGCATCTCCGCCTACTTCCGGTAGCGAACCGCCCGAACTCAGCAGGCATGGGCAGCCACAGGCAAAGGCCTCCAATACCGGAATACCAAATCCTTCATAAAGGCTGGGGAATACAAAAGCTTCCGCATATTTATACAGGTTTGCCAGTGTACTATCGTCGATACGGTGAAAGATTACGCGGTCTGTGATCTGCAGCCGATGAAACTGTTCTTTTTCTGCTGCATTGAAATTTCCGCCACCTGCACATACGATCTTCAGATCCTTGTTTGTATCTAATATCGGCTTTACTGATTCCACAAAAAGAGAGAAATTCTTATAGATGGACCTGTTACCTACAAACAAAAGATATGGCGCTGTGACCAGCCGATGGCTGGAAACACTATTGCTATTAAATGAACTACCCAGGTAGATCACATCAATTTTATTGCCATCTACACCAAAAATGTCAATGATATCCCGCTTTGTACATTCTGAAATAGCAATCACTTTTGAAGCATGTTGCAGCAGTTCTTTTTTATTTTCGTAGATTCCTTTATCACCCCGCAGTTCCTCGTATTTATCCGAAAACTTTTCATGAATCATGTCCAGGAATGTTACAGTAAAAGGTTTGCCGGCTGGCAGGTGCTTCAGGAAGTAAGTATCGTAATAGGTAGGGTGCAGTACATCATAGTTACCTTTGCTGATCATCCGTTCACTCTTTCTTCTGTTCAATGATTGCATGATACGCGCTTTCCCTTTGAACTGCCTGCCAGGGAAAAACCCATACAGACCGGGATAAGTGGAGCCATTCAGGTAAGCATTATTCGAAAGTCTAAGTGATACATCCACATGCATATCCTGATCTTTTGCACCTTTTGCAATCAGCTCGTAGAAATACCTCGAGATCCCTCCGTATTCCTGCATGGTGAATGTCTGATAATCATAAAGTACTTTCATCCTGGTTCCGTTTTTAAAATCGTTATTTCAGTTTCTTTTTTAATCCTGAATAAATCTTATATGCAAATTCTTTTATCTCGTTTCGTTTCGGGAACATGCCATGCATTACGTATGCATCTGCTATGTTGTCTACCATACTGCTGGTTGGGACTTTGATATTGCCTATTTCTGCTGTGGGGCAATTGGCAAAAATGCTGTCCTTATCAAATGTATGTGTAGCCTGCTCATCAAAACCGATATTACTGATCATGTTCACATTTGGCGTGATGCTTACACCATTTGCATTCCACACAGCAAATACCCACTGATAGTCCCAGGTATTGACCCTGTTTTCTTTTACGCTTACAAATGCATCCTGCCAGCGATCTCTGTATTCCTTTTGTGGCACAATACCTTCCAGTAATTTTCTCTCCAATACCTGGTCCAGGGCAGACATGGTAATATCATAATGTTTCCATGCCCGGCGCCAGGAAGCCCATCCCCATACATGGCAAACTTTGGAGAAGTAATAAGATCCATCTCCCCTTTGTTGACCATCCTGGAAGTTGGTTCCCCCTATATGCATCATTCTTTCATCATCCCGGTATTTTTCCAGGTTATGGTCACAATACCTGAAAAAGCTTTCATTGGGCAGACAATCATCTTCCAATACGATTCCTTCTTCTTCCTGCTCAAAGAACCATGTGATAGCGGAACTTACCGCCTGCTTACAGCCCAGGTTTTGCTCCCTGAATAAGGTAAACACTTCACATGGCCAGTTTACATGTTGCGTGATCCAGTTCCTGACTGCCGCCACTTTTTCGTCTTCATTCCGATTGGATCTGGGCCCATCACAGGCCACATATAGACGTGCCGGCTGTGCTGCAGCAATGGCTTCCAACACCCGGCTGGTGGTATCGAGCCGGTTAAAAACTAAAAATAATATGGGTGATTTAACTTTATACATAGTCAATGGTTAGGTCGGTATATAATCTTCTTAAGTGGCTTCCATCCTGCCCGGAGGCATTTCATCGTCCAGTTATATACTGCCCTGTATATGAAAATATTAAATGCATATATCCTGTAATTCACATCTGACAGCGGGCTGGTATTCATTCTAAGCGGCTCAAAATTGCTGGCATAAATATCTTTGGATACCTTATCCGGGTTGATACTTGTTTCCGGACCAAACCAGTGCTCAGGGCAAATAACCCGCTTTGGTGCCGATTTATTCAGCCAGGCTCCCCACCAGCTAAAACTACTGTTTGACAGTATATGATGCTGGCAACGGCTCATGAGGAATAAGTCTGTTATATCGCGTTCACCCTCCACAAAGTAAAATTGGTCTCCCTTAAAATTCGCTTTACACCATTCAATATCATCAGAGAATACCAGGAACTTTGTCTGTTTATCAAACAAAGACATGGCCTTTTGATAATATTTCATGGATTGCGGCGGGAATGAATAACGCAATTTCAGGTAGTCGCCCCTTCTCACATGTATGCTGCAGGTGTTGCCTGCAAGCGCTGTACCATACCGCTCCCGCATATAAACGTCCAACTCTGCAGAAGGCTCAAAGAAATGGCGCACTTCTGCCTCCACATTCAAAAAGAACTTTTCACTCTGGAAGAAACCAAACAAGTCCCAATTGCCCTCAGGCAGCTGTACCTGGTAATAATGGGTGCCCTGCTGGTAATAAGGCTGTGCAACGGCCAGTGTACCAAAGGGCAACTGATGTTGGAAACAACTGGCATATTTCCATTCAGGAAATATAAAATCCTGCCCATTTTGTTTCGCAATACCTATTGTAGCTGCTATCTGGAATAACTGATTTCCCAGACGCCCCCATGTAGGATCTCCCAGGTGACTAAACGTTATCAAATCTTTTCAAGTTTAAATATTCCGCATCCCCACTGGCACCCAAAATTTCCTGCTACCTCCTGCTCATTTGCCATTGACACATTTTTGTGCAGGTCACCCTTATCGTCTACATAACAAAAGGTATCTACCTTATAGTTATTGGCGGCGAACATCTTCAACAGGTAACTGATGCTGAATACCCGATGCGCATTAAATTCAATGCGCTGCGGACCTATGGGTACAGAAAAATACATCTTACCACCCACTTTCAGCATCTTCGACATACTGGCAAACCCTTTCAGATGACCATCTATGTCAAGTGGATCGCCATATCTACCCAATCCGAAATGCTCCAGCGCATGCAGACAGGACATAGAATCACAGTAGTTTTCCAGGTGCGGATTCTCCATCATCATGTCTGCCTGCACAAACTGCATGTTATCTATCTCACTGTTTATAGGCCGCACATCAATCACCTCTATAAAACGGTATGCAGCCACATGAGCTACAAAGCCATCCACCCTCGATCCTATATCCACATGCTTCACAGGGTTCTCTTTAAAGATCTGTTGAGATACCCAAAGATCCTGGTGAAAATAATGCCCTTTAGTAGTGCCCCCTTCTGCCGTTCTGTCGAGCAGACAGGGATACACAGCAAAGTGAGGAAAATCCCCCGAAGCCTTCATTCCCTTCCTGATCCTGTTCGCATCCCTGAAAAACCGGGGCTGTTCACTAATAACAATCCCTACCTGCTTCAATGTATTCAATACACTCCTCAGATAAAAGTATGCGGTACCCAGATATAATTTCATATAAAAATCATTTATACACTTCTACCTATACTACCAGCCGCTTGCGGACATTCCACTTCAGTAAAATGTAATAAACCCCGAACTGCAGCATATTAATTCCCAATAAGGAAAATGCCGCTCCATACATGCCATAGGTACGTATGAAGAGGAGATTACATACTAAAGAGATACATCCAAAGCAAACTGAAATCAGCGAAGTAAAATATGTTTGTTCAAAATACACGACGTAATTGATGAGCAGATGGGTGAGTGCAGAGACCGCCTGTGATAACAACATAATAGGCAACAAACGCAATACAGCACTATACTTCTGGTTGTCAATCAGGTTAATCCACAATACCACTTTCACAAATACCAGTATGCCTATGCAAAGTAGCAGTAACAGGATGCTCACCTGTTTGATCATCTTTTTGGTTTTCCTTAGGTTTTCAGATAGATTCTTTTCTTTCAGAAAGATAGGTAACCAAACATTTTGTAGGGTACTAAAGAAAAAAGGGATCACACTTGCACCCGAAAAAGCCAGATAGTAAATCGACAATTCTTTAAATCCGACGAACTTTTCCAGGAAAAACTTATCTCCAAAATTGATTACAATATCACATAATGCAGATGCCATAATAGGCAATCCCAGTTTCAGGGACTTGAAAGCCAATTGCCGGTCAAAGCTGCGGGACATTGCTTTAATGTAGAAATAAAAAAACACACCGGTGATACCTAATTCTATCAGGTAGTTATACTTTAACCGTATCCCCACCGCATCCCCTTTAAAAAAGAAAAGGATCAGTAACACAACACCATTTACCAGTATCAGCCTGAAAAAATTAAAGCGTTGAATATACCGGATCCGCTCACTTGTAAGAAAGTAATTGGATAGCATAAAAGAATACACCGAAGTGACCACTGCTACCAGTATAGGGAAACGATATAAAGGATAGTTAATAGGATTTTTGAAAAGAAAATTCAGCAGCACATAATCCAGCTTAAACCCATACATGACGAGCAATAACGGGAAAAGCGCAAGAAAAAGGGTGACATGTATGGTAAATAACAACTTGCCTTTCTCCTTCTGCTCCAGGTCCTGGTACAACTTGCTTTGAGCAATGTATAATCCAAAATTGAGAAAAACCGAAAAGGTAGAGATAATAGATATCAGGTAACTATACAATCCATACTCCTGCTGAGTCATCAATTTCAGATATACAGGAAGTAATATAAAGCCTGAAGCCTTGACTAATACGTCAACACTAAAAACCTTTGCGAATCGGTTTAAGATTAGGTTATTCTTATATTGATGGAGTATGGAAAGCTTCATTCAGTCATTAGTTATTAGGAATAGCAAGGTAATTATGCCATTATCTCCCTGTAGATTCTAACCAGCATTAAGTAAAAAATTGAAAGAAAGCCCCCTAAAAAAGCTCCAATCACAATCCCTTTCAATTTGCCCAGACGTTCTTTCTTTAATGGCAGCATAGGTACATCCACAATCTGAATGATAGGGGTCTCCTGAGCCATCGACATTTTGCTCATTTCAAGATTCTTTACTACTTCGGCATATACAGTTTGCAACATTACTTTATCCCTTGTAACCAACTCTGAACCTACGGTGGCAACCTGCCTTACCGGGTTCTGATTCAGGTCCCGGGTTACTGCTGCAGAATAGGTCATTTTATTCAGTAATCGTTCCAAAGAATCCGCTTTCGACTGCAACACATTTACACTTGCCCTGGAACGCTGTGTTTTTGTTTCCACATAAAACTCAGTGGCTTCCTTTACCAACTTTTCTGTAAATAATTTGGAGAACCATTCATTTTCAGACGTGCATCTTACAGAGATAAAGCTGAGTTTTTTATCCGGTTTATCCACTTTCAGGTTGATCTTGGTCAGCATCATATAGATGCCATTCATGATACTGTCCTGCTGTAAGGTCCAGCTTTTACGATCTGTGTGAGAAGAAAAACTCAAATGCTGCAACTTTTCATCCTTCCATTCCCTCCTCATACGATAGGTCTCAATATACAAGTCTGCCAGACTGGTAGTTTTACCATTCACAGTAACATCAGCTAATAATGCCTTTTCAACCATGAGCCGGGAGGTCAGGAATGCCATAATATTATCACCGGAGAATACACCTACACTAGATCCGGCCCCACCAAGGTCTACCCCCATCTGGCTGGCAATGCTGGCATAAGATCCCAATGCACTTCCAGACTTACTATCTTCCATTACAAAGGTGAGTTCACCTACATACCTTGGTTTGCTTTTCAGAGAAAGGAATATACCTATAACAGCACCTAACAGTGCCAATCCTGCTATGACAATCCATTTACTTCTCAAATACCGGAACCATTCCTTTAATTTCAGGATCAACTGCTTCAAAGTCATTTCCTGCTTATCTCCAGTATCAGTTACCTGTTTCGTATATTCCATAGTGTCTTTCTTTAACGAAATTTTGGCAGATTAGTTACAGGTATTACTACTTTGTTGCATTAATAATTGTTACAATCACAAGGGCCAGAGAGGCTAGTGCACTAGCCAGACCTACAGCCTCACCACTACTCAGCCCCCTGTTACTCTTTTTAGCCGGTATATATATTTCAGCACCAGGCTCCATTCTAGGATATCTGTTAAAGAAAATAGCTTTTCGGGTGCTCTTTACTGAACCATTGGAATAGATGACATAACTTCTCCTTTTCAGTGCATTGTTGGTAAAGCCTCCTGCACCACGTACATAATCCCTGAAGGTATAATTCTTGTCAAATCTTACCTTTTTAGGAAAATATACTTCACCGTATAATTGTACTGTCTGGGTCTTTTTAGGAACTATGATGATATCCCCGTTTTCCAGGTACATGTCGTATTTAGAACCCGGATTGGCAAGGATCTTATCCATTTCAAGTCCTACCAGCTGCTCCTTTCTTTCAACAGTTTTGCGTACTTTATCAATATCGGAACTGTCTTTCAGCTTATTGTAGAATACTTCCAGCTTATCCAGCAGCAATGTACTGTCTCCCTTGCTATTAAAAGTTCTGCGCAACAGGAAAGATCCTTCTGTGAAGGACTCAGGGCGAAGACCACCAGCACGCTGAATCAGGCTGGAGATACGTTCTTTCTGAGCGGAGATGGTGTAAAAACCAGGATATACCACCTCTCCCTCCAGCAGAACATTGGCCTGTTCATTATAAGAAGGCGATTTATGAATGATGACTTCATCAAAAGGTTGGAGACCAAAACCTGGTGCTTCGGGCACTTCTGAAAGATCCTTATTAATATCAAACTGTTGAGTAATGGCCTTCCGCTGGTCGGAAGAATCATAATCGCCATTGGTGCGAATACGGCGGGAAATCTCAATATGCTTCAGGCTCGCCGCATCTTTCAGCCCTCCTGCCAGCAGGATCAGGTCCTCCAGGCGCATACTGTCTCCATAGTTATAATAACCAGGCTTGTTCACCTCTCCTTCAATCTTCACTTTATATTCTTCCCTGACCTTCATCTTTGAGAAAATGATCACACTATCCTCTCTCTTCAGGAGCAACGGCTGTTTTCCAGCCATTACATCATTTATATTGAAACTGATGAAAGCAGGTGTATAGTCATCCTGCAACCTGCGTATCACACCTCTTGACAATACTGCATCTTCCAGTACCCCATCTGCTTTCTGGATCAGGTCCTGTACGGTCATACCAGAATCCAGTGCATAATCGCCAGGATGGAAAACCGCACCAGAAATGGTGATCCTGTTTATAAACCTGGCAAGTACGGAGTCAATGTAGAATTTATCGCCGGTATGTAAGTGAAAGCTACCTACTTTATCTGCCGGTACATTCACTACTTCTTTGGCCTTATTATTTACCCTAAATGCCCTGATAATGTCTCTGTAAGCATTGTCAGTATACCCTCCGGCAAATGTGATCATGTCCTTCAGGGTCTCTGTCTCCTTTGCCTCAAAAATAGCCGGGCGCTTAATTTCACCAGTCAGTTCTATGCGGGTTTTATATGCATTTACCTTTACGATATCCTGATCCTGCAATACGACATTGTTGGTAAGATCACCGTGGATAAGGAAGTCATACAGGTCAAAAGTGGCAACAGTCTGCCCGTTCCTGATCACCTCAATATAACGGAACGAACCATTTTCATTAGGTCCTCCTGATACATACAACGCGTTGGCCACTGTAGCCAGGGAAGGCAGGGTATATGTTCCCGGGCGCATAATCTCCCCGATCAGTAACACGCGAATACTGCGGATATTACCCAATGACACCTGCACAGAAGTATTACCATCTTTGATACCACTGTAAATAGTTGATAATTGCTTCGTGATCCGGACCCTCGCTTCTTCCATCGTAAGTCCGTTTACATATACAGGCCCTAAGTATGGAATCCGGACATACCCCTCAGGACTTACTTTGAGCTTGTGCTGTACCTCAGAATATCCATAAACGTCTATGATCAGCTCATCATTGGCAGCCAGTTTGTAATTGGGAGGGGTCGCCATGCGAAGATTGGGCTCAAAGGTCAGGTTCTTATTACTAAACAATTCAGTACCAAATACTTTTTGCCTTCTGAGCTCCTTTTCAAAGTCCTGCCTGTCCTTAATTTTCTTATACCGCTCCTGGAAGTAGCTAACACTGTCATCTTCCTGTTGTTCATCGGTATTATATTGTCTGCCGGTAGTATCCCGTGAGTTGTAACCCTTCCCGTTTGATGTTAACTCCGTATCCAGGTTCAGCTGCTTAATACGTGCTTTCAGTTTCTGTATTTCCGCATCAGGCATTCCTTTCTGGGCTGCATAATCATCTATTTGTGAATAGGAAACATTGTTTTTCTTCATTTCGGCTACCAGCTGACGGATCTGGTCATCTGAGAGATTATCAACTTTTACCTGACTTAATTGACTTGAAGAAGAAGACGAAGGGGAATTAGTGCTATTAGTCTGGGCAATTGCACAATGACCAATTAACATTATAAACAGCTGTAGCAAAAGTAATTTCTTCAACATGAAATATCAGATAAAATCTTCACGGATTATTAAAACAATTTCAACACACTAATTCCCAATGGATTTCACCACCTGGGAAAAAGTCAGGTGCAAAGCTATTAAAAATAACATATAAATATTACCCTAATGGAAACCAGCGAACTAATTCCTTTTATCCGAAGATTAACGATATAGTTCGAAAATTATAATAATATTATCATAAATCATTCAGTTTAAACCACTGGTTATAAAAAGCATTATATTTCAGCCAGCTATTTTTCACCCCCGGAACAGCTGCTGACCAGGCTCCTATATTACTATCTAAAATAGACCTAAACAATTGTTATTCATTGCATTAAAACAAAAAAGGCAGATAATCCCCACTGAAGACTACCTACCTTTTTATAATTAATTTAACAATTATGCTATGACCTGCCATATAAGACCATGAGATAGCCTTTTTCCAGCGGATCCCTGAAAAAGATCAGGGGTAACTGCAAACATGCAAAGGTCAGCAGCAATAATGGATTGGACCACTGGTATAAGATAATGGCCGATAGCGTAAGTAATCTGGCATATTCAAGGTAAAATACCCAACGCCTTTGTTCCAGAATCGCTCCTATATTAATAAGGGTCAATAGGATAAATAAAGAAATCCCGATCTGTATAATAGCAGGGATCATATTTACCAGCAACAAAAAAACAAATAAAATTACCATGAGGATGCCAACCTGTGCAACAATATAGGATTGTAACCGACGGCTGGGTATCCCCCTCCTGTCCTGAACAAGGAACTTTTCTTCCAATCGGATCCTGAGCGTAGGATCGATATAGTCCGGCTTGCCAAAAATCACCCTCAGCTTAGGCAACCATCCCTTCGTTTGCCGAACGGTGTAAATGATTTCTAATATAAAGTGAAAATGCTGCCACAAAAAGCTGTAACTATTCAGCGGCTTGGTAAGACCATAAACCGGCTCCTCATCTTCTTCCGTAAAGGTGCCAAATAGCTTGTCCCAGAATATGAATACATCCCCATAGTTCCTGTCCAGGTATTGTTCATTGGCAGCATGATGTACCCGGTGATGAGAGGGCGTAACCAATATATATTCCAGGATTCCCAGTTTGGGAATAGTACGGGTATGAATAAAGAATGGATAAATGCCATGCACCAGCTGTACACTGACAATCATAGCCGGCGGGAAGCCAATTACCGGCAATATGCTCCAGAAACACATACGTGCAACTGCCTGTAATACAGTGATCCTGGCAGAAACTGTATAATTAAAATCCTCGCTCTGATGATGCACGACATGTACCGCCCATAGTATGTTTACTTCATGTGCCAGCCGATGGTACCAATACCAGATAAAATCTGTCAGTAACAGAAGACTGAACCATAATAAGGGACCGGAAGTAATGTGGAAAATACCGAAATGCCGGTGAAGGAAATCATATACAAAGTAAAAAAGGCCAACGGTAAAGGTATCAAACATACGTTCGGCAATACCAACGTTGACATTGCTGACACTTTCAGCAAAACCAAAATAGTTCTTCCCGGTTTTCTTAGCTACCAGGTACTCAACAATCATTAATCCCAAAAACAGGGGGATAGCCCAGGCCATGTGGTTTAAATACACAACTATTATTTTCTAGCAGGAAAAAATAGCCCACTGTTTGGTGGCCAATGGAGCTTGATCAATACAATATTACAAATAAAATTCAATAGTCTACAAATCCAATAGACAAAAATAGCTTCTGCCATCCGGTAGAAGCTATTCTATATATTTAAATATTCTTAATCCCCTGATTAAAGGCAATTTCTGAAAATAAAAAGAGGGGCACTACATCAATTGCCCCTCTTTTCTTATAAAAGACAATGGTATTACATCTTGAACCCAGCCCTGAAACCAATCGTCGCCTCCTGCTTCTCAAAGCTCGGCTCATGCTGGTTCATCACTTCCGCTATCGTCATCGGCTTATCAATTAAGGTCTGGAACCCCTGCTTTCCTGACAACTGACGGGCCTTATCGACTGACAGCTTACCAAACTCATACTTAGCGATCAAACGCCCCTTCCTCAGCAAGGCACCGTCAATCTGTGAAATGTCACTATTGAAAGTACAGATCACCTGTACATTCAGACAGTCTGCCAGCAACCCGTCAGATAGGTTCAGGAGGTTAGATACGGACGAATTCCCTGTGGTCTTTCTGTCCATAATGATATTCTCCGCATCCTCAATCACCAGGATGGTATTCGGGTTATCAATCAGCAGATCAATAAACTCAGGCTGCATAATATTGCGGGCCACTGCCGGAGAGAGGAACAACACCCGCTTCTTCAGGCGGCCGATCAGGTACCGCAGGTAAGTCGTCTTACCTGTACCAGGCAATCCATGCAGTAATACAATGCCCTTATCTTCGTCGGTATTCAGGCGCTTGTAAATCAGCTGATCGATAGACAGGAAGTCATCCTCATAGTAGAGGCTCAGGTCCAGTTTGGTCCGCTTGAACTCCATGGGTTTCAGCGTCAGTGCGCCATTTTCCACAGTGATCAGGTTCAGTTCAAATTTCTTTTTCTTTTCGCGGGTACGGTATCTTCTTACGAGGGTAGTAACTTCTTTGACAAAGGGATCTGACTGGCCATTGTGCAGAATTTCGCAATATCCATCTCCAAATTCCACCATGCATTCGTTGTTGAGTACTACAATGGAGAGGTCGTGCTGGTAGGTTTTATCTTTCTTATCGATTTCTTCCCTTCTGTATACTTCCAGTATCTTATCCTTATAGGCATTCTTGAAAGCGGCAAGAGACCGCTCCCCGTTAATGCCATAAACCATACTTAAATTAGGTATTCTATTGAAATAATACAGGTAAAAAGGTCTGCTCTCCAGCAGGCCATTGCCAAAAATAGTATCCCCACTGATCACCCGCTGCTGTAAAATATTTTCCATGCGATTTTTAAAAAATGATTGCAAAGGTACATTCTTATACAAGAAAACTGGCAGGGCACGATTACCCCGCGGTGTACGTACGATGTTTCTTACAATTTCTTTTGGGCATATTAACAAATTTTTGGGGTGCTGCCCGTTTTACAAAAAATACCGGCAACAAGATTGTCGCCGGTACATTGATGGTATTAGAACAGCGGAATTAAAAACAAAGGATGAGAAATATAGTTGACCATTATAGCACTGCCATATCTGCTGCTGCTTCGTCTGGCGCATCTACGATGGCTGTCACGATACGCGTAGCCGGTTCTTTTTCTCCATTGTATTCTCTTTTTAGCCTTTCCATCTGGCGAATATGACGCTCAATGTGCTTGGTCAAAAAGTAGATGTACTGGTAAATATCCAGTTTGCCCAGGTGATTCACAGACATGTTGGTGAGTACCAACCTGCCTTCTCCATTTTTCAGCAGACTTAGATTATACATACATTGCGCAAACTGTTGTTTGAGCAAGGTTCTGATTTCATGCATATCCTGCAAACCGCTAGGCTCCAGGTGTTCGGGCCTGATCCATCCAAAAGAACGACTACCTATCACATCTATCTGTTCAAACTTTTCATGGTAATCTGCAGGCAATGTGATCGCTCCGGCCGCATGTCTGCGTTCCAGGGCACGGCGTGTACTCTTGTTAATGATCAGTAACAGGAAATAATTTGTAAGGCTGATATGTTCCAGCACTTCTCTGGCATTCCAATGCCCCGCGTCAGGTTTATAGTGCAACAGGTCAGCTTCTTTTTCAAACCATTTGTCTAACTCCCTGAAATTGGTGAGCAATGCCTCTCTTACTACTTGTATTACGTTTCTCATCTTCTAGCTGTTTGGGGTTATGCACCCTATCCCGATCCACTTTCTGTACACGGTTAGTACATAACAGTATTATAAAATATTAATGTCCATAGCTTGTTTTTGTTTCACCGAATCATTTATAAAATAAAAAACCCGGCTCCTTGCATCCGGGCCGGGTGTATATACATAAGTTTACTTATGTCAGTACATACCTGGCCCATTCGGCCCTGTAGAGGCCAATGCGATCCATCGTGCAGATACTTCCAGCTTTCCTGGATAGCATATACACATAACAGTTGTCTGTATCGATTCCTTATCTAACTCAGTCGTCTTCATTACAGTGCTTAAAAAGCAAAAGGTCCCGCATCACCTGCGGGACCTTTGTTTTATCATTTGATAAGTTATTTCTTCGTTATCAATTGGTGCAACATTCCCGCAACCCACAGCTGGCCTGCTTTTGCTTACAGGACATCGCTGAATTAATATGTTTTGGACTGCGTTTCATTTATATTTTTTATTGCTCCACAAAGATATTTTTTATTTTTTTATTTCTGCAATATTCTTTAATAAATTTTTTCTATTTTTTTATAGAGCAACATAATATAATCAGTAGCAATGATATGTGCTAAAACAAACGTAGCTGCACTTGCGGACGCTGAAACAATTCAGTATTAAATTCAAACTTCTCCTGGTTCAACCCATACTTCTTCGTATGTACTTTGAATTGTTGTCTGATCAGATCTGCCATATTTCCCTCTCCTCTCATCCTCCTTCCAAAGTTGCTGTCATTTACCTGGCCGCCATGCAGGCCTTCTATATGATGCCATACTTTGTCTGCCCTGTCCGGGAAATTCTTATACAACCAGTCATTAAATATCACCTTCACGGCATCGTTCAAACGAACCACCGTATACCCAGCAAATTTAGCGCCATTCGCTGCAGCCATTTCTAATAGCTGCGGCATTTCATGATCATTTAACCCAGGAATCATCGGTGCAGTCATCACACCTACCGGAATACCCAGTTCACTCAGCTCCTTTACTACCTTGAATCGCTGCGCTGCCGTAGTAGTACGGGGCTCCATTTTCTGCCGCAAATCCTCATCTGCCGTTGTAATGGATACATACACACATACCAGATTGTGCTGCGCCATCTGCTGCAGTATATACTTATCTCTTAATACCAGTGAATTTTTTGTAATGATGCCAATGGGTTGCTTGTACTCCCACGCTATCTGTAGCAGGGAACGGGTCAGGAACATTTTCCTTTCCAGCGGCTGGTAACAATCTGTATTACCTGACAGGGAAATGGGTTTCGGTACCCAGTTTTTATTATCGAGGAACTTTCGCAGCAATTCAGGTGCATTCTTCTTGACTACAATCTTTCGTTCGAAGTCAAGGCCGGCACTCATGCCCCAGAATTGATGCGCATTGCGGGCATAACAGTAAATACAACCATGCTCGCAGCCCTGGTAGGGATTCATGCTGTACCACATGCCTACATCAGGACTATCTACTTTATTCACCAGTGTTTTAGCGTGTTCTTCCAGTATCTGGGTAGGTACGTCTGCCTGCCACCATTCATCAATGCCCTCGGCATGCTCCTGTGCGTATTCGTTCTTTAGATATCTGTTCTTAGGATTTAATTGGGCACCACGTCCTTTATAATAGAGATTCTCCGGTACGCTCTCCTGAAAAGGCAAGGTCATAGCTAATATTTTTAGCTAAAATACTAATTATATTAGCATATGCAAATTAAATTATCTCCATCTTTTTCATCAGGAACGTTGCATTTTTATTCCGGGCCACCCCTTCCCTAATCCGGTAATCAAAGTACAACTGCTCATCCTTTATTGTACTCTCAAAACAATAATTCCTGATCCTGCCCGGATACTCTTCTTCCATATGCCCCAATTCCAGGTCATGCGTGGCAATCATCCCCAGGCAATTATATTGCAGGAAATGCGCTATCAGACTCCTGGAGCCGGACAGCTTATCTTCTGAGTTCGTTCCTTTCAGGATCTCGTCCAGCAGGATAAATACCTTCTCCCCTGACTTCAATACCTTCACTATCTCCTGTAGCCGCAACAGCTCTGCCTGGAAATAAGACGTATGCTTCGCGATGGAATCCTTGATCCGCATACTCGTCATAATCGTCATCGGACTACAGGTAAACTCCTCTGCACACACCGGCAACCCACACATAGCCAACAGCAGGTTGCTGCCCACACTCCGCAGGAACGTACTCTTGCCACTCATATTCGAACCCGTAATAATCAAAAACTGCTGCGGGGTACCGATCATGATATCATTCTTTACACACTCCGCCGCCGGAATCAATGGATGACCAATCCCCTTGCCGGTCAGCAGCGACTGCGTATCATCTATGACAGGATATATAAACTCAGGATGATTGTACGCAAACGTGGCCATACTGTTGTAGATCTCGAAACCATAAATTACGTCCATCCAGCCAGCTACCTTATCCCTGTACTCCAGCTTCCATTTCTCTAATATCACGGCACAGTGAAGGTCATACAATCCCAATACGTTCAGCAACAAGCCTACCAGCATATTCAGGCGCTGGTCCCATATATTCACAATCCTCGCCAGCCGCTTTAGTGCCGCATCTGCCTCCTGCGTTTTTTCCTGGTCCCTGTTCAGCAATGCTGCCTTTCCAAAATTCTCTGTATTGATCATCTGTACCAGCAGCGAGAACTTTGCAAACACACGCTCCTTGCTCGAAATCAGGGTATGCTGACGGTTTATCTCCACCACAAATTGTCTTAATATCAATCCATTGATCGCCAATACAGCCAGCAATGGATAAATATTGTAAGTAATGCCATAATATACGATGGCCACCAGGCTAATGACGGGGCATACCCATCTCGCAACCTGTACAAACTGGTTATTTATAAACTTAATCGGCATATCCAGCCACAGTCTCAGTTCCTGCTGGTCATCGCTCTTCTCTCCCGCCAGCTGGCCCTGCGCTGTGAGCTGCTGCCTGAATTGCAATCTTGGCACCAGCTCCTTTACTACCTCTTGTCTTTCCTTCGTGTTCTCTATGCCCAGTGCAGGCTGTTTTAAAAATTGCGCCAGCACAGTTGCCCCGGTCAGCGTCCCCGTACGGTTCATATGACTATATAATGAAGAATGCCCAAACACATCGAGATCTCCTGCATAAGGATGCGTTTCATCCACAAAAAAGGCCCCGTCATAAAAGGTGGAATTCCCTGTAGTTGCTAAATGGTATTCCTTCTCATTCAGGTTCAGCAGGGTCTTTGCCAGTACCTGCCTTTCCTGTATCCGGGTATAGAATACCAGCGCACCGGCAAACACACCCAGCATCAATATGATAGGCAATAACCAGATCACTGCAAAAGCATCCCGGAAATACAGGTACCCAAAAAACAACATGATCAGAAAACTGAATAAACGTAAATATCCCAGAAGACTCAACTGACGCCTGAACCTGGCCAGTTCTGCCTTGTACTGATTCATCTGTTCTTCATAAATAGCAATAGGGGCCATGTTTTATTATTTAACGGCTGTAATAAAAGCAAAAAATCGCTTCCACCAATGGCAAAAGCGATTTTTTGCAAATACTTAAGAAGGCAGGCTATCAGGCATAATTGCGTTTCAGCAGTTCAGGGTACTCATTGTGAACTTTCACAATCAGCTCGCCGAACAGCGTGTTCACCCATGAAAACCATGGCCGGGTATAGTCTGCAGGATTGTCTTTATGATAAGATTCATGTATAAACCCGGTATCTGCATCTGTATTACGCAGGGTTTTCAAACAGCCGGCTATTTCTTCCTTATCGCTACTGGTCAGCGCCTTCATGATAATACTCATTGGCCAGATCTTGTCTACACCGGTGTGCGGACTGCCTACACCCTCTCCGTATTTACCCTTGTAGAACCAGCAGTGGAACGGGCTCCATACAAAGTGGCGTGCTGTCTGGTACAATGGATCATCAGCAGTTGTATAACCCAGGTAAGGAATAGATAACAGGCTTGGTACATTCGTATCGTCCAGGAACAGGCGGTTACCAAAACCATCTACTTCGAAACCATACATTTTACCCAGGGAAGGATGCTCTACGATCGCATACGCCTTGATAGCGCGATCTACCTCATCGGCCAGTTCTTTACACTCCTTCGCGAAGGCTGCATCCTTGTACACTACTTCACTGATCTCTGACAACTGGTGCAGAGATACCACTGCAAACATGTTGGAAGGTATCAGGAATGGGAACACAGTCGCATCATCTGATGGACGGAACATAGATGCAATCAGCCCTACCGGCAGAATCGGACTACCATAACCACTGTTGGCTACCGTATCTGACTGCTTAGGGGTATTACGCTGAAAATGATAAGGACCAGGACCATCTTTACGCTGCTGCTCTTTGAAAGTTTTCACTATCAGTTTAGCCGCTTTCTTGTGGTTATCGTCCAGTACGCTGGCGTCATTGGTCTTCTTCCAATAGTTGTATGCCAGTCTTACAGTATAGCACAAAGAGTCAATTTCCCATTTTCTTTCATGCAGTTCAGGCTTCATTTCAGTCAGGTCACTATCCCACTCCGAACCGGTTGGGCCTTCGTTGAACGCATTTGCATAAGGATCGATGATCACGCATTTAGTCTGCCTGTTCACCACCCCGGCAATCAGCTGTTTCAGCTTATCATCTTCATTTACCAGCTCCAGGTAAGGCCATACCTGGGCGGTCGAGTCGCGCAGCCACATCGCGTGGATATCTCCTGTCAATACAAAGGTATCGGGACGACCATTTTCTACCTTGAATTTCACCGTAGTGTCCAGGGTATTTGGAAAACAGTTCTCGAACAGCCAGCCCAGCTTCGGATCGGCAACTTCTTTCTTGATGGTTGCGATCATTTTTTCTACTGCCTGACTAGTGAACTTACGCTCTGCCAGCGGAGGACGTTTGGAAACGTATCCTGTCTGGGCAAATACAGCCCTTGGGAATCCAAGCGCCATAGCGCCTGCCAGCAAACTGCTGTTCCTGATAAAGTCTCTTCTTGCCACCATTTCTGTTATAAGTTTTCAATTACGATTTGCGCTTTTTTGTGGAAATGCAAGTCAATAAACGTGAATAATGGGTGTAAAATAAAAAAATACGGGAATATTAAGTAATCTGTAATTTGTAAATTACATGGCAGAATTCTACGGTACCACGCGATTGTTAAACACCAAAGCAAAATGACTGATACTCCAGCTCAAAAAATACGTATTGTTACAGCAGCAGCGCTCTTTGACGGCCATGATGCCGCGATCAATATCATGCGCAGAATCATGCAATCCCAGGGCGCCGAAGTGATTCACCTGGGCCACAACCGCTCCGCGGCAGAAATTGTGGACTGTGCCATCCAGGAAGATGCCCAGGGCATAGCCATCACCTCTTACCAGGGGGGGCATGTCGAATTCTTTAAATACATCTATGACCTGCTGCACGAAAAAGGCTGCGGCCATATCAAAATATTCGGAGGCGGTGGCGGTACTATTCTCCCTGCCGAAATAGAAGAACTGCATGCCTATGGCATCACACGCCTCTACTCACCTGACGATGGCCGGCACATGGGACTGGAAGGTATGATCGCCGATGTAATCCGGCAATGTAACTTCCCCACTTTACAATCACTGAATGAGAAACTTGCTCAACTGCCAACGCAAAACAATCACCTCATTGCAGCGGCTATTACTGCTGCCGAAAGCAATCAACTGTCCTTGCCCAAACCAGCCGAAGGCAGTATGGTATTGGGTATAACGGGTACCGGTGGCGCAGGAAAAAGCAGCGTGACCGACGAACTGGTGCGCCGTTTTCTTCATTCATTTACAAACAAAACGATTGCTGTCATTTCTGTAGACCCTTCCAAAAAGAAGACTGGCGGGGCCCTGCTGGGAGATCGTATTCGTATGAATGCCATCCACCATCCCAGGGCATATATGCGTTCCCTGGCTACACGCGATAGCGATAAGGCCATCAGCGCACATATACAGGAAGCGATCGACATCTGCCGCCTGGCCCGTTTTGACCTCATCATTCTTGAAACTTCGGGCATCGGACAGAGTGATACAGCTATCATCGATCACTGCGATGTATCACTCTATGTAATGACCCCTGAATATGGCGCTGCCAGCCAGCTTGAAAAGATTAACATGCTGGATTATGCAGATGTGATCGCGATCAATAAATTCGATAAAGCCGGTGCTCTGGATGCCCTGCAGGATGTAAAACGGCAATACAAAAGAGCACACAAACTGTGGGATGCGGCTGATAGTGACTTACCTATAATCGGTACAATTGCTTCTCAGTTCAATGATGCAGGTATCAACCAGTTGTTCCAAACACTGTTGAAGGCATTGAAATTACCTGCCACAATAGATGACGGTCATCATCCCACCACCCGCACACAGATCATTCCACCTGCACGGGCACGTTATCTTGCTGAGATTGTGACCACGCTGGAAGAATATAGTAACTGGGTAAAAGACCAATGTGCCATTGCAACTAAACTATACCAGCTGAATGGAAGTATAGAACTGGTAAAACAACCAGACCTGCAGCAGCAATTGCAAAACATCGCTGATCAGTTGAAAAAGGAACTACATCCTGACTGTAGTCAGTTGTTGGACGAATGGCCTGCACTACAGCAACAATATCACGCAGATCAATATTCGTTTACGGTAAGGGACAAGACCATCAACCTGCCACTTTTTACAACCAGTCTTTCCGGTTTGCGTATTCCCAGGATAAGCCTCCCTGCCTATAAAGATTGGGGCGATCAGCTGCGCTGGTTGCTCACAGAAAATATTCCGGGTGCTTTCCCTTATGCGGCGGGAGTATTTCCGATGAAGAGAGAAGGAGAAGATCCTACCCGCATGTTTGCAGGAGAGGGAGGACCGGAACGTACCAATAAAAGGTTCCATTATGTATCTGCAGGTCAGCCGGCAAGGCGCCTCAGCACAGCATTTGATAGTGTAACGCTGTATGGGGAAGATCCGGGTTTCAGACCGGATATTTATGGCAAGGTCGGGAATTCAGGTGTGAGCATTGCAACAGTGGATGATGCGAAGAAGTTGTATAGCGGCTTTGATTTGTGTGATCCTATGACTTCTGTATCGATGACCATCAATGGTCCGGCACCTATTCTGCTGGCATTTTTTATGAATGCGGCGATTGACCAGGAATGTGAAAAGTATATCGCGAAGCATGGAATTAAGGTAGATCAGTCAAATTGCCCGCATTATGCAGGTGCATTGCCGGAGGGGAATAATGGGCTAGGGTTGAAACTACTGGGTATTTCCGGTGACCAGGTGCTACCTGCCGATGTATACGCGGCCATAAAAGCAAAGGCCCTGGGTGCCGTGAGAGGTACTGTGCAGGCGGACATACTGAAAGAAGACCAGGCTCAGAATACTTGTATCTTTTCTACAGAATTTGCGTTAAAGTTGATGGGAGATGTACAGCAGTATTTCATCCGGGAGAAGGTGAGGAATTTTTATGCAGTGAGCATTTCTGGTTATCATATTGCGGAGGCAGGTGCAAACCCTATTACACAGCTGGCATTTACGCTGGCGAATGGGTTTACATATGTGGAGTATTACCTGAGCAGGGGAATGAAGATCGATGATTTTGCACCGAACCTTTCGTTTTTCTTTAGTAATGGAATGGACCCGGAATATGCAGTGATCGGACGGGTGGCCAGGCGGATCTGGGCAAAGGCGATCAAGTATAAGTATAAAGGCAACGATCGCTCCCAAAAACTGAAGTATCATATACAAACATCGGGAAGAAGCCTGCATGCACAGGAGATAGATTTCAATGATATCCGGACTACCCTGCAGGCATTGTATGCGATTTATGATAATTGTAATTCACTGCATACAAATGCATACGACGAAGCGATCACCACGCCTACAGAAGAAAGTGTACGGAGGGCGATGGCTATACAGCTGATCATCAACAGAGAATTGGGAACTGCTAAAAATGAGAACCCGATACAGGGGTCTTTCTTCATTGAGGAGTTGACAGACCTGGTAGAAGAGGCCGTGATGGCAGAGTTTAACAGGATTACTGAGAGAGGTGGGGTATTGGGGGCAATGGAGCGGATGTACCAGCGAAATAAGATACAGGAGGAGAGTTTGCATTATGAATCGTTGAAGCATAGTGGAGCGTACCCGATTATAGGGGTGAATACGTTTTTGAATGCAAAGGGATCGCCGACGATTATTCCTGCGGAGGTGATCAGGAGCACGAAAGAGGAGAAGGATTTTCAGATCCATGCGTTGGAGGCTTTTCATGAGCGGCATGCTGCGCAAAGTGGTGCGGCATTGAAGAGATTGCAGGAGGTAGTGGTGGATAATGGGAATATTTTCGGGGAGCTGATGGAGACGGTGAAGTGTTGTTCATTGGGGCAGATTACGCATGCGTTGTATGAGGTGGGTGGGCAGTATAGGAGGAATATGTGATTAAGGGTATTTTTTATCAATATGACATTTGCCTTCGGCAAAAGATAAAAGTGCTATTTTTTTTTGAGATGGATATCTATAGGTCTAAGAATGAATATATCTATACCTAAGGATGAATGCGCTATGCTAAAGAATGAATATTGTTGTGCCTAAGAATAAATATTTCTACCTAAGAATAAATATTGCTGCGTCTAAGGATAAACATCGCTGCCTAAGAATGAACATTCCTATCCTAAAAGACGAATCCCCCCTTCCCCCCTTAAAAAAATTTCCCCTGCATAAATCCTTTTATGCAGGGGAAGAATCACACAAAATCAGCAAAACACACTTGCCAGATTTCATTGACGTGGAATTATTCAATATTGTACGTGGAATCTACATTATAGCTTTAATAGCTTTCGTGGAATTCATAAAGGCCGGAACTTATAAAGGCCTTTGTGGAATTTACAAAGACAAACTCTTGGAATTTATAAAGGCTTACGTGAAATTTATAAATGGCTTTAAATTAATTTTGGTCGTTTTTCACTTAGTTGATAGATTCTCTAAGGAGCACATAGGCCAGTAAAATATTCAACCTTACACTTGTTTCCTTATCAATCTACAGTTTTTGTATTAGTCTTTCAGTTGCTTTCGTTTCGTTACACAATCTTAATTAATTTTTTGTTAATAAAAAACTTTTTGCTCATTTTTTTCTGAAAATTAATAGACGCGCATAGGGCCGAAACATATCAAAACCTAATACAGACAAGGGAAAAGGCTATTTTAGAAATAGTTCAGAAAGTATTTTAAATTTACACGCCGATAGTAAAAATATATGTATACGAAAGAAATAGAAATCACTTTAGCGCAATTAGCGAAGCAACTGTTAGCTCAATTGCAAAAAAAAGAAAGCCCCATTTCCATTGATGAAACACTGGAAAACCTACGTCGTGTCATACTCTACAATGACTGGCGCTACTATGTACAGAGCGACCCCGTGCTAAGCGATTACGAATATGACCAGCTCTTTGCCTGGTTGAAACAACTGGAAACGGCCCACCCGGACCTTGTAAGCCCGGACTCCCCCACCCAGCGCGTAGCCCTGGGGCTTAACAAAGCCTTTCCTACTGTACAGCACTTGGTGCCCATGCTGAGCCTGGAGAACTCTTACAATGCCGACGACCTGCTGGACTGGGATCGAAAAGCCCGTGAAATAAGCGGCCTCTCCGATATTGAATATTGTATAGAGCCTAAATTCGATGGCGCCAGTATATCATTAATATATGAAAACGATCGCCTGACCCGGGGCGCTACCCGGGGCGACGGCGTGGCTGGTGATGATATCACCACCAATATCCGCCAGATCCGTTCCATTCCTCTCACGGCCAATTTTTCGAAATTCGGCATCCATACCATCGAAATCCGTGGTGAGGTATTAATTAATAAGAGCACTTTCAAAGCCTTTAATGACCAGCGTGCTGCCGAAAACCTGCCACCACTGGCCAATCCCCGCAATGCCGCCTCCGGGTCCCTCCGCATGGTAGACCCGAAAGAAGTAGCAAAACGCGGCCTGGAAGCCTTCCTCTACCACATGAGCTATCATACCATGGCAGACGGGCTGACTGAACCAGCCGAAATACAAACCCATAGCAATACCCTGGATATGCTGACCCAGCTGGGCTTCCGCTCTCCCGCTAAGGAAAAGAAGGTCGTAAAAGGCATCCAGGCGGTGATCGATTATGTGCTGGCTTTCGAAAATGAAAGGGATAACCTTCCATATGAAATAGATGGAATGGTAATAAAAGTAAATGATTACGAACTGCAGGATAAGCTGGGTATGACCACACACCACCCCCGCTGGGCCATGGCATATAAGTTCAAAGCCCGCCAGGCTACCAGCAAACTGAGGGATGTGGAGTTCCAGGTGGGTCGTACCGGTTCCATTACACCTGTGGCCAAAATCGACCCTGTGCCCATCGGTGGGGTTACGGTCGGTTCCATTTCATTATTTAATGAAGATGTAATCCGTGAAAAGGATTTGAAACTGGGCGATACCGTACTGGTGGAAAGGGCCGGCGACGTAATTCCTTATATCGTAAAATCTGTAGCTGACCTGCGAAACGGTTCTGAAAAGGAGATCGTATTCCCCAAGGAATGCCCGGTATGTAAAGAACCGCTTTTCAAACCGGAGGGTGAAAGCGTTTGGCGCTGTATCAATATTAACTGCGAAGCACAGGTGGTAGAAAGAATGATCCACTTCGTAAGCAAAGATGCCATGGACATTAAAAGCCTTGGCGAAAGCAATGTTCGTAAGTTTTACGGCCTGGAGCTGATGCGCGATATTCCCGGAATTTATACCATCGACTTTAGCAAACTGGAACAGCTGGAAGGATTTGGAAAGAAATCCCTCACCAACCTGCAAACGGCTATTGAAGCCTCCAAAACCCAGCCTTTGCACCGCCTGATCTTTGGATTGGGTATCCGCTATGTAGGCGAAACCACCGCCAAGACACTGGCCAATGCAATCAGTTACCTGCCGGATTTTAAAGACTGGACAGAAGAACAATTGCTCGCACTGGAAGATATCGGGCCAAAAGTAGCCGGTAGTATCCGCCAGTTCTTTGCCACACCAGAGAATATCGACATGCTGAAGCACCTGGAAGAATTAGGGCTGAACCTCAAAAACTCTCACTCTGATCATCCTGCCGGTGGTACTTTCGGCGGACAAACATTCCTGTTTACCGGTACACTCAGTAAACTGAAACGTAGTGATGCAGAAGCAATGGTGGAGCAGCAGGGAGGTAAGATCATGAGCGGGGTATCCAGCAAACTGAATTACCTGGTGGTAGGTGAAGATGCGGGCAGCAAACTGGAAAAAGCGAAAAAGATCAATACAATACGCATCCTGAGTGAGGATGAATTTTTAAACCTGGTTAATCAGCAGCAGGAATGACGGATGAGTTTTATATGCAGCAGGCCCTGCGTGAGGCCCGTAAAGCCTTTGATGAAGGAGAAGTACCAGTGGGTGCTGTTGTTGTGCTCAATGATAAGATCATTGGGCGTGGCAGCAACCAGGTGGAGAAACTGAATGATTGTACTGCACATGCAGAAATGCTGGCCCTGACAGCGGCTTTCAATTTTCTGGGTAGCAAATACCTGATGGAAGCAACACTGTATGTCACGCTGGAACCCTGTTTAATGTGTGCAGGTGCACTGTATTGGAGTAAGATAGGCCGTATTGTGTATGCGGCGAAAGATGAGAAGAACAGTTACAGGAAATCCACCGGGGAAACGAATCCTTTTCATCCAAAAACGAAGGTTGAACAAGGACCTGGCGAAGCAGAAAGCTTACAATTAGTAAAAACATTCTTCGCACAAAGAAGATAAATATCCCACAAAAAAACGGCTTGCAGAGCAAGCCGTTTTTTTACCTTATTTTATCTGAAGTTTATTCAATGCCATCAACTGCTTCATCGTCTGCTCCATCCCTTCAGAAGACCCATCCAGGAAGATCACATTCCCCTTCGAATTCTCAGAGAAATGCTTAATCGCCTCCGTCCACATAGAGAACAAAATGACAGACGTATCCAGATTCGCCTGCTGCATTTCCTTCGCCGCCATAGACATACCTTTCGCTACCTCTTCACGGAACAGCGCCACCCCCATACCACGCAGCTGCGCTGCCTGGCGTTCTGCTTCCGCTGCAATCTTGATCGCATTACCTTCTGCCTCTGCCGCTTTCGTCTTGGTGATCAGCAATGCCTGCCCCTCATTTTCCGCCGCAGCTTTCAGGTTGTTAGATGCCACTACCTGCGCCATAGATTTCATGATCGCATCATCAAAAGTGATATCATTCATCTGCAAATCCTGCAGGTGATACCCCCAGTCTTCCAGGGTCACATCGATCTGCTCTTTCACATGCTCTGTAATATCACGACGCAATCCCAATACCTCTGATTGCCTTTTAGTAGCCACAAATCCGCGGATAGAACCCTCAATGGTACGTACCAGCGCCTGCATGAAACTACGCTCGTCCAGGAACTTAAAAGCCACATTCTTGATGGTTTTCTCTTCCTGGTTCCATACAGAATACAGCAACATTGCTTTGAAGTAAACATTGGCCTGGTCCACAGTAATGGCCTGGAATTCCAGCTCTACCGAGCGGTTCTGAATCGAAATACGTTTGAATACTTTTTCAACAAGGGGCACTTTGAAATTAAGTCCGGGGAACAAAATGCGGTTATACTTTCCAAAGATCGTGGTCACCCCAATAGTACCTTGCTGTATGGTCACAAAACTTGAGAATAACAACAGCAGGGCTAAAACTAATAAAACAATAGCGATTGTACCCATATATAGGAGATTTAGAAGTAAATATATAATAAAAGTCGGCAATATGCTCAATGGAGGCACACAAATACGCGCATACCAATGCCAGGGGCACCAGTATGCGCGATGCTATTAATTTGGGAAATAATAAGAGCTGAAAGATAAGAAAGGTGGGCCGTGGGTTATCTTGAGTGTATGTCACATCAAAAACAGCGACAAACAATGGATGAAAGCTGAGCTAAATTACAACGAATGAAAGGGTAATAGCTTCAGGTTAAATCCTTTGTTTCTTTCTGAAATAAATATAGACGTCGTCCAGTTCGATCTGCTTAAGCTGATATGCCAGCAGGGTCTTTAAATCGTCTGTTTCATTTTTGATCTTTTTATATTGATCTTTCAATGACTCATAGCGGGCAACTATCTCTTCTGCCGTTGCAGAACCGTCCAGCTGCAAAACTTTTAATGCGCTTTCCTCGGTGATCATAGCAATAGGGGTATTACTAACTATCTTTTTCCTTTTTAAAAAATGTCTTTCCTAACGTTTCAAACTCTCCTTTGGTTAATAGGTTACGAAATTAATGGAGTTTGATTGCTATGCAAATACCCAAGCTTGGGTATTTTTTGGCTAAACAGGTGTAGACAAATTGCAGGAAATTCACTTAAATTATTGATATCCAACTTTTCTTGCCAGGGCTACTAACTCAGTAGTATTCCTAACTTTAAGTTTTAACCGGATGTTCTTGCGGTGGGTTTCTACCGTATGTCGGCTCAGGTTGAGGGAGTCTGCTATCTCTTTATTGTTCAGCCCCATGACGGCCAGCTTTAGAATCTCTTTCTCCCTTGCTGTGAGCTTGGCCAGCAGATCGTCGTTATGCCTGCGTAGTACCTCTCTCATTGCTTCGGCCAGCTGATCATTTGTATCCATTGCCATGGTCAGGTCCAGGAAAGCGCAGATCACATCTTTTACCCTGCCTTCCTCATCTCTTGTAAATGGCATTGCCAATCCTACCAACCAACACCAGTGTTCCGTATTCCGCTTACGAAATCGTAACACCCCGCCAAATACGCTTTTGTTCTCCTGGAATGATTGCTGGGCTATCACTGCCAGATCAAAATCCTCAGGATGCATGATTGCTTTGAAAAAATCAAGCCCCATCCCATTCATCTCTTTCAGCGTATACCCCGTTACATCTTCCATGTAACGATTACACCAATTGACAGTCTTAATATCATTCTGATGTGTGTATAACATAGCAGGTACATGGTCCAATAAGGTCTCGAGCCACTTGATCCGTGTCTTCAATAGTTCATTTTCCTTCTGTAAGGCGTTGAGGGAGTTGTTTTGGCCCATGTCCGAGTCTGTCAACATACTTTTAGTTTTATACAAACAACAGTAACCTTTACGTGTAAACGTAACCGGAATGCCGTACTAAAGTTGTTATAACACTTAATGTAAATATAAAATAAAAAAGCATATATCCAACCCTTTTGGTACGTGAATTGGGCGGTAATACCTATGTTTTACTGATCATTACAGCCAATTGAGATGGCGGCCGCATCCATCGCAGGTCCCCATTTCGCTTGCGCCTTTTGATATTTCCCTGATTAGGCAGTAAATTTGGTACCTATTGATACACTCTTATTTTTTAACGCAATAAAAAAACATAAGTTATGGCATTTACACTTCCGAGCTTACCGTACGCGACAGACGCACTGGAACCACATATCGACAAGCAGACAATGGAAATTCACCACGGTAAGCACCATCAGGCATACGTTGATAACCTGAACAAAGCAATTGCCGGTACTGAAAATGAAAATAAATCCCTGGAAGAACTGGTTGCTGTTGCTGGCACGCTGAGTCCTGCAATCAGAAACAATGGCGGTGGTCACTGGAACCACAGTTTCTTCTGGACTATCCTTGGTCCTAATGCAGGTGGTGAGCCTACCGGCAAACTGGCTGATGCGATCAAAAGCACTTTCGGTTCTTTCGAAGAATTCAAAGAAAAATTCAATGCTGCCGGTGCTGCACGTTTTGGTTCCGGTTGGGCCTGGCTGCTGGTAAAAGGCGGTAAACTGGAGGTTTCTTCTACTCCTAACCAGGATAATCCACTGATGGATGTTGCCGAAGTAAAAGGTACTCCAATCTTAGGTGTGGATGTATGGGAACATGCTTACTACCTGAAATATCAGAACCGTCGTCCTGAATATCTGAAAGCATTCTGGAATGTTGTAAACTGGGATGCAGTTAGCAAACGTTACGAAGCTGCTCTTTAATATCTTTTTCTGCGACTTTCCTGGCTGCTTTGCAGCTTAGGAAAGTCGTTTAATCTTTATATTCTTAAACCAAATTTCACTGCCGTGGTCCTGTAGGTCTATAAACCCATTTTTCGTAGCACCATAACCTTTTGCATCCTTCCACTTCCCTTTCTCTTTTTCTGCTTTCCACTCCGGTGACCCGATTATATAATCTGCCGTCTTCTGCCCATTCAGCCAATGCTCCACATGTCCATGATATACCACAATCCGGGCATGGTTCCACACACCTGCGGGCCGCGTTGCATTCACCAGTGGTGCACTCATTGCATAATTACAACCCGACAGCTGCCAGTTCTCCAGCTTTTCAGGAAAGTTGTTATCATCGATCAGCTGATACTCAGGACCACTTAGGTAAGCAGCAGGATATTCTTCAGAGGCTAAATAGATGATGCCGCTATTCCCCTGCGGCGCAATCTTCCATTCCAGGAACAATTCAAAGTTTTCATACGTACTATCTGTTGTCAGGTCCGCACGATTTGCTTTGAAATCCTTATCCCCTTTGCAATGCAGCATGCCACTGTCTACAGCCCATGCGCCCCCTGTCTTATGCTGGTAGAGGTGCCAGCCGCTCAGGTCTTTGCCATTGAACAATAACTGCCATCCTTCCACCCGTTCTGTTTCACTCAATATATTCATTGCCGTTGTATCAAAATATTCAGTCGTGGTATCTTTCCTGATTACAGTGACTGAATCGTGCTGGCTGCTGTTGTTGGCATTGTTACATGCCAGCAGAATAGCGATCATAAAGGGTAGAAGGAGTTTCGTCATAAGGTGAAATTTTATTAATGCAGCAATTGCTGGTACCGCTGGGAATCATGCAGCACTTTCACCGCCTCTGTCACTTCATTATCTGTTACCAGTGACTGTGCGATCCTACCCTTCTGCATATAATAGCGATTAGTGATTTCTTCTTCCAGCAGGTGTTTGATCTCTGCTTTATTCTTTAGCAGGTCCTGCTTTTTGTCGTGCTTCATCTTAGCCTGCAGCGCCTCGAACTCCTTAGACACGGCATCATAGTATTTCTCTTTACGGGCAGTTGCCTGGAAGTTTTCCAATGCTTCTTCCGTACGGGTTTTGTAATTATAATTCCTGCCATCCAGGTAATGCATAAAGTCGGTAAAGTCATCTTCACTCAGGGCAAAGTTGCCAGCCGCTGCAATTTTAGGATGTGAATAGTAATACTGTGTAGCATAGTCGAAGATATACTGCCTGCGCAACAAAGTCACTGTAACCTGGCTAAGCAGGGTAGGATCGACTGCATCATCAGGCTCTATCCCTCCCCCATCGCGTACTTTACGGCCATCGGCGGTATTGAATGATTTACGCAGGCTATCCGGTACAGATTCTACCTCGCCATCATCATTGCGGTGAGAGTAGTCAATCGCCTGTATACAGCGGCCACTGGGTGTATAGTATTTGGCAGTAGTTACTTTCAGTTTTGCATTGTAAGGCAGTGGTCGGGTAGTTTGCACCAGCCCCTTACCAAAAGAGCGCTGGCCAATGATCACACCCCGGTCCAGATCCTGTATGGCACCCGCTACTATTTCGGAAGCGGAAGCAGAAGAACGGTTGGTGAGAACTGCCAGGGGAATTTTGGCATCAATCGCATTGCCTTCTGTCTTATAATCGCGATCCCAGTTCTTTACCTTGCCTTTGGTACTCACAATTACTTTGTTCCTATCCACAAAGATGTTCGCCACCAATACCGCTTCATCCAGCAGGCCACCGGGGTTGCCACGAAGATCCAGGATCACACCTTTCATGCCGGGATGGTCCTTTTTCAGCTGGGTAAATGCATCGGATACTGCATCGCCGCTATTTTCGGTAAACTGGGTCATGCGAATGTATCCGATATCAGTACCTACTATACCGGCATAGCTCACAGGCTTTACATTGATTTCTTCGCGGGTGATGGTTTTGGTTGTTTCTACGCCTGTAGATGGGTTTTTAATCACCATGTTCAGAGTAGTACCAGGCACCCCTTTCAGCATATGGCTGATATCGTCCTGGTCCAT
This sequence comes from Chitinophaga sp., assembly GCF_039596135.1. Lineage (GTDB taxonomy): Bacteria > Bacteroidota > Bacteroidia > Chitinophagales > Chitinophagaceae > Chitinophaga. The sequence goes on from NZ_JBCNKH010000054.1 coordinate 34,017, forward strand.
ATCCTGGGTTGGTTTCCCATCCAGCGACAGGATCAGGTCACCGGTTTTTACACCGGCTTTGTCCATCGGGCTACCTTCGTAGATGTCAGTAACCACGGTGCGGATGCTGTCAGTAATGACAGAGATACCCACACCACCGTATTTACCGGTAGCCATGAATTTGAGTTCATCCAGGTTTTCTTCCGGAATAAAGTCTGTATATGGATCGGTTTCTTCCAGGATGGCGTCTATGCCTCTATGCATCAGTTTTTCCGGGGGCAGGTCGTCTACATAGTAGGTATTCAACTCCCGGTAGAAAGCTGCGAAAATGTCCAGATTCTTAGCGATCTCAAAGTATTTGTCTTTATCACTGTATGCTTTGATACCGGTAGCACCTATGATAAGCAATACCAATACCACTACAATCCTCCTCTTTCTCTGAAAAAATGCACGCATAGGTAAAAGTTAATGTGAGCTAATTTATAAGCAGTCGTAAGCTACAAGTTCTTTACGTATTTGAAAAGTTAAAATACGTGACTACCAGCCGGGAAGCCAGTCTGAAAGGTACAGGCTGGTTTGCTGACTCAGGGTACGGGATCATGGCCGTGTCCACCCCAGGGATGGCAGGACAGAATCCTTTTTACAGTGAGGTAACCGCCTTTAATAAGACCGTGTTTTTTCAGCGCTTCTACGCCATATTGTGAGCAGGTGGGTGTATACCTGCACTTATTGCCCAGCAGCGGTGAAATGCCCCATTGGTAAATCCTGATTACCCATATAAAAGGGTAGCTCAACAAGCTGAAGATCTTCATGATGCAGCCAGCGCTTCCTTCGCCAGTTTCTTTAAAATTAGGGAAATTTTGTGTTGGAGGGTAGTGAAAGGGGCTATTTTCTTATCTGTATAGATAAAGAATACGGCCAACTGGCCATTTGGCTGCTGTGCCCGTAACTGTTCGTACAGTTCTCCTTTTTGCAGGCGGTAGGCTTCCCTGGTCAGGCGTTTTACCCGGTTACGGTCCACTGCATGTGGGAAACGTTTTGTAGAGACACTGAAACCGGCCTGAACGGGATATGGGGCAATGGGAGTATCTACCGGCATATATACTACGCGGTAGGGAAAAACAGAAAACGCTTTTCCTTCCCGAAAAAGCGTTTCAATGATTTTTCTGCTTTTTAACCTTTCTTCTTTTGTAAAAGAATAAGTTTTTATGGCAAGTCCGATTTATCTATCAAAAGCAATAACATTCTGTTCGATCAGGAACCAGCCCTAAAAGCTGCAAGTTATGCGCTAAGGCTCATGCAGTTAAAGCTGACCTTATTTCAGCTTACGCTCGTCAGAAACAGTTAATTTCTTACGTCCTTTAGCTCTGCGGGAAGCTAATACTTTACGGCCGTTAGCAGTTTCCATTCTCTTTCTAAAACCATGAACGCTCTTTCTGCGTCTGTTATGCGGTTGAAAAGTACGTTTCATTTTAATATTTTGTTTTTACCTGTACTATACTAAACACTTTCCCGTTTTGCGGAATCCTGTTTTTAAAACGGAAGGCAAAGGTAAAGAATTTTATGAGATAATAAAGGATTTTTTAAAAAAATACCCCGGGAACGGGTCCCGGGGCGAATATAATTAGATCTGAATGCCAGATTACTTGATACCCAGCTTAGCTTTTACAGCTGCAGACAGGTCATCGCCAGCTGGTGCTACCAGCAGAATGCTTTGAGAATTGTCGATTACATAAGCGTAACCTTTCTCTTTTGCTGCATCTTCAATTGCCTTACGAGCCTTGTCATAGATTGGTTTCAGCAGTTCCTGACGTTTAGCTTCGATTTTGTTCTGAGCTGCATCCTGGTAGTCCTGGATGTTTTTCTGAGCAGTCTGGAGTTCTTTACCTTTGATTTCCTTAACGTTGTCGGTCATTTTATCTACACCGTCATTAAACTCTTTCATTTTCTTCTGATACTCATCAATCAGTCCTTTTCCATCCTTATCCAGTTCCTCTGCATATGCTTGCAGTGATTTCATTGCCGTCTGAGCTTCCGGCATTGCCTCGATCAGGGCCTGTGCATTAATGTGAGCCACTTTGGACTGTGCCATTGTCTTCACGCTGAACAATCCGGATACTGCCACGAAAGCAATAATTACATACTTCTTCATGATGTTGTCTGTGTTTAAAAAAAATTTTGAATACTAAACTAAGGTTAAAAATTGGTACAAAAGGTTAATTATTCCTAAATCACCTTTCTGTTGGATGTCTTGTTACTGCTTCTTTACACCAAGGGCATTCAGAATATCGTCACTTTTATCCAGCTTGGGATCAGAGAAAATCACCGTCACACCGCCGGCCTTGTCCAGCACAAAATCGTACATACGCTGGGCGGCGAGCTTTTGTACTGCATTATAGATTCTGTCCTGTATAGGTTTTACCAGCTCCTCTCTTTTCTTGAATAGGTCCCCTTCGTAACCAAAACGTTTCTTCTGCAAATCCTTTGCCTCTTTTTCTCTCGCTACAATCTCCTCCTCACGCTTGTGCTTCAGTTCGTCTGTCAGCATCACCTGTTCTGCCTGATAAGACTTGTACATCTTATCTACTTCCAGGAACTTAGCGTCGATCTCCTTCTGCCATTGCTCTGCTACGGCATCCAGCTTACTCTGCGCTTCTTTATATTCAGGGATATTATCCAGAATATATTTGGTATCGATCACGCAATAGCGCTGTGCACTTGCCATCAGGGCAGTTCCCAGCACCAGGGCGATCATGAGGCTTAGTTTCTTCATAGTGTTTATTGATTTAAACTATAGGCTCCCCCGGGATTTCGGATTTGCAATATATAATTTAAAATTTATTCAAACGTCACACCTGCCCCCGATAGTATGAAAGCCCTCCCCCAGGAGAGCTCCATCCTGCCAGCTCCCAGCCATTATTCTGGTTCGAAGCCCAGCATGAAGGTGAACTTGGTTGCATCTTTCAGACCATTTCCGGATGTAATACGGTCAAATCCAATACCGTAGTCAAATCCAAGCAAACCAAACATCGGCAGGTAGAAGCGCATACCCAAACCTGCAGAACGACGCAGTTTGAATGGATTATATTCCTGTACATCCCTGTAACCGTTGGCTGCCTCCAGGAATGCCAGACCAAAGATCGTAGAACTTGGGTTCAGGCTGAAGGGATAACGCAACTCCATGATATACTTGTTGAAGATCGTGAAACCTTCGTAGCCACTTGGCTGGCTGGTTTCGGAATTGCTTCTTGGATCTGATGAATAGTATACGGGATAACCTCTCTGGGATACGATATCACGGTCGTAGATAGCAAAGTTACTCAAACCATCACCCCCCAATTCGAAGCGACCGAATGGAGACAGTGTTGTTCTGTTGTTATAACGGCTGATATAACCAAATTTAGCGGCAATCTTCATCACGAACATCTTGTTATCACTACCAATTGGCTTGCTCAATGGAACGTACCACTCAGCATTGAAACGGTATTTCTGATATTCGATAAAGCTGAACTGATCTTTTATTGACTGCAGTTTGTAATCCTTATCCGGGCTGAACATGGAGTAAGGAGGTGTAAACTGACCGCTCAGCATAAAGTTGGAACCAGACCTTGGGAAAATCTGCTGGTCTACTGATGAACGGGCCAGTGTCAGTTTCAGGTTGATGTTGTTTGATATACCGCTGGAGTAACCTGCGATGTTAAAGTAGTTATAGTTCTTCAAACTATAGCGCTGATAGTTCACCGCATAGATCAGGGTGAAATAGTCATCAGGCCATTTCAGCTGCTTACCCAGTGATATGGATGCACCCATCACCTTGAAGTATGCACTGTTTGACAGGGTAGATCCATATATGTATGAAGAATATGCGTTCGGGTTCTGGTAGCTGTTGTAGAAGCTCACAGAGAACTGGTTTCTCTTTTTACCGCCCAGCCATGGCTCAGTGAAAGAGAAGTTGTAAGAACGATATGCTTTACCATTGGAGGAAACACGCACAGATAATTTCTGGCCGTCGCCGCTTGGTAATGGATCCCATGTTTGTTTGTTGAAGATATTGCGCAGGGAGAAGTTATTGAAGGTCACACCCAGCGTACCGGTCAGACCAATGTAACCACCCCAGCCTGCGGACAGTTCCAGCTGGTCATTTGCCTTTTCTTCTACTGTATAATCAATGTCCACAGTTCCATCCTGAATGTTAGGCACGGGGTTCATACCGATCTTTTCAGGGTTGAAGAAACCGAGGTTCGCAATTTCACGGTTAGAACGAATCAGGTCAGTACGGCTAAATTTCTCACCAGGCAGTGTACGCAGCTCACGACGAATTACGTGTTCGTTCGTCTTTTCGTTACCTGCAATGCGTACTTCCTTGATAGTAGCCTGGGGACCTTCGGAGATTCTGATTTCGTAGTCGATGGTATCCCCATGAATACCTACTTCTACCGGATCAGCATGGAAGAACAGGTAACCGTAGTCCATGTACAGACCACCTACGTCACCACCTTCGGAAGACAGCAGGCGTTTCTGCAGCATTTCCTGGTTATACGTGTCACCTTCCTTGATACCCAATACTTTTGCCAGCAGGGAGTCATTATAGCGGGTATTACCTTTCCAGGTAATTTTACCGAAGTAGTACTTCTTACCTTCCATCACTTCCATGCTCACGTTTACACCACCGTTATGGGATTTGTAAGTAGTATCCCTCACGAGCACCGCATCGCGGTAACCCTGGGTGTTATAGTAAGAGATTACTTTCTCTTTATCTTCAGCATACTTGTTTTCGTTGAACTTCGCAGAAGAGAACAGTTTGAAGCGGAAATAAGGATCCAGTTCTTCCAGGGTACGGGAAGGCTGGAGGAAACCGAAGGTAGACCAGTAATCGCCACGGTTATCGGACGAATCAGGCCATACCGGCTCATAATCAGGATAGATGGTGAGGCGGGTCCTTTCTTTGGTACCCTTCATTTTCTTTTTCAGCTTCGTATCAGAAATATTCTGGTTCCCTACGATGTATATGTTGTCTACCTTGGCTTTGTTACCTTTAGCAACGGTAAACAGTACGTTGGTAGCATTGGTTTGTCCGCTGTCTGCCTGTTCGCTCACAGCCACTTCGGCGTTGCGGAAACCTTTTTCACTATAGTATTTCCTGATGATGCCTACAGCATTTTGTTCCATGCTTTCGGTTACCACCTGGCCTTTACGCATGCCGGTTTTCTTGATAATTTCTTCCTGTTCGGATTTTTTTACGCCTTTGAAGAGAAACTTATTCAGACGAGGGCGTTCCTGCAATTCAATTTCCAGCCAGATCTGACCATCCTGAATTTTGTTTACATAAATAGCAACGTTGGC
>NZ_JBCNKH010000055.1:0-38839 GCF_039596135.1 Chitinophaga sp.
TAGCTAAATACAAGATAAGCAGTGGTATTATTCTCTGCCAGTGGTACGAGTATACCATAACAGAGATTGGTGAACATACCGGACGACCATTCGTTGGTGCCTGAGAGTATCACATATTGCTGCCCATTGATGATGCAGGTCTCCATAGGTGATCCGCCCCAGCTGATATATCCACAATCATTCACGGTACTGCCACCTTCGTCGATGATGCGGGTAATCTGCTTTTTGTTGACAATGATGGTACTGTTACCGCCTTCAAACTCTTCTTTAAATTCGAACTTGTAGGTAATGTCATACCCTGGAATGTGGAAAACTGATACATGGGTGGTCGTACTATCACCAGTAATATCAGTATCTGTGTGTGTGAAAGCAATGCCGGGTGTATTGTAAGGATGCTTTGCCCTGATAAAGGCATCAGTTTGTTTGGTAGCGATCACTGTATCGAACAGTACCTTTACCCCTTCCTGCACTTTTTTGCCCTCGAATGCGGCTGGCGATGTCGCTGAGCCGGATGTAGCAGTGCTGATTTCCTTGGCCTTTTCCTCTTGTTGTGATGTCTTGTTTTCCTGATGACATCCTGCTATTGCAAGGGCCATTAGGATGCTGAGTCTTCTCATAGATTTTATTATAATAGGGATTTATACAGGTCGTAATTTTCCCGGTCGAAACATACAAAGATTACCCGTTCAATTATATTATTATTTTCGAGGAAATCTTTTACTGTCGTGATAGCTATCTGAGCTGCCTTATCTTTTGGAAAGTGGTAAATACCTGTGCTGATATTAGGAAACGCGATGGTCTTCACATCGTGTGCCACAGCCTGTTCCAAACTATTGCGATATGCATTGGCCAGTAATTCTTCTTCTTTGGGTTTGCCATTCCATACAGGCCCTACTGTGTGAATAACATATTTAGCAGGCAGGTTGCCTGCGGTGGTCGTGACCGCTTCGCCTGTAGCACATTTACCCTGGCGGGCAATGATTTTCCGGCAGTCTTCGAGTATGGCAGGACCGCCGGCGCGATGAATAGCGCCATCTACACCTCCACCTCCCATCAGTGAAGTATTGGCAGCATTTACGATTGCATCTGCCTGAATTTTAGTGATATCTCCCTGAATAAGTTCGAGTTTCATTGGGCCAAAAATAGGACGAAAAAAACTTCTGCCAAAGGCAGAAGTCTTTTAATTACGCTGATATGTTCCCATCAGGCTTCCCTGCCCTATAATGTGCCCTTCCATAGCATGCTGCAACTCCTGTTTGGATGCGCCTGCAGGCAGGTCGAGGTCTGTATCCAGGGCGAATAAATAAAAATAGTAACGGTGTGACCCAGCTGGTGGACATGCACCATGATACCCTGTTCTGCCGGCACCATTTTTACCACTGATGCCTGGCCGGCCACCCTCTTCTATATCCGACACAGGATCTATATTCCATACCAGCCAGTGATCAAATGTTCCTTTTGGCGCATCAGGATCCTCAGCTATCAGCGCCATGGTTACAGTACCTTGTGGAATTTGTTCTATATGTAGTGGAGGACTGACTTCATCTCCATCGCAGGTATACTTTGCAGGTATGGTGCCTTCATTTTTGAAAGCTTTGCTACTGATCTTCATTTCCTGTACTTCCATAACAAACTGTTTATGGAATATACCAGAAACAACGTGCCAGATCTATTGCTAGGGCCGTTTAATCAGCCGCCACTCTGCCTGCTGCCAGAGGGAGCTACCATGTGTAGCAGTTACATACAGGCGGTAGAACTTATACGCATCCTGGTTGGAGAAGGTGTACTTCACCGTCAGGAAACGGGAACCAAAGTTTTGGTCCACCCGTTTATCCAGTACTACCCAATCTGTACCATTGTTAGAGCCTTCGATTGTCCAGTCTTTTGGATCACGATCAGGGGCATCGTTGGCAGAAGTCATGGTATAAGCACCCGTAGTTTGCGGTGTCGCAAATTCCAGCATCGCCCATACGGTGGAGAAGCTACCTAACAGGAACTTTGTATTGATGTTGTTATCGATCAGTTTGGGCGAGTTCTCATTGCCATTGCCATTATCATACTGTGTCGTGTATTTGATGTTTTGGTTGGTGATGTCGGTTTCTATCAGTTTGGAAGGATCCAGTTCCAGTACAATCACATTTTTGGAAGAGTCCAACAGATGGCGGGTAGGATCGGTGAGTTGAATGGCCAACACTGGTTTGTTGTTTACATTGTTTTTGATCGAGGCTGTCTTGACGGTGAGATTGAATTTGGCTACGTTCGTATTGGCAGGGAAATTCACTGCCGCAGGCAGCGTGTAATCCGTTCCTGATTCAAGCAGTACTGATCCTGCCAGCGTACCATCGTCAATGAGCGCCTGCGCCGTATCTGGCGCGGCAGCCAGGTTGACAGAGAAGGCACCACCGGCTGTACCACCCAGGGTAACGCTGACTGGCAATGTCACTTCTGTATTGCCCAGTGTATGATCTGTTCCATCCGGCTCCAGCAATACATTGCCTGCTTTGGTGAAATAGAGATAGTGGATCTCTGCTTCCGAAATCACCTTGTCTGTATGAATAAGGATGATCGCCATTTGTCCTTTTGCATCCAGGGTATTCTCTTTGGTAATATCTGATAAACGTACCGCCAGTGCCAGGTCATGGCCATAATAACGTTCTATCGCCTGCATACTTACCTTTAGCGGGATGCTGAATGTATCCAGCCCAAACCGGATCTCAGCAGTACGTGGCAGCTCGTAATAAGATGCATCCAGTAATACGGCATTATCCAGCTGCTGATTATTGATCAGGGTATTGATGGTATCGTTATCCACACCGATATTCACGGTAAAGATCTTTGGTGTGGCAGCAGAAAACACGAGCTTTACAGGGATGGTAATATCGTCTGTTGCCTTGGTATAATTATCCACGCCTGGTATATTCACAATTCCATTCTCACTGCTGATAGCAACATTGACAGGGCTTAACTGCTCATCTTTGAAACGGTCATTTTTTTTACAGGCAAACAAAATTAACAGTAGAAATATATAACGGCGCATAGCAGGCAATTTATTTGTTAATATCTACATAAGAAGTAACCCATACTTTTCCATCCAGGTCCCATTTAGTATCAGCAGCAATCTGCAACCAGTTCAGTATCTGACGCACAGGATCTACAGGCTGTGGCACCAGCTGGGCCAGGTTATTGGCACTACTTGGGCACATCAGGTCACTGAAGTCATCCCACTGGTAACTCCCCCTGATCTGGAAATCGTGCGCCCATTCACTCTGGTCTTTGAATACATTGCCGTAGCCATCCTTGCAGGACCAGTAGCCTACCAGGTAATCGTGATAAGGATGTGAGGTGGGTAGTTCTGCTGCACAAACATATTCGCTGATTATATTGTCGGGGATTGCTGCTTTCCAGAACTTTACTTCTGTGATATAAGCATCCAGCCAGCGGTTGTTCACAATGTTGCCAGGCATATAGCCTAATGTGAGCGGGGCATCTGTATCGAAATTACCATATCCGGTGATGTCTGCTTCTGTACTGAAATTACCATCTGTGAGCAGGCGCAGGTACCGCTTGTTATCCCTGTTTACAAACACGGCGGCAATATCATGCCACTTGCCATCACTGATATTGCTGGCAGTAGCCATATTAAAACCTGCACCATCCTGACCAAAGTGTACTCCCCATGCATTTACTTCCAGCGAGATATTCCAACCGGTATTATGCCACCAGTCCAACGACATGTTGTTCCCTATAACAGAGGGATAGGTGTAAGAATAATCTCCTGCAGACGTCTTGTTCTTTTTGATTTTCAATTCTATCGTTGCTTCTGCATTGTTACCCAAATTATAATCTTCCTTACCGCTGTCAATAGTAGCGTATACTGCACTGGCCGCAGTATTACCATACAGGCGCACTGCTTTGCCCGTATAACGGTTACCTGTATATGGACGGTCTAAAAAACTTGGCGCATAGCGGGGAGAATAATAAATGGTGAAAGTGTTCACCTTTGTATTGCTCAGAATTGTTCCATCATCATCTGAAGGATCGACCTGGTAAGGGCCGCCATTACCAGCAGTGATGATCACCAGCCAGTCTTCGGAAGCGAAGGTTTTGCGCTGCTTTAAGGCTGCCAGGATCTTACCGATATTTTCATCTGCCTGCAAGATGGCTGTTTTATATTCAGGAACACTCACATCGTATCCATACTGGCGGCCTGCCAGTTCTACCTGGGAGAACTGACCAAATACCATACTGGCAGTATCGATCGTTAACTCCTGCAGAATAGCCTGGGTAGCGGCTGCATCATCGTCCGCATAGGTCTGATTGACGTCGGTATCTGTGATTAAATATTGACCCAGGCTATCTGAGGAGCTGTATGCTGCAATACGGAACTTAGGTGCTCTCTCTTTGATATATTTGAAAAATACAGGGTATGCCTGCAGGTGGTTGTTACTAAAATCATTCTTCACCACACCATGCTTTTCCTTATGCACACCGGTGAGCAGATCTGCCCACCCCGTACTGCGCAGGGCAATGGTATCACTGATGCTATTCCAGGAATAGATGGCATGCTCTGACAGTGCCAGCAGATTGGGAGCACCGGCATCTCTCACAGATTCTCCCCGCGCACCGTCAATGGTGAGGAACAATATCTTGGGGGTACGAGCTATCACCCCTGTACTGTCATTATAATCTTTCTTATCCAGCATACGGTCGTAGCCTTTGTTGCAGGCCATGAAGCCGACCAGTAGCAGGAGGATGTATATTCTGTACTGCATAATTGACCTTTACTTAAAGAGTAACCTTACTACATTGGTGATTTGCACCCTGTTGAACGTACTGAATAGCCCTGTGATGAGCGTCTGTGTCTGACCAGAAGAATTGGTGGTTTCAAATATCCTGGTGAGACTTCCACTAAAATCGGCCGTGTTGTTATAGCCTGCCGCCAGCGAGCCATCAGGGTTTAATACCATGAACCCACTGCGGTGCACATTGCCGTACTTATTGAAATAACCGCTGACTACTATCAACCCGTTGTTCAGCTGCTGCGCTAACCTGTAACTCACATCAGTCGCCATGGGCAATGGCACCAGCTGCGGATCCACAGTGCCATCTGGTTTGAGCATGACCAATCCCTGGTGATCTACTCCGTCGAACTTGCGAAACACCCCTGCCAGTATGAATCGCTGGGTAGTGGCATTGTAGCGGATACTGGCAATTGTATTGTCAGCACCGGTACCACCAAAGCCCTGATCCAGGCTGCCATCAGTATTGATGCGGGCTATGTAGGGAGCCGCTGCGCCATTGTAACGGGTAAAACGGCCTACGATTATCAGCTTACCATCGTCCTGCATGAATGCATCGGTAATAGGTCCGTTTGCACCATCATTACTTTTGTGCAATGTGGTATTGTAATTGAACGTTGAATCGAGCGATCCGTCAGGAAAGAAACGTACCAGATTCCTGACAGGCACACTGTCTACCACCAGCGAATCCCGCTCATGCAAATAATCAGATATGCCATACACGTACTGCTCGTAATAACTAAAGTTGCCGATTGCAGTAATCTTATTGTCATGTATAAATACCCTGGAGATATTTCCATCTGTACCACCATTGAATGCAGGTACTGTATCTTTCCCTTCAAATGTGTTGACAACGGTGGAATCTATTGAACCATTGGCATTCAATACCGTAATGTTGTGTATCTCTGCCAGGTGTATATCGTACGAAGCAAAGCTGCCACCTACTACCAGCTTGCCACTGGGTAGTGCCCCGATCGTATTGAGTGAACCATCAGCGCCCCGGCCTGATTGCAGTGAGCGATCTATCTCACCATCTTTGGAGATGAGCACAATACGGCCAATGGGTTTTACTACACCCTTGTGTTCATAATCCAGGAAATCGCCAATGAGCAGAATACGACCATCTGAAAAACGGTATAAGTCATTCACCCAGCTGCTGCTACCTACTACGCCTTTCCAGGTATTGTCTATATCCAGGTTGCCCTTTACTTTGAATACAGGCCCGATGAATACCTGGTCGCCAATAGATACACTGGTCACCCCCGTACTGGCAGTGGCAGGTACTTTCACCTGGATGCCGGTGGTATCTACCCCTACTATTTCGCCCGCTTCTCCATTGAAGTTGAAGTGAATACTGTCCTTGTGGGGCAACAATCCTTTGCCTTTGAAAGTGATGACGGTACCAGCCGTAGCTTCTGACGGTGCAGGGGCATCTGTACTGAGTGTTACCCCCAGTGGTGTGCGCCCGCCCGCATAGGGATCCGGGTAGACCTTATCTTTTTTGCTGCAGGCACTGAGCGCCATGCTAACAGCCAGTATATATGCGCGTATTTTCATATCGTGTGCTATTTTTTATCATCCACCGGTTTGCATTACTGATATCATATCGTACAGGAAAGTGGCGATGTCAAAACCGAAATAATTGTGATCCTTATCCAGTGTATGTACCACCCCATTGTCTGTGAGGATATTGGTAGAAGAAACAACTGCCGTGTTCCAGTTATCATATGGATAGGTCAGATCCGGTATATAGGAAATGGTGAGCTGCCGGTAGCCTACATACTTCACCCCATTGTCATCTGTGTAGACCGCGCCAATGTTCATGGTCGTATTATTCCATGAGAGATAGTCCTGTCCCGGATAAATAGATTTGAGACTGAAATCAATCTGGGGGTAATCCTTCAATTGATTCGCACCATGGAACATGTATCGCTGCAGGTATTTTTGCCATACCACCTGCGGTACATCGGCAAGGGTCTTTATGGTATCATATCCGTACATATAGAGGTTGTCATTCATTAGCTCTACCAGGTTCTTGATACTACGGTCAGTGGGGGCAAAGAAGGTGAGCGTATCTTTTGTAAATACATCTTCCATACCTGACAACCTCACTATCTGGGCCAGTGAATCAAAGAAAAACGGGACTGCATCCAGGTAGGTCAGTGTATTGCCTTTGAAATGCGGATCCTGGGTACCGGAATCCCGGTAGTATTCATCCTTTTTACAGGCCACCAGGCACATCAAAATCAGGGAAGAAAATAAAATCATTCGCAGCATAAGACATATTTTATCTTAACCAGTAATTATTTAATTGCATGTAGGGATTGTTATCCAGCGAAGCTGTGGATATAGGCCAGGTCCATCCGCCATTATCAAACTGTGATTGTGTAAGGGCGTAATAACACCAGTTTGTATTCGTTACCCTGCCTGTTCTCACCAGGTCGAAGTAATAGTGTCCTTCCATCATCAGCTCCTTAGCTCTTTCTGTGAAGATGGCCTCCTTGAGTGCAGTACCCCCTGCTCCCTGGTAGAGCGGAGTCTTGGCCCTATCCCTGATCAGGTTCATCATACGTATGGCTTCTGCATCTTCGCCCATCTCTGCCAGTGCTTCGGCCCTGAGCAGAATAGCACCTGCATAACGGAGCACAATGAGGTTGTTATCCACATTCACATCGTCATTCCCCTGTTCATATACACTGTTGTATTTTAAAAAGAGGAAGGTGCCATCGTTGGCGAACATCTGCGAGTCAAACCACATTTCTATACGGGCATCCGGTACACCTGTAGGATACAGCCGGCGCAGGTAATCGGCCCTGAAATAACAAAAGCTGTATTGGTGATTGGCAGCCGGGCGCTTGTAAGGATAGTGCACCACCAGCTCTGAGAGGTCGTTCCATTTTTCTGATAAAGTTTCTCCATAGTTGCTGCTGATCACAATATCAAACAGGCTTTCTTTGCTCCGACCCTTGAAGATGGTGAAAGACTGGTCTATCGGCAACAATTCGTAAGCGGCACTCTGAATCAGTTCATTGCCCAGATCAGCAGTAGATTTATAGTATTGCTGTGCATTGGCTTTGTCAAACCCTGCATTCCACATATTCATTTCCATAATGAGTCCTATGGCAGCTCCTTTGCTGGCGCGTGCCCCCCGATTGGCAGGGTCTGTAAATGTCCAGGGCAGGTTGTTCATCACACCGCTGAGGTCAGCAATACAATTTTTTATCACGGTTACCATTTTTTCTCTGGGTAGCGGTGCTTCGTGATACGCATCTGTATAATAAGCAACATCGCCCCACAGGCGTACCATTGTCCAGTAGGACAGGCAACGCATAAAGGTGGCTTCTGCCTGGTATTCCAGTTTCTGCTCATTGGAGAGGTCGGGTATACTTCGGCGGCCTACTTCGTACTGAAGGATATTACAAGCCTGTATCACCCTGTAATACGGTTTCCAGTCTGACAGGTTCCCCAGGTCAAATATGTTCCAGAAGTCCTTGCCCGAAGGTGTATAGATCAGGGGCAGCAAATCATTTTTAGCGGCATATTCTACAAAGCTGCGGTCATTGCCATCATTCTTCTGCGGCGAATAGGCCAGCATACCACCCCTCACCTCCCCTGCTACGGCATACATAGGACAGGAGCCCACTACGTCTCTGAACAGGCCATAGATATCCCACATATTATCTTCCACATCGCTGGCATTCTGGAAAAAGGCGTTGCCAGACAGTTTGTCCAGTGCCTTTACATCCAGGAACTTTTTACAGCTTCCCTGGGTAATCAATAGTAAACAAGCGATGAGATATATCCTGCGATACATATTCGTTCTCATTTTAGTGTGTTAGAATTCTATATTCAACCCGAAATTGTAACTGCGTGGCACGGGATAACCACTGGACTGATCACGTCCCAGCGCAGATACATTTTCTGGGTTGGGACCGCTGTATGGCGAGAAAGTGATCAGGTTATTGCAGGAGAAATACATCCGCACTGAATTCACACCATAGCGGTTGGTAAACTTCCTGTTGAGTAAATAAGCCAGTGTGACAGTGTTTATTTTCCAATAAGAACCGTCTTCCTCTATCAGCGTCTGATCATACCTGTAAGGTTTGATAGAAGAGTAACGGGTATAATCAAATGGATTCGGATACTTCGCATTCGTATGGTTGGGTGTCCAGTAATCCACATCGCTCACATCTACTACTGCTTTGGCAGTGTAAGGATCTCCCAGGTACTGCATTCTTTCAGCAAATGCATTGTTGAGAATTTTGCGGATCAGTGTATACGATGTACTGAGGTTCAGTGACCAGCTCTTATAGTTTACATAAGATTGTAAGCCACCGGTGATGAGTGGTTGTGAATTGCCTGCAGCTACATAGTCGTTATTATCCAGTATGTAGTTATGATCTACGTCTTTGAAAATCGGGTCACCCGCTTTGAAGTACGTACCGTCTGCTGTGCGGTAACGCTGACCGGTAGCGGGATCCACCGGCACATCTGCATCTGTGGCATACACCCCTTCTGTTTTGAACAGGTAGTTCGTGAGACTATTTCTACCTACACGGAATAAGGTATGCTGGCTGTTGGTATAATCGTATTCTATGAGTTGCCTGGCCCCATTGGGCAGATGGGTCAGGATGTCTTTATTTAAAGCAGCATTCACAGACACGGTCCATTGCACCTTGCTGGTACGTGGCAGTGGACGGAAGGTCAGGGTCAGCTCATATCCATAGTCTATGAGCGAAGTTTCGTTGGTGGTGATTTGATCAAAGCCGGTGATGTTCGATAAGTTCTTTGTTCTTAACAGGTTTTTCACCGTTTTGTAATAAGCATCAAAGATCACTTCCAACCGGCTGTCAAAGAACCCGGCTTCAAAACCGAAGTTGTATTGCGTGGTGGCGGTGGGTTGTAGGGTAGTATTGGGCAACAGTGAATAATTAATACCCAGTCGCTGATTGGCATTGTAGGTGCCACGGGGGTCGAATGTACCATAGATAGAAAAGATATCGCCGGATGGTACTATGTTTTGTCCCCAGCTACCTCTCAGCGATCCATAGGTGAGCCATTTCTTATCACTGAGAAAACCTTCCTTATTAAAGTTCCATCTCACCCCCACTGCCGGGTTCTTGGAATAGGGATCTTCAAAGCCACTGCTGGATGTACCATCCATGCGGTAGCTGAGATCCATTACATACTTTTGCTTATAGTTGTAAGAAAAGGTACCTGCAAAACTGGCAATGTGCTGCTTACTGTAGTTATCCAGCAAACCACCACCCAGCGAAGCATAGCCATCATATCCCAGTGGACCCTGGTACTGGTCATTCGGGGTTTTCTCCTGCTGTATTACCTGCGCCTGAAATCCTTTGCTGTATATTTCGTTGAAAGCAGAGATAAAGAAGTTGTGGTTATTTTTGATAGAAGCGAAATAGGATATTGTATTCCTGTTGTACAAAGTAAACTTGCGGTCATCGTATGCATACACCTGCGAAAAGTCACCATGCGCCGCAGCAGGTGTGAACCTGTCTTCTGTATTACTTGCATAGTCATAGCTCACACTGGAACCCAGGCTCAACCCTTTTAACAACTGGTAGCTCACATCAATACTCGCTCTTACATTGGCGGTTTTGTTATCATTCTTTGTATCTAATGAAGACAATATACTGGAAGTGCTTTGATAGAAGGAAGGTCCTGGCAACAAGGAAGATGCGGCCGCATTTGAGGCCACCCCACTTTGTGTGAGACCATTACCGTCTCCTTTGTTTCTTTTACCTACCTGTGTGGATAAGCTGGTGAATACCCTGAACCTGGGATTAGGCTGGTACAGCATATTTGTATTCACAGAATAGCGGTCAAAACCTGTATTGCGGATCACCCCATTTTCATGGTAATAACCCAGATCTACTTTGTAATTGAATTTAGGATCACCACCACTGATGTTGATATTGTGTGTCTGGTTGTAAGTAGCGTCATAAAATACATCCTGCCAGTTAGTAGAATTGTTGTAATAAGGATTGAGACTATCTGCCAGGAAGTGGGTAGTAGATATGTTGTAAATATCATTGATATTGCCACTATTGTAAATCTGCTGCAGGCGTAATCGTCGCTCTGCCGCACCACCAATCGTCTTACGCAGCTGTGGCGGTGTATTTACAAAGAAATTACCGGTATAGCGCACCAATGGTATAGGAGAGCTACCCCTGCGGGTGGTAAGCAGGATCACACCATAAGCACCACGGGAGCCGTACAGCGCCGTTGCCTGTGCATCTTTCAGTATCTCCATGCTTTCAATATCTTCAGGAGGAATGAGGGACATAGGGCTTACACCCGGACCTGCTGACTGATAACCGTATTCAAAGTTTGCATCTGCATCAATCGGCACCCCATCTATCACATACAAGGGAGAAGTAGGCGACAGGAAGGCATCATTCCCACTACCCGTCACGGTGATATTGGACAGCCCTCTGATTTGGATCATACCACGGGCACCGGGCGCACCGGTATTATTCTGTATATTCAAACCAGCCACACGGCCTTGCAACAGTTGTTCTACGTTTGAAACTGGTACATCCTGCAATTCCTTTCCACTCACGATCACAGCAGAACCCGTAGTGACTTCACGTGTCTTTTTCTGATAACCGATGATCACCGTTTCATTCAGTTTATTCTCAGTGACCACCAGGCGGATCACCAGTTCTCTCTTATCTTTCAGGGTAAAACGATAATCAGCATAACCAATATAACGGAACACCAGCGGGGAATTGGGCAGTACACCGGCAGAGAAATGACCATTGGCATCGGTGATGCCCACCGCTTTCAGCGGCGAACCTGCCATGATACTGACCCCCACTAATGGTTCATTGGTAGATGCATCTCTGACCTGCCCGGTGATGGTAACCTTGTCCTGCGCCTGTAGGAAAGCAACGGTCAGCAGACAAAAAAGCAACAGTATAGATTGTTTCATAATTTTCATTGTTTATTCGTCCCTGAACCGGGGGTTGTTCCTGAAATAGAAGATAATTTCCCAATCTCCTTCCTGGTATATATTGAAGGAAAGATCCATGGTGCCTGTCTCCCTGAAATTGCCAAAGCCCACTCTTGTAAAACTGAATTTCACATAAGCCTGGGAACCATCCCCATTGGTAAAGCGGGTCCTGAACCGCATCAATGGAATGGGATAAGCAACCTGGTACGTCACACCTGTAGTAGTACGCTGAATATCGAAACCGTGTAGCAGGCTATCCCAGGGTGTGAGGTTGAACTTAGCCGGATCTATAGGCAGGGAATCCTTATCCATAAACTTAAAGGTGAGGCTGTGGCCATTGCCTGCTTTGTGAAACAGTACCCGTACGCTATCTGATTTCAGGGCCAGGCTGTTATCGTCGTTGGTGATATTATTTATACCGGGGTGATTATATTGCAATACGAAGATGGAAGAATCATTCGTGTTGGGATAAGTAGCCTTTTGTAAACCAGTGATGGGATCATATTCATAAGGTGAATATGGCTGTTCCATATACGGCATCAGGCTCAGATTTTTATACACATTCTTACCACCGGAGTTCGTCGCTTCTACATCGAAGAGATAGCCGGAATCAGGTTGCGAGCGCAGACTGGTCGTAGACCATAACACGAAATCGCCGGAGGTAGGTCTGATCTCCCATATAGGATGTGTTTCTTTAGTACGCTTGGCATTGATCTCCTCCAGTGATTTCTCATAGCCTGTATAGGCTTGTTTCCATACCAGTGCCTCTACAGTCTGATCCAGGTCAGTAGATGCCTCCCCGGTTTTCTTCAGGCGTACATTCAGAATTTTGAACTGAATAGGCGTACTTGAATTGTCTGTATTAAAGATCTGGGAATACAACGTGGTCCTGCCCATTACAGGTGCAAATACTGTTTGGTTGTACACAGCCCTGGCACTGAGATAATCCAGGTCATCTGGTGCCCATTTGCGGCAGGAAATGAATAATAGTAATATTAATAACAGTCGTTTCATGTGCATTAATTCAAGGGTCTGAAAGTGACGGACTTTACATCGTAACCGCCGGTTTCCTCATAGAAGCGCATCACGTGGACGCCTTTGGTGAGATAGACGGTGGCTGTGGCATTCTGGCGTTTGTGATAGTCAGTCGTATTGGGCACAGTTACAGGACCCGTTACATCCACACCATCAAATTCTATGTGGAACCTGCTACCGTTGTTAGGACTACCTACTAACGTAGATGCCACGTAGTAGCCGGTTTGCTTTACATCTACCGTATAGTTCATCCATTCGCCCGTGTCTGTCCAGCCTACCTGGTAACCGCCACCTTCATTTTTGGAATAGTCGATGTCCACACCTTCATTGGGTCTGTATTTTCCCCCTGAGTTCCCGGTATTCACATCGTGGTAGCCTACACCTTCGCCTCCCGGGTCATAGTCTTCCAGCGTAATTACACCGGGAATGGGGAAAGGACGGCCTTCGGGCAGCAGTTTTATAAAGCGTAAGTCATAGATGGCAAAGTCAAAGTAGAGGCGCAACAGGTGCTTACCCGCTTTCAATTGCACGCCGCTGACATAGATGTCGGTATATGTGCTGTAGCCTCCGGTAGACTTTGTCGTCATCGCACTACCTGGCACTGTGATACCATCGAGTAACAGGTGCAGTTTTCCGTTGTCATTAGAAGTGCCATAGCGCAGTTGCATTTTATAACTGCCGGTTTCTGTCACATCTACACTGTAGTCGATCCATTCATCAGTTTCTGTCCAGCCTATTTTGAAACCACCTTCATCAGCGGTAGCGATATCTACATTTTCAGCAGGACGATATTGGCCTCCTCTGTTGTCGATAGAGAAATCGAGATAAGCGACTTTGTTACCACCACGATTGTATTGCTCCAGGGCAATGACACCGGGAATAAAGAATGGGTAATCATTCCATGGAGTAGAAGTAGTGGGGTTCATACGACCAATGAATTCATCGAAGCCGAACTGGTGGTCCTTTTCCAATATATTCACCAGGCCATTGCTGGTCTTAATATCAATGGATACCGTACTTGCATTGGACCAGCGATCGGTATAGATCACACCTTTGGTATCGCTGTAGGTAATAATGCCCGGGCCACCGTTTACGTGTCCTTCCGCATCTGTACGGCTGAATTTTCCATGCATGGGGTACCCATAGCGAATAGCAGGCAGTTCCAGGCCATCCTGCAATTGCATTCTGCCTGCAGATACAGTATCCCTTACGATGTAGCGGCATACCAGTGTATCCAGCTGCTCCTGGGGCAATGAACTGATGTACATAGGGCTGCGACCCTGAATGGTACGCAGGGTATTCATATTTTCAATGGCCTGCTTAAAGCTGGCATCCGATGGTGCGAACACGGTATAGGTACCCGATTTAATACTATCCGTTAACCCTACGCGGTCTACTGCCAGCAAAAAAGAATCGTATTGCTGCTGGCTATGCAAAAAGTCGTAAGTGTTGCCGTCATATTCCTTCAGCTCATTGGTATAATCATAATATCCTTTATCCTTTTTACAGGCAGCGAAGGCGAGCAGCAGAAAAAACAAAGTGTATTTACTCATTGCCAGTAAGGATTTTGTGTGATCAAAGGATTTTGTGTAATGACTTCGTCGGCTACCGGCCAGTAGATACCGCCACTGTTAATGAGCGCCATAAATGCGGGATCATTTTGTTTGATTTTGTTGTAACGAATCAGGTCAAACCAGCGCCAGCCTTCGCCCATCAGTTCTTTTCGTCTTTCCCTGAAGATGGCGTCGATCAGGTCACCTTCGGTGGCCGCATCGTAACGTTTTATTCTTCGCAGATCGCGGATGGTGTTCAACAGGTCAATCGCCTTTTGCTGCTGGCCAATAACGGCCTGCGCTTCTGCCTGCAGCAGTGTGATATTTTCAAGACGGGTAATGATGATGGTGCTGGAAAATATCCTGAAAGAAGGATCAGAAGTATTACCATCCTGTATCACCTTTACTTTGTTGAAGATGGGTATCTGGGTATTGAAGCTGGTAAAGTAGCGTTCAGAAGTGGGTACACCTGTCAGGGTATCCAGGCTGAAACGCTCATCCAGTGGTTTGTCGAATATGGAAACGATCGTATCCTTGGGTATATAGATATCAGGCAATGCCTTGTCTACAACAGGTTTGGCGAGTGTGAGCTCTTCCAGGTGACCGGAAAAAGTAGCATCTACATGGCCCCAGTCGAAATTGAAGCCGAGAATGTGGTTGTCCTGTTTCCAGTGGAAGAACCCAGTGCCTCTTACCAGTTCGTCAGTGCCTACATAATAGCTACCGCCTTTGGAATAGTTGTCCAGTACAAACTGTCCGTACACGGTGGCATCCACATATTTTCCCTGGTAGGCGGCTACATGAGCGAGGATGGCGTAGGCAGTGAGTTTACGGGCCAATACGCCTGCCCAGCGGGTGCTGGTTTCATTGTAATATTGCCCCAGTTGCTGCGGATCGTCTACGCTGTATTTATAAGGAAGGTCGGGAGCTGCTTCCAGCAGTTCCTTTTCTACAAAAGCCAGTACAGTCGCCTTGTCATCTCGTGCTTTATTTTCAAATTCACCATCGTGAGAGGATGTAATTAATGGCACATCGCCCCAGACAGATACGAGAAAGAAATAAGTATATGCCCGCATAAAGCGCATCTGTGCGATATCCACTCTCATATTCTGATCGGAATACTTGGGATCACGTTCCTTCACTTCTGCCACGTGCTCCATGAACATATTGGCGGCATTGATCACAGCATAGAACCGGCGCCAGTTAGACAGTGTTTGCAATAAAGGATAAGCAGCCCTGAGGTTGCCTTTGACAATTGCTTTCAGGTCTTGCCGCTGTACGGACTGGAAGTCGCCCATGCGCAGTTCTCCATACATCCACCAGGCATCATTATCTGCCATGGCGGCGCGGAGTAAACCGTAAACACCGATGAGGGCCGTGCGGGTATCTTCGTGGGAGTTCCAGAAGTTTTCTTCCGAAACCGCATGCGTGGATTCTATATCCAGTAGTTTTTTACAACTGACACTACAGAACAGGAGCAACAGTATAAGTAGTCGTTTCATTACAAATCCATTTTTATGCCGATGGTGTAGGTTTTAGAGAAGGGAAGAGAGTAGCCGGTATCAAAGCCGCTGTAGTCTACCAGTTCAGGGTCTCCACCTGTATAAGGGGTGAGGGTGAACAGGTTGCTGGCAGTTGCGTACACGGCAAGGTGATGAATCGGGCTTTTTTTGCGCCACCACCTGGCGGTTGTTACATCGTAGGTGAGCGACAATGTGCGTAGTTTCAGGAAGGCACCGTTTTCAAGGAAGAGGTCCTGGTCTGTGCGATAAGGGTCTACCGTACTCCATGGATTATAACGTGGATATTTATCATAGTCGCCGGCTTTGGCCCAGAAGGTGATTTCCTTTACGGCGCTCATGTCTATCTTTCCCTCCCTGTTCACGAAGTCAAAGTGATTCGCCATTTCAGCGTTCATGACTTTTCTGAAAGCAGTGAAGTAGAAGTTGACACCGAGGGTAAAACCTTTCCAGCTGATATCGTTGGTGAAGCCACCGGAAACGACAGGGAGTACATGCCCTTTCAGCACCTTGTCTTTATCGTCGATGATGCCATCGTCATTCTGATCTTTCCATTTAGGATCGCCTGCCTGCAGGGGAATGCCTTTATAGTTCAGTGTTTTGCCGGTAGCATGGTTGGCAGGGATGTCGGTTTCCCTGTTGTAGATGCCGTTATTTTCCAGTACCCAGAACTGGTCGATGCTGCTACCTACTTTCAGCAGGCGGGTACCATCGGCTACCACGAGTTGCTGCAGGCCACCGGGCAATGCCATAAGGGTATTGCGGTTGTAATTCAGGTTGATGCCTGGTTGCCAGGTGATATCTTTTGTTGCTAAGATGGCATTGGCGCTCAGGTCTACGCCCATGTTGCGGACTTTCATACCATTTTTAAACTGGTAGGCATAGCCATATTCAGCAGAGAAAGGTACTTCCAGCAGCATGTTGTGATCCATTTTGTGGTACACATCGATGGCGAGGTTGACCCTGTCGTGCAGTAAAGTAGTGTTCCAGCCAATATCCAGCTGGTCGGTGAATGGCCAGCGAATGCCATAACCGATATAGCCGGAAGAATAGGCGCGGCTGATGCCCGGAAACCCATTGTATGAAAAGCGAACAGGGTTATTGCTGAATGAAAGGTCGGAGGTATACTGTGGCCCTTCACCAAAGCGGTCATCCGGCATCAACCGGCCTACCCTTCCCCAGCTGGCGTGAAGCCTGGATGTGGTACGCAGTTGCCATCCGGCGGTAAAGGTGGGTGAATAGAACCACCAGTTGTCCGGTTGTGCACTGGAAGAGCCATCGGCTCTCATCATGAGGGAAAAGTCAAAACGGTTGTTGTATTGATAAGCCATGCGGCCATAAAATGACAGCAGGCGATGTCTTTGCTTGTCCAGGAAAGTGAACATCAGTGCATGGTTGAATGACTTGGGCGACAGGTAATTGTCTTTTGTATTATCGGAATTCAGGAGGTTTACCCGGATCAGGTCATTGGGCCCTTTGTAGGCGTAAGCGTAGTTGTAGCGGTTAAAGTCTGCCTGGAAATTCTCACCTGCTTCTACCTTCACGCCGTGTTTGCCCCACTGGTGTTGAAACTGAAGTACGTTATTCACAAACACACGTTGATTGTACCCAAAGTAGTTGGAGAGATAATTCACCGTTTCCAGCAGGGTGCTGGGATAGAATACATCGCGCAGGCCTTCGTTGTAGTCAAATCCTGAGAGGGAGGTAAACTGCCAGCTGTCAGAGATTTTGAGGTTGATGGAGAAGTACCCGTTTACTTCGTTGGTCTTATTATCATCGAATGATTTGTCCCATTCTTTCAGGTATTGTGCATAATATGTTTTATTGGGGGGGAGCGGGTTGCTCAGGTCCGGCAGGTATTGCATTTCGGCAAAGCGGTCGCGGAGCCAGCGGTTACGTCTCCTTTCCAGCCGGGTGGCGCTGAGCATAGCGCTTACGGTAAAGCCTTTGAGCGGCACCATGTTGATTTTAAACATGGCATTGTAGCGATCTGCCTTTGTATGATCAGCGGCATTGGCAGAACGCTGATTGCCGGCGGCAAAGAGGAAGTTCGCCCTGTCGGTACCGCTTGAAAGGCTGGCACTGATGCCGTATACAGGTGTATTTTTAAAATAGAGATCTGTCCAGTTAGCGGGCCCGTAATAGGCATTATTAGTCGAATCCCGGAGGTATAACGGATAGGTCTGTGCATCGGTCTCAGTTGCATATTTATCGTAAAATACCTGCCTGAAATCGTTTTCAAATTTGGCATTGGTGGTATAAAGGTGTGGGCGCTGCACCATACCAAACCAGGTATTGAAACTTATCTTTCTTTTACCAACTACGGGGTCCTTCGTATGCACAAGAATCACCCCGCCATTTGCGGCACGTGGCCCGTAAATGCCTGCCTGGCCGAAGTCTTTGAGCACTTCAATACTCTTTATATTATTCGGATCAATGGCTGCAAATACATTGCTGGCCGGGCCTAAATGATTGTACTGGAACTCCTGTATATCGAAAGTAAAAGGATGATCACTGATAAGAGGAATACCATCAAGGACGATGGTAGGCTGTGCTTCGTAGTTATTGCGTGCACTGATATAAGGCACAGCAGCACCACGCAGCACAATACTGTTCACCGATGCCGGTTCGGCAGATGGTTCCTGGATATAAACACCGGCAGCATTGCCTTTGAGCAACTGTTGCAGGCTGTGATAAGGGTAAAGAACTTCTCTTTCCATGCGCATACTGTCGGCGCTGAGCGGCAGAGAATCCTTCCGGGATGACTGTGCGTGTACGTTATGGCCATACAATACCAGGCACGTGATGATGATCCGTACAGATAGATGCATATAAGAATATGTTTAAAGAAGATGTAATCGATTACACCTGGCGCTAAATGTTTGTATTGTACGTGGAGTATAATAGGGTGAACAACACGAACCTGACCCGTGAATACAAAAACGTGGAAAAAATTGTAAAACGATTTAGCGTTTTAGTTTAAATACATTTTTAAAGGTTATTTAGGTTTGCTGAATTGGACTTATGATTCGGCTACAGTTTAATGTTTTTAGATTAAGGTTGAAATACAAACGCTCATAGTACTTAACGGGAACACTGAATAACAGCTCAAATATAGTTAGCTGTATGATAAAAAATATACCATTTTTCGGGGTGTTCAGACATTCCCAAAATCGTTTTTCGTGGCTCTTACCAGGTTATATCTATTTGGTACTCAGTATCAAATTATGTTTTGCATGTATACAATACCGACAATGCCATGTGAAAGTAGGCTGCATTATTCCTGCCTTAGGAAATTCTGACTTACTTTGTCGCCGACATCAACCTTGATCACGTTAATGGTGCTGTAGAGACAAATCATCTACCCTCTTATATATCACGTTGAGTAACCGTTAAAAGTGCCCTGAACATTTAAAACAACTTGAACTATGGCTAAAGCTGATATGCTTGGCAGGCTTGTTAGTACACTTACCAAAGCGGAAAAAAGGTATTTCCGTTTATATTCATCCATGCAACAGGGGAACAAAGACTATGTCAACCTGTTTGACCTGCTGGACAGACATTCTTTTTCCGGCCCTGCAGCGGCAAAAGCTGCCTTTCAGCAACAATATGCAGGTAGTAGTTATGAAGTATCGGGTAAGTACCTGTATAAGGTGTTACTGGATTGTCTACTCCACATGCGGTTACAGAGAGAACCACAGATTGCCGGCCTGCTCAAGGCTGAGATATTGGTAGAAAGATCCTTGTATGAAGATGCATTGAAGCAATTACAGAAAACGACTGAACAGGCAGACATGAAAGCACAATGGATATTATCACTATGGAGCCGGCAGCAGGAAATGCAGTTAATGCAGTTATTGAATTTTCCTGAGATCAGTGAAATGGAACTAAAGGAAAAACAGGCCGGGATTTCTACTACTATCAAACAGTTGAACAACTACCAGGAACAACAGGCATTGTATGAACAACTACGCTATCAATGGCTATACAGCGGTCCTGCACGTACGCCGGCAGAGCGGCAGGCGCTGGATGAAATGGCGGCCAGAGAAGCATTGGTGAATACAGATCAGAAATTGCACCTGCTCTTTCAGGCACATTATTTTTTGCTGGCAGGAGAGTTTTCTACTGCACTGCAATACTTTTATGAATCAGCACCTTTGTATGAAGCACCGGGAGATCAGCTGATGGTAATAGAAGGAATTTTGTATAGCCTGCGGGCGGCCAGGAGGTATAAAGAGCTGTCATTATTTTTGGACAAAGTATTACGCTTTAAAGCTACTTCTAGTTATTTCAGTGTGATGATTGTACGGCTGTTATTCCTTTACTCACCGGCTATACACATTGATAGTGGAGAGTTTGATCGCGCATTGGTTTTGCAGCAGGAGTTACTGCCTTCTTTACATTTACAGTTGTTAACACTTGTACAGCGTGCAGAGATTTATTTATCGCGGACGCTTGTATACCTGGGTAGTGGTGATATCAACAATGCGCATAATGCACTGGACCAGGTATTGCAGCAAAGTAGTTTATACAGCACACTCCCCCTCTACCGAACTTTTAGGTTGGTACACCTGCTCATTCAATATGAGCTGGGCAACTATGAATACATTCGTTATGAAACACGCGCTTTCAGGCGATATCTGCGGCCGGATAATAAACGTGCGTTTTTATTAGAACGTACGATGATTAAGTTTTTAAGTGCCGGAGAGTTATCCCCGGTGATGGCGCATAGGATTACTTTATGGAAAAAGCTGCAGGTGGTGTTTCAGCAGATCAGGCAGGATCCTTATGAAAAACACCAGCTACAGCTTTTTGATTTTTCGGCGTGGACAGAATCGAGGATTCTGAGAAAGCCATTAAAGGAGATATTGAAAGAAAAATTTGAACGGGAGGCCGGCGGTTAGCGCCAATGGCCTTTCTTCCAGGAATGGCCTCTCGGACCGCTGTTCCAGTGCCCGGGTACGTAAACACGATTGGGGCGCGGGCGTACATAGTGCGGCTGTACATAGTAATAGTTACCGCTACGCCATCTGTATTCACCTCCAATCCAGACTGCTCCGGGATAAGGAGGTGCCGGCTGTACGATTACCGGTGGTGGGGCAGGGCGCTCGGCTACGTAGTAGTCCGAAGCGCAACTATTTAGCAGTAATATGCCGAGGGAGAGGATGATTATCTGTTTCATAGTTTTTCGAATTTTTGTTAACTTTAGCTCAATCCCCATTAACCAGGCTCAAATTTGTAAATACTACAACTGATTCTATGGGAACATCTCTACCTTTCCTTCCTTTCATATTCAAGAATAATACCAACAGGTTGTATCTGGCGATTGCCTTTATTGTTGGGCTCATTCAGCTGATGGTATTTAAACACTTTTATCCCTACCCTGATTTCATTTCTGACTCCTATAGTTATATCGATACCAACCTCTACCACATGAATGTCAATTTATGGCCGGTTGGGTATTCCAGGTTTCTGGCGTTTATTCATCTCTTTACATCCTCTCACATAGGGTTGGTGTATATCCAGTATTTCATACTGGTCGTCACATTACTATATTTCTTTTTCACTATACGTTACCTGTATCTTCTTTCAATTCGTTATACCATAGCCCTGTTCATTTTTCTTTTCCTTAATCCCATATTCCTCGTATTGGCAAATTGTATACTCAGTGATGCTATTTTTTGCGCTATCAGCCTGGTATTGTTTACACAATACTTATGGATGTTTCATCGGCCACGAACTGGCAATATAATTTTTCAGGCAGTATTGATTGCGATTGCGTTTTCCATTCGTTATACAGCCATCTATTATCCATTGCTGACAGTGATCGCAATCATGCTCTCAGATTATAAATGGTCTTTGAAACTGGTAGCAGTCATATTACCCTGGGTATTGATTATTCCATTCATTATTTATACGCAACAGGAAACAAAAAAATTAACAGGAACAGCAGAATTCTCTGTATTCGGAGGATGGCAATTGGCTAATAATGCACTGTATATGTATGGGCACATCAATGTGGATAGCACAGAATTACCTCCACGTACCCGGACGCTCGACAGTGTGACAAAAGCATTTTGGCAGGCCAAAGCGCTCACTGAAGCCGATCTCGCTGCTGTGCCAGGCACCTTCTTTATTAAAGTGCCTCAGGCTATTTTAAAACCTTATATGTACAGCCATGGAAGGGCTAACCTAACCGGGGCTCCGGGTTGGTTCCAGGCATGGGGATCTGTATCGCCTGTTTACAATGCTTATGGGAAATGGTTGATTACGCATTATCCACTGGCCTTTTCCCGCTATTATTTGTGGCCTAATGTGAAGAACTACTTCAATCCTTATCTCGAGAAATTTGGATCTTATAATATTGGTAAACTTGATGTATGGAAACCAGCAGTCACCTGGTTCAATTTAAAAAGCAATAAAGTATCCCTGATACCTCATATTAATTTTCAGGGCCGGATCTTCCGGCCCTATCCCCTCTTTTTCATGGGGTTGAATATTTATTTTGCCATCTGTGCATTTTTCTTCCTGGCAGACCGCAAAATAAAAGAGAAACATGTAACCTTCAGAATTGCTATTTTATTGACCATTGCATTCCTGGTTATCAACTTCGGTTTTAGTGTATTTGCGACACCGGTAGTGTTGCGATACCAGGTCTTGCCCATGATCATCTTACTGACGTTTTCATTATTGCTTACAGAAAAACAATTCTCCTCTACCTAATAAGCCGCCGGCGCCGGTTGGTTCCTCCTTAAATCTATCACCGTCTTATTCAAATACGGCACCCACGCTATCAACAATATCACCCCAATAATCAATATACTGATCAGATAGTAATAATCCATCGAAAACCTGATCTGCGCCTGTACATCCGCAGACCTGTACAACAACCCTGTAGCTGCTTTCGCCGCCCTGTCTGCAGGCATGCCCTTCGTCATTAATCCAGCCTTATATATCCCTAATTTGGAATTCACCAAGGGATCCAATGTAGTCAGCTTATCCAGGAATCGATTATAATGCCTGCTCTTATCATACAACTGGAAATAATTGATCAACGCTATACTGCCACAAAAACCAGTAAAACGGAACAATACCCCCGTAGCCGATGCCGTACTCCCCAAATGAGCCGGCACTGATGAAATACAAAAGATAATAATCGGCGCCATCAGCATACCCGCACCCATCCCTTGTATTATCAACGGGGTAATGAATGTATCTGCATCCGCCATTGTTGCAAACAGGAAGTTCATCCACAGGTGAAACACCAGCAATAAACTAAAGCCAATCAGCCATATCCACCTCATCTTCACATACGTGGTAATCATACGTGAACTCACCAGTACACCCAAAAAAATCCCCGCCACATTCGCCAACAGGATGTAAGACAGATGTATAGGGTCCATACCCAATACGCCCGTAAAGTAGTTGTTCGTAATATTCAAAGCCCCCCTGCAGATGTACAATACAAAGATCAACACCATCCCCACCATATAGTTCCGGTTCTTAAACACCTCCAGACTAAGATAAGGCCGTTTCAGATACTGCTGCCTGATCACATGCAACACGCCCAATACCACTACCCCAATCGCCGCCCACAAAATTCTGCTATCACTAAACCAATAATATTGCTGCCCGTACAACAACACATATCCCAATAAACTCAATCCCGTCGTATATATCACAAAACTCGCCCAATCCAGCTGGTACAACGGAAACCGCTTATTCAACCGCACTGGGTTCATCATGATAAACAGCAATAAGGTACCAGGAATATATGTAAAGATCATCCACTTGTACAGCACATTATAATCAAACGCATCTAGCAATGGTGCTGTGATCAGCGTGCTGACTGCTGTAATACACAACAGGTTCATATAAAAAAGTGAATACCCGATCTCCCTTTGGCGATTGCTCCGCAGCCGGCTAAAGATCAATGTAATACATACAGAAGATGATATACAGTTCGCCATGCCCTGAATGAAACGCAGGCTCAGTAAGATATACAGGTTATGCGTTTTGTAACAGCCGTATGAGGTCAGAATCTGTATCACCGCTCCCATCAACAGGTATTCCTTCGTGGCAATGTATTGAAAGAATCGTCTCTCCAATGCAAAGAACCCTGCCAGTGAAGCATAGAACAATACCATGGAATACTGTACATCCGACGGCTCTATACCATAATAGCCCGCAGAACCAGGTCCACTGGATACAGAGATACCGAACATCAGCAGGTTTGGCAACAGGTTCAGAAATATCACAAACCTGATAAACCATTCCGAAGCCGTAGCCCATGGTTTGAATATCGTCAGTTTTTTTGTCATTGTGCTTTTGCAATCTTCACAGTTGCATTCATACCTGCGCGAAGTAATAAATCAGCACCTGCTTTGTCAGTCAATTTGATGCGTACTGGTATACGTTGTACAATCTTTACAAAATTACCTGTTGAGTTATCCGGGGGTAACAATGAAAAACGGGAACCAGTAGCAGGAGATAAAGATTCTACCTGACCATTAAATATCTTTCCGGGGTAAGCATCTATTTCAATCTTCGCGGCCTGCCCTGCGCGCATATGGCGCACCTGCGTTTCCTTAAAGTTGGCCACAATCCATTTACCGGCAGTCTGGTTCACAATGAATGCCAGTGTCTGTCCGGCCTGTACCAGCTGTCCTTCTTCGATGGTACGACGGCCCATTTTGCCATCGTATGGGGCTTTTATCACAGTATAGGATACATCCAGTGTATTTCTGCCCAACATGGCTTCTCTACGCGCTATTTCGGCCATCAGCGCCTGCTTCTGTGCTTTGATATCTCCTACCTTCGATTCAGCAGCCGCATAGTTGTTCAACGCTGCCTGGTAATCTGCCTTCGCTACATCCAGTGCTGTCTGCACATTTTCCAGCTGCTGTTTGGTAGCCGATTCCACATCATATAGTTTTTGATAACGGTCCATTTCCTGCTGTTGCTTCCACAACTTCGCTTTTGCAGCCGCAATCTGGGCCTGTGTGACCGTCGCTGTTTTCGCCGTTGTAGAGATCCCTGATTCCAGTACCTGTATTTGTGCCTTCGCATTCATCAGGGCAGCATTCGCTTCCTGCTGCTGTAATTTATATTCACTGTCGTCAATCAGGAGCAGGGTATCTCCTTTTCTCACATCCTGGTTTTCTTCGTAGTTGATCTTTGTAACATATCCCACTACCCGGTTTGTGATAGGGTTGATATATTCTTCTACCTGGGCATCATTCGTCTCTTCAAACTTATATAGGGTCATGAGCGTGATGATGCCCCATATCGCCAATCCCACTAAAATTAAACCGGCTACCCATCCGGTGATAGTAGTTATCACCTTATCGGTCTTTGCATAATTTGCCATAATTATAAATTGCCTATTACTTTTTGTAACTGATAGTATTGTACGCGTGCTGCGATCTTAGCTGAAACGAGGTCAAAACGAGTCTGGAGCATCTGTGTGTCGGCATCCAGCAGGTCGGTCACGAGGGATAACTGGTTAAAATAGGTGTTGTTTACAATCCTTGCGTTTTCCGTTGCCTGCCTGATATTGGTCTCTGCCACATCTATTCTCGTCAGCGCTTCCTGGTAACGGAGGTAAGCTTCTTTTACCTGTTGTCTGATTACATCACTGGTTTCTTCGTGCGCTATTTCTTCTCTTTTTAATTCAAGGACAGCTGCCTTTTCTTTGTGCCTGTTATGATAGAAGGAGGAAACAGGAAGGCTTGCTTTTACACCATACATTCCTAATCCATAGGCCGCATTTGCATAAGGGTAGAACTGTATCTGCGGATAAGCGAAATTGTATTCTGCAAACAGTCCTACCTTTGGCGAGACGTTTGCCTTTACGCTTTTCAGCGTCAGCTCTTTCAGTACTGATTCCCCTTCTGAAATTTTCAACTGGAACGCATGTGTGGCCGCTATATCCAGGTATTCTTCATAAGATCCCGGTATTGCATTGCCATCAGTAAGCATACTATCCGCATCTATGCGCTCATTTTCATTGTCACCAATCAGGATAGCAAGCCGCTGACAGGCAATTGCAATATCATTGTCAATCTGCACCATCCCCATCTGCTGCCGGGACAATCTCAACTGTGCTCTCAACACATCACTCTTCAGTACAACACCATTCTTTTGTAGTTCCTGGATGTGGGCCAACTGTTTCTGCTGGTCTTCTATATCCTTTGCTATTAATTCTTTGAACCGGCAGCTGCGCACCAGATCCAGGTAACATACCGCCGCACTGAATTTGACTTCAGACAGCGTCAGATTCTCTTGTTCTTTCGTTATAGCATGTTCCGTTTGTTCTTTTTGAATTTCAAGGTTGGTCTTATTTCCATTGTATATATTGAAATAAGCATCGCCCCCTACCTTGTAGTAGTTGTGTAACACCGGGTATTGCGTAGGTGTATGAAAATATCCATCTTCATACATAGGCATATTCGTTACCCTTGCATAAGCTCCACTTACATCAATCTCCGGCAGTCTTTCAGCCTTTGCATTTTTCAGGGATTCTTCACTGGTTTGTACACGGATACGAGCCATCTGAACCTTTTTGTTGTTCTGTGCTGCTTTATCCCATACCTGTTCAAGTGTTAAATGTATTGGGGCGGAAGTATCGGAAGGTGTTTGTGCTACTGCACACATCGAAAAAATTACAGCTGGCAGTAATGCACGTACCCTTTTGGTATTCGATCGCATAATCATTATTCTGCATGCAAAGTTAGTACTATGGGAAACGCGCCATTTTATCTAACTTGCCAATTATTTATCCAAACGCGCCACATGTTCCTCGAAGAATATTTAGCAGACATTGACACAATTCCCGATTCGGTATTTGTAATGACTGATAAAGTAGAACGCAAATGGCCCATGCATGCTCATCAGAAAGGGCAGCTGACCTATGTGGAAGGCGGTATCGCTTATTGTAACCTGCCGGACAGATCATTTGTTATCCCCGCGCGCCATTATATATGGATACCCAAGCACCAGGAACACTACATTCAGGTCCGGCACTCCAGGTTCACAGCTACCCGCAACATATATTTTTATAATTCAGATGACCAGCAATCCCCCTTTTATAATAAGATGGGCATTTATCCTGTAAATGAGCTGCTGTTGCAGATGATCAACTATACCGCCCGCTGGAAAGGACATATCCGTGCCGGTGAACCCGGCTTCCGGTTCCTGGCCTCCCTGAAAGATATATTGCCCGAAGTGAGTACGACTATCCTGCCTGTAGCCCTGCCTACCACCACGCATGAACGCCTGGCCCCCATCCTTCAATTCATCGGCCGTCATTTTGACCAGGAAATAACACTCGATTCTCTTAGCAATGAATTTGATATAAGTCCCCGTACACTTTCCCGACTATTTCATAATATACTGGATATGTCCTTTGTGCAATACCTGAAAATGCTGCGGGTAGTAAAAGGAATAGAGATGATATTGCAAACAAACCAGACCCTGAGCGAGATTGCTTACCAAACGGGATATAGTAATATAGCTGCTTTCAGTAAGGTATTTTACCAGGTGACGAACAAAAGGCCCAGTGCTTTTCAACAGGAAGTGATGTCCGTATAAATTTCCGTTTACATCTCAGAAAATCGCCAATTTGGCGCGTTGTCCCCAATTCCTTTTCCACCTACCCTTACTTTTGTTTGACAATTTTGTTAAACATGGCGGCAAAAGATAAAAAAACAGAGCAGCATATCATTGATACTGCTATGTGTGTCTTCTTCACAGAAGGCCGCCTGCACGCCACTACACAGGATATTGCCGATGCTGCGGGTGTGAACCGGACCCTGATACATTATTATTTCAGATCCAGGGACCTGCTGTTTGACGCAGTATTTGAAAAAGCCAGGCTGGAATCTATCAGGGAATCCCAATCTGTGCTGAGTGCAGCACTTCCCTTCAGGAACAAGATAGAACAGTTTATAGACGTATTTCTGAAGCGGCTACAAACCTATCCATACCTGGAGATCTCCATGACTACCAGCATGTACAACGGCCATCACTTCAGGAACGACCTGGAGCCGGAAGTGTTTATGAAACACTTCTTAAATGAAGTACAGCAGGAAATGGATAAAGGAACCATCCAGCGTTCCAATCCTGTGCACTTTATTATGAACCTGTTTTCGCTTGTGGTTTATCCATTTATCGTGAAACCCCTTAATCAGCATTTGTTTGGACTGAATGAACAGGAATATGAAAAGATTGTTAAAGAAAGGAAAACAGTGATACTGGATATGCTCTTTAACAAGTAGTCAGCAAGCTATTTACCCCTTATGATCAGCTGAACTTTTTAGTCATGTACATAATATAAAACTTATATGTCAAAGATGTATTTACCAGTCGCCGGCGCAGCACTTCTACTGCTGTCCTGTGGCAATAACAAAAAGGGGACTCCGGGCCAGGCCAACGCGGCAAAAGACTATGCAGTCATTTCGTTAACCCCCATCAAAGCCACAATACACTATGACTTTCCTGCTACCATCCAGGGGCAGCAGGTCATAGAGATCCGGCCTAAAGTAGATGGATATGTAAAAGAGATTTATGTAAACGAAGGTGCCAACGTGAAGAAAGGACAATTGCTGTTTACCATCAACAACCCGCAGTACGAACAGGATGTGGTAACTGCCAGAGCCGCTATCAAAAGCGCTGTTGCCGATGTGAATGCAGCGCAGATGGATGTGAATAAAGTACGACCGCTGGTAGAAAAAGATATTGTGAGCAAGTACCAGCTGGAATCTGCACAGTACACACTGGAAGCCAAACAGGCAGCACTGGCACAGGCACAGGCCACACTGGCCAATGCCGAAACCAACCTGGGGTACACTATCATCAAAGCGCCTGCTGATGGCGTAATTGGTACCATCCCTTACAAGATTGGCGCCCTGGTAAGCAGCACCAGCACCGAAGCACTGACCACCCTTTCTAACATAGGTAACGTATACGCCTATTTCTCCCTGAACGAAAAACAGCTGCTGGACTTTTCTGAAGAAGTACCCGGCAATACGCTCGAAGAAAAAGTAAAACACCTGCCCGAAGTAACAATGGTGCTTGCCAATGGCAGCGAATATTCCCTGAAAGGTAAAATTGAAACTGCCAGTGGATTAATCGCTACTTCTACCGGTACCGTTCAGTTCAAAGCAACCTTCCCGAACCCGATGGGCATCATTAAAAGTGGTGCCAGCGCAATCATCAGAGTTCCAAGATCTGAAGATTCTGCCCTGGTTATTCCCCAGGGAGCTACATACGAACTACAGGACAAACGCTTTGCATATATCGTGACCAAGGATAACTATACTATCAGTCAGGCCATCACGACTACCGCCAATGACAACGGGCAGTTCTTCATTGTGAAGAGTGGATTAAAACCCGGCGATAAAGTTGTGTTGGAAGGCGCCAGCACCCTGCGCGACAGTACGCTG
Source organism: Chitinophaga sp. (assembly GCF_039596135.1). Lineage (GTDB taxonomy): Bacteria > Bacteroidota > Bacteroidia > Chitinophagales > Chitinophagaceae > Chitinophaga. The sequence continues at coordinate 29,329 of NZ_JBCNKH010000055.1, forward strand.
ATCAAACCACGCGCTGTCAATGCCGACAGCCTTTACCAGAAGATTGACTAGCCCATTATTAAAAAAGGAATTATGCTTAAGACATTCATAGAACGTCCTGTACTCAGTACGGTGATCTCGGTGATCATTGTCATACTGGGTATCCTGGGACTCGTATCGCTGCCCATAGCGCAATACCCGGACATCGCCCCTCCTACGGTGCAGGTATCTGCCAGCTACACCGGGGCCAATGCCGACGTGGTACTGAAGAGTGTAATCGTGCCGCTGGAAGAACAGATCAATGGTGTGGAAGGGATGACCTACATGACCAGTACCGCTACCAACGACGGCTCCGCTACAATCAGTGTTTATTTCGAAGTAGGCCGTGACCCTGACATGGCAGCTGTAGACGTACAGAACCGTGTATCTACCGCTTCCAGCCTGCTACCTGCCGAAGTAACACAGGCGGGTGTAACCGTAAAAAAACAACAGAGCAGTAACCTGCTCATCACCGCTATCTATAGCGAGAACCCCGCTTATGATCAGACCTTCCTGCAAAACTATGCAGAAATCAACCTGATCCCTGCCCTGAAAAGGGTAAACGGGGTAGGTAATGCAAGTGCCTTCGGTAGCATGAACTACTCCATGCGTATCTGGCTCAAACCAGATGCGATGTCTGTATATGGCCTGGTACCTTCTGATGTAACAGCCGCCCTCAGCGATCAGAACATCGAAGCCGCCCCAGGTAAATTTGGGGAGCAGGGTAACCAAAGCTTCCAATACGTAATCCGCTATTCCGGTAAGCTGAAAAGTATCAATGAATTTGGTAACATCATCATCAAATCGACCGGCAACGGACAATTCCTGCGTCTGAAAGACATTGCCCGTATTGAACTGGGTGCACAGTCTTACAACAGTATGGCTACTGTAAATGGGTATCCGGCTACCAACATATCCATCAACCAGACAGCGGGTTCCAACGCCAGCCAGGTGATCGACGACTGTAAAAAAATCATTGCAGAAGCTCAAAAGAACTTCCCGAAAGGATTGCATACCACCAACCTGGTGGACATCAACAGATTCCTGGATGCCAGTATCGAAAAGGTAATTCATACCCTGCTCGAAGCCTTCGTCCTCGTATTTATCGTGGTGTTCATCTTCCTGCAGGACCTCAGGTCTACCCTCATCCCTGCTATCTCTGTACCGGTTGCGATCATTGGTACTTTCTTCTTCCTGAACCTGTTTGGTTTCAGTATCAACCTGTTAACTTTGTTCGCATTGGTACTGGCCATTGGTATTGTGGTGGATGATGCCATCGTCGTCGTCGAGGCGGTACACGCCAAACTGGATACGGGGTATAAGTCATCGCGCAAAGCGTCGATCGATGCGATGAATGAGATCTCAGGGGCGATCGTTTCCATTACCCTCGTAATGGCAGCGGTATTCGTACCGGTAACATTCATCAGCGGCTCTACAGGTGTATTCTATAAGCAATTTGGTATTACCCTGGCAATCGCCATCATCCTCTCTGCGGTGAACGCATTGACGCTGAGCCCTGCGCTGGCAGCTCTCTTTCTGAGATCACATGCAGATGAACATAAGAAGAAGAATGTAATGGAGCGGTTTTATACTTCCTTTAATACCGCTTTCGAAACCGTTACCAATAAATATACCCGCTCTGTTACCTTCCTGTCTAAAAGGATCTGGCTGGTACTGCTGGGTGTTGCCCTCTTCGGTGGCAGCCTGTATTACCTTATGACATCCACTTCCAGCAGCTTTGTGCCGGACGAGGACATGGGTACTATATTCGTGAACGTGAGTATGCCTGCTGCTACTTCTATGGAACGTACCACCGTCGTTGCCAATCAGCTGGACAGCATAGCCCGTACTATTCCAGCTGTGAACAATTCACTGCGCATGGTGGGTCAGAACATCCTGGCTGGTAGTGGTAGCTCATATGCCATGATCATCCTGGAACTGAAAAACTGGAAAGATCGTACCATGAGCAATACGGATGTAATTGGCGCCATTATGCAAAAGTCATCGTATATCAGAGGCGCACAGATCCTTCCGATCTCCCTGCCTACCATCACCGGTTTCGGTGTGGCCGGTGGTTTCTCCTTCCAGTTGCAGGATAAAGGTGGGCATACCACCGACGAGTTTTACAAGGTAGCACAGAACTTCCTCGCTGAACTGGGCAAACGTCCTGAAATACAATATGCTTCTACCACCTTCAACCCTAACTTTCCCCAGTTCCTGATGGAAGTAAACGTGGCCAAAGTGAAAGAAGCCGGCCTTACGGTGGATAACATCATGAATGCAATGCAGGTGTACTATGGTGGTTATTACGCATCCAACTTCAACCTGTTTGGTAAGCAATACCGTGTAATGATCCAGGCAGATACCGCCTACAGGGCAAATATTGAAGGACTGAACAAGATCTATGTGAAGACGTCCGATTCCAATATGGCACCTATCACCGAATTTGTAACACTGACCAGGGTATATGGCCCGGAAAGCATTGCGCGTTTCAACCTGTTCACCTCCATGTCAGTAAGTGGTGCGCCCAATAATGGTTATAGCTCCGGTCAGGCACTGCAGGCGATTGAAGAAGTGGCGAAAGAAAAACTGCCACCGGGTTATGGTTATGAATTCTCCGGTATCAGCCGTGAGGAACAAAGCAGTGGTACCCAATCGATATATGTGTTCATTCTCTGCCTGGTATTCGTATACTTCCTGTTGAGTGCACAGTACGAAAGTTATCTGTTGCCATTCGCAGTACTGCTGTCACTGCCGGTAGGGTTGACAGGTACCTTCCTCTTTGCCCGCATTTTTGGTATTGACAATAATATCTATCTCCAGATTTCGCTGATCATGCTCATTGGTCTGCTGGCAAAGAATGCCATCCTGATCGTAGAGTATGCGGTGGAAAGACGGCGACGTGGTATGACGATACGAGACTCGGCGGTAGAAGGTGCAAAAGCCCGTCTCCGGCCTATCCTCATGACATCCTTTGCCTTCATCTTTGGCCTGATGCCCCTGATGTTCGCCACCGGCGCCGGTGCGAATGGTAACCGCTCCATTGGTACAGCGGCTGTAGGCGGGATGCTCTTTGGGACTGTGATCGGCGTATTCATGATTCCTGTATTATTCATCATCTTCCAAACCTTACAGGAAAAGGTAAGCACCAAAAGACACGAAGAAGAGGACGATACTGACACTAAAAGCGTAACACATGAAATCCAGTAATAAACAAGCACTGTTGGTTATACTCGCTGCTGCTACCTTTGCTGTTTCGTGCAGGGTCACAAAGCCCTACAAGCAGCCGGAGAATGTGGCAGACAGTAAGTTGTACCGCGACAGTACAACTACCGATACCACAACCATGGCCAACCTGCCATGGACTCAGTTATTCACCGATCCCCACCTGCAGGCCCTGATCAGGGAAGGCATAGAAAATAACCTGGACCTGAAGGTTGCCACTGCCCGCATCAAAGCGGCAGCGGCCAATCTGCGCCAGAGTAAACTGGCTTTTCTGCCAACGGTGGATGCAACTGCTTCTGTAACCCAGCAAAAGGTAGCTGCCTCTCAGGGTGGTAACTTTATCACCGCTAACCGCACTTACGAGTTGTATGCGTCTGCCAGCTGGGAAGCAGATATATGGGGAAAACTGCGCAGCACCAAGCGGGCTTACCTGGCCTCCTTTCTGCAAAGTGAAGCTTACCGCAGGGCCGTACTGACCCAGCTGATTGCCAACATTGCCACCAATTACTATGCACTGCTGGCATATGACGAACAATTGCGCATCACCCGTCAGACCGTGGAAAACCGTAAGGCAGATGTGGAGACCATGAAAACACTGAAGGAAAGTGATGTGGTAACCGGGGCTGATGTAGTACAGAGTGAAGCCAACCGCTACTCCGCAGAAGTGACAATTCCGGATTTGTTGCAAAACATCCGGGAAACAGAAAACGCTATCAGCGTATACCTGGGGCGCTCACCCGGCGCTATCGAAAGAGGTACCCTGGCGGAACAATCGGTAAATGCGGATCTGAAAACAGGGGTACCGGCCCAGTTATTGGCCAATCGCCCGGATGTACAGGAAGCTGAATACCAGCTCCGTTATTACTACGAGTTGACCAATGTGGCCAGAACCTACTTCTACCCCAGCCTGTCTATTACAGCTACGGGAGGTTTGAATGGCACCACCCTGAATAACTACTTCGATGCTTCTCACTTATTCGGGAGCATTGTAGGGAGCCTGACCCAGCCTATCTTCCAGCAGGGGCAGAACAAGCAACGGTTACGGGTGGCGGAAGCTAACCAGGAAGAGTACCTGGCTACCTACAAGCAGACCCTGCTCACCGCCGGCCAGGAGGTGACCAACGCCCTGTTTGACTACAATGCCGCCGTAGATAAGGCCGCCATCAGGGGCCAGCAGATCACTTACCTGCAAAAAGCTGTGGACTATACGAAAGAGTTACTGAAGTACACCTCCAATACCAACTACACGGATGTACTGACATCAGAACAAAGCCTGCTCACCGCCCAGCTGAACAGTATCAGCGACAAACTGCAACAGCTGCAAGCCGTTGTGACGCTGTACCGAAGCCTTGGCGGGGGATGGAAATAAATGAAAGAAAGAGGTCCGCAATTGTGGACCTCTTTCTTTTTATACTATCTTGCGACATATTTTTTAATGTATGACAGCAAGTAGTGATCAAAGAACGGCGCTTTATTCAAGGATCTTTATTGCCATCTATACGATATTGATGACGCCCATTGGTGGCGCCATTCTTTTTTGCGTAAACCTCCGAAATACAGGCCGGTTAAAGAGCATTCCCTTTGTCATGCTGGGTGCTATGCTATTTGAATACTTCCATTTGCAGATGATTCTGCATAACAGGACCGGCAGAACTGACGTCATTTTTGTACCCTCCCTTATTTTTGCCCTTCTATTGAGCTTTCCGGTATGGCGCCTGCTATTAAGGGGCATCCCTCCATACAAATTATTACCTGCGTGGATACCGTTGATTATCATGGCTGTAGTGTGGCTGGCAGTGATTGCCTACTTTAATTTTTAACATTTTTAAAGGTTTATAATGGCTATTTTCGGCCTTTAAAGCCCCCTTGCGCTCAGACAACTTTAAAAACAAACAATAAAACCTACCCCGGGAGCACATATTTACTATTGAACTGCTACTGTGGAGTCAATGATCAAAACATATGAAGATTTTCAAAAACGCAGCCATTGCCGCAGCACTGTTATTGTCAGCCTCTTTGGTGCAAGCACAGGTGCCCAACTGGCAAAATATGGATCTGCAAAAAGATTCCGTTTTCGGTATCAGCATAGAGAAGGCATACAACGAACTGCTGAAAGACAAAAAATCTAAACCTGTAGTAGTAGCCATTATCGACAGCGGTGTAGATACCGCTCATGAAGACCTGAAATCTGCCCTCTGGGTGAACCTAAAGGAGAAAAGAGATAATGGTAAAGACGATGACAAGAATCACTATTCAGACGATATTAATGGCTGGGACTTCATCGGTTCTGCCAAAGGCAATGTAGATTATGACAACCTGGAGCTGACCCGCCTGGTACGTGCAGGTCAGGCCCGTTTTGCCAATCCATCTGCAGATACAACCGGTCTTGCCCAGTACAAGCAGCTGCGTGAAAAATATGAGCAGGAGCTGGATGATGCCAAAAAGACCCTGTACGGCGTGTCCCGCTTCAGGGGTATGCTGGACACTATGGTGGCCAAAATGAACAAGGAGAATCCTACTGCTGCTGATTTCCAGACATTTAATGCAGACAACCCGGTAGAAGCACAGATCAAGGACGTAGTGAGCCAGCAGCTACTGCGCTACAATGACTATAAAACCTTCAAAACCGCTGAACTGGATGGAGCATATAATCACTTCAAAGAGCAGGTGGATTACCAGCTGAACCTGGATTATGACAACCGCGCAATTGTAGGTGACAATTATGCAAACCCTGAAGAACACTATTATGGCAATAACGATGTAACCGGTCCCGATGCGGATCACGGTACCCACGTAGCGGGTATCATCGGTGCTGGCCGTAATAATAACCTGGGTATCAATGGCGTGGCTGACAATGTATTGCTCATGTCAGTTCGTGCTGTACCTAATGGTGATGAAAGAGATAAGGATGTGGCGAATGCACTGCGATATGCAGTAGACAATGGTGCTAAAGTGATCAATATGAGCTTTGGTAAACCTTACTCTCCTAATAAGAAAGTGGTAGACGATGCGGTGAAATATGCTATGTCTAAAGACGTGCTGCTGGTACATGCAGCAGGAAACGATGGTCAGAACACAGATTCTGTGGCGAACTATCCTAACCGTACTTACCTGGGCGGTGGTATTGCTGAGGCGTGGATTGAAGTAGGTGCTTCAGGTCCGGAGGATGATGAGAGTCTGCCAGCTTCTTTTTCTAACTATGGTAAGAATGCGGTAGATGTGTTTGCACCTGGTGTAGCGATTTATTCTTCAGTTCCCGGCTCTAAGTATGATTACCATGATGGTACCAGTATGGCGGCACCGGTAGTAACGGGTCTGGCTGCACTGATCCGTTCTTATTATCCTAAACTGACGGCGCTGCAGGTGAAAGAGATCATCTTAAAATCTGTAGTTAAAATTGAGCATCCTGTAACAATTGGTGATGAAGAAGGTCAGCCTAAGGAAGTGTCTATGAGTGACCTTTGTAAGACAGGTGGTGTGGTAAATGCTTATAAAGCATTGCAACTGGCGGCGACTTATAAATAATCTTTTTTTTATAGAAAGAAGGCCCCGCATGGTATGCGGGGCTTTTTTTTAAACAGATTAGGCTGGTGACTTGAAGCTTATCAGGAAATTTCTAAAATAAATTTTGCTTTTTATTTAATAATGTTATAATTTTGCCGTCCCGAACGACAAATAACTATTGCCTGATAGTATAACGGTAGTACGACAGACTCTGACTCTGTTTGTCTTGGTTCGAATCCAGGTCAGGCAACAAAAAAGCTACAATCGATGATTGTAGCTTTTTTTATTTTAGATAATACCCCATATTCTTCCTGCAAAATACGTAGCACCATCACGTGCACTAATCAGATCACGGAAAATGGCACGGAGCGCACGGCTCTGTATCTGGTTTCATAATCGCTACCTGTGCGCGTGACCAATCTAATACTCCAGTTCATTGCATCAGGTGCTGTGCGGTAATGGGCTTTGAGGAATCGTGAATGCCCCTCCATCAAAATCCCGTATGACTACATAACCACATTCCTGTGATACTCCTTTTTAATGAGAAGCCGCTACTTTCATGGTAGCGGCTTCTAATGTTCATGTGGGCTCTCCAACGCCCAAAAATTGCATGTAATTTGTTTTTATCAGGTTTTAAAATAGCGGCGAGAAATTATTGGCAGTCTTAATTGCCTCTGCCAATGGAACAATACCACTGTATAGCTTTCTGAAAAGAAATGCCCCCATACTTACCCGCTTTACACCCAGTCTTTCGAGCGTGGTGAAATCCGGCAAGGTCGGTGTGCTCATTAGTGTGACAGGCAATGTACTGTTGTTAACAGCAGCTGCAATATCATCCGGGTTTACAGCAAATGGTAAGAAGATACTGTCTGCACCGGTGTTTTCATATAGTTTTAACCGACGTAAAGTTTCCTCCTGCTTATTGGGCACATCTAATAAGTAAGTATCGCAACGTAGATTAAAAAACAATTCCTGGTTAGCGGCAGCCAGTTTGTTTTTTAAAAATGTAATTTTCTTTGCAAATACATCTGCATCCTGCAATGCCTTTCCCTGGGAGTCTTCTATGTTAATACCTGCTATACCGAGATCTACCAGCTTTTGTAAATTTTCGTATACCGCTTCCGGTGTATCGCCATACCCCTTTTCCAGATCTACTGATACAGGCACCTGTACAGCAGATTTGATACGACGTATGATCAACAGGTATTCTTCAAACGGTATCTGTTCCCCATCTTCATAACCGAGACTACCGGCAACAGCTGCACTGGTAGTAGCCACAGCGGGATATTGTGCTTCCTGGTATTGTAAGGCACTGGTAACATTCCATGCATTCGGCAATAAGAATAATCCGTCCTGATGATGTAGTTGCTTAAATTGTTGATACGGAGATGCCATATTTTAAAATTTATGTACAAATTTAGGTGCGAAAAGAAAAGGGAAATTGAATAATTCGGAACTATACTAATGCGGAAGGCGTACTGCCTGTAAAACTTTTAAACTCCCTGATAAAGTGTGACTGGTCTGCATATCCACATTCATACGCCACCGCTGTAAGTGACATTTCATTTGCAGTAACCAGCTGCAGGCTTTTTTGGAAACGGGTAATCTGACTGTATAATTTCGGGGTTAATCCTGTATGATGCACAAACAGCTGTTGCATATAACGGGCAGAAATACCATATCTGCCGGCTATTGTCTCCATGCTCAGGTAGGGTGTTTGCTGCAACTCATTCATCATATCGTATATCATCGCAATTTTCGGCAGTTTCTTTTCAGCTGTGGTTAGCTGTTGTATAAGAAATGCCTCCAGTAGTTCAATTCGTTGCTGCCAGTCAGGAGTGTTGAGTAACTGTGTATGCAGGGAACGGGTCACATTTCCCAATACGTCGGTGGCGTCAATGACCTGGTTATTAAACTGGTCTATCTTATCATGTAAAATAGCTACTGCCCCATGGGGATAAAACCGAACGCCCAACATGGTATTGCAGCCAATTGATCTGACGGGTAAGGGGGTTACAAGTTGTCCCCATAGTTCAACGGGTGGCGTCGTTACAAACTGATCACCGGGGCGGGTTTGCCAACTCCCACTGCCTAAATTGAAGATGACTTCGGTATTGCCACTGGGGAACACGAGGTCATCAAATGTCACGCTACTGACAGATTCATAAATGTAATAACACTTTACATATGCCTGTAAAGGCTTACCCGGTTTTAATTCACGGTAGGTCATGTGGTAATGATCTGCTTAAAGATACGAAAGCAGGACAAATGTACCCTGGCTGCAACCGGGAAAATTGTATAAATCGGAACTACTCACGCTATCAAAGACGATCTTTGAAGAAATCAATCTTAAAAGCAGCCTTAGTGTTGCTTTTAAAATTTAGCCCGCTCTCTTAGTAATGGTTGGAGTTTATTCCAATTTCACTTCCCTGACTGTTTCATTCCCGGGCAAATCTACTGCCACAATTATTACTTTGCCCCCCGGCGGCAGACTGGCCGCCTTATAATACCAATCCACTCCATTCCTGCCTAAAACAGCCTTACCTTTTTCCAATATGCTGCCGGCAGCATCCACCACCCGTACCTGCACTTCTGCTACCCTGAATTCATCTTTCGCAGTCACCACCACAGTCTCTTCTTCAAACTGAATATTCTGCACTTCAGGAGACCTGTAAGCATCCTTCACTGCCATATTATAAGCATTCTGCCCCGGCCCAGCCAGTGACTTATAATAAGCCTTCAGCTCCGGATCTTCCAGGATCAC
>NZ_JBCNKH010000056.1:0-37131 GCF_039596135.1 Chitinophaga sp.
AACCCCGCCCTGGGCAGAAAGGTGACCATTGCTCAACCCTATGCTCCCCAGTATGCGGCGGCTGGCGATAGTTCGCTGACAGATGGCAGGATGGGTACCACCGCATTCAAGTGTGGTAAATGGCTGGGATTCAGCGGAAAAGACCTGGATGCTACCGTAGATATGGGTAGTACGACGCCGATGAAAAGGGTGATTGCAAGTTTCCTGTGTGACCCTAACAGTGGTATTTTCCTGCCAAAAGAAGTGGCGGTATATACCTCAAAAGACGGGAAGAAATTTAAACTGGCTGGCAAGGTCTTTAATAACAAAAATGTGCGGGGAGAGCCCTATTTACAACAGTTTAGCGTGCCGGTGAAAGGGAACGCAAGATATGTGCGGGTAACGGGCAAGGCCTTTGGAGCCATACCGGAAGGATATTTATTTGTCGGGTCCACATCGTGGTTATTTACCGACGAAATCCTTGTACAATAACACTTTAGCAAACGCTTCTGCTTTCCACAGAAGCGTTTTTCTTTTACATATTAAATAAAACTATCTATATTTGCCCCGTTATATACCTATGAAACAATGAAGAAATTTCTCCTGATTATCCAGTTCGTAATCATGCTGGCTGCAACAGCCTTTGCACAACTAACGACGGTTTCACAAAGCCCTCTTTTCAAAGAGCCGGTTTCTGGTTATGCCCGCATCCTGCACATGAAAAACGGATCTACCATTTTTCTGCAGGTCACCAGCAGAGATGGTCTTTATGTAGACATCTACGACGAGGACAATAAGCCCAAAGCACAGACTCACCTGAGTACAAACTTTGGTACCCTTCTTGGTAGCTGTGTCAATGCTTTGTTCGAGACCAACAATGACCTGGTGCTGTTTATCTCAGAAGTGGAATCCAGGCAACCTGTATTATACCGCATTGTCATCGATGGTAATACCGGTAATATCAAGAGAGATGAAAAAATAGCGATGACTAACCGTTACGCTTACTTTGCCCAGCCTTTCATCACCCAGTACGAGCCTGTGACTTCCTTCTTTGTACGCAGAGATCCAACCAGTGAAAACTATGCGCTGGTAGTACTGCATAACAATGACAGGACTGTAAACGGCAACCTGGAAGTAATCTGGTACAACGGTAATCACAAGGAGATTTCAAGAGCATACTATGCCAACAGCGATACCCGCTATAAAAATATCAACTACCTGGACATGGTTGTAATGGGCGATGAGAAAGTATGCCTCTTCGCACACATTTACAATCAGACTGAAGCCGGAGATAAAAAAGGTCAGCTCATCATGGCGACCCTTTCCAGGACCGTCGATACACTCACACTGGATAAACTGAATATAGGTGTAAAAAAAGTGATTGACAGCGGCCTGGTAAAATTTAACCCTGTTACCAAAAAGATCTTATTCATTGGCTACGCACATGCAGAAGCTGGCGACGAAGAAAAGTATGCAGGTATTTTTGGGTTCGTAGATCCCAGCAGGCAAACACCTGACCAGGAGATTGACATCTTCCCGGCCAAAGCCAATGAAAAAACAAAGGCTATTGCAGGCAGAGCCTACACCGGTATGCCGCAGAACATCTTTGTTCGCAGCGATGGAGGTTTCTCTATTGTATACGAAGAACTCACCCGCAAACAGGTAAAACCACTGAATGCCGCTTCATATGTATATTGCATCAAGGACTGGCTGGCAGTAGAATCATTCGACGTAAACGGACAGCCACAGTACACCTGCCTGATGCCAAGACATGCTGAGTTGCGTAACTGGGAAATATCTGCTTTCAATACAGAAAGAGTATCCCGTAGTGCCCAACCGCTCATTAAAGGAGAACAATACAGGGGCTATGCCTGCTTCCAGTATAAAGACAGGGTGTATGTAACACTGAATAATACGGAAACCAACATGAAGAAGGCTGCCAAAGGGAAAGCAGAGGGTTTCAACGCCGTGAGGGATACAGATGGATACTATTATATATGTGATGCCAGCAATGACCTGCCGGAATACAAACCGCTGTTCGGTCTTAATATTAACAAAGATGATGACGGCCATCCACTGGTGATGGGCGTCTCAGACTACGACACCGATAAAGGCAGGTTTGTGACCCTGAAAATGGATAAAACTGCCGAACACAGAGGTGTAAGAGTAGTATGGTTACAGCCCTGATCATAATCAATGCCCAACTTGAGTTCAACTGCCTGTTCAGCCGACAGGCAGTTTTTTTTGTCCCTACCCGGAAAAGTGCGGCATTTTTTTTTCCTACATTTATGCAATTCTGTTTTTTCCGGCATCATACTCCAAACTGAATACCTTGAGATATTTTTTACTCCTGCTATTGCTACCTGTTTTATCAACCGCCCAGACAAATGAGGATTATATCCGGCTAGTGAGAAAGGTAGATACTCCACGTACATTTTTTACATTGCCCCCAGGCAGTGCAAACAAGGATCTGATGCAAGTGCGGGGAGATCTTTCCGATCCCTCTTCCATACGCAGAATAGCCATCACCCGGAACCAGATTTTGGTAATTAACAACGTCAGAAGTCTCTCCTTTTCCGGCAATTTCAGCACCTCCGCAGCGGTTAGCCGGGCCAGCCGCCTCCCTGCCCTGCAGCAACAATATGCGCAGGGATTCGATAATCAATATAGGGGGCCGGAAACAGGTACCCTGTTCAGCTATGGACCTGCTATCTCCACACTTGAATACGATGGCAGCAGTTATGCCTGGGATAATAACGGGCAGCTGGTAGCCAAAGGCAGTGGCAACGGCAAGGCTGCCAATGTCTATAATAATAGTATCCTGAGAACGGGTATGACCCTGACTAACGATCTCTCACTCAAAGTGACCTATCATCCCTTAACCGGCAATAAATGGCAACTGGAAATAAAAGCCGGTCAGGAAAATGATAAAAGTATTATCAGGCAAAATGACAACCTGCGGCAGCACGCCGGGCTGGCGCTTAGCCATAATATTAAAGGAATGCAACTCTTCCTTAACTATGATTATGCAGCAGATCACTTTGACTACGCTAACCGGAATAGATTTTTGAACAGGGTATACCAGTATGCACTACTGACACCTGTAAGTTTTCAGAATGCACAGGGTACCATGATTGGTAATACGCAACGTAGTTATAGCAATGGGGCAGACAATCCCCTGTTTCTGCTACAGGATCATGATAATGACTATAACAGGCGATTCCACAATGCCAGTTTTAAAATTGAAAATAACACTGGACGAATAAAATATAGCCTGATACCATCCATTCAAAGCCATCGTACTACCAGTACAGAAGCCTATGCGCCTGGTACTACGGGGTTCCCGGATGGCAGCGTGACCCATAGGCAACAAAATGACCTGATTTTTCAGGCAAGAGGAAATGGAAGATATGATTTGCCGCGGATACTAAATTATAGAGTGGGTTCTTCGCTTGACCTGAGTTATAATTATGCAAATACGCGTACTGATATCAGGTATCAGCACCTACTGCCGGAATACAAATACAGGCGCATCACCCACGAACCGATTTTGTTTTATAACGCTGCACTATCCCCCCGTTCATATTGGGATCTTAACCTGGAAGTGGGCAATAAAGCTTATATCTCCAATACTGCTGACAAACAAAGCTACTGGTTGCCCAGCATTGCTATAAGCGGAAAAAAATCAATGCGGGTAGCTGACAAATGGCTTGCGGCGAGATTAATATCAAAGCTGCATCAATTCAACAGCGAATTACCCATCAATCAATCTGTAGCAGCGCTTACCCTATTCAATTATACACTAACAACACTGCCTGGTTTTCTGCCTGTAACGGAAATCAGCCACTATACAGGTTTACAGCCGGTTCATCACCAGGAATGGTCCAATGACCTGGAGGTTACTTATGGCACCTTCGCCATAGATGCCACCTATTATATACGCACCACCCATCATGATGTATTGCCCATCATCAGTAATAATACCATCCTGCTTCAAAACATGGTGAATCATGTGAACAAGGGATTGGAAGTACAACTCTCACATAATAAAAGTTTCCGGATTGGCGGCAGGTATACATACATCCGGAACAGCCTTTCGTTCACCACTTATAAAAACCGTGTTAAGTCTGTAACTGATGGCTATAACTATACTCCTACTGCTGGTCTCAGCGATGTATATACAGCTGTTGTAGCTGGTGCACCGTCCAATGTAATTGTTGGCAGCGCTTACCTGCGCGATGCCAACCACCAGGTTGTGACTGATGCAGATGGCAATCCTGTAGTGGACCCTCAGCTAAGAGTGCTAGGTAATCCCAATCCGGATTTCATGATGGCAATGAGCAACCTCCTGACAATTAAATCAGTTTCGCTCAACTTAAGCTGGCAATGGAAAAAAGGAGGAGAAAAGTGGAACGGTACCGCTGCCATGCTGGATTACTATGGACGCTCAGCCAGCTCTGCCCTGCAGCGAAAATCAGGAACTACCCCGCAAATACCTGTAGCGGAACACTACATAGCACGTGCAGATTATATTCGCCTCAATAATATATCGCTTTCGCTGGATCACAACTTTAGGGGATATGTGAACAAGCTGAAAGTAACGGCTTTTGTCCGGAACCTGCTGATCTGGACACCCTACAAAGGCGTGGACCCGGATCAGCCATTGCTGGAACAGGGTAACAGCACCGGCCTCGATTTGTTTAACCTGCCAGCAACTACCAATGCTGGTATTGAAGCCACCATTTTATTCTGATACTATGAAAAGGACAATACTCTCCATCATATATTGCTTACTCCTGCTGTCTGCACAGGCACAGGTGCAGGATTATGCAACATCAAAAGAAAAAGTGTACCTGCAAACCAACCACGTTTACTTTGTACCGGGTGAAACACTCTTTTATAAAGCATATGTAGTAGATGCGCAAAAAAATACGCCAACCCTGACCAGTACGATCCTCAATGTAGATATCATTAGCCCTACAGGCAGTGTACTGGCGCAACTGAAACACCAGATTAACATTGGTTATAGTGAAGGGGGCTTTACATTTGCAGGCGACTTACCCGGAGGCATTTACAAAATTAAAGCGTATACCACCTGGATGCAAAATGAAAAAGACAGTACATGGTTTACCAAATCTATCACCCTGCAAAAAGTGATTGCCCCCCGGTTGCTCCTGAAACTGGATTTTCCCGAAAAAGGCTATGGCCCGGGAGATACTATACGGGCAAAGTTTTCAGTACGTACACCTGACAATCAACCGCTACGAAACTATACCGGCCAGTTTGCCATCAGTATAGAAGGTAAGCCGTACAAGGCAGGCAATTTCAAAACAGATACCGCGGGCAAAGCAACGATCTGCGCTGTACTACCGGCTTCACTCAGTACGAGTGACGGGTTGCTCAATGTGACTATTACCAATGGCGGATTTACGGAGTCCATTTCCAGGAGTATCCCTATTGTTCTAAATAACATTGACCTTCAGTTCATGCCGGAAGGCGGTACCTTTGTAGATGGCCTGCCCACAGTATTAGCGTTCAAAGCGATCAACGAATATGGCAAACCTGTAGCTATAAAAGGTACGATTCGTGATGACAAAGATCAACAGGTGGCTACATTTGCAAGTTATCACGGCGGTATGGGCAGCATACCATTTACACCTGCTGCAGGCAGAAAATATTATGCACTCGTATCGAATAAAAAATATCCATTACCGTTATCCACCATTAATGGCATAGTACTAAACATGCTGTATAAGAACGGGCAACTGTATGCCAAAGTGAATACCACTGCTGCCGAAGACATTTCGCTGACGGGAACAATGCGGGAACATGTTTATTATACCACCAATGCCACGCTACACAGCGGTGCACAATTAATTAAGATCGATACTGCAGATTTCCCTACAGGTATAGCCAGGTTTACCCTGCGTGACAGCCGTCACCTCAAAGTGGCGGAGAGAGTTGTGTTTCTGAATAAACGCAATGCGCTACATGTAAACATCACAACTGACAAAACCAGTTACCAGCCAAGGGAAAAAGTAAAAATGACGCTCACCACCACGAATGCCAGCGGCCTGCCCATACCGGCAAATATGTCTCTCACAGTCATTGACGACAAGCTGTGGACCATGGCAGATGACAAGCAGGATCACATACTCTCATGGCTGCTCATGAGCAGTGAGTTAAGAGGTAAAGTAGAAGAGCCGCAGTTCTATTTTAAACAGGATGAGCCCAAAGCTGATAGTGCCCTGGACATGCTGATGCTAACACAGGGTTACCGGTACTTTGTATTCACTGATATTGTGAACAGCGGGAACCGGCTGACTTTTACGCCTGATAAATTGAATATCCTGAGTGGGGTAGTGACAGATAACAAAGGCATGCCTGTAAAAAGTAAGCTGTACCTGTTTAACCTGCGCATGAACACCGGTATAGAAAGGCGGACTACCTCCAATGGCCAATTCTTTTTTTCTGATGTAGATCCCGGCACTGAATATTGCCTGATGAGTGAAGCAGGCAACCACAGGGATACGCTCAAAATCAATATTTCGCAAAATGGTATTGGCTTTAACAAACAGGAAGCCGGCATGTACAAGCCGCTGAAAACAGGTCTGAAAGAAAGTATTGCAGCTTATCCTTCGCTGGTCATCAACGAGTCGAAATGGGGAGACGATAGTAAAGGCCTGAATGAGGTAGTGGTGGTAGGATACGGCACACAGACAAGGAGATCAGTAACCGGCTCTGTAACCACGATAAAAGAGGATGCACTCACAACACCCGGCTCAATAGCGTCAGCATTGGCAGGAAAGGTGGCGGGCATAAAGGTGCAGCAAGCCACCGGCAATCCCGGAGATGGAGTTAAGGTCCAGATTCGCGGAGCTAATACATTGGGTCCTGGTATCGGTCCATTGTACGTGGTAGATGGTGTTCCTATACAGATAAGCGATATTAACCTGTTAAATGCTAAAGATATAGCATCTATCACCATATTGAAAGATGCCTCCGCTACTGCCCTATTTGGTTCCAGGGCCGCGTATGGTGCCATACTTATTACAACCAAAGATAAAAAGTATACAGACAGGATTCATGTTCCATTGGGAAAAACGTACAACTATACCATTAAAAATATTAAAACGCCTACCCTCAACGAGATCTTTTCCCAGGTGCCCGTTTTTTATACACCCAAATACGTTACACCGGATACGGATGTAAAAAATGATTTCAGGGAAACCATCTACTGGAACCCCACCATACAAACAGACAGGAATGGCCAGGCCAGTGTGGAATTTTATAATTCAGATGCTAATACGACCTTTAGGGCTATCACTGAAGGTATTGGCTACAATGGTATTATTGGCAGGGCAGAACAAACCTATGCTGTACACGATGCATTGAGTGTGGATGCGAAAATTCCGCCTTATATCAACGCTGGTGACAATGTGAAGATTCCAATAGTATTGAAGAACTACAGCTATAACGACATTGTTGCAAATGTGCATATAGAATTACCACTAGGTTTGGAGGGTGATACCCAACTCAAAGAAGTGGCAGTGAAGAAAAATGGAGATGCCCGGCTGTATATCGCGGTAAAACCCAAATATGCGATGGCTGGCAATATCCGGATCCATGTAAATAACCAGACTATCTTCCTGCCATTTACTGCCGAAGAAAAAGCATTCCCCATGCACGTGGTCTTTTCCGGTAATCAGCCAATGGATACGTCCTTTACTTTTTCAGACGTCTCCGGGTATTTCAATCCGGAAATGTCACTGGAGTTACATACCGTGAGTGCGCAACTCATGGATGGTGTGAAGAGTATGCTTAGTGAACCACATGGCTGTTTTGAACAAACGTCCAGCAGCACCTATCCAAATATCCTCATTCTGCAATTGATGAAAAATGCCGCCAACCGCGATTATGAACTGGAAAAGAAGGCAAGGGCACTGTTGGAAAAGGGATACGAGCGACTCATAAAGTTTGAGACAGAAGAAAATGGATTTGAATGGTTTGGGAGGTCTCCTGCACACGTGGCACTTACTGCATATGGATTGCTGGAATTTACTGCCATGAAGGAGTTTATATCTGTAGACGATGGTATGCTGAGCAGAACAGAAGAATTCCTGTTGGACCATCGTGATGGCAGAGGCGCATTCAAACCAACAAAGGGAGGACTGGATGAGTTCCGCGCAGTACCACCTGAAGTTGCCGATGCCTATATTGTATACGCACTGTCGCAAACAAATGCCGGTAAACGGATTTCGCTGGAATATGCCACAACATTGAAAGCCGCGCAAAACAGCAATGATGGTTATCAACTGGCGATCATGGCACTGGCGGCAGACAACCTGCATAAAACGGATGATTTCAATGACCTGATGCAAAGGTTGGATAAGCTTTTCAAAGATGGCCAGTTAACCGCCCGCACAACAGTAGTCGGTTCACAAGGCATATCCCTATACGTTGAAACAATGTCCCTATATGCTATGGCCCTGATGCGCGAGCCTGCCCCCCGTAAGGCGCGGATCGCGCAACTGATCTCCGCCATCCTTGGCAAAAAGAGTTATTATGGATTTGGTTCCACACAAAGTACAATTATGGCATTGTCAGCGATGGTTGCTTACAGCAATATGGAAAAATCAGGATCAGACGATAAGGGAACTTTCATGTTGAATGGACATGCTATACAGCCGGGCGTAAGCGTATCCACCCTCCACCTGGCTTCAAATAACAAGAATAATTTCTCCGTGAAATACAGCAGCCGGGAAGGAATACCTTATACTTTCCGCTGTGATTATTTTACCAATACGCCGCCTACCAGTGATAAGGCTATTTTACAATTCCAGACCACACTTGGTTCACACAACGTGAAGGTGGGTGAAACAGTGAGAATGAATCTCAATGTTACCAATACCAGCCGCGATGCACAAGGTATGGCTGTAGTAAAAATCGGCATTCCGGGCGGGTTATCCGTACAACCCTGGCAATTGAAAGAATTGATGGACAAAGAACAGGTAGCATATTATGAAATCTTTGACAACTACCTGGTATTCTATTGGAGAGGCATGGATGCAAAGGAGACGAAGAAAATAGCGCTGGACCTGAAAATAGATGTACCCGGCTCGTACCAGGGCAAAGCAGGCGCAGGTTACCTGTATTACCAACCGGAAGATAAATACTGGCAACCGGGAGAAACAGTCGATATTATTCCTTAAAAGAGGGGGGCCTGAAGCCCTCCTTTTTTTGTATCAACAGCAATTAATTTGCAGTCGGAAAGCATACCTTTAGCCGGAAGATACTACCTTTGTTACCCACACCCCAATCAAGGCTATGCATATAACCCAACACAGCACCTCGCTCGCCACGGCTCTACAGTGCCCTCGTTGTGGCCGGTTATACAACATCGGGGATGTACAATCCTACGCTACCTGCTGTAATCAACCGCTTTTTACCCACTACAGGCTGGACCAGCCTTTGCACCAGGTTTTAGACATCAATTACCACACCATCTGGCGATACAGCCGGTTGCTACCCGTTTTTGAAGAACAAAACATCGTGAGTCTCGGTGAGGGTGGTACCCCACTGTATACCCTCTCTACCCTTAGCAATCAACATGATGTGAATATCCAGCTCAAGGACGAAAGCGTGAACCCCACCGGCTCCTTCAAAGCCAGGGGTATCAGCGTGGCGGTCTCCAAAGCCAAAGAGCTGGGTATCAACCATTGCATCATTCCCACGGCGGGCAATGCCGGTGGGGCACTCAGTGCTTATTGTGCCAAAGCGGGTATAAAAGCTACCGTGATCATGCCCCGCCATACGCCCCTCACCCTGCAGACGGAATGCCGGATGTATGGCGCAGAGCTCATTCTTGTGGATGGGCTGATCAGCGATTGTGGCCGGCGTGCCCAACAACTGGTGGCACAAACCGGTGGTTTTGATATGTCTACACTGAAAGAGCCTTACAGACTGGAAGGCAAGAAAACTATGGGGTACGAGATTGCCGAGCAATTGCACTGGCAGTTGCCTGATGTGATCATCTATCCTACCGGCGGCGGCACAGGGTTGATTGGTATGTGGAAAGCCTTTACAGAAATGAAGCAGTTGGGCTGGCTTACGGGCAAATTGCCCCGCATGGTAGTGGTACAGTCTGCAAATTGTGACCCGGTGGTGCAATTATTCCGGCAGGGAGCAATACCTACCGATTTCAGTGCTACGCCCTCCATTGCCTATGGACTGGCAGTACCTACACCATTTGCCAAAGACCTGATGATGGATGTATTGAGCCAGAGCAATGGCACAGCACTCACCGTAACGGAGACTGAAATCACGATCGGTATGCGCAGTATTGCGGGTACAGAAGGATTGTTATTATCGCCTGAAGGCAGTGCTACCTATATGGGCATGCAGCGACTGATCGCAGATGGATGGATACAGGAAGGAGAAAATGTATTGTTGTTTAATACCGGATCCTGGTATAAATACAGATCATAATTTGCTGTCGATCAGTTTCACCAGTTTTTCGAACTCCGCTTCTTCATAACCAAAGCTCTGATAGATGATCTTGCCTGCAGGATCTATTACTATATTCCTGGGAATACCGTTGGGTGCGAACAGGGAGAAGATACTTCTGTCCAGATCAGGCAACAGGGGAAAGGTAAATCCTTTCTTTTCTTTAAAAGGGTCCAGTTTTTCCCAACCTTCTTCCCTGCCGAATACGATAAAGGCAAATTTAGGGTTGTCTTTGTGTTTTTCCCAGATCTGCTTTTGCGCCAGGGGCAATTCCTGGTTGCAGGGCGGGCACCAGGTGGCAAAGAAGTTTATCAGTACATATTTACCTTTATAATCCCTGATATTGGCTTTTTTACCTTTTTCCAGCTCAAAGGAAAAGGAAGGCACCTGCTGACCGATAACGGTCCGGAAATCACCTATCGGTGGATCGGTTTGTTGGGCAAAGGTATGGAGGGAGCATATCCCCAGGGCTAAGATGAGAAAAGCGTGCTTCATGATTGACAAATATATAACTTTGTAGCATGCCTATTCCGGAAAAAATACTATCGCGCAAGGACGAGATCACGGCCGAGTTTATGCAACTGGTGGATGCACATGTGGATGACCTGCTACAGGGCCGGACCGAAGATCGCTACAAACCCAGTGACTTTGCAGCCCGCATGCACATTGCGCCGGTGCACCTGACAAACACGATCAAGTTAACATTGAATACCTCTCCATGTGAAATCATGGAAGACCGCCTCATCCTGGAAACGAAGAAAATGCTGGAAGAGACTGCACTCAGCGTAGCTGATATCGGGGATATATTCGGGTTCCGGGAACCGACCAACTTCAACCGTTTCTTTAAAAATCTGACAGGCATAACCCCATTACAATACCGCAAAAGCAAAATACTGAAGCATTGATCATTTTCGCCGGCCTGGTTGTTGATACCTTTGTTAAACAAAAATCGACATCATGATTGCATTTATCACCGGCGGCAGCCGTGGATTAGGAAAGGATATGGCACTGAGCCTCGCAAAAAAAGGCGTGGATATTATCCTCACATACAACAGTAATAAAACTGAAGCAGACGCGGTAGCTGCTGAAATACAAAAAGCAGGACAACGCGCAGCAGTATTACAATTGAATACGGCGACCGTCAGCTCTTTTGACAACTTCATCACTACATTTACAGCTGTACTGAAAGACACTTTTCAGGCTACACAATTCAACTATCTGATTAATAATGCTGGCATTGGACTGCACGCCAGTTTTGCAGAAACTACAGAGGCCCAGTTTGATGAGATTATGAATATCCATCTCAAAGGACCGTTTTTCCTTACACAGAAGTTATTGCCATTGCTGGCTGATGGTGGTGTAATTATCAATGTATCTTCAGGTCTGGCACGCTTTACACTGCCGGGTAGTTCTGCCTATGCAGCCATGAAAGGTGCAATAGAAGTACTGACCCGCTACCAGGCGAAGGAACTGGGTAGCCGGGGGATTCGTGTGAACACGATTGCTCCGGGTGCGATACAGACAGACTTTGGCGGTGGTGCGGTGAGAGACAATGCAGCGCTGAATCAAATGGTGGCTGCCAATACAGCATTGGGCAGGGCTGGTGTAGCGGAGGATATAGGCGAGGTTGTGGCATTCCTGTGTAGTGATCAGGCGAGATGGGTAAATGCCCAGCGCGTGGAGGCGAGTGGCGGGATGTTCCTGTAAAAATGTTGAAAGCTTCTGCAAATTGCAGAAGCTTTTTTTATAGCTTTAGGGCACCTATGAAACGAATACTACTTTTGAGCCTGTTGCTTTTGTCGGCCTGCAGCAGCAATAAACAAATTGCTACTTTTAACGGAAAACTAAAAGCTGAAAACCTTCCCACACAACTGGTTACTATCAGTACCAGCAGGGATAATTACATCCGTTTGTCCGGTGGTATCATTATCCAGGTACCAGCGAATACATTAAAAAATGCCAATGGAGATTCAGTAAAACTGGAAATTAAGGAAGCGCTCAAACTGGAGGAAATGATTGCTGCCGGCTTATATACGCTTAGCAATGGAGAACTGCTGGCCAGTGGAGGCATGCTGTACATCGCTCCCATGGCTGGCCAGGATGTGAAGATATTAAAACCTGTTAAAGTGATTGTACCTGCTGATGATATACGGGAAGGTATGCAGCTGTTCAAAGGTGAGGTGAAAGATTCGGCTATCAACTGGGTAGCCCCTCAACCACTTGAGGTGAGCAAGCCTGATACCAGACTCGCAAATGGGAAAACGCTATTTCAAAATAATTGCGCCCCCTGCCACAACACTACTAAAAAAATTGTCGGGCCACCACTCTTTGGTGCGATACAACGTTGGAAAAATGACACCACAGCGGTATACGAATTCACGAAAAATATGGCTGCGGCAATTAATAAGTATCCACAGGCTGCCTGTATTTACAATGAATACAGGATTTCAATGCCGGCTTTCCCGACCTTGACGAAAGAAGATCTTGACGATATATACAAGTATATACATGAGAAAGGAATGAATAAATTGGGGTGCATGCCCGCTGAATATGCTATCGGTACGGCCTGCGATAGTTGTGATTATATCCGGAAACTGGCCGATTCCCTTCATTATATGGACGGCGGACTGACAGATAGCTCCAAAGGTAACGTAGCAAATACCGTCATGCCAACCATCTCAAATAGCGTAATACAACCACCATCAGTTTATTATTCATTTGAAATTTCGGCCTTTGGATGGTTCAATGTAGATCTGTTTCTGTCAAAAAATCAACAGGTCGGATCTTCAACACTGAAAGTCATTCTGGGAGGATTGACCTCTCCCACACTTTATCCGGTGATGGTTATTCCTTCCTGGAAAATAATTCAGCCAGGTAATATTTCATCAAATGGTAGTTATTTTTACTTTTTCAAGAAAGAAGATGGCAGCATTCAATTACCAACGAATGAACCGGGTTATATTTTCGTATTGGGAGAAAAGGGTGATACGTTACGGTTTGGCATCATGAATTTTGTAACTGGAGGAGATCAAACTATAAAGATCAATATTCAGAATAGTGATAAAGAAACAGTAGAAGCAGCAATAGGTCGTCTAAAACTGCAAGATGTAAAGGTAAACATAGGAAAAAATAATGTTTCCCAATTGAAACTGGAGCTGGATGGGTTAATAAAGAGACATCCGGGGTGTAATTTCAGTGAAAAGTAAGCATTAAAAAAGGGAGGAACATTTCACCATTGTCCCTCTCTTTTTTTAATGTTCTATCGCATCGCTCTTTCTGAAACTATACAACAAATAGAACAACGCAGGCAATATCAATATACTCCCCAGCAACAAAGCCATTGCCAGTGAATGAATCGTCTTCTCCTGCCCGGCATGTTCCAGCAGAGACAAATACCTACCCCCCTTTAGGATCACAATATTCGGATAATGCCGGATCGTAATCGCCAGCAGGATCATCGTAACCTGGAAACCAGCCAATACACGTATGATGATAACCTTTCCTTTTTTCAACAACAAATACCACAACAGTACCAGCGATAATACCGCTGCAATGATGGCAATAATCCCAATCGGGTTGTCAAACATCCATTTGTCCAAAGGAATATTCTCTGCATGTGCAGCCCAGAATACCAATGCCCCGAAAACCGCAGCCGCCACATTCATCTGCCGGGCCTTCCTGATAAATCTTACACGGCTGTTATCATCATTCGTTTCCCCGATAATGAAGATAGCTGCCAGGTAACCACAGATCGCTACTGTAAAAAATCCTACTGTTACAGAAAACCAGTTGAACCAGGTATATACATATGCATGGAGAAAATCGTTCGCTCCCGGATCTATTCTGCCAGATACTGCACTACCTGCAATCACGCCTAAAAAGAAAGGCGTCACAAAACTGGAATATACAAAGATGCGGTTGTATACCTTCTGCATATTATCTTTCACCGCATCGTAATGCCTGAATGTAAATGCTGTACCACGGGCAATAATGCCAAAGAGCATAATCACCAACGGTATATGCAGATGCGTAGATACAGTTGTATATATTTCCGGGAAGCCTACAAACAATACCACGATGGCAATGATCAGCCACATGTGGTTTGCTTCCCAGATAGGCCCAATGGCCTGGTACATAGTATTGCGGGTATATGCCTTGTTCTTTTCCGAAGTAAATAATTCAATGATCCCTGCACCAAAATCAGCTCCGCCCAGCAATATATACAACAGGATGGCAGCCCATAAATAAGCCATTACTACAAATATCATAAAGCAGGAGTTTGAATATCATAAATTTCAGGTACCATCCGAATCTGTCTGTACAACAGGAAAGTCACGATCAGGGACAATGAAATGTACACTGCCGTAAAGATGTAGAAAGAATACACAATTCCCGGCATAGGTGTCACCGCATCAGCAGTACGCATTACTCCATTGATAATCCATGGTTGCCGGCCCACTTCTGTCACCGTCCATCCGGCTTCTACAGCAATGAATCCCATCGGGGTGGCAATGACGAACAGGCGTAGCAACCAGGGCATTCTAAGCCAGCTCTTTTTCCTGAAGATGGCTACAAAGTAACAGACGGCTATTAACAGCATCACCATCCCCAATCCAACCATGACCTGGAAAGCGTAGTGGGTAATCGCTATGGGTGGCTGATCATTTTCAGGTACCTGGTCCAACCCAGTTACAGGGGTATGGAAATCACTGTGCACCATGAAGCTCAGTAAACCGGGTATTTCAACCCCGTATTTCACTTCTTTCGCTACCGGGTCAGGAATACCACCAATCACTAACGGAGACGCTGCTTCTGTCTTAAAATGGGCTTCCATAGCCGCCAGTTTAGCGGGCTGCCTGCGGGCTACATCCTTTGCCGAAATATCTCCGCTCAGCGGTTGCAGTAGTGCTGCAACACAGGCAAATAACGCAGGTATTCTGAAAGCGGTAGTATGGAAAGCGATGTTTCGTCTTCTTAAGATCATGAGGGCATGAATGCCGGCTACCGCAAAACCGGTGGCGGCAAATGCTGCGATGCACATATGGAGTGCCTGTGAAAACCAGGCGTCGTTGAACATCGCTTTGATAGGATCTATGTTCAGGTATTGTCCATTAATGAAATCGAATCCTGCAGGGCTATTCATCCAGGCATTCGCGGCGACTACGAGGATACCGGACACTAACCCACTGATGCCTACCACTACGCCGGTAATCCAATGGAACCAGGGATTGAATCGCCCCCATCCATACAGGAAGAAACCAAGGGCGATGGCTTCGATGAAAAAGGCGGTACCTTCTAAAGAAAAGGGCATGCCGAAGATAGGGCCGGCGTGCTTCATAAATTCCGGCCAGAGAAGGCCGAGTTCGAATGAAAGTACAGTACCGGAAACGGCTCCGGTGGCGAAGAAGATGGCAACGCCCTTGCTCCAGGCACGGGTGATATTCTTATAGACATCATTGCCTGTGCGGATGTAAAGGAAATGGGCTACGGCCATAAAAAATGGCATAACCATGCCTATACAGGAGAAAACAATATGAAAACCTAACGATAAGGCCATTTGTGATCTGGCCGCTAAAA
This sequence comes from Chitinophaga sp., assembly GCF_039596135.1. Lineage (GTDB taxonomy): Bacteria > Bacteroidota > Bacteroidia > Chitinophagales > Chitinophagaceae > Chitinophaga. Next base: position 16,063 of record NZ_JBCNKH010000056.1, read on the forward strand.
AATCGTTCATTGGCGCGATGAATTATTACGGCTCAAAGCTACTAAATCTACGTTACGGGGGGATGATAAAAGTCATGTTAGACTTTTCTGCCCTAATCGGCAATAATCGACCTTGTCTGCACACTATGTGCACTAAAATATCCCAGCGCTCCCCCTTTTATATTCGTCACCGGGTTTGCCGGCGTAGCACTCTGCCCCTCTCCTGTCGCACCTGCGTCCAGACTATACCAATATTTATATACAGCAGCCTCTATACACTGCATCTCTATCTTTACGGTATCTCCTGTTTTAATCTGCTTATCCTCGTCATCACTATCACTGCTAAACGATACCAGTTGTATACTCAAATTCTTCCCATCTGTATTATCATCATTCCTTACAAATATTGTTTTCTCCTGCACCCCGTTATGCCACTCCACAAAATGATAAGAATTCCCTTTCCCCTCCGGATCTGTATAATACACCGCCGGTACCCGCCGGCTCTCTCCAAACACGACCCTGGTCTGCAGGTTCAGACTATCAAAATACACCTCATGCGGCATGGTGGACACAGCCGTGAATGTATCTGTTCCCAACTGTACATACATACTATATGTATGCCCTACCTTTCCTTTAAATCCCGTGGTGGTATACACACCTGCTGTAGCAGTTTCCTGCAACTCATATTCCACCGCATTGTCTGCTGTAATAGTCACCGTGGCGCCACTCACTCCTTCAAATGCATTCCCCTCATCAAAGTTCTTCGTCTGTGAAATTTTTACACTCACCCCATTCACCTGGTCGGTTACAATCCCCTCTATCACATATTTCTTTGCCGCATTATTCAAATCAATATCTATCACCTTCTGACAGGCGCTAAAACAAACTATTACGATCGCGATATACAACAACTGTTTCATCTTCACTAGAATTTAAAGTTGTATGAAATAGAAGGTACAAACCTAAACAACGACGTTCTCACGGCCTCCGTCTTATTTGGATCATCCTTGCTCTGCCTGAATGTAATGGTATACGCATTCTCTCTGCCATACGCATTATACAGGCTAAAAGCCAGTTCTGAAGAATACCTGCCCCGTTTGTGCAACTGTTTTGTTGCTCCCAGATCCAGCCTGTGATACGCCGGCATACGATATCCATTTCGTTCCGTATAGTAATAATACACCGTATTATTGATCACGTATTTGCCACTCGGAAAGGTAACCGCATCTCCTGTATAATAGACCCAGCTGGCACTCAGCGACCATTTGTCATTCAACTGGTACATACCTACCACTGCGATATCATGGGTTCTGTCCTGCCTCGCATTATACCAATTCCCATTATTAATTCCGTCTATTTTCCTCTGTGTTTTTGACAAGGTATAGCTCACCCACCCGTTTAACCTACCTGCTTTCTTTTTCAGCAACCACTCTATGCCATATGCACGCCCTTTCCCAAATAACAATTGCGTTTCTATAGCATCATTATTCAGCACGTCAGCCCCATCCCTGTAATCGATCTGGTGCTGCATGGTCTTATAATATGTTTCTACCGTTAACTCATACTTATTCCCACCCAGGTTTTTATAATACCCCAACGAAACCTGGTCAGATATTTCAGGCTTAATAATATTTGTGCTCGCTACCCAACGATCCGTTGGACTGGAAGAGGTACTGTTTGATATCAGGTGCAGGTTCTGCACATTCCGTGCATAAGAAGCTTTTACAGAAGAAATATCTGTCAGCTTATAACTGACCGCCAGCCGGGGTTCCAGGTTGATATATGTTTTTACAAACTCCCCGCTTTTGTAATGTAAGGTATCCAGTATATTCCCATCGGCATCTATATTAAAAAAGTCACCGCCACCCAGTATGCTGAATGCAGTGAGCCGTGCGCCATAAGACAAATCCAGTTTATTCGTTGCCTTCCATACATCAGATACATACACCGCATTCTCCCAGGAATACCGTTGCTGTAACCGTGATGAATTAAAATTAGACGACTGTGTAGAAGTGATTTCGCCGGGCCGCATGGTATGATAAATCGTATTGAAACCAATACGCAGGTTATGTCGCTGGCTGATATAATATTGTAATTCTTCCTTCAGGTTCCAGTCACGGATCTGCGAGAAGATGTTCACATCATTTGCGCCACTCTTTACATTGATCTTATAATTGTAATTGCTAAAAATCAGTGAGGTATTGGAAAACATTTTGCTACTGTAAATATGATTCCATCTCAGGGTACCCGTTCCATTTCCCCATTTCAAACCAAAGTTATTACCCACTACCAGGTTATCAGCCCCAAAATACCCGGAAGCAAACAGGCGGTCCCGTTTGGTCAGCTGATAATTCAGCTTGGCATTGAGGTCATAAAAATATAAGCTGTTATTTTTGATAGAAGAGTCATTAGACAAACGCAGGAAAAGATCCACATAGGTTCTTCTGGCAGAAACGAGGAAAGAAGATTTATCCTTTTGCAAAGGGCCTTCGATATTTACTTTGGAAGAGATCAACCCAATGCCGCCGCTCACGTTATATTCCTGGTTATTTCCGTCGTTCATTTTAATATCCAGTACAGACGAGAGCCGGCCACCGTATTGAGACGGCATGCCTCCCTTATATACCGTCACATCCTTGATGGCATCAGAATTAAATGTAGAAAAGAAACCAAACAGATGTGAAGCATTGTACACCGGTGCTTCGTCCAATAAAATCAGGTTCTGGTCTGCCGCACCACCTCTCACATAGAAGCCACTGTTACCATCGCCGGCTGATTTAATACCCGGTAGTAACTGAATCGTTTTCAATACATCCTTTTCCCCCAACAGTACCGGAATGTTTTTCATCTCCTTTGTAGTCAGCTGCTCCATACCCATCTGGGGGGTATTCAGATTACGCTGCTTGCCACTCGCTGTAATCGTCACTGACTTCAATGATTGTGCAGCATCGTCCAGCGCAATATTCCTGACCGTATGCTGTGTAAGCGCCACCTCCTCCTGTACCGGCTGCAAACCCACGGTACTGAACTCTATGGTATAGGTACCTGCAGGCAGGGTAAGGGAATAAAAACCGTACTCATTGCTGACAGTTCCGATGGATTGACCCGCTACGTGCACAGTAGCACCAATGATGGTTTCCCCCGTTTTTTTTGATCTGATGGTTCCGCTGATAGTAAATTTCGCCTGTGCAATCGCTCCCAAACATGACAATAACACACAACAGGTAGTGATAAGAGACTTAACCATATTCGTTGTTTGGGTAGTACATCCGCGTCCGGAAGTATTACCTATCGGGTTTATTTTTTCAAGGCTTCCTGTTGCAGCTCCTATTTCCCAAACTCCTTAGCGGTAGAAACGATTACGCCATCCTGCATTTCAATTGTACGGTCAGAGCGTTCTGCGAAATCATTGTCGTGGGTCACTGCTATGATCGTCTGGTTATATTCGTGCGCCAGTTGTTTAAATGTGTCAAATACGATTTGTGAATTCTTTGAATCAAGGTTTCCTGTCGGCTCATCCCCCATTATGATCAGGGGATCATTAATCAGCGCCCTGGCAATGGCGACCCTTTGTTGTTGCCCTCCTGATAACTTGGAGGCCGGTTTCAGTGCCTGATCCTGCAGCCCCAGCAGGGTCAGTTTCTGGTAAGCCCGTTCCTCTATTTCCTGCCTGGAATACTTTCCTAACCGCAATGCCGGGATCATCACATTTTTCAGACAGCTAAATTCGGGTAAAAGATAATGGAACTGAAATACAAATCCAATCTTCTCATTCCGCAGGGCGGCCAGGCTATTTTGCTTTTGGCCGGTGGTCAGCTCCCCATGGATGTGCAATTTACCCTCATAATCAGTATCCATTGTGCTCAATATATACAGTAAAGTGGACTTTCCACTCCCCGATTTACCTACCAATGTTACAAATTCTCCTCTATAAACTTTAAAAGAAATATCATTCAGCACCCTAAATTTTACCGGGTCGTAAAAATACTTCCCGATCTTTTCCGCTTCCAGCATGAGCTCTCTTTGCATAGTCGTAATTTTTACCGCCTGAAAATAGATACCGGGTCTACGTTTGCCGCCTTCCGGGCTGGAATATACCCTGCACCCAGGGTCACGATCAGTCCGAATATCAGCCCCCTGAAAAATACGGGCCATTCAAAGTGAATGGGAAAATAACCAATATCCCCGCCCACATAGGTGCGGGACAACTGAAATACCAGGAATGCCGCCAGCAATACCCCGATCAGAATCCCAATCATCCCGATAATCATGGCCTGCTGTACAAAAATGCGTACTACATCACTCCCCCTGAACCCCATGGCCTTCAGAATGGCTATATCATTGATTTTCTGGCTGATAGTCATATTCAGGATATTGTAAATACCAAACCCCGCCACCAGCAGGATGGAAAGGGAAATCACGGTGATCATGATCCGGCGCACATTGGCAGCCGCCACCAGGGTGGCATTGGCCGCTTTCCAGTCCTCCGCTTTGTAGCCGGTGAGAGCTGAAAAGTTTGCTGAGTAGTTAGGAGCACTATCCGGGTTGGTGACCGAAACATTGATATCACTCACATAATCAGGCCCTTCCTGCAGGAGTTGCTGGGCAGCGCTAATATTTATGTAGGATTTCGTCTTGTCAATCTGGGAATTGTTGGACTGAAATAGACCCACCACCTTCATCACCTTGGTCACATTCCGCGAAGAGGTAATGGAAATATTGTCTCCCGGCCGCACACTCATTTTGGCTGCAATGCCTACACCCAGCAGTATACCATTCGGCGTATTCTTCAGGTCCTGGATAGAACCTTCCACCACAGTAGCCGCAATGTCGAACATCTTATCAGCCTCAGCAATCCTTACACCATAAGCACTACCGGTGATCTGGGATTTACCATTATTGTAAAACACACTGACGGTGACCTGGGGCGTAACCAGCGTCACATCCGGCTGCCGTACCAGCAGGGAAATAATCTTCTCAGGATCCACAATCTTGTCACTCTCAGGTACTACACTGGGATTAATGATCACAGGAATATTTTTCCCTTTCTCTGCCAGCAAAGGCAGGCTCATCACCTCATCTTTATACACCCGGATATGGGCAGTACTTCTAAATACCAGCTCTGACGATTTCTTGTCAAAGCCCACCATCATCGAGTTCATGAAGATGTAAATGGCAATCCCGATCGTCACACCCAATGCCGCTACCAACGTCAACCTTTTCTTGGTGACGATGTAGGTCATGGAGATCTCGGAATCGATATTATGACGGTATCTCATCACTTATTTTTTTTCAGGTACCAGTTCATCGTTTTCTGTCAGGCCACTGGTCACTTCTACCCAGTCATTGGAAATAACACCGGTCTGCACTACTACCGGTCCTCTTCCTTTCAAATTCACCTTATTGCCGTAGGCCAGAAAGCTGCGTGGTATGACCAGTGCATTTTTCTTTTCACCTACGATGATGTTAGCTTCCAGTTGCGTACCGGTGATCCTGAAATCCAGGCTATCTGTGAAATATGCTTTTACGATGAACGACTGGCTGGCAGATTCAAAGGATGGCAGGATTTCGTGCACGATGCCTTTGTAGATATGCCCTTTGTTGGTGTTCAACTGAATGGCGGCTTCCTCTCCTACCTTTACCCGTGCCATATTAGTTTCATCTACATTCAGGCGGGCGTAGATGAGGTGCGGATTGGCGATCACCGCTATCACATCTCCTTTGCGCACATAATCGCCCAGTTGTTTTTTCTTCTCGTATATCTGTCCGCTGATCACAGCTTTGATCTGGTTTTGCCCTTTGATCACCTTATTCACTTCACTCATGGAGCGCTGTGTTACTTCCTGTTGTCTGGCAGCTACCAGCTGTGTGTTATACTGATCTTCCAGTGCTTTCAGGTTGGCCTGTGAGGTAGCCAGTGTCAACTGGATATTTTCATATTCCAGTTTGGATACACTATTGCTTTCCATGAGGCGTTTGTACCTGTCTGCCTGTAGTTGGTCCAGCCGCAGTTTTTCCCTGGCAGCAGTGATATTGGCGCTGATCTGTTGCAAAGCAGGCGCTGTGGGCAGGGTATTCTCCCTGGCAATGTTGTGGAGTGCACCAGCGCTTTGTGCATTGATAATATTCTGACTATTGTCAATTACGGCCAGTAGCTGACCGGCATTGACCAGATCACCTTCTTTAAAATCGAGTTTGATGAGATAACCATCTGTTTGCGCAGTGAGGTTGTTCTGGTCATCGGCTTCCAGCACACCGGAGGCAAATACCATTTCAGTCAGGTCTTTGTGCGCAGGTTTAACAGGGTCGGTTTTCTGACCACAGGCAGAAAAGATCAGGCATGCAGTGAAGATCCCAATAGTTTGCTGTATGTTCATTTGACAATATTATTAATCATGATCTTTGATTTTGCATAGTCGCTGTTGGCCTGTTGGGCTACAGCATTCAGACTGTTATTCAGCCAGTCGTTAAAAGCGGTGAACAGGTCGGTGGCGGAGAGAATTCCTTCTTTATAGATATTCAGGTTTTTGTAGTAAGAATCTTCTTTGAGGGCAGCAATTTCACCAGCCAGGCGGGCGCTTTTAAAAGCCTTCTGGTATTCCAGCTGCAATTGCTGGTTGTTCACACTATCCTGGCGGGCAGCATGTTCAAAATTGTTCTTTGCCACAGCAACGTTGATACGATCATAGCGCACAGCGGCCACCTTACCTACATCCGGTATGATGGGTATGGCCACTTTTACACCTATATAGTTGCTGTTAATCCACCTGCTGCCATCAAAAGGATGGTTGTTGGTATTCTGCTGCCATCCCAGGCTGCTGAAGAGCGTAACTGTAGGCAGGAACCAGCGCTTATTGGCCCGCAGGTCTGCTTCCTGGTATTTTAACTGCCACTCTGATTGTAACTGCGTGAGGTAACCGGTGGCAGTAAGACTGGCATCGAAGTTACCCTGGTCAGCAGTTTCCTCAATGGCGACAGGTGTATTGGGATCCATATCACAGAGTAGTTTCAGGCTGCTGTATTGCTCTTCCAGGTTCACTTCCAGTTGTTGCAGTTTGTCCCGGATCGATAACTGATTGGCTTTTGCATTGTTTACATCCTGCTGCCTGGCAATGCCTTCCTGCTGTTTGTTCACCATGATGGTGGTGAGGGTATCTGCATTATCAAGACTATTCTTTGTAACCCTGATCTGCCATTGATAAGAGAGGATATTGTAATAAGCACCCGCCACACTTTCGTACAGGTTTTTCTTATTGAGCAGGTTGGTGGCATGAGTTACCTGTTCGCTGGCGCGGGCAGTTCTCACCTGCGCCATGGAATAGGGATTGAGGATGTCTATCTGGGGTGCAAAGTTAGCGCTGGTTACATATTGCTGGCCAAAGGTCACCTGCCTGTAAGTTCCCGAAGGGCCTCCAAAGATCTCTGCAGGGATAAAGGTGACTCCCAGTTTGGTATTGTCAGTACTTGTCAGGTTTGCATCGCCTTTCAGCTTCCACTTGTCCAGCTTTGCCGCCAGGGTTTGATATTTGTTCATCAGCACCTGTTGGGTGGCGTTTTTGAAGGTGACACTATGCGCATCAGCGTAGGCAAAGACTTCATTGAGAGAGCGAAAGGTTAATGTGCCCTGGGCTCCTGCTGTCAGACTACAACTAATGAGAAAAATGATTAAAATCCGGCACATCAGGCATTTGTTTACGAAAGCAAATATTCAAAACAATCGGCAACTGTAAAAATCGGGTTGGCTGAGTTAGACAAAATGGAGGATGGATTAGTCTTTTGTAAGCCATTCCAGGAACTCAGTGGCTTTTTCTTTCCTGATGGTCACTGCTTCATTGTATTCCACGAGGAGGTTCAGTAACAATTTCCTGCCCAGGGATTGAGATACATCGCGGATGGCCTTCCTGTTCACAAGGTGCTGCCTGTCTGCCCGGTAAAAGCCGGGGCCAACGGTGGCTTCCAGTTCATCGAGTGGCTGACTGATCATATATTTATGTTGCTCAAAATCGATGAGAGATACCTGCCCATACTGGATGTAAAATAAAGCGATATCTTCTGTTTTAATGGGAATGATTTTATCCCGCAGGCTCACCAGCAGCCGGGAAGTAGCCGTGGGTTTCTGCAATAATTTAATAATGGTGTTATAGTCTGGCGAAATGCTCTGGCGCAGGCTTTCATAATGCGTGATAGCGTCATTGATAGCAGCTTGTCCAAAAGGTTTCAGTATATAGTCAATGCCATTATTTTTAAATGCCTGAATGGCGTATTCATTAAAGGCGGTGCAGAAGATGACAGGTACATTGAGTTTTAGCTGATGAAAGATTTCAAAACTCAGGCCGTCACCTAACTGAATATCGCTAAAGACCAGCTGGCAGGTGTTGGTTTCAAACCAGGACAGGGCTTGCTTTACAGAAGGAAGAATTTTTATGATAGTCCATTCTTTGCGGGCGGTGAGAATATAATGTTGTAATTCTTCTGCAAGGTTCTTTTCATCTTCAATGATTACTACATTCATTTGCGAATCATTTTTATACTTACACTAAATGTTTCCCCATCGTTATTGACAGTAACAGTTTCATTATAAAGAAGGCGATATCTTTCTTTCAGGTTTTGCAGTCCTGTTTTGGAAGACGCTTCCAGTAAGAAACGCGGCTGAATATTGTTAGTTACCTGCAAAACAGTATCATGATGGGTAACAGATATTTTCAGCGGTTCGTCTTCAGTCATGGTATTATGTTTCACGGCGTTTTCCACGAGAATGAGGATGGCGAAGTAAGGTACATAATAGTTAAGGAATTTCTCGTCGATCTGTGCGTCAAACTGCAGGGCGGTATCGAAGCGCATTTGTTGCAGGGCAATGTAGTCCGCACAGAGCGCCAGTTCTTCTTTGACAGTGATGGTATCAGATCGTTTTTTTTCCAGGCCCAGGCGCAGGAAGCTGGATAATTTTACCAGGTATTCGTCAGCAATGGCGGGATCTTTCCGGATCAGGGCTTTGGCAGTACCGATAGAGTTGAATAAGAAATGTGGATTCAGCTGGTTATGCAATACTTCATACCGGGATTGCAGGTTGGCGAATTTTAATTGTTCATTTTCAATGTCTAATTTCTTTTTGCTCCTGTTTAATAATATCACCACAGAAATAATATAGACCATGGAATTGACAGCGATGATATTAACGATCCTGAAAATGAAGAAGGATGTTTGGGAAAAAAATATATTTATATTATGTCTCCTGCTTACTAGATAAGTAATAGACGTAAGGGAAATCATAATGAATGTAGAAATGAAAAAACGGGTTCTATGCAGGCGTGTTCTTCCGATGAGGAAAATATGAAACGTCCAGGTGATAAATATACCGACGGTAGCGGCGGGAAAAGCGATCCACATGTGACTGGTATCAACATTTCTGACCAGGAATACGGGGGTGACCAGCAGCATCGCAATAAGCGGTGAGGTGGTGAGAGCCGCACGAAATAAAGCCCAGCGTCCTTGTTTGGTTAATCTGTTGCTAATGAGATAAATTTTAGATGTGAAGATAAAATGAATTACGTCTGAGGACAAAAAAATAAAAAAGAGCCCTTCTTTGCTGTCGCAGGCCACCATGCTGATCTTTTAAAAAACGGATATTAGTTATGCACACATGTGTTTAACTTTCTCCCCTCCATCCTTCCCAATCAGATACTTTTGTATGGTTATCACGTCGCCAATTTGCCCTTTTATTCCTTGCCAATACCATTGTTAGGCATTTAAAATCAAGACTTTTAGAGCATGCAGAACTTTTTATCAGAATTTAAGCTACAGACTGGCTATTTAAAGTACCGTCCTGAACTGAGCAGGAAGGAGACCTGGGAAGAAGCCATTCGGGAACGGGTCATGAAAATGCACCGTGACAAATACGCACGCCTGCTGGATAACAAGGTGTTGTCGGAATACATGGATTTTGCAGAAGATGCTTATGTTGATAAACTGGTATTAGGTTCCCAACGGGCACTACAATTTGGCGGCCTCCCCATCCTGCGTCATAACTCCAAAATGTATAACTGTCTGACCTCCTATTGCGACAGACCTGAATTCTTCAGAGAATCCATGTGGTGGCTGCTAAGCGGCTGCGGAGTAGGTTTTTCAGTACAGCAGCATCATATTGCAAAACTTCCTGATTTACAGGTACGTGACAAGGGGACCAGGACCTTTATCATTGAAGACAGTATAGAGGGCTGGGCCGATGCTATTGGTGTACTGCTGGCATCCTATTTCAGGGCAGACAAAAAGTTCCAGACCTATTGGGGATATGAAGTAAGACTGGATTACTCTCTCATCAGACCTAAAGGTGCTTACATCTCTTCCGGGTTCAAGGCTCCCGGCTCCGATCCGCTGAAAATAGCGATACAGAAAATAGAAGAGATCATTGAACAGTGGCTGAAATCACAGGGTGGTACCATGAGAAGCATTCTTGCTTACGACATTGTAATGCATGCTTCTAATGCAGTGCTGGCCGGCGGTGTAAGAAGAAGCGCTACCATCTGTATATTCAGCAAGGATGACGAAGAAATGCTGAATGCGAAGACTGGCAACTGGTATATCACACAACCCCAACGTGCACGCTCTAACAACTCAGTTGCCCTGCTGAAATCAACAACTACCTACGAAGAGTTTCAGTCCATTATGGAATCAGTAAAGGAATTTGGAGAACCCGGTTTCGTATGGCTGGATGATCTTGAAATACTTTACAATCCATGTGTGGAAGTGGGAATGGTGCCTAAGCTGAAAACAGAAAATGGATGGGTATCCGGCTGGCAGGGATGTAACCTGACAACGGGTAATGGTGCAATGTGCAGAGACAAGAAAACTTTCCTCCGCATGTGTAAGGCACTGGCCATCTTAGGTACGCTGCAGGCGGGTTATACCACATTCGACTATGTAGGTAGTGTAACAGAAGAGATTTTCAAAAAAGAAGCCTTATTAGGTTGTGCAATATCAGGTTGGTTAGATAACCCTGATGTGCTGCTGAACAAAGAAACGCTGGCAGAAGGCGTACAACTCATTAAAGATATCAATAAAGAACTGGCCGATATCTTAGGTATTAACTATGCAGCGCGTACCACCCTCAGTAAACCGGATGGAAATGGGGCTATTATTCTCGGATCCTCTTCAGGCGTAAAACCTGTGGAAGGCAAACGCTGGATCCGTTATGTACAGGTCAATCCGGATGAATATGGCGTAGAGTTTTTCAAATCACAGAATCCTGAACTGGTAGAGAAGAGTGTGTGGGATTTCAATGGTCGTGACTATGCCATTGGCTTTGCCATGGAAGCAGAACCAAAGGCCATGAGTAAACACGATGTGTATGGAGTGAAACACCTGGAAATAGTGAAGTTCATTATGGAAAACTGGGTCTATCCGGGTACCAGTATTGAAAGATGTGTGATACCATCTGTAAGACACAATGTATCTAATACTATTTCAGTAGATAACTGGGAGAATGTAACTGATTATATCTATGCCAACCGCAAATACTTTGCAGGTATCTCTCTGCTGGGTATGTCAGGTTCACTGGAATACAATCAGGCGCCTTATTCAGAAGTGTTTACACCTGAGGAGCTGATCAAAATGTATGGAGATGGTGTGATCATGGCATCAGGTCTGATCGTGGATGGGCTGCATGCATTTGACCAGGACCTGTGGAAAGCATGTATGTATGTGCTGGACAGGAACCTGCCACTGGAAGGCAGCCGTGAAAAGATCTTCTATCAGAAAGACTGGATCAGGCGTGCAAAGAAGTTTGCGAAAAACTACTTTAAGAAAGATCTGAAAAAGATGACCTATGCATTGAAAGATGTGCATCGCTATTATCGCTACATGACAATTGTGAAGAATGCGAAGATGATCGACTGGAGCAAATACAAAGAAGAATTGCCTGACTATGTGGATGTGAATACCCTGGGTGCTGCTGCCTGTGCGGGCGGTGCCTGCGAGCTGCCACAGGCGCAATTGACAGTATAGAACAGCGAACCACTATAACAAAAAGGCCTGAGCAATGCTCAGGCCTTTTATCGGAAAAAGGGTGTATCAGTTTACCATAATGTTGATCCTTAAAGCTATGCGATGATTCCCATGATACAACCACCAGTTTGTGACTTGATCCACTCTACTGCGGCTTAGATTCAAATATATTACTTGATCCATTCGGCGTAAGAATCGCTGGTTTCATACAAAACCAGTTTAACTAACTCTACATCTTCGGGGAATCCACCCTGCAGTTCCTGTTTGATATACAGGATGATGTTTTCTGCAGATGGTTCGATATCCCAGATTTCGAGATTTTCCAGTTCTCCTAAATTAGGATTAGCAGCCAGGTAAGCTTTGGACAGAATAAGGCGGTGATCGAATTTATCCACTACCTTTTCATTCACCAGTTTTTTCAGGTCTTTAAAGTCCATCAAAATTCCAGTACCCCCCAGGTATCCCTGCTCAGGTGTTTTACTGCTGACAGTTACATGCAACTTATAGGAATGTCCGTGTAAGTTTCTGCATTTGCCGGCGTATCCATGCAGCGCATGCGCCGTTTCAAAGTTGAATATTTTAGTGATTTGCAACACTGATCCTTCTCAAATTTTTGCAAAGCTACTGCAAATAACAATTGACAATCATGATTTATGTCATTTTAACAAATGGGTTAAATTAAATTATCATTTCCTGATATTATATTCACAAATTTATTTACTTTTGATTAATTGTTAAATAAACACTTAAAAGTTCTTTGATTGTTGCTGGTATTGCCAGCGCACATGTAATCCGATTCCACTAAGTACCCAATTTTCAATATTTTAAACCCTTTCATTGTTATGAAAACTTTTACACTTTTCATTATTTCCCTATTCGTATGCCGCTCATCCTATGCCCTCCAGGGCCTCACAGGCATCCACGACCCATCTACGATTATCAAGCGAAACGGCGTCTACCATGTGTTTGGCACCGGCAATCAGATTTATCACCTTACCTCTACAGACCTGATTAACTGGACCACCGCCTCCACGGTATTTGCTGCCGGCACCTGGCCCAGTTGGATCAATACTTATGTAACAGATTTTGCCGGCAACTTCTGGGCACCTGAGTGCGTGTACATGAATGGTAAATATTACCTGTACTACGCCTGTTCTACCGGCGGCCGCCCCTGTGCCATTGGGGTTGCTACCAGCACAGACCTGAGCAACTGGACAGATCAGGGTGTAGTGGTATACTCCACTTCATCCAGCACCTATGGCGCTATAGATCCCGCTGTATTTGCAGATGCCAGCGGTAACTACTGGCTTACTTTCGGTTCTCACCTCACTGGTATCTGGCTGGCACAGCTCAATACTTCTACAGGCAAACGCCTGAATTCTACCCTTTACAATATTGCCGGCAGCGGCAGCACAGACATGGAAGCTTCTTATGTGATCAAAAGCGGGAGCTACTACTACCTGTTTTACAACAGGGGCGTGTGCTGCAATGGCACCAGCAGCACCTATTATGTACAGATGGGAAGGTCTGCCAGCCCGACCGGTCCATATGTAGATAAAAATGGTACCAGTCTCCTCAGTGGCGGGGGTACAACGGTGCTCAGCACTTCAGGTACTTATATCGGCCCCGGTCAAATTGGATATTACAGTGAAAACGGTTACAACTTTCTTACCTATCATTATTATGACGGCAACAACAGTGGCACACCTACACTGGGCGTGGCCAATGTAGGCTGGGAATCAAGCGGCTGGCCATTCTTTACCCGCGACTGGATTGCTGCCGGCAGGTATACCATTACCAATCAAAACAGTGGTCTGGTATGGGATGCCTGGGGCTGTACCGGCGCTTCCCTGCAAGCTATTGCACAAGGTACTGCTGCTGGTCTGACCTGTCAGCAATGGGATTTTACCGCCCTGGGGAATGGGGTTTGGAAAATAACCTGTGCGCTGGGTGGTTTGGCTGCTGATGTATACAACTGTGCATCTGCAAATAGTACACCACTTGATTTGTACAGCTATTGGGGAGGCACCTGTCAGCAATTCAAACTGGAACGTGCAGGCAATGGTAGTCTGGTGTTCTCATCTATGAATGGCAACAGGGTGGTCGAAGTACCGAATGCATCTACTACGGCTGGACAGCAATTGGCATTATATGATTACAATGGTTGCAACTGTCAGAAATGGAGTGTATCACTCATTTCTTCTGCAAGGGTAGCTGCTACCACCAAAGACAGCATTGCAGGTTTACAGGTCTTCCCCAACCCCGCATCCGGTACACAGGGTGTGACAATTAGTTTGCCTGCTGCCCAACCAGCCAGGATACGGGTCATCAATGCTGGTGGTGCCGTGGTGAGTGATCAGCAAACTCAGTATCAATCGAAGATTAATATCGGTCAGGGGCTACCGGCTGGCTTGTACTTTATACAAATCAGTACAAAGGATGCTGCAGTGACGAAGAAAATAGTGATTCAATAATCTAATCTTTTGTTTTATAGCGGCAGGCCGGAGGTTTTATTCTCCGGCCTGTTTTTGATTGCATCCTGACAACCCGCTTAATATAAATGTTACTTTTTCCCCTTATCCGCAACTAGTCATATTTCACCTGCTACCACTGCGGATATACTTCCCTCCTGGCTGTTATATTCGTCAGCTACTTAAACCTTTATAATGAAACGTTTTGTTAAACAGCTTGCTGTTCTCCTCACCTTCTCCTGTGCAACACCTGTATTACACGCGCAGACCAACTGGCAGCTGCAGCCAGTCGCCCTGCAAACCCGCTGGGCCCAACTCGTATCTCCCACAAATGCACTGCCTGAATATCCACGTCCCCAGATGATTCGTGACAACTGGCAGAACCTAAACGGACTATGGGAATACGCCATCACCGACAAAGACGCTACAAAGCCTGTAATTTTCGCTGGACAGATCCTGGTGCCTTATCCTATCGAATCGGCATTATCGGGCGTTAAAAAGGCTGTATTGCCCTCACAACGCCTTTGGTATAGGCGTACCCTGCCTCCCATTTCAAGGATCGAAGGGAAACGGATTCTTTTGCACTTCGGGGCCGTTGACTGGCAAAGCACCGTCTATATAAATGGCAAACAGGCCGGCATGCACACCGGTGGCTACCAGAATTTTACTTATGACATCACCCACCTGCTGAGAGACCGCGACAATGAAATACTGGTAAGCGTGTGGGATCCTACCGACCAGGGCATCAATCCCCATGGCAAACAGGTACTGGCGCCCAAAGGCATCCGCTATACCGCTACCACCGGCATCTGGCAAACAGTATGGCTCGAAACCGTACCTGACACCTACATCTCCGCCCTCGTTATTACGCCTGATGTAGATGGCGGGTTCCTCTCCCTCACCGTCAAAACCGGTGGTGTGGCAGCCAATTGTAAAGTAGCGGCCTTCGCCGGCACAAATGGCAAAATCATCAGCGCCACCAAAGGGAAGGCCAATGAAACCATCAAAATACCTGTTTCCAAAGCACACCTGTGGAGCCCTGAAGATCCTTTTCTCTATGACCTCTCTGTGAAACTGATTCAAAATGGGGATACCTCCGATGCCGTTACTTCTTATTTCGGCATGCGCAAAATCGCCATCAAAAAAGATCCGAATGGACAGGAAAGAATCTACCTGAATGATCAATACACTTATAACCTTGGGGTACTTGATCAGGGTTTCTGGCCGGATGGACTCTATACAGCACCTACTGACGACGCCCTCCGCTTTGACATCGAAGCCATCAAAGCAATGGGGTTCAATACCATTCGTAAGCATATTAAAATAGAACCAGCCCGCTGGTATTACTATGCAGACAAACTGGGCATGCTCGTATGGCAGGATATGGTGACCTGCGCCAGTCTGAAGCCTGAAGCCAAAGATGCTTTTGAAAAAGAAAGCGCCGCCAACGTGGCACAACTCTATAATCACCCTTCCATCATCTCATGGGTACTGTTCAACGAAGGCTGGTTCACCTACGATCAGCTCCGGCTAACCAAATGGCTGAAGAGTACAGATCCTACCCGCCTTGTAAATGGCCATACCGGCGAAAACTACGAGATGGATGGACAACAGGTTACTGAAAAGTGGGCCAGCGCTGACTTTGCCGACGTACATGACTATCCGGGTCCCGGTATTGCCCCGGCTCTTCCCGGCAAAGCAAGAGTATTGGGAGAGTGGGGAGGTATTGGCGTACCTGTGAAAAACCATGAATGGGATGCCGTTGCCGGTTGGGGATATGTAAAAATCACCCCTGCGGAATTAAGTACCCGTTATGCCTCCATGGTCAGGAAACTAAAAGATTACGAAACACAGGGCCAGTCCGGCTCTATCTATACAGAACCCTTCGACGTGGAAATTGAGGAAAATGGGTTGATTACTTACGATCGTAAGATCATCAAGGTACCTATCGATACGCTGCGCAAAATACACGCCGCCTTCATTCCGCAAACAGCCAGTGTAGACCTGGGCCTGAAAGACGCCGATACTACCTCTATACCAGATCCATTCCGCCCACAATTTCTCGCTATCCTGGAAATGGAAGCAGATGCGAAAAAGACCCATGACTGGCAGCCGATGACGGAAAGCGTCACAGACTATCTTAGCAAAGGCGGCACCAGCTTCTCTCCTACCAAAATCAGCAGCATGGCGCAAAAGGTATTTAATGGTACTGACGATACCACCCTGCTGAACCAGGCACTGAAATGGATGGACAGGGTGGTGGAGATAGAAAGGAATACCTTTACGATGGGTACTTATGCTAACCTGCTGTATAAGCTGGGGGATAAGGAAAATGCACTGAAATGGATGGTAAGGTCAGTAGAACTGGCTCATGAGGAAGAAATACCAGAGTACCAGGCTATTTATGATAAGATGAAGAAAGGGGAGCAAACATGGAAATAAAACAGGAATTTCTATAAGCTTTCTTCGACGCTTGTTCGACGCGTCTTCGATGCTTCTTCGACGCTTCTATATCTAAAAAGACCCGGCTGCATAGGCCGGGTCTTTTTTATCTCTTTTTCTTTTTGGCGCCTCTCGTCTTCGGCTTACCATATTTCATCTGCATTTTCTCCTTATGGGAGATCTTAACATTTACCTTCTTATTCTTTGCCTTCTTCTCATGAAAAGCAGGTCCATAACTTTCCAGCTTAGGCAAAGCCACCAGGAAATTCTTCATCTTCACCTCCGGCTTTTCATCATCCGTCAGCACATCAGAGATTTCCAGGTCTTCCGGTAATGGTGCCAAAGGAATCTCATAATTCATCAAAGTCTGAATCCTTTCCAATCCCTCTTTCTCACGCTCAGTATAGAAAATGATAGACTTACCATGCTTGTCCGCACGACCGGTACGACCAATTCTGTGCAGGTAGCTCTCCGGTACCTCTGGTACGTCAAAGTTCAACACATGGCTTACATCCTCAATATCAATACCCCTCGCTATGATATCTGTAGCAATGAGGAAGCGGTATTCACCTGACTTAAACTTCTTTACCGTATTAAAACGATGGTTCTGCTCTTTATTGGAGTGAATCACCCCCACCTGCTCAGGGAACTTCGTTTCTATCTGTTCATACAGCTGGTTCGCCAGTTCTTTGGTAGCGGCAAAGATCAGCACCTTACTCATCTCCGCATTTGTTTTCAGCAGCAGTTCCAGCAGGTTTACCTTGGTATTGAAGTTAGGCACTGCATACCCGGTCTGACTGATATTCTCACGTGGGGTACCCGCAGGTGCCGCTTCTATGGTCACTGGGGCATTGAAGTACACCTCCATCAAATCTTCTACTTCCGGGGTAATGGTTGCCGAAAAGAGCAGGTTTTGCCGCTTAGCCGGCAGTAAATCCAGGATATGTTTCAGTTGCGGGCGAAAGCCCAGGTTCAGCATTTCATCTACCTCATCTATCACCAGTCGCTTAATAGCTTTTAGTTTCAATGCGCCACTCAGCACCAGGTCTACCAAACGGCCGGGAGTAGCTACTACCACATCCAGTTTTCCACTGGCAGTCACCATCTGGGGGTTCATATTCACCCCACCAAAAAATCCTCCGACCTCCACATTCATGTAGGGTGTCAATTTCTTTACCGCCTCCACTACCTGGGTAACCAGCTCGCGGGTAGGCACTACTACCAGGATCTGGGCATAGCGCTCTTTGGAAAACTTCCACTGCCGCAAACAGGGCAGCAGGTAGGCAAAGGTTTTACCCGTACCGGTCTGTGCAATGCCACATACGTCCTGACCGGACATGACCACAGAAAACGCCTTCGCCTGAATGGTAGTGGGCGTTGTATAGCCCAGATCACTCAGGGCATTCAGTAAAGGCTTGCTGAGGTTTAGTTCATCAAAAGTCATAATACGATTCAAAATGAACCGCAAAGGTACTGAATCTATTTCTTCTGATAGCTGCCTGCCAATTTCACCAGGGCTTCCGGATCGTCTGTAATAATTCCGTCTACCCCCAGCTCCATCATTTTCTGCATTTCCTGCGGGTCATTCACCGTCCAGGGCAGTACCTGTACTTTCTTATTATGAGCAGTGGTCACCAGCTCTTTGGTTACCAGTGCGGAATAAGGGCTGTAGATGTCTGGCGTAAAGCCTAATTTCTCAATATTCGTTTCAAAACTATCTTTCCCATACACCAGCAATGCGAGCTTTTGTTTGGGGTACAATTTGTGTATCACCTGCAAAGTCCGGATGTCAAAAGATTGTACAGTCACCCTGTTCTGGATGCCTTTGTCCCTGATCACCTGCATCATAAGGCCCACAAATTCACCTGGTGCGGGGTGAAAAATGTTATCTCCGTCAGGAGAGCACTTGGTCTCCATGTTATAATACACAGGTTTCAGGTGATGCGCTTTCACATAAGCCTCCACACTATCAATCAGTTCGGACAACAGTGGTTTATAGGTTTTCATCTTCACCTGCCTGGGAAAATCTTTATGTGGCTTGGTACCGGCATCGTATTTCCGGATACTGTCATACGGCATGGTGTACAACTTATAAGATTGCTCATTGGCCTTATCAATATCCTTCCCTTCCGGGGTACGCATGAAATCGGCAGACATATACAGATCATGCGATACGACTACTTTCTTATCCTCCGAGATCACACAATCCAGTTCCAGCGTACGTGCACCCAGGTCTATGGCATGCTTCATAGCGGGAATAGTATTTTCCGGCATCAAAGCACGCCCGCCTCTATGTGCCTGCACATCTGTCTGTGCAGCTGCTCCCAGGGAAGCCAGCATTAA
This sequence comes from Chitinophaga sp., assembly GCF_039596135.1. Taxonomy (GTDB): domain Bacteria; phylum Bacteroidota; class Bacteroidia; order Chitinophagales; family Chitinophagaceae; genus Chitinophaga. Next base: position 35,298 of record NZ_JBCNKH010000056.1, read on the forward strand.
AAAACTACCTAATAACCTTTTCATAGTCTTATTTTAAAATCCACATTATACCGTTGATATCGTCTACATTGCCATACTGTACAATCGCTGCATTGTAATTGGCTGTATTTGCAGACTGATCCTGTGACAGGTACTTATACCGCATAGCAACCATGTTGTTATTGCCATTTCCTACGCCGGTGCTGAAAGTAGGTACTTTCGTTCTTCTCCAGTTAAAATACGGTTCTAAACCACTATTACAAAAGAAAGCAATATACTTCTGCTGTAGTATTTCTGTTAACCCTGCATCATTATTTCCAGCATATTTAACATTGGACTGCGCATAGTAATCTTCGAAGTTCACATTTACGGTTGACTGTACATATGGGCCGGTGACAGGCACCCCCAGTGGCAATGAGTACACAGTCATAGCGCCGGCATTGGGCACGCCATAGAAACTCCAGGATGCTTTGATACCTGCCCTGTAATAAGCTTCCGCATCTCCATTCACCCATCCCCTGTTAATCGCTTCTGCAATGTTGAAGCACATCTCAATGTACCCTACTATAAAAGTATTCTCTGCTGTATAACCAGAATAATACCTCCACCTGTTGATATAACTGATCACACCTGCACCATTCTGCGTAGCCAGTACTCCCATATCTGCACCGATATCACCGCCTTTAAAGGAAGAAAAATCTGTAGGGCTGCCACCGGAGGATACGATGCCCGGAGCCGGATCTGTCGTGACAAATACCCTTGGGTCTTTCAGCGTGGTTAACAATCCTACATAAGTAGAAGCACTGTTATTCAATGAACCGTTTGCAAAAGTTTCTTTATTCAACGGGTATTTATTGGTAGGATTCAGCCACACATATTGCAGGTTATCTGACATACCGGTCATGACCGGATAACTGGCTGGATCATTCACAATAGTGGCAAACCGCTGGGGAATTCTCAGATCTTCGTCAGAACTGGCTTTCCTGCTTAAATGGATCAGGAGACGCAATTCATAAGTATTCACGACTTTCTGCCATTGCCGGAGGTTATTGGAGAAATACATATCGCCGGTCAGGGTTTGATCATTGGCCGCAATCAGGGCTGCCAGGTCTGTATTTGCACTATCCAGCCAGTTGAGGCACTGGCTAAACACCGTCTTCTGATCATCGTATTTGGGTTTGAGGTTGGTCGCACCTTCCAGTGCCTCCGTCATTGGGATATCTCCCATTTCAAGACTCATCTTTGCGAAGAAATATGCCCTGAAAAATTTACCCAGTGCTGCATATGGATTCCGTGCAGCAGCACCGGCAGCCAGTGCCTGTTTTTCCATATTGACTACATTCGTCAGGTTCAGGTACAGGTTATCGCCCGATCCGAAGTTATACTGGTTATTACCGAAGTAAGAGTTATTCTGCAACTGGTACTGACTGATCCTGTCCAGTTGTCCACCCGGTGCATCAATAAGACCTGCCAGCAACCCGTTGAATAATAAAGAGGCCTGTACTGACGTAGGCTTGTTATTATTTACATACAGATCGTCGAAACTTTTTTTACAACCGCTCATACCAATGATAGCAGCTGCGAATATGATGAGCTTTTTCATCCTTTAATTTTTAACAGGTTTAAAACACAACATTCAGATTAAAACCAAACCTCCTGGTAGTAGGCGTTTGCAGGCCGGAAGCCGCACTGGCAGTATTGTACTGCTCTACATCGATACCCTTGTACTTATTATCTTTATAGAAGTACAGCAGGTTCCTGCCCACCAGTGATACATTTACATTACTGATAAAAGTCTTATTCAGCCATGCTTTGGGCAATGCATACCCAATTACCACCTCTCTCAGTTTTGCAT
>NZ_JBCNKH010000057.1:0-35975 GCF_039596135.1 Chitinophaga sp.
GACCGTTTAAGGTTTTGATACCCGCTAATTGTTCCACCACAGTTTCGTCGCTCTGACCGGTAGTTTTAAAACCTCCCAGGCGGGTGCGTAGTTCACCAATGATCTCCATACGCTTAATGGAGTCTATACTCAGGTCTGCTTCCATATCGAGGTCCAGCCCCAGCATCTCTTGTGGATAACCGGTCTTTTCACTTACAATTTGCAAAATGGTGTCTTTGATATCAACAGCAGGTTGTGGTGCGATGGCATGTTGCAGCGATACGCCACCAGCATCTGGCAATGTCTGTGCATCCACATTTTCGGCGATCCATTGCAGCAGGCCATTCAAAGTTTTTATACCTGCCAGTTGTTCTACAACTGCTTCTTCTGTTTTGCCGCTGGATTTAAAACCACCCATTTTGGTGCGGAGCTCACCAATGATCTCCATACGCTTGATAGAGTCAATGCTCAGGTCTGCTTCCATGTCCATTTCAAGACCCAACATTTCGTGTGGATAACCAGTTTTTTCACTGACTACTTCGATGAGGATGCGTTTGGTATCTCTCTTAGCGGGAGCTGGTGTAACAGCTGGCTGCTGCACCACAAGGGGAGCTGCCACAGGAGTCACCGGAGCAGCTATCGGCATTGCCGCCGGTGTATGCCCCAGGTATCCTAATATCACATCTCTTTGCGCCTGCACTAATAATTTCACACTATTCAGGTACTCCTGCACCATATGCTCTGCGTTCCCGGCGGGAGCAACTACCACAGGAGCACTGCCAATATTCAATTTTAATGGCTGTAGAACCGGCATCGCACCATGCGCGGGCAGCTTACCTACCGAAGGCACTGCCATATGCCCGTTTACAAACCACACGGTAGCACTCTTCTTATATTGAGCAGGATTATCCAATTGTAATACCTGCACATCTCTACCTTCAAAAAGTTGCGCTATGTTGATCGTTCTGCCCGTACTAATATACTTCGCCAGTGTATTCAGCAAATGCGTAATTGCATGCGGCGCCTTATCTTCTGTATGCAGTACCAGCGTTTCTTTACCCAATGTAGACTTTGCCAGGTTGCTCAATACCTTACCCGGTCCTGCCTCAATAAACACCCGCGCACCTGCCGCATACATCTGTTCTACTTCCTCTGCAAACAATACCGGTCTTACTATATGTTCCGCCAGTCTCTCCCTGATCTCCGCAGGTTGTGTTGGATATAACTGCGCAGTAGTATTAGACCATACAGGAATTGAAATAGTATTAAAATCCACATCCTTAATAGCCGCAGCGTACAGTGCCTTCGCACCCGCTATCACCGGACTGTGGAACGCGCAGGCCACCTCCATCTGTTTATAAGTGATCTTCGCTTCTTTGAGGCGTACCATCAGCGCCTCCATATCAGCCGTTTTACCAGCCAATGCCCACTGCGTAGGGGAATTATGATTCACAGGGTATACGCCTGTTCCTGCACCCGTAAATGCCTTCAACACATCTTCAGCACAACTCACCGCCACCATCATTCCCTTATCATCATTCACACCACCTAAAATTGCTTTTGCCCGCAGCTCACTTAATGGTACTAACTGGTCTGCTGCAAATGCACCTGCAAAACACAATGCCGGCAACTCGCCGTAACTATGTCCCGCTACCATATCAGGTGTAATACCCAACGATTGCAGGAACTGCGCCATTGCCAGATCCACAATTCCCAACACAGGTTGTGCTATCCTCGTATCTTTGATCTGCTCTTTCTGTTCCTGGATTGCCTCATTATTGAACACCGCAGGAGGGAACAACACCTTCTCATAGGCAGGATGTTTCTTCAGCAACTGCCGCATCACCGGAAATGCCACAAACAACTCTCTCGCCATATTAATCCGCTGGCTACCCTGCCCGGGGAACAAGAAGGCAACCTTTCCATCAACAGGCGCTGTCACATAAATGTCCTTAGAGGTAGCCCCAGCCAGTGCCAGGTCCAGTTTCATCATCAGGTCTTCTCTACCAGTGGCTACAATGGATAAACTAACCGGTTCCTGGCTGTACACCGCCAGGCTATAAGCCAGGTCCTTCAGTGATATACTATCATTGTTTTGGAGTATGCTGCTCACCGCTTTCAACAGCGGCTGACTATTACCTCTGAATACAAATAATTCTGCCGGCCAGGTCTTCATTGCCGTACTATCATCCTGCACAGTGGCATCATTTTCAATCACGGCATGGAAGTTCGTACCTCCAAACCCAAATGCACTGACACCTGCTGTACGCTTATCGTCCAGCCACAGGCCAGCTTCCGCATTAAATAGAAAAGGACTGCTCGCCGGGTTATAAAAACTATTCGGCGTCTTCATATGCAAGGTCGGTGGCTTGATACCATGATATACGGACAATGCCGCCTTGATTAATCCTGCCAATCCCGCTGCACACTTGGTATGCCCGATCTGTGTTTTCACAGAACCCAGGTAAGTCTGCCCGATCACAGCCCCATTCTGTATCAGCATATCAGAGATTGCGCTTATTTCAGTCTTATCACCTACTACTGTACCCGTACCGTGTGCTTCAACCAAACCCACTGTAGCCGGAGAAATACCACTCATTTCATAGGCCCGTTCCAGGGCTTTCACCTGCCCCGCTTTACGTGGTGCTGTCAACCCCAGGCTCTTTCCATCGCTGCTACCACCCACGCCTTTGATCACCGCATATATCTTATCTCCATCCCGCTTCGCATCTGATAATCTTTTCAGCACAATCATAGCTACCCCTTCGCCCAGCGCAATACCGTCCGCCTCACTATCAAAAGTTGCACACCTGCCTTTCTTTGACAGCGCGTGCGTGCTGCTAAACATCAGGTAATCATTAATGCCATTATGCAGGTCCGCAGCACCTGCCAGCACCATCTCAGACTTACCTAATACCAGCTCCTGGCAAGCCAGGTCTATTGCCGCCAGTGAAGAAGCACAAGCCGCATCTACGGTATAATTACGACCACCCAGGTCCAACCTGTTTGTAATGCGGCCAGAAATCACATTTGCCAGCACGCCTGGAAAACTGTCTTCAGTCATCCGCGGCAACACTGCTTTCAATTCCTCCGGCATCTCACCCAGGTATTGACGATAAGTAGACCTGAACCCATAACTATTCGCCAGGTCAGTACCTCCTTCTGCACCAATAATCACAGATACATCTTCTCCATTATATTCTTTGCCGCCATAACCCGCATTGTCCAGTGCCTGTTTCGCCACCAGCAATGCCAGCAACTGTGTAGGATCAATCGCCGCCAGCGACTGTGGGGGAATCCCAAACGCCATCGGGTCAAAATCAATACGTGGTATAAATCCGCCCCATTTAGAAGGAGACATTTCACCATCATTACTATTATTATCAAAATACAATGCCTTGTTCCAGCGCTCATCCGGCACCTCTGTGATGCAGTCTACACCATTCAATATATTCGCCCAGAACTCATCGATATTCTTCGCACCCGGATAGATACAAGCCATGCCAATGATTGCCACATCCAGCGCTTTTTCCGGCTGGGTAAGCGGCGCCGGCAATATTGCTTTGTCAATAATCGTCTGGTTCATAGCTGCCACATCTTCATGTAGTGCATGCATGGTCACAGTTTCATGTCGCATAGCTGCTACCTGGCCTATCATGTACATCCCTTCACTCAGCTGTTGCTTCGGTGCTATTTTTACCAATCCCTCTTCAGTTCTGTCCACGCCTTTCGCAGCTATACGCAGGCGTCCCACATTCAGTGATTCCAGTTTACTCCATATCTCTTTCTTATCTACATTGGCAGCAATCAGCTGTTCTTTTTCTTTATTAAAGTAATCGGCAAAAGGAGATTGCAGACAGCGGGTTTCATGCCCTGGTGCTGTTTCCAGTAGAACAGTATGGTTATGAGCAATAGCCTGATCCTGGAATTGCTGCAAAATGGCACCTGTTTCTACAGCTTCTTTCGTATAGATATAAGCAGTACCCATCAGCACACCTATCTTCGCACCTTTGGTAGCCAATGGAGCTGCCATCACGCCAATGAATGCAGCAGACAATGCATCGTGAATGCCGCCTGCAAAAAACAGGCTAAACTGGCCCGCGCTTTCTTCCTGCAGTAGCCTGTCAATCTGTTTTTCCCATAGCACAAAGCTGGACAAGGGGCCCACGTGCCCACCGCATTCGCGGCCTTCAAACACAAATTTCCTGGCCCCCTCTTTTATAAACATATCCAGCAGGGAAGCTGAGGGCACATGCAGGAAAGACTGAATGCCCAGCTGCTCCAGCGCTTTGGCCTGGGAGGGGCGGCCGCCGGCTATGAGCACGAATGGTGGTTTTTCTTCCTGTATGTAAGCAATCTGTTCATCTCTCAGCTCCTGCGGTGCAAAACCCAGTATACCCACACCCCAGGTTTTGTCACCGGCAAGTTGTTTGGTTTCGCGAATCAGGTTCTTTGCTGATTCGCCTTTCAATAAAGACAGGGCTACGAATGGCAGTGCACCTGCATTGGCTACAGCCGCAGCAAAAGCGGGCACATCGCTCACACGTGTCATCGGCCCCTGTGCAATGGGATAGGTAATGTTCAATTCCTTCGCCAGTGCATTGTCCGGGCTGATGACAGGCTGTGCCTGCGCCTGTCTGATATGCCCACGGATGGCATGGTGCATACCGGTGATAAGTCTGCCTAATTTCTTATATCGCTTTACAAGATCGGTAGAGATGGCAATGTCCTGACCCAGTGGCAAATAACCTTTGTCCAGTTCAAGCGTCTGAAGCAACGGTTCTAAAACAGCCATGGTAGCGTTTTCTGATAGCTCCGGAGAGTTGGGACGTACCAGTACACGATAGTGATCGATAATGCGGGTCTCATTGCCATTGAGCTTTTCGCATACGTTTTTTAATGCTTTAGGGGCTGTACATTCGGGGAAGAGTACCAGCTGACTATCCAGTACCACCCCGGTAGCGCCAGTGGCTATAAGGGCTGCTGCAGTGTGAATACCTACACCGCCCTGAACATATATTGGAGTGTCAGGTATTGCTTTTACCGCCTGCTGGAAGAGAATGTAAGATGATTCGTCGCCTGTTTTACCACCGCTTTCATTCCCTTTGAGAATGATGCCGTCGGCTTTCTCTTTCTTTGCCAGCTTTGCTTCGGCAAGACTATGTACCTGGTAATACAGTTGTATTTTCTTCGGCAATTTTAATTTCATTCCATAGGGCGCAATCACCAATGTAACCTGCTCAGGGAGAGAAATATCTGCAACACCGGGATGCACAATACATATACCGAATGGTTGCGACAGTTGTTGGGCCAGTGCAGCCAGTGCCGCTTCAGCCACTTGTCGGTTACGTCCTAAATGAAGTACAGGGAAGGCTTTCGCTTGCGCCAAAGCGATGGCCAGGTGAACGTCAGGGCTTTCGAACGGGGTGATCCCGATAATTATAGAACTATTCATACTAGGTTATTTGAGTTAGGTAACGGGCATACCTATACCGCACTACGATCATCGGTTGATCATAGTAATGCTATACCTCGTTCCTGGATTATGTTAATATAGCTATTGTGCCTTTGAGCCTACTATGTTGACGTCTGGACATAGTATTCCCATCCTGTTTTTACGAACTGGAATTTGTTTTCATAGCGCAGACTTATTAAAGGCTAAACTGGCCTGGATCTCACATGAACAACTGTTCTTTCTTGCTACAGATAGTTAAATGGCTGAAAGAGACCTATTCTTGCAGCTACTATGTATTAATGAAAATAAAAACGACTCCGGTAATGATTATTTATCACTTGAAGATAAACTGATGCAACAACACTATAGATTTCGCATATCCCTGCCGGGTTCGGTACTGTATGATAGTTGTGGGCTTCATAGACTTAATATACTATGTGATCTGGTTATTTGAGATGTATTAAAGGAAAAACCTTTAATGTTATGTTAAAGCTAATGAATTTTCCTCAAAAAAAATATAGGGGTTAGCGATGAATCGATAGTTCGTAACAGGAAATTAATACCTGTTAATAATACTAATATGAGTAGAAATGGGTAAATCAAAAAAAGACAAATGGCACAGAAACCCGTGCCACTTGTCTCAAATTGTAAACAGTTAATTAGTTATCTGCCGACATTTTTCCAACGAGTTTATATCCCCTGGAATTGTCTGCGTTAGTGACTTCCTGGTAATACATACCATCTGGAGACACGTATAATTGTTGACCATTAATCTCTACTCCCCTGCAGCCATTTGGCAGTTGTTGCAGTATCTCCGGCTCAGGTGCAGGTGCTGGTTGTTCGTCTTGTGTTTTACCTGTATCCAGCTGTCCGTTCTTACCTACCACCACATATTTTACTTGTTTATCCTGTAGGATTTCCTGGTAGTAAGTCCCGTTCTTTTCGTAGTAAGTATTCCCGTCAATCACCACGGTATTTACCCCACTGGGTAAACTCGGTATTACTACACCCATTGGCGGGTCTACTACCTGGTATTGTTCACGTTCAGAACCTTCGGCTATATATGGCTGATAGAAGTATCCGTCAGCGTAGTAATAAGGGCCCCATGCCGTGTTGAAAGAGAGAAAACCATAAGGCAGTACGTTCACCACGAATCCTATTGGCATGCCGTAGTAACGGTATGGACGATAATAGTATGGACGGGGATAATGAGCATAGTAAGGAGAACGGTAATAACCACCTGCATATATTCGTGGACCTGCAATCGCGGCACCTATACCGATTCCTACACCGATCCTGGTACCACCCCCAACTACTATACGGCCACCGCCGCTCCAATGCCCACGACCACGTTGTGCATATGCACTATCAATTGTTGCGATACTTACCAGGGCTATAAGGGTCAGCAACAGGGAAATCTTCTTTTTCATTTTTCTAAGCTTTTGCCTCAGTTTAAATATTAGATCGATCCGGATACGGTAAGTTTAACGTTAGAACCCGCTTTAACATTTTATGTGAAGGTAAATTTCCGTGGCTTAAAACCCGCTTAAAATGGCATTAAAACAACTGGTTGCGGAGTATCCTTTTGATCATCTGGATCGTGTTGCGGCTTATTTGCCCCTTATATTTATTCAGAATGGCAACTTCTGTGCTGCCAGCGCTCAGTTCGTTCACCACTGGCAACCATTTGCTCAGGAAGGCGGAGTTAGGGGTACGATATTTCAGTAGCCGGCGTACGGTTTCTATAACTGCTTTTGGCACAGTGCCTTCGTGTAGTTCAAATACTTCATCCGTGCTCAGGCCCAGGTCTATATCCTGTGCCACGCGGCTGTAATCCTGCAGGTATTTTTCATTGGCTTCCATTACCTGCAATAAGGGATCGTCGCTATAGCGGATCTGTCCATATTGTTTGGCTTGCTTATGTATACGGCTGAGTGCGTAATTGCGGGCAACATTGTCACAAATGACGAGGTCGGAGGGTTGGAGCTCGAACCATTCACCTTTTACCCTCTTGTGCTGGAATATTATATGAAGACATTCTTCCAGGTCGTCCATATTGGCAGCAGGGTACTGGCGGATCACACGGAACATCACGGGCAGGTGAGTATGATAGGAAGAAAGCCTTTTCTGCAGGTCATGGGTCTTCCCAATCTTGTAGAGGTTTTTTCCTGTATTGATAATATAAACACACTTGCCAATGAGGACTTGTTCCATAAATGACAGAATGACAATCCGAGGATATGAATGCAAAATGTAGAAATTTTTTTAATAATGGTGCTATTTTTTTGCGGGGGCAGTTAAATTAGTAGGATGAAATATAATACCCTGGGTAAATCAGACCTTCAGATCAGCGAAATCGCTTTTGGATGCATGTCGCTGGGAGAGAATACATTAGAGAATACTTTCCTGGTGCACCGCGCGCTGGAAAAAGGGATTAACTTCTTTGACACAGCAGATCTGTACAACCACGGGGATAACGAAGTACAACTGGGACAGGCGCTGAAAGGGAAACGGGAGAAGGCAATTATTGCCACCAAGGTAGGGAACCAGTGGCGGGCGGATAAGAGTGGGTGGGATTGGAATCCTTCCAAAGCGTATATTCTTCAGTCAGTAGATGAGAGCCTGCGCCGCCTGGGTACTGATTATATCGACTTGTACCAGTTGCATGGTGGCATGATCGAAGATCCTATTGATGAGACCATTGCTGCGTTTGAACAACTGCAACAGGCCGGGAAGATCCGTTACTATGGTATTTCTTCTATTCGCCCGAATGTGATCAGGGAATATATCAACCGCTCCAATATTGTGAGTGTAATGATGCAATATAGCCTGCTGGATCGCAGACCGGAAGAAACCTGTTTAGATTTATTAAAATCAAATAATATCGGGGTATTAGCCAGGGGCGGAGTGGCCAAAGGTTTACTGGCGGGCAAGCACCCGGAACCTTACCTGAACTATGACGCTGCCGCTGTGGCAAAAGCTGCACTGGCGGTCGCCAATATTTCAGGGCAGAACCGTACACTGGCACAGACTGCCTTACGGTTTGTACTGCATCAGCCAGCCATTGCTGCGGCAGTAGTAGGGATCAGAACACAAAATCAACTGGAAGAAGCGGCAGGGGTATTTAAGTCAGCTGCGCTAACGCCCGCAGAAATAGCGGAACTGGAACAGGCCATCCAACCAAATGTCTACGACCAGCACCGATAAATGGCGTAGTACTTCTTTGTAGTTAGCCGCAGGCCACACCTTGCCTATGGCCAATCAGCACTTTTGTGTAGCCGGCCGCAGGCCCTGCCCCAAAATAAAACCGCTTTTGCCGTAGGCAAAAGCGGTTTTATTTCGAAAGAGTGCTTATTTCAATTTCTTTCCTAACCTGTAATCCACCATCCCATTAAACTTCTTCGTATTCAGCTGCGTACCTGAAACCCGCAACATCCCATTATTCCCCGCAGCAAGCCTGCCCCCGCTACTTACAGGATAACTACCCGTAGTCAGGTAAGTCTTAATGTTATACAGGTTCTCATCCCCGGTTAAACTTCCCCATGGCGCATCGATATAATCACCCGCTGAATCCGTTGGTGTAATACCTGAATAATACCCCCCAACATGGCTGGAATTTTCCGTAGCAAAGTTGATGGCATACAAATCTGCCAGGTATTGCTCCTTACCCGTACTGTCGTAATCAGACAAAGTAAATGTGATAAACCCAACAGGTTTACCATAAGTAGTAGTACCTACCAGCTGTACATCCATATAAGGTCGCAGGTTATTCAGCGTCATCTCGCTGGCAGAGGCTGTATTGCCCGATGTAATGAAGAACACATGATCCAGTGCCAGACCACCTGTAGTAGCCGGGAAGTTTACACTGGCTTCCAGCCCTACCTGGTCCAGGTTAGCCGTCAGCTTATCATTGTACAGGTAATAATACATGGTCTTACCCGCAGCGCTGGAAGGCGCAATTGCACTATCCAGGTATTCCGCCGTAGTTACAGAACCGCCGCCGTTGTAGCGCAGGTCTACAATCAGGTTAGTGATACCTGCTGCTTTAAATTTGGTAAACAGGGCATCCAGGACTGTTTTGGTAGGGGAAGCCACTCCTTTACTGGTATAAGTATTGGTAAAAGTATAGAATACAAAATATCCCACCTTAGCCCCATTGATGGTATAAGTGGTATCGAACAGTACCGGGTTAATATTATAAGTGGCAGCAGTCAGAGAATAACTGGCGGTGGTAGACGAGGTACCTACCTTTGTCACCTTCAGGCTCACAGAAGTGGAATTGTAAAGTGCATTGGTCACCTTGGTCGTATTTGTACCTGAAGACCCATCATAGGCAATATCCGTATCCCCATTGATGGCCGTAATCCTGTCTCCTCTCTCTAATCCGGCCTGGCCGGCAGGAGAATTTTTGTCTACATAGAGCACATAGAGGTAAGTGGTCGTTTTATTCGCATCTGCATATACATAAGTCACTTCCAGTCCGAAGTCGCCAGAGGTAGCGGCCACCTTGGTGAGGGAGCCAGATACCCCATCCTGCAGGGAGCTGGACAGCGATCCTGTTCTGTCCAGGAAACTATACCTGTCCAGTGCAGTGGACCCTGTTCCCACGGAATACGCTTTCATGGCTTCCAGCAACGCATCGGCTGTGGAATAGGTGCTGCTCAGTGGATTCAGGGTAGGCACATTGGAATACCAATAGTAGGTAGGCAAATCGGTTGTGGTACTTCGACCCCCATTTACGTAGCTCACCTGCATGGTATTATACATCAGGTATTTCAGTGAATCCTCGTCGGAAACAGCAGTGCCGGAGGTAGTGGTAGTAGTTGTACTCCCGGATTTGCTTTCTTTCTTACAGGCAGAAAAAAATCCTGCACACAGCGTACCTACAGTCAGTACGGCCAGCGTAAATCTTTTATTCATGAGAAGGATGGATTTTCAATGAATTGATATTGATACAATACGACAGTATTGGACTCTGGGGTTGGTTTAAAGTTTACTTTTTAAGGAAAAGTTAATATTCTCCGGGGAAAACCCTGTTTAGCTAAAACAATTTAGCCTATCTCCACGCGCCAGTACAGCTATTCTTCCATTTATAAAATAAATGGTATTTTACCCTGCGAAAACTTATTTTTACGTCCTTTATCATGCTAAAATTCCAGACACTCGCAACATGAAAAAACTCATCATTCCGGCCCTTTTGCTGGCATCCTGTTTTGCAAAGGCCCAGACTGTGAACAGCGTCTCTGACCCGGTGGAATGGGTCAATCCACTTATGGGAACAGATTCAAAGGGTTCCCTGTCAACTGGTAATACCTATCCAGCCATTGCCTGCCCATGGGGTATGAACTTCTGGATGCCGCAAACCGGCAAAATGGGCGATGGATGGGCATATACCTATCATTCGGACAAACTGCGCGGTTTCAAACAAACCCACCAGCCCAGCCCATGGATCAACGATTATGGCCAGTTTGCCATCATGCCGGTGACCAAATCCGTAAAATTCAAAGAAGATGACAGAGCCAGCTGGTTCTCGCACAAGGCGGAAATAGCCAAACCATATTATTATAGCGTATACCTGGCCGATCACAATGTGACCACGGAAATAACGCCCACCGAGAGAGCTGCTGCCATCCGTTTTACCTATGGTAAGGAAGACAGTGCTTTCGTAGTAATCGATGCGCTGGACAAAGGTTCTTACATCAAAGTATTGCAGGCGGAGCGCAAAATCATCGGTTATACCACCAAAAACAGCGGTGGTGTGCCAGCTAATTTCAAAAACTACTTCGTACTCACTTTCGATAAGCCTTTCACTTATGTGGCTACCTTCAAAAACGGTGAGCTGAGCAAAGGTGTTGCAGAAGCACAGGAAAATCACGTAGGTGCCGTAATCGGCTTCTCTACTGTGAAAGGGGAGCAGGTAAATGTAAAAGTAGCTTCTTCCTTCATCAGCCCTGAGCAGGCGGTATTGAACCTGAACACAGAAATAGGCACCAGTACTTTTGAAGCCATCAGGGATAAGGCAAAAGCTGCGTGGAATACTGAAATGAGTCGTATCAAGGTAGAAGGTGGTACATCTGACCAGACCCGTACCTTTTATTCCTGCCTGTACCGTTCTATGCTGTTCCCGCGCAAATTCTATGAATACGATGCGAAAGGTGCCGTGGTACATTACAGCCCTTACAATGGCCAGGTGCTGCCCGGATATATGTTCACCGACAATGGTTTCTGGGATACTTTCCGTGCCCAGTTCCCATTCTTCAACCTGATGTACCCGTCTATGAACTCCCACATCATGGAAGGTATGGTGAATGCTTACAAAGAAAGTGGCTGGTTGCCTGAGTGGGCAAGCCCCGGTCACCGCGATTGTATGATCGGGTCCAACTCTGCTTCCCTGATTGCAGATGCTTACCTGAAAGGTGTAAGAGGTTTCGACATCAATACGGCGTACGAAGCGATCATTAAAAACTCCAACAACGAAGGTCCGCTGGAATCAGTAGGTCGTAAAGGAGTGAAATACTACAACAAACTGGGTTATGTGCCTTATGATGTGAAGATCAATGAGAACACTGCCCGTACCCTGGAATACTGTTACGATGACTGGACCATCTGGAAACTGGCAGTAGCCCTGAACCGTCCGAAGGCAGAAATCGACCGTTTTGCTAAACAGGCACGTAACTACCGCAACGTATTTGATGCGGAAACCAAATTAATGCGTGGTAAAAATGAGAATGGTAAATTCCAGGCTCCTTTCAATCCAACCAAATGGGGAGATGCATTTACAGAAGGTAACAGCTGGCACTATAGCTGGTCTGTATTCCACGACGTACAGGGGCTGATCAACCTGATGGGGGGCAAAGAGACCTTCGTACAGATGCTGGATTCCGTATTTGCAATGCCACCGGTATTCGACGATAGCTACTATAACTTCACCATTCATGAAATCCGCGAAATGCAGATCATGAACTTTGGTCAGTATGCACACGGTAACCAGCCGATCCAGCACATGATCTACCTGTACAACTATGCAGGTACTCCATGGAAATCACAGTACTGGCTGAGGGAGGTGATGAACCGCCTGTATTCAGCTACGCCTGATGGTTATTGCGGTGATGAGGATAATGGCCAGACTTCTGCCTGGTATGTATTCAGTGCACTGGGCTTCTACCCGGTTACACCTGGTGCTCCTCAGTACGTGGTAGGCGCACCTTTGTTCAAGAAAGCGACCGTAAAACTGGAAAATGGTAAGGAGATCGTAATCAATGCGCCAAAAAACAGCGACGAAAACCGTTATATCAGATCTGCTACCTTCAATGGTCAGAACCTGACCAACAACTGGCTGGATTACAATGCTTTGATGAAGGGTGCAACTATCGACTTCGATATGGATGCCACGCCTAATAAGAGCAGAGGCACTTCTGATAAAGATGTACCTTATTCCATGACCCAGGAGGTTAAATAAGAGAAAATAATATCATTACAGATAGAAAGCCCCCTCAATCGAGGGGGCTTTTTTATTGTGATCCCATAGTGCAACTTCATCATTATTTCGTCATTAAAAGGACATCAAAAGGGCACCTCAATATCCCAGGGATATTGAGGTGCCCTTTTGATGCTGTTTTGGTGTAGGTATAGTACTAAGAGTACACTAAGGGAACGTTGGTATTTAAATTGTATGTTTGTTAGCTATGAAACAGGTCAGACTATTACTTTGCTTAGCCCTTCCGGCTATTTTATTCAGCTGCGCACATGCTCCATACGGTACTACTAACAAGGTATACCGCAAGCAAGCCAAAACTTACGCCCGTACTTTACGTGCGGAACCTACTGGGCAATGGATCGGGACTACCAATTTCAATATGCGCAAACCGAACTATGTTATTATTCATCATACCGCTCAGGGTACCTGCGACAGTACTTTCAGGACGTTTACCCTGACCCGCACCAATGTTAGCGCGCACTATGTAATCTGTAAAGATGGCACCGTAGTGCAAATGCTGAATGACTACCTCCGCGCATGGCATGCCGGCCTGTCAAAATGGGGAAATGTAACAGATATGAACTCCTGTTCCATCGGCATTGAACTGGATAATAATGGTTTTGTGCCTTTTCAGCCTCAGCAGATCAATAGTCTGATGGTCTTGCTGGATACCTTAAAACACAGGTACAATATCCCGGCTGCGAACTTTATAGGTCATGGAGATATTGCCCCTACCCGCAAAAATGACCCCAACCGGTATTTCCCCTGGCAGCAACTGGCCGAAAAAGGTTTTGGCCTCTGGTACGATACCACTGGCATAACCCTGCCTGCGGATTTTAATACAAAACAAGCACTGCGCCTTTTTGGTTATGATGTGAAGGATACCAGTGCTGCCATCATTGCGTTTAAAAGGCACTTTGTACCAGCAGATTCATTAACCGGCATAAACCTGGATGAAGGAGAGAAGAAAATACTCTATAACCTCATGCAAAAAAGTGAATAACTGATATGAAAAGGATACTCAGTAGCTGTCTGTGTTTATTTTTCTTTATATCGGCCGCTATGGCCCAGAAAGGGGATTGGTATACATGGAGCACAGGCACCACGCCTGCGGTCCATGTAACCATCAGCGGGGATGAAATTGTGCTGGATCGTACCGATCCGGCATCGAGACAAGGCGGAATCAGTGGCAGAAAGTCGAACAACCTGGAAGCCGAGCACCTGAGTATCATTAAGAAAGTAGAGAAAAATAACCGGACATACCTGGTCTTCCAGTCATTCGATGGGTTGTATTTTGTAACGACCCTGCAGAAAACCCCATCCGGCGATTCTGTACTGATGTATTGTGCAGATGGGATAGAAGACGGATATAAAGGACTGAATGAAGCCCTGGAGGCAATTGGAAAAGATAAAGGGGCCAGTTTCTATATCACCCTGTTTAAAAAAGAAGTGATTGACGCGGAAAAACGCAAAGGCCCTGTATCAAAGATCAAAGAGCAGGAATTTGGCGCTGCCCTGCAGGCATTCAATGACAAGATGGATAAATTCTGGCAGGATAGGGGATATGGACGTTTTGACCCCTACCACGGTTTTATGAACCTGATTTATGGAAATGCCTTCGCCAATGCATTTGGAGATAAGTATAGCAAACTGAGCCTGATCACGAAAGAATTAAAGATTCCTATTAATAATTATAGCAATAACCCCACTATCCGCCGGCTATTAGAAGCAGCCGGGTTCCTGAAAAGCGAATAAATTTTATAAAAAACTTAACAACTTAGTCTATAAGACTTGTAGGTTAATGAAATCCTCCTTAATTTTGACCCTGTATTTAACAATCGTGGATCAAATGTCTGTATAAGTAGTAGCAATTTTTTCCTACTCATCATTATTCATCAACGCAATTGTGAGTCATGTCAACTGCTGGTTCCAAACCGGCCAGGCATTGTCATGGCCATTAATTACCTGAAATCTGATACAATGCACAACCAACTACGCAGAATCGCCGGTATTATACTGGCCCTCCTACTCACATATCAATGGGGGCAGGCACAAAACACCCGAATTACCGGGGTTGTCACTTCCCGTACCGATGCTACACCTATTCCAGGTGCTATCATTACAGTAAAAGGTACTAATCATGGTACACAAACCGATGCAGATGGTAAGTATTCCATCTCTGTATCTCCCAAAGATACCCTCCGCATCTCTTTCATTGGCTATACAGCTGTAGAGCAGGTTGCCGGTACCAGCCGTACCCTGAACATTGCCCTGGAAAATACCGAGAGCAAACTCCAGGAAGTAGTGGTTACTGCCCTTGGCATCAGCCGCGAAAAGCGTTCCCTGGGTTATGCCGTACAGGAACTCAAATCCAAAGATATTGCCGAAGCCCGCGAATCGAACGTCGTCAACGCACTGACTGGTAAGATCGCTGGTGTTACAGTTACCAGTAGCCAGGGTAGCATGGGTTCTTCCCGTATCGTAATCAGGGGGGAAACTTCTATTGCTGGTAACAACCAGCCTTTGTTCATCGTAGATGGTATCCCTGTTGACAATAGCCAGCTGGGTGTAGGTGTGGGTACAGCACGCGACTTTGCCAATGCCATTGCCGATCTGAACTCAGACGATATCGAATCGCTCAACGTACTGAAAGGCCCGAATGCCGCAGCATTGTACGGTTCCCGCGCTGCTGCCGGGGTATTGGTTATTAAAACCAAGACTGGTAAAGGTATCAAAGGTTATGGCGTAACTGTAAACAGTAGCGCTACCTTCGAAAACATCCTGGTACTGCCTAAATACCAGAACAGCTATGGACAGGGTTCCAGCGGACAGTTCAGCTATGTAGATGGTAAAGGAGGTGGAATCAACGATGGTGTGGATGAAAGCTGGGGTCCTAAAATGGACGGTCGCCTGATCCCACAGTTTTTCTCCAAAGGTGAAGCTGTGCCTTTCGTAGCGCATCCTGACAACGTGAAGGATTTTTATCAGACTGGTTATACCCTGAACAATGGTGTATCAGTAAGCGGCAGCAACGACAAAGTAGATTACCGCTTCTCTTATAATAATACCAAACAAACGGGTATCATGCCCAACACTGGTATCACCCGCAACTCATTTGCGGTGAATACCACTTACCGCCTCACACCAAAGTTGACGCTGAGCACCTACGCTAACTACGTAAAAGCTGATGCTGACAACCTGCCTGGTATTGATGGTAAACGTGCTAACAGTGTGACCTTACAGTTCACCTGGTTCGGCCGCCAGGTAGATACCCGCCTTCTTAGAAATTATAAAAATGCGGATGGAACAGACTTTAACTGGAACCACAGTTACTATAGCAACCCATACTGGATCCAGTATGAAAACACGGTAGGTCAGCAACGTAACCGCTTCTTCGGAAACGCCCGCCTGAGCTACGAAATTGCCGACTGGCTCTCTGCTAACTTCCGCATAGGTACTGATACCTACAATGACAGACGTAAGTACAAAGTAGCTTACTATACGAACGGTACACCTTACGGCTCTTATACTGAAGATGCCTACCAGGTGACCGAAACCAATGCTGAGTATACCCTGAATGCAAAGAAGAAACTGAACAGGAACTTCACCATCGATGGTCTGGTAGGTGGCAACGTGCGCAGCAACCAATACGAAAATAACTTTCAGCAGGCGCCTAAACTGGCTGTGAAAGATGTGTATACATTGAATAACTCCCGCGATCCGGTGGTATCTACAAATGTCTTTAACCGTCTTAGAGTATACAGTGCTTTTGCCTCTGCACAATTAGCATATCGTGACTGGGCCTTTGTAAACGCGACTGCCCGTAACGACTGGTCTTCTACACTGCCCGCCGGAAATAACTCTTACTTCTACCCATCCGTAAATGCGAGTGTAGTACTGACCGATGCCCTGCACATCCAGAGCAATGTACTCTCTAACCTGAAAGTAAGAGGTGGTTGGGCCCAGGTAGGTAAGGATACCGATCCTTATCAGCTGGTAAATACCTATCCTTTCAGCCAGCCATTCGGTAGCTACCCGATGCTGACTGTGAATGATAAATTTTTGAAGAAAGACCTGAAACCAGAAATTACGCAAGCCGTTGAATTCGGTGTGGAAGCTGGTTTCCTGAAAGATCGTCTCCGTGCTGATGTGACTTACTATTCTTCCAGCAGTTACAACCAGATCCTGCTGGCCGATGTAAGTGCCACTACCGGTGATCTGAAAAAGATCCTGAATGCCGGTAAAATCAACAACCATGGGGTGGAAGTAATGCTGGGTGCCACACCCATCACCACTGCCTCCGGTTTCCGTTGGGATGTGAATATCAATTACGCAAAGAATATTTCTAAAGTAATAGAGCTGGACAAAGAAGGTTTCCTGAACGATTATGTACTGGGTAGCTCCGGCAATATGCAGGTACTGGCTACCAAAGGTAAGCGCTATGGTGCCTTGTATGGTAAAGCTTACAAACGTAACGACAAAGGTGAAATTATCGTAAGCGCCAGTGGTGCACCGGTGGTTGCCGACAACAAAAAAATACTGGGCTACTATACGCCAAAATGGACAGGTAGTATCAACAATAACTTCTCTTACAAAGGGTTTTCCGTAGGCTTCCTGATCGATACCCGCCAGGGTGGCCAGATCTGGTCTGGTACTAACTACACCGGTATCTACACAGGGGTGCTGGCAGCAAGTATGCCGGGCAGGGATGAGCAGCATGGTGGTATACCTTATTACTATGCTAACAATAACCAGCAGGGTACTGCTGTTCGCCTGGAAAACCATTCAGCTGCAGCGCCAAATGGTGAAACAGTATATCATGATGGTATCATCTTCGATGGTGTAACTGCCGATGGTAAAAAGAATGAAGCGATCCTGTCAGCACAGCGTTATTACAAAGCTGTATACAGTAGCTCGCTGAATGAAAGCAGTGTGTACAGCGCCAGCTTTATCAAGCTGAGAGAGGTGAGAGTAGGATACGCACTGCCGCTGGCAGTAGCGCACAAGTGGGGTTTACAGGGTGTGAACCTGACACTGACCGCACGCAACCTGTTCTACATCGACAAGAAGGTGCCGAACATTGATCCGGAAACTGCCTTCAATACTGGTAACGGACAGGGCCTGGAAACACTGCAGATCCCTACTACACGTAGCATAGGTGTGAACCTGAAAGTATCCTTCTAATTCAACCATCAAAAAATCAGATCATGAAACTATTCAAATATATACTGTGGGTGGCTGGTATTGCACTGGTGCTCACATCCTGCTCCAAAGAACTGGAAAGGATCAACAAGAATCCGAATGAAGCAGAATCCGCACAGCCGGATTACCTGCTTACCAATGGTATCAAGACGAATGTAGATACTTACTGGGGTACAGATGCATCGATGGAAACAAGCCTGCTGTATGTACAGTACTGGGCAAAGATCCAGTATACTGATCCGGATAAATACATTCCTGCTGCTACCAGCATCCAGACTATCTGGAATAACTTTTACGCACAGGGTATAGAGGATTTCACTACGCTGATTCAGCTGGGCGATACCCTGCACAACCCAAATTACCAGGCAGTAGGTATCATCATGCGTTCCTGGATTTTCCAGGTGCTGACAGACCTGTATGGCGATGTCCCTTATTCACAGACTGCGAACATTGAAAAATACCTGACCCCCAAATACGATAATCAGCGTGATATTTACATCGGTTTGCTGGCAGAACTGAAAACGGCGGTAAGCCTGATCAATACGAGTGGCGATGCAATTGGCGGAGACGTGTTGTATAGCGGTGATATGAATAAGTGGAAGAAGTTTGCAAACTCACTGCGTTTGCGAATAGCACTGAGAATAGCCGACCAGGAGTTTGATGCAGCGAAAGCGGTGTTCGATGAAATTGGTGCGGACAACAGTGGTTTGATTGCCGCAAATAGTGAAAATGCACAGTTGATTTACCTGGCGTCTCCTAATCAGAACCCGGTAGCCAAAAACAGGGAGACACGTAGTGACTACCGCATTAGTAAGAGCGTGGTAGATTTACTGCATACATACAATGACCCTCGTCTGAGCGTATATGGTGCGATTCCGAAGGATACCAATGCAGTAGTAGGTATCACCAATGGTTTGCCTACAGATTCAGCATCCAGGCTGGGCTTCAACAAGACTTCAGATGTAGGTGCGGTGTTCACAGCTACCACTGCACCGGCAGTGATTTTCAACTATGCAGAGTTGCTGTTCATCAAGGCAGAAGCAGCCCAGAGAGGTTTGCTGAGCGGTGATGCGGCGGACCTGTACAAGCAGGCGGTTACAGCTTCTTTGCACCAGTATAGTATCAGTGATGCAACAATAGCTACTTACCTGGCCCAGCCTTCAGTAGCATATGATGCGGCTAACTATAGAAAGTCAATCGGTGAGCAGAAATGGTTGGCGCTGTTTGGGGAAGGTCTGGAAGGATTTGCAGAGTGGAGAAGGCTGGATTACCCGGTACTGAAGCCTGCTTATGCAGGTGTACTGGATGGAAAGATTCCTTTGAGGTTGACATATCCTTCAGCAGAGCAGGCGCTGAATGGGGCGAATTATAAAGCTGCTGTGGCACACCAGGGAGCGGATCAGTTGATTACGCGCCTTTGGTTCGACGTCAGATAAGAAGAAAAAAGGGGGCAGTCTAAGACTGCCCCCTTTTTTTGTTTTTCCCCTTTGCGTAAATAAAATTCCTTTTCCGCTCTTGATTATGCTTTCGGATAAAAGATTTTTGCACAATCAGATACACACTTGTTCAATTTGTAATAGTAAAAAGTGATGAATTAAGCCCTGGCATTTGCCGGGGCTTTTACTTTATAAGTTCTTTTAGAAGGTGGGTGTCTTTCCGCCGTCAACGGGAATACTCGTTCCTGTGATGTACCCTGCAGCCGGGGTAGCGAGAAATGCAATTGCAGCTGCAACTTCTTTTGCATCTCCAAAGCGTTTTGCAGGTATTTCATTCAGCATTTCCTGTTCTATTATGGCCTGGTCCACCCCCCGCTTTTTGGCATTTGTCTGAATCAGGGAGCGCAACCGGTTTGTATTGGTAGAACCGGGCAGGATATTATTGACGGTCACACCATATTGTGCCAGTTCTGTGGCCATGGTCTTAGCCCAGGCAGCTACGGAGAGGCGAATGGTATTGGATACGCCCAGGTTTTTGAGCGGCGCTTTCACAGAGGTAGAGATCACATTGATGATTCTGCCATAACCAGCGCCGATCATACCTGTGAGTACGGCCTGTGCAAGTATATGATTATTGACCAGATGCTGGTTGAAGGCAGCTATGAATTCCTGTACTTCTGCCTCTACGATCGGGCCGCTGGCAGGGCCTCCGGTGTTGTTGACCAGGATGTGTATAGAATGTTTTTCAGTGAGGGTTTTGATTGCTTCTTCTACTTCCTTTGGATATTGGAAGTCGGCCACAAGATAACTATGCTCTTGAAAATGTTCTGCTTCGAGCGTAGGTATAATTTCCTTCAGGGCCTCTTTGTTTCTGGCCATTAAGATACATTCAGCTCCTAAAGCGGCCAGTTCTTTGGCTGTGGCTAATCCAATTCCCTGTGTGGCGCCACAGATCAGGGCGGTTTTTCCCTTTAACGATAGTTCCATACTATTTCATGACTAACAGTTTCTCAAAACTTAGCAAAACACGTTGGGTTTTTCAGGAAGCTAAGATAAGGGAATATACTATATCACCTTTCTTACACACGTACGTATATACGTTTTTTATCCAGAATTTTACCCACACACCAGCACAACAGCATGAAGGTGATCGCAAAGAGGAGAGACCCCACTTTGCCCGGGGCTATTGATTGGAATATGTGGTTACTGATCCAGTCATATACCGATTCGTCCCCAATACTAAAGAAATATAGGAATATAACCAGCACTTCTGACAAAAGATAGAGAAATAATGGGTTTTTCCCGAAGGTGGTGAAAAAACCGGTCCAGCTGGTTTTCCCTTTTATATCTATAATATATAGGAGGGCAGTCAGTATCAGGAGGTCCAGACCTGCGGTGAGCAGTACAAAGGAACTGGTCCATAACTTCTTATTAATTGGGAATTCCAGGTTCCATATACTGGCAATGATAATGAATACACAACCGAAGCGGAGCAGGATACTAAGTGTATTGGGCCGGCGTTCCTGGATAAAGAGGCCGGTGTAATAGCCGATCACTACATTCACAATGGCAGGTAGTGTACTGAGTAATCCTTCGGGTTCGGTGATCTCTCCTTTATCGTGGTACATGTGATTTTCACCAAGAATTAACTTATCGAAATGGATCGCAGCATTGGTGAACTTACCATATGGGTCGGATGGATCGCCTGCGAAGTACATAATGAACCAGTAACCGAGCAGTAACAATGCGCTGATGATCCATACTGCTCTTGTAGGCAGGAACCGGATCATGAGAGCAGCGAAACAATAGCAGAGAGCGATTCTTTCCAGCACGCCCATGATGCGGGTGTCGTGGAAAGGCTTGAATTGTAGTCCGCCATCAGGTGTATGGCTTACAAATGGCAGCCAGTACATGATGAATCCCAGCAGGAAGATAAGCAGGGTGCGTTTGAAAATCTTCGAGAGTACAGCCGCATTACCCAGTTCGTAATACTTGCGCATACTAAAGCTCATGGCATTGCCCACAGCGAAGAGGAAGGACGGGAAAACCAGGTCAGTGGGTGTGAAGCCATGCCAGGCAGCATGTTCCAGTGGTGCAAATATGTGATCATAACTACCGGGCGTATTCACAATGATCATAAAGCAGATGGTAAGGCCACGGAATACGTCCAGTGGCAGAAAGCGTTGATTGGCTGCTTGCATTGGTAAGGATTAGATTGGTATAAATATAATGCAACGATTTTCTTAATACAATGAATCGGGTTGAAATATAATTTGCTGACAGCAAATGCCGCCTATATGGAATTTACCGTCCTCCATTATTTTTGCTGTATTAAATAATCATTTTATACTTTAGTAGTAAACACAGCCTTTATTGAACCACAAAGTTACTATAGCAGACATTGCAAGGGAGCTGAACCTGACGGGGGCGACTGTGTCCCGGGCGTTGAATAACCGAAAGGGCACCAGCGAGGAAACCCGTAAAATGGTACAGGAAACGGCGGAGAGGATGAACTACCGGAGAGACAGGATCGCATGGTCACTTCGTTCCGGCAGGACCAATATTATTGGGGTCATTATTCCGAGTGCGGAGATCAACTTCTTTGGCTCTGTCATCCACGGTATTGAAAGCATGGCCAACCAGCATGGCTACAATGTATTGATTTACCAGTCTAATGAGCAGCCGGAGTATGAACAGAAAGGGATAGAAACCTTTTTGAGTACCCGGGTGGATGGTATACTGGCTTCTATTGCCAAGGAAACTTTCGACTTCAGTCATTATCTTGAAATAAAGGAGCGGGGTGTGCCGCTGGTCTTTTTTGACCGGGCCAATGATAGCCTGAATATTCCTTCGGTGGTAGTAGACGATTTTAAGGGGGCTTACTATGCTACGGAGCACCTGATCCGGCAGGGGTATAAAAGAGTGGCCCACATTGCGGGGCAGCAGCACCTGAAGATCTTCAAAGATCGCCTGGAAGGGTATAAATCTGCCCTGGCGGCATATGGTATTCCTGTAGAAGAGGACCTGATCTACCAGGGAAACGTCTCGATAGAGGCGGGCAGGCAGGCGATTCAGCATTTTCTGGCCCTGCCACAGCCACCGGATGCGGTATTTGCTGTAGAGGACTTTACGGCCCTGGGGGCAGTGAAGGAATTGAAAGACAGGGAGATAGATATGCCGGAGGCGTTTGGAGTAGTAGGATTTGCAAATGAATCGTTTGATGAGCATATCACACCGAGTTTATCCAGTATAGATCAGCAGACGGTACAGATGGGGAAGGAGGCGTTTAAGTTGCTGATGGAGTTGATTAATGAGGGGGAGCAGGGGACCCTGGTAAAGTCGAGGGTGGTGTTGGATCCGGTACCGGTGTATAGGCAATCGTCGATGAGGAGGTAATAAAGGGAAATTTTATAGCCTGCGCCGTCAGGCGCAATCCATCAAATTAACATCTTTTCCGTAGGAAATGCCTCTCTAATGTAAACGATTACATAAAAATAATTAGATGATTTACAATTAATTATACAAAACTTTTCGCCTTTTACAAGATTTATTGTAATCGTTTACGTAAATCTTCTATTTTTATACCGCGATTCCACTTTTTTAAACAGGAAAAAAATTCCATGGCTATAGAAAAAAGATCTAATAACCTCCCTTATTAAATCCAACATCTATACAGCTCCACAAAAAACTGAAAAGCATGAAAGGAAAAGTTTCATTACTCGCCCTGCTGTTTGCAACGATGGCCGTTGTCGCAAACGCACAGCCGCGACCACAATGGTCCCAAAAGCAAGCTCAGAAATGGTATAAATCACACACCTGGCAGCGTGGCGCCAACTTCGTCCCCAGCTCTGCCATCAACCAGCTGGAAATGTGGCAGGCCGCTACCTTCGATACTACTACCATCAGCCGTGATCTAGGCTACGCCGCCTCTATAGGTTTCAATTCCATGCGCGTATTCCTCCATCATGCCGCCTGGGAACAAGATCCCCAGGGCTTTAAGGATCGCCTGAACACTTACCTGGGCATCGCTGACCGCTATGGCATCTCCACCATCTTCGTACTCTTCGACGACTGCTGGAACAAAACTTACGCCACCGGTACCCAACCAGCCCCCAAACCCGGTATCCACAACTCCGGCTGGCTGCAGGACCCGGGTATCCGCAGGGAAAGCTCTCCACAGCTGAACGACACCCTGCACAAATATGTAAATGATGTAATGACCTCCTTCAGGAAAGACAAACGCATCCTCCTGTGGGATCTTTATAACGAACCAGGCAACTCTGACTACGGAGACAAAAGCCTGCCTTTATTACAACTCGTATTCACCTGGGGCAGAGAAGCTAATACAGAACAGCCCATCAGCTCCGGTGTATGGAATAAAAGTCTCACTAAGCTGAATGAATTCCAACTGAACAATTCAGATGTGATCACCTATCACAACTATGCTGACGAAAAGGAACACCAGGAAGTAATCGACACCCTGCGTAAATATGGTCGTCCGCTGATCTGCACTGAATACATGGCCCGCTCCCGTGGCAGCCGCTTTGCGAACATTATGCCGCTCCTGAAAAAGGAAAATGTAGCTGCTTACAACTGGGGCCTCGTATCCGGAAAGACCAACACGATCTATGCCTGGGACACACCTATGCCTGACGGCGCAGAACCCAAAATCTGGTTCCACGACATTTTCAGACAAGACGGTACTCCTTACAGCACAGAAGAAATTACGGTGATCAAATCCCTGACAGGGGTTAATTAAGATCAATAAACTTTGATTAAAAAATTAGAACGTGGAGCAAGCTAAACTTAACGCTTATTGCCAGCAGCATTTTGATCAGGAACCAATTATGGTAAGAGCTGCAGGACGTATCAATCTCATTGGAGAACATACGGATTACAACAATGGATTCGTATTACCTGCCGCTATTGACAAAGCTATCTACCTCGCCATTATCAAGCGCAACGACAACAAAATTGTGCTGCATGCACTGGATGTGAATGATACTTTCACCGGGTCGTTGGATAAACTGGAGCGTACGAAACAGCATTGGCCTGATTATCTGCTGGGCGTTGTGCAGCAATTGCAGCAGGGTGGCCATATCATCAATGGGTTTGAATGTGCATTTTGCGGTAATGTTCCCCTGGGCGCCGGCCTCTCATCCTCCGCAGCACTGGAATGTGCTACCGTATTTGGCCTGAATGAACTGTTTAGCCTTGGCCTGGGTCGTAAAGAAATGGCGCTCCTGTCACAGGCTGCCGAAAACCAGTTCGTAGGTGTACGTTGTGGTATTATGGACCAGTTTGCCAGCATGTTCGGAAAAAAACAACAGCTGATCAAACTGGATTGTGGCTCCCTGGAATATGAATACATCCCATTCAATTTTGACGATGTGAACCTCGTTCTGCTGGATACACAGGTGAAGCACTCCCTGGCATCTTCCGAATACAATACCCGCCGTGCTGAATGTGAGCAGGGGGTAGCCTGGGTAAAGGCACACCACCCACAGGTGAACAGCCTGCGCGATGTAAGTATGGATATGCTGGATGCCTATGTAAAAGGTAAGAATGCCACCGTATATAACCGTTGCCGTTATGTAGTGGAAGAAATCCAGCGTTTACAGGATGCCTGTATTGATCTGCAGCATGACGACCTTGTTTCTTTCGGTAAAAAAGTATTTGCTACGCACGAGGGCCTCGATAAGCTGTATAATGTAAGCTGCCCTGAACTGAACTGGCTGGCAGAATTTGCTGCCGGTGAAAATGGTGTGCTGGGTGCACGTATGATGGGTGGCGGCTTTGGCGGCTGTACCATCAATATCGTGAAGAAAACTGCTGTACCAGCCCTGCTGGAAAAAGCAGCTGCCGGCTATAAACAACAGTTCAATACGAATCTGAAAGCATATGTGACCAGCATTGAAGACGGTTGCCGTACTGTCAACAACCTGGTGAATAACTAATATACCATTTCCATCTGCGTGGAGGCGTGCCTTCACGCAGATAACCTTGTCAAGTGAAATCACTAAGAGCAATGTCTGAAAATACCTTTGATTTAACATCTCATCCCCATACCCGACTGAATATCCTGACCGGAGAATGGGTACTCGTTTCTCCCCACCGTTCCAAAAGACCATGGCAGGGAAAAGTAGAAGCGCCAGCGTTGGTACAGCGTCCTTCCTATGTGGAAGACTGTTACCTGTGTCCAACCAATACACGTGCCGATGGCAGCAGGAATGAAGCGTACACAGGTCCGATCGCCTTTACGAACGACTTCTCTGCTTTGTTGTCAGACACACCATCTGGCAATGTGAACGAAGATGAACTGCTGGTAGCACAGTCACAAAAAGGCCTTTGCCGTGTGATCTGCTTTAGCCCAAGGCATGACCTCACCCTCCCCGAAATGGAGGTTCCTGCCATCCGCCAGGTAGTAGACCTGTGGGTAAAAGAGTATGAAGCGCTGAAAGCAGTGGACTACATTAAATACATCCAGATCTTCGAAAATAAAGGAGATATTATGGGTTGTAGCAATCCGCATCCACATGGGCAGATCTGGGCATCAGAGAACATACCAATGGAGCTGGAAAAAGAAACCCGTCAGCAAAAGCTGTATTTTGACAAGCATGGCAAAAGCCTGTTGTCCGCCTACCTGGACAAAGAGGTGAAAGAAAAAGTGAGGATCATTGCAGAAAATGCACATTTCGTGGCATTGGTGCCTTTCTGGGCAGTATGGCCTTACGAAGCGATGATCATCAGCCGTCGTCATGTACAGTCTGTACTGCAATTCAACGAAGATGAAAAAACAGGGCTGGCTGATATTCTGAAACAACTGACTATCCGATACGATAACTTATTCGAAACATCATTTCCATATTCTGCTGGTATGCACCAGGCACCAGTGAATGATGGGGGCGAGCATCCTGAATGGCATTGGCATATGCATTTTTATCCGCCATTACTGCGCTCTGCGACAGTGAAGAAATTCATGGTAGGATACGAGATGCTGGCGAATCCGCAAAGGGATATAACGCCTGAATTTGCAGCCGAAAGGCTCAGGACTTTGTCTGCAGTCCATTACAAAAGCGGGCAACTTGTTTAATCTATATTTTTTTTGTTTTTTTTGATCCAATGTGTGTAGGGGCGGCCTTTAGGCGGCCCCTTTCTTGTTAGAGATTTACTCTTACACCACCGTAATAGTTGCGCAGGGCAGCTGGGTTAAAGTAACGGTTACCCACTGCATTCAGGTCATTGCCCAGGCTATAGAATTGATTCAGGATGTTATCAGCACCTGCATAGAGCGTCACGTTCCGCATCATCTGCCAGCTTACTTTTCCTTGTAACAAATGATATTGTTTGGCGTAAGCGGTGTTTGCATCATCGAGTGGCAATTTATCTGTAAATGTGTATTGTGCATATACTGAGAGGTGCGCAGGCAATTGCGCCAGCAGTCCTGCATTTGCCACATGGCGGGGTACGCCGGTGATGGCATGGCCGGACAGATTTTTACCCGCTACATTGTAATCACTGAAAATGAAATGGCTATATGTATAGCTACCATTGAATTGCAGCCATTTTGTAAACCATGCCATGCCTTGTACTTCGATACCTTTTTGTTCGGTGCCGCCGGCATTGATGAAGTATTCTGTACCGTCATCATGGAGTTGGCGCACGATAGCATCCTGTAATTTATAATAGAAGACGGATGCATCCAGTTGATATTGATGCCGTTCGCCTTGTAAACGAAATCCCGCTTCATAATTCCAGCCTGTTTCTGCCTGTAAAGTAGTATTGATGATATTATCAGTAGCGCGTACTTCTGCAATGGAAGGCGGAGAATAACCCCTGCTTACGGAAGCACGTACGGACCATTCAGGTAGAATGAGATAAGAAATACTAAAGCGGGGCATCAGCTCAGCATCGAACTTCTTTTTGCCTTCTTCAAACCGATATTTGAAATAATTCGCACTCAATGCTGCTTCTACTATCCATTGTGTACCGGGGCGTATAGAAAGGCTGGTAAAAAAGAAATGCTGGCCGGCGGTGATATTGCTGGCTGCCTGCACAGTGTCTCTTTTGCCTTTGTTATTGCCATAGTTTACAATGTCGGAACTGGTTTGCGACCATTCAAGGCCGGTAGTCCAGTCTACATGTATATTGGTACCATTGATGGGTTGATCCTGTAGTGCGATATAAGTACGGGCGCCGGCGGTGTTTTCATCCCTGGCTTCAAAGTTCGTAATAAAGGGATTTTCGAAGTGTGTATTGATGCCGTAGAGGGTGAGCACATGTTTCCAGTGGGTAGATAACTGGGCGGTGTGTACTAAACCTCCCAAAGCGGTTTTGTTACGGATACCTGCATGTTGCTCAATGGCGCCGGGCAGGGTAGCAGTGGCGGGCCTGGCGGCGCGGGGATTAGCGGCAGCCTGGGCGGCGGTGAGTCCTCCCGGGGTGCGATAATCCATATCGCTGTAGAATGCAACCAGTTTAAGACTGTTATGCGGATTGTATTGCCATTGCTGGGCGGTCTGGATATAATATCTTTTTAGCGCGCTATTCTGGCGGTAACCATCCGAGCGCTGTATGCCTTCATATATATTGACCCGGTATTTGTTCCATTGTTGCTGCCAGCCTGCCTCTTCATGGAAAAGGCCATAGCTGCCTCCCTGTACATCTGCTTTCAGATGGGCGGTATCAGGGAGTGTACCGGTAGGGTGGAGGAGTACCACGCCCCCGGAGTTAGCTCCGAACTGGCTGCCATCGGGGCCTTTCAGCACTTCTATGCCAGAAAAGGCGCCTGCGTCCGAGAGGTTCAGATATGTGTTGCCACCTGCATCTGTAAATGGAATTTCGTCTATATACACCTTCACGTTCCTGATGCCGAAGGGAGAGCGTAACAGGCTGCCCCTCAGGGATAAGCGATAACTGCCGGGGGAACGTTCTTCCATTCGTACGCCCGGAACGGTGTTCAGGGTGGGGATGAGTGTGGTACCTTGTTGTAATAATATTTGTTTTTCGGTAATGACAGCACTGCTGGAAGGTACCTGTAAGAAGGAGTATTTTTTGCCCGGATAGGCCATGACTTGTACTTCAGGAAGTTGGGTAGTGTCTGCAGGTTGTTGTGCATATGCAGAAAACGACAACAGGCAGGTTAAGCAAGGCAGAATAAGGCGTGTCATGTATCAAATCTAGTTATTCTATTAATGGTAGCAAAACTACGGCCGACATTAAATTCTCACAGATTTTTAAAAAATACTTTCAATCATATTTGGAAATGTAAAACAGGTTACCGTATATTTGTCTACAGAATCGGTAGACTAATAGAAACCGATACAAACCGCAGGAATTTTGTTTGCTATAAGCTGTAAATAGAAAAAGAAATGCCGGACAGGTTTGCGGGGTAAGGTATGTTGCAGATTTATTGGTGGTAAATTATAATGTAACGTATCCCCCCGCGCCCCTGGCATATTAGCGTCTTGCACTGATACAACATCTGAAAGAAATTACTTTATTATAAGATAGTGAATACTTCCTTTAGCAAAATAGGTGTCCCGATCCGGATATCAATCTGGAATGGATTTTTTAAAAGCTAAAAAAATATTTCTCCTTTATCATATGGAATTGTTTTAGCCCGGCATCTCTATTGTAAATGTTCAACACATGAATACAATAAACATTTACAATGCAGATTTCCTCGACATTCTCTTCGAGGGTCGTAACAAAGCATACGGCGCATATGATCTCCGCAGAAGTGAAGATAAGCGTGTTCGCAAAGCCTTGATAGGTACAGCTTCCATTGCTTTGGTAGTGATTGGTGGATATGTATTGAGTAATAACCTGTTTGCAGCGTCAACGGGTATACGAAATGATGCCCCTGTTGCTAAAACTACTGTACTGGAAAATTTACCTCCTGCAGAAGACAAGGTAATTCCTCCGCCTCCTGTTGCCACAACCCCTCCGCCGGCCGTATCATCCATTAAAGTTACTCCTCCTGTTATCACCCGTGATGAATTAGTTCGTGCTGAAGACGAAGTGGTAAAACTGGATAGTATTGGTAACAAATCTATTGCAGTTGCCAATATAAAAGGGGATGATCTTAATGGTGCAGATATCGCATCCATGCTAGGTGGAGATGGTACCTCTCATGTAGTAGAAGCGCCTAAGGCAGCAGCGAAAGAAACGGTATTTACTTTTGTTGAAATCATGCCTTCATTCCCGGGTGGTGAAGAAGCGTTGTTAAAGTTTCTTCATGACAACGTAAATTATCCTCGCGTGGCGCAGGAAAACGAAATACAGGGAATAGTGTCCGTACAGTTTGTTGTAGACAAGCAGGGCAATATCAGCGATGTCAAAACAATTGGTGCGGTTAAAGGTGGTGGCCTTGAAGAAGAGTCCATCCGCGTAGTAAAGAAAATGCCAAAGTGGAAACCGGGCAAACAAAACGGTGAAGCGGTAAGTGTACAATTTAACCTCCCTGTCAGGTACACGCTGCAAAATTAATTCCCCATCTTCTCTCACACAAAGCATAACAATTTTTTAAGATACTAATTACTTTTTACCCTAACCTATTGTTCAATTAACGTTTGCTCTCAACTGCAACGAGGGGGGGACCCTTTG
The DNA here is from genome assembly GCF_039596135.1 of Chitinophaga sp. Taxonomy (GTDB): domain Bacteria; phylum Bacteroidota; class Bacteroidia; order Chitinophagales; family Chitinophagaceae; genus Chitinophaga. Next base: position 30,158 of record NZ_JBCNKH010000057.1, read on the forward strand.
CGTGCCACGGCTATATGCCGTGGCATATTTTTTAGCCAGTTTTTCTATTAAACTTTGTAACTATTTTGTACTACTTTTACCTCCCGGTTGGCTTTGGGTCACTAAAAATTAGTAAAATCAGATATGGAAGCACCGGTAAATAACACTCTACAGTTGTTTAAGAATTTGGTCGGCACCAAGTTCCAGTTATACAACAGCCTTTTTACTGCTCTACCTTTTCATAAGGTGGAGAAGACCGGCGTCTTTCTCTCGTTATTCCTGATCCATTGTGAAGAGGGATATGGAAAGGAAAAAAGTCCGCAGGAAATTCTCACTTCTTTTTTCGAGCAGTATACCAATGCCAATGAACAGCAGCGGATTGATATGCTATTCCGTTTTGTACAATATGCAGAACGTCAGGTTGTATTGTTCGATGCATTGGAAGATGCTGCATTCCGCCACATTCATGACATGAATGGCACCGGTTCGCTGAGTCACCTGGAATCTGAAGTGGTGGCTGAGCAGAAGCAGGATGAACTGGCTTCGAAGTTGCAGGATTTTTCAGTACGCCTTGTATTGACTGCCCATCCTACGCAATTCTATCCCGGCAATGTTTTAAGTATTATCAATGACCTGTCAAGGGCTTTGATTAATGATAATACTGCCCAGGTGGACTCCTACCTGAAGCAGTTAGGTAAAACGCCTTTTTTTAAGAAGGAAAAGCCAACACCTTATGACGAGGCTATCAGCCTGATCTGGTTCCTGGAAAATACGTTCTATACCGCTGCCGGCAAGATCGTATCCCGCCTCAAATCTCACTTTCCTGCCGCTATCAATGGTAACAATCCGGTGATCCGCATGGGCTTCTGGCCTGGTGGTGACCGCGATGGTAACCCATTTGTAAATGCAGATACCACCCTGCGTGTGGCAGATGCCCTGCGCGGTGGTATTATTAAATGTTATTACCTGGATGTACGCCGCCTCAAGCGTCGCCTGACTTTCAAAGGCATCGAAAATGAGCTGGCTGCCCTGGAACAACAGTTATATAGCAATCTCTTTATTCCCGGGCACAAGACAAACCTGTGCCGGCAGGACATACTCGATACCCTGTACAGGGTGCGCATTATCCTCATCGAGGAAAACAATGCCCTGTTCCTGAATCTGCTCGATGACCTTATTGTAAGGGTTGAGCTGTTCGGATTGTTCTTTGCCACGCTGGATATTCGCCAGGACAGCTCCGTACACGGACCACTTCTGGCCCGGATTGCAGCAGGTTCTGACCTTCTGCCAAAGAACTATGCAGACCTCAGTGACGATGAAAAGATCAGTGCACTGCTGCAGGTAAAAACAGCCGCCGATCCAGCTATCGTGACTGAACCATTGCAACAGGATACCCTGGCTACCATCAAGGCTATCAAAACAATCCAGGATGCAAACGGGGAGTTTGGCTGTCACCGCTACATCATCAGCCACACCACCAGCGCACTGGATGTGATGGAAGTATACGGCCTGTTCCTGCTGAGTGGTTGGGATCGCAAAGAACTGAGCGTAGACATCGTACCGCTGTTCGAAACTATCGACGACTTGCGTCATGCCGGCGATGTAATGCGCTCCCTCTATTCTAATGGAGAATACAGAACGCACCTGCAACAGCGCTCCAATATACAGACTATCATGCTCGGCTTCTCTGACGGAACCAAGGATGGTGGCTATCTGATGGCTAACTGGTGCATATACAAAGCGAAAGAAGAACTGAGTGCTATCTCTAAAGAATATGGTGTCAGTGTAGTCTTTTTTGACGGCCGTGGAGGTCCTCCGGCAAGAGGTGGTGGAAAAACCCATCAGTTCTATGCATCTATGGGCCGCAACATTGCAAATAAAGAAATTCAGCTGACTATACAGGGCCAGACGATCAGTTCCAATTTTGGAACGGTGGAATCTGCCCAGTATAATATTGAACAACTCGTACATGCCGGTATTGCCAACGGAATTTTCTCCAGCCGTGAAAAGACACTGACCGCCGAGCAGGAAGAAACATTGCAGGCACTGGCCGATCTGGGCTTTGAGTCCTTTAATGAACTGAAGAACCATCCTGATTTCCTGGATTACCTGAACTACGCCAGCCCGCTGCGCTACTATGCCGAAACCAACATTGGCAGCCGTCCTTCCAAGAGAAATGGCTCTGCCAAGTTGAACCTGAACGACCTGAGAGCCGTGCCTTATGTAGGTGCATGGAGCCAGATTAAACAAAACGTTCCCGGTTTCTTCGGTGTAGGTTACAGCATGGAAAAAATGGAAAAAGACGGTAAATGGGAACAACTGCAGGACCTGTATAAAAATTCCCTGTTCTTCCGTACCCTGCTGGATAACTGTGAAATGGCGATGAAGAAGTGTTACTTCCCACTCACCGCTGCTTACAAAAATCATCCACAGTTCGGAGAAGTATGGACACTGATTCACGATGAATTCCAGCGTACCCGTACTTACCTGTTGAAACTGACAGGACATTCTGATCTGATGTCTCATTATCCTGTAGACCAGTTGTCCATCCAGATGCGTGAACGTATCGTGCTGCCATTACTCACTATACAGCAGTATGCATTAACCCGCATCCGGGAGATGAATGAGACCGGAAATGGTGACGGACTGAAGGAAATTTTCGAGAAATTAGTCGTTAGATGTTCATTTGGGATTATCAACGCGGGAAGAAACTCTGCATAGAATTAATTTTAATAAGTTAGAAAGCCGGATTGATCATCCGGCTTTTTTTGTAATTTACCCCATAACCCAAAATCTAAAGAAGTATGCATTTAACAGCCCGGGAACAGGAGAAACTATTACTCTTTTTGGCTGGTGAGCTGGCTGAAAAGCGAAAGGCCAGGGGAGTAAAACTGAACTATCCTGAAGCCATAGCGCTGATCAGCAGCCGCCTGCAGGAAGGCGCCAGGGATGGTCAGTCCGTGGCACAACTCATGCAATACGGTGCAACGATCCTCACCCGCGACGACGTGATGGAGGGAGTACCGGAAATGATAGACGAAATCCAGATTGAAGCTACTTTTCCAGATGGCACCAAGCTGGTGACTGTACACCATCCTATCAGATAAAACCAAAATCTATGTTATGATTCCCGGAGAATACTTTATTAAGCCCGGTCATATTAACGCCAACGAAGGTCGTGATACTGCCACCATCACCGTGGTGAACACCGGCGACAGACCTGTACAAATCGGATCGCACACACATTTTTTCGAAGTCAACCGCATGCTTTCCTTTGACCGCAAAACCGCTTTTGGCAAGCGCCTGAACATTATGGCAGGCACTGCTGTGCGTTTTGAACCGGGCGAAGAAAAAACAGTGGAACTGGTCAGTCTTGGTGGCGCCAGGAATGCTTATGGCATGAACAACCTGGTGAATGGTACCACTACCACTGCCATTTCGGAAACACAAGCCATGAAAAAGATCAATGACGGTCACTTTAAAAATAATCCATCATGAGTCTGCAGATCAACAGGGCACGGTATGCTGCCATGTATGGCCCTACCACGGGCGACCAGGTGAGACTGGGAGATACCGATATCATCATTGAAATAGAAAAAGACTATACTGTATACGGAGATGAGGCCAAATTTGGCGGGGGTAAAACTATCCGCGACGGGATGGCGCAATCCTCCACTGCTACCCGCAATGACGGTGTGCTGGATATGGTGATTACCAGTGTAATGATTATCGATCACTGGGGCATTGTGAAGGCGGACATTGGCATCAAGGATGGCCGTATTGTAAAAATAGGCAAGGCCGGCAACCCCGATACCATGGATGGCGTAGACCCTGACATGATCATTGGCGCCAGTACAGAAGTACATGGTGGCGCAGGCCTGATCGCTACTGCCGGGGGCATTGATACACATATTCACTTTATTAGTCCACAGCAGATCACCCATGCCCTGCATAGTGGTATCACTACCATGATCGGTGGTGGTACCGGACCTGCCGATGGAACAAATGCAACCACCGTCACTCCCGGCGCCTGGTTCATTCGCAAAATGCTGGAAGCGGCAGATGCCTTCCCCATGAACCTGGGTTTTCTTGGCAAGGGTAACTGTGCCACAGTAGAACCTTTGAAAGAACAGATTGAGGCCGGCGCGCTGGGATTAAAAATACATGAAGACTGGGGCGCTACCCCAGCCGTAATAGATGCCTCCCTGAAGGTGGCCGATAAGTACGATGTGCAGGTAGCCATCCATACAGATACCCTGAATGAATCCGGTTTCCTGGAAGATACTATTCAGGCCATCAACGGCCGTGTGATTCATACGTATCACACAGAAGGCGCTGGTGGCGGGCATGCACCAGACATTATAAAGGCTGCTATGTACCCCAACATCCTGCCATCTTCTACCAATCCGACCAGGCCATATACCGTGAATACTATCGACGAGCACTTAGACATGCTCATGGTATGTCACCACCTGGATAAGAGTGTGCCGGAAGATGTGTCTTTTGCTGACAGCCGCATCCGCCCGGAAACGATTGCCGCAGAAGACATTCTGCACGACATGGGGGTATTCAGTATGATGAGCTCTGACTCACAGGCCATGGGCCGTGTGGGCGAGGTGATTATCCGTACCTGGCAGACTGCGGATAAAATGAAAAAACAAAGAGGCTACCTGCCTGAAGACAAAGAGAATGACAACTTCAGGGCAAAACGGTATGTTGCCAAGTATACCATCAACCCTGCTATTACACACGGCATTGCTGAACATGTAGGTTCCCTGGAAGCCGGCAAGCTGGCGGACATTGTGCTGTGGAAACCCGCACTGTTCGGGGCAAAACCGGAAATGATCATCAAAGGTGGTATGATTATCTGTAGCAGGATGGGCGATCCGAATGCGTCTATTCCTACGCCACAACCAGTGATATACAGGGAGATGTTTGGCGCGTTTTCAAAAGCATTGCACAATACCTGTGTCACTTTTGTAAGCCAGGCGGCTGTGAACAATAATATTGCTGCTACTTATGGGTTGCAGAAGATCGTATTGCCAGTGAAGAACTGCCGCAATATTGGCAAGAAAGACCTGGTTCACAATAACAGCACGCCTGATATCAAGGTGAATCCTGAAACATACGAAGTATCGGTAGATGGGAAGGTAGTGACCTGTGAACCTGCTACTGTACTGCCATTAGCTCAACGTTATTTTCTATTCTAAATGATCCTGATAAACTCAATACAGGGAAATGTGAAATCTGCGGACATTGGTGCGCGGGTAGTAGACCTTTTGCAGCTGGAATGGTTTGAGACAGGCAAAAAAATCATGCGCCGTCATACGCTGAATGGGTGCGAAATAGGGTGGAAAGTGGTGAAGGAATTACCGGTATTGCAGGATGGAGATATTCTCTGGATGGATGAAAATACAGTCATCGCCGTGAGTATACTGCCCGCTGCTGCTATCGTGCTCATACCTGCCACCATGCTGGATATGGCAACTATCTGTTACGAGATCGGTAATAAACACCTGCCTTTGTTCATCGTTGGCGAAGAAGTATTGGTGCCATACGAAGAACCATTGTTTCGCTGGCTGGAAGCTAAAGGATATGCGCCGAAACAGGAACAGCGGGTATTGACAAATATGCTGCGAAGTAATGTACAGCCACATGAGCATGGATCGGGCACAACCTTATTCAGTAAGATACTGCAGCTGACTACTAAATGATAATTATGCAAAAATGGTTGCCACACCTGTTGCACCTGTCCGATCCGGCATTGCCGGTAGGGGCTTACACCCATTCCAATGGGCTGGAAACCTATGTGCAGCAGGGGCTTGTACAAGACGCAACT
>NZ_JBCNKH010000058.1:0-35601 GCF_039596135.1 Chitinophaga sp.
AAAAGAAATGGGAGCATCTTGAGATACGTGTATATCCGGGGTCTGATGCAAGGTTTGTATTGTATGAAGATGGCAATGACAATTATAACTACGAAAAGTGAATATATTCTACTATTAGTTTTAAGTGGGATGATAAAGCCGGAATGCTTACTATTGGAGATAGGAAAGGGGAATTCCCAGGTATGCTTGGAAAGCGTAGATTTACTGTTATTCTGGTTGGAAATGAAAAGGGGGGGAACGAAGGAAAGGTGGTGGACTATGAGGGTAGGAGTGTTAGTATAAAGATGTAAGGGGGATTTTGGTAATTGGATTTGGTAAGAGTTTAATTGTGTAGCCTGATAGATACTTTGACGGCTAAAACAGAGACTATAAAATATATTGTGTAAGCGCTGAGGCAACTGATTAGCGCTTACACCTATTTTCAAAGATCGTTAAAAATTGATGGAGCACAAGCCCCTAGTTATGGAGTGGCATGCTCCATTTCTTTTTCAATGTTCATAATAGCCCAGGTATACCTGCGCTTTTCCGCCTAAAGTGGTCTCCAGGTCACATTCGTTTATTTGCGCAATATGTTCGATACGAGTCCATGAACATCCGGGCTACAAATACTCATGAATACCCATTAATGCTCAAAGGCATTAAATGCACATGCCCCTTAATTTCTTCAAACAAGTTCGATTTATAGCATTTGCTCTAATCAGTTGCTTTCATGTTTTGATATATTTAAGGAGAACTGATTGTCCTAATAACAATACAGAATGTATAATGCTATTTTGTTGAATGGCAAGATTTAGTATTTTTGAGATATAGCGTAGAATAGCATAAAATCTGCGTGTTGTCTGCAATACTGCAGTGATCCTACACTCTAAATAGTTGCTATGAAAGTGATTAAGATAACAGGCGCAAGACAGAATAACCTTAAAAATATTTCCTTAGAAATTCCCAAAAACAAAATTACTGTCTTTACCGGTGTATCAGGTTCGGGAAAATCATCATTGGTTTTTGAAACAATTGGGGCTGAAGCACAGCGCCAGATTAATGAAACACAAAACAGTTTTGTTCGTAACAGGCTGGCCCAGCTCGGTGTAGCGGATGTTGATAAAATTGAGCATCTGAATGTGCCTGTCATTATCAATCAAAAAAGATTGGGAGGCAACGCCCGTTCTACCGTTGGCACCGCTACGGATATTTATGCTTCGCTACGGTTATTGTTTTCAAGATTGGGGGAACCTTTTGTGGGTTATTCCAATATTTTTTCTTTCAACAATCCTCAGGGAATGTGTCCTGTTTGTGAGGGCCTGGGCTACAAGCAAACTATTAGTATCGAACATCTATTCGATAAAGATAAGTCCTTGAATGAAGGAGCTATCTTATTTCCGACTTTTCAGCCTGGTGGTTATAGATGGTTGAGGTATACGGAATCGGGGTATTTTGATAACACCAAGAAATTGAAGGATTATACGCAGGCTGAATGGGATCTATTATTGTATTCAAAAGAACATAAACCGAAACATCCAGGCAAAAATTGGTACAAATCTGCTACATATGCTGGAGTGTTGACACGTATAGAAAATGATATTTTAAAAAAAGATTCCAGAGAACTCTCAATAAGGAAGGATGACCTGAAAAAAATAGTTGTTTCAAAGACCTGTCCCTCCTGTCACGGTAAACGGTTAAACGACAGAGTTTTGTCTTGTAAAATCAAAGGCAAAGACATCGCTGATTGTGCGGCATTACCGATAGATGAATTACTGGAATTTATCAAATCGCTTTCCTCAAAATCGTATGAAACAGTGTTGAACGAGTTACAAAGAAAACTGGAAAACGTAGTGAACATAGGACTTCAGTATCTAACACTTGACAGGATTACTAACACACTTTCAGGCGGCGAATCGCAGCGGATAAAAATGGTGCGACATTTGGGTAATAGCCTTGAAGATCTGTTGTACATTTTTGACGAACCCAGCATCGGCCTTCATCCGAAAGACCTGGAAAATATTGCCGGTATCATTAAACAGATAAAAGATAAGTGCAACACAGTTCTGATTGTAGAACATGACCCGGATCTGATTAAAATTGCTGATCATATTGTAGATATGGGCCCATTATCGGGAAGAAAAGGTGGCGAAGTCGTGTACGAAGGGGCGTTTACAGGTTTGAAACAATCCAGGGGAAAGACGGGTAGATATTTTTCAGCCATAAGAACTTTTAACGCATCGCCCAGAAAAAGCGAAACGTTCCTGACTATTAGAAATGCGCAGTTGCACAACCTGAAAAACCTCACAGTAAATATTCCTAAAAATGTATTGACGGTTGTAACGGGAGTGGCAGGTTCGGGTAAAAGTTCTTTAATCAGTAAAGTATTGCCCATGCAATTTTCTGATGTGAAGATCATTGACCAATCTTTGTTTGCCGCAAGTGCGAGGGCCACCCTTCTGACTTATCTCGGCATATCTGATAGTATCCGCAATCTATTTGCGAAATCAAATAATGTCAGTAACAAGTTGTTCAGCAGAAATGGAGAAGGAGCTTGCCCTAATTGCAAGGGCCTTGGGGTGGAAAAGATTGACCTGGCTTTTATGGAAGATATAGAAGAACCCTGCGAAGTATGTGGCGGAAGTGGCTTTGATCCTGATGTATTAAAGTATCGCTACCATGAGTTAAATATCTCGGAAGTCATGAATCTTACAGTAGATGAAGCAAAGCTTTTTTTTAACAATAATACTTTTACCCACCACTTTGAGTTACTGATGGAATTGGGTTTAGATTATTTGACGTTAGGTCAACGCTTAAGCAGTTTTTCAGGCGGAGAAAGGCAAAGACTCAAATTAACCAGAGAATTAGGCGATCGCAACAACATTTTGGTGTTGGATGAACCTAGCACAGGTCTTCATCCATCCGATACACAAAAGCTAATGAAAATATTGAACAAACTTGTAGATCATGGGAACACGTTGATTGTTATTGAGCATAATTTAGACATCATTGCGCAAGGCGACTGGATTATAGATATTGGTATTGGCGCTGGAAAATATGGGGGCAATTTGATTTTTGAAGGCACAGTTGCGGCGCTTTTAAAAAACAAAAAATCAGAAACCGCAAAGTATTTGAAGAGGCATCTACAATAGTACTGCAGGCAACATTGCATCCTATGTAATTAAAAAGCTAGTTGAAAAATTAAAAGTAAAGCGGCTGTCTTAGTTACTTTTAAGACAGCCGCTTTATTTTTAATTTTTTAACCCGAGATACGCTATTACCTTGGAATAATCGGACCAGTTTACAGCAGCCGATCTTGCCTGCGTATTACCGGGAATAATCATGTACCGGTATTGTTGATATTTCGTACCATCATTTGAAGTTAGGGTACCCACGTCCGCATTGGAATACAACTGAATTGTCTGCGTGTAAGCCGAAACAGCGATGTAAGACCTGACTGGGCATTATAAGGCAACGAATAAATGACTGGATCACTTACATTATTCGTGTTGACGTATACTTTGACATCCGCAGTACTCAGCAAATCCTGGGTGAGTTTAGGTACGTTAATAATAGCATAGAAGCCTACAGTATCTATACCACCACCTGAAGTATGTATAGTGTCTGGCTTATACGTCACATCCAGCCAATCGGAATAAATCACAGTGCTTGAATCACCAGCCGCGCCGGCTGGACCGGCTGGACCTGTAGCACCGTCTTTACCGCAGGAAGTGATGAACATTACGAACAAGAGTCCTGAAATTAGGACGAATGGGGAAATAAGATTACATCTTTTCATTTTTGATTTAGTATTAGCTACATGAAGGGCTAGGATTTTACACCTGGTTCTGATATAAGGGCGCTAAAATACAAATTCTCTTAATATTTAATGTAGGCAGATTGTATTGGGGGGCAAAGAGGAATGATTCTTCTAAAACAAGAAAGCCGGAGATATTCTCTCCGGCTTTCGCCAAGTGCCCAGAACAGGAACATATTTCTATTTGATAATCAAATAGTTATATAGATTTCGTGTCAAAAAAGTGTCAGGAAGAATCAAATCATCAATTGACATTGACATCCTTTTACTCCTACCTCATTACCGTGTGTCATTGCAAATATACAATAGGACACACAAAAACTGATAAAATGACAAAACCAGCAACTAACACCTTTATTCTTGCCTTTAGTGCATGTAACCTCACTGTTGAACGGTTTTTCAGAAGACTTTTGTTGGGAATGGCGGTTGCTATTAAATCAAGAGATGAGATATATCGATACTAAAAGAAAAGGCATGTAACTAAATTTAAATGAGCAAAATTCCTATGAAAATCAGAATTTGAAATATTTCCAGCCATGATCTGCAACATTTGAGCACTCCATCTTCTGAAACATTACAGTAGTTTTGCAACCTTTAGTTACGAGAATAATTGCGGTTATGAAGATATGTCTGCTGCCGCTAAACTTCCCGAGGCCATCCCAGTGTGATGTCATATTGTCAGAACTTTCGTCAAATCCTCAAACAAAGGGTAGCGCGTTTCGTTTTGCCAATTTTCTCCCACGATTTATTTAAACACCATAAACTCTATGAAAACCAAATTACCACTTTTTGTCTTCAGATCTTTCACCTCCTCTCCGGTATTTCTGCAGTTCAGGCAAAAGACACTAGCCTTTCTCTGTTTACTTCTCGTGAGTATTGGGTTTCCAGGCTATGAAGTGAAGGCACAGACCACCGACTATGTCTGGAAGAATGCACCTATTGGTGGCGGCGGATTTGTGACAGGGATCATTACCCACCAATCATCCGGCGATAGGTATTGCCGCACGGATGTGGGCGGAGCTTACCGCTGGGATGCCGCGAACAATAAATGGGTGCAGCTGCTCGATTGGTTCGACGAGTCAGAAAATGGATTTAGTGGTGTGGAATCATTGGCGCTGGATCCGCAAAATCCCAATAATGTTTATATGCTCTGCGGGACCTCCTATATCAACAGCGGAAGAACGGCTATATTGAGGTCCACAGACAAAGGAAATACTTTTACCTATACTGATGTTACGGCTAAATTTAAAGCGAATGGAAATGGGTCCGGACGTGGTAACGGAGAACGTCTTGCAGTGGATCCCAAAAACAGTAACCTATTATTTTGCGGAACCAGGGCCAACGGATTATGGAAGAGTACGGATGGTGGCGTTACCTGGAACCTTGCCTGGAACGGAGTAACTACCACTCCCAACGAGAACGGAATATGTTTTGTCGTTTTTGATCCTTTAAGCAGTGTGGTAAGCGGAGCGACTCAAACCATTTACATTGGCGTTTCCCGTACCGGCAGCACGAATATTTACAAGAGTATAGACGGTGGCGTGACCTTTACCGACATTTCTGCAACCACCAGTTTTATGCCACACCGTGCAGCGCTGAAGGATACAATTATGTATGTTACCTATTCGGATGATGCTGGCCCCCAATCAAGTGGAGGAGACGGGAAGGTATATAAACTCAACACGGCTACCGGTGTGTGGACAAACGTTACCCCCGTTTCTTCGAAGGATTATTCGTACGGAGGAGTAAGTATAGACCCGACTAATGTTAACCGGGTCATAGTTTCTTCCTGTGGTCTGTATTGGAACAACCAGTTTGGTACCGGCTGGGGAGATTTTATATTTCTCTCTACCGATGGTGGATCGACCTGGACGCTTAAAAACGGCAGAAACGCTACATATGATAGTAACGGCATGGACTGGACTAATGGAGGGGCGGTTAACTGGATGGACTGTATCGAATTTGATCAATCCAATCTTTCAAAAGTGCGTGTAGTCGGCGGAGGTGGAATATATACCTGTTCCGATATTACAGCCACGAATCCTTCATGGAAATACGATGTGATCGGGATTGAAGAAACAGCTTTGCTTGACGGGACAAGCATTCCCGGAGGGTCATTTATTTCTTCCTTTGGAGATGTAACAGGCTTTGTACATGAGCCGCTGACTTCCTATCCGGCAAAAAAGCTTGCGCCTTCAGATCCGAATAACCAAAGTGTTGCTTATGCTGCTATCAATACAAGCAGGGTAGTAAGAGCTTCTAATGACGGAAGTGTTGTTTATTACTCCAGCGATAAGGGTACGTCATGGACCGGATCCTCCTCTAATATGGGTAAAGGGGGAAAGGTTGCCATCAGTGCAGACGGAGGGACCATATTACATTGCCCCGGAAGTTCTACAACTACCTACTATACAACGAACAATGGAGCCAGCTGGTCTGCCTGTTCAGGTGTATCCCTCGGAGATGCAGCACCAGTCGCTGACCAGGTAAATCCGAACTGTTTTTATATATACAATCCAATCAACGGACAAATGCTGAGGAGCTCCGATAAAGGAGTTAATTTTTCAGTAGCGGGCACTCCGGGTGCGTCAACCGCAAATTATCCGTGGGAAGCAGTCCTGGTCCGTACGGTGCCGGGCGTTGAAGGGCATGTGTGGGTACCTCTCGGCCGCAATGGATTAAAGTATTCGACAGACTATGGAGCGACTTATACCACTGTTTCAAATGTAACTTATTGTAAAGCCATTGGGATAGGAAAGGCTATGGCTGGATCCAGCTATCCGACTATTTTCATCTGGGGAACCGTTTCAGGTGTGACGGGGCTTTTCAGATCAACAGATCAGGGTACTACCTGGACAAGGATAAACGATGACGCCCACGAGTTTGGGGGCGCTCCATTGCTGATCGGAGACATGAACGTTGCCGGAAGGGTATATATGAGTGCCGGCGCAGGTAGAGGTTTAATTTACTGGGACCCTGTTACCTGTACGCCTACTGCCATTACACCGTATGTACAGATTAATTACGGAACCTGGCAACAGACAGCCAATGCTTCTTTAGCTGCAGGTGGCAGCGTACAGTTTGGTCCTCAGCCTGCGGAGGGAGGATGGTGGAGCTGGAGCGGGCCGAATAATTTTATTACTGTTACGCGTGAAGTAACCATTTCAAATATCCAGGCCAATCAGGCAGGGACCTACGTGGCCTCCTACACCAATAGCGGGGGATGCCAGAGCACACAGACCTTTAATGTCACTGTGACCGACTCCATATCGACATCGAAAATCAGCAATAATGAAGATGCTGTTAGCATATATCCGAATCCTGCCAGTGCTGGAAGGTTTACGATCCTTCTTCAGGCAATTTCGGAAAATGCGGTAGTGAGAATTTATGATGGCCTGGGCAGAATGCTTTATGAAAAGAAAACTTACGGCGCTAACAAGATAGAAGTCAATTCGGGACTCAGTGCAGGGTTGTACATTGTCACGATAGATTGGAAAGAAGGTAGTTTCACTAAGAAGCTCATCGTTCCCTGACAAATCTTTTACCACTTATTGGGAATGCTTCGCTGGAAGTATTCCCAATATTTCCTGTAATCATGCCGGTTGCACCTGATTCGACCTTGTCTGTCTATTCAATCGGCTTTGCTGATCCGCATCCTGTTTATTCTTATCTGGCATAAAATATAATGAAAGTTGCCCCAAAACTGTTACAAAGCAGCAGCTGAGGAATGGGTTACATGAATATATTGAAATTGACCCAAGCGGAATTAGGCTTAACATCCACAATTTTTAAACTTACAATTTTTTCTTGGAGAAAAGTTTAAAAAGCGCCCCGGTTAACATCAGGGCGCTTTTTAAACTTTGTTTAATTACGCAAATTAATTACGTTCAGCTACCTGAGTAAATATTTCGGTCAGTTTAGCCTCAATATCTTTTCCAAATAAGGTTTTGCCGATAATATTCCCGTCAGGATCAATCAGAAAGTTCTGTGGAATTGCACGAACACCGTATAATTTAGCGGCCAAATTATCCCAGGATTTAAGATCAGAAAGCTGCAGCCATAGTACCCCATCTTTTTTGATTGCATCTAGCCATTGTGCTTTGCTTTCTTGTCTATCAAGCGATATACCTATAATAGTGAAGTTTTGGTCTTTAAATTTATTGTACATCTTAATTAGATTAGGATTTTCAGCACGGCAAGGTCCACACCAGGATGCCCAAAAATCAAGAAGTACATATTTGCCACGAAAAGAAGAAAGTTTAACCAACTTTCCATTTGTATCAGCCATCTCAAAATCCGGCGCCTTTTGTCCAATCGCAGTCAGCTTCATCTGGCGGAGGCTTTCGGCGAATTTTTTACCTTTAGGGCTGTTTTTTACCCTTGCAGTTAATCCATCAAATAAGGGTTTTACTGCCTCATACTCTTGTTCATAAGCTACCTTCGGCAATAGATCTAAACTTAGCATTGCGTTAGGATGGGACTGTATAAATTTTGTATACGCGCTTGTCGTCAGTTTGCTATACCTTTTTTTAAATGCGGCTAATTTAGTTTCATAATCCGGTGTGGATGTAGGAGATACTCCGCCTGTCATGAAACTTTTGTCTTCAGGGCGCATTTTATCGAATTCCGTGTCTACGATGTTATTAAAGTCGGTATAATCATTGTTCGAAGGGGTCCCTGTGATTTGAATACCCAGAACTGTACTGTCTTTAGCTGCAACCTTGATAGTACCCGGTTCTAAAAAAACCTGACACTGTTCAAGACTATTTGTTCTATTGCCTTTCGGGTCAAAAATTAAAGTTGCGGATACCGGCGAAGAGGGCGCCTTTCCTGTAAATTTAAAAAATCCATTTTTCAGCGTTACAGAATCCAATATGTCTTTGCCATTCATAGTATATGCCAGGTAAGCTTTGACTGGCGGGTTATAAGTGCCATATTTACCTTCAATTAAATATTTGCCATTACCCTGAGAGAATACAGTTAGCGGAAACGTTAACAAGGCGGCAATCATTAATTTCTTCATATAAATTATTGAAAATTTAGTGTAGTGATATTATATTTAAAGTACTTCAACGGTAAATTTTACTTCATCAGGAGGGAGACACTGGTTATCGTTGCAAACCATGAATTTAACGGCACCTTTTACGGTTGCCTTTTTCCCCTTTAATTTTATCTTTTGTTGAAACGTTACTGAAGTTTCAAAATAACCGACTTCCATCATAAATTCAGGTTCCAACCGAACAGTTGGTGATGGCTCAATGGTATTGCCTATCAGATCATAAGCCTTTGATTTTTCGAATTTAAATTTAGTTGGTTGCGGTCCACCAGGTTTAACGTACTGGGAATACAAATGCCAACCTTTATCCAGTGTAGCTGTTATATATACTAAAGCTTCATTTTTACTTGTTTTCTTAGCAGCATAATTCCACCTGACCGGATCTAATAGCTGGCTAAACCCTTTGAATGTTAGAAGAGTGGCTATGACCAAAAGAATAACAGATCTTTTCATTTAAAGCTTATATTTTATCAATTATTAACTGCAGCATGCTTTTTTGTAATTTCTACCATCGCTTTCAATTTATAATACTCACGATCTGAAGAACCTGCATAACCAATTCCCTGCATACGAATAATTCCCTGCGGGTCGATAATGAATTTATGTGGCGTTCCTTGTGCTCCTATCGCTTTGAAAAGCGTCATATCAGGATCCCGTAATACATCCAATGTAAGCTTAGTGTGGTTTACATATGCCTGAACAGATTCCTGATCTTCTGCGATATCTGTTACATATAGTTGAAAGGGCTGATCCTTATATTCTGCAGCTACACGCTCAAAAGCAGGAAACGCAGCTATACAAGGTTTGCAGATGGTACTCCAGAAATCAATCACGAGGATCTTTCCCCTGAAGTCTGATATTTTAAAGTTGTTACCATTCAACTTATAGATCACAACATCCGGAGCAGGCTTCCCGGTTGAATCCCAGCCGGCTTCCAATTCGTTATAATAGTGCTGATAAGCTTCCTTTTGAAGTGCTGTGGCATATTTTTCTGACTCCCCCGGGTGTACTTTCTCATAGATGGATTTAAGCGTTGCCAGCAACCTGGGGTTAGACTCTGCATTTCGAACAGCAGCAGATAGTGTATCTATCGCTTTCTGGTCCTGACCGGACGCTGCCAATATTATTGCATAACGGTTAATAAAATTGGGTTTAGCATCTTTGAAATAATTCAGATCTCTCATCTTAGGTTCCAATAAGGCTTTTTGAATTTTTTCTATAGCAGATGCGGTGTGCCCATTGTAACTATCTGCCAGGGCAGATATTTCCAGGAAGATCTCGTGTGCGCGTTCAAATTCGTCCTTAATAGCCCCGCTTTCGAGACCAGGTATAAATTCGTTCGAGATTTCAGTGATCCAATCGAGATGTTTTTTGTCATCCACCCATGGCTCCAGGACATTTGTTAATTCGAAAAGTTGAAGTCCATGGTCAATAGTGGTCGTCTTCCTGTATTCTTTATACTTGTCCATGTTTTCCTGTGCCAGCCAGTTTATTGCCATTTCAGCGCGGAACACGTTGTATATGCTTTGATTGGTATTATTGATGGGTTGTTTCTTGATCAGATCGTTATAAAATTTTTCCTGGTCCTGCACTTTGCCAAGGATTTTGAATGCTTCAAATTTCTCTGCGAGAGGATTGGGCTGTTGTGCGCGGGCTGTCAAACTGATCATGAGCACAATACCCAGGCCCCTGAAGACATTAAACAATGTATTAATTCTCATATTTCGAATTTTAGATTTTATGATATTTAATTTAAAGGCAGCGTGACCAAATTATTATTGATTATCTATTAACCCTTTATTCTCGCTTAACATAAGTTCTCCGAATTTCATGGCGTAGCGTTGCGGCTTTAATGTATAAGATTGTACGACATTCCCGTCAGCGTCAATCAGGTCATGATTCGTTTTAATATGGTCATGGTAAACAGGATCAACCGATAAACGGCGCATGTCTGACCACCGCAGGCCTGAAAGCGCAAATTCTCTTACCCGCTCATCAAGAATAAAATGCACCAGTGCCTGTTGGTCTGAGGCGACGGTTGAAGGTACTATAGCGTCTGCAGCCGGCATTCTTTTAGACCTAAGTACTTCAAGGTCTGCTTTCGCATTTGAAAGATCATTATTCCGGGCATTGATCTCCGCTCGCATTAAATACATTTCAGGTAAAGATGGTCCCTGTTCTAAGAAAAAGTTGGGATAACGACGAACTTGTTTTGGGTAAGTAGATGTACCGAACAATTCAGTGTCAGAATAAAGCAGCAAACGTTTATCAGTTGCGCTAAAAAGAGAGGCAACATAAGGAGTATAAACTATTGCGTCGGCAAAACTTAATGCCCACACCGTAGTTGATATGTTGTAAATAGTTTGACTATTATTAGCTGCAAGTGGCATATTTGACATCGCTCCTAAAAAGTTAACCGGGAACCAGGTGCTGTCGCTATCAGGATCTAAAACAACATTGTAATCATATAACGCTAACGGAATTGTGGATCCCGATAATTCAGAAAATGCGGCGTCAATATGTGTTTTGGCTGAGGTAAAATCCAGCATATTCATATACACCTTCGTCAGGATGAATTCAGCAGCTAGTTTTGAAAACCTACGTCTATGTTCCAGGGCTCCCAGATCTGGTAATGCTTCTGTCAGATCATTAATAAGCGCCGAATAACACTCGCTAACACTTGCGCGGATAAAAGATGTGCGGGTAACATCAGCTGTGGTTATTATTGGTATGCCCAGATCAGTTGTAGCTGACGAAGGGTTATAGGGTAAGGAAAAATCATTTAAAAAGGCTAAGTTACAAACAGCTCTGCCAACTTTTGCTTCGGCCAGTAACTGTCTTTTTTGCTGATCAGTACCATTTGAGGATGACATTACCTCATTTATTACTTTGTTAAAAAGGTATAATCTCTGAATATAACCTGTAGATGCGGTTATTTCCTGCGGTAATTCATTAGACTCATACACCCTGTCTTCATACCGAAACAAACGTTGCACTCTTAATGGTACTCCATCTATATAAGCATTCTGCAGAGCCACGTCGTCCCCCAAATACACGGGTGCCGACAGTGTAGTCTGCAGGTATATGGCATTTAAGATCTGCTCATAATCACTAGTTTTTTCCGCAATCAGTGATCCTTTGGGCTGTATTTCCAAAAAACTTTTTTTGCAAGAGCTAGCTAGTAGCATTGCGCAGGCAAGCGACGTTATCAAAAAGTATTGTATTGGTGATTTCATGATTGTTAATCTTTTTAAAGTGTGATATGGGCCCCTAATGTTATAGTTCCCTGCCCGGTACGCAGGTTTCTTATTGCACCGGTGTTTCCGGCAGTGAGCGTTGCTCCAACGTTGCCCAGAGACTGGAATTCAGGATCGATGCCAAGATTATTTGCTTTCCATAGCATCAGATTGGAAACCTGTGCCCGGAATGAAACAGCCTGGGCGTGAATTCTCTTCAGAAGAGCGCTCTTAAGATCGTAGGATAAAGTAATATCCCGGATTTTTGCAAACGAGGCATTAAACACATTGGAGTTGGCATAGGTATAATAATTTGTGTTCCTATTGCCGCTCACTGCACTTGTAGCAGCATACCTGGGAATGTTTGTGAATTTCTCATCCCCTGGCGCTTTCCAACGGTTCATAAACTCGCGGTGCATGCTATTAGAGTAAGGCACACCAGACCAAAAAGTATTAACATCACGAAACAGGACGTGACCACCGTTATAGATAATATTGACCCCTAAGCAAAAGTTTTTATAACGAAAATAATTAGACAGGCCGCCGCTATAAACCGGCTGTGAACTACCTTTATAAACCACGTCCTGCGCTGTTGATGCATTGGGATCTGAGGTAATGGTTCCGTCAGCTTTTCTTATTTGTGGATCCCCCGAATCGTTTAAGCCTGCATAGTTGTAGGCGAATACTGTAAATGCAGGATATCCTACTAAAAATCTTGAGGAGATCATGCCCGGTCCTGTTGTAATTGGCGAAGAATTGGCAAGTCGCGTAATCTTGTTTTTATTGTACCCCAGATTAAATGAAGTAGACCAGGTGAAAAGGCGGATACTGATATTAAGGGAATTGAGGGAAAGATCAATTCCCTTATTCTGCAAATCTCCATAATTACCAGTGACTGAAGAATATCCCGAAAGGGGGGCAGTGCTTAAGGTGCCTATCAGATTATTTGTCTTCTTCAGATAAGCATCCACCGATCCGTGTAATATGCCGTTCAGTATTTCGAAGTCAAAGCCGAAGTTGTAGTTTTTAGTGAGTTCCCAGGTTAGTTTTTTATTTGCGGGTGCGGTAACGACCAGGCCAACTCCTGTCGGGTAATTCACATTAGTTTCAGCTTGTAATATGTCCCAGGATGCAGCAGTACCAGGTGTAGGGGCATTACCGGTGATACCGTAGGTGAGCCGGACATCCAAACGGCTTAGCCATGTGATAGGCTGCATAAAGTATTCACTGCCCAGTGCCCATTTGCCGCCGATACTCCAGACCGGCCTGTTTTGGGCTGAGTTGTCAAGGCCAAATAAATTACTCCGGTCTATACGCCAACTGCTGTTCAGGGTATATTTATGATTATATGTATAGCCCAGATTAGCATAGTATGATGATGTTCTTGTTATAACACCTTCTCCTCCTGTTATATTATTAGCTAAAGTCTGTGTGCCACCCTTAACTGTTCCGGTAATCCCAGCACCCAATAATTCATAATTTACAGGTCTTCCTACCTGAAGTTGGTCATCCCATCCTCTGTAAATCACAGTAGTTGAATCTGGTGAGTTGCTGGTTGCTTCCTGCCCGGCCATGACGGTAAATTGATGCTTATCCTGCCAAATATTGTCATAAAATAACTGGTTCCTTACTGTCCAGTTTTTCAGATTGGCATCAGTGACAGTGAGTCGTCCACCAACATTCGGAACATTATAAACTGGTGTGCTATTGATCGTTGGCGCCTGCGTGAAGGTCATCACTTCATCCCTCACCTGATAGCTGTCCTGATCCAACACCTGCCGATTTTTTGAAGATTTGATACTGTAGCCAAAGGTTCCTTCATAGTGTAGCCCTTTTAAGATCTTCAGTTTTACTCCGCTCACTATCCTGGTGGATAGTGCCGTTCCTTTAGAATACCCTCTATTGATTTCCTTCAACGGTGAATAATCCAGATTAATACGGCTTCTTGCCTGGTAATCTTCACGAAGCTCATCACTGTAATTACCCATATGGTTAACCGTTAGCGGATTGCCTCCTGGATCGGCGAAAAGCTGATAAGGCACCAAATCCAGGCTTGGTACGGTTATATTGTTGCTACCTGTAACACGATCAGTTAAATCTGTTATCAGGTAGGCCTGAAGGCTTTTATTAAATTTAAAGTCTTGTCGTAAATTAATTTTGTACCGGTTATCTTTTTGACCAGGCGTATTGCTTACTACTCCTATATAATTGGCAGAGCCATAGAAAGTATATGCCTTTCCGCCACCGGAAACAGATATGGTATGATTGGTGGTAGCTGCAGCCTGGTAAAAGTACTTTTTAAGCTGACCAGCATTATTAATACGGGCAAGGCTGTCTAACTTCGCATTAGCCTGATCCTGGGATATCAAGCCTCTGTATGCGTCATACTGATATTGTAAATGTGGTGTAACAGGTGCAATCAACTGTACTGAGCTCCAGGAATTACCATCAACGTATTGAGGGAAAAGTTCCTCTGCCGTAGTTATAAACTGGCTACTATTCATTTTCTGAATATACTTTAGGTCCGGAGTACCCTGAAAATTGTAATATGCATCGTAATCAATTTTCAGATTATCACCGGGGTCCCCTTTTTTTGTTGTAACTACAATTACACCGTTTGCTGCCTTGGCGCCCCAGATAGAAGCGGCAGTAGCATCTTTGAGTATAGTGATGTCAGCAACGTCCTGCATATTGATATTCTGGACAGAATTATCGGGTACCTGAACGCCATCAACAACTACCAGGGGACCTCTTGTTGAATTGATAGAAGTTAGTCCCCTGATTAGAAAAGGGTTAGATCCGGCATCAGGAGCATTATTTACCGTTAAACCGGGCACTAAGCCATCAAGCCGCTGTAATATATTTGTACTGTTAGACCTGTCATACATCGCATGCAGAGCTGGTTTAGAAAAAGCTCCTGCACTTCGTTCCTGTGACACCGTCTGATAACCGGTAGAGTAGGTGACTTTTACCTCCTGCAGATCATTAATAGCAAACTCAAGCTGAATTGCACCCAGATCTGCTGATGCTTTGACTTCCTTATTAGCATAACCAACGAAAGAGATCATTAACGTGTGATCGTCGGCAACTCCTGTCAGGAGAAACGATCCGTCTGAACCTGATAGCGTAGATTTGGTTCCACCCTTTATTTTGATCGTAGCCCCTTGCAGTGGCTGTTTCAACACATTCATCACAACGCCCTTCACATCTATGAGTGGGAGATCAGCAGTAGCTTTGGTACTTGTTTGTATAGGATGGATCAGTATGGCTTTATTTCCCCTGTCGATGTTATAAGCCAGGTTATAGGGTGCAAGTATTTGATCAAGTGCAACTTCCAGGGGGGTATTCTTAAAAGCCACATTTACTAATTTATCTTTTTCATCAGTCACTGACCATACTGAGCTATAGCCGGTTTGGGTTCTGATTTCTCTGAACACTTTTACCAGGGAAATATTTTTTTTGTTGAGTGTAATACTTTGTGCTCTAGTGGACGCGCTCACTTGTAGCAATAACAAAGGTAAAAGGATAGCAGATAGCTTTACATTCCTTAAAATATTAAGGGCACAGCGAAGGTGCTGCATAAAATCTGTTGCAGAAATTTTATACATTTACATGCTTTTAAATCGTGAATTATAGAAACGTTCATTTCCGATTATGTCGGAAATGATTTAAGAGTTTGAAAAGGGGTGTTCCAGCACTCCTTTTACTTTTACAGAAAAGATCATTTAATTATTGTCATGCTGTTTTGTGCTTTTTGGTAATCGTGATTTTACTTAATTAGCGGTATTTTGGTTGAAATTTAAAACTTTGATTGTTCGGCCTTCAATATTAAAGCGGACTTTTTTCGTCATTTCAAGAATGTTCAAGACATTACTGATGTTGCTATAGCGCGTGATGGTTGCCAGTACCGGAATTCTTTTTATCCCCTCATCCTGATATTCAACTTTGACATCGTACCACAAACTGATCTTTTGCATGGCGCTTTCCAAGGATTCATCAAACATGAAATATCCATCTTTCCAGGCAATCGTTTCTTCAGCATCTACCTCATGAACTGATAATTTGCCCCCATTAAATAAGGCTTGCTGACCTGGTTTTATCCTCTTTATGTTATTGTTTGTTTCGATCTGAATGACACCTTCCAACAAGGTAGCAGCTACCTGGCCTTCGCTGGTGCCGGTATTAACATTGAAATGAGTACCTAAATCACGTATCACACCAGCTGCAGTTTTAACGGTAAAAGGCGCATCCGTCCGATGTTGCACCTCGAAATAAGCTTCGCCATAAAGGAGTTCCACATCGCGGATCCTGTGTCCGAGTTTTTCGGGGAAACGGATGGCGCTTGCTGTGTTCAGCCAGATTTTAGTACCGTCACTTAGGTTTAACTGGTAAACACCTCCTTTGGGTGTTCTAAGAGTATCGTAGGTTATTTGTTCATTATCATTGATCGTAGTCTTATTATAAGTAAGCGATCCGTTCATATTTTCCTGAATCACAACGTCCGTATTCGGGACAGTAATTTTTTGTAAGCCGGTGCCAAGCAGTATTTTTTTGCCATTCCCCATGGTGAGTTCGGCCTTATTTTCACCTGGCCTGATATCGGCGATTGCAATCTTATTATTGTCATTAGATAGTTGCTTATTGGAGTTTAATAAAAAATATGCAACGGCAGACATGCCAATCAGGATGGATGCTGCGATTGAGAAATATTTAAGTGGGAAACGGCTCTTTTGGGTCAGGATAGCATCCAGTATTTGCCCGGCCTCTTCTTCGGGGAGCTCCTGATTGGACTCAAAATCATTCCAGATATTGGCCAGGAGCTCGTCTTTTTGTTCATCGGTAAGTTCCCTGAAGAAGCTGAACAATTCGGCTTCTTCCTGTGAGTTGCACTGGCGGTGGATATATTTTGACAGTAAAAATCTTATTCTATCTTCAGACATTGGTTTAAGCTTATTTAGCATAGGTTGCCCATGCGTATATCTGTAAGACGATCAAAAGATCAAAACGTGCAAAAAAAGATGCAGGATTTTTTTTTCGACTTTTAAAAGCGGGTAATTATAATGACCAGGGTCAAAAAGAGGTTGGATTTTAAGGAATTCAGGGCATTTCTAAAGTGGCTTCTTATGGTTGGAACGGAAAGACTCAGTTTTTTAGCAATTTCATGGTATTCAATCCCTTGAAGATGTTTTAGTTCATAGACCAGGCGTTGTTGTTTGGGCAATTTTTGTAAGGCGTTTTCGTATTTTACTTTAATTTCGGCAGCTTTGATATCCTCGAAGGGATCATGAGAAGTAGATTCTTTTGAGATGACACTTAGATGTGAGAGCACTGTAGACTCGCGTGAAGCACGCTTCATATGATCAAGGGCAGCATTCCTTGCAATACGATAAATTAAGGCATTAAAGTTTTCGATTTCGCAGGCACGGTGACGCATTTTCCATATTTTTAAAAAAACGTCCTGGACAATGTCTTTTGAAATTTCTTTTGAGGAGGTGATCCCCAGGATGAAACCGTAAATTTTATTTTTATAGCAGTGAAAAAGTGTGACGAATGCCCGCTCATCGCCAAGTGTAAGCGAATTAAGTAATTCCCGCTCCCTTTCACATGTTAGCTTTTGCATTCTAATAGTATAAAGTACCCTGATATATTATTATAATTAATCACCTTCTAAATAACTATACTAAAACAGCAGTGATTGAGCCACAATTAGTTTATACATTTCATTAAGTTTTAAAAAATATATGTAATTTATAAAAGAAGTCTAAATATTCAAAATCCCTTCTTGATTTAGATTTATAAGATCTGTCCTATTTATAATTAAGACCAATAAGTAATCTCAAACCCGCTAAAGAAAATGTAGCATCTAAAATCTAATTAATTAAAATTCTGAAATCCAAAAAATTTAGCTCACCTGTCTGAGGATTATAGTCTTGTAATTAATAGCCTATTTAACAAAATCCCGCTGGTAAAATCAAATACAATCTTTTAGCTGATGACCGATCCAGAGTGGGGATAGCATTTATAAAACAAAAAACGCCGGAGGTATTATCTCCGGCGTTTCGCCATTTTTTGTGCCCAGAACAGGAATCGAACCTGCACTCCGTTGCCGAAACAAGATTTTGAGTCTAGCGCGTCTACCAGTTCCGCCATCTGGGCAATCACAACCGTCCTTCAGTTGCGGGTTGCAAATGTATGTATTTTTATTTAATTCCAAACAATTTTTATTTTTCCTTAATCTCATTTGGATATCGGAAATTTCCGATACATTTGTACCCATAAATGATCCAATAAGATGAGCACAAATAACTTGTTTCAGCCATTCCAGCTGAAAACATTAAATCTTAAAAATAGAATAGTGATGGCTCCCATGACAAGAGCCTTTTCTCCTAATGGCATCCCTGGTCAGAACGTGGCCGAATATTATAAGCGCAGAGCAGAAGGCCAGGTAGGCCTCATCCTCTCCGAAGGTACTGTGATCGACCGGCCTTCATCATCCGCTGATCCCAATATTCCTCACTTTTATGGTACCGATGCCCTTAATGGATGGAAACGTGTTATTGATGAGGTACATGCTGCCGGTGGTGCCATGGCGCCACAAATCTGGCACCAGGGTATTCAGCCAAACCATCCTTCCGGCTGGCTGCCTTCTACACCTTTTGAAGGTCCTTCCGGCATATTGGCTCCTGAAGGAATTAATGGAAAATCGCTGACCGAGAGTGAAATCGCGGATGTAATTAAGGCTTTTGTGCAGGCAGCTACAGATGCAAAACGCCTTGGTTTTGAAACGATCGAACTGCATGGCGCGCACGGTTACCTTATCGACCAGTTCTTCTATGCGTTGACAAACAAACGTACTGATAAGTATGGTGGCGCTACTATCGGAGAACGTACACGCTTTGCTGTTGATGTAATCAAAGAGGTGAGAAAGGCCGTAGGTGAGGACTATCCAATTATTATCCGCCTGTCGCAGTTCAAGCCTACTGAATACGATCACAAGCTTGCCACTACACCTGCCGAAATGGAAGCATGGTTGACGCCTTTGGCTGATGCCGGAGTTGACATCTTCCATTGTTCTCAGCGCCGTTTCTGGGAACCGGAATTTGAAGGTGACGACCTGAACTTTGCAGGCTGGGCGAAAAAACTGACTGGTAAACCTACGATCACCGTTGGCTCTATTGGGCTGTCAGGTGATTTCATGGGTGCTTTCAGAGGTGAAAGCTCTTCTCCAAGTTCTTTGGATGAGCTCCTCCGCAGATTTGATCGTGGAGATTTTGATCTGGTAGCTGTAGGACGTCCGTTGCTGGCTGATGCTAATTGGGTGGTGAAGATTAAAGAAGAACGTAATGCTGAGCTGAAAGGCTTTAGCAGAGAAGCATTAGCTACATTGGTTTAATAATAAACTGAAACTAACCATAAGTAAAGCCCTCCATTTTATAATGGGGGGCTTTGCAGTAAATGTCATAGCTATTTGCCACCCTTTAGCAAAATGCAGTCATGGTGTAAGATTCACAGACTACTAATTCAACATATAGGATAAACAGCATCTTAAAACTGACGGGGTAGGTTTAAAGAATCTCTTTAAAATTTAATGAATACAGTTTATCTATCCCTACAGTTGTCTATGTTACCATTTTATTAATCCCGAAAATATCCTGATTGTGCCTATTGTACAGATGAAATTTTCCTTTATATTTATGTGTTCTTGGCAATGTCATGTCTAAATTCTCATACAGTGCAATCCATCAACACAGAAGTTGCGGAAAATACCCAACTATTCGATTACGACCATTGGAATAGCCAGCTCTCGTCGCTGTCCAAAGAGTATCAGGGAGCTAATCCCTATCCTCATATTGTTATGGAGAACTTCCTCAATCCCGACGTATTGGAGAAATGCGTTCAGGAGTTTAATAAACTGAACGAGGATGACGGTTGGATCAATTATGTTCATTATAACGAAAATAAAGCCGGGCTAAATAAGCTCGATCTGTTGCCGCCGGCAATTAAACGGACTATCAACGAATTAAACTCTCCTGAATTTCTTAAATTCCTCAGTACGCTGACCGGTATAAAAGGTCTTATTAAAGATGATCTTCTTGAAGGAGGAGGGATACATCAGTCTAAAAGAGGTGGCTTTTTGAATATCCATGCCGATTTTACTGTACACCCACACCATCGCCATTGGCAACGTCGGGTAAATGTACTCGTGTACCTCAACAAAGACTGGAAGGAAGAATATGGTGGTAAACTGGAATTGTGGGATACAAAAATGCAGGGATGCGAAAGGAAAGTGCTGCCTGTTTTTAACCGCTGCGTTATTTTTAACACAGATGCAGATTCATATCATGGGCACCCGGAACCTACTACCTGCCCAGAGGATCAGTACAGAAGATCAATTGCTTTGTATTATTATACAGAAGAAGCTCACCCTTTTCGCAGAGCTACTCATTATATGGTTCGCCCCGGCGAAGAAAACAAGAAATTTAGAGTGAGGCTGGATAATGCGATGGTTGCCATTTATACAGATATTAAAGGTATGCTTGGCACAAACGATAAAATTGTAAGTAAAGTGCTTCGGTTCTTTTCCCGTAAAAAGTAAAAGATTATAATAGAAAGGGCGTTGATTTTCAAATCAACGCCCTTTCTGTTTTTATGTCTGATTACTTAGATGGCACTTCTCTCTTCAAAAACACAAATCCATTTTTACGGTACAACTCTTTCAGGGAACTATATTGTTTATAACCATCTACCCTGTCTACCTTCGTTACAAA
The DNA here is from genome assembly GCF_039596135.1 of Chitinophaga sp. Classification (GTDB taxonomy): domain Bacteria; phylum Bacteroidota; class Bacteroidia; order Chitinophagales; family Chitinophagaceae; genus Chitinophaga. The sequence goes on from NZ_JBCNKH010000058.1 coordinate 20,854, forward strand.
ATAAACCGGCTTATCAATATCCCCCGTCAGCAACCATTCTTCTTTATAAGAATTTTGATTCACCGGCTTTTCTTTATGCGTATAGAAAAATGGTGCATAGCTCCAATAACCTAATGTAGTTACATAACAATCCTCTCCCTGCCTTTGCTCAAAAAATTCAATAGCAGCAGCCTGTGAATATTTTTCCACTTTGGGAACAATGATTGCCGCAGCCAGAAAAATAACAAGGCCTGTTCCAACAAAATAAGTAACTGCCGCTTTCAGATATGCATGCCTGTTCAACTGCCTTATCCCCACTATAATTGTGACAACCATTAAGATCCCCACGATACCTTCCAATCCACTCCAATGTACATCAGCGGCCATATTCGCCTGCGCAAATGTATCGTGAACATAAGGGATCAGTTGCTTAATATTTAATGCTATCAATGTGACAGCCAGCAATACAATTGCGATTAAGCCACCCAGGATCGTTGTTAATATTCCCACATATTTTTTATAGTTCATTTCCTTCCTGTCCCATTTATAAAATGAATACGCTGCCAGGAATGTAATCGGGAACCAGGCCAGTGAAGAATAATGAATAATGCGCGATTGGACAACCGTGAATAACACCGTAACTACCCAGAACAACAATATCATCCAAATCTTAAAATCTTTCTCATACCTGCTGTTATATCTTGCTTTGAAAAAAGCAGGAATAGCAAAAAGAGAAGCCGGAAAACACCCAATGAGCAATACCACATAATGATAACCCCAAAATCCTGCCTGCCCTGCATCATGAGTGGTAAAGAGCCGGTACTGGTACTTTAAGAATTCCGTAATAAACCACGGTCCGTTCTTCGCCGTTTCATACCCATACCACGTAAGCGTAACCAGAGAGGCGATAACCAAAAATATAAGGGCATGCCACCCGTTAAAAAAGAACCTGAATTTATTATAAATAAAATAGACTCCTAACACCATCAGGAAAACCATCAATGATACCTGGCCTTTGGTAAGAATGGCAAGTCCTATGAAAAGACCCGACCAAACAGCATAATACAGTGGTTTTTTGGTTACATCTTCCTTATCGAATTTATTTTTGCGCCAGTTATACAAAATAAAATAATATAGTCCCAGGAAGGTAAACAGGTTAAACCACGGATCAATAATACCTGATTTGAAATACATATTAGGGAAAAGTGAACCCCCAAATGCAAGCGCCCAGAGAATCCCAAATTTTCTTTCGTACAACCTTGTGCCACAAAGATAAAGTACAACAAGCGTAACGATCCCGCAAACGGCATTGGGGAAACGCGCTGCAAACTCATTGATCCCAAATATTTTCATGGATAAGCTTTGCATCCAAAAGAACATTGGTGGCTTTTCCCAGAATGGCTTAAAATTGACATAAATCCTGGTATAGTCGTCCAGTTTCAACATTTCCCTGGAACACTCCGCAAAATTTATTTCATCCCAATCAAATAGATGTACCCATCCCAGGAAAGGAATGAAAAAAAGCGCGGCAATGCCTGCCAATAATAAAATAGTAGATAATTTGGGTGTACGCATATGTACTGTATGTGAATGATTGTATTAACAAATATATGTTCATATACCAGTATTTACAAGTTAAGAAATAACGCATATCGTCAATGCCCGGTAGTAGTGGTCCATGCCCCCAGTCCAATGCAGAAAATAATAAAATTCACTTTTCAATGCCACACAGTATTGCACAAATCGCTAATTCGAAAACCTCAACTTTCAATGATGGAAATAATTACCTATCTTGAGTAAATAACCCATATCAATCTTACAATTATGAATTCCCGTCGTGTCTTCCTGCAAAACCTTGCCATGGCCTCTGTAGCCATTCCATTCACCAATTTCAAACTGTACGAAGAGAAAACCCTTCGGGTTGCTATCTGTGGGCTGGGAGGGTACGGTACCCGTGTTGCCGAAGCCATCCAATCCTGCTCACGCGTTAAACTCACCGGCGTCATCAGCGGTACGCCTTCCAAAATCAAAGCATGGCAGGCCAAATACAATATCCCGGAAAAGAACTGTTATAACTATGAGAACTTTGACAACATCAAAAACAACCCTGATATAGATGCCGTTTACGTAATCACTCCCAATGCCCTCCACCATGACCAGGTCATCCGCGTAGCAAAAGCAGGTAAACATGCTATCTGCGAAAAGCCTATGGCCCTTAATGCCAAAGAAGGACAGGAGATGGTAGATGCCTGCAGAAATGCTAACGTAAAGCTATTAGTAGGTTATCGCATGCACTTCGAACCAAACACGCTCGAAGTGATCAGAATGCGTAATAACGGTGACTTTGGCAAGATCCTCTTCTTCCAGGGTCTATGCGGATTTAGAATCGGGGATCCCACCCAATGGCGGCTTAATAAACAATTAGCCGGTGGCGGCTCACTCATGGATATCGGCATCTATGCTATCAATGGCTCAAGATATATGACAGGGGAGAACCCTATCTGGGTGACTGCACAGGAAACTAAAACCGATCCTGTAAAATTCAAAGAAGGAGTAGACGAAACCATCCAGTTTCAATTCGGTTTTCCCAGTGGTGCTACAGCCTCCTGTTTGTCTACTTATGCAATGAATAACCTGGACAGGTTCTTCCTGAATGGAGATAAGGGCTTTGCTGAAATGCAGCCTTCTACTAACTACGGACCTATTAAAGGCAGAACTAATAAAGGAGAATTGACCAAACCTCATACTATCCACCAGGCGGTACAAATGGACGAAATGGCGGCCATTATTTTCGATAATAAACAACCGGTTGTGCCTGTAAATGGAGAAGAGGCCGTTAAGGATCTGAAAATTATTGATGCCATTTATGAAGCGGCCCAGACGGGGAAGAAAGTAAGTCTGAAATTGTAAAGTTAAACCATTCTCCGGAGTTAATACTTCGGAGAATGGAAGTGTAATAATAAAGAAGCCCTCTTTTTAACAAGTCATAGCAGGTTAGTTCGAGAGTAATCACTCTACGCCCTTTACCCTCATCTGCAATGTATATACTCCCTCCGATGCCGTAATAAACAACATCTTCCGATCCCTCCCTCCAAAACACACATTCCCCGTCCAGCTCTTTGAAACTGCTATATTCTCCAGTTTCTTCCCTGTGCTATCATACACCGTCACACCATTTCCTGTTAGATACAAGTTTCCCTCACTATCCAGCGTCATCCCATCAGACCCCTGTGGCACAAACTCTTTTCGGTTTGCCAATCGACCATCTTCACCTATCTCATACCGATACGTCTTATTCGCCGCTATATCCGCTACATACAAATATTTCCCATCCTGCGTTCCCACAATGCCATTAGGCTTTACTACACTATCTTCAACTATTACCGGCTTACTTTCTCCTTTAGGTAAATAATACACCTTCTCTCCGGCAATATCCGGTTGCTTCCGATCCCAGTATACCCGTTGGTAATAAGGATCCGTAAAGTAAATCCCACCTTTAGCATCAATCCACAAATCATTTGGCCCATTCAACCGTTTACCCTCAAACTGACTTAGTAAAACTGTTACTTTCTTATCAGGACTAATTGACCAGAGTTCATTCTTTTCATCTGCACATGCAATGATGTTTCCCTGCTGATCAAAGTACAACCCATTTGACCGGCCGGTCCTATCCAGGAACAGCGTTAGTTTTCCCTTTGTATCATACTTCCATATTTTATCATTCGGTTGATCAGTAAAGTAAATATCCCCCTTCTTATTGACCGCCGGCCCTTCTGAAAAAGCAAATTTTGCAGGTAGTTTTTTTAACTGAGCACCAGGTGCGACAACGCTGACCTGAGCCGCCACATGAGTTGTAGTCAGTAAACATAGAATTATAAAAGCCTTCATTTAAATATTTTTAGTTGTTAAATAAACCGTGGTCTGATTGGTATAAATGATTCAACAAGGAAGCTCCATTGATAGCAATAGTAACTATCTTTAAGTATGGATCATAATGAACGCATTGCAAAATTAACTTTCGCCGGTGTCTACCCAATGTATCTCGCCAAAGTGGAGAAGAAGGGCCGGACAAAAGAAGAACTGGATCAGGTGATCGAATGGTTAACAGGCTTCGATGTCCACACACAGGCCGCACTCATCGAAGAGAAAGTGACTTTTGAAACCTTCTTTCAGCGGGCAACATTAAACCCCAATGCGCGCCTTATTACCGGCGTGATCTGTGGTTACCGGGTAGAGGACATCGATCATCCTTTAACCCAGCAGGTCCGGTATTTAGATAAGCTGGTAGATGAGCTGGCCAAAGGGAAGAAAATGGAAAAGATATTAAGAACGGCGCATTAATGCGCAGTTCTTATTTTTATCCACTTGCTGATGTCTTCTAACACCAAGGGAGAAAAGGTCTGTTCAATCTTCACATATTCTGACGGACTCCCCGTTTTACATTCCTGGAACAGGTGATTCAACCCCGGGTATCGCTTGATAGTTACATCCTTATTCCGTCCCTCTTTTAGCGCCTCTTCAATTTTGTCAAGGTTGGCATATGGCGACACCTGCAAATCTTTCTCGCCATTTACAGCCAGCACAGGGCAATGTACTTTTTTGAGCGTAGTAGCCGGGTCATATTTAATGAAGAATTTCATCCATGGCCTCATGATTTCTTTTACCTGTTCTTCCGAATGGTCAGATCCCACCGTCTTAAAATAAGACGTAAGCTCCGTTTTGAGGGTCGTATCGTCTTCATTGTTTATGATGATGTCAAAAGCGCCTTTGTTTATTTGATTGATTTTGGCAATTGCGCTATCCGATGTTCCTTCGGCATGTAATATCAATGCTGTTTGTCTGAGGAGCAAATCATCCCCCCTGATGCCAGTACCAGCCAGCATTACAATGAAGGCCACATCTTTATTTCTGGCAGCTACTATCGGGGCAATCAACCCACCTTCGCTGTGTCCTATCAATCCAATCTGTTTAATTTCTTTGCGTGTTTTCAGGTAAGCAATGGCACTTTCTACATCGTTGGCAAAATCCAGTGTAGTTGCTGATTTGAAATCGCCGGTTGATTTCGCCACACCCCGGTCGTCATATCTCAGCACTGCAATACCCTGGCGGGTAAGGTAGTCAGATATGATGAGGAATGGTTTATGGCCCATGAGTTCTTCATCACGGTTTTGTTGTCCGCTGCCGGTGATAAGAATCACAGCAGGATAGGAGCCGGTTTTCTGTGGCAGGGTCAGGGTGCCTGCCAGTTTAATATGCGCCTGTGGATTTTCGAAGAAGACATCTTCTGCATAATACGGAAGTGGCAAGGTCGGCTCCTGCGGACGTTTGGGCATTTCGACCCCGCCCCTGTGAAAAGTGAGCGGTAACGATTGCCCTCCCTGTGAAAAGGTGCCGGTCACACTATCGGTTTTATATTCACCCGCATATGTGGCACGGATCGCATCACTTTTAAAATGGATGCCAGATTCATTGAAGGTAAATTCATTGACAGGGATACCCTTTGCTCCCTGGTCCGGGCTATCTAAAGTGACGGTATACCCGGTGTCTGTTGCCTGAATATTTAGCACAACACGCAGTTTTCCCAGCAGGGTACCGGTCCAGCTACCCGAAATATTCTGCGCAAAACCGGTTACAGATACCAGCAGGGTTAGTAATGTGATGGAAATCTTTTTCATGGTTTTTTCTTTCTGATTGCTTTGAGAATATAGATAATGATAAGGTATAACAGGATGCAGGAAATGATGGCAATAGGAATAAAATAATTGCCCGCTATTTCCCGGATACCCTCGCGTTTTTCTACAATTCCAAAAAAGAATGTATGCGGACCCACCCATATACCGGTTATTTCCGGTTTAATTATTTTCATGACAATCAACACTGGAAAGGTTACCAGCATTAAAGTCATGAATGAAAGCAGGATATAAGCTATCCCGTTTCTTAAGTTCAGAAACAGCGCCTGCAGCAGGTACTTGATATTAAAGGTCTTGATGGCCTGGTCAATTTTTTTACTGGCCACCACTTCTTTGAGTGTTATTTCCGGATCGCCGAGTCTATCCAGTATATTTAATAATGCCGTCATTTCATCTTCGTCGTGATCAGTGATATACTCATAGATATAGCTATTTACCTCCATCAGGCATTCTTCCTGATCTTCTTTTGAAAGGATTTGGACGACTCTTTTACAACGGGCTATATAATTATCATATACCCGCTGACTGGCGGGAGATTTAAATTCAATTGCTTTCATGCAGGATTTATTTTATGAAATTTTCATTTATGGCATTTTTCATCGCCGCCAGGTGTGCCCTGCCTTCTTCTGATATGTAATAGTACTTGCGGGGGATGCCCGTAGGTTGCTCTATCCATTTGTAAATCAGTAATTCCTCTTTCTGCAATCGGGTCAGCAAGGGATACATGGTGCTTTCAGTGACTTCGGTATTGAAATCATCTTTTAGATGTTGAATGAGTTCATAGCCATAGCGTTCCCTGGCGTCGAGCGCTTTCAGAACGAAGTATGGCAACAGGCCTTTTTTTAATTGGGTCTCCCAATTTTTTAAGAATTCGTTTTTCACTCTGCAAATATATAGCATTGGGATGTACTATGCAATACGAGGTATTATATTTTTTGAAAGTGATTAATTATCAGTGGTGGTTGAGATGGAGAAGAATCAATTGTGGAGGTCGGAGGGGGCTTTTAATGTAACAGATATCGTAGATGAATTTGCTAAAGAAGTAAAGCTGGTGAAATATGGTTTTATCCTAAATGGGAGTTACTTCAAAAAACGTGGTATCGATGGAGATATTAACAAATCAAAAAAATAAAAGAGAATTGAGCATTGCTCAATTCTCCTCTAAATAAAATACTATTGCTTACAAGTAGTATTATAATCACCAAAAATCTGAGTTCCCATATCCTGCAATTTGCTACCACCTCTATCCAACTCACCTTTAATCAACTTACCCATACCACTCTTTTTCTTTTCCTCTTTTGCCGGATCGTAAGTACTGTAACCACCTGCAGCCAACTTGTCTGCTACTGTAGGACAATCACTTACCAGTTTCTTGATGTCAGATGTGGTCAGCTCTTTCGGCTTATCATCACCTTTCTGCACCAGGATATCCGGATTGTCGCGCAGGTTCTGATTAGCAGCTTCCATTTCGGCAACATCGCTGTTACCCACCGCTACAGGAGCCGGATAACCATACAGACGATACATTTTGATAGGACCGTCTACCAGTACTTCTGCCATGTGTGTGGTGTTAGACAGGTTCTTGATTGTTTTAATCTGCGCACCCAGACCACCACCACTGGTCAAAGCTTCTCTCTTGTTGACAAATTTGATCATACGAAAGTGTCTTTCCGTGCTATCATCGATAGCTACATACTCTTTCATGTCATCTGCGTCCAGTACCTTAAATTTCTGCTTCTTTTTTTCGGGATCAATAGATTCCTTAGCAATAAATTTAACTTTTTTCTGGTTTTTCCAGGGATTAGAGGCATTGCCATACAGCTTTACAATTCCCTCGATTCTTTGATCATCTTTTGTGATGATGTACCCTTGTTTTTCTGTCCCTTTGAGTTCGTACTCTTCGTTGTCATTGTCAGCATTGTCCTGTGCAAAGGCTGCCATAGAGAAAATGAACAGGCCTACAGTCAGAATTGATTTTTTCATAGATGTTTTTGAGGATTATGGAACAAAAGTAGTAATAGAATTTATCATATTAAAATAAAATGGACTGTTTTGGGGATTGTAGGGACGGATTACACATGCTTTTTATAAAAGCATGTCAGGTGCGGGCGAAAACCAGGGAAGGAAATTTTTTATTGCATAAATACGCCGGATGGGCCGTACAGCGGGGAGTAGCCGTAGGAATTACTCCTGCTTACACTAACGCTGCCCGAAATCGAAAACGTTTTATCATTGCTGATATACATAACACCCACCTGCGCGGCAGGGAAAATACCAAAGTTCCTGGTCTGCATAGGACCAAAGCTGTTTTTGCTGGTAGCAGGCTGATATAGTAGATTGCTGGACTGGAATAGGGTGGGTGTGGCGGATATATTGCCAAAAGCAAACAGGTTATTAGTGAGCTGGCGGTTCAGCTGCAATGCTAAGGGCGCTGACAGAAAAGTACTGCTGCCGCCCTTAAATGCCATAAAACCAGTGGAAATGCCGGTATATTTGGTAATAAACCACTTCTTGTGCTGGTTAGTAGTATCATTCATACGGCCCGGCGCCCCGGAATAAAGCGGGTACTGAGCCTTTGTCACTAAAGCAGACATTAAAATCGCGATAAAAAGGATGACGCGTTTCATACTATGAAGATAACTATCCTTTTCATGAATATTGCTAATGAAATCATAATATTCATAAAGAAAGGGTGCCTTTTTTGCAAAGACACCCTTCAAAAGTTTAGTTACTAAGAGACAAACGGCAATTATAGGTTTGGAACAAAATAGTACAATAACATAGCCGCCAGTGCCAATACCATTAATGCCAGATAAACAATGAGTACCACCTTCCAGCCTCTGTGCACCGTCATGCGGTCTACCGGTGGCGTTATTCCCACAAAGATCTTTTCCTGTTCCGGCGCTTCCATATACATCTCCTCATGTTCCTTCACCATCTCCAGGAATTTCTTTTTCAGCTCTTCCGGTGGCTTCACCGCCATGTTAAAAGCTGTTCTCTCCATCCGCCTCTCTACTTCTGCCAGTTCTGCCGCAAGTTCCGGGAATAGCACCATTGCCTGGTCCAGCTTCTCCTTATCTTCAGGAGTGATGAACCCTAGCACATAGCTTTCTATGATACCATCTGATATGTAATCGCTCGTATTCACAACAGTTTCTTTAATGCCTTCAAGGCTGCACCTAATCGTGTCTTAACTGTCCCCAGGGGAATGTTCAGCTTCTCTGCAATCTCTTGCTGTGTATATCCCTGAATGTAACACAAATCTATTAAAATACTTTGGTCTTTCTTCAGGTGCCCGATCAGCTCCCACAGGCCATAATGATGATGAGTATGATCGGGCGAAGCCAGCTCCATCACATTGCCCGCCACCGGTTTTATTAACCGGCTGTATTGATAGTATTTACTTCGTACCATATCCAGCGCCGTATTTCTCGCTATGCTATGCATCCATGTAAAGAGTTTGCCTTTTTCGGGATCGAAATGATCTATGTTTCGCCATATTTTTATAAGCGTATCCTGTAGCACATCAGCACCCGTTGCTTCATCTTCTATTATGCCGAGAATGATATTAAACAACGCACCTGCATACCTATCGTATAAATACTCGTAGGCTGCCATTTTCCCCTGTTTTAATAAATGAACAAGTTCAGTCTCGGTGTATGTAAAAGCTGCGTCCAAAAATTATAAGTCTTGTTTCCAGAGCATACTGCCATCTGCCAGTTTATAAATAGTCTGGGCGCTTGAAGTCGTCCAGTTGATCCCATCCCTGCTCTGCCATACCTGTCCTTTGGGATCTATTTTGAGCCAGTGACTGGAAGGGTGATGTTGGGGCTGTAAATTTGATAGCATTAACAGGACAATCGTCACCGAAATGGTTGATTTTTTCATGCGCCGGAATTTTTTGACATTACAGATACGGGGCGGCGGGACGAAAAGTTTGGGGGGAGTAAAAAAAATATGAAGTACTGGCACCGCCAATTAAAATGATACCTTTGTTCTATGGAAGATTATGTAATCATTGTCAATCGCATTGAGGACCTGCAGCTAACCCAGGACAGAACAGAGCTGGAACTGATCTTTGACAGGGCAAAACGTACCATCGTGGGTGGTCAGGATGTGATCCTGGTAAGACAGAACAGGAGTGGTGAACAGGAAAAGTTTCAAACTATTTCCAACGAACAGGATTTTGAAGAATACAGGAAACAGGTATTCAGATTTCTCTGACCCTGAAAAATGAGGGTTGTTATCACGTTAATGACACCGAATGTTTCTGTTGAGGTCGACTTTATCTGGCACAATTATACGTGGTATGTTAAAAACGATCATTATGGTAGAGAAAATAACAATTGATGGCAAAGATGTCTGGTTGGTTATAGAACCGCAGGAAGGGGATCTGAAAGTGATCCCTACAGAGTATTTCACTGTCTCTTACACCCTGAATGAACATGAATCCGGTAGAATATTTAACGGCGAAGATGGTGAGCCTAAAAAATTTACATCTCCCGTGGAAGCGGTGGAATATGCCGTAGAAAAATTGCCGGTTATATTAGGATAGGCCCGCCGGTTTACTGATTACTCAGATCCTTTATTACCCTTTCCCTGTGATTTTTACCCCATTCTGCCATATCATCCAAAATGGGTTTCAATGACTTTCCATAGTCAGTCAGCGTATACGCTACAGTGAGGGGCTTTGTCTGCATCACCGTACGACTGACCAGCCCGTTTATTTCCAGCTCCTGCAGTTCTTTAGAAAGCATTTTCGGACCTATTCCCTTTACCAGGCGTTGCAATTCCAGGTAGCGACGCGTGCCTGATCCCAGTATACCCATGATCAGCATTTTCCACTTGCCGCTCAGTATATCCTGCGTATCGCGAATGGCTTTAAAATGCCGTTTACATTCCTCTGATATGTGCCCGTTGGCTGCTGTATTTCCCATAGTGCAAATATAGTTGACTTTCTGTGAGGGAAGTACTTCCCTTGCAGGAAGTGACACCTTTTTCAGATATGGTGCCACTAGCTTTGCTGATAAATAGAAATTTATGCGTACAAATGTTGTTTTGATTGAACAAACCAATGAGCTAAAATACCAGGCTGTTGAATTGAAGAACCCGGGACCTAACGAAGTATTGATTCGTCAAAAAGCTATCGGGGTAAATTATGTAGATGTGTTTTTCAGAAATGGAACTTTCCCTGTAGATGCCTTTCCTGCGCCTATTGGTCTGGAAGCGGCAGGAATTATTGAGCAGGTAGGTGCTGCGGTGAAAAACTTTGTGCCGGGAGATCGGGTGGCTTATTATGGCGCAACGGGTGCTTATGCTGCGCACAGGGTCCTGCATGAAAATGACCTGTTTAAACTTCCTGATGATATTACTTTCGAACAGGCGGCTGCTGTAATGGTCAAGGGACTGACCGTGCATATGCTGGTAAAAGCCAGTCATGTAGTGAAAGCGGGCGAAGTGGTGTTGGTCCACGCGATGATGGGTGGCGTAGGATCATTGCTAAGCGCATGGGCGAGATCTTTGGGGGCTACTGTAATCGGTACGGTAGGCAGTGCGGCAAAGAAAGAACTCGCGCTACAACGTGGATTTGAACAGGTGATTGATTTGCAGACGGAACAGATGACAGGTAAGGTGGATGTTGTATACGATGGCACTGGCAAGACTACCTTTCAGCAATCATTGGCACTTGTAAATCCCGGTGGAAGCGCTGTATTGTACGGATGGCCCTCCGGCATGCCTGATATAGATATGCAATGGATGGAAGATAGGAGTATCCATTTTGTATCTGCGGTGCTGAATCACTATCCTGCCTACCAGGATAAAAGTGGCAAGGCAATGAATGAGATCTTTGATTTAATACGTAATGGTGTTTTGAACCTGGATCATCCAACTGTATATGCGCTGACAGATGCAGCAAAGGCACACGCGGACCTGGAATCAAGGAAAACAACGGGCAGTATTATTCTGAAACCATAAAAAAGAAGGTGTATCGTACTTTACGATACACCTTGCATTAATTAAAAGTTTCCCGAAACTGCAACGGCGTCAGCTGCGTTTTTGACTTAAAAAACTTACTGAATGATTGCGAATGCTCAAACCCTAATTCATAAGCTATTTCACTCACCGATAAATCAGTTGTAGAGAGCTTCTCCTTTGCCTTTTCAATCAGCTTTTCATGAATATGCTGTTGGGCCGTCAATCCTGTCAATACTTTCAGCAGACCGCTTAAATATTTAGGAGATACATTCAGCGAATCTGCAAAATATTGCACCGTTGGAATCCCTTTCGCATCATTAAGATACTCATTCAGCAAATGTTCCATTCGGGCCAGTATCTGGTGATGGCTGATCTTTCTCGTAATAAACTGGCGGTTATAAAACCGCTCTGAGTAATTCAGCAAGGTCTCAATGTGCGAAATAATAATCCGCTGCGTAAACTTATCGATATTAGAATGGTATTCATTCCTGATATTCTGAACCACCCCATTCATAATCTTTTCTTCCTTGTCAGAAAGAAACAATGCTTCATTCACTGCATATTCGAAAAACTCATATTGCTTAATGCTACCAGCCAACGGCGTGTTCCAAAGAAAGTCAGGATGAATCAATAACATCCAGCCGGCGCGCTTGACCGCTGAATTTTCTTCCGGCTCAATTCTGAATACCTGGTTGGGCGAAATAAAAAACGTCACCCCTCCATCAAAGTCATATTCCTGCTGGCCATATTTTAACCGGGCATTAATACCACACTTGAGTGAAATCTGGTAAAAATCCAGTACCCAGTTCTTTTCACTGATATCAGCAGGCCGCTTGATGGCACTGTATTCCACCACACTGATGAGCGGATGTGCCGGTTTAGGTAATCCCCTCAGTTGATGAAACTCGCTAATAGTTTTTATGCGCTGTGTAATTATGTTTGCCATGATATTAATCCTGTTCAAACGCTGCTGCAAATTCCTTTGCAAAATCAGCCAGTTTAACTTTGCCTAATACAGGCCGGTGACGATAGTAGTCTTCATATAGTAAGCCACTTCCCTGGCTCGCCTGCATTTCTACAAAACCCGCTGCTACCTGGTGGTTAAACCCGATAGACAACCATTTGTCCAGCAACTGCTGATCAGGTATTACCTTCCATTGCAGATCAGGACGGCCAATGGCTGCACCCAATGCTGTTGCCATTTCATTAGGTGATACCTCGTCACTTGCAATGTAGCGAATTTTTCTGCCTTCGAATGGCGCTTCCATTTCTTCGGCCACAGTAGTTGCGATATCCAGCGGATGTACCCAGGGCTCCTTTTTATCGCCACCATAGTTGGAGATAATGGCACCTGTGTTTTTGATAGTGTTAATAAAGGAAAACAGATTGGTATAGAATCCTACCGGGCGCATAAATTTAATAGCTACATCAGCAGGCAGTTCATTCAGGATACCTTCTACCTGGTGATGAAACAGCAGTATGCCATTACCCTTTTCCATGTGAGCGCCGATGCTGCTCAGGTGAATGACCTGCTTAATGCCAGCCTGTTCTACAGCCTGCTGATAGTTTTTCCCTATCTGGCTGATAGTGGCGATGAAGTCTACGCTTTTATCAAATAGGTCTCCGGCAGCTTCCATCGTTTCCATCAGGTAAACAATATCTGCTCCCTGAAATGCCTGTGTTAAAAAAACAGCGTCAAACATACTGCCAATTGCAGCTTTAGCGCCCAGTGCTTCGATCTCCTTTGCCCTTTCGGGCTGACTACTGATTACGGTGACCGCATGGCCTTTCTTGGTTAATGCAGCAGCGAGATGTTTTCCAATGTTTCCCAGTGAACCTGTCAGTACAATTTTCATGATATTACAATTTGATAATGCAAAGCTCAGAAGAAGTGAGATGGTTGCTGTAGCCTAATTTCACATTATTGTAGCCTAAAAGAAAAGATGCTACATTTAAAGAAAAAACAATGATCAGGCACGCCACCCGAACGGACCTCACAGCCATCAGGGAAATTTGGAATTACTACATCCTGCATACGACTTATAATTACGATTTCGAGCCTAAAACCCCGGAGTTCCTGGAGAGCTGGTTCGATAAAAAGGCAGAATCAGGACTGCCGGTCTTCGTGGTTGAAGTAGATGGTCAGGTAGTCGGGTACGGTGCTTACAGCCAGTTTCGGGAGCGGAATGCCTATGCTCATTCTGCGGAGCACGGACTCTATTTTCATCCTGGTTTTCGGGGTAGAGGTATGGGCCGGCAATTGTTGGAGAAGCTCTTGTCCGACGGAAAGGAGCGGGGGTTTCACACTTTTGTTGCTGTGATAGATTCTTCCAATGAAGGTAGCATCGGCTTCCATGAGAAAATGGGTTTTGAAAGAATCGGCATAATAAAAGAAGTGGGCCGTAAGCATGGTCAGTGGTTAAACCTGGTTTTGTTGCAAAAGATTATTTAGTCTATGCACAGATTATTTGCTGTACCTTTGCCGGCCAATAAGTAAACCGTACCTAATGTTTCCAAAGTTAGCATTACCGATGGCCGCCAGCATGCTATGTGCTATGGCGCTGCCGGCACAGGACAAAATAAATGAATTAGACGCTGTCACAGTCACCGCCACCGTGAATCCAGTGGTAAGTTCCAAAACAGGACGCAACTTATACGTAATAAAAGGAGAGGACATCGCCAAAATGCCTGTCCACTCTATAGATGAAGTACTCCGCTACCTGCCAGGTGTGGAAGTACAGGCCAAAGGCCCTATGGGGGCTGCCAGCGATATCGTAATCCGGGGTGGTACTTTCCAGCAGGTGCTCGTGATCCTGGATGGCGTACGTGTCAATGACCCAAATACCGGCCACTTCAGCAGTTATATTCCTGTCAATCCTGCCGAAATAGATCATATCGAAGTACTGAAAGGCGCTTCCTCCGCTATCTATGGTTCCGATGCCGTGGGCGGTGTGATCCACATCATCACCAAAACCTTTGCACACAACCAGCACAGCACACCCTCCAGTAAGATCACCGCAGGTGCCACAGGTGGAGCATACGGACTGTTTAATGCCAATGCCAATGCTTATTACAGCACAGATAAACTGGCTGTAGATATCTG
>NZ_JBCNKH010000059.1:0-35069 GCF_039596135.1 Chitinophaga sp.
GACAGACCTGCCATGAGGCGATCTGTTACACCATATTCAAATGCGATACGGATATCAGAAGAGTTATCCAGCCCGAAAGCTGTTTTGCCACCACCAAATTCGCCACCGATGTCACCAAAACGGTGATCTACGCGAAAATCCAGTTCGTGTTTTTTAAGGGTTTCGATCGAATTGCCCTGGATGATACGGGTTGATTTGAATGTTGCAATTACGGGTTCATGCTTCTTAGCGCTATCCTGAAACATGCTTGCCAGGTCATCCTGCGCAAAGGTACTCAGGCTGTAGCAACAGCCCAGCAATAACAGATATACTTGCTTCATAGAAGAGTTGTGTGTTGTGTTTTTAAATGGTTCAGGATGCAGGTGAATAGGCTCCTTTCACGGTGACTTCTATTACCTCTGCAATGTTTTTGACTACGAGTGTAGGCACTTTAATCTTGTGGTCTACCAACCTCACATTGAATTTGGCATCGAGGGTTGGTTTGCCGTCTTTGACGGTAATGGTCCCTTTTTCGTGATACACTTTTTCTACGCCATGCATGTTCATTGTACCTTCTACGGTAACAGGGTAGGTGCCATCTTTGTGCAGGTCGGGCAGTTCCAGGATTTTACCTTTGAATTCTGCAGTAGGATACTTGTCGCTCTCCAGGTAGTTTTCGTTAAAGTGCTCTTCCATCAGCGACTTTTTGAATTTAAAAGTGTTGATGGCGACTTTGAAGTACACAGCGCCTGTTTTGCCATTGATAGCAGATACGGCTTTGTTGGTTACAGCATCAATGTCTTCCATAGGAGTAGCAGAAAAGAAAGACAGGGTTGTGTTTTTGCAGGAGTAGATATCCTGGGCTATACCGCGCAGCTGTAACAAGAGTATGGTTGTCAACAGCACAATGCAATTTTTCATTGTTTTACTTTTTTAGGATTTTTGAATGGTAACTTATTCCGGCATTCCATGCGATATCCAGCAGTCAATGGAATCTTTCATACCCTGGCTGAGTTTAGTAGAACCGGGAGGCATATCGGCTTCTGCACCGGTAACACGTGATTTCCAGAGGGCTTCGTTGGCAGTAATGTACCCTTTGATGCCACTGTAGGTTGTAAAATCTGTGGATGCGGTAGAACCGGTGCCTTTGTGGCATCCCCTGCTGGTACATTTATCTGTTACAGCAGTCAGAATGTAAGCAGAGGTAATGACTGCGGTGTCGCATGCAGTGACTGTGATTCCTGAGTCGGGGGCGGGTGCTTTTTCAGCAGTACATCCGTAAATGAGCAGGCTAAGTAGTAACACCGGCAATGCGAGTGTTTGCATAGGTTTTTTCATTTGGTCATACATTGGCTGGTTTTGTCCAGCCAGGTCTTTTAATATGGTTGGGTGATGGCTATTTTGAGTTTCGATGATTATATGTTGGAACAAATATAGAAGATATATTTTTAATTTATATTTCATTATTCACGGGAAATTTGGGGGGATTTTTGCGGTATTAGGGTGCAGATTAATCCTGCGGTCACATATCCAGGATATTTTATATTACATTACATTTGTTTTTATGAACATAGCGCAGTTATACGAAGTTTACCGCAATCATCCATCTATACAGACTGATACCCGCCAGCTCAAACAGGGCGATATTTTCTTTGCATTGAAAGGGCCCAATTTTAATGGGAATGCCTACGCAGCTGCAGCACTTGAAAAAGGGGCTGTACTCGCAGTCATAGATGAAGCTGAATTCAACACGCAACCGGAAAAAATGATGTTGACAACGGATGTACTGTCTACCCTGCAGCAACTTGCTTTGCATCACCGGAATCAATTGAAAATTCCTTTTCTGGCCATCACCGGTACGAATGGTAAAACCACTACCAAGGAACTGGTAAGCACTGTACTGGCCACAGAGTTCAAGACTACAGCCACTATTGGCAATCTCAATAATCACATTGGTGTACCGCTGACTATTCTCCGCATTCCTGCCGATGCAGAGATTGCGGTGATTGAGATGGGAGCCAATCATGAACATGAAATAGAAGCATATTGTAAAATAGCATTGCCTACTCATGGTATTATTACCAATATCGGGAAGGCCCACCTGGAGGGATTTGGAAGCCCGGAAGGTGTGCGTCGTGCTAAAGGTGAGTTGTATGATTTTCTGAGAGCGAACGAAGGTACTGTGTTCCTCTGCAATGAATATCCATACCTGGTAGAGATGAGTAAGGGAATTCCACAGGTAATTACTTATGGGCAGAAAGATGCCACATACACAGGTGATCCCATTGCCGATACTGCGCTGCTGAGTGTAAAAATAACGAGCGATGTAGTGACGGGGCTGATTCCTACCCAACTGGTAGGCGCTTATAATTTTCCAAATGTAATGGCAGCAGTAGCTGTAGGTTTATATTTCAATATTCCGGGCGAAACGATACGGGAAGCTATTGCTGGCTATGTGCCTTCCAACAACCGGTCGCAGGTGATTAAACAGGGAAGTAATACGGTGATTATGGATGCTTACAATGCAAATCCTTCCAGTATGAAAGCAGCGATTGAAAACTTTGCAGGCATTGAAGCGAATAAAAAAGTATTGTTGCTGGGAGCTATGATGGAGTTAGGTCCGGATAGTGTAAGTGAGCACCAGGTGCTGGTAAATTTACTACAGCGAACTCATTGGCATGCAGTCGTATTGGTAGGTGGCGATTTCAGTAAAGTAAAACATCCCTATATATTTATGGAAAATGCAGCAGCAGCGGCGGAATGGCTGAAGCAGCAAGAGTTTACGGATACGTATATATTGATTAAGGGATCGAGGAGTATGGGCATGGAGAAGGTCATTCAGTAAATTATCAAGGTACTCTATAAAAAAAGAGACCTGCAAGCTAAAAAGCCCGCAGGTGTTCATAACCTATGCCAACTTTAGAGTATTTTGAATGCCCTTTCCGGCTTCATCTTCCAATGAAGGGGTGGAGCAATAAATATGTTTAAGGTAATTATTAGTGGTAGTCAGTTTTGGTTGTGCATTTAAACTCTTAGGTATATCAAGATTGAATATTTGCATTTCCCGAACATTCCCAAGCTACAAATCCTAACAAATAATATTGAGTATTGTTTAAAATTGTTTTAGTTTTTCTAATTAACGTGTCTGCTACGGTGTCTGGAAAGTATTTACGTAACCAGATAAAAGGTGGATTTTAAAAAACTGGATTTTTTTTAAATTATTTCCTGGCAGAGTTCGACTAGTACGCCGCTGGTATCTTTTGGGTGTAAAAAGCATACTAATTTATTATCAGCTCCTTTCTTTGGTTCCGGGTTCAGCAGGGTAAAGCCTGCGCTGGCGAGGCGAGCCATTTCTGCATGAATATCAGCTACATCGAAGGCGATGTGGTGCATACCTTCTCCTTTCTTTTCCAAAAAACGCGCTATCACACTTTCGGGGTTTATTGGTTCAAGTAATTCCACTTTAGTTTCTCCTTTTTGGAAGAAAGCTGTTCTGACCGCTTCACTGTCTACCTGTTCCTGTTTATAGCAGGAAGTGTTGAGGAGCGTCTCAAACAGGGGAATAGATTTTTGTAATGACTGTACAGCAATACCTATGTGTTCTACTTTCAGCATGTTAGCAAATTAACACAAAATGGCTAAATCTCCTTCGCGACGAATTCGTATCTTGATGATAGCATTTCGTTAAATTTGTAGTATAAATCTTTGTGTATGTTGCAACTACCTGTGTATCTTGATAACAATGCTACGACGCCCCTGGATCCAAGGGTGCTGGAGGCGATGCTGCCGTTTTTTACACAGCATTTTGGTAATGCCAGCAGCCGGCACCATGCCTATGGATGGGCGGCAGAAGCTGCGGTAGATCTGGCCAGGGAACAGGTAGCTGCCCTGATAGGCGCCGATCCGAAAGAAATCATCTTCACTTCAGGCGCTACTGAAGCTGACAACCTCGCCCTCAAAGGTGTATTTGAAATGTACGCTGACAAAGGGAACCATATTATTACTACCGAAATAGAACATAAAGCCGTACTCGATACCTGCAGGCACCTTGAAAAGTTGGGCGCAGTTGTGACCTACCTGAAGGTGAACCATGAAGGTATGATCGACCTGAAAGAACTGGAAGCTGCTATTACTGCTAAAACGATTATTGTAGCTGTGATGTACGCCAACAACGAAATTGGGGCTATCAATCCTATCCGGGAAATCAGTGCGATTGCCAAGCGTCATGGAGTGCTTATGATGAGCGACATCACGCAGGCGGCAGGCAAGATTCCCGTAAATGTTAATAAAGACGGTATTGACCTGGCAGCGTTTAGCGCACATAAATTATATGGTCCTAAGGGCATAGGTGCGTTATATGTTCGCCGTAAATCGCCGAGGGTGAAGGTTACTGCACAAATGGATGGTGGGGGACATGAACGTGGTATGCGTTCCGGTACCCTGAATGTGCCTGCTATTGTAGGGTTTGGTAAGGCTTGTGAACTGGCTGTGCAGGAAATGGAAGAAGAAAGAATAAGATTGGGTGCGATGCGGGATAAGCTGGAAAATGCGTTATTACAACTGGAAGAAACATATGTAAACGGCAGCCGCACACACCGCCTGCCGCATGTAAGCAATATTTCGTTCAGGTATGTAGAAGGAGAAGCCCTGCTGATGGGCTTTGGTAAGGAGGTGGCATTATCTTCCGGCTCTGCCTGTTCATCAGCATCGCCAGAACCTAGTTATGTGCTGAAAGCACTGGGATTGGGGGATGACCTCGCACATTCTTCCCTGCGCTTTGGATTGGGAAGATTCACCACCGAAGAAGAAATAGACTATACCATCAATGCTGTAACGGCAACCGTGAACAAACTGCGTGAAATCAGTCCCCTGTGGGAAATGTTCAAGGAGGGAGTGGACATGAATGCGATTGAGTGGTCGCATCATTAACAATACGGAAAAATTTGGCCGCATGATTGCTATTATAAACCAACTGTAACCGGCCAGACAGAGGAATACAGTGACCTGTAGCTATACCTCTGTATTATGAATGCTTTATACTTATGCTTATGTCTTACGCTGAAAGAGTACTGGATTACTACAACAACCCCAGGAATGCCGGCACGCTGGACAAAAATTCCCAGCAGGTAGGCACGGGGTTGGTACACGTCTCGGAATACGTAGATGTTGTAAGGTTTCAGATCGAAGTGAATCCTGTCACACACGTAATCAGAGATGCACGCTTTAAGACCTTTGGCTGTGGGTCAGCGATTGCTTGTTCTTCTATCACTACTGAATGGATTAAGGGGAAAACGATTGAAGAGGCTTTCCGGTTAGATCACATGGAGATTGTGGAAGCTTTGAGTTTGCCGCCTTCTAAAATTCATAGTGCGATTTTGACGGAAGATGCGGTGAAGGCTGCGATTAATGATTACAGGGGTAAGAATGGAATGGAGCCTGCAGTGGAGGAGTATGAAGAACCAGCTGACTATTACGACGAAAGGGATTGAGTGATTTTTCATCCTGTTTTTTGAATACATCCGGGGGTTCCCCCCGGTTGAGAAGGTTTACTCTCTGCAATATTTTTCTGAATTCTGCGCTATATAGAGGATTTATTATTTAAGCTGATCGCATTTAGCTGACCGCAGGTCATTTGCCCCTTTTGCGAAAAAATACGCTTTTGCCTACGGCAAAAGCGTATTTTTTCGCGGCGGAGGTTTTGGCTTGCAGCCGGCCAGTTGCACAGTGTGAATTATATTCTAACGCTTGCACCTTAAATAATATATATATTTGTACTTTCAGTCAAATTACTATGCTAGCAATATTCAGAAAGGAAATCCATCAGTTTTTCAGCAGCATCACGGGGTATATTGCTATTATCCTCTTCCTGCTGGCAAATGGGCTATTGCTATTCGTATTCCCGGATACCAGTCTGCTGGATTATGGATACGCCAACCTGGACCCTCTTTTTGAGCTGGCGCCAGTCATCTACCTGCTCCTGATCCCCGCTATCACCATGCGCTCCTTTGCCGACGAATTCAAATCCGGCACCATGGAGCTCCTGAGCACCAAACCGCTCAGCTGGTGGCAGATCGTGAATGGAAAATTCTTTGCCGGTTTGCTGATTGTTCTTATTTCACTGATACCTACCCTGGTTTATTATATTGCCATCCGTAAACTCAGCGCTGCCAATACAGTGCTGGACAATGGTGGCATAGCCGGTTCCTACATCGGCCTGTTCCTGCTGGGAGCCGTATTCACTGCCATCGGCGTATGGGCTTCTTCCCTTACCACCAACGCTGTGGTAGCCTTCCTCACCGCTATTTTCACCTGTTTTATATTCTATTATGGATTCGATTCACTGAGCAAGTTGCCTGCCTTTACCGGTTCGGCAGACTACTACCTGCAAATGGCAGGGATCCGCTTCCATTACACCTCCATCAGCAGAGGGGTAATCGATAGCCGGGATGTAGTCTACTTTCTCAGTATCATTGCACTAATGCTCTATCTAACAAGATTGTCATTACAAAGAAGAATCTGGGATTGAAAATAAGACTGTCACATTAAGTAATTAATCAGATTGTGGTCAACAGTAAGAAAAAATACCTGCAACGGGCAATACTCGTCATAGCTATACTAATAGGCGTCAACATCCTGGCCATGTACGTTCAT
Source organism: Chitinophaga sp. (assembly GCF_039596135.1). Lineage (GTDB taxonomy): Bacteria > Bacteroidota > Bacteroidia > Chitinophagales > Chitinophagaceae > Chitinophaga. Next base: position 6,631 of record NZ_JBCNKH010000059.1, read on the forward strand.
ACAAGATGGGACCTGACCGCCGAAAAAAGATTTACCCTTACTCCCAGCACCCGCCAACTGCTCAAAGGGTTGGATAGCACCGTTACCATCGAGGTATTCCTCAAAGGTGATTACCCTGCATCCTTCCGCCAACTGGCGCAATCTACCCAGGAGCTCCTGGAAGAATTCAGGGAAGTAGGCGGTAGCCGGGTGCAGTTTTCTTTCCAAAACCCCGGTCAGGGCATGAATGATTCTGACCGGCTCGCTTTCCAGCAATCCCTGGCAGAGCAGGGAATCATGCCTTTTAATATGCAGGTGCAGGAAGATGCCAACCAGGGATATTCTGAAAAACTGATCTTCCCCGGCGCCCTTGTACACTATGGCAGCAAGACCCTTGGCATCAATCTCCTGAAGAACCAGGGCGGCCAGGATCCCATGCAAACCATGAACAACTCCGAAGCATTGCTGGAATTCCAGTTTGCCAATGCTATCTACCAACTGAAACAAAACCACCTGCCACTGGTAGGCTACATGCTCGGTCACAAAGAACTACTGGGTGCCGAAGTGCTGGATGCCCTCACCAGTATGCAAAGCAGTTACCTGCTCGACACCATTACCTTACAATACGTTTCCCACATTCCGCAAGACTTTGCCGCCATTGTGTTTGCCAGGCCAGCTGACCGCTTTACTGATGAAGATAAGCTGAAAATAGACCAATACGTGATGAACGGGGGCAAAGTAATCTGGTTCATAGATGAGCTGAATGTAGGTATGGACAGTTTGCAAAAACATGATACCTATGTAGCCATGGATCGTGAACTGAACCTGGAAGACCTCCTGTTCCGCTACGGCGTAAGAATCAACCAGGACCTGATCCAGGATCTGCAATGTGATCGCCTTCCACAGGTAGTGGGACATGTTGGGGATAAGCCACAGTTTGACCTGCTCCCATTCCCCTATTTCCCCTTGCTTTCACCCACCGGTGCCCATCCGATTGTAAAAAATATGGACCTGGTGCTGAGTCATTTTGCAAGTTCGATCGATACGGTGAAGGGTGGGGAAATCGCTAAAACAGTATTGCTTACCTCTTCTGCCAACTCACGTACAGAGCGTGCACCCGTGCAGCTGAGCTGGAATGACCTTCGTGTAAAACCTAACCCACGCCAGTTCCAGCAGCATAATCTGCCGGTAGCTGTACTGCTGGAAGGACAGTTTACCTCCCTGTTCCGCAACAGGCTGAGTGTACAGGAGCAACAGTTGATTCAGCAGGTAACCCGTTTACCTTACAAGGATCATAGTGATGTTGCTAATAAAATGATTGTCGTTAGTGACGGTGATCTCATCACCAATGCCATTTCACAGAAAAATGGCCCCATGCAGATGGGTGTTAACCTCTTCGACCCCTCGATGGTATATGCCAATAAGGAATTCCTGCTCAACTCGCTGGGATACCTCACGAACAATGCCGGCATCATGGAAGCGCGTAATAAAGAATTAACCCTGCGCTTATTAGATGCTGAAAAGATCAAGCAAAACAAGTCCATGTGGCAGGCTATTTGTGTCATTGTTCCGGTTCTGCTGATCCTCTTGTTCAGGGTGATTTTCCAGTTCATCAGGCAGCGGAAGTTCGAAAGATAAGGCCATTAGATATAACGTGGTTACCACCGGCAAGCACACATTTATAACAATGTGCTAACGGTTATTCCCATATATTTGCCATTCATTCATCAAAAATTGCGGCAACCATGACCCCACATTAGCAGTTTACGTCAACTTTGTTTTAATTAATTCTATTAAGGGAAGTGGAACAATGAAACCGTAAATGGTCATTGTTCCGGCAAACAAAATTAACCACAAGTGTATAACGCAGAAAGTATCAGCAAGGTGCTGAAAGGTGAGTTGTTACAGCATACAGGCAACCCAGGGATTGAACATATTCTGCTGGATAGCCGGAAGGTGATATATCCGGCCACCTCTGTTTTCATTCCTTTGGTAAGTGCCCGCAGGAACGCTCATCAATATATAAAAGAACTGTACGAAAAGGGTGTCAGCAACTTTATTGTAAGCGAAACACCCGACCTGGCCCAGTTTCCGGCTGCTAACTTCATATTGGTAAAAGATACTATGTCTGCGCTGCAGGCTTTGGTGGCTTATCACCGGCAGCAATTCCAGATTCCTGTAATCGGTATTACCGGTAGTAATGGTAAGACTATTGTAAAAGAGTGGTTGTACCAGCTGTTGGAAAAAGATTACAACATTGTGCGTAGTCCTAAAAGCTACAACTCACAGATAGGAGTGCCCCTTTCTGTATGGCAAATGAAACCTGAGCACCAGCTGGCCATTTTCGAAGCCGGCATCTCCCAACCCGGAGAAATGGAGCACCTGGAAAAGATTATCCGTCCTAACATTGGCATTTTTACTAATATCGGCGAGGCCCATAACGAGGGTTTCCTGAACATCCGCCAAAAGATCAACGAAAAGCTGGTACTGTTTTCCAAGAGCGAGATTCTCATTTACTGCAAGGACTATCCTGTATTAAATGAGTGTGTATTGCAGTTCAATAGCCTGGTGGGCAAGAAGGAAAACCAGGAAGGTGGTTTACAGTTGTGCACCTGGTCTCGCAAAACAGAAGCCGACTTCAGGGTGACAAGTGTGGAAAAAACCGGCACTCACTCCCACATCGAGGCTTTGTACAAAAATGAGTCGCTGAGTATTACCATCCCATTTGTGGATGAAGGTTCTATTGAGAACGCCATCCATTGCTGGGTACTGATGCTGCACCTGAAGATAGCGCAGGACGTGATTCAGCAGCGCATGGATCAGTTGGGTAATATCGCGATGCGACTGGAACTGAAGCAGGGTATTAACAATTGCTCTGTGATCAATGACAGTTACAATTCAGATTTAGGTTCTCTCAATATAGCGCTGGATTTTTTGCAACAACAGCAACAGCACCCTACCCGTACCGTAATTCTCAGCGATATTCTGCAAAGCGGCAAGAGCGATGCTTCTCTTTATGAGGAAGTGGCCAGCCTGATGCAACAAAAGAAGATCGACAAACTGATTGGGATAGGTAAGAACATCTTCCGTGAAAAGAAGTGTTTTCAGCAGGTAGAAGGGTTGAAGAGCACTTTCTTTCTTACTACAGAAGAGTTTATCCAGCAATTTAACCAGCAGGAGTTTCAACACGAAACGATCCTGCTAAAGGGTGCACGTGTATTCGAGTTTGAGCGGATAGGCAAATTGCTGGAGCAAAAAGTGCATCAGACTATTCTTGAAATCAACCTGAATGCAGTAGCTCATAATATCAAACAATACCAGGCATTGCTGAAACCCGCTACCAAACTGATGGCGATGGTCAAAGCATTTTCATATGGCAGTGGAAGTTTTGAGATTGCAAATCTATTGCAGTTTCATGGCGTAGATTACCTGGCCGTTGCTTATGCTGATGAAGGTGTTGAATTAAGAAGGACAGGTATTACCATGCCGATCATGGTCATGAACCCCGAACCCAGTTCATTTGATGCGATCCTGCAGTGGAACCTTGAACCCGAGATCTACTCCCTGCATTTGTTACAGCAATTTGAAGAAGAAGTCCAGATAGCGGGTAAGACCGGATTCCCGGTGCATATAAAACTGGATACCGGTATGCACAGGCTGGGATTTGAGAAGAAAGACATTCCCGAACTGGCTGCTATGCTGACAGATAATAATTACCTTACGGTCAAATCTATGTTTAGTCACCTGGCAGGTAGTGAAGATCCGGCACTGGACGAGCTGACCAAACAACAGGGCAAGCTTTTCTATGAAATGAGCTACCAGCTGCAAAAGGCGCTTGGCTATGCGGTGATCAGGCATATTGCCAACAGTGCAGCCATCTTACGTCATCCTGATCTGCAGCTGGATATGGTGCGGTTGGGTATCGGGATGTATGGGGTGGACAGCAGTGAGGAAATGCAGGCCCAGCTGAGACCTGTAAGCACACTAAAGACCACTGTTTCGCAGGTAAAGCACCTGAAAGCAGGTGATTTTGTGGGCTATAGCGCTAAGTGGAGGGCCAAAGGTCCGGCTGTGACAGCGACTGTAAGAATCGGGTATGCCGATGGGTACCCCCGCCGCCTCAGCAATGGCGTAGGCAAGATGCTGATCAGGGGGCAACTGGCCCCCGTGGCTGGTGTGGTAGCGATGGACATGGTGATGCTGGATGTAACCCATATTCCGGATGTAATGGAAGGCGACGAAGTAATTGTATTTGGCGAATCCTTACCTGTACAGCAATTGGCGGCCTGGGCAGGTACTATACCCTATGAAATATTAACAGGAATTTCGCAGCGTGTGAAACGGGTATATTTCCAGGAATGACGGGAAATTCCGATTTTGCACATTATTATTAATTTTGATAAAAATTATACCCTTTGAAATATCGTCACGTAATCTTGATTGTTGTACTGGTGCTGGTAGTAGATCAGGCATTAAAAGTATGGATCAAAACCCATATGAACTTCTCTGATGAGATCATTATCTTCCCTAACTGGTTTAGGATCCATTTCATTGAAAACGATGGAATGGCCTATGGCATGAAGTTCGGCGGTGATTTTGGAAAGATAATCCTGACTTTGTTCCGCTTATTTGCGGTTATCATTGGTTTCAGATATATGAAGAAACTGGTGAAGCAGGATTACAGTAAAGGTTTGTTAATTTGTGGTTCATTGATCCTGGCTGGTGCTGCGGGTAACCTGATCGATAGTTTGTTTTACGGAATGATATTTTCCTCTTCCAACTATGCAGATGTAGCCCAGTTCCTGCCTCCGGGCGGTGGATATGGTACTTTCCTGCATGGAAATGTGGTGGATATGCTGTACTTCCCGATCCTGAGGGGGCATTTCCCAACCTGGTTCCCGATCAATGCCGGTGAGTCTTTCGTGTTTTTCAGACCTATCTTCAATGTGGCAGATGCTGCAATTTCAGTAGGTGTGATCACGATACTGGTGTTCCAGAAAAAGTTTTTTGCCAGGCACCACGAAAAGGAGAGGGAGCAGAGAGAAAGAGAGCAGGTAGTGGTAAGTAAATAAGGATGTATCGAATGATGAGTCTTATAGATTCAAGCCCCTGTCTTATGGCAGGGGCTTTTTTTTGCTCCTAACCCTGATCCCCCATCAATATTTAACAATAAATTTTGAAATACTGAATCCCCTTATTACTTTTGTCCACAAATTCTATAGACTAATAGACATAATAAAGGACGATTAAGCTAAAGTATTGATCTGTAATTCACTAAATATATAACACCACCGAAGTCTTTTTACTAATACATAAAAATTATATGCAAAACACCAGACGCCCCGTACGTATCATCTACCTGTGGCTCCTGACCATTCTCCTGCCACTCCTGGCGCAGGCACAACTTAACGGCTCCTATATCATTTCCGGAAAGATCACCGGAGATAAGAGTGAGGCCCTGGCAGGTGCTACTGTGCAGATAAAAGGTACCTCCTTCGGCGCCACTACTGACAGTACCGGTGCTTTTCACCTTACCGCAAACACAAAGTTCCCGTTTAAACTAGTGATCCGTCTCATCGGCTATCAACCACAGGAATTCGATGTGAAGAACAGCGATAGCCGGATACAGGTACAAATGGTGACCCAGAACCTGCTTGTGAACGAGGTGGTGGTATCCGCTTCCCGTCAGCAGGAAAAACTGATGAAATCACCTGTGGCAATTGAAAAACTGGATATAAAAGCACTGAAAGAAACCCCGGCAGCTTCTTTTTACGATGCAATCGGTAACCTGAAAGGGGTACAAATGACTACTGCGGGTTTGACCTTTAAGGTATTCAACACCCGTGGTTTTAATGTACCGAACAACTTCCGCTTTATGCAGCTGGTAGATGGTGTTGATAACCAGGCTGCTACCCTGGGTGTGCCCCTGGGTAATGCCATTGGCCCTACTGAACTGGATATTCAGAGTATTGAAGTTACCCCCGGCGCCTCTTCTGCCCTATATGGTATGAACGCCATCAACGGTATGTCGAACCTGATTACTAAAAGCCCTTTCAAATACCAGGGTATCAGCGTGTACCAGAAACTGGGTTTCAACCACTTTGACGGGGGCAGTGGCTCTCCAAAGGCACTGACTGAAACCTCTGTGAGATATGCACAGGCTTTCAATGACAAATTTGCCTTCAAAATCAACTTCTCTTATATGCAGGGTACTGACTGGTACGCAGATAGTCACAACGACTTCAATCCTGGTACCAAGGCGAACCCTGACTTCCCTACCCTGGTAGGGGCAAACAACGTAGCGAATGATGCATGGAATAAATATGCTGACCAGAGTACTTTCCCGATTACTGACAAAAATGGTAAGTCTTACAACGTATCCCGTACCGGGTACTGGGAAAAAGACCTGGTAGGTGATTATACCGTACGGAACCTGAAATTTGATGGTGGTCTGTATTATAAGATTACCCCAAAACTGCAGGTTTCCTATAACTACCGCATAGGTCAGATGGATGGTTTCTTCCAGCGTGGTAACCGTATTGGTTTGAAAAACGTGGTGGTGCAGAATCATAAGATCGAATTGCAGGGCGAAGATTTCACGATCCGCTCTTATATGTCACTCGAAAATACCGGCGACTCTTATAATATGAACCCGCTGGCGGATAACCTGGAAAAGTCTTTCAAAACTGACAAGGTTTGGCAGGCAGATTATACCAAAGCTCTGAACGCTGCACTGGATGCGGGTAGTGATATTGCTGCTGCGCACCGTGCAGCACGTGCTGCGGCAGATAATGGCAGGTGGACACCGGGTACGGCGGCTTTTGACAAGCAGGTGAAGCTGATCAAGAGCATCAACGACTGGGATATTTACCCTACTTCCAAGGATAGTACGAACAAGAGTGGTGGTGCGGCGCTGTTGCAGATGAGCCATTTCTACCATGCAGAAGGTACCTGGAACCTGCGTAAATATGTGCACTTTGCAGATGTGCTGGTAGGTGCAGATTACCGTACTTACGAGATCATTCCTGATGGTAACAACTTTGTAGATTTCTCAAAACCACTGGCTGAGCGTAATACGCCAGGTGGTAAGCACATCTGGTATGGTAAGGTAGGTGGGTTTGTGCAGGTGAGTAAAACCTTCTTCCACGATCAGCTGAAACTGACCGGGTCTATGAGGTATGATAAGAGCCAGCAGTTTGATGGTAAATTTAACCCACGTATTGCGGCGGTGTATACTACACCTAATCAGCGTCATAACTTCAGGGCCAGCTGGCAGAACGGGTTTAGGTTCCCATCCCTGTTTGAAGCGTATTCTTTCGTGAATAATGGTGGAGTGCGTCGTGTAGGTGGTCTGGCATTTATTGAAGATGGATTGGGATACTTTAAGAATAGCTTCCTGACTTCGAGTGCAACTGCGTTTACGACAGCAGTGAACAAGATCACGAATGCCGATGCGACTGTGACAAGGGCAGAGGCAGAGCAGCGGAGTGCAGGTGTGCTGAAAGTAGCGAACCTGGATCCGATTGTGCCTGAGCAGATTCATTCATTTGAAGCGGGGTATAAGAGTGTGCTGTTTGATAACAAGGTGTTTATTGATGTGGATGGGTATTTCAACAGCTACAAGCACTTTATCGGACAGGTAGAGGTGGCAGTACCTAAAACAGGTAGTGTGAATGACCTGACACAGTCAGTGCTGGATCAGATGTATGATAAGCAATACCAGAACAGGTATAGGGTATGGACAAATAGTAAGTCTACTGTACAGAACTATGGTTTTGCGCTGGGTGTGACTTATAATTTTGTGAAGGGTTATACCATCAGTGGTAACCTGAATTATAATAACCTCACACAGGATAAGACGAAGGATGATGCGTTGATTCCTGGTTTTAATACACCGAAGTACTTTACGAATGTGAGTTTTGGTAACAGGCAGGTGGTCAGAAATGTAGGTTTCAATGTGGTATGGCACTGGCAGGATACATTCTATTGGCAGAACCTGTTTGGTAATGGGGATGTGCCGGCTTATAGTACGGTGGATGCGCAGGTGACTTATGGATTGCCAAAGATTCATACTTCTGTGAAGGTGGGTGGATCGAATATTTTTAATACGGCTTACTTCCAGTATGTGGGGGGACCTACTATTAAGGGGTTGTATTATGTGGCGATTACTTATGATTTGCCTTTTGCAAAGAAATAAAGATGTCTCCGTTTCGAAATAGCCAAATGAAAAAGCTTTTGCCTTCGGCAAAAGCTTTTTCATTTAGGGGGAAGGCCTGCCGGCGGCTGAATAAAAAAAATTCTTTGGCCTACCGACGGCATTCACCCATTAAACTATCCCTAATTTTCTCTTTCTAATAACTTTTTAAGGTTGCCTGCTTGGATAAACCGTTTATTCCCCCTACCTTAGTCTATTATATCTATAGACTATATAACTACAGAATAATGTCGCATAACGAGGAGATCGAGCAATTAGAACATCAAGTGGCCAGTCCTGAACGCCAGGAGGTCCTTATTGACCTTGTCAATGATGACAACCGTAAGAAGCCAGGTTTATGGCTGCTGATCGGTCTCATTGGGTTAGCAGTACTCGCCGGAGCGGGAATATTATATTATTTTAATACCTCCGAAGCGACTCACACCCGTATTTACGACTTCACAGCCAACCTGTTCACCAGGGAAGTGCTGTTCTACATCTGTGTAGGGCTTGCCGCTCAAATGGTGGATGGTGCACTGGGTATGGCATATGGAGCTACCTCTACCTCCTTATTGCTGGGCCTTGGTATACCACCTTCTATTGCCAGTGCCAGTGTGCATGTGGCAGAGGTATTTACCACCGGTGCATCGGGTATATCACACTTCCGTTTCGGAAATGTGAACAAGAAACTGTTCATGGGGCTATTGATACCAGGTATCATTGGTGCTGTAACAGGTGCGTTTTTACTATCAAAGGTAATTGACGGTAATGTCATCAAGCCATTCATGAGTGCTTACCTGTTGATATTAGGCATCATCGTGCTGCGCAAAGCATTTCAGCATAAAAAGGGAAAGAGCAAAACGAAAAGGCTGGGATTGCTGGCGCTGTTTGGTGGCTTTATGGATGCCATTGGCGGTGGTGGCTGGGGGCCGGTAGTGACTTCCACCTTGCTGAGCAAAGGCCGTTCGGCTCATTATACCATTGGATCTGTGAATGCTGCTGAGTTCTTTATCTCTCTGAGCAGTGCAGGTACTTTCCTTTTGTTTGGCGCTATTACCGGCTGGCCGGTGATTATAGGGCTGATTATCGGTGGGGTGATTGCTTCTCCTTTTGCAGCGCTGCTGGTAAGGAAGATCAAGCGCAAGCCGCTGATGATTATGGTGGGGATCCTGATTATCCTGACCAGTTTACGAACTATTATAATGGCATTAATGCACTAATAAAGAAAAGGGGTTGTAATATTTACAACCCCTTTTTTATGCAGATTATTTGATCTCTCCGACCATATCTATTGGGTTTACCCACGCATCAAATTCTTCTGGTTTTACATATCCCAGTTTCACCGCCATTTCTTTCAGGGTAGTACCTTCCTTGTGAGCTTTCTGTGCTATCTCAGCAGCTTTGTAGTAACCGATCTTAGTATTCAGTGCAGTTACCAGCATCAGTGAGTTGTCTACATGCTTTTTGATATTTGCTTCGATAGGTTCTATACCTACGGCACATTTATCATTGAAGCTTACACAACCATCGCCGATCAGGCGTGCAGAGTGCAGGAAGTTATAAATCATTACAGGCTTAAACACGTTCAGTTCAAAGTGACCGGTAGCACCACCTATGTTGATAGCCACATCGTTGCCCATTACCTGTGCAGCGATCATGGTGAGGGCTTCACACTGTGTAGGGTTCACTTTACCCGGCATGATAGAAGAACCTGGTTCATTGTCAGGAATGTGGATTTCGCCAATACCGGAGCGAGGGCCGGAGCTGAGCATACGAATATCGTTTGCGATTTTCATCAGGCTCACTGCTACTGTTTTGAGGGCACCGTGTGCTTCTACGATAGCATCGTGAGCGGCCAGGGCTTCAAATTTGTTTTCTGCAGTGATGAAAGGCAGGCCGGTGAGGGTTGCAATATGTTTTGCTACATTCTCAGCATAGCCTTTAGGCGTATTGATACCCGTACCTACGGCAGTACCACCCAATGCCAGTTCGCTCAGGTGAGCAAGGGTATTGTTAATGGCTTTCAGACCGTGGTCCAGCTGAGATACATACCCGCTTATTTCCTGCCCCAGGGTGAGTGGGGTCGCATCCATGAAGTGGGTACGGCCTATTTTCACCACGTGTTTAAAGGCTTCAGCTTTTTCAGCCAGGGTATTGCGAAGCTTTTTGATGCCGGGGATGGTTACCTCTATCAGCATTTTGTAAGCCGCAATGTGCATAGCGGTAGGGAAAGTATCGTTGGACGACTGTGACTTGTTCACATCGTCATTCGGGTGTATCACTTTATCTTTATCAGTGAGCTTACCGCCATTGTTTACATGGGCACGGTAGGCAACCACTTCATTTACGTTCATGTTAGACTGGGTACCGGAACCGGTTTGCCATACTACCAGCGGGAACTGGTCGTCCAGTTTGCCAGCGAGAATTTCATCGCAGGCATTGCCAATGAGGGTGGCTTTTTCCTGGGAGAGAACGCCGGCGTCCAGGTTGGTCAGTGCGGCGGCTTTTTTGAGGTAAGCAAATGCCTGAATAATTTCTTTCGGCATCCTGTTTATATCCTGTGCTATCCTGAAATTGTCGATAGAACGTTGGGTTTGAGCACCATAATATGCGTCTACTGGTACCTGCACTTCGCCCATCGTGTCCTTCTCTATTCTATATTCCATAATGCTTGATTTTTTGCGGTACAAACGTACTAAATGTCATTAAAAAAAATGGCTTGTACAGGCGGAAAATTGGGGGGAATGAATGAAAATGAGGCCAATATGGGTTGTAGGCAATGGATGGCCTGTACAAGCTGGCTCTGAGGTCAATGGATAGGTATAGGATAGGTCGAAAAAAAGATGGGGGTTAGCATGAATGAAACAGGCCTTTGCAGGCTTACAACATGGGGGAAATGGACGAAATACAGGTTAATGGATGGCCAGACCGGCAGAAAATCTTTGGGGGCGAATGAATGAAAAAAAATGTGGGAATCAATGGATAGCCTTTACAGGCTTAAGTTTCGGGGGCGAATGGATGAAAAAGGGCCTTTTCCGGCCCAATGTCTGGGGGCGAATGGATGAAAAAAATACTGGCAGGAAGGTCCGGGCTAACCAAATGGATGAAACCCTGCCTTATATATCTCCTGGGGTGAGGCTGTTTAAGGTCTGCCTCCAGACCCAGTTGGGTTGTCCCCCCCAACTTGTGACTTTACTAGGATAGGGGTTAACTGAAATCGGTAAATCAAAGGTAAGTCCGCCCGCGGGGTGCAGAAAATACATTACACCGATCCATCTTTTCAAGGTACGGATAGCACGATTGCAGGTATTTTTATATTCCGGGAATCAGAATACATTGATCCATAAAGAAGCAGAATAGTTGTCGGCTTCTTCTGTAGTAGTAAGGGAGTAGTTATTTTTATAGGTAGCTTCCAGCCTTCTTTTGATATTGTCCATACCAATGCCGTTGGACAATTCTTTGGGGCCTGTTTTCTTCCTGTTATGGGTAGAAAAGTAAATAGTACCGTCCTCTTCCGATACTTTTAGTTGCATGACCAGGGGGTGCTGATCATTATTCAGCTCTCCGTGTTTAAAGGCATTTTCAACCAATGTGATAATAACCAGGGGAATAATCCGGATATCGTTCATCTCGCCATTGATGTCAAAAACCACTTGTAACCGGTTATTAAACCGGAGCTGGTTGATCTTGATTACATTCTGTACGTGCTCAATTTCTCTGGACAGGGGCACGGTATCTACTTCGAGGTCACCGGTATGCATGGAATAGCGCATTATTTCGCAGAGGGTCAGTATTCCTTCAGACAGTTCTTCGCTCACCAGGATAGATTTAGCATAAAAGAGGTTCAGGGTATTGTGCAGAAAATGGGGATTGATCTGTGCCCGCAGAAAAGCATATTCCGATTTAAGGCGGTCAGCTTCTATACGTGCCTTTTCCTGCTCCATAACACGTAGTCTTTTTTCTTTCCGCACTGATTCCATGGCGAAGTAATAGCCAAAAGAGAAAAAACTGTAGATCAGGTATATCCACAATAAGTCCAGCAGCAGCTCAGAGAATATATAGGGTGGTATAGTACCTGGTGGCTCATATGGTCTGATCAGGGTTCCGAATCCCCAGTATAAAAATGCTGCGGAAAAATACAGGAACAGCTCTGCCACCACCAGTAAAACATATTTTTTGGTGCTTAAAAATTTCCTGAGTATGATATAGTTTCCATAAAAAATATACAACACTGGCAGCTCTGTGAATACCAGGTCCAGCAGATCAATCGTATACTTAGTCAATAATATTTTTCGGGCTAATCCAATGAATATATAAATAGACCACGCTAACACGTGTAAGGCTATTAATCTAAAGTTGGGCCGGGTTTTCTTTAACGATTCCATTGTTACTTAAATTATTCAGGGATGGTCTGCTACATATTGCACCCAATCTGTAGTGCCTGATGGGATTTCAACGTTTGGGGCGATGCCGATATTGTCAATGACTTCCGCCGGCATGCGGAGGGTGCGGGAGCTGGGTATGCCAAAGGCGAATAACGAACAGGGCATCATATACGGCACTACATCAGAGTAATCTACTACACCGGCAGTATGGGTGCCGAACAGTTTCACCTTTTTACTCTGGCGTGCTTTTAATACAAACATCTCTGTACTGCTACCTACATTTTGATTAATGATGAGCGATACTTTTTTAGGGTAAGGGAATACCTGGTCCATTGTGGTGGTATCATTATTCCACAACTGGTATTCAGTACCTATATGTGCACGCAGTGCTACCGCTTCTTTTTTGAAAACGGCTTTCATGCTATCGCTTACATTCGGATAATCTGTCACTTCGTACAGGTTACGGATATTCTCTTCTGTAGCAAGCACCATGGCGCCTTCTGTAATGATGGGCTGCGTATATAAATACGGTATTAAATTGTCAAAAACGAGTGTGGATCCGCCCCTGTTTTCCCTGACATCGATGATGAAATGCCCGGTTTTACTCAGCACATCTTTGTGTAGTACCAGCAAGCTATCTACGATACCTTTGTATTCAAGACGCGCACTGGGTATGGTGAGCAGGCAGGTTTGATCATTGAGTATTTTGAAAGAAGGGGTCAGTGAAAGAGCAGCCGGTTTCTTTTTAGGGAAATACGTATCCAGCATAGGATGTTTACCTGCACGATTCACGACCACCAGCAAATGTTTATCCTGGAAAAAGGTAGTCCATTTTTGCAGAATGGTAAAGCATACCGGCATTGATGCAGTATCTGATACTTTTATTAAACTATCAGTAAATGCCTGGTATTGTTTTTTATTGGCAGCAGTGACTTTGTCAGGAAAGCCGATATAGTTTTTCTCTACTTTATCAACCAGGTATTGCAAACTCGGTTTACAGGCGCATTCCTGCGCGATTGCAGGGCATAGATAGCAGCTTAGAAAAATGGTTATTAGGAACTTTGTCATCATAAATGGTCAACATTACTTTCAGGGAAAACTGGTTTCCCTGAAAGTGTGAAAAGGTTTAAAAAACTGCCACGTCAATGACTGTTGTCACCTGTGTAAAGTCACACACGGGGTGTGTAGACTGGCCGGGACCATCGACGGGGATAGGTAGTGTGTTCAGTTTTGAAATTGTTATTTTTCCCAATTTCAGTTTTCCTGATTTTTTGAGGGCAAGGGTTTTTGTGTTCTTCATGAGTAGGCTTTTATGGTTATACCAGGTTAATTGTGTACATGAAGTTATCACAACGGTTACATCCATCAAATTTTTATTCACGGATTTTGACAGTTATCAATTATTCTCCGGTGAATGAAGCAGGTCTTTTTTGAATGAATGCAGTGGCGCCTTCCTGCATATCTTTCGTAGCAAAGCAGGCGCTGAATTCATTGATCTCCAGCTCATATCCATCTATATCTTTGTCAAGTGCACCGTTTGTACATTTGATTACCCTGGCAATTGCCAGCGGTGCTTTCCCGTGTATTTTTGCGAGTATTTCTTTTGTTTTTGTGAGTAGTTCTTCTGGTGCTACAACATGGTTCACCAGTCCCCATGAGAGTGCTTCCTGAGCATTGATCATGTCGGCGGTCATCATCAGTTCCATTGCTTTGCCTTTGCCCACGAGTGCAGTGAGCCGTTGGGTACCACCATAACCGGGAATGATACCGAGGTTCACTTCTGGCTGGCCAAATTTTGCATTGGTAGCAGCAATGCGAAAATGACAAGCCATGGCGAGTTCACATCCGCCACCCAGTGCAAAACCATTTACTGCTGCAATGATAGGTTTAGGACAATCTTCGATACGCTTGAAGATCATGTGACCTTTGTTGGCAAGTTCTGTGCCCTGCTCTGGCGTGAGACTTAGAAATTCAGAAATATCGGCGCCGGCCACAAATGCTTTTTCTCCAGTACCAGTAATGACCGCACTCTTTATTTCCCTGTCCTTATATACCTCATCTATAGCAAGTGCCAGTTCTGCCATGACCTGTTGGTTCAGGGCATTCATTTTGTCAGGGCGGTTGATGTAGATGAATAATGTGTCGTTTTCTAACGTAGTATTGATCGTCTGGTACATGGTTTTTCTGTTTGATTATGTAATGTAAGATTTTTTTGCGGGCGAACACTGATACAATTTTAACATAACATTTATTCCATATACCTCATCCATACTCACAAAAAAAATCCTCCTCTTTAATTGACAGAGAAGGATTTCATTATTTTCTACTCAGTAAGGTGTTGGAGTATAGAAGCGTCGAACTAGCATCGAACTAGCGTCGAACAAGCGACGGCGAAGCATCGAACACGTGAAAATAATATCATTAATGTTGGTCCCTGAACATTTTAAAATGGCTGTACCTTTTCAGGAATGGATCTCTGAAATCGTAGGTGAGGGTTACGAAAAACATTTTGGACTCCACATTACGGTAAGGGTAGGTAGTGACACCTGCCACGGTTTCTTTATAATCTTTATTGAAAAAGTCGTTGGGGTAGTACTGTACTTTCAGGCCAATACCGGGGTAGAAGCGGAAACCGGCGAACAGGGAAGGCATGAGCAGGGGAGTACGATCACTGAACCATGTATTGAATTTCTTCACCTTGTCTCCATTCACAAATTGCTTTTCTTTATAGTTAAAGGCCAGGTCATACTGTCCACCCAGGAAGAAGAAGAAGTTTTGCCCTCTCACATCACCTATTTTAAAGCCCAGGGGTATACCCAGGGTATATACGCGGCGTTTTAGTTTTGTACCGTTTTCTTTGGTGATGATCCCTATATTTTTGAGATTGATACCTGAAAAGACACCCATCCAGTTCGAAAAATCATAGTTATAATTACGCCCGATATTAAAGAACATAGTAAAACGTGGAACGGTGCTTACATGTTCACCTGCATATTTTACATTGGCAAAGGAGAGAATTGGGCCATCTCCGCCAATGGAAGGGTAAACATGCTGGCGGAGTTTTTTCTGTTCGGTCGTATCCTGGGCAAATACTGCGAACTGGCACAGGCAGCACAACAGGGTAAACAGGAGTCTATTTAAGTTCATTCTTACTTCTTTTTCAAAAAAAGACGACCAGGTCGCTAAAAGGTTACAGGAATTTTAGAAATTTCTGTGGGTAGCCACCCAGTCGTTGATATAGGTAGCAATATCTTCAGTGCGGGTGCCGGGTGGGAATAGTTTGCCAACGCCGATATCATTCAGGGTATGCATATCAGTTTCAGGAATAATACCGCCACCAGTCAGCAGCACATCGTCCATGCCTTTATCTTTCATGAGGGCCATGATACGGGGGAAAACGGTCATATGAGCGCCAGAAAGGATGCTGACACCGATTGCGTCCACATCTTCCTGCAGGGCGGCACTCACCACCATTTCAGGAGTTTGGCGAAGTCCGGTGTAGATCACTTCCATACCGGCGTCGCGGAGGGCTGCGGCGATTACTTTGGCGCCACGGTCATGGCCATCCAGGCCGACTTTGGCAACGAGTACCCGGATGGGGCGTTGTGATGGGTTGACCATTGTTTTTTGTAGTTTTTCCGTGAATTTATTCCCTAAATGTACGAAACAGGGAGTGTCTGCGGTCAGCTTGGCAGATTTTGTTACATTTGTCCTCCGAAATAATTTAAACCTTATGAGCGAAGAAAGGTCCTTGAACTTCCTTGAACAGATCATCGAAGAGGATATTGCTAACGGTGTCAATGACGGAAGGGTACTGACCCGCTTCCCACCTGAACCCAATGGTTACCTGCACATCGGGCATGCGAAAAGCATTTGCCTGAACTTTGGACTGGCAAATAAATATAACGGCCAGACCAATCTTCGGTTCGACGATACCAATCCGGTAACCGAGGATACTGAATATGTGGAGTCTATTAAAGCCGACATCCAATGGTTGGGCTTCCAATGGGCACAGGAACTCTATGCATCCGATTATTTCGACCAGCTATACAACTTCGCTGTACAACTGATCAAAAAAGGGCTTGCCTATGTAGACGATTCCACCCCGGAGGAGATCGCTGCATCCAAGGGTACACCTACACAGCCAGGTACACCTACTCCTTACCGTAGCCGTAGTATTGCAGAGAACCTGGATCTCTTTGAGCGCATGAAGCAGGGTGAATTTAAAGATGGTGAAAAAGTACTGCGTGCAAAGATAGATACCGAACAATTTGAGGAAGGTTCTCCTGAGCGTTCCAATATGCATATGCGTGACCCGCTGATGTACCGCATCAAGCATGCACACCACCACCGTACTGGTGACAAATGGTGTATTTACCCGATGTACGACTTTGCCCATGGGCAGAGCGACAGCATTGAAGGTATTACCCATTCTGTATGTACCCTGGAATTCATTCCACACCGTGCGCTGTATAACTGGTTCATTGCACAGCTGGGCATTTTCCCTTCTCGTCAGTATGAGTTTGCCAGGTTGAACCTGACATATACTGTGATGAGTAAACGTAAACTGCTGCAGCTGGTAAATGAGAAACACGTGAGTGGCTGGGATGACCCCCGTATGCCGACTATCAGTGGGCTGCGCAGAAGAGGGTTTACACCGGCCAGTATCCGTGAGTTCTGCGAAAGGATCGGGGTACAGAAGCGTGAGAACGTGATTGACGTGAGTTTGCTGGAATTCCTGGTGCGCGATGAGCTGAACAAGACAGCGAATCGAGTGATGGCGGTATTGGACCCTGTGAAACTGGTGATCACCAGTTACCCGGATGACCAGGTAGAGGAAATGACGGCAGAAAATAACCCGGAAGATCCATCGACCGGTACACGTACTATACCTTTCAGCAAGACCTTGTATATAGAGAGAGAAGACTTTATGGAGGAGCCTCCTAAGAAGTTTTTCCGCCTGGGACCGGGCCTAGTAGTGCGTTTGAAAAATGCTTATATCATCAAGGGGGAAAGCTTTGATAAAGATGAGAATGGCAATATCACCACTATCTATGCAACTCACTATCCAGAGAGCAAGAGCGGTGGCGATACTTCTGGTTTGACGGTAAAGGGTACGATTCACTGGGTGAGTGCGGCACATGCAAAGACTGCTGAAGTGAGATTGTATGATCGCCTGTTCAATACACCGGATCCGGGTAATGAGGAGGGTGATTTCAAGTCTTATATCAACCCTGATTCACTGACGGTGATTCCGAATGCGCTGGTAGAGCCGGGATTGGTGAATGCGAAGCCGGGAGATAAGTTGCAGTTTTTGAGGAAGGGGTATTTTACAGTGGATACGGATAGTACAGCCGCTAAAATGGTGTTTAACAGAACGGTAACGCTGAAGGATACTTGGGCGAAGGAAGCTAAGAAATAAGTTTGTTTTCAAATAAGAAAGAGCCTGTATCTTACTTTAGATACAGGCTCTTTTCGTTTTAAGCGGCTCTTTTTTATGCATTGATGGCTTTGAGGCCATTCATTATTCTTGCGATAGTTTCATGTTTACCCAATGTTTCCGCGATATTGAAAACAGGAGGACCAAATTTACCCCCCGTCAGCATAATGCGGAAGGGCAATTGCAGTTCACCTACTTTAATATTCATAGAAGTAGCGAGTGTTTTGAAGCTTTCTTCTACAGCGGCCAGGGAGAAGTCGGTCATTGTTTCCAGTACAGAAGCCCAGTCCATGAAGAACTGTGTCTTATCTGCATTCCACTTAGGTTTCACCGCAGCTACATCCCAGCTTTCAGGTGCCTGGAAGAAGAAGAAACCATGTTGCCAGATGTCGTTGACAAAATCACAACGGTCTTTTACCAGACCAGCGATGGTGGCTACGTATTCAGGGGCAGCAGTCACGCCTTTTTCTTTCAGTACTGGTTCGAACAGGGTAGCCAGTTTACTGTTATCAGCATTCAGCAGGTATTGGTGGTTGAACCACTTTGCTTTTTCGTAATCGAATTTAGCGCCTGACTTGCTGACGCGATCCAGGGAGAAGCGGGCAATCAGTTCATCCATAGAGAAGATTTCCTGGCCGGAACCGTCATTCCAACCCAGCATAGCCAGCATGTTTACAAACGCTTCTGGCAGGAAACCATTTTCACGGAAACCTTTGGTCAGGTCACCGGTTTTAGGATCTGTCCAGTTCATGGCGTATACAGGGAAGCCGAGCCTGTCACCGTCACGTTTGGACAATTTGCCATTGCCATCAGGTTTCAGTATCAATGGCAGGTGTGCCCATTGTGGCATATCTGCTTCCCAGCCCAGGTATTTCCAGAGCAGGAGGTGAACGGGGGCAGAAGGCAGCCATTCTTCCCCGCGAAAGGCATGGGTGATCTTCATGAGATAGTCATCTACTACCACGGCGAGGTGATAGGTAGGCATACCATCCGCTTTCAGCAGTACTTTATCATCGACAGTGCTGGTATTGAACTGCACATGACCACGGATCAGGTCAGTAAAGCTCACTTCTTCGTTATCCGGCATTTTGATACGGATCACGTGGCGGGTGCCATTTTTCAGCAGTGTAGCTGTTTCCTCTTCAGACAAAGAAATGGAGTTCTTCATCTGGCCGCGGGCAGCATGATTATATTGTGGCGACGGGTTTTCTTCAGTTTTGAGACGGGTACGCATCTCTTCCAGCTCTTCAGGCGTATCAAAAGCGTAGTAAGCGTGACCAGCTTTTACCAGCTGTTCTGCATACTCGCGGTAGATAGGCTTGCGTTCGCTCTGGCGATAAGGGGCATAAGGGCCACCAACCAGCGGGCTTTCATCCGCATTCAGGCCACACCATTTCAGGCATTCCATGATATATTCCTCAGCGCCGGGAACATAGCGGGTCTGGTCAGTGTCTTCAATACGGAGCACAAATT
Organism: Chitinophaga sp.; assembly: GCF_039596135.1. Taxonomy (GTDB): domain Bacteria; phylum Bacteroidota; class Bacteroidia; order Chitinophagales; family Chitinophagaceae; genus Chitinophaga. Next base: position 26,102 of record NZ_JBCNKH010000059.1, read on the forward strand.
CACCATTGTGCTGTTTTGCAAATAAGTAATTGAATAAGACCGTGCGTACACCACCCAGGTGTAATCCGCCGGTAGGACTGGGCGCAAATCGTACCCGAACTTTCTGTTGTTGCATGGCGCAAAGGTAAAATGGAAATACGAATTACCCTTCAATTTGTGCTACCTTTAAAATTAAATCCGAACCCATCCATGTTTTATCTGACCAAGACGCCGGCTATCCTGAAAGCCATTTATAAGAGTTGTACCTGGAGTCTTTCGCCTGCACGGCCAGCAGTATACCTGACATTTGACGATGGTCCGCACCCGACTGCTACACCGTTTATACTGGATTTGCTGAAGAAGTATAATGCAAAAGGTACGTTCTTTTGTATTGGGAAGAATGTAGTGGAGTATCCGGAAATTTATCAGCGGATATTGGAGGAAGGGCATACGACGGGGAACCATACGCATAATCATGTGAATGGGTGGAAGACGGGAACGGATAAGTATGTGGAGAATGTGATGGAGGCGAGGAAGTATATTAGTTCTCCTTTGTTCAGGCCACCTTATGGGCGGATTACGCCTTTTCAGATCAGGCAGATTAAAAATTTGATACCAGGGGCACAGATAGTGATGTGGGATGTATTGAGTGCGGATTTTGACACGGAGATCAATGGGGAGGCTTGTGTGCAGAATGTGGTGTTTAAGTCAAAGCCGGGGTCGATCATTGTGTTTCATGATAGTACGAAGGCGTGGGAGCGGTTGGAGTATGCATTGCCGAGGGTGATGGAGTATTTTAAGAAGAAGGGTTGGGAGATGGAGGCGGTGCCGGTATAGGTTGTTTGATGAGAGCAATTCCCGGTTTGATGGGCATAAAAAACCCAGGTTCCTTGCTCCCCTAATGGCATTCGCGCTTTCGGGCAATCAGAAACCTGGGCAGTTATATTATTATTTAGGTAATGCGATAGTTTTTACCTTATCACCTACAGAGATACTTACAGAGTCATCGCATACCCCATTTCCATAATCTACAGTAGCAGTCAGCGATTTGTAAGTAATAGCAGCTTTACCCTTACCGATATAAGCACAGCTCAGTTTTCTTTCCAGGTAAGTAGAATCTGCTACAGTAATGTAAGCAGCATTCCCTGTTGCGTATACCAGTGAATCGGTACCTACATAAGTAAAGATATCGTCAGACACATTACCCAGGGTAGCAGTACCGGAAGTTTGTGTATAAGTACCGCTACCACCGAAACCTACAGTAGTAGAATCCAGTGCTACAGCGCCGCCGGAGATTACGGACAGGTATTTGTATACGCTGTTAGAGCTGGTGTTGGTAATAGTCTGGGTACCACTTACGCTTTTGCCATTTACGGTGTAAGTGAGTGGTTTTACGGTGATAACAGAACCACCGTAGTAGAAGTAGCCAGTCATCGTGATCTGGATGTTACCAGCGCGTACACGGCCATCAGCATCTGCGCAACCGGTGCCGAAGCTTACTAATATTACTTTAGGCCAGCTGTCATACTGCACGTTATCAACAGTGTAGCTATAGCAGGAACCTAATTTGGAAGTCATTTGAGTAGTAGGGGCAGCTTTACGACCAGTTTGGGTATACCCGGCATCCTGGCATACTTCCTGGGCGATCACGAAGAGATCATCGAAATAGCTGTTTACAACAGCCTGGTCTCCGGCAGCGGTGATGGTCAGATTATCGCTTGTGTTTGACTTGGTCACATCGGAAGTGGTACTCTTGGAACAAGCAAAAAATAAAGTGGCTATCAATAAAAGGCACACAACACCTGCAAGGATACGGTTAAAGCAAAAGTAGCTTCTCATAGGATAAGTATAAAATTTTTAATGAGGCTTTGCGGCCGTACTTTTGTACGGAAGATCGCTGATATATTTATTAAATACAAATATAATATTTTTAGTTATCTCTCGAAAAAAATTAATATTTCTGATAAAATGCAATGGATTGATACACATGCCCATTTATATGGGGAAGATTTTTCGGAAGACAGAACAGCGGTGATAGAGCGGGCCATAAAAGAGGGGGTATATCGGTTGATTTTGCCAAATATTGACAGTCAGTCGATTGAGGGTATGCTGGCGCTGGAGCAGCAGTTTCCGGGGGTGTGTATTCCTATGATGGGGGTGCATCCGTGTTATGTGAATGACAATGTGGAGGTGGAGCTGGGAGTTGTGGAGAGTTGGCTGGAGAAGCGGCCTTTTAAGGCGATTGGGGAGATTGGGCTGGATTTTTACTGGGATAAGACGTATACAGCGCAGCAGTATAAAGCCTTCAGGAGGCAACTGGACCTGGCCCGGCAGTATGGCATTCCGGTGGCGATACATAGTCGTGAGAGCACGAGGGAGTGTATAGATGAGGTAAAGGCATTGCAGGATGGCCGGTTGAGCGGGGTATTTCATTGCTTTGGCGGTACAGTGGAAGAGGCGCGGGAGATCATTGATTTAGGGTTCTATTTAGGCATAGGTGGAGTGGTGACTTTTAAGAAATCAGGATTGGATGTAACGCTGGCTGAGATTGGCATGGAACACATTGTATTAGAGACAGATGCGCCTTACCTGGCACCGGTTCCCTACAGGGGCAAAAGGAATGAGAGTGCGTACATTCCATTGATTGGTCAAAAAATTGCAGATATAAAAAATCTAAAAATAGATGATGTGGCTGCAATAACGACAAGCAATGCGTTGAAATTATTCAAAACTAACTAACTGATTACGCGGTAAATTTGCACGCATTTTTGATACAGCAGCTTGCAATGAGTAAAATCCTGATTATTTACACGGGCGGAACAGTGGGTATGATCTACGATGAAAAGACAAAGGCTTTGCGGCCGATTGGCTTTAACGAGATCAGGAACAACCTGCCTGAGCTATACCGCATGGGCATAGACTTTTATGTGTATGCATTTAATCCACCCATTGATTCTTCTGACATGCAGCCGGAAATATGGGTAGAACTGGCTTCGATCATTGAGGACAGGTACGACCGGTATGATGGTTTTGTGATCCTGCATGGGTCGGATACGATGTCGTTTACGGCGTCGGCATTGAGTTTTATGTTGGAGAACCTGGCAAAGCCGGTGATTTTGACAGGGTCGCAGTTGCCGATAGGAAAGATCAGGACAGATGCGAAGGAGAATATTATAACGGCAATGGAGATAGCATCTACGCGGCATAATGGGCATGTGGTGGTACCGGAGGTGTGTATTTACTTTGACTTTTCACTGTTCAGGGGGAATCGGTCCAAGAAGTATAATGCGGAGAAGTTTGAGGCGTTTTATTCAATGAACTATGTGCCGCTGGCAGAGGCGGGGATAGATATTAAGTATAAGACACAGGCGGTATTGCCATTGCCAACGGCGCCGTTGAAGGTGCATAAGCATATGGATGATAATGTGACGGTGTTGAAGATGTTTCCGGGCATAACGAGGAAGGCGGTGGAAGCGACGTTGAATGTTCCGGGGCTCAAAGGGGTGATAATGGAGACGTTTGGGAGTGGGAATACGAATACGCAGCCGTGGTTTATAGATTGCCTGCAGAAGGCGATACAGAAGGGGATTGTGATAGTGGATATTACGCAGTGTGATGGTGGATCGGTGGAGTTGGGTAAGTATGAGACGAGCTCGCTGTTGGCGCAGATAGGGGTGATAAGTGGGCATGATATGACGTTTGAGGCGGCGATCACGAAATTGATGTTTGTGTTGGGGCAGAATTTGGATGCGGCGGCGACGAGGGAGATGATAGAGACGTCATTGAGAGGGGAGTTGACGCCGATAAATCATGATTGGTGACGAAGATCAGGGTGGATTTTTTGAGAATATTTTGGAATTATGGGGGGAAAGGTTACCTTTGCCATCCGAAATAAAATTCAACCTAAGGAGAAGTGCAGGAGTGGTTGAACTGGCACGCCTGGAAAGTGTGTAAACTCGAAAGGGTTTCAAGGGTTCGAATCCCTTCTTCTCCGCTAAAGGGGACTGATTATCGAAAAGATGATCAGTCCCTTTTTCGTTTGAGGGTGGATTGCCCGATAGGTGGGCAATCCGTGAGAAAATGTAGTTTACTTTTGGGGTTCGAAATGCCTCATTTTGGCGGTCATAGATGATTCCGTTGGGGAAGATGAGGGTTTGGAGTTTTTCTTTTGCACCTGTGTTACTGGAACGCCATACCATAGCGAGATTGGCAGAAAGTGATATGGCTTGGTTTATTACTTTTTCAGGGTTCGAAATATTTCCTGAACATTTTTCCAGTTTGGTGGAAATAATATTCCGCTCCATACTATACCGGGAGTAAAACTTATCGAACGTCTCCGGCCCTATTTCTTTTAATACATATCTACTTTCCTCCAAGCCGTCGATTTTGTTATCTACCTCCTTCAATTGGCCGGTTAATATTTTCTGTTGTTCGATGTTTTCCCTGTTCATTTCATAATACTCCTCAATAAGTACCTTTCTAAGGGAATCTATCTGATTATCATCAAAACAGAATTGACTTAATAACTGCTCAAATAATTCGTGCATCCTTTTAGCGCTTTTATTGCATTTACAGCCATCCTTCCGGCACTTATAATACCACAGTGATTTTGCTTTGACTACATAACCTGTAAATGGCTGGTTGCAGGTATCACATTTAATGAAGATTTTAAGGGGTACAGCATCTTGTTCCTTTTTGTGTGGCACTCCGCATCCTCCTGAGCCCTGATGAATGTTATTCACCTTTAAAAAGATTTCAGGGCTTATCATCTTCTCATGGTCACCTTCGACTATTTTCCCTTCCAATAAACCGTGGTTAATCATACCGCAATAGAAAGGACGTTTAAATATCTTAGTCAACTGCTGCTTATACATTTTTACTCCCATAGCCTTCAGCCTTGAAATAATTTCCTCATTCTTCATACCCTCAGCCTTCCAGATAAATGCTTTCTTTATCTTTTTACCTACCTCGTTTACAACAATTTTACGCTGGCCGTTAATCTTCACTATATCATATCCCTGTGGTGGCTTAGTAACCCAAATACCTTTGTCAAACTTTTCTATCATCCCGGCAACTGCCTTTTGCTTACGCAGTTGATTATCGTACTGACTAAACAAAAAGGTGATATTCTGATGCAATACACCACTAGGATTGGAAGTATCAGTTGGCTGAGTTACTGCAAATATTGTAACACCATAATTTTCTCTTAACTCCTCGGCTAATTTAATGGCAGCACCTCCGGTTCGGGAGAAACGATCAAGTGTATAAACTAAAATATGGCTTACTTTCCCTTTGCGGGTTTTAATAAAGTCCAACATCCGGTTAAACTCTTTACGACCATCGGTTTTCGCGCTTTCATAAGTGCCTCCGAAGTAACCGATGATACCCAAATTATTCTTACGGGCAGATTCTTCGATTGATTTACGCTGAACATCCAGGCTTAAATTATGGTCTGCCTGTTCCTTACTGGATACCCTGGTATATACCACAGCTGCCTGTGCGGCCACTTTAACAGGCTGTTTTTTGGAATAGTTTCCAAATTGTTTAAAAGCATTAATAATACTCATGCGGCTAATTTTTCAGGTGTTGGATTAAGATTTACAACTGATGTCTCAATGGGTTCTGAATGGTTAACAGATAGTAGAATCCTCGCAAATATTTTAAGTGTTATTAAAATCTCAGGATCTGATATATTAAAGGAAGCATTATTCTCTGTTGATTCAATTAACTCAGTGTTGCGCATAGGAAGAAATTAAAATGAAAAAAATAATACTCATAATGTAATAGGGAGTATAAACTTAATTACACTCCCTATTTCGGATACTAATATTAATCTTGCTCATCATCCTCGTCCTCGTCATCATCTTCTTCATGACTATTATCAGCTATCATATCCTCTATCTTATGAATAACTTTCCTGTCTTGTTTACTATACTGTAATTCAAGACTAATAGTATCCTCATCTTTATCTACTTCCATGATGGTATGCTCAAGTTCGTGTTCGCAAATTAAACTGCATACATCCAGCATAATATTGGCCGGTATACCAAATACCAGTCGTGTGAGTTTAGTCATAGTATTTTTTCTACAAAATTACCACAGTCGAAAAAGGCAATGTCCGGATTATGTCGATTTGTGTAGTTTTATGTAGTTTTATGTCGAATTTTCCCAAATTATGCTTAATATTTCCTGCTTGGGGAGTTTTGGGCCTAAACCTGATGTAAACTAAAACCAGGATTATCTCACCAAGGTGTAAACCTATTTCAGGACGATACACTATATTAGGACTAGACCCCGGACGAGACATTTCGAATTAAAAACATATTGAAAACACATTGAAAACGGATTGAAAACGGATTGAAAACGGATTGAAAACAATTAAATACTATTGAACTCCATTTAAAACATGTTTAAGTAGTATTAGCCATGTCTTTGATCTCAGCCCTACCCAATACATCTCTTATGTTAGCATTATAATATTTACAGAGCTTGTATAATATGGAAGGATAAAAGTTCTTTAATAGCCCTTTCTCTACTTTAGTAATTGTACGGGGAGACATCTTTGTATCCTTTGCAACCACTTTTATACTTTTCTTTTGATCCTTACGTAATAAATACAATTCTTCACCGAGGCATTGAGAAAAGCAACTCGTTGGCTGTGTAGTAGAATCTTTGCTTTTGGATGGCCTATTCATTGACTATTTACGTTTAACGGAAAACTAACAGGGTGTGCAGATTCTAAGCTATTCCGTTTTCTCTCGTATAACTTTTCTATTAAGTCTAGCAAGGTTGTAACCCTATCCATTATTATTTTTGTGACCTCCGTAGATACCGAATACGAATCCTTATAACGGGCTTCAGTATAGGCTCTATTTAACGTATTAAATAGGTCTGTTTCTTCTTTTGTCAGACATGGGAACACAACCATTACTTCCAGAGAGATATTACAGGTAAGCTTTAATAAACGAGAAAGATTATGGGTGGTTGGTCGGTAACCTGTGCATCCTCTTAGTATAGCAATGCACGCATGCTCTACCGACTGGTGCAGGTCGAAAACAGTAAGCTCATTCCAGCCATTATCAAAACAATAATTAGCTGTCTTTAAATACCGCTGTGCCTTGTCAAAGTTCATGTGCCAATTAGCGTCTATGATATCCTTTAACATGGATGTTTCCATTTCCTGCCGTGGAGTTGACAAAACAGAACCATTATTATAAAGTATTACTCCATGACGAAAAAGAGAAGAGACAAACCGTTTACCATTCTCCAACCCTTTGTTAACAGAATTCATTGGTAGTACAACAATTGTGACATCAAAATGTAGTGAAAATGCATATTTTTCTACCATATCAACTATTTCATGTTGCTGTCTTTTTTCCTCATCATCGGTTACTATTAATAAGTCATAGGTTGGAGATGTTGTTTCTATTCGGATGTCTCTATCAAAAAAGCAACTCCAATCACTCATGGTAGTAGTTCGATAACCGTAACATATTATTTTTAGTGGTAAAAAATTCTTTACAATCTTTTGTATTAGCTGTACTAACTGCTCTCTCTGTGGATCGGCAAGATGTTGGAATGTTGTTGTGTCCATTTTAATGAATTAAATTATTAGGAATTGAGTTCGCGTGAAATTGATTATTGATCAGGATTAAAAAGGTAGTTCCCTTGCTGTCACTATTCGCCAGTATAAGATCTCCACCCAAAGAAATAGCATATATTTTACTGACATATAAGCCTAATCCCATTCCTCCCAAACCTTCATCGATAGCTTGGAACGGCTCAAATAAGAATGGAATTTTATCGGAAGGAATACCCTCTCCATGATCGGAAATTTGGAATAATAGGCGGGTTTCCCCTAATGAGCTGATCTGAATGGAAATGTCTGTGCCGGTTGGTGCAAATTTTAGTGCATTGTCTATGAGGTTCTTTATAATTTGTCCAAGTTTAATTTCATCCGTTATTATATACTCCGGCACTGTGCGTCGAAAATTGGTTTTGATTTTTACGGAACGTGTGGTGGTGATTATCTTATACTGTTGCAGCTGATCTTTAAACCATTGGCGAATGTGAATACGTTTCGATAACATTTTAATAGCTAGTTTGCCATCTTGGATATTACTAGTTGCCATCATGTTATTTAATACATGCAGGACATTAATTCCCATCGAGTTAATATGAGAAAGATAAAATTCCGTATCCTTCTTTCTATCTTTCTCATTAAGGAGCATTTTACTTGCAGTACAGATTCCTGCTATCTTTGTTCTCATTTCATGGGCCAACATGCCCATAAAACGGTACATTGTTTCTAAATCAGCGTGGGTAGTCCTTACCGGGTTATCTTGTAATAGTAGCATAATAGAATTTTGAGAGTTAATGATGTAAAATGGCCCATTATCTTAGGGGCTACTTTAACGATATAGGATATAAGAGATATTATCAGCACACTAAAAGCGGAACTGACATAGGTTACAGCGATCAAATACTAATTATTAAATTTGCTTAATAGGAGGTGGAAGTGAAAATAGTCCTGGGGGAGAGTTCTCATTACTCTTACAAGGCATAGCATTAAATTAATAGTGAGGAATTGATATGGCAGCTTGTAAGGATTAACTATGTAGAGTAGTATAAAAATGAACGTGGATAGTTACATGTTTATTAAGTGACCTTTTTAAGACAGCTATTTTACAATTGTGGAGATAAAGTGTCGGTGAATCCTCTTGGGTTGTAAGGCGATAAGAGCGGGTCATAGTTCAGTTTTTTTTTAGTTTAAAAAAACCTGCAAAAAAAGGCGCGGAACTCAACCCATCGCCCGAACCGACCAAGGCAGGACACGACGAGAAGAGCCCGCGCATATCATACTGTAGATTCTGGAGGATGTTGACCCACTTCTCTGAATTATGTTGACCCACCATTCTGGAATGATAACCCACCTAAAAGGTGAATCAAATTCTGGGATGTTGACCCACCTCTCTTTTGAGATTTCATA
>NZ_JBCNKH010000060.1:0-34797 GCF_039596135.1 Chitinophaga sp.
GCTTTTGTTATCCTTTTGTCTGCTGGCTGGTGGCAGACAAATCTACGCGCAGCAGCGACCGAATGTAATTATCGTACTCGCAGATGATATGGGGTATGCAGATCTCAGTTGCTATGGCAATCCTTTGATCAATACGCCCTTCCTGGATCATATGGCGGCGATTGGGGTGAAGGCAAATAACTATGCAGTGACTTCGCCCATCTGTACACCATCGCGGGCAGCTTTGCTCACGGGGCGTTATCCCACCCGGTATAATTTACCTGTGCCTGTAGGTCCGGGTGCAGATCATGGATTGCCACGCAATGAAGTGACGCTGGCAGAGATGCTGAAGACTTCAGGCTATAAAACATATATCGTAGGCAAGTGGCATTTGGGAGATAAGGATAGCAGTCAGCCAAATGCGCAGGGTTTTGATCAGTATTATGGCATGTTGTATAGTCATGATTACCGGGCACCATATGTAAATACGGATACGACGATCAAGATTTTCAGGAATCACATACCGGAGGTTATTCAGCCACAGGATAGTGACCTGGTGGATTTATATACAAAGGAAAGCATCCGCATTATCCGGCATCAAAAGAAAGGACAGCCCTTCTTTTTATACCTCGCGCACAATATGCCGCACTCACCGGTATGGTATGCTGCACAGAAGCATGTGGCAAAGCATTCGGCAGGAGGGGAGTATGGCGATGTGATAGAATCTATGGACCGGGGAATTGAACAGGTCTGGAAGGCATTGGAAGAAAAAGGCCTGGCGGATAATACCATCTTTATTTTCAGCAGTGACAACGGGCCATGGATCAATCTGCCGGATCGTGTGTATGCAGATAGTGTGACTACAAAGTATCATACCGGTTCTACAGGGGTGTTCAGGGGCGCTAAGTTTGATACCTATGAGGGTGGTGACCGTATGCCATTCATTGTTTACTGGAAAGGGCATACGCCGGCAGGCAAAGTTTTAAAAGATCCCTTCTCCTGCCTGGACATTATGCCTACACTGGCGGCATGGACGAATACGAAATTGCCTGATAGAGAATTAGATGGAGAGTCCGTGGCGGATTTACTGGCAGGCAAAGAACCAAAGACACCACACCAGCCTATTTACTATGTGAATGTCGTGCCCGAGGTAGTAAAGGTAGGGGAGTGGAAGCTGAGAAAAACCAAAACCACACTGGAATTATTTAATCTCACACAGGATCCGGGAGAGCGGGTGAACTTAGTGAATAAATATCCTGAGAAAGTAGCTGAATTACAGGCATTATTAGCTAAATATCCAAAATGAATTAATCGTTTATGCCCATCATTTGTTATATTATAATTTTTATATACCTTCGCCCCCATTGTTAAACCATAAACTTCTTAAAACCTCATTAATGGGACAAGCGAACTTACCTACATTCTTCAATTACAACGATTATTTCATTGACGAAAAAGTCGGTCTTTTTAAATTCTCTAATGCCTATAAAGTCTACGATGAGCAGGGAAAGCAGATTGGTAATATCCAACAAACTGTACCTGCCTGGCACAAGCTGCTGCGTTTATTCCTGAGCAAGGCCGTATTCCCTTTTACCTTAGATATCAAGGAGATGGACAACACAGTAGTCGCCTCTATTCACCGTGGCTGGACTTTCTGGATGTCGAAAATCACCATTCTCGATGGTAGTGGTAACCCAATCGGTGGCATCAAGCATAAGTTCAAACTTTTCAAGCCTTTATTCCATATCACTGATCAAAGCGGTGCGGTAATTGCCGAGATCAAGGGTGACTGGAAGGCCTGGAATTTCACAATTGTGGATGCAGGTGGAAATGAACTGGGGCAGATCACTAAAAAGTGGGCTGGTGTGGTGAAAGAGGTGTTTACTACAGCTGATAAATACCGCGTAATCATTGGAAAAGAATGTCCTGAAGATCTGAAAAAGATCGCCATTGTAGCTGGTGCTATCACCATCGACATGGTGCTGAAGGAATCGAAATAATTTTGCAAGGCCAGGGTAATAACCTGGCCTTCTCTTTATAACCCCATGCTCCTACTTTCTACAAATTGTGTTAAAATAGCACCATACTGGCATACTCTGGCATTTTCTTTGAATTTAATGGCTGAACCCGGATATTAATTCGGGGCATCTTTATTGATAAACCATTATTTAGAAGAGAACCATGAGTAATGTTGTTAAATCCCCGGCTTTGTGCATAGGCATTGGCTGCTCTGCCGGCGGTCTTGAACCTGTATGTGAATTTTTTCAGCAGATGAGAGAAAAAACAGGCGCAGCTTTTGTAGTGATACCACACCTGTCAGCTGACTATCCAAGTCGTTTCAGCCACATTTTGCAGCGGTTTACAGAAATGCCTGTGCATCGTGTGACCGATAACGTGAAAATGCAACCTGATAATGTATATGTATTGGCAGAAGGTAAAATGATGATTGTAGAAGATCATATTCTGCGCGTGCGAAAACGTTATTCCCGCGAAATAATCAACAAATCAATTGATATCTTCTTCAAGTCTATGGCTAAATGCTATGATGAGAATGCAGTGGGCATCATCCTGTCGGGTATGGGCACAGATGGTATTGAAGGTATTAAAGCAATTGAGGACAGGCATGGCCTGGTGATCGTGCAGGATCCGGAGTCGACCGACTTCAATATTCTGCCCCTTACAGCGATTAAAAGGGACGATCCGCATGCCGTGCTACCGCCACCGGAGATTGCCAGGTTCCTGCAGTACTACCTGAAAATGGATAATCGAATGATTTGACGCTATTTTTATATATCTTTAGCGATTCTTATAGCCACAAGTCAAAAAGTTTGTATGCCTGACATGCATCAAGAAGCTGAGAGTAACCGGAGACGAATCGGTGCGGGGCCCAATGCTGCATTAAAAAGTATCTTGTCTATCCTGTCTGAATATTCGGGAGTAGATTTCCTGCAGTACAAGCTTTCCACCATTACAAGACGGTTACAACGCAGGATGTCGTTAATGAACATTCCAGGTTTTGAAGAATATCTGACATTAATTAAGGATAATGAGAACGAACAGAATATAGTATTTGCTGAACTGTTAATTCATGTATCGTCGTTTTTTCGGGACCCAGGCAGTTTTGAATATCTTCTTAGCACCATCCTGCCACAGGTAACCAGGCCGGTAATGAATGGGGATGACCAGGTACGGATCTGGGTGGCAGGTTGTGCCACCGGGGAAGAGGCTTATTCTATCGCTATATGCCTCTATGAAATGATGGGGCATGAAGACTTTTCCGAAAAGGTGAAAATCTTTGCTACAGACCTTTCTGATGCTGTGATAGCCAAAGCCAGAAAAGCTGTTTACCCTAAAACACAGATGGGAGGCGTCTCTGATGCAAGGCTGAAACAGTTCTTCCGGGAGGTGGAACAGGGGTATGAAGTGGTCAGCTACATTCGCGATGTATGCGTATTTGCATCTCATAATATGCTTACGGACCCGCCGTTTGCAAAACTGAACCTGATCAGCTGCCGCAATGTACTGATATACATGCAACCCGTACTGCAAAAGAAAATGCTCAGCATTTTCAACTACGCGCTGAAAGATAAAGGCTTCCTCTGGCTGGGAAAATCAGAAACCAACCGCTCGCCCGACCTGTTTGAAATGCCTTCGAAGAAGACGAAGATCTATTTAAAAAAGAACGTAGATAAGTGGACGCTGAGAAGTGCGTTCCCCACTAATAAAAAAATCAAGCACATGACACCCAGCTTCGACCAGGAAAGAGACGAAAATGTAGATGCTCAGAAGGCGGCTGATAGTATTATCCTTTCCATGTTTGCTCCCTCTGCTGTATTACTCAGCGAGCAATTCGACATCATCGAATTTCGTGGGGTAACCATGCAGTTCTTCGAGCATGGCCCGGGCAAAGCCAGTCTGAATATCCTGAAACTGGCCCACAGGGATCTTGTGCATAGTTTGCGCAGTGCACTGAACCAGGCGCAAACAGGCAAGAGAAATGTAAAAAAAGAAGGGATCACCATATCGGTTCTTGCCGGTCAGATCACCGTTGGCTTTGAAATTGTACCTATTATCAACCTGCACGAGACTTACTACCTGGTAATTTTTAATCATCAATCTCCTGAACAATACGTAGCCGATTCAAAGAGAGTGGAACCTGTTACAGATAGCGCCGATGATAAGACATTGCGCATATTGCAAATGGAAAAGGAAGTGCAACGCTATAAAGACGAACTGCGTGCTGTAGCCGAAGCATATGAAGCGACCAACGAAGAACTGCAATCGGCCAATGAAGAACTGAAAAGTCTGAATGAGGAACTGGAAGTATCGCAGGAGGAGCTGCAGGTAATCAACGATGAACTAAGCACCCGCAACAACGACCTGCTGGAGCGTAATAACCAGTTGAACAACGCGCGCCTGTATGCAGAAGCTATTGTGAATACTATTCACGAATCACTCGTGATCCTGGATGCCAATATCCGGGTGGTGAGTGCCAACGCTTCTTTCTACCGCTTCTTCAAAATAGACAGGAAGGAAACAGAAGGCAAGATTTTTTACGAACTGGGAAACAAGCAATGGAATAACTCCGACCTGCGTACCCTGCTGGAAAACCTGCTCTCATCCAGAACGCCTTTTATCAATTACGAACTCACACACAAATTTAATACTATAGGGGAGCGTACCATGCTGCTGAATGGCCAGCTCATTACCTCCCAGGACCTGAAGGAAGACCTGATTCTGCTGGCTATCGAAGATATCTCCGAAGTGAAGGAGGCCCGTGAAAGGATTGCACGCAAGCAGGAACTGGTCCGCATCAATGAAGAACGTTTACGCCTGGCACTGGATGGTACCAAAACAGGTACCTGGGAATTCAATCCCCGTACCCGCGAGATACTGTTATCTGACAGAAGCCGCGAGTTGTTCAATATCATCAGCGCAGCACCTGTAGAATATGATACCTTTATCAAAGCCATTCATCCTTCGGATGCTGATGCGGTACAGCATACTATCCAGGCAGCGCTGGCGGGTATTGACAATGGACAGATCAATATTGACTTCCGTATTACGGCCAGCGAAGACAAAATTAAGTGGATCTCGTGCAAGGCGCAGGTTTTCTTCGATGACAGCGTTGCCAGCCGCATATTAGGAGTGGTAACGGATGTGACGGAATCCAAACAATACCAGCGTCATTTGCAGGATGTAAACAACCGCCTGAACTTTGCCCTGGAAACAGGCAAATTAGGCTCATGGGAGCTTAATACCGAGACCGGCATCCTGGAGTGCAATGATCTCTGTAAGGCGAATTACGGGCTGTCTTCGGCCCCTGTAGTGACCATCGACAAACTTCTGCAGGCCATTCACGTCGATGACAGGGATAGGTTCAGGCAGGCGCTGGATATTGCACTGGCCACTGATACGGTCTTTTCAGAAGAATACCGGGTCAAAGGGCAGGACCCTGCTATTCGCTGGATCATGGCCCGGGGACAGTCTGTACTCAATGAGCAGACAGGGGTAAAGTACATGATCGGGATCTCGCAGGATATCACGGAGCGCAAGCATGCACAGTTGCACCTGCAACAAAGTGAGGCTTACTTCAGGATGATTGCCGATACTGCGCCTGCTATGATCTGGATCGCAGAAAAAGATGGTTCTTTCTCCTTCTTCAATAAGGCCTGGCAGAAATACACCGGCCGCTCTATGGACCAGGATAAAGACAGGGGCTGGTATGACATCATGCATCCGGAAGATATTGATAAATGGAAAATCAACTTTAGCCGTTCCTCCCGCGACAGGCGGAATTTCTATTCGGAGTTTCGGTTGAAACGGCAGGATGGCACTTACCATTGGTTGTCCTGCTCCGGTATTCCCCGCTTCACTGCGCAGGATGAATTTATAGGCTTTATCAGCGCCTGTGTGGATATTGACGATCAGAAAATGGTGGAAGATGCGCTGGAAAGGAAAGTACGCGAGCGCACCGTTGCCCTGGAAGAAGCCAATATGAACCTCTCCCGGCGAAACCACGAACTGGAGCAGTTTGTATTCATCACGAGTCATGACCTGCAGGAACCGCTGAGAAAGATCCGCCTGTTTGCAGACATGCTCGAAAGTGTAAAGCCTGACAATAATAGAATTGATACGGGATTGTACCTGGGTAAGGTGAAGCAAGCCGCTATCCGCATGTCGGACCTGATCCGTGATCTCATTGCATATTCCCGCCTGGAACTGGGTGAAAACGCATTCCTGCCTGTGGATCTCAACCTGATCGTAGCAAACGTGCTGGAAGACTTTGAGCTCCTGATCAGGGAAAAGCAGGCGCAAATGGAAATCAGTGAACTGCCCGTGCTGGATGCTGTACCCTTGCAAATGAACCAGTTGTTCTACAACCTGATCGGGAATGCCCTGAAGTTCTCGAACCCAAATGAAACCTGCCGTATCATTATCACGGCCAATAAACTCACGGCGAGTGACATGGACAATTACCCGCACCTGAACAGAAATACACCCTGTTACCGGATCGTGGTGGCAGACAATGGGATTGGATTTAACCAGTCGTATGCCGACAAACTGTTTGTGATTTTCCAGCGTCTGAACCAGAAAGAGAAATTCGAAGGAACGGGTATCGGACTGGCTTTATGCCGGAAGATTATGGATATTCATAATGGAGATATCCAGGCATTTGGTGTGGAGCACCAGGGTGCAGCCTTCCACATTATCATTCCTGAAGTACAATAAACAGCGCCTATAATAAAAAGATAACATATCCACATTCGTCGATTTTATCCCCACAAATACAATAAATCCCCGTCTGTTACGTAAAATATAGTAGATGTTTAAATATTATTAACAAACCCTTGGTAATCATTATATATTATTATTGTAAAATTTAATATAATTTTGCGTAAATTTCATTCTGATTACAAAATTTGACACTGGTTGGGCAGTAGTGATCGAAAATGACTATGAGCCAGACCTACCCATATAGCTATGAGGCCTATCCTATGTCTATTTTTTATTATCGCGCAGTTGATCGTCCGGGGACAATCGCAATCATCGCCTCCGGCTGCATCACCGCCACAGGCAGCGCCTGCCGCTACGGCACCTCCTACAGGCGGTGGACCGGGCAGCACGGCACCTCCCGCAGCTCCTGCGCCGGTAGTAAGAAAAGGAAACTTTGAGACTGAATTTAAAATGAAATCAGGCAGCTACCTTGGTTTCGGACAAGTAAACCTGGGGCTGGGGGAAGTAGCAGTCAGGGTGACTGTTTTTTGTGAAAACAAACAATCAAAAGGTTCCAGGCTTGAATTTAGAATAAACAGCCCTAAAGGAAAGAAAAGTCGTCGTATAGGTACCCTGAAGATCCCATATACCGGAGATACAACCTATGCCCTCAAAATGACGGGCAATTCTAAATACTCATTTGGTGTACATGACCTCTACCTTGTGGCAAGGGGAAGTCAGTTCAGTATTACTGCTATAGAGTTCGAGCAAGACTATTAACCCACGATTGTCAAAGAAATTATTCTTCCTTGATTATTTTTTCTATTTTAGGATTGTGTTTAACAACCCGGATTTCTCATTTGCGTAACTGTAGTGAAAACCTGATTCATCAGCCAGATGCATGGCGCCATATTTTCATTCAATAACATCAAAAACCACGTTGTGATGATCATCCGAAATAAAAGCGTTTAACCAAACGGCTATTTTCGTTTATTAAACTCGTTGAAAACCAAAATCTTCAGTAACACCCGTTACTGTAGCCTTCGTATTCTGTAACCATCAAAACTCGCGTATGAAAAATTTGCTCCTCTTCCGGGGCTGGCTTTGCCATGCCCTGACCCTGCTTTTTTATTGTAGCGTTATACAGGCCCAGAACCTCCCGCTCAAAGGAAGTGTCGTAGACAAAACGAATGCGCCCATCATTGGCGCCACCATCAAAATAGATGGTACCTCAAAAGGTACCACTACCACGCCCGAAGGTACTTTTACACTGCCCGTGACCCAGGGCGCAAAAATCACCGTCAGTGCTATTGGCTATCTGGCCCAGACGCTCACCGTTACCGGCAGCACAATCCAGGTCTCCCTCGAGGCCGATACCAAAGGCCTGAGTGAAGTAGTCGTAGTAGGTTACGGCGCCCAGAAAAAAGAAGCCGTTTCCGGCGCTATCACCAGCGTGAAAGGTGCGGACCTCATCAAGTCGCCGGCTACGAATTTGTCTAACTCCATCTCCGGTCGTATGCCGGGTGTTACCGCTATGCAAAACAGTGGGGAACCCGGGTATGATGGTTCCACATTGCGCATTCGTGGTTCCAACACGCTGGGGAACAATGATCCCCTCGTGGTAATCGATGGAGTGGCTAACCGTACAGGTGGACTGGAAAGAATCAACCCCGTGGATATTGAAAGTATCTCGGTATTAAAAGACGCCTCTGCTGCCATTTATGGGGCCCGTGCAGCGAATGGTGTGATTCTCGTGACCACTAAAAGAGGGAAGACCGGCAAGCCCCAGCTGACTTATTCATTCAACCAGGGATGGTCACAGCCTACCCATATTCCCGAAATGTCTAACGCCCCGGAATATGCCCAGCTGCGTGATGAGCTGAGCCTGTACAGGGATGTGCCGGCATCTGAGTGGAATGATGCATGGAGTGTGTATCAACAACATGGTACCTACACTTCACCCACTACCAACAAAACCTGGGATGTAGCCTTTGGCCTGGATGAAATTCAGAAATACAGGGAAGGCACAGACCCCTGGTTATACCCCAACACTAACTGGTATAAATCTACTTTCAAAACCTGGTCTCCACAATCCAATCATAGCCTGCAACTCTCTGGCGGTTCTGAAAATATAAAGTACCTGACCTCGTTTGGGTACCAGTCGCAGGACGCCTATTATAAACACTCAGCTACCGGTTATGATCAGTACAGTCTGCGCGTAAACCTCGATGCGAAGATCAACAAATACATGAATGTAGCTGTAGACCTGATGGGCAGAGAGGAGAACCGCCATTTTCCAACACGTAGTGCCAGCGACATTTTTCGGATGCTCATGCGTGGAAAACCGACAGAGCCTGCCTTCTGGCCAAATGGTCTGCCCGGACCTGATATCGAATATGGTAACAATCCTGTTGTAATTACTACCGACCAAACCGGTTATGACAGAGACCGTCGTTACTATGTACAGAGCAATGCACGGCTCGACATCATCATTCCATGGGTAGAAGGATTGAAGCTGAGTGGCAACATCGCTTACGATAAATACCTGAAGCGTACCAAAGACTGGATGACACCCTGGTACCTGTATACCTGGGATAAGAAGACGTATGAAGATGACGGTGTTACGCCCGTACTTATAAAAAGCAAAAGAGGTACGGACCAGGCGAGTCTTACACAGGGCGATGAAGACCAGACCAACCTGCTGCTGAGAGGGTTGCTCACATACGATCATACCTTCAATAAAGATCACACAGTCAACCTGGTATTTGGTATCGAAAAAGAAACCGTCAACTTCGACAATTTCGGTGCATCCCGCAAATACTTCATTTCCAGCCTGATTGACCAGCTCAGTGCAGGTGGTGATGCAGAAAAGGATAACTCTGGTGGTGCATGGGATCGTGCGCGCTTAAATTATTTTGGTCGTGCAGCATACAACTACAAGGAGAAATACCTCGCTGAATTTGTGTGGCGATATGATGGATCTTATATGTTCCCCGCATCTTCCCGCTTTGGTTTCTTCCCCGGTATCATGGCAGGATGGAGAATTTCGGAAGAAAACTTCTGGAAGAACAATGTCAGGTTTATGAACTACCTGAAGTTGCGTGCATCGTGGGGTAGGCTGGGTAATGACCAGATTTATTTCGATGACGACGGTGATGGTACGCTCACTTTGCAGGAGTATCAATACTACGCTACTTATGGTTTTGACAGTTACATCCTCGGGGGTAACGTGGTAAAATCACTCTACGAAGCACGCATGCCTAACCCATTCATAACCTGGGAAGTAGCGAATAATTACAACCTTGGTTTAGATGGTGCATTACTGAATAATAAACTTTACTTCGAACTGGATGCATTCATGAATAAACGTACAGGAATCCTCGTAAGAAGGAATGCTTCTGTGCCACAAACTACCGGTATGACATTGCCTGCGGAGAACATCGGTAAGGTCGATAACAAAGGCTGGGAATTCCGCATTGGTTATACCGACAAGATCGGCCCTGATTTCAGGTACGACATCAGTGTGAATGGTGGTTATTCCAAAAACAAAATCATCTTCTGGGATGAAGCGCCCGGGGCGCCGGCCTGGCAGCACTCTACGGGCCGTCCTATGAACACAGCGCTCTACTACGAGTATGATGGCGTATTCAGAGATTTTGATGAAATAAACAAAAATACAATCGATTACAGTGCCCTTACGAACAATCTCAGACCAGGAGATATGAAGTTTAAAGACATAGATGGAAATGGAAAAATAAACGGAGATGACAAGGTAAGAAATGATAAGAGTACACAACCAACTTTTACAGGTGGTGTCAATATCAGTTTACAGTATAAAGGTTTTGATATGGCGGTATTGGTACAGGGCGCAACGGGTGGTGCGCTGGCCATCAATACTGAATCAGGTGAGATCGGCAACTTTACCAAAGACTATTACGATCATCGCTGGAGTCCTGATCATCCCAGTGCTGTAGACCCACGTGTAAATGACAGGAATGATACTTATTGGGCCACTGGCAATACTTACTGGTTCAGGAAGACGAATTATATCCGGTTGAAAAACCTCGAAATCGGTTATAGTTTATCTGACTTATTAAAGAAGCGTTCAGGAATTAATGGACTGCGTATTTATGCGAACTGTCTGAACCTGTTTACGCTGGATAAATTAGGCATCCTGGATCCTGAATCCATCAACGGAAATGGTCAATATTATCCACAGGC
Organism: Chitinophaga sp.; assembly: GCF_039596135.1. Classification (GTDB taxonomy): domain Bacteria; phylum Bacteroidota; class Bacteroidia; order Chitinophagales; family Chitinophagaceae; genus Chitinophaga. The sequence continues at coordinate 10,918 of NZ_JBCNKH010000060.1, forward strand.
GAGAGTGATCAATGCCGGTTTTACATTAACACTTTAATACAATCTTAGTATGAAATATATATGCATATTATTGTTGCTGACAACTGCTGCCTGTAATACAGACTTCCTGAATACCAGGCCTTTAGGAGAGGCTACTTCAGGTGATGTGTGGACTGATCCTGCGCTGGCAGAAGCATATGTCAATGAGATTTATAACGGGCTGGGGAATGGTGGTTTTCCAGAAACCATGTTGTCTTCAGCAACAGATGAAACCATGTTTACGCATAACTATGGCATGAAAAATATGGTAGAGTCTACGATCAGTCCGACCGACGCGGAGTATGTCAACAGCCGGGGTGCTTTCCAGTGGGGAGCCATGTATTTGCGCATACGTGCGTGTAATAATTTCTTTGCAAACATATCGAAGGTAAGTTTTGAAAAGCAATTGCAGGCGGCACGTCTCAGGGGAGAAGTATTCTTTTTGCGTGCGTGGTTTTATCAGCAGTTAGTGAGGAGTTTTGGAGGTGTACCGTTGGTAGACCAGGTGTATAGTCTTACCGATGCGGATTATAGTGTAGCGCGCAATTCGTTTGAAGAATGTGTGGATCATATTGTGAAGGATTGTGACTCGGCGGCTTATTACCTGCATGGTACGGAAACGGTATCTGTAAAAGGGCGTGCTACGGAAGGTGCGGCACTGGCACTGAAGTCACGTATCTTATTGTATGCAGCCAGTGATCTGCATGATATGCCGACAGCGAAAAGTAAATCGGCTACTATTGCAGCTGCTGCACAACCCGAGTTATTAGGGTATACATCAGGTGATCGTGTTAGCCGCTGGCAGAAAGCACTGGATGCGGCAAAGGCGGTAATGGATCTGGGTACTTATTCACTGATGTCTCCTGATCCGGCTTCTGCTGCGGAGGCGACTGCTAATTACCAGGCAATGTTCCTGAAGGATAATTCCGAAAGCATCTTCTCGCGTTATTTTGTGAATGCGAAATCGGAAGCGGGTGGCCAGATTGGTTTGTACAATGGATTAAATGGTTATCACAACTGGTCGGGGAATACGCCAACGCAGTTATTGATTGATGATTATGAAATGAGTGATGGTTCTTCGTTTGACTGGAGTAATGCTACGCAAAAAGCGAATCCTTATTTAAATCGGGATCCACGTTTTTATGCCTCGATTTTATATGATGGTGCTGACTGGCGCCAGCGACCTACGGATGTAGCAGATATGGATCCGGCTAACCAGGTACAGGCAGGTACGTATGAGGTATGGGATGGATCGAAAGCAATTTCGAACCCGGGGCTGGATACCCGCCAGGGCCCGGTAGAAGACTGGAACGGTAGTTTTACAGGGTATTATTTAAAGAAGTTCATCGATCCTGCTGTGGATGCCCAGTATTTCAGGCAGGAGGTGCCCTGGCCATTTTTCAGGTATACAGAAATCATTCTCAACTATGCAGAGGCACTGATGGAATTAGGACAGGAAGGAGAAGCGCGTACTTATCTGAACATGATCAGGAAAAGAGCGGCGATGCCTGATATCACGTCTTCAGGTGCTGCGCTGAAGGCGGATTACCAGCATGAGCGGGAAATAGAAATGGTGTTTGAAGAACAGCGTTTTTATGATGTAAGGCGTTGGATGATTGCACCGGCTACCATTGGTCGTGCGCTGAGAGGGATCAATGTACAGGGGAAATTAAAGGCGGGGAGTAAGGTGACCTTATATAAGTATGATCCAACTAATTATGATTATACTTATACACCGGTGACGCTGGTGAATGAAAACAGGTTGTGGCTGGATAAGATGTATTTTATGCCGATACAAAGGGATGAGATTAACAGGAATAGCAAACTGGTGCAGAACCCGGGATTCTAGGTTTTGTGGGGGAAAGTTTAGAGGGTGGTGAAGTAACTCCGGCGGGAGGAAAACTTACACGGTGTAATTCTTGCGAGAGGAAACTTTACACGGGTATGCAGTAATTCCTGCAGGAGGGAAACTTACACGGGTATGCAGTAATCCCTGCAGGAGGAAACTTTACGCGGTTATGCAGTAATTCCTGCAGGAGGAAACTTTTTTTTGCTGCGGACAATGAAGTAAGCCCCGTAGGGGAAAAAGAGAAAACTTCTTTGCTGCCGCAGGCCACCCTTCAGCCTTTACAGCCACTCATTTAAAAAATAGTTACCCTCGCTCTAACAGAGCGAGGGTATTTTGTAATTTCAACCCGGCTTTAAAAAGACTCATTTCTAAACCACGCAACCAAATGAACAAAGCATTCACCCTGGCTACAGTAGCACTTGCCAGCCTCCTCACCAGCTTCGGCCCCGGTGTGCCTGGTACTACCGTAACCCCTGATGCAGACAATGCAGGTCTGAAACTCCCCTCTGGTTTTGGCGCCCTGGTAGCAGCTGAAGGCCTCGGCCATGCCCGCCACCTCACCGTCACTCCCGAAGGCGACCTCTATGTAAAAGTAGAAGGCACCCGCAACAAAGGCAACACTATCTGGTACCTGCAGGACACCAACGGCGATGGTAAAATCGACAACAAAACCGGCTTTTTCAAATACGACGGTACCGGTATTGAAGTGAAGGGCAACTACTTATACGCGTCTTCCAACACAGACGTGTACCGTTTTAAACTGAACGACAAACACCAGGTTATTGATACTACAAAGGCCGAAACGATTGTTACGGGCCTCATCAACCGTCACCAGCACGAAGCAAAAGCCTTTACCCTGGACAATGACGGCAACCTGTACGTAAATATCGGCGCTTACTCAAACTCCTGCCAGGTAAAAGACCGTACTAAAGGGTCTCTCGGTATGCAGCCTTGTCCTGTCCTGGATTCTGCCGGTGGCATCTGGCAGTTCAAAGCTGACAAAGCTAACCAGACCTACGGCGATGGCATTCGCTATGCCACCGGTCTCCGCAACGTGGTGGGGCTTGACTGGAACACACAGCTCAACCAGCTGTTCGTAATGCAACATGGCCGTGACCAGCTCCATGACCTCTTCCCTGATCTGTACGACGAAAAGCAATCTGCCGAACTCCCTGCAGAGTGTATGTACGCCCTGCACAAGGGTTCTGACTGCGGTTGGCCATATATCTACTACGACCAGCTCCAGCACAAAAAGATCCTTGCTCCTGAATATGGCGGCGATGGTAAGAAAACCGGTGGAGATCATATCCAGGATCCGGCAGCTGCTTATCCGGGACATATGGCGCCTAATGCCATCCTGTTTTATACAGGTACTATGTTCCCTGAAAAGTACCGCAACGGAGCATTCATTGCCTTCCATGGCTCCTGGAACCGTGCCCCTGAACCACAGAAAGGGTATTTTGTCGTGTTCCAGCCATTTAAGGATGGCAAGCCTGCGGGTGACTGGGAAATCTTTGCAGAAGGGTTTGCAGGTCCGGGTGAGATCAGGTCTCCCGGCCAGGCACAACATCGTCCCTGCGGACTGGCACAGGGTCCTGATGGCTCCCTGTACGTGTCTGACGATGTGAAAGGAACTGTGTACCGGATTATTTATAAAAAATAGTATGAGAAGATCGATAATGGCAGCTATGCTGCTGATAGGGACAACAGGATTTGTGATGGGGCAGAATTCCAATGCTGCCTCGGTAGCCCGCGGAAAAGTGTTGTACCAGAATATATGTATGTCTTGTCACCAGGTGGATGGAGGCGGGGTACCCCGTATGAACCCACCGCTGATCAAAACAAGTTTCGTACTGGGCGACAAAACGAAATTAATCACTATCCTCCTGAAAGGGCTGAATGACGAGGTAGAAATAGAAGGGGAGTATTACTCCAATCCTATGCCGCCACAGGCACAGCTCAAAGACCAGGAAATAGCAGATGTGCTCACCTTTGTAAGGAATAGTTTCGGGAATAAGGCCAGTGCCGTAAAGCCCGCAGAAGTAAAAGCGGTACGGGCAAAAATTAAGTAACTGAAAAGGTCAGCCCCTCCGGCTGGCCTTTTTAATTATTCCCTCGCCCTTCATTTTCAACATATTTGCACATTATAAAACTGATTTATATTTTTGTACAAATTCAATGGGACATGTCATCGAATCTCGAAGTGGTACAGGAGATCAGTGAGTTTAACAGATACTATACCAGTTTGTCGGAAACCTTGAACCGACACGTATCAGAAAACAACCTTACCTTGACGGCCTTAAAGGTCCTCCACACCTTAACAGCCGAAGACCAGTGCACCGCTGGTAAACTAGTGGATCATCTTGGAATTGACGGCGGCTACCTGAGTCGTATGCTCAAAGCTTTTGAAAGCGAACAACTGCTATCCCGTAAAAAATCTGCGCTGGACGGCCGTACCTGGTACCTGCAGATTACAGCCAAAGGGCGTAAACTGCTGGAGATGATGCAGGAAACTGCCGGCGAGCAAATACGCCAGCTGCTGGAACCGATTCCTGACGAGCAACAGCAGGCGCTGGCTGCCGCTATGAAGACCATCCGCCACATCCTGTCTGAAGAAAACCGGATTACCACCGAAGATATTTCCTGGCGATACCAGCTGCTCCCCGGAGACGCCGGTTACCTGATCTATATGCATGGTACCCTCTATGCCAAAGAACTGGGGTATAACCTGGAATTTGATACCAGCGTGTGTAAGAACTTTGCTGAGTTCCTGGAAGCCTACAATCCCTCCAAAGACCAGGTATACCTGGCACTGCATGGTAACCAGATCGTGGCGTCTATTGCGGTGGTCTGGCATTCCCGCTATGCTGCACAGTTGAAATGGTTCCTTGTACACCCAGATTTCAGGGGGATGGGACTGGGGCGTAAGTTATTGGCAGATGCTGTCACTAACTGCCGTGAAAAAGGATATCACAAGGTATACCTGTTTTCAACAAGTCTGGCCGAAACGGCCAATAATATGTTTAGAAAAGCAGGCTTCCGCAAGACCGGCGAAAAACCGGTAGGTCTGTATGGGAAGCATATGAATGAAGAGCGTTACGACATGGATCTCGTTTAAAGTTATATAGTGCCCTTTTTGCAAAAAAAATAGCTTATGCCGCCAGGTGTAAGCTATTTTTTTACTACCTTAACAATCCACGTTATTGGTTTTTATATCTCTCAAAATAAACCCACGAAAATGAAACCCATTTTTACACTCAGTGTCCTGCTGTTGTTCATACAGCTATGCACCTTCGGCCAGCTTGCTACCTATGGCCCTGTAGCAGAAACATTACAAACAAGTATGTACAACACCTTTGGCGTGCCTACAGCTAATTACTGGTGGTGTGCACATGGTGTAGACGCGCTGAACGACGGTTATTTACGTACCCGTTCCGACACTTACAAGACCCGTATGAAGAACCTGCTGCTGGGTACAAAAGCATTTAACGGCAACACCTATATCAACACTTTCTATGATGATATGGAGTGGATGGCATTGGCTGCATTGAATGCTTACAAATCTACTGCCGATGCTGACTATTACAGTGTCGCTTCCTTACTCTGGACAGACATCAACACCGGTTATTCCAATGGTGCGATCGACTGGAACAAGAACTGTTCCGGTTGTAAGAACACCTGTGCGAATACCCCAGCGGTGATCCTGGGCGCACGCATTTACCGCTACACCGGCAATGCCGCTGACCTGCAAAGAGCAAAGGATATCTACACCTTTGTAAAGACAAACCTGGTAGATGCCACGACGGGCGCGGTGTGGGACAATATCAACCTGAATACAGGGGTGATACAGAAGTCCTGGATCTTCTCTTACAATGTAGGTACTTATATTGGTGCGGCCTGGGAATTGTACAAAGCTACCAATGATGTCACTTACCTGAATGATGCGATCAAGACGGCTGAATATGCTTACAACAGTCGTCGTCCAAACGGAATGTTTTTCGCAGATGAAACAGGGGGTGGAGATGGTGGATTGTTCAAAGGCATTTTTATCCGCTACCTTTCTATCTTAGCCCGGGAAGGGGTATTGACAGATGCGGTAAGAGCGAAGTACAACGCCGCTATTCAGTACAATGCAGAAGTACTCCGTACGCAAGGTATCAATACTTCAAACAATCTTGTAAGCCCCAACTGGTCAGTGCCGCCTTCATCTTCTACTGATTATGCTACACAGCTGAGTGGTGTGATGCTGGAAGAAGCAGCGGCTAATTTAGACCAGGCATTCTTCTACAAAGATATTACTTATGGTGGTTATGCATGGCCTTTACCCCTGGGTGCTTACAACACGGCTGCAATGGTAGCAAAAGGTATTAAGGACAATGATATCACCAGCTATGCAATACCTGCGGGTTACCAGGTAACGCTGTATAAGAATGATAATTTCCTGGGAGAAAGTCTTACGATTACCGGCCTGAATACCTGGATTGGGAATGCATGGAATGACAGTACTTCTTCCCTGATTGTCAATCCTGTTGGTGTGGCTACTTTCTATAAAGATTGTAATTATACAGGTGCGTTTGTAAGTTTAACTGCGGGCACTTATACCTTGTCACAATTGCAGGCAAGGGGTATTCAGAATGATGATATTTCTTCCCTGAAAGTGACCAGTGGGTACCAGGTGACCCTGTACCTGAATGATAATTTTGGAGGAAGAACAGTAGTAAAAACAGCGGATGATGCTTGTTTGGTAGATGATAATTTTAACGACTCCACATCTTCAATTGTGATCAGCGCGGCAGCGGCAAGAGTCGCTAATGTAGCTGCAAAAGTGACTCCTGATGATCAATCTTTGATCTTGTATCCAAACCCTGTAAAAGATGTTTTAACCTTGAAGGTAGGATTTGATTTCTCTAAAGAAGTAGTTCGCATTGTAGACATGTCTGGCAAAGTAGTTTTAACTACTTATACATCAACAGGTAAGGTAGATGTATCCCGTTTACCTTCCGGCGTATATACACTGGTGTTACTGCATGGTAATCAACAGTATGTAAAGAAATTCATTAAATAGCCGGACCTGGTGCGAAAAATCCCCTGTGTTTGTTATGCAGACACAGGGGATTTTTCATATACGTAAATTGTTTTACCTTTACAGCATTATACAGTGGAGTTTGTTTCGTAGGTGGACAATAGAGATTTATTCCCCATCAATATATGTTTAAATTAAATCGTTCAAAAAACGGTAAACTACTATTTTCATTTAACGGTATTTTACTGATTGTGTTAGCCCAATTATTACTCGGTGGTCTGGATACAAGCAAGTCCGCACCCCGCAGACCTGTGTCGCTCAAAGCAACAGTACCTGTAGCAAGGTTACATGAACCAGGCATTGAGGATACGATCAGTTTCTCGATCGTAGGAGACCTTATGGTGGGTTCCAGTTATCCTTCCACTTACTATCTTCCAAAATATGATAGTGGAACGATCCTGAAGGAGGCGCTCCCCATTTTATCACAAACCGATCTCCGCATTGGCAACCTGGAGAGCTGTGTTTCTGACTCGGCCCCCGTTTTCAAAAGCTGTGGTACTAACCAGTGCTTCGCCTTCCGTACACCTACGAAATTTGCGCAGTGGTACAAAGACGCCGGCTTCGAATACCTCAACCTTGCCAACAATCACAGTTTTGATTTCGGGCTGACGGGTGTGACCAATACCCTCGACTGGCTGAAAGATAATAATATTCGTACCAGTGGTACCCCGCAGCACCCTACAGACAGTATCACGGTCAGGAATACCCGCATTGGGTTCGTATCTTTTGCGCCGCATAGTAACTGTCTGGATCTCAACGATGATTCCCTCGTTACTGCATACATTTCTGCACTCAAACCCCGTTTTGACATTGTAGTCGTATTCTTCCACGGTGGTGCCGAAGGCGCCTCTAAAATGACCACGCCAAAGACAAAAGAGATCTTTTTTGGACAGAACAGGGGGAATGTACGTCACTTTGCCCGCCTTTGTGTAGATGCCGGGGCCGACCTGGTAATTGGCTCAGGCCCCCATGTAGTGCGGGGTATGGAGGTATATAAAGAAAAATTAATAGCTTATAGTTTAGGAAATTTTTCAACTTATCACCAATTCAATTTAAAATATCCGCTAAATATTGCACCTTTGTTGCAGGTAACAATCACAAAAGAGGGGAGATTGCTGGACAATAAGGTCTTCTCTTTCAAGCAGGAAGGAGAAGGTATTCCAAAACCGGATTCGACTATGACCGCTTTTAAGACTATTCGTTCATTGTCAAAGAAGGATTTTGGATTTACAGGAGTGAATGCAGGGACCTTGTGATGCAAAAAATGTAATTGTGAAGAGGTTAATATTATTGCTACTGCCCCTGGGGGCGACCATAACGACTGCTGCACAGCAGAAAAAGAAAACCAAAGCCACGTCTGCAAAGAAGCAAACGCACGTGGTACATTCCACGCATGCTAAAACCACATCGCATGTGCATAATTCCCATTCTGGTAAAACGGCTCACCTGACCCATGTTAAACCTGGTGCAAAAGGAGCTGCCCATCACCCGAAGCACATTACCAATGTGAATCCAGACCTGCCGGATGAGCCGATTCATCTTGCATATGTGCCTGACAGTGCAGACCTGGCCAGCATCAAACAGGAGGAAGTACGTAACCTGCTGCTTACGCTGGTATCGGAACTGGGCAAACCTTATATCCGGGGCGCTATCGGGCCCATTGGGTTTGATTGTAGTGGGCTGATCAACTATGGCTTTAATGCCATTGGGATGACCCTTCCCAGAACGGCGGCCAGTATTTCTGTGCTGGGGCAGGTGGTGAGCCCGGAGAATTTCAGTCCTGGTGATCTGTTGTTCTTTACAGGCAGGAAGAATGTAAAAGGTAAGAAAGTGGGCCACGTAGGGATGGTGTATAAGGTAGAAGACGGGAAGGTGATGATGATTCATTCTTCTAACCAGGGGGTGAATATTGTTGATATTACCAACAGTACTTACTATAAAAAGAGATTAGTCGCTGCCAAGCGCATATTTTCGCCCATGCCGGTGGATTCCTGCCAGGAGCCGCTGCCAATGAATGAAAGCAAGAAATAAACAGCAATACGCGAATAAAAAAAATGCTTCTGCCGATGGTAGAAGCATTTTTTTTGACCTCAATCCCTTATTTTTAAGGATCATCCCCGAACCAAAAACAATCGTTATGGAAGCACAGCAACTGGACAAGAACAGGAATGAAGATGCCATGCGCAGATCGCTCAGTACCCTGAAACAACGCCTCGCCATTGTAGAACAGGGCGGAGGTAAAAAGAACCTCGAAAAAGTCCGCCAGCGCGGCAAATTAACTCCCCGCGAACGTATCGCTTATCTCTGCGACCAGGACACGCCTTTTACTGAAATAGGGGCTTTTGCAGCCTACGGAATGTATGAAGAACATGGCGGGTGCCCTGCTGCAGGAACGGTAGGTGGAATTGGCTATATCGCCGGTCGCCAGTGTATGATTGTGGCGAATGATATGACGGTGAAGGCAGGAGCGTGGTTTCCTATGACGGGAAAGAAAAATCTTCGGTTGCAGGAGATCGCCATGGAGAATCATTTGCCTGTTATTTACCTCGTAGATAGCGCGGGGGTATACCTGCCCATGCAGGATGAGATCTTCCCGGATAAAGAGCATTTTGGCCGTATATTCCGGAATAATGCGCGCATGAGTGCGATGGGTATTACACAGATAGCAGCGGTGATGGGAAGTTGTGTAGCAGGAGGTGCTTATCTGCCTATTATGAGCGATGAAGTGCTCATGGTAGAAGGCAATGGCTCTATTTTTCTGGCAGGACCTTACCTGGTGAAAGCTGCTATTGGTGAAACTGTAGATGCGGAAACCTTAGGTGGTGCGGTGACGCATACAGAAATATCTGGTATTGCTGATTATAAATTCAATTCAGACGAGGAATGCCTGGATCATATTAAGAAAATAGTCAGCAAGCTGGGGCATCCGGCCAATGCGGGTTTTGACAGGATAGCAACAGTTCCCCCCGCCAAAGATCCGGAGGAAATATATAGTCTTATTCCTGAAGATAGTACCCGTCCTTATGATATGGTAGATTTGATCGCACGAATTGTAGACAATTCTGAATTTGATCAATATAAGGAGGATTATGGGAAAAGCATCTTGTGTGGGTATGCACGGATAGATGGCTGGGCAGTGGGTATTGTGGCGAACCAGCGAAAGATAGTGAAGAGTAAGAAGGGTGAGATGCAGATGGGGGGCGTGATCTACAATGATAGTGCGGATAAGGCAGCCCGTTTTATTATGAATTGTAACCAGAAGAAAATACCGCTTGTGTTTTTACAGGATGTGACTGGATTTATGGTGGGGAGCCGTAGTGAACATGCGGGGATTATTAAAGATGGTGCGAAGCTGGTGAATGCGGTGGCTAATTCTGTCGTTCCAAAGATTACTATTATTGTTGGCAATTCTTATGGTGCCGGTAATTATGCGATGTGTGGTAAGGCGTATGATCCTCGTTTTATTTATGCGTGGCCCAATGCTAAAATTGCGGTAATGGGAGGGGAGCAGGCGGCGAAGACACTGTTGCAGATCCAGGTCGCTTCGCTTAAGGCGAAGGGAGAGGAGATTACACCCGAGGAAGAGAGCAGACTTTTATCTGAGATTACAGCGCGGTATAATAGTCAGACGACGCCTTATTATGCGGCAGCAAGGTTATGGGTGGATAATATTATAGACCCGCTGGATACACGAAGAATAATATCGGAGAGTATAAAGGCAGCGAATCAGGCGCCGGTGGAGGATAATTTCAGCTTAGGGGTTTTTCAGGTTTAGGGGCCAATTCCCTATCTTTGCCCGCTATGTCCGAAGTAATAATCTATACAGACGGTTCATCCCGCGGCAATCCAGGCCCCGGCGGCTATGGTGTTATCCTCATGTGGAACTCGGTTCGTAAAGAACTGTCACAGGGTTATCGCAAGACTACCAACAACCGCATGGAACTCCTCGCAGTCATTGTAGCGCTTGAATCCCTTAAAAAGGATGGGCTTCCTGTTCGCATCTTCACCGACAGTGAGTATGTAGTCAACTCGATCGAAAAGGGCTGGCTCTGGAACTGGGTTAAGATCGGATTTAAAGACAAGAAGAACAAGGACCTCTGGCAGCGGTTTATACCTGCTTACAGAAGACAACAGGTGAAATTCACATGGGTAAAAGGACATGCTACCAACCCATTTAATAACCGTTGCGACGAACTGGCTACAGCGGCTGCGGATAGCGGCCAATGGCTGATAGACCAGGGGTTTGAAGCGGGTAATTAAAAAGTATTTAGGGTCGCTTGTTATAGCGACCCTTTTTGTTTTAATAACTTGAATAATGTTTCATGACTATATTTGTTATCTCTCCATAGGACTTCGCTACTGCCGCCTGAAACAATTCTCCTACTGTGGGCGAAGGCAAATCCTGCCCACCAATCAACTTCCTATCCTCCGGTGTCAGCACCCTTTCATCTCCCTTAAAATAACAGAATGAATTACTCCATCCCGCATCCGCCGGCAACACTATCTTCTCCATATCATCATCGCTTGCTCCATCTATCAGATAACACACGATGTTCCCCCCGGTCACCACACTTACTGTATTAAAATACAATACTCCTTTATAAGTTTCCTTCCTCACTTTCTCCGTTTGTCTTGGTCTTTTTGTAGTATCTGCAGGCTCCACAATCTCCACGGTCTTCACCAGTTCCCTGTAATTCTTCTGTATATTTGGTTTACTCACCAAAAAGTCTTCCACCCTGATATCCACTACATAATCTGCATGAATCTTATTTTTCACTACCTCACTTTCTGGCAAGATCTGCACAAAGCTATTGTTATTCTTAGCCCGCAGGTTATTCAGCACATTGTCTCTGAACACGGCTGCGCCCGGCTCCAGGCTTCGCTGATCATATTGTGATACCAACGCCACATCTCTCACCTCCAATATGGCCATTCCCATCTGGTAGGCCTGGTCCATCATTTCTTTGGCATTCTTATAATCCGGCACCAGTGCCAATGCCGCCTGGAAATCACTGTATGCCTTTCGGGCACTGAACTTATCTCCGTTCCTCAGCAGCGCCATGCCACGTTCATACCGGGAAGCAGCAGCTGTGTCTTTGGAAGAAGAGATGGCATTCCGGTAATCCTTTGGTGTCACCACCGTCAGGCATGCCGGGCATGCTTCAATATTATTATAGAGGTTTTGCAGTACCTGGTACTCCCTCAGTGCTGTTTCAAATTTGAAATGTGCACTGGTGCCTAATGCAGCCGATGCATTTTTTTCATGCAGCTGTACCGATTGTGCATATGCCTGTGGCAGTAAAGTAAGAGAAGTCTGGTGTGTAGGACTTTTACGGAGTTTTTTTACAAATGCAATAACGGCTTCGTCATAACGCCCCTTATTGTACAATTTCTCTCCTGATTTACAGGACAATGCAAAAACAAATGGTGCTATCAGCCACCAGCGACAGTTAGGTGTATTTTTCATGATGTAGGTATAGTAGTCCCCTTCGATAAATTCTAAAAAGCACTTACTTCAGATACCGTTTAATCTCTCTCTCTGTATCTCTCTGCTTAATAGACTCACGCTTATCATGCAGCTTCTTACCTCTGCCAAGTCCTATCTCCATTTTCGCCAGGCCTTTCTCGCTGAGGAAGATACGCAATGGAACGATAGTGAACCCTTTCTCCTTAATCTTTCCCTCCATCTTGCGCAGTTCCCGTTTTGTCAACAGCAACTTGCGCTCGCGCAATGGGTCATGATTCGCGTAGGCGCCATGCGAATATTCGGTGATATGCAGGCTTCTAACAAACAATTCTCCTTTAGAAAAATAGCAGAATGAATCATTAAAACTAACCCGGCTCTGTCGGATAGATTTAATCTCAGTACCTGTCAATACCATCCCGGCAATGAATTTATCTTCTATTGCGTACTCATAATATGCCGATCTGTTCTTCAGTTCTGCCACTTTAAATTGGGATTTACAAATTGCGGATTACAATGGCATGTGTCCACACCAGCTGTAATCCGCAGTTATTTTTAAAATTAGTTTTTAAACAATTCGAGCAACTGTGCCAGCCTGGCCTTCATTTCCTTTCTGTCGATGATCAGGTCCAGGAAGCCATGTTCCAGCAGGAACTCAGCACTCTGGAAGCCCTCAGGCAGGTCTTTCTTGATCGTCTCCTTAATGATACGGGGACCCGCAAAACCGATCAGGGCCTTAGGCTCTGCGATATTGAGGTCTCCCAGCATGGCGAAAGATGCTGTTACACCACCGGTGGTCGGATCAGTTGCCAGGGAGATGAAAGGCAGCTTTGCATCAGCCAGCTGGGTCAGCTTGGCAGAAGTTTTCGCCATCTGCATCAGGGAAAAAGCACTTTCCATCATACGGGCACCACCAGATTTGGAGATGATCATCAATGGCATTCGGTGTGCAATACAATAGTCAATAGAGCGGGCAATTTTCTCACCTACTACAGAACCCATAGAACCGCCAATAAAGGCAAAGTCCATACAGGATACCACCAGGTCGTTTCCAAATACCTTACCTACACCCACACGCATTGCGTCTTTCAGGCCGGATTTCTTCTGAGCTTCTACCAGTCTTGCACCATATGGCTTTAAGTCCTTGAATCCCAGGAAGTCCTTTGGATAGATATTAGAAAACAGCTCTTCGAACTGATTGTTATCGAATAAAATCTCGAAATATTCAGCAGAATCGATGCGATTGTGATAATTACATTTATCACACACATAAAAGTGGTTCTTCAGGTCTTTGACCGTAACTGTTTTTTTGCAGCTAGGGCATTTGTGCCACAAACCATCCGGCGCTTCTTTCTTCTCACTTGTAGACGTTTGAATGCCTTGTTTAATTCGCTTAAACCAGCTTGACATATTGAACTATTAGGTTACAAAATAGTTGTGCAAGATACAAATTAAATTAACTTCAAAAGTATCTCATCTGCAATATTATAATAAAAGCGGTTGACGGTCAGCTTTTTCTTTTTGAAGAGGCCCCTCCTGAAAAAGAAAAAGCTGGTAATCTTTAAATTACCAGCTTCCCTGAAATATATTTCCCTCAAAATCAGGCGTTCCTGCCGATGCAGTTCAAATCCTTAAACGCTTCTTCCAAACGTTTTACGAATGTTTCTTCACCTTTACGGAGCCATACACGAGGATCATAGAATTTCTTATTTGGCTTATCAGCACCCTCTGGGTTACCCAGCTGAGCCTGCAGATAATCTTTCTTAGCTTCATAGAAATCATGAACACCTTCCCAGAATGCCCACTGCATATCTGTATCCAGGTTCATTTTGATTACACCGTAACCCAGTGCTTCAGCAATCTGGTGCTTAGGAGAACCAGAACCACCATGGAATACATAATAAACTGGTTTAGCAGCAGTTTTGTGCTTAGCCTGGATGAAATCCTGGCAGTTCTTCAGGATTTCAGGACGCAGTGCCACGTTACCCGGAGAATATACGCCATGTACGTTACCGAAAGCAGCAGCTACTGTAAAACGGGTACCTACCTGAGACAGTTGCTCGTAAGCGAAGTTTACATCTTCAGGCTGAGTGTACAGCTTGGAGTTGTCAACGCCGGAGTTATCAACGCCGTCTTCTTCACCACCGGTTACGCCCAGCTCTATTTCGATGGACATACCCAGCTTGTTCATACGCTCGAAATATTTTTTAGAGGTCTCGATGTTCTCATGAATTGGCTCTTCGGAGAGATCCAGCATGTGGGAACTGTACAGTGGCTGACCAGTTTGTTTCTTAAATTCTTCACCCGCATCCAGCAGACCGTCGATCCATGGCAACCATTTTTTGGCAGCATGGTCTGTGTGCAATACAACTGGTACACCGTAGTATTTCGCTACTTCATGTACGTGTTTTGCACCGGAAATGCCACCTGCAATGTTTGCCTGCAACTTATCATTCGGCATTCCTTTACCCGCAAAGAACTGTGCACCACCGTTAGAAAACTGAATAATAACTGGTGAGTTTACTTTTGCAGCAGTTTCCAGTACAGCGTTTACTGTATTGGTACCTACCACGTTTACCGCAGGCATTGCCCATGCATTGTTCTTGGCATCATTGTACAGCGCTTCCAGCTCTTCGCCGAATAATACGCCAGCTCTGTATTTTCCCATAGCTTTCGGATTGTTTTACATTTAAGGACAGCAAATATAAGTACTAAATAACAAGTTTTATAGTGTTAGAATCATGTTTTCTAGGGTTTTATATGATATTCGTCAAAAAAAAGCCTGATTTTGGTAGAAAATCTCCCGAAAATAGGCTGCTGCACGCAAGATTCTACTGCCATACCAGCTGAACATTTCTCCGTCTACGAGCTGGACGGGGTGATCTTTGAAAAAAGAAAAATGAGTTTCTTTGAAAGGAAAAGGTTCGGAAGATAATAGAACTAATTGACAACCAGTATCTTTTAATTCTTCAAGGGAAATAACCGGGTACCGGGTCCTGTTTTTGAAAACATTCCCAAATCCACATTTTTCCAGCATGGCAGAGATAAAGGTATCCCCACCGGCTACCATCCAGGGATCTTTCCAGATAAAATAGGCTACTTTGGGAGGGATGACTGTTTGAAGCGCTTTTTTTTGAAGAACCGCAAAGGGTAGCTGCTCAAAGGCTGTTTTTATTGCTGCACAAATTTGCAAACCCTTTTCAGCCCGGTCAGTAATTGCACTCACCTGTGCGATCATTTCCAATGCAGTATCCAGGTCATGTACATCTGTTACCCACACGGGAAAATCTTTCATCAGTCTGAAAACCTGTTCCTGTTCATTCTCTTCTTTATTAGCGATAATCAGATCGGGTTGGAGTTGTCTGATCTGGTCTAGATGTAATTTTTTTGTGCCCCCAATGCGGGGCTTATTATTAAGTGGGTGAATGCAGAATTTGGTAACACCAATGATTTGTTCAGATAATCCAAGATCGAATAACAATTCCGTTTGTGAAGGAACAAGCGACACAATACGGCGGGGAGGAAAGGCGAACTTTACCTCCCTGCCAGTTTGATCTATATGCGGAACGTGAGAATTTGAAAAACTCCACTTTCCACTGTTTTCATCTATAGGCTGCATCTTAATTGCCAAGTGCCTGAATAATATCGTATTTGGTAATGATGTGTGCTTTTCCACTTTCATCTCTTGTAAGCACAGCACCATTTTCTTTGTTGATATAATAAGACAGTTTCTCTATCGGCGTATCCATTTTTACTTCCGGAAAAGCTGCCTGCATCACTTCTTTTATCTGGGCATCTTTTAAATTTACATCATCAATCAGGCGGTTGAAAAGACCACTTTCAGAAATAGATCCTACCACTTCCTGCTGGTGTAAAACAGGGATGTGTTCGATATCGTATTTCTTCATTTTGTTGATCGCTTCGCTTACTTTTTCTTCCTGCTCTATGGTAACCAGTGGCTGGTTGCGACGGCCATTCACCACGTCTTTCACCGTTTTTACATCGAGGAAACCTCTTTCCATCATCCACTGATCATTGTATACTTTACCTACATAGCGGCTGCCGGAATCGTGGAAGATAACGACTACAACGTCCGTAGGTTTCAATGATGCTTTCAGTTGTAAAAGTCCTGCAATCGCGGAGCCGGCGGAGTAACCTACGAAGATGCCTTCTTCTTTGGTAATGCGTCTTGCCATTACAGCGCCGTCTTTGTCCGTCACTTTGGTAAATGCATCAATTACACTCATATCGTAGTTCTGCGGTACGAAGTCTTCGCCGATGCCTTCGGTGATGTAAGGATAGACTTCGGTCATATCCAGTTCGCCTGTTTCAAAGTATTTTTTCAGGAGGGAGCCGTAGCTGTCTATGGCCCATACTTTTATATCCGGGTTCTTTTCTTTCAGAAATTTGCCGGTGCCGGTGATGGTACCACCTGTGCCTGTAGCCACAACAAGGTGGGTGATCTTTCCATCTGTCTGTTCCCATATTTCAGGACCGGTTTGTTCGTAATGTGCATCACGGTTAGCGAGGTTGTCGTACTGGTTCACATAGAAACTGTTTGGCACTTCGGTAGCCAGGCGTTTGGATACGGAGTAGTAGGAGCGGGGATCTTCGGGCTCTACGTTAGTTGGGCATACGATCACTTCGGCGCCTACGGCTTTGAGGATGTCTACTTTTTCTTTAGATTGTTTATCGGTGGTGGTAAAGATACATTTGTAGCCCTTGATGACAGCCGCGAGAGCGAGGCCCATACCTGTGTTGCCGGAGGTGCCTTCGATGATGGTACCGCCTGGTTTAAGTAAACCTTGTTTTTCTGCGACTTCTATCATTTTGACGGCCATACGGTCTTTGATAGAGTTGCCAGGATTAAAGAATTCTACTTTGGCAAAGACAGGGCAGGGAAGGCCTGCAGTAACGCGGTGGAGTTTTACCAATGGGGTGTTTCCTATTGTCTCAAGGATGCTGTTGCAAAACTTCATAACTATATTATATTGATCGGAGCGAAAATAAGATAATTGGGTGATTTAAATCAGCTTACCATTTTTGGCCTACGGCAGCAAGGAAGAGTTCTTAATTTTAGGCTTACGCCTTTTGGAACGAACCCCCTCCATCAGGCGCCAGCCTAAAAAAGAGAGAAATTACTTGCTGCCGCAGGCCACCCAAAAACTACTATATAATTAATATACAATATCTTTGCACAATTATGACAAACCGCATCTTCATCACCGGCATCGGCACCGGCGTAGGTAAAACCATCACCTCCGCCTGCATCACCGAATCCCTCCAGGCCGATTACTGGAAACCTATCCAAACCGGTCTGACCGAAGGTACCGATACCGACACCATCAAAAAACTCCTCACAAACCCAATTTCAAAATGCCATAAAGAAGCCTACCGCCTCCTTGAACCAGCCTCCCCGCACCTCGCTGCCAGGCTCGAAAACATTACCATCAATGTAAAAAGAATAAAAGAAATAGCTGATACCTACCAACCCGCCAACCGCCCCTTAATCATAGAAGGCGCCGGCGGCCTCATGGTACCTATCACAGAAACCACCTTTACCATCGACCTGATCCAGCAATTAAAAGCACAAGTCATCATTGTAGCCGGCAACTACCTCGGCTCCATCAACCATTCCCTGCTCACTGCCAAAGCCCTTCAACAGGCTCAGATCCCCGTGCTGGGCTGGGTCTTCAGCGGCGAAACGCATTCCAACGAAGACGAAGTCGTGGCCTGGTCCGGATTCCCTAAACTGGGCAGAATTCCTCAAACCAGCCTTATTGACAAGGCTTTTGTAAAGGAACAGGCAGAAAAGCTATCTTTACAGTTAAAATAACTCAGCGTATCATATTGTTAACAAAAAAGGATATACGCCGGGAGTTTCTTGAAAAAAGACTCAACACTCCCCCCGACCAGATTACCACGCTCAATGCGCAGTTGCTCGCTCAGTGCAGGCTCCTGGATTTCAGCCCTTACAGGCTGGCACACATTTTTCTACCCATCAGGGAAAAGAAAGAAGTGGATACGCACGCCCTTGTAGACTATGCCCGGACGCAATTCCCGGACCTTCAATGGGTAATTTCCCGTTCTAATATGGCCAATAGCACCATGTTGCATTACCTTTGGGAGCAAAACACCATACTGGAAAAGAACACCTATGGTATACCCGAGCCGCTGACGGGTACCCTCATCGCGCCATCTGAACTGGATCTGGTATTTGTACCACTTCTGGCCTTCGACATCGCTGGTCACCGCGTAGGCTATGGCAAGGGGATGTACGACCGCTTCCTGGAACAATGCCGCCCGGATGTCACTACCATTGGACTGTCTCTTTTTGACCCGGTGCCGGGCATTGCCGACATTGGTCCCTGGGATGTTCCGCTCCATATCGTGGTCACACCCACTACCATCTATCATTTCACAAAAAGCTGATGCATGCTGCAATATCTTAAGATCTTATTATATCCTTTCTCACTTTTGTACGGCCTGGTTATGTGGACGCGCAACCGGCTGTACGACAATAAAGTACTCAATGCCGTTGAATTTGACCTGCCTGTAATCGCCGTTGGCAACCTCTCTGTAGGGGGCACCGGCAAGACACCGCATGTCGAACACCTCATCCGCCTGCTCAAAGACCGTGTACACATCGCTACCCTGAGCCGTGGCTATAACCGCCGCACCAAGGGCTACCTGCTGGCAGATGAAAACAGCACTGCTTCTCACCTGGGTGATGAACCCATGCAGTTTCATCAAAAGTACCCGGATATCAGCGTATGCGTGGGCGAAGAAAGAATGCTCGCCATTCCCCAACTCCTCATGGAGCGCCCTGAAACGCAGGTGATCCTGCTGGACGATGCCTTCCAGCACCGCTCTGTAAAACCAGGTATGAACATCATGATCACCGACTACAGCCGCCGGTTTACCAAAGATCATGTGGTACCTTTCGGCCGCCTCCGGGAAGGACGTAAAGGATACGAAAGGGCCAATTGTATCATCGTATCCAAATGTCCGCCTCACCTTTCTGCAACAGAAAAAAACGCTATCAGGCAGGAAATCAATCCCTTGCCTGACCAACATGTATATTTTACAACCCTGCAATATGGTCACCTGTACGACATGTTCAGTGGCGCACCTATTACAATACCGGCAGATACAACCCTGCTGCTGGTAGCAGGCATTGCCCGCCCTGAACCACTCCTGCAGGAATTGAAAAGCAGCTACCGGGAGGTCTTCCTGCTGCCTTTCCCCGATCATTACTACTATGGAGTGCACGACCTTGATAAGATACAACGTGAACTCGGCAACCTGCCAGGGAACCATAAAATGGTGATTACCACCGAAAAAGATGCCGTGAGGCTGCAGCTCCTGGCCCCGCAACTCCGGGAGCGAAACATAACCATCGCCGTTATGCCGGTGGAAATATCTTTCCTGTTCGGGGAAGGAGATTCATTTAATAATTATATTTTTGATTACGTGGAACGGTTTGGAAGTAACCATGATTAAATGTTACGAGAATGACTAAAAAGAAAAAACCTCAAAAAGAAAAAGGCGCTAACAGCAGGGAAAAAGGCAGTAGCAGCCAAAAGAAAACCTACAATGGGACAGTAGAAATTACCCGTTCCGGCATGGCCTTCGTCATCGTCGAAGGTCAGGAAAAAGATGTACTGGTAAGACAGAAGAACCTGAACACCGCTTTAGACGGCGATGAAGTAACCGTAGATGTGATCAAACAGGGCAAGAACCTGGGACGAATGGAAGGGGTGATAACGGGGATTACTAAACGTAAGAAAACAGAGTTTACCGGCACCCTGCAGGTGAATAAGGGATTCGCATTCCTGGTACCTGACAAGGGCACCTTCATGCCGGATATATATATTCCAGCAAACGCGGTGAAGGACCTGAAAACCGGCGATAAAGCCGTAGTAAAGGTCGTGCAGTGGGGTGAAAAGACCCGCAAACCTGTGGGGGAGATTATAGAACTACTGGATGCCAGCGATACCAACGACCTGGCTATGAAAGAGATCCTCATCGAAGCCGGCTTCCCACTCAGCTTCCCTACTGATGTAATGCAGGAACTCCAGGCCATCAAAGAAGACATTGGCAATGCCGAAGTAAAGAAGAGAAAGGACTTTCGCAAGACCCTCACCTTTACCATCGATCCTGTGGATGCCAAGGACTTTGACGATGCCCTTTCTATCAAAAAGACCCGCGGGGGCTGGTATGAAATAGGTGTGCACATTGCAGACGTAAGTCACTATGTACTGCCGGATACCGCGCTGGACAAGGAGGCCGACAAACGCGCTACTTCCGTTTACCTGCCGGATCGTGTACTGCCTATGCTGCCGGAAAAGATCTCGAACGAGCTCTGTTCCCTGCGTCCGCATGAAGATAAACTGACCTTCTCTGCCGTATTCAAAATGAATGAGAAAGGGGAGATCAG
This sequence comes from Chitinophaga sp., assembly GCF_039596135.1. Taxonomy (GTDB): domain Bacteria; phylum Bacteroidota; class Bacteroidia; order Chitinophagales; family Chitinophagaceae; genus Chitinophaga. The sequence goes on from NZ_JBCNKH010000060.1 coordinate 31,772, forward strand.
GGAACAATGGATTGGCAGAACCGTGATCCATTCCGATCATCGCTTTACCTACGAAGAAGTACAGGAGATCATCGAAAAAGGCGAAGGCCCTTACAAAGAAGAAGTGCTGCTGCTCAATACCATTGCACAAACCATGCGTAAGGCACGTATTCAGCATGGGGCGATCAATTTCTCTTCGCAGGAAGTGCGCTTCCAGCTGGATGAACAGGCCCGGCCGATTGGCATCATGATCAAGGAGAGCAAGGAAGCCCACCAGTTGATCGAAGAATTTATGCTGCTGGCCAATAGAAAGATAGCAGAATATGTATACAATATCCGCATCGGCAATAATCAGCCGGTGCCGTTCCCATATCGTACCCACGATACGCCGGATGAAGAGAAGCTAAAAGTCTTCTCTGGTTTTGCAAGCAAATTCGGCCACAAGCTGGATCTGTCTAATTCTGATGCCCTGGCAAAGAGCTTCAACGCAATGTTGCAACTGGCAAAGGGTAAACCTGAACAGCACGTACTCGAAACCCTGGGGATCCGTACCATGGCCAAAGCCGTTTACCAGACGGAAGACATTGGCCACTATGGATTGGGTTTTGATCACTACTGTCACTTTACATCGCCGATTCGCCGTTATCCCGATGTATTGGTGCATCGTGTAGTAGCGCAGTGCCTGGCAAATGATATCCATGCTGACAAGAGGATGGATGCGAAGTGTAAGCACTCTTCCGAAATGGAGCGTAAAGCCATGGAAGCAGAAAGGGCTGCAAACAAATACAAGCAGGTGGAATACATGCAGCAGTTCCTCGGCGAGACATTCGACGGTGTGGTGAGTGGGGTCGCTCATTTTGGTTTCTGGGTAGAGACTGTAGATACCAAGTGTGAAGGATTGGTGAGCTTGCAGAACATCATGACCAGGGATGAGTTTAGGTACGATGAGAATGAATATGCACTGATAGGGATGAATACAGGTCGTAAGATCCGTATTGGAGATAAGGTAAAAGTACAGGTGGCTGCGGCGAACCTGGTGAAGCGCCAGCTGGATTATGAGCTGATCGAAGATGAGGATGCAGATATCTTTTCTGCACAGGGCAGGGTGGCACGTCAGCCCCGCAACCGTGGTGCAGAGCATCCGGGAGGTGCTCCTCGTGGCAAAAAGCAGCCTTCCAGTAAAAAGGGTGCGCCTTCCAAAGGGAAACCGGCTTCCGGCAAGAAGAAATCAACATCAGCAAAGAAGGGTGGCGGTGCTTCCCGTAAAAAGGCATAATTTCGACCCGATTCATAATTATTGACAAGATACCATGCATTCATTTCAGGAATTAACGATCCAGTTTGGAGAACATTTTGCGAAGGAACATTTTCCGGAAAAACCAAAGAAGCTGTACGATGCGGCCAGTCATATACTCAAAATAGGAGGGAAGCGCATCCGGCCTATACTGGCATTGATGGGCAATGAATTGTTTGATGCCATCCACCCCGATTCGTTCCAGGTAGGGACCGCGGTGGAGCTCTTTCACAACTTCACCCTCGTACACGACGATTTGATGGATAAGGCGCCCCTTCGCAGAAACCAACCAACCGTACATACACTGTATGGTGACACCGCTGCAATCCTGGCCGGAGATGTGATGCTGATCAATGTATATGAATACCTGAATAAGGTACAGCCACAGTATAAACAAAAACTATTAGCAGCTTTTAACAAGGCGGCGATCGAAGTATGCGAAGGCCAGCAGATTGATATGGACTTTGAAGAAATGGAGCCGGAGCATGTACAATACGATGATTATGTAAACATGATCGCACTGAAAACGTCCGTATTGCTGGCAGCCAGTCTGAAGATGGGCGCCATCATCGGGGGAGGCAGTGAATATAACCAGGAACACCTGTACCAGTTTGGTAAGAACGTAGGGATTGCCTTCCAGATCCAGGACGACTTCCTGGATGCCTTTGGAGATCCGGAGAAATTTGGGAAACAACAGGGGGGAGACATCTTAGTAAATAAAAAGACCTTCCTGCTGCTCAAGGCGCTGGAGCTGTGTAATGGAGCACAACGTACCAAACTGAAGGAGCTGCTGGCGACTAACCCCGGGGATAAGGTAGCACAGGTATTACAGTTATTCCATGACTGCCAGATTGATCAGTGGGCAGAAAAAGAGAAGGAGAGATTCCATGACCTGGCATTACAGCACCTGGACAGTATCGCCGTGTTATCTGCCAGGAAGAAACCGTTAATCGAACTGGCTGATTTCCTGTTAAAAAGGGAGCATTAATTTAATTTCAATATATTCGCATCATCGCTAAACCTAAGGAAGGTCAACAACAAAAAATATCACCACCAGATGTCTAAATCGCTGTTTCGAAAGAAATCCATTACTACTATACTGCAAGATGCACACGATGGTTTATCAGATGACGCACATGGTGGCGGGTTACATAAAGTACTGAAAGTAAAGGACCTGACTGCAATGGGAATTGCTGCCGTGATTGGCGCAGGTATCTTTTCAACAATTGGGGAGGCGTCGTATCATGGCGGCCCCGGGGTTTCACTGTTATTTGTTATCACGGCTGTTACATGTGGTTTTTCGGCTCTGTGTTACGCTGAATTTGCCAGCAGGGTACCGGTGTCGGGAAGTGCATATACATATTCGTATGTGACCTTTGGAGAGCTGGCGGCATGGGTGATTGGCTGGGCGCTGATCCTGGAATATGCCATCGGGAACATAGCAGTGGCGATATCGTGGAGCGGCTATTTCAATAACTTACTGACTGGTATAGGCAAGGCATTAGGAATGAACCTGTCCCTGCCACTGTGGCTAACGAGTAATTATGATAGTGCTACGCCTGAAATTTATGCAATAGCACCGCGCATAGCCGGTTTACCTGTAATACTGAATTTACCTGCTTTTATAATAGTTGTATTGGTAACTTATCTCGCTTATGTTGGGATCCGGGAGAGTAAGAAGAGTGCCAACTTCATGGTAGGACTCAAGATCGCAGTGATTCTCTTTGTCATTATAGTCGGTTCATTTTATGTA
>NZ_JBCNKH010000061.1:0-34641 GCF_039596135.1 Chitinophaga sp.
GATGCGTTTAGAACGAATACATTTATGTTGTATAACAGGGGAAGTAATTACCTGTATTTCCTCTGGCCGGCATTGGTCTTTTCTTCCCTGCAACAGTTATTACTATTGGCGCTGGCTGTAAGTTTCAGTAGGGAATATGCCGCAGGCACTTTCAACCAGCAGGGCTTACTGGGGTATAGTCATTCTCCCTGGGTATTGATTTTTGTAAAATGGCTGCCTTATTTCCTGATGTCTTTCTGGACGATAGGTGTGTATTTCGGGGTCAGTATCTGTTTCAGAATTCCGTTTCCTGCACATCCTTTATTGCTGCTGTCAGCCCAGTTATTGCTGGTGATAGGTGCATGCCTGCTGGGTATTACCTATAGTATCATTTACCCGGCACCATTAAAAGCATCGCAACTGCTGATGTCTATTGCCTCACCGGCATTTACACTTTCCGGTTTTACATGGCCATCCGGACAGGCCCCTGTTATATTGGCCGCATTAGGCCGGATAGTACCATTGACACCCTACCTGCAGGTGATGCGCATGACATTATTACAAAAGGCTACCTGGCAGGATGTGCTGCCACAGTTAGGGCACCAGGTATTGCTGATCGCCGTGTATTTAACACTGGCAGTTGTATTATTGAAAAGTAAGATCAAAAAGGCCCTATGAATAGATTATTGTCATTGATGCAACAGGAGCTGCGGTTGTTTTTATCCAATAAGGTCATGATGATCTTATACCTGGGAGGGCCTGTACTATATGGTGCAATGTTTGGATTGGTGTATGTAAAAGGGAAATTTACTGACCTGCCGGTAATTGTCATCGACAAAGATCATTCACCCACCAGTATCAAACTGGTAGATATGCTGGACGAAACTGATGTGCTGAAATTAACCCGGGTAACACCTGACAATGTGGACCTGGAAAAAGCATTCCTGGCCGAAGCTGCCTTTGGCGCAGTGGTCATCCCGGATCACTTTGAGGCAGATGTGCTGAGAGGTAGGCGGCCCGAGGTCAATGCTTATATCAATAATACGAACCTGCTGGCGGCGGGATATGTGAACAGGGCTATACAGGCAGTATTGGGCAGTAAAAAAGAGATGTTTCATCTCACGACTATTCGTCTTTTCAATCGTGCGTCCAATTATTTTATGTATATCTGGCCATCCTACCTGGCTATCATATTACAATCTGTGGTGATGGTGGTGGTGGCATTGAGTTTTGCGACCATGCAGGAAACAGGTACACTGGGTAAACTATATGCCGAAAGTGGTTATTCAGCAGCACGACTGATGGCGGGAAAGATACTGCCATATATTTTATTCTCCTTTGTATTGCTGGGAATCTATGGCTTGTATTTCTTCCTTTTCCGACAGTCATTTCCCCTGCATACAGGTATAGTCATTATGATCACATTACTGTTTACATTGACGAATAGTTTTATCGGCATGATTGCAGGGCTGTTATTTAAAAGCCAGTTAAGCGCCTTACAATTCCTAATGATCCTGAGTATGCCAGTTTACATCTCCTCTGGTTTCAGCTGGCCTTTTGACCAGGATGGTCCGTTAGCGCGGCTCTTTGGTTTTATTTTTCCTTATATGCCTTATGTGAATGGATTCCGCATATTACTGATTGAGCAGGGGAGAGCAGCAGACATCAGCGATTATATCTGGATGCAATGCCTGCAGCTGGTTGGTTATTTTCTCGCAGCCGTTGGAATACTCCGTTATATCAAAAAATAAACTTTAAATTTATGGAACTGAAAGGAAAAATTGCTGTCATCACCGGCGGCGCAAGTGGTATTGGTCTGGCACTGGCCATCCGCTTTATCGCAGAAGGTGCAACTGTTGTCATCTCTGATATTAATGGACCAGCATTAAAAGAAAAAGCCAGTGAGATTGGAGCTACCCCTATCGTGACGGATGTGACCAAAGAAGAACAGGTACAAGCCCTGGTAGAAGAGAGCACCCGCTTGTTTGGCCGTATTGATCTTTTCGTTTCCAATGCAGGTGTTGCTAAATATGGAGACCCGTTTTCGGCAGAGCGTGACTGGGATTTTTCCTGGCATGTGAACCTGATGTCGCAGGTATATGCCGCAAAATATGTATTGCCACAAATGATAGCGCGGGGAGATGGTTACCTGCTCAATACCGCATCGGCAGCGGGGCTGGTGGTAGAGTTTCACTCTGCTTTATATAGTACTACCAAGCACGCTGCAGTGGGTTTTGCAGAATGGCTGGCTGCCAGCTATAAAGACGCAGGCGTCAAAGTAAGTGTACTGTGTCCGGGTGGTGTAAAGACCCCTATGGCAGCCGAACTGCCTAATATGATGAAAGAAGCCATTGACCCCGCAGACCTGGCAGATACAGTAGTAAAAGCAATCGCAAAAGAACAGTTTATGATCTCCACCCACGAGCATATCTGGCAGATCTTCCAGATGAAAGCGCAGGATTACGACAAATATATCAGCCTGTTGGGAGAAAGACGCGCCTATATGCTGGGACTGGGTGAAAAATGATGAGTATGATATGATTGAAGATAACCATACAAGTAATAAAACGTCTACGCTGGAGCACCTGTTGTCACTGAGTCATCACATTGCGGGAATCAAGGATAAGGGAGACCTGTTGCATGTGATTAATGAACACCTCAAAAAGCTGTTTTATTTTTCACACAGCGCTACAATGCTGGTAGCACCTGACAGGCAACAGGTGGTCATGTACCTCCTGGATCCTTTGTCACGATCGACCACGCACCCCGAATACAGCCATGTCATAGAGAATAGTTTCCCGCCTTCAGAACCTTTGTTTGCAAAGGCGATTGCTGCCGATTACCCCATTTATGTATCCGTCAGGGAAAAGATAGAAGAATATAGTAGTAATGCCGCGTTGCGAATGCATTATGAAACAGGGATCCGGGAAATAGCAGGTGTATCCCTGCGCAATGAAAAAGAACGGTTTGGTGTACTGGCATTTTATTCGGATAAGGAAAACAGCTTTCCGCCTGATGTATTGCGCATTCTCGACGGTGTAGCCAGTCAGATCTCTATTGCAATATCGAACATTATGGCCAATGAACAGGTGCAGAAACGGGAACGGGAAAAGGCGATGTTGCTCTCCCTGAGTTATGAGATGGCCAAAATCCGGGACAAACAGGAATTGCTAACCCTTATCAATACAAAGCTAAAGGAGTTCTTTTATTTTACCCATACCAGCATTGCCCGCATCAATGAAGACAGAACTACGTTTACCGTTTTCCTCACAGACACACATTCCAGGTCCAGGGTCCATCCTGATTTTCAGCAGATGGTTTCCACGCGGTATCCCATCATGGATGGCATTTTCAATACCTTTTTACTCACTGACGAACCCACTATTTCTGATGTGGAAGAACATGCCAGGAAACCGGAGGGGCCGCGCTACAACAAGATTCATTTTGAGGTAGGGCTGAAAGAAGCCGTTTCTATTCCTTTGCCGGGTGAGAAGGGTATATTTGGTGTACTGACTTTTTATTCTGATATCCGGCACACCTTTACGACAGAGTACCTGCCTATTATCAAAGGCGTAGCCAGCCAGATCGCCATCGCCGTTTCCAATATACTGGCGAATGAGGAAGTGAACCGGTACCGGCAGCAACTGGAGCAGGAGAATATGTACCTGCAGGAAGAGATTGGTACAGTATATAACTATACCGAAATGATCGGTAATGGTCCTGCTATGCAAAAGGTATATCGTATGCTGGACCAGGTATCTTATACCGGCAGTACCGTACTGATAATGGGCGAAACAGGTACAGGTAAGGAGTTGATCGCAAGAGCGATTCATAACGGATCGCCCTGCAAAGATAAGCTGATGATCAAAGTAAACTGTGCAGCCCTGCCATCTAACCTGATAGAGAGTGAATTGTTTGGTCACGAGAAAGGTAGTTTTACAGGTGCGATAGAACGGAGGATTGGCAAGTTTGAACTCGCGAATAACAGTACCCTGTTCCTGGATGAAATAGGCGAAATGCCACCGGAATTGCAGGCTAAATTATTGCGTGTGATCCAGGAAAAGGAAATAGAAAGAATCGGCGGCAGAACCACCATTAAGGTAAATGTGCGCATCATTGCAGCTACGAACAGGAACCTGCAGCAGGAGGTGGCTGACGGGCGGTTTCGCAGCGATTTGTATTATAGGCTGAATGTGTTCCCGATTGTATTACCGTCTTTACGGGAGCGCAAAGAGGACCTGGTATTGCTGATTGCGGCTTTTATAGAGCGTTTTTCACGAAATGCGGGAAAGAAAATCACAGGAGTGTCCAGCAAAGCGATGAAGGAAATGATGGCTTATCACTGGCCGGGAAATGTACGTGAACTGGAGCACCTGATAGAGCGCTGCGTGTTATTGACAGACGGTCCGGTGATAAAGGCGGTACATTTACCCGTGCATGCTGATTATGAAGATGAATTTCGGATAAAGACTATTCATGAAGTAGAAAGGGAGTATATAGTAAGCATACTGAAACGCTGCAAGGGCAAGATACAGGGAATAGGCGGGGCTGCTGAATTACTGAATATTCCACCTACTACCCTGCATTCCAAGATGAAGAAACTCGGCATTAAGAAAAAGCATTTTTACCATCCAGGTGAAGATTAAAAAAAATCAGGCTGATCCGGAAGGCATCGATTGCCATTGCGCCTTTCCGGACCAGCCCTACGCTTAACCACTCATTTCAATTATCCACCTCAGACCCCGTAATCCCGGGAGAAATACATGCTCTCCTCCGCGGGTGACGGTAAAGTCGGGTAGACCGGTGATGTGCCGTCTAAACGGCTTTTCCGGGTATATAAAGTCATCAGCATGATCTCGTCTCCCCACGATAGGATCGGTACGGGAGCCCTGGGAAATAAAATCGCCATCGTTGACCCATTGCGATTGAACGAATTCAAATTGCCTGCCGGGATGTGCGTTGACAAAGGCAATGACGATGCCCCTGTCTTTGCCATCTTCTTCCATGACGCCTTCAGGGAGCAATGGACCGTAGGCAGCACCACGTCTTACCAGTTTATGCAACCGCGCATCGGTGATGGTATCTTTCAGTGCATCTCTGGGATTTACCCTGCGGATATGGCAACCCAACGGCGTTTTCTTTCCATCCGGGTCATCGTCATAATAGTTGAACGTATTGGTTTCTGCCAGTGAAGGATCATCTTTATCGGGTGATAATGACAGCGGGCAGCCACTTCGCCACCGGCCCATCATCCTGGCCGCCAGTTTTTCCTGGGCATCAGCTGATGCAGCTTGTTGCTGCAGGAAATTTCTAAAGGCAGCCACCTTCTGTCTTATTTTACGGATAGAAAGATAGGTGCCATTCTTCCAGAATATTTCAGGTCCCGGTCCGGTAGATATTTGTCCCAGTTCATTTTCATATCCCAGTACAAATTCCCCGGCTTTCACGGGTACACCTTGTCCTGCAGCGGGTATGCCGCCTTCACCTTCAATAAACGGGCGGCTCAGTCCATCCCTGTATCCAAAGTGTTCCCGTAGGGTAGGGGGAACGCCTACATCCAGTCTGGCTATCAACGATACGCCTTCTATCCCTGCCATGGCAGCATGACCGATAGCCAGTTTTTCGTCGCGCAGGGCAGTAGAACCAGCCATCACCAGCAGGCCTATATGAAAACCATTTTGACCGTGGGGAAGGTCCCACCAGTCCGGCGCACTTTCTCCCACATCGCCCAGGAAGGCGGCACGGGCCGCCATACCTTGTCTGAACTCAATTGGGAAACCGGCCAGTATCTCAGCGGGTAGTTCCATTCTTCGCAGGCCTTCGTAGCTAAAAACAATATTGATCCATGCATTTTCTGCCGGATGTTCCCAATCGGCTGCAGAGGTGATGTGAGGTAAAAGGCGCCGTATCAGGTTGCGGGCGGCTGTAGCATTATGAATGCGGAACAGCAGGTATGCACCGAAGTAGGGCATGGGCCGGTTGCGCAATACGGTGCCCTGTATGTCGTGTAGTTCTAATTTAGCTTGCAGCATCGAAGAGATCGTTTACCGCTTTTGATAATTTTTTCATTTTTGAAATATCGTGTACAGACAAATCAGGATGTGCAACGTAGAGGAAATCTGCCGTCAGGGCACTGTCTACTACCATCTGAATGGTGGCTGCGTCATGAGCACTTTTGTAACCCACCCATATACCGGGGAAGATAGCGTCGAACCAGGGATGCGCCTGTTCGATAATATCCTGTACATATGGTTTGAAATCTCCATCGTAAGTGATCATAAACAGCAGGCGGGTATCGTTGTCAATCAGGGTAATCCTGAAGTCATGTACAGTGCCTACCCGGGTTTCCCAGTAGGCAGCTTCTGCCTGAAACTGGGCGATACGGCTACGAAATAATTCCGCTCCCCCATCAGGATTCACCTGACCTATCAGGGCCAGTTCACTACGTTTGCCAATGCGTTTGCCCGGGCCATCCGGCTGATTGATAACGTTTTGTGCGAGTGCGGTTCTCTCATTCTGAATTACCTTACCTGACATGTGATATTACTTTTTTATAGTGAAGAATTAATTTTTCCATCCGCCGGTTCTCTGGGCAGCAGATACTTCGTAAACGCCGCGGCGGATCTGAAGAATAGGATCATCAGTGGGCTCAATACCATCGGTTAAAGCCGTCGGATCGTGATTCATTACTTTGTCTTTCAGTACTGCTTCATCTATTGGTGCGGTGAGGGTGAGCCGGCCAATGGTAACATGTTCTCTGTCTGCCGGCCATAATGCGGTGGCATCATTCAGCGGGTCTTCCGGAGCTGCCAGTTCCAGCACCAGGTCAAAGGCCACAGCGGTTTGTGTAAGCCGGGTATCCAGCTCCTGGAATAATATGTCTGTTTGTTCCTGGCTGAGGTTTTCTACAGGTTGCCCTTGCACACCTGCTACCGGTTGCCAGTGGCAACGAACGGGTGTCACTTCATCTTTGGCATTCGTGAACAGGAATGCGTGTACGGAATTGAATACTGTATGTGCAAAGCTCACGGGGGCGGGACTAGCGGCACGCATCTTAAAAACCTGCATGGAATTTGGATTAGCTGCTAGAAATTGTTCCAGCCCGGCTTTGTTGACAGGTCCTCCGGGTGTAACAGGCGAACCTGCTTCGAGTAGTTCGAGGAACTGTTCCACCGTATTGGCTACAAACAATTGTTGGCTCAGCATCACCAGGTTGGTCACCCGGCCATCAGGCAGGTAGAACCGGGTAGCCATGCCTACAGTCGCACTGAAGTGCGCGAAGGGATCGCCACCACCTTTGGAAAAGCGAACGGTGACGGGTATTTCATCACCCTGTAAGTGGATGGCCCGGCTATACTTCTTTGCATTTTCATTTGCGCGGAAAGTACCTTCATAAAACCGGCCATCTGCATGTAAGGCCCGGTAGCCGGGAAAGTTGCCTAAAATCTGGCGGATCTTCGTCACGATTTCAGTCGTGTGCTTATATTGGCTCTGCTGCATCTTGTTAACGAATTGTATGAAGCAAAACTCCTCCAAATCAACCAGGTAGAGAATTGATAATTGGCAAAAAAGGAGGTATAAATTATAGCATGTATTTCCCTCTTTTAAATTCAGAGAAGCTGATGCCGGCTGCTCTTTTAAAGAACTTGCTGAAGTGTGCAATGTCATCAAAGCCTAAGGTGTACGCGATCTGCTTGAGGTTCATGCCTGCCCATCTGGCCTGTCTTTTTGCTTCCAGCAATATGCGCTGCTGTATGTGATAGCTGGCGGTATAACCCGAAATCCGTTTTACTTTTATATTGAGATAGTTAGGTGCAATCAATAGTTCCGCCGCATAGTCGGCTACTTTTTTCTTTTCAGCATAATGTTTGTGTACCAGTTCCAGAAAGGTATTGACGAGTTGAACATCTCTTTCCATCTTGATCTCACCCATATCGCATGTCTGGTAGCATCGGCTTAACTGGATAATTAATATGCGAACAAGCGATCGCAGGACTTCGACACGCAGTTCATTTTTACCCTCATATTCCCTGCGCAGTGTTTTCAATACATGCTGTATTTCATCTCCTGACAAGGTAATGGGATTCAGCATGTATGCATTGAATAATCCGGAGCTGTTGAGGATATTAATATCTTCTTTCAGGTGACTGATAAAGGAAGCAGAAAAGGAGAGGAGAATACCCTCCATGGATTGTACTTCATTGAATACACTGAGTTGACCAGGATGTAAACAATACACGGTGTTGTCTGACAGGGCAAATTTTTTCAGATCAATCCAGTAAGTACCTTTTCCCCGTTGCACCCAGATAATGTTATAGTTATTGGATCTGACCGGGTTTGCGGGTTGGTTCTGCAAAAAAGTAGCAAGGTCCTGAATGTACAGTGCGCAGTAATAGTTTGGGTCTAATGGGTTCTCGTTAAGCTGGTTAGTAGTGGTTAGTGTTATCATGCAGGGGGTTAGACAATCTGTTTGCCAATTGATAACAGGCTGATTTTGTTTTCGTTGTAAAGGTGTGTGCTAAAAAAGCTACACTTTATTTAGTGGTTCTGCGAGCCAACGACGAAATATAGTGGAATTTCCCCGGAGGGGCAGGATAGTATGTACAAGTTTTATCGTCAAATGTCAATTGCCGGCAGGATAGCTTCCGGTTAGTTTTACAGAAAAATAGTTCAACTTGTTACAGTATCACAAGGCTGCCCGTTCCTATGTTCACAATTACTATGAGAAGGATATTTACTTCATGTATGAGCTGATGTGGGCAATGGCCCGGGAGGCAAAGGCAATAGCTCGTTCAGTATCGTTGGAAGGAATGGAATATCAGAATGCACTGGTGGCTACCTGGTTTAGGTTTGTAGGTGCGGCCGATTTAATGGAAGGGCCATCGACAGCAGGTCCTACCTTGTTAAAGTATTTTTTTGATGAAGTCAGTTATCCTGAAGCAGACCGGGTATTGGTACAGGAAGCTATTGCAGTGGCAGAGGGGCAACGAATGCCGCTTACAAAAATGCAGCAGGTAGTTTGCGATGCGCTGAACAGCCGGTTGGCCCAACCTGATTTCCTGGACAGGATTGTGATGCTGAAAGAAGAGATGAACAGGCACATGGGTATCTCAAATGGTACAAAGTACTTCACGGAAGGGTATCATGCCATTTTTTTGAAGACGTTGTATTATACGGGCTATGCGCAGGCACGATATGTAACCGGCAAAAACATAAATCAACAATTAATGGTAAAGAAGATGCAAGGGAAAGAAAAATTGGTCATACCTGAAACTAAATTAAATAACAGGGAGACGGAAGACCTGTTCAAAATCGCTTTCCGGAATTACAACCACCTGGTATCGGTAGCAGACTCCAAGGCAGCTTTGTTAATCCGGGTCAGTTCCGTCATGACGTCGGTAATGCTGGCCTTTGGTATTTCCAAAACGGAGGAATATCCGCAGCTGCTTTGGCCGGTTGTATTGCTGCTGGTCACCTGCATGCTCACGATATTATTATCTATATTGGCCAGCCGTCCGCAGCAGAATAGTTTTTCGGAAGAAGCCTCCTCGCATTCTTACCAGCATTTCTTCTTCGGAAGTTTTGACCTGATAGATCCCAGGTTCAGGCATGTAGACTGGAAATCATTTTATGATCAGTTAAACAGCCTCTTTGGCGGGCAGCGCCAGCGGGTATATATAGAGGCCTGTAAGGAGCTGTATAATGTGCGAAAAGTATTGTCTAAAAAGTTTTCGTACCTGTCAATTGCCTATTGGGTATTTATTTCCGGTTTGCTATTGTCGATAGCAGCATTTATTTATTGTAGGCAGCTTTAAGAATACAACTGCACCTTCTCAATCATCTCCACAATATTCGTTACCTGCAGTTTCTCACAAATCCTTTTCTTATAAGTACTGACTGTAGATACCTGCAGACTCAGTTTCTCCGCAATATCCGCTACGCTCAATCCCTTGATGAGTAGCTGCATAATATTGCTTTCCCGGTTAGACAGGCGGTCTAGTGGATTGACAGTAGATTTCTTTTTGGTAATATTATTCAGCAGGGTTTGTTTCAGGGCAGGGCTCAGGTATTTTTCGTCTCTGAGCAGGCTCTTTGTTGCATTCTTTATTTCTTCAATACCCATCTTTTTGGAGAGGAAACCATCTGCACCGGCTTCGAGGTAGCGCCAGCCAAAGATCTGTTCGTCATAACTGCTGAAGATGAGAATCTTAATCTCCGGATGCCTTAAGCGAATAACATCCAGCATCTGGTGATTATTACCACCAGGCATGTCGATGTCCAGGATGACAAGATCAAAGGGCTTTGAGGACAAAATTTTCAAGGTCTCTTCAAAACTCCCCGCTTCACTCACATGAACATCTTCAATGGATTTTTGTAAAATGAGGGTTGTCCCATAACGTACAACTTCCTGATCGTCTACAACTAAAATGTTAGGCATATGGAGATATTAGGTAAATATACGGGGTAACGGGTAAAGATCAAAACCGGGCCCCTTTTTTTGTAGTAAAAAAACTACAAGAGGTTACAACTCTTACTAACAATTTGAATTATTAAGATATATAATTTTGTTTTATGTGATTCAGTACTCACGGTAAACCATCCCTTCACCAACAAATAAGTCGCGCAAGAGGCGGGCTATTTTGACTAAATCAGCAACTTTATTTTAAACAGTGACCGATATAAGTGATTGAGCAGCAGTCGTTGCTCAAAGTGATTATTACCTATCCTATATCCCTATCCTAAGTACGAACAAAGGGGTTTAACTGTCTGGCCTCGGACAGTAAGCCCCTTTACATTTTTCCCCCTTTTGACTAATTTTTTGTACATTCATTTCCCAGTGCTTATTTTTGAAGCACTGCAATGGATACTGTTCTTATGCCACGTTAAAAAACTAAACTATCATCATGAGCTCTCGGAGAATTTTTATGCAACAAGCCGGCCTGATCGCCGCCGGACTTATGTTGAACCCGTCGGACATCTTCAGCAGAAGTCGCGCCAATACAGTGACTAAAATCGGAATTCAGCTATATACCCTGCGGGATCAGCTGACCAAAGACGTGAAGGACACCATTCAGAAGGTGGCTAAAACGGGTTATAACCATGTGGAAACCTATTATGGCTATGGCGGGCCCAATGAACCGGCAAAGTTCTGGGGCCTCGATCCTAAAGAGCTGAAAGCACTCCTCACAGAAAACAAACTCACTACCCATAGCGGTCACTATCAGCTGGCAGATTTCCTTACCCGGGGCAATGGCAACGACCAGGCCCTGAAGACACAGCTGGAAATAGCCGCCACCCTTGGGCAGCAATACCTGGTTGTACCCGTACCGCCCATGAACCTGATCTCGAAACTGAGTGGCGCTGACTACCAGTTCATGGCCTCCCAGTTGAACAAAGCTGGTGAACTGGCTAAAAAATCCGGGCTGAAGGTGGGGTATCACAACCACTTCTGGGAATTTAAACAACTCCCCGATGTAAAAGGTAGCGGGTACGATATCCTGCTCAAAGAAACCGATCCGGCACTGGTAACACTGGAACTGGACATCTTCTGGGCAGAGAAATCCGGCATAGACCCTGTTGCCCTTTTTAAGGCGCATCCGGGCCGTTTTGCTATGTGGCATGTGAAAGATATTGACAAGTCAGCCCCGGGCAAAATAACCGGTCCTGGTGAAGACAATAAGGAGTTGAAAGACCTGATGGGTGAAATTAAATTTGCGGAAGTAGGCACCGGTACGGTAGACTTCAAAAAGATTTTTGCCAATGCCAGCGAAGCAGGGGTAAAATATGCTTTTGTAGAACAGGATCAGATCAGTATCGATCCTTTTGTAAGTATCAAAAAGAGTTATGACTATGTAAAGTCTAATCTTCTGGTACGATAATATTTTCGGGAGGGGGTCTGTGCCTCCTCTCTGATAACACAAATGTGTTAGCTGGTAATAGTTTCTTAATATATCCCCTCAAAATAAATTCAAACCTTTGTCTGTAGAATATCAATTAACCTGACAGATGAAAGTAGCCATGTTTGCCTTGATGCTGGGCCTTACAGCATTCACATTTCCCGGGGAAGATCAGTTACCGCTCAACAAAGTACAATGCATCGGATCCCACAACAGTTATAAAATTGCCATTGATCCTAAAGTGATGGAGGTGATCCGCCAGCATGCGGGCGAAGGTGCCAATGGGCTGGAATATACCCACATTTCGCTGGAGCAGCAGCTGGACCTGGGGCTGAGAGGCCTGGAGCTGGATGTATATGCAGATAGCGCTGGTGGTAAATACATGCATCCTTATGTGCTGGAGCAGTTAGGTTTAAAACCGGTATACAA
Source organism: Chitinophaga sp. (assembly GCF_039596135.1). Lineage (GTDB taxonomy): Bacteria > Bacteroidota > Bacteroidia > Chitinophagales > Chitinophagaceae > Chitinophaga. Next base: position 12,306 of record NZ_JBCNKH010000061.1, read on the forward strand.
TACCGACGTGATGCGCGAGCCGGGTTTCAAAGTGTTCCATATGCAGGACCTGGATGTAAACAGTCATTGCCCTACCTTCAAAATGGCGCTGGAACAGCTGAAGAACTGGTCTAATGCACACCCGGATCATACCCCGGTTTTCATTACTATGAATGCAAAGGATGAAATATCCAAACGCCCTGAATTTACCAAACCAGAACCCTTCACACCAGCGGTGTATGACCGCCTGGATAAAGAACTTGTCGATTACTTAGGAAAGGATAAACTGATTACGCCTGATGATATACGTGGAAAGGAAAAGACGCTGGAAGCTGCTGTGCTCAAAGGACACTGGCCGACTGTAGAACAGGCAAAAGGAAAGTTTATTTTCATCCTGGACGAGAAGGATCAGAAAATGACGGATTACATGCAGGGACATCCTTCCCTGAAAGGACGTGTTTTATTTGTAAATGCACCTGCGGGTAAACCGGAAGCGGCAATTATGATTATCAATGATGCGGTGAAGGATCAGCAATTGATTCGTGATATGGTGGCAAAAGGGTACATTGTTCGTACCCGGGCAGATGCTGATACTAAAGAGGCAAGGACGAATGATTATACAAGGTATAAAGCTGCCTGTGAATCAGGGGCGCAGATTATTACCACTGATTATTATCAGAAAAGTACATTGTTTGCGTCTGATTACATTGTAAACTTTGGCAACAACGAATACAGCCGTAAGGATATCAGATAAACTTTTTGATAGCCATGTGGCGGTTATCCAAAGCCACCAACTGAAAAAGCACTTTCGCCTTCGGCAAAAGTGCTTTTTCAGTTTTACTGACCCAATACAAATCTCAGTGTCAACCCACCCGTCGTCGTCACCGTCGGACTCGATGTCGACAACACCGGTATTGTCTGCTTCCTCGTATAATAGAACTTCAGGTTCATCCTTTTATTCAACACATAATCTATACTCGGCGCTATACTAACTACCTTCTGCCCCGACGTAGGCGTCGAAATCCCCCCATCCAGCTGGTTATTCACCGACTTCTCATCTCTATAACTCAGATCCAGCCGCATATTCAAATCATTATCCAACTGATGCGATCCATTCTTTCCCATTGCAAATGGCAGCTTCAATCCCTTCAATCTATACCCGCCACCCAATGTGATTTCCGCCGTACGCGCCTCCACCAGCTGGTAATCTGTCAGACTCAAACTTAATGACCGTGTACGCTTATAATCCATATGAATATTCATATTGTTCTTCAACGTTACATCCACGCCCAATAATGGCGATAACTGTTCTATCATCGTCACATTCGGCACTGTGTAATAAGGCACATAGTTCCCGGAAACGGTATCTATAAAACTCGGGTTCCCCAGCGAGTTCTTATCCATATAGTTAGAAGACGTATTGTACGAGTTCATACTCAGGTTGCTCACATAAGAGTGGGTCAGGGTCAGGGTTTGTACATAATCACTGAATGGGGCCAGCTTCGCCAGCCCATCGTATGATATCCGCCAGTTCGGCAGCGGAATGATATTTCTGAAAGGGTTACTCCTGATCTTATCCAGGCCTGAAGTGGCAATCAATCCCACTTTATTAGGATCCTGCCCGGTATAAGCCGCAATAAAAGAGGAGATCAGTACATTCTGCTCGTACTTGCCATAGCCGTACATATAAGAAGCATCGCTGGTATCATATGTTGGCAGGGAAGCATCTTTTGCATAAGGGTTTTTGTCCCAATATCGCTTTGACAGGATCGTTCTGTACCTTCTGAAGTTTGCGAAGCTCTTTGCCAATCCTCCCTTTATGAACAATGTCTTCAGCATAATAGACGTGACCTGGAAACCACCTGTTTCATAAGCATCCAGGTGCTCATAATTCCCGGCACCGTACCTGTCTTTAAATGTTTCGGAGTGGTTCTTGGAAAATGTCTTGGTCAGCGACAAATCGATACGCAGGTTCGGTACCGGTTCCAGCTGCGCCTGTATCTGCAGGTTCTGTGAAAACTGCTGTACAAACTGGTTGTTGAACAAGGTATCGGCTGAGATCAATCCCTTTGCCGCCTTTTTATCCAGCCACTTCTTATCTGGTTGATAGCCGAACACAAACGCCAGTCCCGGTTCCATACTCCGCCAGTTCATACCTAATGCCTGGGTGCTATCCATCCATCCCGGCAGACTCGTATAGTTATTCTCAGAGTAGTTGATATTAATACGCTTGATGGATAAGATTGGCCGCAACAACGACTTCACCAAAGGAGAGACTTCGGGCAGCTTTTCTTCTTTTTTTGCAGGCACTTTCGCATTCGGGTTGACAGGTTGCTTTGTAGCTGTGATTGCCTTCAGGAACTTAGATTTATTATACAGCTCTGTGAATTTAAATTCCCCCAGTACTGCCATCACCTGGGTATTTTCAATGGTATTCCCCTGGATCCTGTTAGAGAGCGAAGCCGCCGTCCATTTATACTGCGCCGTATACTGTACGGCAAAGTTCGTCCAGCTTAGTACGGGAATCTTTGACAATGGCAGGGTATAGGTGGCATTGAAAGTCTGGAAATAGTTGGTAGTACGCCCCAGTTTCAGGAGATTGTTCCATACCGTATCCCGCTTGGCAGAAGTATTCAATCGCCCGGTTGGTTCATCAATACGGGCATTGTTCGTTGCCGTCAGGTCCAGGCTCAGGCTACGTGTCAGGTCCCACTTCAACCCATAATAGCGATCAAAGGTGAAGTACTTGCTGTATGTTTCTGCCAGTTTATAATTACTACCTACGTTCCTGAGCTGTGTGGCACTGAACTGCCTGGTCAGGTCTGCCCGGAAGCTGATGGTGGAAGGCAGGGGATTGATGTTGATGTCCCGGAACAGTTTCATCCACGGCGACTTGCCTTTGATGGTTTTCTTAAACGGTTCCCAGAATTTATTGGTGCCTGTAAAGTTATAGCCTAATACCCCCCTGTTCTTAGTCAGCTCATAGTTCTCCGTAGTAGGACTATGCATCTTTGTACCTGTATATGCATAGGTAAAGTCGAAGTTCTCCAGGCTCCAGGGGTGGAGTTTCTTTTTTCCGTCACTCAATTTACGCACATTCGTCACATTGAAACTGGTGGTGGTAGTCGCATCTTCTGCCTGTGCCTTGATGGAATCTCTTTCGTGTTTATTTGCCGCTAATTTCAGCTTTTCCTTCAGTTTGATGTCCAGGTCAAACGGATCCCATTCCGGCATGCTACTGGTCTTGGATTGCCCTACATACAGGGGAATCGTAAGCCTTGCCCTTTTAGGCAATATCTTACCCATATCCAGGCTTAAAGACGCATCGTAGGAGATGAGGTTATCCTGGTAGCGCTCATTCACACTCTGGTTCACGGCGCCATACCCCGCGGTGTGCATGGTACTGGTCACGGCCAGTTGGCCAAGGTCGGCGAGCTGCATATTCAACCTGCCCGTAGCGGCATAACCACCTTTTTCATCCAGGCCGGTTAACCGTAATTCGTCAAACCAGACTTCTGCATTCTTAGTTAAACCATCATCCAGCGGATTGTAAATAGCCAGCATCATCCCTTCCACATCTCCTAAGTTCGGGTTGCCGATTACCCCGATCACATTCCCGTTTGCCAGTGTCTTTTCATACAGCGTAGCCGTAGAAGCGCCTGCATTGTTACGGGTTTGCTTCAGGTTGCTCAGGTCTGTCAGGGTGATGTCCAGGTTGTTTGCAGTAGGCCAGATAGCTGCCTGTGAGGTAGCACCGAAGGCAGTCTTGGTCAGTGGAATACGGTATTCGTAGAAGTTTTCAGTATAGTCACTACCAATCCTGATCACTGCCTGCAGGTCTTTATCTTTTAAGCTGTTGTCATCATCTATAGCCTCTTCGTGTATGAACATCTGCAGTTTTTTATACCTGCGCAGGTCCATGCCCAGTGTTTTGTATACCGCCCTGGACTTACCATCCTGCAGTTTATCCAGTTGTATGGAGAGGGATTGCTCATTCATCAGCAAGGTGGTGTTGCTGGTACTGAGAGTCGTCTCGCGCTGCAGGCCGGGAGGCAGTACATAGTTGATAGGGGTACGGGAAGCGTTTTCCTCGATATTTACGGAAGTTGTATTGAAGGTAGTGGCGTCATCCGTTGCTACCAGGTCGCCGGAACCTGCCTGCAATTCATAGCTGTACTGGCGCCACTGGTTCCTTACCAGTTGCAGTTTGCCAAAGCGCAGTACTACGGAATCAGAGAAGTTCGTGAGGAACATACGCATGAACTGGATAGACTTGAAGTCTGCAATGCCCCCGATAGCGGCGCTATATTGTTCGATCGGGATCTTGAACTGATACCAGGTTTCAGTACCGGTGCTGCCATTGGCATAGGTTACGGCGGCATCTACCTTATCCACGATGTAATTCTGTCCGATCTCCATATTAGGGCTTAAATGCACCCGGTACTGGAAATAGGACTCTGTTTCATTCATGGTATTATCGAAGTTCAGGTCTTCCGACTCCGGAATATTCGTAGCCGCAGTGGAGTAGGTAGACCCGCTGGTGGTAGCAGGAGAGTTTCCATCTGACATGGCATAGCGTTTATAACGGGCCAGTATGCCATATTTCCCCTTGTCATAATCATCGCCCCTGTAGTGATGGTAGTTATCATTGGATGGGTCAGCGAGTGCTTTTGTGTATACATCAGCGCTAACGCCGAAGTTGGTACGCAGCTGGTTCAGGAAGTGCGTACGATAGGCTACTTCATCAGCAGAACGCAATCCGTCGTAACCTACATCCTGGTATTCCCTTACATCTGCATCGTTGTCAAACGCACGTGTCAGCTGTGTGGTATAGTTTGGGGTATGGCCCCAAGTAGTGGAATCGTAGTTGATGGTGGTGCCCGGTGCCTTCATCCCGTTTTCAAAAAACTTATAGGAGTCTTTCAGAATATCTTCAGAAACAGCGCCGAGGTTGAAGTAGAGGTCCCCACCGGTACTGGTGGTATTCTTAATAAAAGGATCCTGTACCCAGAATTCAATGTACTGGATATTGGAAGTTTCAAAATCAGTATTGTCCAGTGAGCGCATAATGCCACCCCAGTGCTTCTTTGGGTTATTCAGTGTACCGTCTGTATTCACTTCTGTACGACTGGCTTCGAAGTTATATGGACCACGATCTTTAGGATAATAGGCCAGGTCAAGGGTCGTGAGCTGTGTAGAAGTATAATCTGTAGAGAGGTTCGGGAAGATCTCTTTCTGGTATACGATACGTGTGCGTGGATCTGACTGGTCATCTTTGGTAATACCTGCTGGCAGATCAGATGTACTGTTTACCTGCAGGGTTGGTTCAATGATGTACCAGGAGAGCAGGGCCCTGTTTTTACCATAATCAACAGAGTCACTCAGTGTAGCTTCGGGAAACATGATATTACCTGAGCTATCCGTGGCGCCTGCAGGTGTAGAGGCCAGTGCCCAGCTGCTACTCGGCGTCTTCAGGTCATAGTTGCTTTCAGTACCTTCAAAGTCATCGATGTATACCTGTCCTTCGTTGGAACCAAAAGCGTTGATTAGTTTACTGTGACCGGGGAATAACCGTGCCACTTCACCCGTCAGACTCACAGCGGAAGTAGACTTAGAGTTGTAGTTTGGTAATTTATTGAGCAGTCGGGTCAGACCTTTCCATTCAGAATTATAGTTACCATCCAGGCCCACAACGGTGTTATTAATAGGATCTTCGCCATAACTTACCTTAGTGGTATAAGGGCGTTCACTCATGTGCACGATGGTAGAACCCAGGTTCAGTTTTTCATTTACCGCATAGTCAAAACGGGTGCCTACATAGTTACGAACCTGCTGCCCGTAAAGACCACTGTTTTCGAAAGATACATTGATCGTGGTACCGGAACTGAGGATACCGTCATTGATGATCTTTACTCTACCCAGGTTATAATCCACGGTGTAATCAATATTCTCCACCAGTGTTTTACCACCGGCAGTCACGGTTACAGAACCAGAAGGAATGTTGTATGCATTCAGTGATACTTCAGAAGAACTACCTGCTTTGTAACTTCCTTTGATGAGGAACCTGTTCAGGGAAGAATATTGTTGAGCGGCCGTCTTGGTGGTATCATACAATTTGGTATAAAGATATTGTTTTTCCAAAGCTGCATCACCGCCAAATGCTTTGGCAAGGTCCTTCCCAAAGGGCTCCAGTACAGGAAAGATCAGTTTACCATTAGATACATCAACCGTATACCCACTCACAAAGTCATACACCCCATCCGGCTGGGGGTCATTGTTCGCATTCAGGTTATCGAGGTTGAGAATGGTAATGATGGGTGCACCGCTATAAGAACCGACAGCATCCGGCAGATAACGTCGGGGGCTGGCAGCACGGGTATCATTGCCGGGGTCATTGTAATATACATCGGCCGTGAAGTCTGTACTGCTTAGCTGGTAACCACCGGTGGAGTAGATGTTTTTCATCATCAGGTCCCAGATTGGTAATATCGGTCGTGCAGCAGTAGCTTTCAGCATTTTCAGGAAGAGGATACGGCTGTTGGCATTGTTACTGGCATCAGGAGGTACATCCTGGGCAAAGTCACCGACCTTGTAAGTACGGCCATTGTAACTATATTCATACGCAACAGCAAGCACCTGGTCTGCAGAAAGTGCCGTATTCAGGGAGATGTAGCCGAGTTTCTTATTGAGGGTATATTCCGTACTATCCAGTTTACGTGCATATGTTTTCTCATAGTCCTGTACGGCAGAGAGGCCGTAGGATTGGAGTTGCGAGATCACGGTACTGGGTTGCCGCGCGGCATCGTCAGCAGAGAGTTTGCTATAGAGGTCATTGATACCGTTGTAAGGTAGTTTACCGCTGCTTACAACGTGAACGGCATTCGTATTGTAAGGGCTGTATTCTGCAAGGTCCATCAGACCTACTACGTTACGGGTGTTGGTCGTAGTACCGGTCTTGTTCGTTACCCATACTTCAATGCGTGTAATGTTGGAGAGCGAACGGATGCTGGGCAGGTTCCCCATTGCATAGTTGAAGGTATCGCGGAAGAACTGTGCCAGCAGGAAGTTTTTATTTTCATCGTACGCATCTGATTTGATGCTGTAGCTGGTCGTTTGGTTACCGCCTTTCAGGGTCAGTGTCTGCTTCTGAGACTTCTGACTGGAAAGGACGCTGGTCATGGTTAAGCGGCCAAACTGCAACTGTGTTTTTATTCCAAAAAGAGATTGCATCCCACTGATCAGTGTTGTGGGAAGTGCAAAGCTTACATTACCGGCTTCAATCTTTTTTATGATTTCGTCATCATAACCGGTGTATTCCAGTTTGATCTGGTTTTCGAAATCATAGGTAGACTGAGTGTTGTAGTTTGTAATAATTTTCAGTTTATCACCGATCTTACCTGTCACATTCAGGTTGATATTCATGTTCATATCAAAACCGCCACTGCGGCGTGCAGACTCAGTCAAAACAGGGTTGTTGATATACTGGCCGTCATAGCCCATAGATATTTCGAGGTAACCCTGTGGTTTGATATCGACTTTGCTGCCACCGAATAACCTGTCAAAAAGTTTATTGGATTTTTTAAGTTCCAGGCCATTGCTTCTGTTCAGGTTGCCCAGTGTGGAAGCACGTTTCATGAAGTAATCATTCTCACTTTTACGTGCCTGCATGTTATAGAAATCCTGGAAGCTCATAGACGTAGGATTCCTATAATATTTATCACCGATTTTTTCGGAGATAATATATTCTTTTGTTTCAGGATCGTATTCCACGTCCCGTTTGATACCTTTGGGATCCTTCAAATCAACGGCGTTCTGCACGGGCTCTACGAGCTCAGGAGAGTGCCTGTCTTTGATGGGATACTTTAATGTATCCACGGTATCTTTCACAGGTATAATGGAATCATACGCAGCATGATGAGTAGAAGAGCCAATTGGATAGTAACTAATGCTCCTGGCTCCCCTTGCTGCAGAATCAACCATGAAAAAGACCACTATGCTAAATACAGTTAAGGTAGCATAGTGTTTGCTAAGACGTTTTCTAAGGGATTTCTTCACGCGTTCTTTCTATAGCAGCATTTCGTAAATACCAATAATAGTAGCCTGTATAGTCTGACTATACGAAAAGCGGTTTCGCATCAAACGGGCGTTTTTACAGTACTATTGTTTGTTGGCTACAGACAGGAGAATTGTATAGATGAAATGGTAAAGTTGATAGCCGAAGGGGCAAGACAGCCCTGAATTTGACGCAAGATAGGGGAATTTGCTATTGTAAAGCAGGAATCGCTTTTTTTTACTACGAACAGTTGAATTGTATAGATGAAAAAGCAAAAGTCCGCCTTCAAAATTTATTGAAGACGGACTTTGAAATTTATTTCTTGCGGAAGTATAACGCAAGACTTCCGGCTAATAAAAGCAACATCACAATATAACTACCAAGAGATAATTTGACACCTGCATAATATGCTTCGGGTGCAAAAATGAAAGTGATGGTATGGTCACCTGCCGGAACAGACATGCCTCTTAAAGCGTAATTTACCCTGGTATAAGGCGCTTCTTTTCCATCGATGTATGCCTTCCATCCCTGACGGTAATAAACCTCGGAGAACACGGCAAATTGTGGTGTGGTTGCTTTGGATGTATACGCAATGGTATCCTGGTGGTTGAACTGCAATGCGATCCGGGCACTGGAATCAAACTGAAAATCAGGCTTTACCAGTGACTTGTATTGCTCATCAATCACCACGGTATCCTTTGGATGAAAGTTGGTAAGCGCATTCATTTCAGCATCTGCATTCGGTACCCACCGAATGGCTTTTACAAACCAGGCATTACCCAGTGCATCCGGGTTTTGATGTACAACAGGCCCCTGCACGTCATTGGTGATAATATACTTTGTATTCAGCATATTCAGCACCTGCATGTTGTTCTGACTGATTTGTCTTTCAATCAGGTCCTGGTACAGTTGCAGTTTGGCTGCGTGATAACCGCCTATGCTCTTATGAAAATAAGAAGTCATAGCATCCTGAAATGGATTACGGGTCAGGTTAAATACGCGGTAATACGGATCCTTGTCCTGCAGTATCTGCTGATCGGCAGGAGTAGCCTGGAATGGCATACTATACGACCCGGCGTCCATAAAACTATCTTCATTCAGATAGCGCCTGTCTACCTGCAGCAAATCGATCATGATTAACAGGGTGATACCTATAGTCATATACCGTGCCTGTAGTTTCCCTTTAATAAAGAACCACAACAGTGCAAACGCCAGCGCTGCAAAGAGGATAGAGCGGAATACATCACTTCTGTACAGGTCTGCCCTGTCTGTTCTGGTAGCAGCCATCAACCTGTCTGCAATGTCAGTGTGGCCCCCAGCCATTTGCACCAACTGTGCATGGAACTGATCATCGCTGTGTGGGTTGGTATTGTCACCAGTGGCATTGGTATAGCGCATACTGGTAGAGGCCAACAGTAATAATACCAGTAAGCCACCTAAGATATAACCAGACCATTTCAGTTTTTTCAGTAATTCTTCTTTTTTGATTTCACCGCTAATCAGTTCCTGCAATGCCATCACCGCCAGTATAGCAAATGACAACTGCGGAATGATCAATGCCTGCGAAGGTGCGCGAAACTTATCGTACAGCGGGAAGTGATCGAACATGAAATAGTTGAAGGCAGCAAAGTTGCTACCCCATGCCAGCAGGATGCCCAATATGGAAATACCGATGAGCCACCACTTATGCCAGGAGCGGATAATGAACAATCCAAGGAGTGCCAGCAGGCAAACGATCACGCCCAGGTATACAGGTCCTGACGTGCCTAATAAAGACTGATCGCCCCAGTAGAGGTTCCAGTTACTGACCATTTGTTCTGCCTGATTAGCAGACACACCAATACTAGTCAGGGTTTTATAAGTATTTGAATTCGTGCTTAGTTTACCATTGGAGCTGCCGCCATAAATATCAGGTGCAATCAGCGTGAGTGTTTCAAATTTACCATAGCTCCATTGAAAGGCATATTCCTTTCCATCATGCTGCTCGGCCGTTTCACCCGGTAGGGGACTCAGTGGAGACTTACCACCCCTGGTACTTTCTTTCGAATATTGATACGTTGTCCACAGGCTCACGGCATTGGAGGCCAGTGCCAGTCCCACTGCCAAGACAACGAGCAAACTACCTGTAATAAGGTGCCTGAATGCTTTCTCCCTGATAGCATGCACGGCATAGGCAATACCTACAAAGGCCAGTATCAGGAAGAAATAATACGTCATCTGCAGGTGATTGGCGGCAATCAGGTAGGAGAGGGCGAGTGCCATGATACCCGTACCCGCCAGGTAACTACGCCTGGTAATAAGCACAAGACCGGCAATGACAGCAGGCAGATATGCCAGCGCCATCATCTTGGTATCATGCCCCGTGACGATGATAATAGGCGAATAACTGGCATAGGTATACGCTACTGCCCCGGCAAAGCCGATCCAGGGGCGTGCACCTAAAACTACACAAAGCAGGTAAAAACAAAGTGCGGAAAGAAACAATACATTGATAGGCTTAGGCAACCCCAGCGTAAGGATAACCGGAATAGCACTATCAATGTGATAAGGAGATTCCATGGCCAGCTGGAAAGTGGGCATACCGCCAAACATACTGGTGGTCCATAATGGTGGAATGCCATGTTCCTTTTTATAATCCATCGCTTCCTTTGCCATCGCCTGCCATTGCACATTATCACTCTGGCTGATGACCTTATCTTCCAGTACGGGCTTGCAATACAATACCGCAAGAATCAGCAACCCCAGAATGGCTGCCAGGTGCGGTAACAGGGACTTGAACCAGCTGGTTTTCATAACAGTATATTAGTTGTGTATTATTCTTCGTCCTCTTTAGGATCGTTTTCAATGTTGCTGATATGCACCTTGGCAATGCGGTGCTGGTCCATTTTCACCACTTCCATTTTCAGGTTCTTCCATTGCAGACTATCGCCACTCTGAGGTATTTTACCCAGTTTGTCCAGGATGAAACCGCCGAGGGTCACAAAGTTGGTCACGTTCACCCTTTGCTGGTCAGCATCCACACCAATCAGTTCCAGGAATTCCACGAAAGGTAGCTGTCCGTCTACCAGCATACTGCCGTCTTCATTGCGGGTTACTTCGTATTCAAATTCGTTTGTTTCGGATATATCGCCTACCAGTGCGTCTACAATATCATTGATGGTCACAAGACCTTTGATAGAACCAAATTCGTCAACGACCATGGCCTGGTAAATACGCTCTCTCTTAAAGAGTTCCAGCAGCTGGTAAGTACGGTTATGTACGGTCACCACCAGCAGTTTGCGGCTCAGGGATGACAGGTTATTGATAGCGGCGTTGAAGTTGTCACTCAGCAGGTCTTTGCTGTAAATAAAGCCGGTGGTATGATCCAGGTCGCCGTTTGCCAGCGGGTACATGGTATGCTTATGCTTCAGGATCTTGGCTTTGTTTACTTCAGGGCTATCCTGGATATCCAGCCAGATCACCTCATTTCGTGGGGTCATGAGGGTAGATACATGGCGGTCGCCCAGGTTGAATACGTTTTGAATCAGGGCTTTCTCTGTTTCTTCAATCACACCGCCCTGATGACTTTCAGCAATGATCACGCGAAGTTCTTCTTCCGTGTGTATGTCTTCATTTTCATGCACAGGTGTGATACCGATGATACGGAGAATCACATTTGCCAACCCATTCAGGATCCAGATGAAAGGACGGAAGATGATATAAAATAATTTCAGCGGCAGTGCCACGGTAAAGGTAGTGGGCACTGGTTTGCGGATAGCGAGAGACTTGGGGGCCAGCTCGCCAAATACGATATGCATAATAGTAATAGCCAGGAATGCACAGCCAATGGCTACCTGCTGGGCGACACCCACATCAGGTTTGAACCCCAAAGAAGTAAATAGATTAACGATTATTTCTGTCATCACCTTTTCACCTACCCAACCAAGGCCCAGTGAAGCGAGGGTGATACCTAACTGTGTGGCTGCCAGATAGCCGTCAAGATTGTTCAGGATGCTTTTGGCTACCGTAGATACTGTTTTATTACGGCCTGAGTTGACTTCTATCTGCGAGGATCGGACCTTTACGATTGCAAATTCTGCTGCAACGAAAAAACCGTTTAGCAGCACCAGGAAGATGGTAAAAAATATTTCTATGCTCATTATTGCGTGTCTTAATGTTTATAAAGGCAAATTAGTCTTTTGTTTTTTTAGGTCTATGCATATCCCCCCACTGAGATATAATCTCTAACATGGGTTGAAGTGATGCCCCGTCTTTAGTGAGTTCATATTCTACCCTGGGTGGCACTTCTGCATAAACAAGCCGGTTGATCAGTCCGTCTTTTTCCAGTTCTCTCAGCTGCAGAACCAGGATTCTTTCAGATACATCAGGAATGGATTTTTTCAGTTCACTGTACCGCAGCTTGCCATTAAGCAGGCTCCAGAGGATAGTCGGTTTCCATCGGCCGCCGATGACGTCCAGCGTATACGCCATACCGCAGTTGTTGCTGATTTTATTCCTGTTCAATGTATTAGTAGAGCTTTCTTTTCTCATTACTTACATTTTTGTCAGTACTCTATAAAATTATCAGTACCCCCAAAGTTAATGTTTAACAGTTAAAGGAAAAAACTATTATGAAAAGGACTGTGATTCTATCGTTTTGTACAAGTCACAAAATAGCCTACTTAGTTTGTAGGAAAATCGTATTTTGGATATTATAACCCTTGTATATGCCCAGAATCGACCCGCTTCCGCTATCTGAAACACCAGAAAATGTTCAAAATGCCTACACGGCGCACACCAGCCAGTACAATGCCCGGATTACCAATATGAAAGCTACACTTGGCCGGTCGTTGGTTGCTTTTGAGGTCTATATGGACTGGTATAAGCTCTATGAGCAGATAAAAACTTTTATTGGCAATCGGCCGGCTTACCTGTTCGCATATACGGTATCGGTTGGCAGTAATTGCCCGCTTTGCACCACTTTTTTTCGCAAAATAATTATTGATAATGGGGAAGTTCCGGAAGACCTGAAATTCTCCGAAAATGAGCAGCTATTGATGGATTTTGGAAGTGCAATTGCCACGAATCAAGGTAGGATTCCTGATGAATTGTTCTCAAAAATCGCCCGGTTATATAACCCGCAACAGGTGGTAGAACTGGTGGCCTTCGCAGGCCAGATGATCGCCACTAATATTTTTAACAACGTACTGGAAACAGACATAGACGAATACCTCTCTTCCTATGGCAAATAAAGTCGCTTTCATTACAGGCGCCGCCCACGGTCAGGGCCGCGCTGTCGCATTGGCCCTGGCGGCCGAAGGTGTGCATATAGCCGCTGTAGACGTAGCAAAACCCTTAGCTTACCCGGGCTATGCCCTGGGTACCCCCGACGAACTGGATACCCTGGCCCAAAGCGTAAAGTCACTGGGGGTAGACTGCCTTACTTTTACTGCCGATGTACGGGATAATAGTGCTATAAAAGCTGCCGTTGAAACGGTGCACAAGCATTTTGGGCAGATTGACATTCTCTTCAACAATGCTGGAATCTGTGCATACGGGTTTACGCACGAACTGCCGGAAGAGGAATGGGATGCCATGATTGACATCAACCTGAAAGGAGCCTGGATCGTGGGCAGACATATAATTCCCATCATGATCGCGCGAAAATCAGGCGTCATTATCAATAACTCTTCCATTGCCGGCTTGCGGGGCATGAACCGATTGAGCCACTATGCCGCCTCCAAATGGGGACTGACCGGCCTTACCAAATCGTGGGCCATTGAACTGGCGCCTTACAATATCAGGGCCGTATCTATTCATCCCACGGGTGTCAATACCCCTATGAACGACGGTCTGGCAGCGCTGGAAGGCGCTACTCCGCAGGAAATAGCTGAGCGCTCTGCAGGTAACCTGATTGATGTACCCTGGGTAGAGCCGTCAGATGTGGCCAATATGGTGGTCTTCCTCGCATCAGACAAAGCCAGGTATGTCACTGGCGCACAATTCGTATTGGATGCCGGATTATTAACCAGATAAATCCCTGTATGCTTAAAAATTATAGGTCTATCATCTGGCTGCTGGTGGGCATCATCGTTGGTAGTCTGGCAGGTATTTATTATCGTGACAAGGTGGCCGTCATCAAGCCCCTGGGAGATTTGTTTCTGAACCTGTTGTTTACAGCAGTGATTCCCATGGTATTCTTTGCGGTGGCAGATGCCGTGGCCCGGTTGGATACAGGTAAAATTATCACGCTGCTTTTAGGTGTATTTGCTGCCACAGTAAGTATTGCCGCCATCATTACCATTGTCATTATTTCTATATTTCCCGTTACCCACCAGATTCCACACCTCGCTGCGATTGCGCCGCCTGCATCTGAGCATGCGGGCGATCAGTTGGTACATCTGCTTACTGTAGAAGAGTTTTATGGATTGCTGTCCCGGAAAAATATGTTGGCACTACTTATATTTTCTATTTTGCTGGGTATTGCAGCCCGCAGGGCAGGAGAGAGTGGTGCCGCATTCAGGGCCTTCCTGCATTCCGCCAATGAAGTGATGAAGCAGTTATTGTCTTTTATTATGAAACTGGCACCTATAGGTCTGGGGGCTTATTTTGCCTACCAGACGGGGATTGCAGGGCCCCAGTTATTTGGCAGTTATGCGCAGGCATTGGTAACCGGGTATATTGTGTCCATTGGATATTACCTTATTTTCTTCTCTTTATATGCATTTATTGCCGGTGGCTGGAAGGCCGTGGGCCGTTACTGGAAAAATAACCTCTTACCATCAGCCATGGCATTGGGTACCTGTAGTAGCGTGGCTACCATTCCGGCCAATAGAGCGGCTGCCGAAAAAATGGATATTTCCCCCGTGGTAGCCGATATGACGATTCCATTAGGTGCTGCTCTCCACAAAGAAGGCTCTGCTATCGCTGCCGTCATCAAAGTAGCAGTGGCTTTTGCATTGGTGGGCAGACCGGTAGCTGGTATAGATACCTGGGTACTGGCATTTGCCATTGCACTGCTGGTCAGTATCATTGAGGGCGGTATTCCCAATGGTGGCTATGTCGGCCAGCTGCTGATTGTAGGCACATTTCACTTACCCATGGAAGTCCTGCCGGTAATTATGATCATCGGCACCCTGCTGGATCCCATCGCTACCTTGCTCAATGCCACAGGCGATACCGCTGCCGGCCTGCTCATAGACAAATGGTTTAGTAAAATTTGAAAAAAAGTAATAGCTTAACCAGCTAATTAACCATTTTACGTTATGATTAAACAGGTCGCTATTGCCTTTATTCTTTTTTGCTGTCTACCCGTCACGCGTTTGCTGGCGCAGGAACGATTCTCTACCAGCACCGATCACTTGCAACTGGATTTTGAAGTAGATGGGAAAGGACGATTGTTGCAGAAATATTTCGGTCCCAGACTCTCGGATGGCGGCGATCAGCTTCGTCCCGTAGATCGCTGGGAAGCATATACCCCCGCCGGCATGAACAACCTGTTTGAACCCGCCATACAGGTCACGCATGCAGATGGCAACCCTTCGCTGGAGTTATTATACATCAGCCGTAATACTGTGAAAACTGAGGATAATGTAACCGCTACAACCATTACCCTGCGTGATCCAAAATACCCATTCACCGTATTGCTGCATGTCAATACCTATGCAAAGGAAGATATCTTCAAAGTATGGACAGAAATCAGTCATAAAGAAAAAGGACCAGTCGTCCTGGCTAATTTCGCGTCTTCCATCCTGCATTTCAATGCGCATAAATACTACCTCACCAACTTCCATGGCGATTGGGCAGAGGAAATGAAAATGGATGAAAACGAGCTGACCAGCGGGATTAAAATCCTTGATTCCAAATTGGGTACCCGTGCGGATATGTACCAGATGCCTTTCTACTTTGTTTCGTTAGATGAACCTTCCACTGAAACGCATGGTGCTGTGATGGCAGGTACACTGGCATGGACCGGCAATTTCCGGTTTGCTTTTGAGGTCGACGAACTGAATATGCTGCGTGTCATTTCAGGCATGAACACCTATGCATCGCAATACAGGTTGCAACCTGACCAGCATTTCGAAACACCTGCGTTTATCTTCTCCTACAGCGATAATGGCCGTGGTACCCTTAGCCGCAACTTCCATCGCTGGGGTGCAAAGTATGGAGTGATAGATGGTGAGAAACCCCGTACAGTATTGCTCAATAACTGGGAAGCTACCGGTTTTGATTTTAATGAAGAAAAGCTCTCCGCCCTGTTTGATGACGCTCATAAATTAGGTGCTGATCTTTTCTTACTGGATGATGGCTGGTTTGGTAATAAATATCCCCGCAATGCGGACAATGCCGGCCTGGGCGACTGGCAGGAAATGAAAGCTAAACTGCCTCATGGACTGGGTTACCTCGTAAAAACTGCCGAAGAGAAAAAGGTGAAATTCGGGATCTGGCTGGAACCAGAAATGGTGAATCCTGCCAGCGACCTGTATCACCAGCATCCGGACTGGATTCTTAAACTGCCTAACAGGAGTGAAGATTACTTCCGTAACCAGTTGGTACTGGATCTCGTCAATCCCAAAGTGCAGGATTTTGTCTATGGCATTGTAGATGACATGATGACTGCAAATCCGGGTATAGCCTACATCAAGTGGGACTGTAACCGTATGATCACAAATGCATATTCACCTTACCTGAAAGACAACCAGGGAGCCCTGTATATTGAATACACCCGCAGTTTGTACCAGGTGCTGAAACGTATTCGTAGCAAGTATCCGCACCTCGCTATCATGTTGTGCTCTGGCGGCGGTGGCAGGGTAGATTATGGCGCATTGCCCTATTTTACAGAGTTCTGGGCGAGTGATAATACCGATCCGTACGAAAGGGTATTTATTCAATGGGGCTATTCCTATTTCTTCCCTTCATTTACTGTAGCAGATCACATAACGTCCTGGGGTAGGCAATCCCTTAAGTTCCGTACAGATGTAGCTATGATGGGCAGACTGGGTTATGATATCAACCTGGATAAATTCACGCCTGATGAATGGACATTCAGTCAGCAGGCAGTGGCAAATTATAAACGTTTGCAGCCGGTCCTGGCGCATGGCGATCTGTATCGGCTCGTTTCTCCTTATCATGAAAACAGGGCGGTGCTGATGTATGTAGATACTACTAAATCAAAATCAGTTTTATTTGCCTATAACCTGCATACCCGTTTTGGTGAAAACTTTACACCGGTAAAATTACAGGGACTGGATCCACACAGACAATACAGGGTGACGGAAATCAACCTGAAGCCCGGCGAAGAATCTCATTTATATGAACACAATAAAATATTTTCGGGTGACTATCTCATGAAAGCGGGTATCAATGTATCCGGGCATGAGCCATTGTCCAGCAAAGTATTGGAAATTGTGGCTGAATGAAAATATGCTTACTGATCATATTATTCTGTTACTGTACAAAGGGGCTGATGGCACAGAATTTAGTGCCAAATGCCAGTTTTGAGGAAGTAAATATCTGCACGGAATACATAGCGCCCTGCGCTCCCTGCGGGTGGATGGCTGTTGCACCGGAGATGATCAAAATGAAATATCTCTGCAATGGCGCCGCGCTGCAGGGGCAGCACTATGTATCCCTGTTGCAGGAAGGACCGGTAGAGAATCCGGATGCCAGGGTGTATATACAAACCCGGCTGCTCTGTGCTTTGCAAAAGGGCCAGGCATATAAGATCCGGGTGTATATGAATACGGAGAATTATCCTTTGCGCATCGGACTCCGGTTTGATACGGCGTTTATTTTTAGTGAGAATACAGGATGCCTGTCACAATCGGTCAGTGTAGAACTGAATGAAGCAGATCAACAAAAGAAACTATGGCATACCAGGATGCCGTGGTATTTATTAGAGAAGACCTATATTGCCACCAGCAATGCAACACACCTGATATTGGGCAATTTCAAAGCGCCTGTACGTAAAAACGGGTTTTCCGGTTATAACAATGCACAGTTATTAATAGATAGTATCAGTATCACCCCTGTCAATGAACAATTACAGCTATGTACAGATACGGCGGCCACCCGCGCCGCTTTGTACGCAGAGCATCACCGGCATTCTATTCCCGAAGCGCTCACACCCGGCAGGCCAGTCCTGCACCGGTTGAATGGAGATCATGAAGGATGTGATACATTGATTTTAAAGGATGATTTATTTAACCAGGATCGCACGACTATCAGCGAAAGGTATCGTCAGCCAATAAACGAGGCGCTGAAGAATTACAAGGGAGATACCACGATGCGGATTCAGTTGGTAGGGCATGCATGGCAGGCGGCTTCGGAGGAGTACAATAAAATTATTTCTTATGATAAGGCGAAGGCTGTGGCTACTTATCTTGTATATAATGAAGGGTTTAGTTTTGATGATTTTCAGATAAGAGGGGAGGGGAAGAGTAATCCAAGGTACGATACATCAGGCGGAGATAATAACAGGGTAGAAATGATATTGTG
This sequence comes from Chitinophaga sp., assembly GCF_039596135.1. Classification (GTDB taxonomy): domain Bacteria; phylum Bacteroidota; class Bacteroidia; order Chitinophagales; family Chitinophagaceae; genus Chitinophaga. The sequence continues at coordinate 30,814 of NZ_JBCNKH010000061.1, forward strand.
CCATGTGACACCCGCTGTCCCCCCTGCGAAGAAGGTAGTGCCGCCGCCAGATACATTGATCATACCGGATATATTATTCAAATTTAACAGCAGTGAATTGAACCCGGCATTGCATGCTGCACTTGATAGCTTGATGAAAAAAATACCCCGCGATGGCAGCGTACAATTGCAGGTGACAGGTCATACAGATAATGCGGGGAATGATGATTATAATTATACTTTATCACTGCGTAGGGCAAATGCCGTAGCGGCTTATATGCAGCAGTATGGCGTAGGCAATGATATTCGCCAGATCAGTGGTGCCGGAGAGTCACAGCCTGTTGCAGATAATAAAACCCCAGAAGGAAGAAGGAAAAACAGGCGGGTGGAAATAATTATTTTTCATACTACTGACTAAGAAACTCATGCCTTTTGTTTAAATTTAAAAAGAGAAACCAGAATCAATCGCCTAAGGGAAGATTTGTCTAACTCAAATAATCTGTACAGTCACATTGTTCACCTAAAACTCAGCTTATGAATTTATCGTCAGGGCTGGTGCTTGCATTATTGCTAAGCATCACCTCGATTGCTGTTGCGCAGCAAGGAAAAACCGTACGCGGCACTGTCACCGCCGGGGATAATAAACAGCCATTGGAAAGAGTCGTCGTCATTGAAAAGAGCACTCAAAATCACGCCTACACTGATGCGGCCGGAACCTACTCCATCACCCTGAAAAACAACAACGCCACACTCATCTTTTCTTACGTTGGTTACACCACACAGGAACTGCCTGTCGGCACTCAGTCTGCCGTAGATGCTGTTATGCAACCTGCTCAGAAAGACCTGAACGAAGTGGTAGTTACCGCCTTCGGGGTTAAAAAAGAAAAGCGTGCACTCGGCTACACGATCCAGCAGGTGGACAATGCCGATCTGAACATAAATCGCCAGCCCAATGTGGTCAACGCCCTCCAGGGCAAAGTAGCCGGTGTACAAATTACCAGTACCGGCGGCGGCCCCGGTCAGGGTTCCCGTATCATCATCCGGGGTATCAACTCACTCGCCGGCGATCGAAATAACCAACCCCTCTTTATCATAGACGGAGTGGAAATAGACAACAGCACCTACACCACCGGCGATGCAGAAACCCGCGGTATGAGCAATCGTGCTGCTGACATCAACCCCGATGATATTGATAATATTTCCGTGCTGCGGGGTGGTGCCGCCACTGCCCTCTATGGTATCCGCGCAGCAAACGGTGCCATCATCATCACCACCAAATCTGCTAAAGCCGGCAAGATCAGGGTATCCTACAATGGCATGTATGGCTTTGACCAGGTGAATAAAACGCCTGAGATACAATCTACCTACACCCAGGGTTACCTGGGCGTATACGATCCCACCAGCTTCTGGCCTACCTGGGGGCCTACCGTTGCCGAAGCCAGGCAGGAAGACCCCACCCACCCCGCCACACTCTTTAACAACTATAAACAAGCCTTTCGTACCGGTATGCAAACCCGCCACACCATAAGTGCAGGTGGCGGTACGGAAGCTGCGCAGGTGATGGGATCTGTCTCTTATTTCAACCAGGATGGTGTGATCCCCTTCAGTGATTATACCAGTTACAATGCCCGCCTGAATGCCACTTTCAAAATCAGTGATAAAGTTAGCGCCGGCGCTTCTCTCAATTATATCAACTCAGGTGGCAACAGGGTCAACTCCGACCGCTATGGCGAACAGATCATCTACTGGGCTCCCCGGTGGAATATGAAAGATTATAAAAAGGAAGATGGCACCCAGCAAACGTATACCAGCGGTACCAACAATCCCATTTATACCCTCGCTACCAATCAATTCAAAGACAATGTAAACAGGACCATCGCCAGTGCTTATATCACTTACAAGCCGGTAGAATGGTTGAATTTCTCTTACCGCTTTGGCAATGACTTCTACACGGATGGCCGTACCCACACCGCACCTGGTCCGCTTGGGGTGGTAGGCGAAGCGCCCAACCTCAATGACAACAAATACGGTTTTATTGATGAATATAACCTGCGTAGCCGTAACCTGACTTCTACCATTATGGCGAATTTTACAAAGACATTCAATGAGCAATTCTCTGTTGACTTCAAGCTCGGCCATGACCTTCGCGACCAGCGGGTACGCAGAAGCAGCGTGGAAGGCGATACGCTCGTGGTACCCGATCTCTTCCTGTTAGGCAATGCAAAACGTGTGAAAGGAGATTCCTACATCCTCGATTACCGCAACTACGGCTATTTTGGTGACCTGACCCTGGGCTGGAAGAACCTGCTTTTCCTGGAGCTAACCGGCAGAAACGACCTGACATCTACCTTGTCCCGCGAGAACCGTAGTTACTTTTATCCAAGTGCGAGCCTCAGTTATATCTTCTCTGATATGTTCAAGTTACCTGGCTGGTGGAGCTATGGTAAACTGAAACTGTCCTATGCACAAATAGGAAAAGATGGCGATGCATATGCTATAACCAATGGTTTTGAAACAGGCGATCCTATTGGTACGACGGTACCTTTTTATCAAAGCAGAACATTGGGGAATGCAAATCTTCGCCCGGAATTTACAAACACCAGTGAGATTGGTACAGAACTGCGTTTCCTCGATAATCGTTTAGGATTGGAAGTAAATGCCTATCAGCAAAAGAGTAAAGACCTGCTGGTGCCTGTGTATGTATCGAACGCTACCGGTTATGACCAGGCGTATGTAAATGCGGGCGAAATAAATAACAAGGGGTTAGAAGTTACAGTAACGGTTATGCCGGTACGTACAAAAGACTTTAGCTGGGATTTTAAAATCAATTTCTCTACGAACAGAAACAGGGTGATCAAACTAAATGAACAGCAGGGTGCTGAACTGAAAGAGATCGTGATTTCCAGCCAGTATGGATACCTTAGTTCAACCGTTACCAGCAAGCTCGTACCCGGTATGGCCTATGGTTCCTTATATGGCCGTACTTTTAAACGCTACTATTCCAAAGATGATGATGATGGTGTGACCCTGCGTAAGGACCTGCCATTGCTCATTGGAGCAAATGGGTTCCCTGTGCTGGATGATGTGACTAATCAGCGATACCTGGGTAGTACATTGCCTAAGTGGATTGGAAGCACGTTACAAACTTTCCGGTACAGGCATTTTACGCTTTCATTGTTGCTGGATGTTCGTCAGGGACAATATAAGTACAACCAGCTTTCTAACTTCCTTGCTGCATTTGGTGAGTCAAAGATGACGGAAAACAGGAACCAGACGATTGTATTTGATGGTGTATTGGCGAATGGAACACAGAATTCAAAGGCCGTTTATCTGGGACAGAGTACCGGGCCTGATGGTGTAGACTATGGAGCTGGGTATTATCGCAATTACTATCGTGGCGCCAGCGAAAAGTTTATTGAAAACGCTTCCTGGGTAAGGTTACGGTCAGTCGGCTTAGCTTATACATTGCCATCTGGTTGGCTGAAACCTATTGCCGGTGCGACCGTATCTTTTACAGGAAATAATCTTTGGTTGCATACAAAGTATACGGGCTTCGATCCGGAAACCAGTTCTGCTGCTGCCAGTAGCAATGGTGCAGATAGTTTCGCAGGGTTTACTTACCCTGCTACCCGTAGTTTCCTGTTCAGTGTAAACCTTCAATTCTAAAGTTATGAAACGCATATATATACTTTTGCTGGCCGCCATCACAGGTTGTTCGAAAGGCTACCTGGATGTGAACCAGACGAATCCGAATCAAACGACCAATCCGCCTATTAATGGATTGTTATCAGCAGTCACATACCAGACGGGGGTGAATGTGTTTAATGTAAGCAATATCACCTCTTATTA
>NZ_JBCNKH010000062.1:0-33328 GCF_039596135.1 Chitinophaga sp.
TTGTCATCCAGGCTCAATTTGCCTTGTTCTTCCAAATGAAGAATACAGGCAGCCGTGAATTGTTTGGTAATGGAACCGATGCGGTATTTGCCGGCTACCGTGTTTTTCACATGCCATTCCCTGTCAGCTTCGCCAAAAGCATTGCTGTAAATGACCTTGCCTTTTTGGGCAACTAGTACGCTGCCACTGAAATGGGCAACCGTGGCCTGGGCACGCATGTAAGCGTCCAGTTTTAATGGGTAATTGGTTTGTGCCTGGATGGCAAAGGGTAACAGGAGGAATATAAATATGTTTTTCATGGAATGAAGATACGATTTCCAATAAACGAAAAAAGCTTTTGCCGAAAGCAAAAGCCGTTTGGGAATTTCCCCCCGGGAAGAAATACTTTTCCAGGGTGATAAATCTATTACTTGTCTGAATGAATGCGGATGTTTTTTCCTGAAAGTACAAACTGACTATCCCCCCTATATGCAATTGTTTCAGGATATTTGGGTCTGGCAGCAACATGTGCTTTCACTACCTCAAAGATGAAAAAGTTATACGCATTAACCAGCTTCCGGTCATGGATCTTACATTCAAAGCTGGCAAAACACTCCTTTATTAACGGGGCTTTCACTATACTGGCCGGTTCGGCGGTAAAGCCTATTTCTGAAAACTTGTCTGTATCTGCACCGGAGCAGTTGCCCACAGCCACTACTTTTTTAGCAATAGCTGCTGTAGGAATATTGATGACACATTCACCACTTTTATTAATCAGGTCGAAACTGTAGTTACTACCTGTAATCATACAACCAACCAGGGATGGTACAAATTCCATTACAGTGTACCATCCCATGGTCATTATATTTTGCTTACCCTTATGGGCAGAAGTAACAAGCACTGTTGGTGTTGGTTCTAAAAACCGTCTTACATCTTCTACGGGGAAATCTTTTTTCATATTAGTTTGAATCTTGTCTTTTGCCAGAACCTATTTCACCAGTAGACTCATTGGTCGCATCAGGTAAATTTTCTTTTGTGAGCACAGGTTCATTCGGGTCCGGCCGGTCTTTATATTTACGACCTGTAATCAGGTCACCATCCCGTTCCCCACTATGCTGGGTAATATACTCCCGCTCATTTAACGATGCCTCGTGTTCCGGCAGCTTTTCGCCGGCAGTATTATGACTCGGCTCATTCAGTTTACGGGCATTCGAAGCAGCCATCTTCGAACCGAAAATGTCATTCATCCACACATGTAATTTAGTCTTATTACCGGATACAATCTTGCGTTCACCTTTCATCAGCGCTTCATATCCATCCTTTGCCACTTCCTCGGGCGAAGCCAGTTCTGATTCCCTGTAAGTGATCGTATCTTCCTGCCCTGCTTTGTGGAAAAAGTCCGTATCCGTTGCACCTGGCAATAAAACGGTAACGGTAACATTTGTATCGCGCAGCTCCTCTGCCAGTGCAGCACTGAATGACAATACAAATGCTTTGGTGGCGGCATACACTGACAGCAACGGCGTTGGCGTAGTTCCCGACTCTGACCCTACCTGCAGAATCTTCCCTTCATTGCGGCGCACCATTTCACGCAGGAACAACTTTGTGAGCGACAGCAGGCCAATTATATTCAGATGGATGATATCCAGGTCACGCTCCAGGCTGGTATCTACGAATGGGCCCCATTCACCCTGCCCGGCATCATTGACCAATACATCTACAGTAATACCCATTTTCTTTGTCTGTTCATAAATTTCTTCTGCAGACTCAGGTGCAAATAAATTCTTCGCAATAGGTGTGACCTCTATTGAGAATTCTTCCTTTAACTTGTTTGTTACCTCATTCAGACGCTCTTCATTACGTGCTACCAGGATCAGGTTGTAACTATCTTTTGCAAAGCATTTGGCCAGTTCAAATCCAATCCCGCTGGTGGCGCCTGTTATTAGCGCGTACTTGTTTCTATTCTCTACATTAACGGGTTCCATAACTTAGTTTTTATGCATATTTAAATACAAAGATGAGGCCACGTGATTGCTTAGACTGGTATGATATTTCATATAAAAAATAGTACAAAAATGGTTTGATTATGATGGATAAAATACTTGAGAACGCTTATCATTGGCTCGTTCTCTATGGACCCAGAATAGCACTTGCATTGTGTATTTTAATAGCAGGACAATGGGCTATTCATGTGGTTAAGAAATTGCTGCTGAAATCCTTAATGAAACACCGGGAAGATACCACCCTGCGTCCATTCCTTACTGGTCTTATCACTACTGTATTACAGGTATTTTTATTATTGGCAGTCATGCAGTTCCTGGATATTCGCATGACCATCTTCGCAGCTTTGGTAGGATCTATTGGTGTAGCCGCAGGTCTGGCACTCTCCGGCACTTTGCAAAACTTTACAAGTGGCATCATCATATTACTGCTGAAACCTTATAAGGCAGGCGATACCATTATGGCACAAGGTCAAACAGGGATTGTGAGTTCTATTCAGTTATTCAATACAATTATTATTACTACTGACAACAGGGCGGTGATTATCCCCAACTCCAAGCTATCAAATGAGGTCATCATCAATCATAGCAGCACTGAAACCCGCCGCATTGAAATAGATCTGAAACTCAGTTACGCCTATCCACCAGATCAGGTAAAACCACTCTTATTGAAAGTAACAGCAGAAACGCCTAATGTGCACAATAATCCAAAACCGGAAGTCATTGTTTCGAACCTCGAACCAGATGGATGGCATATCATGATCTATGCATGGACAACACAGGAAGAATTTGATGAAACTAAATTTGATTTAAACGCCAGGGTGATCCATACATTGCGCGACAATGGTATAAAACTGCCGGGCATGTAGGCAATCGTGCTGCGTATGGGTAAATAACTCGCAAACTATAAATGATACTGAACAGTTAAAGCACAGCATGGCTGTGCTTTTTGCATTCTGCAAGGTATTTGTGACGCTATCGGTGACACAAAAAAACTATTGCTTATGTACACGCTGGGCATTAATGCAGCCTTTCACGATTCCGCTGCCTGTATTCTAAAAGACGGCCAACTACTGGCAGCCGCAGAAGACGAACGCTTTACTCATGTTAAACACGGGAAAAGACCAATTCCCTTTTCTGCATATGAATTACCATTTCACGCCATCGATTATTGCCTGAAGGCAGCTGATATCCATTTACGTGAGGTAGATCATATTGCTTATTCATTCGATCCTTACCTGCTGATGGATCCTGACGACGTGATCCAGCAAAAGGTAGAATTACCATTGGACCCTGCCGAAAGACTAATGCCCGAGAAATGGTTATCACCGTGGGATCCCCTGTTTCTTTCTTCTATTATCAACGCGCCCGGGCAGCTGACTGATGGTTTTCCACATCACCTGCAGGAAAGATTCAGAGATGCAGGCATTGCCAGGGATCGCTGGCATTTTATTGAACATCACCTCAGTCATGCCAGCAGTGCTTTTCTTCCTTCTCCTTACCTGGAAGCTGCGGTGCTTACTGTAGATGGCCGTGGAGAAAAAGCAACTACCACTTTTAGTATAGGCAGCGGCAACGACCTGCGCAGAATCAGCCAGGTAGATATGCCCCATTCATTAGGATTGCTATATGAAAAAGTAACTTCTCACCTGGGCTTCCTCCATTCTTCTGACGAATACAAGGTAATGGCTTTGGCTTCTTATGGTAAGCCAGCGTTCTCCCATGCATTCCGGTCCATGATCAACATGAGCGACCATGGTATTTATACTATTAACGACGATTATATGGTGGAATTGCTGGGGCCTGCACGTAAGAAAGGAGCACCTTTCACCGATCATCATTTCAATATCGCACATTCCCTGCAACAGGTTTTGCAGGAGTCTGTACTGGAACTGGCCAGCTGGCTGAAAAATGAAACCGGTGCGGACAACCTGTGCTTTGCCGGTGGTGTAGCACTCAATTGTGTACTGAATGCTAAACTGAGAGATGCCGGTTTGTATAAAAACATATGGGTACAGCCTGCTGCTGGTGATGCCGGTACTGCCCTGGGTGCCGCTCTGTGGGTAGATGCTACCGAACGCAGGAGCACCCGCAAGGATTTCAAAATGGACCATGCCTACTGGGGGCCTGAATATGGTGATGATGAAATTGAATCTTTCCTGAAGTGGACAAAAACGCCTTACCGAAAAATGGCGAACATAGCAGAAGAAACAACTGACCTTTTGATTCACGATAAAATTATCGGGTGGTTCCAGGGCCGGATGGAATTTGGGCCACGCGCATTGGGGAGCCGCTCTATATTAGCTTCACCGCTGCATGCTTCTATGCAGGCCAGGCTCAACGAGGTAAAAGACAGGGAAGATTTTCGCCCTGTAGCCCCGGTGGTTATGGAAGACAAGGCCAGTGAATGGTTTCAAGGTGCAGACTATTCCCCCTTCATGTTGTTCGTATATGATGTGCTGGAAGAAAAAAAAGGTATGATTCCTGCGGTGACTCATGTAGATGGAACAGCGAGAATACAGACTGTGAACAGAGAACAGCACGAAAAGTACTACGACCTGCTGGAAGCATTTTACAGGAGAACAGGTGTGCCTGTGTTAATCAACACCTCGTTTAATACTTTGGGGAAACCCATTGTATGCACACCACGCGATGCTATTGAATGCTTCTGGTCCTCCCCCTTTGATGCATTGGTAATCGGATCATTTTTAGTTGAAAAATAAGCCCGTCATGAAAATATCAGTTGTTATCCCGACGTACCGGCGTCCCCATTTATTATCGGCATGCCTGGAAGCATTGTCGGGGCAGGATCTGGACAAAGACGAATTTGAAGTGATCGTGGTGAGTGATGGCCCGGATGTAGCTACCCGTAAGGTAATGGATACCTGGTACCAGAAGCGGCGGCTGGACCTGCGATACATTCCCCTGAACAGGAAGAAAGGGCCGGCAGCTGCCCGCAACAAAGGCTGGAAAGCAGCAGTAGCGCCACTCATCGCCTTTACAGATGACGATACACTACCTGACAGTCGCTGGCTCAGCAGTTTTTTGAATGCCTGGGATGGACACCAGGCTATGGCATTTACCGGCAAGGTGGTGGTGCCTGTTTCAAAAGATCCGACTGACTATGAGCGCAATACAGCCCGGTTAGCTACCGCCGATTTTGTAACGGCCAACTGTGCCGTTGCTAAAGTAGCACTGGCAGCACTACATGGTTTTGACGAAAGATTTTCCATCGCATGGAGAGAAGACAGTGACCTGGAATTCAGGCTGCTGGCTTTGAAGGTGCCCGTGGTCAAAATACCGGATGCCGTAGTGGTACATCCTGTACGTAAAGCAGAATGGGGGGTAAGCATCAAAGAGCAAAAGAAGAACATGTACAATGCACTATTGTATAAAAAATTCCCCGACATGTACCGGCGAAAAATACAACGCCGGCCGGCGTGGAATTACTATGCGATGATCGCAATGATACTACTGGCAGCTGTTTGTTTTGCAGCAGGATGGATGGTGTTGGTTACCCTTTGTATGCTGTGCTGGCTGGTGGTGCTGGGCATATTTATTTCTAAGCGGCTGGCAGACACAACGCACCGGAGAAGCCATGTTGTAGAAATGATCATCACATCTGTGGCTATTCCATTTGTAGCTATCTATTGGAGTCTGTACGGCGCGTGGCGGTACAAGGTATTTTTCCTTTAATATATGTGCTTATGAACTTCGCAGAAAACATTCAGAAAATTGCCATTTTCAGGGCATTGCAACTGGGCGATATGTTGTGTGCTATTCCGGCAATCCGTGCATTGAGAACGGTATTTCCTGATGCACATATCACCCTGCTGGGACTACCGTGGGAAGTCTCTTTATTAACCCGTTTTCCCGGCTATTTTGACGCTTTTGTACTGTTTCCGGGATACCCGGGCCTGCCGGAGCAGGCGCCTTCAATTACCGCCTTTCCTGCCTTTCTCAAAGCCATGCAGGAAGAACAGTTTGATCTTGTATTACAAATGCAGGGAAATGGTTCCATCGTGAATCCTATGGTGGCGTTATTGAATGGCCGTTATACCGCAGGCTACTGGCGCAGGGAAGATTATTGTCCTGATCCGGCGCTGTTCCTGGAATACCCGGAGCATGTGAATGAGATTGAAAGACATTTGTTATTGATGCAGCATCTGGGTATTCCTGCACAGGGAAAGGAACTTGAATTTCCGATTACAGCGCAGGATAAAGATGAGTTTGAACAATTGCAACTGCCTTTAACACCTGGAGAATACATTTGTATACATCCCGGTTCCAGGGGAAGCTGGCGGCAATGGCCACCAGAACTCTTTGCCTCACTGGCAGATCATTTTGCATCGTTGGGCTGGCAGATTGTATTGACGGGAACGAAGGAAGAAATTCCCCTCACCATGGATGTGGCGGAACGCATGCAGTATACTGCACTTAATACTGCTGGTATTACCACATTAGGAAGCCTGGCGGTGTTGGTTAAACATGCACGTGCCCTGTTTTCTAATTGTACAGGGATCTCGCACATTGCAGCTGCTTTAAAAACGCCCAGCATTGTGATCAGTATGGATGGAGAACCGGAACGCTGGGGACCATTGGACAAGCAATTGCATTATACTATTGATTGGACAAAAGAGCAGCATTATGAACATGTACAGAACTGGGGTGACCATCTGCTTGCTCAAACAGCGCGGCGGCCGATATTGCTATAGATTCAGGCGTAGCCGGGGGCAGCATTTTTTGTGCAAAGATATGATAGGCATATCGGACCACTTCATTTCTGCTCCGCAGCTTTTCCGGTATATCGAAATATAATACTTTGCTATGCACATTCCATGGTGTATGCTGCGGATTAGTGAGTGCATAGATAACTAAAACAGCTGTACCGGTTGCTGCGGCAATATGAATGATGCCTGTATTGACAGCGATCACCAGGCGTGCATGCCTGACTAGTGTGATGAGTTCTAATATATCTAACTGCCCTGTCAGTGAATAAACAGGATAGTTCTCCAATGCCTGGATCATTTCTTCATTGGGATGAAGCCCTGTAAGCAAAAACTGGCAATTCAAAGTTGCTGATAATTTTTCTACTGCCGCAGCCCATTCGGCTACAGGATACAAACGTCTTTCTTCAGATACGTCCGGATGCAGAATGATCCATGGCTTTTCCAGATCCAGCCCGGTTGCCGCTATCTTTGATTGAACCTGCGACCATAAGGATTCATCTACCTCCAGCTTTAATTGCTCATCAGCCGTATGGGCACCAATACTGCCCACGAGATCAAGATCGCGCCTTACCTGGTGACGGATGTATTCATAAGGTTCCTTATCCGGCTCCCACTGCGTAAGCAAACCATAAGGGTTTTCCCTGCAATAAGCCAGGCGTAAAGGAATACCTGCCTGGTAAACGAGCAATGCAGAAGGCAGCGGATTCTGACTGTAAACAGTGAAAATTACAGCACCATCAAATGCTTTATTCTTTAACAGGATGACGATGTCGTTGAGATTATCTGCTGATTCCGTTTTTACCCAGGGTGCATCGAAGATAATCGTATCGTCTATTTCAGGAATGCTCCCTGCAATCAATGCACCTCTCGAAGATGTCAATACAGTAATCTCACATTCAAATGTCTGCTTCAATGCCCTGATAGCAGGTGTGCTCATGAGCAGGTCGCCCATGTTATCAGGTCTTACGACTAATATGCGTTTGCAACCAGCCCATTGCCGGTGAGGGGTATTGCTTTCTTTCATCCTTGTGCTACTTTTAAAACAGGAGTTGTATGGATACGACGAATCAGTGATGTAGTAGATCTGTCAGGTACAACAGGCAGGATAGTAACTATACCGCCTAATTCTTCTACCACTTCCGCTTCGGGCAATCCTTCGCGGGTATAATCGCCCCCTTTGGTAAATACATCAGGCGCTATGGCCCTGATCAGTTCAATCGGTGTATCATCACCGGGGTTACCAAAGGGAATAATATGATTAACAGCGCCTAAGCCACCCAGTACTTCCATCCTGTCCTGCAGTTGATTGATAGGTCTTGTACTACCTTTCAGTCGTTTGATACTCTCATCGTTATTGATACCCACAATCAGAACATCACCCAGTTCACGTGCACGGGTCAGGTAATTCACATGCCCACTGTGCAGGATGTCAAAACAACCGTTGGTAAATACAATACGTTTACCCTGTGCTCTGTATACTGCGCATACTTCTTTGAGCTGACTGACACTATCCAGGTACTTATGATGCATGGAGAAGAATGCCATCAGCTCTCCTTTGGCACAGTAAGCCGTATCTGCTTTACTGATCACGATTGCAGCTGCTGCTGCAGCCATCTCCGAAGCATCGCGCAGGTCCATACCTGATAAACAGGACATGGTAAATGCGCTGATATAAGTATCGCCGGCACCTGACACATTTACCTCAGATACCGGGTATGCCGGTGTATGGCAAACGGTTTCACCATCTTTAAAGATCAGGGCTCCGGCTGCATCCAGTGTCAATGCTACTACCCGTGCCCCGGTAATCCGGTGAATAGCACTACCCATATCCCGCAATTGTTCCGCACGATAACTGTTTGTTTCCGGCAATTGCAGCAGCTGCATGACCTCATGGTAGTTAGGTTTTACCAGTGATGGGCGTAATGACCGGTACAGGTCCAGCCGTTTTGCATCTACAGCAATGAATTTATTATTATCCGGATTCAGTCTTTCCAGTGCAGCAATGATAGGTGGTGTAATTACCCCTTTATTATAATCAGCGATCACGATTGCATCATAATTATCAAATGTATTTTCCAGGAAGGCAATAAGCTTCTCCTCACAACCGTCCGGTACCGGTGTTTCAGTGCCCTCATCATAACGGGTGAGCAACTGGCTGCCTGCTATTACGCGGGTTTTCACTATTGTATTCCGGCTGTTGCAACTAATGAGGAATGTGTGAATGCCTTCTTTTGCCAGTAATGCCTGTGCTTCTTTTCCGGCAGTATCCTCCCCTACTATCCCCGCAAAGGTGACATCGGCACCCAGGTACCTCAGATTAATTGCCGTATTGGCGGCGCCACCGGGCACGCATGTATGAGAAGTAATGTCTACGACTGGTACGGGTGCTTCGGGGGTTAACCTCGTGCTGGCACCTCTCAGGTAAGTATCCAGTATTAAATCTCCTATTACCAAAACAGCAGGTTGATGCAGGTTATTGACCAGTGAATGAAATTGATGCGTCATGTCCGTTAACTTTAATAATAAATTGTGCGGCATCCAGCAGATTGCTGGCAATATAGACGGGCCTGCGCTGCGGAGTGATTGTCCACTCCGTTTCATGCCCGTTGTTTACCAGTAATGAGCGACATCCTGCCTGATTGCCGGCTTCTACGTCATGGAGGATGTCGCCTATCATCCACGAATTTGTAAGATCTATATTTAACTTTTCAGCAGCGGCTTTTAGCATACCGGAACGGGGCTTTCTACAACTACAGTCAACTGCATAGGGCCTTATGGTGCCCTGCGGGTGATGTGGACAATAGAAGAATCCATCGAGTCGCACATTATATGCACGCAACAATGCATTGATCTTTTGCTGTACGCCTGCCAACTGTTCTTCTTTGAAATATCCTCTTGCAATACCAGACTGGTTGGTAATCACTACCAGCATGAATCCCTGTTCGCTAAAAAGCTGCATTGCCCTGCCTGCATGTTGTTCCAGCACGATCTGATCAGGATCCACGTTGTAAGGTACATCCTGAATCAGCGTACCATCTTTATCAATAAATATGGCTTTTCTCATAGTATGCTTCATTGATCACCTGCTGGTACAGGTATTTCATTTTGCGTGCTACGCACTCCCATGTGAAAAGAGCATGAATTCGTTTGATAGCATTGCTGCCCATTTCCCGCCTCATGTTATCATCGCGCAATAGTTTAACGATAGCCGCTGCCAAAGCAACAGGATCTTTTGGCGGTACCAGCAATCCTGTTCTGCCATCGGCCACACTGTATTTAATACCACCTACCTCACTGCCTATCACTGGGGTGCCACAGGCCATGGCTTCCAATGGAGTGATACCAAATGGTTCGTACCAGGGTGTAGTGATAAATATATCGGCAGCAGAGTAATAATGCTTTAATTCATGCCTGTCGCGCTGACCAGCAAAGATGATCTGTTCATCTACTTTCAGTTCCTTTGCTAAGGTGCGCAACCGTTCCAGCTCGGGGTCTGCTTTTGCTGATGATGCAGGCACATTACTACCTACTATGATGAGTTTAACATCTCTTAAATAAGTCAAAGCCATGATTACATTGTCCACACCTTTGCGGGGCACCATTCTGCCCAGTTGCAAAATGATCTTTTCGTGAGCCGGCAGATGAAGGAGTTCCCGTGCTTTCGCTTTGTCCACAGCATACACTTCATCCAGGTTTACACCGCACGGAATAATGGTAATCTTATTCACAGGCGCCTGGTAATAATTGACCAGGTCTTCCTTGTCCTGCGGGCACTCAGCAATGACCTGACCAGCCTGTAAGATGACTGCCGATTCTATGTCGATACGCTCCGGGGGGAAACGATCCTGGCTACCCTGGTAAATTTTACGTACATGTCCCAATGCGTGAAAGGTGACTACGAAAGGAATACCCAGCAATTGCTTCAGCTCCATAGCAACCAGGGCAGACATAAAGAAGTTAGCGTGAATGAGATGATAACTGATTTGTTCCTCTTCCATGAAGCTGATCATATCTTCCCGGAATGCTGCCATGTAAGGCAGCAATTCTTCTTTGGGTATGACACTTGCAGGGCCTGCGTCTACCTGGATGATCCTGACCTCTTCCATCCACTCTGTTACGCGGGGAAGGCTGGAATTTTCACGACGTGTAAATACGTCTATCGCATATCCCATGCGGGATAACTGTTTTGCCAGTTCGCCCACATATACATTCTGTCCGCCGGCATCCACGCTTCCCGGGGTCACCAATGGGGAAGCATGCTCACTGATAAATGCAATCCTCTTCTTCATATGCTACATAATTTTTTCTTTTCCGCTTACATTCGCGCTGCGGTTGTCTACATTGAAAGGCTGTCCGGGTAGGTTGCTGCAGACAGCATGGAATAAATTTTCCCAATCAGCCGTAAAGCGATCTATATTAAAGCGTCTGAGAGCGGTCTCCCTCGCTGCTTTCCCTATTTGTGCAGCCAGCTCGGGATCATTCATCAGCAATTTCATTTTATCAATCAGGAAATCCAGATCGGTGTGAATAAAACCATTCACACCATTTTCAATCACGGTGACCAGCTCTGTGGTAGCGAGACCTATGACAGGTAGTCCCTGCATCATGGCTTCGCATACTGCCAGGCCTAAGCTGGTATGCCGTACCGGGTGAAAGAAGTAACGGTACTTACCTCTGAAAGCAGGCAATTGGGGGTGCAGCACTTCGCCCACTCCTACTGGCTCATTGCCCATGCCTGCCAGGTCTACAGGTACGTGTTTAGTCACCTGCTGGAATACGTCCCAGCCCAGTGCACGGCCTCTTTGTGGCAGGTGGTTAATGATAGTCACACCTTTGTCCAGTTCACCTGTATAAGGGATATCTGAATCAGTGACCCCATGTTCTATCACGGTGACAGGCGTACGGTTGTTATCCCACATCAGTTTATTATAGTGTGTAACATGCACGAGGCAGATACGACGGTCATTTACCGTATGGCGGGTGCCAAACGGGCTTTTGAGCGGAGTATTGTGCTCCAGATAGATCCTGGGGAGCCTGCGTTGTGCAGGTGTCAGAATCTCGTATTGATCTACGAGATAGTTCTTTACTGACTGATACATGATGACGTCAAAGTCATAATTCTTCACCATATCAGCAGGAATTTCAATTACATTACTTCCATAAGAAAATGTTCTCCCACGACCATAATAACCGGGTGTACGCTCATCATTTACCGGGATATATATATCATAGTTCCCCTGTGACAAATAATACAAATAGCTACCATGAATATGCCATGTAAAGATTTTCAATCTGGTTTCAGTACCAACCCGGGTCATCATACAAGCAGAAATTTGATTTTATAGTGAGTGAATATTTATCGCGTTATTGATAGATTACAGCCATGCATGCAGGTGGAATGTTCGTCTGATAGTACTTAGTGCCTTTAACTCATATTAACAAGAAGCAAACCAATCGTACCCAGTGGATAAGGAAATGCACTGTCACCGTGTGTTTGTTCCGATTGAAAGTGTCTCGCAGTGGGCGGGGGTTTGAGCGGGATCTGAGAAAGTTGTTCCCCAATTGTAGGAACGATGGGAACAAGTGTTCTAATAGCACAGATCGCCTGAAACGCATTGCATAATCAGTAGTTGTATTTGATAAGCTGCTTATGATATATTAATTTTAACCGTGAATAAAATCTTTGTTGTTATGCCTGAAATACCAGACCTCGAAGTGTTCAGTATGAACCTCACAAAAATGCTGCAGGGGAAAGTGGTAAAGAAACTGGAAGTACCCTACCCCAAAAAATTAAAGACCACGGTTGCGACACTGAAGAAGCAGATTGAAAAACAAACACTCACGGAGATCTATAGAGAAGGGAAGCAGCTACGACTTGCATTCAGTAATAATAACAAACTGGGATGGCACCTGATGCTGCATGGTGAGCCAGCATTGTTTGAAGGAAAAGAATATCCGAAATGGACGATCATCGCATTGCAATTCACGGATGGCGGCGGGTTGGCTATGACTGACTTTCAGGGGCAGGCGATGGTGACCCTAAACCCGGAAGAGAGTGAGGTACCAGATGCCATGTCTGCACAAGTGAATGCGAAATTTCTGCAAGAGACATTCGCCTCTTCTAAAAAGGCTATAAAGGAAGTATTGATGAACCAGGATCTGATCCGTGGCCTGGGCAATGCATACACAGATGAGATTTTATACCAGGCACGCATTTCTCCATTTTCTATTGCGAACAGGATTCCGCCCGCGCAGCTGAAGGTGCTGGCCAGCAGTATTAAAAAAGTACTGAAGGATGGTATCAAACAAATTCTCAAGCATGACAAGCATCTTATCAGTGGGGAATACAGGGATTTTATGAAGGTGCACCATGCAAGAAAGAACGAGAGCCCCGGTGGCTATGCCATCCAAAAGCATAAGGTGGGTTCCCGCAAAACGTATTATACTGAAGAGCAGCAGTTATTTACCTGAGCGATCATGATAGGCTTTTTCCCAATTCAATAATGCGGCTTCCACTGTATCGCCTTCGCCAAAGATAGAATGCTCAGTACCCGCCCCTAATACACAGTAATACCATTCGCCATCTGTATATACTTCAGGACGAAAGTTGAGAACCGGTGCCGGTAGATTCATGGAAGTGAAATCTACCTGTACCTTTTCTTTGTCAAGAGATGTATGTTTCATATTATAATTCATTACGGTCACCACCTACACTGTAAGGATTATTTTCTTCATCTTCTGCGCCCTTTTCTTCGTTTTCATCATCCAGTTCGCTACCGGGTACATCCAGGTCTGCGCCAGATAAATGGCCGGTTTTTTCTTCCAGCAATTCACCTTCATCATCTGCATTATTCAATTGGGCGCGTTTCAGGTCGCGCGCACCTTCATCGCCAGGTGTTATATTGGCGCTATCGTACAGGTCTTGTCTTTCCTGGCGGGATACATTACTGTTTTCGTCGGTGATCAGTCGCTCATCGTCTGTTTCTATCACATCGTCCGGACTGCCATTCAGATTGCGATAGCCTTCTTCATCATCAGATGCCGGGGTAGGTACTGTGCCGGTATCATCAGGTAATGGTTGCACATTTTCCTGGCCCGGTATATCTTTTACCTCAGGCAGATCTATTACTGTATTTTCTCCTTTCATACGTTCCTGATCATGCTTTGAATCCTGGATATCGGTTGTTCTTTTTGTCTTGTTTGCCATAACATTCGTTTTCTTTTTAAGCAACAATAATAAGGCCATGCCAGATGCACAGTGATAGGTGGCTTTCGATCCGGCAAGCGGGGAAATAACTCACAGGCAGAAGCTGATGAAACCGCCACCATGTAGGTTTCTGGCCTCCTATTTGTGCTACAACTTTTGTTCACTAAAACTTCATCTTATGAAAAAGTCAAATGATCAACATCCTTCCCAGGACCAACAAAACAGGCAAAAGGCCTTTGATGATCAGAGACGCAGAAGAATGCAGGAAGGTGATAAAAATGAAAGAAAAACTGCGGATACGAACAAAACAGGTAACAACAATCTCCAACCGCAGAACAAACCACTTAAATAACAGTGGATATTAATTGACAATCAGGCAGGCAGTATCATACGACACTGCCTGTTTTTTTTGCGCTTCTCTTTTGCTGTACTTTCCGCAATATACCCCACAGCTGCTCATGCAGCGTAATCATCGTTCCTATCAGGAAATAATCTCTCAGGTTATTCTTAATACTACTCTTCATTACACGTTTCGCCATCTCTTTATCCACCTCTCCGGTCTCCGTGACCTGCACCAATAACTCTACTGCTATAAACAATAGCACCGCACTGATCAGGAATAAAAATGTCCATTCATTCAGATTGATGAGGTGAAATAATTTGTTTGTATGCGGTCCCGTCCATAAAGCATCTATCTTTAATGTTCGGTTTGTAAAATAATCTGCCAGTACACCACCCACCAGCGGAGACACAGAAGAAAACACTGCAGTAACCATGTTTTGTGTAGACAGGTAGACGATCGCATATTCTTTTGGTGCCAGCTTGAGACCGATATTCACCAGTGCTAAATTGATCCCTGATAGGGACAACCCCGTGAAAATGTGAATACCCAGCAGCAATATAAGGTTAGGCCATAGTTGTGACCAGATACCTACAAAACACCACGCTATCACACATGCTACATACAAGGGGGTGGCAAGGGCGAGTATGGTTTTATTACTATACCTGTCAGAAAAAATGCCCCAGATCCTCACTGAAAACACATTACATAACAGGCTGATCACACTCAATCCTATCACATAAGAGATGGATAAACCCAATCCCTTCATCATATATACTGTAAAGAACGGTGTGGCTAAATTCAATGCAAATGTCCACGATGAATGAAAGATCAGCATATGCACAAAGTTCCGATCCTTCAATGGGTAGCTGAAGAGTTTAAACATATTCTCTTTGCTCAGATAAGATTGCTGCTCCGGTGTTCTGGCCAGGAAGACGGCGCCTATTATGCCGAATACACCTGCTGCTACAAACATGAGGGCATAGGTATCGAGTTCGAATGCCACACGCCGGGTACGGATCACATCTATCAACCCTGCGCAAAACAGGCTGAGTACTACATTCAACATTTGCAGGTAACTGGTTCTTTTTGCGAAGTAAGTACCAAGTGAGTTCTCGGGTACCAGGTCTTTCATCCATGCATTCCAGCTGGGACCGGCAATGGAACCAAAAAAATAATAAAAGAAGAGAAAGACGATCATTGTAGTCAATGACTTTTCTGCTACAAGTATACTGGCACCAATGACTAATAAACTCACACGTGCCAACAGGGAACAAATCACGCAGATGAGCCTGCGATTATTAAAACGACGTACCAGCCAGATAGATAATAACTGGAAGATATTCGTGAATGCAGGCAGTGCACTGATGGTACCAATTAATAAATTGGAAGCACCCATCAGCAAGGCCATGGCTGTGAGAAAAGCCCCACCTGTGAGCGTCGTCATTGCCTCTGCAGCCAAACCATCGGCTATTACCATGCGCAATCCCTGGTGTACATCATTCCGGGTCAATGTGGGTTTGGGTCGCAGCCACATACGTTTAGTGCTTTTGCTGCATAACCACACAAACCACACCAGTTTAAAATGATACACCCTCGCATAAGCGGGGGTGTATAAGTCAGCAATTTATGGCGGGAGGATCTCCACTAGTTTTTCTTACCCCATGAACCTGAACCAGCGTACACAATAGTTGTTTTGCGGAGACTGGCTTCCCAGTCAAGCCCACGCTCTACTTCCACGGTGACACTGCCAATTGTGAGGCGTTTATTGACAGCGTCATAACTCCAGGTGCCGGTCAGTGCGCCTGTAGCACTGTGGTCAGCATTCAATGTGAGGGTCTGCGCTGCCTGCTGTACCTGGTATTGGTACTTGAGTGTAATATGCTGCCAGGTACCCACCAGGTCTGCTTCTGCAATGGTATCCTGTGGCACGGCCGCATATCTTTCCGGCATTACTACCGGCCAGCCATCAGCCGTCCAGCGGATATGCCTTACATGCCCCATCATGATCGCATTGCTATATGGGTTTCCGTTAGTATTGGCCGGCAGTCTTGCCTGCGAGGTATAGTACCAATCATTTCCATCCTGGAAGATACCACAGTGACTAAAGCCTACCCATCCGGAGTGATCATTGAATTTATAAGGATGTGTGATCAGCCTGAAATCTTCATAGGGACCGGTAATGCTCCTGGAACGGGCTACACGGGTATTGTATGCTACAGACAGCTCATCGTAAGCAGTGAAGAGATAGTAATACCCGGTCTCTGCATTATACACCACTTCAGGCCCCTCTGATGCCTGCCAGCGGGAGCCTGCGGTGCGGGTGGCAATCTGAGTTCCCCATGTATTGCTGTCATTCACGTCAAACTTCGTCAATGGCAAACCTGTAGACGCATCCAGTTGCAAGGCCATGATGCCGCTATGCCAGGAACCATAGATGAGCCAGTGCTCACCGGAAGGTGTAATGATATAGGAAGGATCGATGGCGTTATATTTAAAATAGGCATTGTAATCGTTCAGACTGGAACGGCTCCAGTCAGTGCCTTTGTCAGATACAGAACAGATCACCATTCCCTTATCCGTCCAGAGATTGTTGGCCAGGTAGTCTGTTTCCATCATGCCAATGAAAGCATGTTCTACCCATGAGCCGTCGAAGTTCGCTGTTGTATTAGCTAATCCGGACTGAATATAATTATCTACCACCACGCTGTAGTACATCCTGTATTTGGTCCCGACCTTACGAACTACGGGTGCCCAGAATCCGAGTACGGGGTCGGAGATGGCGGTGAGTCCTGATCTTGCCCGCATGTTATTGAGCGTATCTTTGATCCATGCAGGTACCGCGGTCATAGCCATGCCCCTGAATTCCCAGTTGACCAGGTCTTTTGAGCGGCGATATAGGAAATGTCCATGGCCATCGTGCGCATTGCCATAAGAGGCATCTGTACTGTACATATAATAGTAGTCTCCACTTTTCTCTACAGTAGGGTCATGTACATTCGCGAGGTTCCACTTACTCCTGTCCGACCAGCTGGAGATGCTGCTGTAATCATCTGCGTACGTAGGCGCCGTATAGATAGTGGTATCTGCATCGGCAGGTGTAGTCGTCGTTACACCATTCGCATCGTCCCGCTTACAGCATAATAATAAAACAAGGGGCCATCCCCATAATAAACATTTTCTCATTACCATCCTGCGTTTTGCCCAAGTGAAGGAATCATTGTAACTTCTGAATATGGCAGCGGGAAAAGATTATTTTTAGGCGTGGTATAATTAACATCGCCTATGCTGGAATTCTTACCATAGGTATATACAGGAGAGCCATTGGAGATTTTAATGCTCACACCGTACAGGTTATAAATTTGTTTGTGATAAGCTAACCCCATTTCACCACTGCTGGTCTGGTCATAGTATAGTTTCCAGCGGCGTACATCGAAAAAGCGCTGGTCTTCGAAGGCAAACTC
Source organism: Chitinophaga sp. (assembly GCF_039596135.1). GTDB lineage: Bacteria > Bacteroidota > Bacteroidia > Chitinophagales > Chitinophagaceae > Chitinophaga. The sequence goes on from NZ_JBCNKH010000062.1 coordinate 17,721, forward strand.
TACCCGCCTTTCATTGCGTATCCTGTCGCGGAACTGACTCTGTGTCAAACCTGCCAATGCGGGCATACCTGCCCGGGCACGAACAGCATTCACTGCGGCATATGCTTCGGCGGTAGGGCCCTGCGCTTCGTTCAGTGCTTCTGCATAGTTCAGCAGAATTTCGGCATAGCGGTAAATCAACCAGCTGTGTGACTGTGCGGTGAGGTAAGAACTATTAAAGATGATGGTGGGATTCACATATTTTTTTACATAGTAACCGGTGTAAGTACCACCGGAAGAACCCCTGTAATCCACACCCAGGTCGGTAGCGGAATTGTAATGTAGGTCTACGCTTGCTTCTTCGCCATAGTCCGGCCTGCCCCAGGTAGAACCCTGGTGAAAGATCGTGGCTTCCAGGCGGGGATCCCTGTTCACATAAGGGTTCTGTGCGTTGTAGCTTGCATCATCTTCTATCGCCTTACCATTGATGGTTTCATATGCATCTACCAGGTTCTGTGTAGGATTTGTACGGCCATAAGCACCGGAGAAACTACCGAATGGCAAGAAACTGAAATCTATGACATAGGTAGACCAGATAGAGCGGCCCAGGATCACCTCATCATTATCATACGGAAGTGTGATGAAACAATACATGTAATTCAGTGTGCCAGCTGATGCATTTACAATACTGGAAGGCATGGAAGTGCTGGAAATGGTGCCATTGAATGTATAGAGCTTATGCGGGTTGCTGGAAGCAGCATTGGCATCTATAAAGTCTTTGGCAGCCTGCGCAGCTGCTGTCCACCATGTGGAATTATTTTCTGCATTGTTCAGCGCACTGGCCCTGTAGAGCAATGCTCTTGATTTGAGTGCATATGCAGCAGCACCACTTACACGGCCCCAGTTACCCTGACTTGCATAGCGAAATGGCAGTACATCTTTGATACTATCACACTGTGCCGCTACCCATGCCAGTACGGTCGCAGGATCTTCTCTTTTCAGGTTAAGCATTTCTTCGTCACCTACATTGAACACTGTGCCATCCAGGATGGGTGCTGCTCCAAAATATGCTACCAGTTCAAAGTGATACAGTGCCCTGAGGAAACGTGCTTCTGCTTTGTAACGGGTGTATAGATGGTTATCATCGCCGGATACTTCCCTGTCTGTGATCACACTGCTGCTGATCTTGTTCAGGAAGATATTACACTTGCGGATACCGGTAAAGTTATTGGTCCAAAAACCACTTGCCAGCGGATGTGAGGAAGAGGTATATGCATCTGTACGGATCTTGTTATAGTAGATCAGCCCCCAGTAAGCGGTGGCATTGTCCGTCATACAATCGCGGGACGCATTCAGGTATTGCTGGTCACTGAATGTACCTAATCCATCAGGCAGGTAAGTGTACACATTCGCCAGGTATTCTTTGGTCAGTGTCGTATTAGCGAATACTTTATCTTCTGACAATGAAGCGTCATACTCCTTGTCCAGGTACTTCCTGCAACCACTAAACACCAATAATGTTGCTGCCAGATATATAATACGTTTCATAATCTTTTAGTTTAAAACCCGATGTTAATACCCATTGAGAAGGTTTTAGTCTTAGGATAAGCCCACAGATAGTTCGTAGGGTTTTCCGGATCAAATCCATTATCAAAATGGCTCCATGTCTTCAAATTGTATCCACTGAAATAAATACGGCATTTTTCAAGGCTATACCTCGCCAGTAAACGCGCAGGCAGTGTATAGCCTACTTCGATATTTCGCAGGGAGAGGAAGTTGCCATTACGGTACCAAACAGTGCTGGTATTGTAAGGGTAGTTGCGATCCACATCACTGAAGGAGGTAGAGAGACGGGGATACAGGGCGTTGATATTACGTGAATCAGTCGGATCATCTGTATAGTAACCCCATGTCTTAGTCACTTCGTGTGTACTGGTGCCGCCCCAGCCAAAGCCATAGTCCATGTTCTCGCGGGTAGCTACGGTCCTGTTCAGGTAAGCGGTCATAATCACTCTTGCATCGAAGCCTTTCCATTCAACACCCAATTTCACAGAAGGGATCATTTCGGGAATAGAGCCATAGCCATAAGGTACCATGTCTTTTGAATCGATAGCGCCATCACCATTCTGGTCTACGTATACGGCATTACCCAGTTTGGTATTCGCTACATACGGGTACTTGTCAGGATTCGCCAATGCATCGGCAGCAGAGGTAGGGATCTTGCTTTCGTCGGATGCCCATTGTTTCCGTATCAATACCTGTGGCCGATCGATGCGCTGGCCGGTTTTAGCCTGATAGGCTTCGGCAGGAGTTACTTCGTCGATGTAGATGATCTTGTTCCTGTTCCAGGTCAGGTTACCTTCTATATTGTAATTTACCTGGCCTACATGACCTGCATGACCGAGGCTGATTTCAAAACCTTCTGTTTCTGTCTTACCTGTAGATGCCTGTGGCACGGTGGCACCAAACAATGCAGGTACTGTAGATGGCGTAACTAAGATTTTAGAACGCCATTCATGAAACACATCCACAGCACCATACAACAGGCGCTTGTGAAAATCGAAGTCGATACCACCATTTACCATATCGGATACTTCCCACTGTATGTCAGGGTTACCGGTGCTGGAAGCATATACCCCCTGGAGATAAGACTGAGAGGTACCGTAGTTATAACCACTGCCACTGGAATAAGTACTCTGGTATGGATAACGGCTGGTACCGATCGTAGACTGACCGGAACGACCGGCAGACGCTCTTAGTTTCAGGAGATCGAAACCGGACTTCCGCAGGAAATTTTCTTCTGACAGTAACCAGCCCAGTGATAAACCGGGGAAGAATCCATACCTGTTGTTCGGTGCAAAGTTGTCATTCCCCTGGTAGGAAGCCACTGCCTGTGCAATATACTTTTTGTTATACACATAGTTAAGGATACCACCATAAGTGAGGAAGCGGTTAGAAGAGTTATAACCTTCTACCACATTTTTGTAAGTACGCATCATAGCCTGTCCACTCACTGCATGCTTACCAAATATGCGTTCATAGGTGATCATACCGATCGCATTGATGTTATAATACATCTGTCTCGGGTTGGTCACTGCATCGGCCAGTGACTGAGCCGTTTTGGTACGGGTGTAAGTATAAGAGGTAGGATCGGTATAAACCCCGGAGCTGAATCCATAGTCAAAGGCGTCATAGCTTTGGCTCTGTGTATACTCGAAAGTATTGTAGGAGTCAAAACCTATGATCGCCTTTGCTTTCAGGCCGCGTGTAAGGAATCCGAGATCCAGGTTAGCACTCACGTTGGTATAGAGGTTTCTACGACGGTTATAGTCTATGCCTGTTTGTGCCACCAGTGCCGCAGCATTTTTAGATGAGTTTGAACTGGGTGCATACCATTGTCCTGTGGGTGTAAATACGGGATAAATAGGCAGGTTTTCTGTAGTACCCCATGTAAAGATGGTCCAGGTGCTGGCCAGTGGTTGATTGATAACATCTATACGACCACCCAGATCCAGTGACACGCTCAATACTTTGTTCACATCAATATCGATATTGGAACGCAGGTTATACCTGTTCAGTTTATGCTGGGTGCTGTAACCGTTGTTCCATTCTGTCCATTTCTTATCGTACATCCCTTCCTGGCGCAGGTAGGAGAATGATACGTAGTAACGTACTGACTTATTGCCACCACTTACGGTCAGGTTGGTACGATTCTGTGGTGCCAGATCGCGCAGCAGTACCTTGTTCCAGTTGGTATTGAAATATCTGTATTTGTATTCTTCTGCCAGGTGACCTTCGCTTACTTCCTTGTAGTGCTGAATGTCTTCGTCGGTGTAAGCAGCTTCCAGTCCGTCGAGGTAACGGGCCTGGTTGTAAGTCAGGGCATAGTTGTAAGAGTTCTGGCTTTCAGGGATACCGGAGGGTGTCTGATAACCGAATTCCTGTGTAAAGTTAATATTGGTTTTACCGGCTTTGCCACGTTTGGTAGTTACCAGTACCACCCCATTTGCGCCGCGCATCCCATAGATAGCGGTAGCGGCTGCATCTTTCAGGATAGTGATGGTCTCGATAGGATAAGCGTCTAAGAAAGAAAGGTCTCTTTCCATATCATCTACGATGATGAGCGGAGACCTGGCAGAAGTATTCGTAGTACGGATACCACGTATATACAATGCTGATTCAGACCATCCTGGTTCAGAGTTGCTTTCGTAAGTTTCCACGCCGGTAACGGTAGCGGTAAATGCATTCTGTAATACAGTTACCGGATGTTTTACCAGTTCTTCGCCATATACGGTAGAGGCACTATTGACGGTATACTTCTTTTGTGTTCTGCCAAAAGGCACTGCGATGGTAGCTGTATAGATATCCGTTTGTGGTTCCAGTACAATTTTGGTGAGTTTATCAAAATCTGCTATGGCGGTGGTGTCTTTATATTCTTCGCAGGTGATATAGAGCAGATCCATGGGCTTTACCTTTTTCAGGTCAAAGTAACCATCGATGTTAGAAACGGCGATACGACTCTGTTCACTCACATTCACCACTGCACCTTTGATCGGTTGCCCGTCCTTGTTCACCACCCGTCCCTTCAGCGTTTGGGAGAAGGCCGCCGTATGAAACAGGAGCAGTATTAATACACTCCAAAGATTAAATTTATGTAGTTTACACATTGCTCATTTAATTAAAAGTTAACTCAATCACCAGCCGGTGTTATTACTCCATCCTGTTTTCCAGATTTCTTCTGTTGGGATAGGGTACAGGTAGAACCTATCCTGGAACACGCGGCTCTGGGCTACTTTGCGGGCATAGGTGAGTGTACCGTCAGTGGCTTTGGTGATAGTGATACCATATAGTGGTCTGCCTATCGCCTGGCTGGCTACTTTCCAGCGGCGTACATCCCACCAGCGGTGATCTTCGAATGCCAGTTCGATCGTCCTTTCTTTATGAATGAAATTTCTGAGTGCTGATTGTGATTGCAGGTCAGTGCGTGCAGAGAGCTGTGCGGGCATACCGATCCTGTTTCTCAGCTGCTGCAGGGCATTGAATGCTTCGGCAGTAGGTCCCTGTGCCTCATTGATAGCTTCAGCATAGTCTAGCAATACTTCGGCATAGCGAATGAAGATCCAGTTGCGATACATGGTCTTGCTGTCATCCAGGTAATCTGTCTGGCTATCATCATGAAATTTTCTGTTGTAGTAGCCGGTTGGTGTGGCATAGGCGTTACCAGCCGGATTGTCCGTACCACCAGTGGATACATCTACTGCTCTTGACCACCATTGTGCACCATGGTACAAAATGGTAGCATAAAAGCGTGGATCCCTGTTGGCGTAAGGATCCTGCTCGCTGTAGCCGGAGGCTGTATTCACTGCAGGATTACCACTGGCATCATATACCGGTGCACCGGTAGCATCGTATTGTGCAAAAGGAGATTCACCATTTGCCATATCATACATGTCTACCAGCGTTTGGCTGGGACATAGACCACCATAACCACCGTAACCTACAGGAGATTCATTCTGCCACCAGTTGCCGGCAGCATCATTGCGCCAGAAGACTACCTCCTTGTTACCACTCACCACTCTTGTATTGATGGCATCCTGGTAGGCAGTCACATAGTTGCTGGTATATTGAAATAAGGAGTAGCGGGCACCATTGCCAAAGTTGTCGATAAACAGTTTGGCGGCATCGGCAGCATCCTGCCAGCTATATAGACCGAGGTCCTGGTAATATGGACTCGCGAGGTAGAGTTTGATTCTTGCCATCAGTGCGAGGTCTGCGCCTTTTGTGATCAGCCCCAGGTCGGAAGTAGATACATCATTGTCACTGGTCAGGTCTGCATAGCAATCATTCAGCTCAGACATAATCCATTCAAAACATGTCTTTATAGATGCAGGACGCTGATATTTTGCTAAAATGGTAGAGAGGGATGCGTCAGGATCGATAGATGAATCGATGATTGGAATGGCACCATAACGCAGGCAGAGTTCCCAGTAGAAGTAAGCACGGAAGAAACGCATCTCTGCTTTCATCCTGCTTCTGGCAGCTTCGCCGGTAGCTTCGGATACTTCTGTACCAAGTGGTACGCTGTCAATGTGCTCCATGAAGAGATTCACCTTGCGGATACCGCGGTAGTAGGTTGCCCAGGTATCGAGTATTTCAGGTTCACCACCGGTGGCATAGAAGTCGCCTATATTGAAACTGGTACGGGTACCACAGGCAGAGCGGCTGGCTTCTGCCAGGTCAGTAGCTTCGTCCATCCAGGCATCCGTAATCCTGGCCTGGCCATTCCGTAAAAAGTTGTATGTATCGTTGTAGTAGTACACAGTATTCGTCCAGCTGGACCACACCTGGTCTGAGGTGAGCTCACCACTGGGCGTTTTGTCGAGGAACTTACTCTTTTCACAAGCTGTGAGTATGGTAACACAGCCGGCTAAAGTGATGATGATATGCTTCAATCGCATGGCTTTAGAATTTAACGTTTACACCTACATTCACAGATTTCATGATGGGATATGCATTGGAAATAGAGCTCTCCGGATCTACCAAACCATTCAGGTCATCCCATGTAAACAGGTTGTTGGCATTGACATAAAAGCGGCAGTCTGACATATACCAGCGCTGCGTGAGTGCGCGTGGCAGGGAGTAGCCGAGTTCTATATTTTTCAACCTTACGAACCGGCCTGATTTCAGGAAGAAGGTGCTCAGGCGCTGGTTGTGATTGCCTTTATCATCATAGTGCAGTAAAGGATACCGGGCATGTGCCAGGTTGTAGTCCTCAGATTTGGATGGATCCCAACGCTGCAGGTGTTCTTCTCTTACTTTACCACCATCTACAAATGCGAAGAGGGCTTCTTCATCGTAGTAGCGGCTTACCTTACCTACACCCTGGAACATCATGCTGAAAGACCAGCCTTTGTAGTTCAGCCCTACAGATGCACTGAAGGTATTTTCCGGTACAGTGTTGTAGCCGATCTGGGTCACATCGTTTTCATCGATATACCCATCTCCATTCATGTCTTTGTATTTCAGGTCGCCGGGTTTTACCTCGCTGGTAAATGTAGACGTTGGTAATTTCTTACTATCAATATCAGATTGTGTAATGAAACCTTCGCTTACAAGTCCGTAAAACTGCCCGATAGAATAACCGGTGTTCCTGCGATAAGCTGGTTTGCCAGCTGGTTCATCCATCGCAAGAATTTTATTCTTCGCGTGGGTGAAGTTGACACCGGCGGTATAGTCCAGTTTACCGATTTTGTTATGGTGCCTGAGTGCTATTTCAAAACCTTTGTTCTCTGTTTTGCCCAGGTTGCCTGCTGCAATGCTTACACCATAGTATTCAGGTACGGAGAGGTAAGAAGTGAGGATATTCTGCCTGTGCTCTGTGAAGAGGTCTACATCCAGGGAAAAGAGGTCTTTGTAAAAACCGGATTCAAAACCGAGGTTGTATTTCTTTGCTCTTTCCCAGGTCACATTTTTATTAGGATATTGTCCTTCATAGATACCCGTGTGGTAATTACCATCGCCGGTGTAGTATACATTGTTGTACCATGACCAGGACTCTACATAGAGGAAGCGGATGTCTGTACCATTCACTGTGTATTTATCATTCCCCACTTCACCATAGGAAGCGCGAATCTTCAGGTGATCCAGCCATTTGCCCTGGTCTTTCAGGAAAGATTCGTTGGAGATCATCCAACCTACAGATGCAGATGGGAAGAAGCCAAAGCGATGGTACTTTCTAAAGTTTTCAGAACCGTTGTAACCGGCGTTGAACTCACCCATGAAACGGTTATCGTACGCATAGGTAATACGCCCTACCACACCCTGGTAACGCCTGGCCAGGTCTGCCTGGTAACGGTAGTCGTTCTGGTTATAAAGTACCAGCCCTGTTACTTTGTGCTTACCAATATCGCGGGTGTAGTTCAGACCATATTCCATGTATAGTTTCATGGTGGCTGTCTGGGTATTGCCGGAATAGGTCAGTTCTTCATCTTCATTATAGCGGGTATAACTGTCAGTCACATCCGGGTTTGTACGATCTATGAGTTCGTAGGTAGCGAAGCCTGCGCCAAAGCGCCTGTCATAGTAAGTCTCATAGTCAAATGAGGCCATACCTTTGAAGGATAACCCTTTGGTAATGAAATCCAGTTTTTGGTTGAGGGTAAAGTTAGTTTCGTTGATGGTGTTGTTATCTCTGTAGAAACCGCCTCTGGCCAGTTTGGCAACGATGTTGTTCTGGTGCTGTGAGTTACCGCCATAATAGCCATTATCGTATTGTACAGGGAATAACCAGCCGGGAGTATGATTTAATTCATAAAAGATCTCATTGTATTTGGTGGTGGAATTCTCTGTTACATTCGGGCCATTACGCTCTTCGAAACGGGTACCGAAGTTCACGCCCAGGTTTGTAGTAGAAGTCAGGGAAAAGTCTAAGTTCGCACGGAAGCCGTAACGCTTGAAAGCGGCATTGGAGCTTTGTGTGTAAGAAGAACTGTTCGTGAGATCTTTGTATAAACCGTCCTGATCGTAATACTCCAGGGAGGTAAAGTAACGAAGGCGTTTGGTACCACCCTGTATGTTTACATTGTAACGCTGTGCCGGTGCTGTTTTGTTCAATACTTCGCTGTACCAGTCTACATTTGGATACAACTGTGCTTCAGTAGAAGTCAATTGTCCATCTACAGATTTCCTGTACATTTCCAGGTCAGCATCGTTGTATTGCGCTGTAAGTCCGTCGTTTGTAAGTGCCTCATTCAGCAGCTTTACAGATTCGTAGGAGTTGAGGTATTTATCTTTACGGGTGGGAGACTGGATCTGTGTACTGAGTGTGAGGCTCACAACAGGCTTTTGTTCCATACCGCGCTTGGTGGTGATGAGGATCACACCGTTTGCACCACGTACACCGTATACAGCAGTAGCAGAGGCATCTTTCAGTACAGACATGCTTTCGATATCATCTGGTGCGATCTGGGCAAATTTACGTTCTACCCCATCTACCAGCACCAATGGCTGGTTGGTACCTGCAAAGGAAGCCTGCCCCCTGATATAGATACTTGCATCATCACTACCTGGTGCGCCGGAGCCCTGTGCGGTGAATACACCAGGCAGTTTACCAGCAATGGCCTGTGAGATATTGGGAGAAGATGATTTTAATAATTCCTTTGAATTGAGGGTAGCGATAGCGCCGACGACACTTTCTTTCTTCTGCACGCCATAACCCACTACGACCACTTCATTCAGTTCTTCGTTCTTATCGCTCAGTGCGATGGTGAAAGTTGTTTGTCCGTTTACGGGGATTTCTTTTGCGGTGAAGCCCATGGCACTTATCAACAGGGTAGCACCAGGCTTTACGTTCAATTTAAAATGTCCTTCATTATCTGAAGAGATACCGTTTGAGGTCCCCTTTTCCATGATGGTAGCGCCGGGGATGCCGGTGCCTTTTGAATCTCTTACCACGCCGTGTACAGACAGGGTTTGAGCCATACCTGCCTGTACTGCTAAACACAACAAGAGTATGATGAATAGTGTTCCTTTCATAGTTAAATACAATTAAAGTGAATGTTGCATCCAGCAGCCGCCGTACCATGAATACATATCCGCGCCGGCAGCTACCAGTACAGCACTGTTACTATTATCCCAGTCAGAGGCATAGTTCACATACAGGGAAAGGTATTCGTTCCAGCTTAAGCTATGTAAGGTGAGGATATGTGTGGTTTCATCATAAGACCAGGTGCCGCCATTGCCGCCGTCGGTATAGGTACCATCTTCAGCAAAGACCATAGTGGCGCCGGGAATGGCATTGTAACCGCTGGTGATAATCCAGAGTGTGCCAAAGTACCATGTACCGATCATATTTGCTGTGGTGAATGAAGTATTTTCAACGGTGGTATAACGTTCAGGGCTGAATGTAGCAATGGGAAATTTTACACCATTGACAAAGTTGGACGTTACCTTTGCCGGATCGATCCAGTGCATGGAGCGGATGTGCAGACTATTGGCTGCTTCGTGTACTACATACCAGTTGCTATCATCCGGATCCTGCCATACGTTGCAACCGGTGGTGAGTGTCCACTGTGTACCGTTACCAATCTTGTATGGAGTAAGGATCCTGTAGTTCAGGTCCCCACTCGGATAACCTGTGAAGTCAGTGAAGGAACCGGTAGGTGAGGCAGATGCACCATGGTTCACCGTCATACCATAAGAGCTAAAGAATAAATGATAGTAGCCATTGTAGTAAACCATAGAAGGAGAAGAAGCAGTGGTGTTGCTGATCAGGACAGTTGCTGAACCTTGCGGTGTGATTGCATCAGATGCGAGTTGAATAATATAAATACCGGCATTGCCATAAACCATATATATACTGCCATCGTGTTGTATTACAGAAGGGCAGGCTGCCATACCGGTAGTAGAAGATGATGTAGAGCTTAGTACGATGCCTTTGTCAGTCCATTCGTTGTCTGCGAGCGAAGTGGTGGTCGCACAACCAATTAAAGAGGTACCACTACCCGCACTGACGGAATAGTACAGGTAGTAAGTACCATCTTTTTTAAAAAGGAAAGGCTCACGGATAGTCACTTTAGTGGTATCGACAGTTGCATCAAGCGCCAGTAGATTTTTTTTGCGGGTTGGTACAATATCATTCAGAATATAAGCAGTATTGTCTGCCATCTGCATGTTTACGAGATCGCTGGTAGTACGTAGTATCAATCCTGGTTGATATGAAAATACATCCATTGAATCGTTGGATGAGATGATATAATATACGCCATTCTCTTTCTCTATCGTCGGTTCAGATACATTGGAATAGGCTGCATCCACCACTACCGGGGGAGCTACATAGGTCTGGTTGCCGGAGGCTGGGTCCCATTTGTCCCATTTCTGGCAGGATACCAGTGCAAATGCTGATAGCGTAATTGTGACAATAAATTGCCACCATCGTTTTTTCATAAAAAACAATTTAGATTGATAAGAAATAAAAACGCATACGAATCCCCTGACGCCTTTATAAAGGCGTGATGTATCAGTGCTTATACCGATTAGTGTTCACTGTTTGCGCTGACCGGCAAACCCAGTTTTATTGAAAATGTTGTAACAATGTCCTTCTTTGTTGTGCCGTAAAATAGTATTCACGCTTCCGGTATCCCCCTGAAAGTTTTGGACATTATTAGCTATTGTAAATTAGAGTGAAAGGACTGTATCGCTGCAGTGATTTCATTCCGGGAATTTTCTTCGGTACGAACCTACAATTGCAAATGTTCGCTCTGCTGGTATAACAATACTTAGTTTCATAAACGTGTCACATAGGTGGAACTAGTAGTAATATGAAACAAATGTAGTGGAATTACTTTAATTGTCAAAGAAACAATTAATAATTTTTTAAGCGGCCTATTCAAGGCCGCTAATGTGAGATTCGTCATGTTATTTAGGGCATCTGCGGATAAAAATGAATTGCTTCTTACCCAGGAAACGATCCGTTTCTTTCCATAGTTTGTAATCGTACTCAACGAGTTCATTGAGTGCATAATCCCAGATGTTGTTATCGAAGCGGCATTCGCCGATGAATGTACCACCTGGTTGTCTGCTCAGGTAAATTTTAATCCAGTAAAAATCTTTGTAATCATGACCGGGGTCAGTGATTTCTCTTTCAAATACTTCTTTGATAGCAGGATAAAGAATGTCGGGGAAGGTATTGTCTTTGTGTTCTTCCATATCATCCATAAAGGCGCCCTGTACCTGGAGGTGACTGTAGTTGAGATGAAACTCGTCGCCGGCAGTGTTTTTGAGCTCATATACAGGTTCATAGTAGCCTAACAGGCATTGGAAGAAACCAGTGAGGAAACCGCGAAAAAAGACGTAGGCTCCCTGTGACATAGATTCTTCGGGCTCGGTGCCGATGGCAGCCATTTCTTCGTACATAATATTGTCTCCCCTGAGGCGGATCAAAAAAGACAGGTGATATACCCTGATATCATTACCGTGTTCCTGAATACCTAATATGTCACAGACAATTTCGAGCTCTAGTTCCCGTATATGAACGGTATCGTTTACAGCTTCGATAGTGAGGGTAACTGGGGCTTCAAAATCAAATGACTGAATAGCGGTTGCAAGATGGGTTGCCAGAGTGGGTACAAGTACATTAGTTTCCATGCGGGTTTGTAGGTTAGTTTCGACAAACTTATTAAATTTCCGGCTATTAATTGCAGTGGCTGGTGCATGGCCCGGTGGCGGAATATGCTTAAATTGTTATTTCAATAAAACCCCATCGTTATGATATTAACCAATAAAGCCTTCAGTGGATTTTCGGTCAATGATATTCAAAAAGCGAAATCTTTTTACCAGGATAAACTTGGGATGGAGGTGACGGACGGGCCTATGGGTGTGATGGAGCTGCACATCAACAATGACTCGAAAGTACTGGTATATCCTAAGGCTACCCACTCCCCTGCTTCTTATACAGTATTGAATTTCCCGGTAGATAATATTGACCAGGCGGTAGATGAACTGAGCAGTAAGGGAATCCGGTTTATTCAGTATGGCGGCGAGATCAAAACAGATGACAAAGGTATTTTCAGAGGTGGCGGGCCATTGATCGCCTGGTTTGAGGATCCTGCAGGTAATATTCTCTCAGTGATCGAATCGCCGGAGAAAGGTATGTAATGTCTGAAAGGCGTACCTTTGCGCCCATGGATTATTTTAAAAAGCTGCTGGATCTGCTGAAGATTGAAAGAGAAGAAGATCGCCAGTCGTATATTTCACTTACGGAAAAGACATCTGTAGCCGAACGCCGGGCCAATGGTCTCACCTGGTATCCTATTGCCATCAGGGGGACGGAAATGAGCCGCGGCGACTACCTGACCGTCGAAGTAGAGCGGACTACCCACCAGGATATTGCACACCAGCTGCGTTTTGGCGCCTCTGCCGTGCTGTTTTCTAACCACGATCCCAGGAAAGATAATATAGAAGGGACCATCTCTTACCAGAGCGGGAACCGCCTGAAAATCGCCTTACGCACCGATGAGCTCCCTGAATGGGCAGATGACGGGAAATTAGGCATCGACCTGTCTTTTGATACCAATAGCTACGACGAGATGCAAAATGCCTTAAAACAGGCATCAGGGGCCGATAAAAATACGCTGGTACAAATCCTGACTGGTGAAAAGGCACCTACCTTTAATAATGAACTCCCCCGTTTTACCCATCCCCGGCTCAATGCTTCCCAACAGGATGCGGTGAACAAAATACTGGCTGCCAATGAACTGGCCATTGTACATGGTCCTCCGGGTACCGGCAAAACGACTACCCTGGTACAAGCTATTAAAGCTTTGTATGCGCAGGACCGTAAACAAATTCTTGTGGTGGCGCCCAGCAATACTGCGGTAGACCTGCTAAGTGAAAAACTTTCTGACGAAGGCATGAACGTACTGCGTGTGGGTAACCCGGCAAGAGTATCCGAAAAACTCATGTCGCTCACCCTCGATAGCAAAATGTCTGAACACAGTAGCATGAAAGAAGTGAAACGCCTGCGCAAACAGGCGAATGAGTTCAGGGACATGGCGCATAAGTACAAGCGGAATTTTGGAAAGGCGGAACGCGAACAGCGCAAAGCCCTCTTCGATGAAGCGCGTAATATTATGAAAGCCGTAGAAAACACAGAGTCATATATTGCCGAAGACCTGATTAATAAAGCACAGGTGATCACGGCGACTTTAGTTGGTGCTAACCACTATACCGTGAAGCAACTGAAATACCATACCGTGGTAATAGATGAAGCCGGACAGGCACTGGAACCTGCGTGCTGGATTCCGATCCTGAAAGCAGAAAAAGTAGTACTGGCAGGTGACCATTGCCAGCTCTCTCCTACTATCAAATCAGATGAAGCGGCTCGTAACGGTCTTGCACATACATTGCTGGAAAAGTGTACAACATTGCATCCGGAAGCAGTGGTATTGCTGGAAGAACAGTACCGCATGCATGCTACCATCATGGGGTATTCATCTTCTATCTTCTATAACGATAAACTGAAGGCACATAATTCAGTAGCCGAACACCTCCTCTTTTCTGCAGATAGTCCTTTGTCTTTTGTAGATACAGCGGGGTGTGGATTTGATGAACAGACAGAAGGCACCAGTACGACCAATCCGGAAGAAGCCGCGTTCCTTTTTAAACACCTCTCGCAGTTTGTAGATACATTGAATACACATTACCAACCTGCGGATTTCCCCAGTATTGCCATCATCTCTCCTTATAAACAACAGATCCAGCTGTTGAAAGAACAATTGGAGCATTCACCTGAGCTACAGCCTTTCGGAGACAGGATTTCCGTGAATACAATCGATAGCTTTCAGGGGCAGGAAAGAGATATTGTCTATATCAGTATGACGAGAAGTAATAATGACAGCAAGATCGGCTTCCTCTCTGACATCAGGCGTATGAATGTGGCTATGACAAGGGCCAGGAAGAAACTGGTGGTGATTGGCGATAGTGCTACGCTGTCTCAGCTGCCTTTCTATGCCGACTTTATAGCTTATGCAGAAGGTAAGAATGCATATCAAAGCGCATGGGAATATATGGCATAACTACCTGTTCAAATCAGGTATTAATACGCTAGGCGGTTTTTTTGGGGGTGTCTACCTTTGTTTCACCACAACAAAGTAGAATTTAGTCACCCCAAAAAAAACGTCATGGAAAATCTGAAAATCCCTGGTCTGTCTGAGGAGCAACTCTTTACCCGTCAGACCTTTTTATTGCAGTCGTTCACACAGGCTGCTATCACCAACAGCATTACTACATGGGAAGAGCTTTCCTGTGTGGGCTACAATCCTTCCAAAGGCAAGCTGGAAGCAATTGTAAGCATCAAGCAGGCCGCCGGCTACAGCGGCGGTCTCTGTACCAATGGCTCTAAAGAATATGTACGCTTCTTTGTAGACTTCAAAGATGGCAGCGGTTTCCAGGATATGGGCTACACCAGCTTTAAGGTAGCTGATATTTCTAACCTACCTCCTGGTCCGCAACACCCGCTGAAGTACATGACCTTCCTGTACATCAATGATGAGAAATACCGCCGTTTCCTTGCCTGCAACCAGGCTGTGATCCCAACTGTGAGAGCGGTATTATCATGGAACAGCGTTCCCTCTGCTGATCCGAATGACAAGCCATACTATGGTAATGTCAAAGACGTACATATTCAACTTCCCCGCAGAAAGTTCATCATCTGGAATGATATCTTCACTGCACTGAATGTGAAGGAGAAACCAGACTTTCTCGCGAATATCGACCTGCAGGCAACAGTCGATTTACCCCCTGTTCCCCCTGTGCCACCTTTAGAGCAATTGTATGCCACATACAAACGTGCACAGGTACCTGATCACCGTACGTTCTATCCGTCTATTGTAGCGAAGATCAGCAACGGCACCCAACTCTATAAAGCTGCCGGGGGTTATGACCTGGCAGAGATTCAAAAACTGAAAGTCGATATCAGCGCTATCTCAAAGATCATTTGTCAACCAGTAGGACAGGCTGATGTAAGCTTTGAAGAACTGACCTGTGTAGGTCTGAATACTACCCAGGATACCCTGGGTGCGGTGATCAAAATTAAGAAGAACAGCGGTTTTAGCGGAGATATGTGCCATGCC
>NZ_JBCNKH010000063.1:0-33039 GCF_039596135.1 Chitinophaga sp.
ATATTCTTGTATTAAAAATCAGCCAGAAAAACAACCCTCCTTCCCTGCCGCCGCAACCCATCACCAAACATTCATTGCCATCAATTCCGTCTCTCCTCACTGGCGTCAGCCAGAAAAACAACCCTCTTCCTTGCTGCCGCAGGCCATCACTTCAACACCTTCCCCACCGCCTCCGCATACGCCGCCCCAATCGGCACCACCACCTCCCCCACATACAAACTACTCCTATCCGCCCTCGTCACCTTCTCATTCGCCACTATAAAACTCCTATGCACCCTCGTAAACAACACCTGTGGCAACAACGCCAACGCCTCCTGCATCGACAACCTCGACAAAATCTTCTTCTCCTTCGTCACAAACGAAATATAATTCCCCGCACTCTCCAAATACAATATATCCCGCAGCAAAATCTTATACTGCTCATACCCACTCTTCACCATCACATAATTCGGCGCATCCGCCCTCGCACTCTTCTCCATCATCTCCAACAACCCCCTCGCCTTATTGCAAGCCTTCAAAAACCGCTCCTCCGAAAAAGGCTTCAACAAATAATCCACCGCATCCAACTCAAAACTTTGCACCGCATGCTCACTATACGCCGTCGTAAATATCACCAACGGCCCTCCCGGCAGCGTTGTCATCAATTCCAACCCCGATATATCCGGCATCTTTATATCCAAAAATATCAAATCCACCGGCTCCTTTTCAAGATACGCCAACGCTGCAAACGGATCCGTAAAATACCCCCTTACATCCAGGAACTCTACCTGCTGTGCATGCGTACGAATCACAGACAGCGCTACCTGTTCATCATCTATCGCTATCGCTGTCAGTTTCATATCTCATCATTTTTAGCAGGATCAACAACCAATGTCAGATGTACAAAAAACTCCGTCCCCGTCTCACGTATATTCAAATCATGCCTTCCCGGGTACAGCAGATTCAACCGCTGCCGTACATTATTAATCCCTATACCCATGCTCTCATTCTCAATCTCCATACTCTTATTCGCATGAATACTATTATACACATCAAAATAGATCTTATCCTCCGTACATGATAAAGAGAGATTAATCCTCGACTTATTCCGCTGACTAATCCCATACTTAAATGCATTTTCTACAAATGGAATCAGCAACATAGGTGCAATGTTATGCTCACATAACGCTTCATCTATATTCACATCGATAATAATATCAGGTGTACCCTGCGTACGCAGTCGTTGCAAAGCAATGTAGTTCTGCAGGTAAGCAATCTCTTTCTCCAAAGGAATACTTTCCAGTGTATTATCATGCAGCATAAACCGCATCATATCTCCCAACTGCTGAATACCCTGCCCCGTAGCCGTTGCACGCTCCTGCAAGGCAGTACCATATAAAGTATTGAGTGCATTAAAAAGGAAATGCGGGTTAATCTGCCAGCGCAAAAAATCCAACCCTGCTTCTGTATGCGTTAATGCCTGTCGCAATCCCTGTAATGTCGAAGCTCTGGCATTCCTCGCACTAAAAATCCACCACGCCGCAGGCAATATCACAATCGCCGTCACAAGCGTTACAGTTACAATACCCGCTGCATACAATCCGCCCCCATTATAACGGGCCTGTAACCCGGCTACTAACATCCACACCAGCGAAATCATCCAAAACCCAATAGCCTCCTGGAATAATATCTTCTTATTACGATGTACAATAAAACGTGGATACAACCTGTGCATCGCCACAAAGTACATAAACCCACAAAAGGTACCGGCACAAAATATCATAATCGCAACCCCACGGTCATCACTCCTCGCCACCATTATCCAAAACCCAATAATCCCCGCTATCACAGCCCCATCTATCAAAGACTGACGAAACCAGGGTTTGTTCACCATCCGCTCATATGCATATTGTAAAAACAAATACCTGCCTGCATAATATATTAAGTAAACAACTACGTAAAACGTAGTCAGCAGAAAAGCAGCCTTGGCACAATGTGTATGCACACCGCGCACAGTTTTGTATACCCCAAACAGGTATCCATACAACCACGTATTTGACACCAAAATGGTCACAAACAGGATTATCAATGCCGGTAATGACAGCAATCCACCCAGTAAATACCTTTGCTTCTCATAAAACCGGGGCACTACCACCCCATGCACAAACACAAAAGAAAAGTATACAATAGCAATATGTGCTAATAAAGGGAACAGGTAATGTTTATAGTAATCAAACACCTGGTGATATCGCGCGAATTTCCAGCCATAGTCGCGTTGCAGGTCAAATACATTGTAAGCTACACTCTTGTATAGCAAGGAAAATAGGATAAGCAGGAAGATGCCCGTAGCAATTCCGAACTCAGTTCTTCTGATCTTATTCATGGAAAAAACTTTCAGCAATGATAGTTATCCCCTCAGCACTAAATAAATATATGTGATCAAAATACCACTATCCGTGATAAAATCCAATAATACGGGCTGCTACACGCTCTCCGTCCATAGCAGCAGAGACAATACCTCCCGCATAACCAGCACCCTCACCACATGGATACAATCCTTTGATCTGCGGGTGCATCAGGTCTTCATCATTTCTAGGTATACGCACAGGCGAAGATGTACGTGATTCAGTCGCTACCAGTATCGCATCGTTAGTATAGTAGCCTTTCATCTTCTTCCCAAATGCAGTGAAAGCCTGCGCCAGTCTTGTATGTACACCAGGTGGTAACACCTCCTTTAAGTTGGTACTTTTCACACCCGGTACATAAGAACAATCGGGTAAAGTTGTAGACACTTTATTGTGGACAAAATCCGTCATACGTTGCGCAGGCGCCACAAACTGTCCGCCTCCTGCCTGGAATGCATGCTGCTCTACCATCTGCTGAAAGTACATCGCTGCCAGCGGACCTTTGTCTGCGAACAGTTCGAAGTCACTTTCATCCACCGTCACCACCATCCCTGAGTTGGCAAACGGGTTATCTCTTTTAGAAGGAGACCAGCCATTCACTACCAATTCACCGGGATCAGTAGCAGCAGGTGCAATAATGCCACCAGGGCACATACAGAAGGAAAACACGCCCCGGCCATCTACCTGCTCTACCAGGCTATAACTCGCTGGTGGCAAGTGCTCTCCCCTCACTGCGCAATGATACTGGGCACTGTCTATGAGTTCCTGCGGATGTTCTACACGCACACCCAATGCAAATGGCTTTGCACTGATGAGAATTTGTTTATCATGCAATAAGCGGAAGATATCGCGGGCAGAGTGACCTGTGGCCAGTATCACCTGCGAAGCATTGAATGTAGCCCCTGAAGCAGTTTTCACGCCCCTGATATGATGATCTTTAATAATAAAATCTGTCACCTTCTGATCAAAGTGCACTTCACCACCGCTGTTGATGATCTGCTCCCGCATGGCTACAATGATATGTGGCAGCTTGTTGGTACCTATATGTGGATGGGCTTCGTATAATATTTTTTCTGTTGCACCAAAATGAACAAAGATGCTGAGTATGCGATTAATATCCCCTCTCTTATTGGAACGTGTATAGAGCTTGCCGTCAGAGTAAGTACCAGCGCCGCCTTCGCCGAAGCAATAGTTGGAATCAGGGTTTACCACGCCTGTCTTATTGAGGGCAGCAAGGTCACGCCTTCTTGACCTGACATCTTTTCCCCGTTCCAGTACGATGGGTTTGATGCCTGCTTCAATCAGGTGCAGCGCGGCAAAGAGCCCCGCAGGCCCTGCACCGATCACAATAGCAACAGGTGCTGCTGGTGCTAAAGTATCATATATTGGTATGAATTTCTCCCTTTCATGAAATGGTTCATTCACAAATACCTTGAGCGTAAGCATGAAGTACACCTGTTTGGAACGGGCGTCAATAGAGCGTTTCAGTATATGAAAGCCTGTGATAGCAGTTGGAGAGACACTGAGTGCGGCAGCGGCCGCTTTGGTGATAGCATGGTCGTTATCCGCCTGAGACGGCAGTAACTTCAAAGATACTTGTTCAATCATGATACTTAGGTTAGGTAATTATCCTAAAACTTTTTTGCTCCCTGAAATCCGGGATATTTTTCTTTTCAAAAGTAACGGGTACCTGCTCGCACAGGTACCCGTTCCACTATTTTTTGTTAATGAGTTGTTATTGTCTGATTAGAATGGCAGGTCATCAGCTGCTGCAGCACCACCTGGGGAAGATATTTCCTGGGAAGTGTTGTAGTTAGGCATAGTATCCTGGCCTGGAGCGCCCGCTACTACTGATTCCATGCGCCATGCATCCAGGTTGGTGATATAATTGACACGACCGTCTTTTTCCCAACGTGTACCTCTGATATTGAAGTAAACCTTTACAGTTTCGCCTTCATTGAAGCGGTCTACGATAGCTGTCCTGTCCTGTACCGCCTGGAACTTGATGTAGTTGTTTATAACGCGGCCGTTGATATCGTCGGACTTTTCAATAACGAACTCCCGTGTCTTAAAGGTTTCGCTACGTTGCATCGTATTATATTTCACGATCAGCTTTCCGGTTATTTCAAAACTCATATAATTAAATTTAAACTTTTTTCAAGAGGTCAAAGATAAGTCTTTTAGCTTCAATCCAGCGCAATAAAATTTAGGGTGGAACAGTTTACCTATATGGGCTGGCCACTAGCTATTTACAGGTAAGATTTCATCAGTCCGGGACATTCTCCCTCGTTTGCGCGGATATTAAGGAATTTGCATGGTATTTGATAAGCTTAGGCACATTTTTTTAATTACAATTACTAACATAGTTTTGCACGCCCGTACGGAATTATTAACATCGGACCCGCCATAAAAGATGGCATACACCCGACATAATTTACCTGTACAATGTTATTTTATCACTCGCTAACACATATCTATGACAAACATGTTAATGTCAACTGGAATAATCTGGATATCAAAGAAGTGTGGTATTAGTTTTAATCGGTTTTTTACGTCGGGAAACCGTGCGTGACAACAGAAAAAAACACAACAAAAACAAGGTGGCGATACTGGTGTTGGGCGATATAAAACAAGGGTAGAAAAATTTTTTTTTTCAACATTTTGTACAGATATTCGTTGCCCTGTCTGAAAATTTTTCAACTCCCCACGTTGGAAAATTTTGAATTCGAGAAACAATCCTTAATTCAAACAACATTAATTTACAATAGCTCAATGAATAAAACTTGCGAACAAGTTTGGGAAAGGTGTCTTAATATAATTAGGGATATTGTGGAATGGCAGCCATTTAAAACCTGGTTTGAACCTATTAAACCGATCCAGCTTGAAAACAATGTTTTAACGATTCAAGTACCTAGTCAGTTCTTTTATGAATATCTTGAGGAACATTACGTTGGATTATTAGGCAAAACAATCAAGCGTGAACTGGGAAAAGAAGCGAGGCTGGAATATCGCATAGTAGTTGAGAATGGAACACCCCACCAACATCCTAAAACCGTGAATATGCCTGGGCAATTCACTAAGACCAAGAAAGACAGCGAAGTTGATTTTCCGCTTACGATACAAAATCCGGTGAAGAACCCATTCGTTATCCCGGGTATCAAACGCGTACAGATAGACTCGCAGCTGAATCCACATTACACCTTCGACGCTTACATAGAAGGTGATTGCAATCGCGTGGCACGCAGAGCTGGTAAAACAGTATCTGAAAAACCAGGTGGAACCTCCTTCAATCCATTAGTTATATATGGTTCTGTTGGTTTAGGTAAAACACACCTTGCACAAGCGATCGGTAATGAAGTAAAACGCCTTCATCCCAACAAAGCAGTGCTGTATGTAAGCGCTGAGAAATTTATTAACCAGTTCATTGATCACTCTAAGAACAGTATCATCAATGACTTCATTCACTTCTACCAGCTCATCGATGTGCTGATCGTAGATGACATACAGTTCTTTGCCCGTGCAGAAAAAACACAGGATGCGTTCTTCGCTATCTTCAACCACCTGCATCAATCCGGTAAGCAACTCATATTAACATCCGATAAGTCGCCCAAAGACCTGGATGGCTTGCAGGAAAGATTGCTGAGCCGCTTCCGCTGGGGACTAAGTGCCGACATGCAAATGCCGGACTTCGAGACGCGTATGGAGATCCTCGAAATGAAGATGAAGAATGATGGTCTTGAAATGCCGAAAGAAGTTGTAAAGTATGTTGCATATAATATTCAAAGCAATGTACGCGAACTGGAAGGTGCACTCATCTCCCTGCTCGCACAATCTTCTCTCAACAGGAAAGAGATCGATCTTGAACTCGCTAAGCGCGTCCTGAAATCTTTCGTTAAAACTTCTTCTAAAGAAATCACAATCGAAAGCATTCAAAAAATGGTATGCGAATACTTTGATGTACCTTATGATAAACTCCTGCAAAAAACACGTAAACGTGAAATTGTACAGGCCAGACAAATCACAATGTACCTTGCAAAGTCTTTTACAAAGAACTCTTTAAAAACTATCGGCGAACACTTCGGCGGACGTGACCACACTACGGTGATTCACTCCTGCCAGACAGTAAAAGACCTGATGGATACTGATAATACTTTCCGTGATAGCGTGATCGAACTGCAACAGAAAGTACAGTTGGCAGCTATGTAATGAAACCCCTTTACGCACCTTATTATTTCCCAGGCAGTAAAAAGCCTGGGATTTTTTTTTATATTCATAGTCGTAATTCCTGTTGTCATGAAAACGTTCATCTCTCCATCCAGTATAAGCCTGAACATTTCTCAATCTGGCATAAACCAGCATTTTGCTCATTCCCGCAAAAAGCTAAATTCTTCTCATTCCTGTAAAAAGCTGGACTCTTCTCATTCCGGCAAAAAACTTAATTCTTCTCATTTGGGCATAAAACTGAACTCTTCTCATTTGGGCATAAAACTGAACTCTTCTCATTTGGACATAATCCTGAATGCCTCTCATTCCTGTAAAAAGCTGGCCCTTTCTCATTCTGCCGCAAATCTGCATAACACCTCTCCCTCACAACCATCAAATCCGCCCATCAGGCGCCAGCCTGAAATAAGCCCACTTCCTTGCTGCCGCAGGCCATCTCATCGGTTAACAATTTGATAATTACCCCTCATAAGGAACAACCAATACCTTTGCATCATTGATTCACCTTATGCCCAAAGATTGTCAACATACACACTGGGATCTTATCCGATCAGGCAACGAAGACGCTTTCCGTCAGCTCTTCGAGCTGCACTGGCAAAACCTCTTCACCTACGCCTGCAGGATCACCCGCGATCCCGCCACCGCGCAGGACGCTGTCCAAAGTGTATTCATCCATCTCTGGGAAAAACACACCTCCCTCCCCCCTGTCACCGCCATCCTCCCCTACCTCCGTACCGCCCTCAAACATCGCCTCCTCAACGCCATGCGCGATGAAAACCTCTACCAAAAACATGTCGACACCTTCCAACAGGTAGCCGAAAACTATCACGCCACCCCCGCTCATGAACAACTCCACCTCAAAGAAACCGAACAACAACTCATGCAATCCATCAATCGCCTGCCAGAGCGCATGAAAGAAGTCTTCTACATGAACAGGATCGAAAACCTCTCTGTCGCTGAAATCGCCCTGCGACTAGGTTCCAGCCCTCAAACCATCCGTAACCAGCTCAACACTGCCCTTCAGCGCATAAAGCATATTTTTATCGTAGAATAATAATATCTGTCCCTATGCATAAAACACTTCCATATCAAAGTATAAAATAAAAAAAAATCTACCTCATCAATAGTTACTCCCCCCTTCTCCCGTGTCTTTATATCAAATGGACAAAAAAGACCTTTCATCACTCTTAAAAAAATACCAGCAGGGCCACTGCTCCAAAGAAGAAGAACAACTTCTCTTTGACTGGCTCGACGCCCTGGAAGCCAATGCCTCCGACGTAGCCCCGGCTGCCGACCTGGATGCTATCAGGCGCTCTATGATGAAAGAAATTCCTGTCTTATCCGGCAAAAAAAATCACTACTGGTTCAAAGCGGCCGCTGCCATCCTGCCATTAATACTTGGTACTTACCTCCTCTGGCCTCGCCAACAAAAATCACAACTGGCAGCCAAATGGCAAACCATCACCAATACCAGCCACCGCATCCAAAAAATCTATCTCCCCGATAGCTCTGTCGTATATCTCGGTGCCTACAGCACCTTACAATACAATAGCTTAAGGAAAGTAATTTTAAAAGAAGGAAAAGCCTTCTTCGATGTCAGGACCAATCCTGCACTACCATTCATCGTATCTGATGTCAGCGGTGTGCGCACCACCGTACTCGGCACCTCGTTTATTGCAGAATATAATAACAAGGTATCCCGCATCGCTGTCGCCACTGGTAAAGTAAGCGTACAAAGCGGCACCAGCAAAACCATCCTGGTACCCGATCAACGCCTCACTTGTAACAAAGGCATCGTAAAACAGGACGTCATCTCTGCCACTGATCTCTTAGCATGGACAAAAGGAGAAATCATCCTGCGCAACGCTTCTTTGTACGACCTGGTACTGGCTATCAGGGAGCACTATGGCATCGCTGCCACTACAAAACTGGATACCAGGAAAGGAAGCTATAACCTCCACATTACTGACAAAATGCCTTTACCGGCACTATTGGAAGTCGTGGAGAAAATTTCATATAAACCGAAAATTCATTTCAAACTGCAGCGTGATCAACTGAGCATTGAGTAGCAAGACGCTGTAGCAATAAGCCATTAATATCTCACTTCCCGAACTGGTGATAAACACCAGCAGGGAAAAATATTGCCTGAAAAAAATCAGCATCAAAAAACTATTGCCGTAAAAAATTAAACAAACCTATCAATCACACACAAACTATTGCCTTAACAAACACTATATATGCACACAGACAAAGTACTTTTCTCTACCCGCGTCAAACACGCATTCGCAGCCACAATGGCCCTGCTACTGCTGGTTACCTCCGCCATGGCAAAACCATCCGGCCGGCAGGAACTGCACAAAATGCTACAACGCTTCCAGGTTCAACAAGGTAGCCTCTCCGCTGCCCTCAAACAACTGGAATCTGCCGCCCAGATCAGTCTTGCCTACGATGAAGATGCCCTCAGAAAAGTCCAGGTTCACGCCAATACCTACCGCAAAACCGCTGTAGTCGATATTCTCCAGGACCTTCTCAGCCAATCTTCCTTAAAATTCGAAGAACGCTACAACACCATCTTGATCTACGACAGCACTGCCTCCCTGGCCCACACCAGCCTCCAGCAAGCTGTTAACGACATCACCATCACCGGTTCCGTATCCGACAAAAACGGACCCCTCATCGGCGCCACCGTTTTTGTAAAAGGTACTACCACCGGCACCCATACCGATGCCAACGGTCATTTCAAACTCACCGTACCTGACAATGCAACCGTCCTTACCATCACTATGATTGGTTACAAGTCAGCAGAAATCACCATCGGCACCCAACGTGCCTTCTCCATCGTATTACAGGAAAACAGCCTGAACCTGAACCAGCTCGTAGTTGTAGGTTACGGTACCCAGCGTAAAGCTACCGTATCCGGCGCCGTTGCTGATGTTCAATTAGATAAACTCAGCTCCCGCTCACTGAACGATGTAACCGAAGCCCTGCAAGGTAAAGCTGCCGGTGTAATCGTATCTAACAACGGTGGTGATCCAACCGCAGCACCTACTGTATATGTTCGTGGCTTAGGCGGTATCAACGGTGAAGAAGCCCTCTATGTTGTAGATGGATCTATTTACACCGGTGGTCCTATCAACCCGAACGATATCGAATCTATCAACGTACTGAAAGATGCATCTGCTGCCATCTATGGTGCACGCGCTTCCGGTGGTGTGATCCTCATCACTACCAAAAAAGGTAAATCAGGTACCGCTACTGTAAATGTAGATGCTAAAACCGGCTGGCAATGGGCCGCTAAAAAACTCGACGTGCTCACAGCTAAAGAATTTGCAGACGTTGAAAACACGGCTTATGATGCAGCTGGTATCGCCCGTGCCGATGCATTCAACGCAGCTATCTATCCTGATGGACAAGTCACCCGTACCGACTGGCAGGATGCCATTTTCCGTACCGGCAAAATCCAGGATTATAATGTAGGCGTAAACGGTGGTACTGACAAAAACCATTACTACATGGGCTTTGGCTACCGCAAGAACGATGGTATCCTCCTGAACACCAACAGCGAGCGCTATACCTTCCGTCTCAACACCGATGCCCAGATCAAACCATGGCTGAAGATCGGCGAAAACATGAACTATACTTATACCAACGGTAACGGTGCTAACACTACCAGCCCTTACACAGGTATCATCTTCACAGCGCTGGGTTACCCACGCAATGTGACACCTTATACTGCCACCGGTGCTTTTAGTGGTCTGCCAGCTGCTTATGCAGGTTCTTATGGTGACCTCGCCAACCCGGTTGCTACCCTGATGCGCCTGGACGACAGAACACCTGTCAACCGTATCAACATCAACCCTTATGCTGAATTAACGCTGACCAAAGACCTGACCTTCCGCTCTAACTTCAGCGTGACCAAGTCTTTCAGCGATCGGAAAACTTTCACTACCCGTGCACTGGAAATCGGTAAGATCAACAGCAACAACTCACTGGTTGAAAGAGTAGAAGACTATTCTGATATCCTCTCTGAACAAACATTGAACTATGCACACCGTTTCGGTCTGCACAACGTCAATGCTGTAGCAGGTTACACTTATCAACATCATACTTACAAATACCTGGTCGCTACTGCGAACTCCTTCAGCGATGAGCGTGATGTATATCGCTATTTTGACAACGCCGGTGCATGGACCAAGCCATCCAGCGGTATTGAACAGGATGCAATAGAGTCTTTCCTGGCTCGTGTAAACTATGACTACAACAGCAAGTACCTCTTCACCATCCTGGGTCGTCGTGATGGTAGCTCCCGCGTAGCAGCACAAAACCGCTATCAGAACTACTACTCTGTATCTGGTGGTTGGGTACTGACCAACGAAGATTTTCTGAAGAACATCGACTGGCTGAGCATTGCCAAACTCCGCGCCAGCTACGGTGTACTGGGTAACCTGGGTAGCCTGCCAACAAACGCTATCAATGTAAACCTGACTTCCGTATCTGTATACACAGGTGCTGAAGGTACCCTCTCTACTGGTCTTGCAGAAAACGCACTCTCCAATCCAAACCTGAAATGGGCTGAATCTAAGCAACTCAACTTCGGTGCGGATCTCGCATTCTTCAAAAACGCACTGTCTGTAACTGCTGACTATTTCATCAAGAACACAGACAATATGATCCTGCAGGTGAATCCACCAAGTACCGCAGGTGTGAGCACAGGTATGTACAAGAACATGGGTAAGGCTCGTGACAATGGTATTGAACTGGGCCTGAACTATAATGGTAAAATCGGTAAAGACATCACCTTCGGTGTAGGTGGTACCCTGACTAAAGTAAACAACAAACTGTTGTCTCTGCAAACAGGTCTGAACGAAATAGTAAGCGTAGCTTCTACTAACATTCGTAGCTCCCTTACTCCGCTGGTAACCCGTGTAGGAAATCCACAGTACTCCTTCAACGTTATCAAGACTGCCGGTATCTTCCAGTCACAGCAGGAAATTGATAGCTATGTTGGTCCTGATGGCACCACTAAGATCCAGCCAAATGCAAAACCGGGTGACCGTAAATTCGTAGACAAAAACGGTGATGGTAAAATTGATAACAACGACCGTCAGATCGTAGGTAGCTTCTACCCTGGCTTCACTTATGGTTTCAGCGTGAACATGGCTTACAAAGGTTTTGACCTGAACATCTTTGCACAGGGTGTACATGGCAACAAAATCTTCAATGCACTGAAGTATACAAACATGAACCCAAGCATCGGTACTAACTACAACATGCTGAGAGGTATCCTGGATGCATGGACACCTACACATACCAACACTGATGTAACACGTATCATCTCTACCGACCTGAATGGCAACTACGGTAACACATCTGACTGGTATATTGAAAATGGTTCTTACCTGCGTATCAAGAACGTTACATTGGGTTATACACTGCCTATGCATCTTACCAATGCAGCTAAGATCGGTGCTGTGCGCGTTTACGCTACTGCAAACAACCTGCTCACTTTCACCAAATACAAAGGTTACGATCCTGAGGTAGGTATGGACAACTACGGTATCGATGTAGCCCGTTATCCACAATCAAGGAGCTTCTTACTGGGCTTAAACGTAAACTTCTAATCAGGGCGGAAGCTTAAACGTAAACATCTAATCAAGGTAATTAATACTACAATAATGAAACGTCTTATATCTTTATCATTATCCATCGTCCTGCTCGCTGCCTGTAACAAGAAGCTGGACATCACCCCGGCCGGTACGCCTACCAGTGGTAACTTCTGGCAAACCAGCGATGATGCTGTCTCTGGTGCCAATGCCATGTACGCTGAGTTTGACGATGAAAACTTTTATGGCCGTGGCTACTGGTGGTTTATCAACGCCAGCGATGATATGGTAACCGGTCGTGTAAAAGCGGAAGGGGATAATATCAAGAACTTCAACAGCAGCTTTATCGGTGGCTCCTACACCGAATCACAGTGGAAGATGCGTTATATCGTGATCAAACGTGCAAATGATGTGATCAAACACGTTCCTTCCATCAATATGGACGAAGCCCTGAAAAACCGTATCCTCGGTGAAGCCTACTTCTTCAGTGGTCTCATGTACTTCGAACTGGCTTACACCTATGGCGATGCCCGTGCAGGTGTACCCATCGTAAACCGCGACAGCACTCTAGGCGATGCTCCTATCCCTCGTGCCGCTAATGTAAATGTAGTATATGATTATGTAGCCAGCGAACTGCAACAGGCGGCTAATCACCTCCCCTACTTCGATACCTACACGACTGACCTGTATGGCCGTCCACACAAAACAGCAGCATGGGCCTTCCTGAGCAAAATGTACCTCTACAAAAAGGACTATGCAAATGCAGAAAAATATGCTGATTCTGTGATCAACAGTGGCAAGCATGCATTGCTGCCAAATTTCGCTGATGTATTTACTATTGCTAATAACTGGACCAGTGAATATATTTGGTCTGTATATTCTAACTCTCAGTCACCAAGTGGCTGGGGTAGCATTCTGCCAGGTGTGATGCTGGAAAACAAAGGTTGGGGTGAATACAACGGTTGGGGCTATTACATGCCTACCAAAGAACTGTATGACTCCTACGAAAGTGGTGACCTGCGCAGGGAAGCAACTATCCTGAAACCAGGAGACAGCTTTACTTACTTCGGTACTGCTAAGACTTATGCTTCTACCAACAGCTTGTCTGGCTACCAGTTCCGCAAGTACATGGAGCCATTCTCTTATGCGAATAAGGCACACGTGAGCCCTAATGGCGACCACCCGACTACTGACCTGAACCTGCCGCTGATCCGTTATGCAGAAGTGTTGTTGATCAAGGCAGAAGCAGAACTGATGCAGGGTAAGAATGCAGATGTTGAAATCAATAAGATCCGTAACCGTGCTGGTCTGGCGAGTGTTACAAATGCAGATATGACTGAGTTGAAAAAACAACGTCGTTCAGAACTGGCTGGTGAATGGGCAAACCGTCACTTTGACCTGGTTAGATGGGGTGATGCACAAACTACCTATGCACAGCCATTGCACGGTTATACCGGTGCGGTGGTATGGCCTGCACGTAACTTCAATCCTGCAATACATAATGTATGGCCGGTGCCAAGAACAGAGGTTACAAGCAGTAATGGGGTTGTGACCCAGAATGCCGGATGGGAATAATAATATTTTTTTTCAATCCCGCTCCCCCATGGGAGCGGGAATTTAAACCTGATAAATCAATGAAACAATTACTCTTTGCATCTCTCTTAATCACCACCCTCCAAACCCAGGCCCAAACCTACACACCCATCAACGCCCACTCCCACAACGACTACGAACAACCCATTCCCTTCCTCTCCGCCTACACCCGTCACTTCGGTAGTATCGAAGCCGACGTCTACACCCAAAACAATTCCCTATGGGTCGCCCATGAATCAAAAGAACTCACCCCCGACCGTACCCTCGAATCCCTTTATCTGATCCCCTTAAAAAATAACATCAAAAAAAACAACGGCACCGCCTATCCAAACTCCCACGACACCCTCCAACTCCTCATCGACTTCAAAACCGACAGTATTGCCACCATGGCAGCACTCCTGAAAATCCTTTCCAAATACCCCACCATCACCAACACCCCCACCATCCAGATCGTCATCAGTGGTAACCAACCCGATCCCAAACTCTGGCATACCTACCCCGCCTATATCTTATTCGACGGCAAGCGTGAGGGCCACTATCCCGCCGACGCGGCCAAACGCATTCCCCTATACAGCACTGACCTGAAACACTTTACCCAATGGAATGGAAAAGGTATCATCATCAAACCTGAACATGACCGTATCCAGCAATGGATCGACAGCGTACACACCCTTGGTAAAAAAGTACGCTTCTGGGATACACCTGACAATCCAAATACCTGGAAAACATTCATGAAAATGGGTGTTAACTATATCAATACCGACAAAGTTGAAGCCATTGCCGACTTCCTCTTCAACCGTGACAACATTGAATACAATGGCACCATGGCCCCTCATGAAGTCTACAAAGCAAAATATGTCAACAACGATAGTCTCATAACCATCAACAAAGTCATTCTCCTCATCGGCGATGGTATGGGCCTCACGCAGATCTACTCCGGTTTCACCGGCAACCGTGGCCAACTGAACCTCCTTGAAATGCTGAACATCGGCTTCTCAAAAACCTACTCTGCCGATAGCTACATTACCGACTCTGCCGCAGGTGGTACCGCTATGGCATCCGGCAAAAAAACCAATAACCGTTACGTAGGTGTAGACGCCACCGGTGTGGCCATCCCTGCTATCCCTGACATTATCGCCCCTAAAGGTTATGTATCAGGCATTATCAGTGCCGGCGATATCACCGATGCCACTCCCGCTGCTTTCTATGGCCATGCACAGGACAGAAGTTACGAAGACACTATTGCAAAAGACTTCCTCAACAGTCCTGTGTCTGTACTGATTGGTGGCGCTCCCCGTCACTTCAATGCCCGTGCTGACAAAATGGACCTGGCTGGATTATTAAAAGCAAAAGGCTACGCTTTCACGACTTCATTAGCAGACCTCGACACCATTCAATCATCAAAATATATCAACCTCACCACCCAGGCAGAACTCTCCATGCAAAATGGACGCGGTGATTTTCTTTCCAAATCACTCACCAAAACCATCCGGACTTTAAACACCAACAAAAAAGGCTTCTTTATCATGGCCGAAGGGGCACAAATAGACTATGGTGGTCATGCCAACAAAGTTCCTTACGTCATTACAGAAATGATGGATTTTGACAAAGCAATCGGCGAAGCCATGAAATTTGCAGATGCAGATGGCCATACCTTAGTAATCGTTACGGCCGATCACGAAACCGGGGGACTGTCCCTGTTAGATGGTGACATTGCCAAAGGTCAGGCAGACGGCCATTTCAGTACCAACGACCATACTGCGGTGATGGTACCAGTATTTGCCTACGGCCCTAATTCATTATTGTTCAGAGGGGTGTATGAGAATACGGAAATCTTTAATAAGATCATCGATCTGCTGAAATAAAAAAGAAAGGGCGCTTATGATAAGCGCCCTTTCTTTTTACATTCATACCATGAATTTCCCATATTTATCTATAAAATCAGCCTATTCATACTTTTCCCCTGATATCAATTAACCACTTAATTAACTTTAAGTTTCCCTATTCCATTTACCCACTCCTGCATTGTAGCACCCGTACCTAAACCCGGTATATTCCCTGGCCACTATTTATTCAATGATGTATACCCGTATTAAAACAGTTTTTATTCTGTGGATGTTACTGATCAACTTTAATGCAACTAAAGGACAATCCCCCTCCATAGTACCCTTACCCGCAGAAGCAGCTGCCCTCTTTCAATACAATAGCACACCTGTAAGTATGATGACGGGCGTTCCACAGATCTCTTACCCGATTTATGAAATCAATACCGGTAAGATAAAGGTTCCTATCTCGCTCAGTTATCATGCCTCCGGTATAAAGGTCGGCCAGAAAGCCACCTGGGTTGGCCTTGGATGGTCACTCATGGCAGGAGGCTCTATCGGCCGGCAGATCAGAGGTATTGAGGACGAAACTGAATCTTATGGCTGGTTTAATCAAACTACCCCCATTTCAGGCTTTGATAACGTACTCACTTATGCTGAACGGTATACCTGGTATCAAAGCAGGCCAGACCTGCAACCAGACTTTTTCAACTATAATTTCACTGGAAAATCCGGCCGCTTCCTATTTTCCAGGGATCAACAGGATTTTATCACAGCCCCCTATCAACCTGTCAAAATTATCCACACCAGTGATAACAATTACCAGGTCACAGATGATGATGGTACCCGCTATTTCTTTTCACAAAAGTTCAACACTACTACTGACAACGAACAGGGACTTCAAACTCACGTTATCGGCTGGAATCTGACAAAGATTATTTCCAACGACGGTGCAGACAGCGTAATTTTTAACTACACTACCTCCACAGGTAATGGAGATAAGGCCGCTGACAACGTGCTTACCTTTAACAAGGTATATCGCAAGAACGTAAAAGGAACAGATGACCTCTCCAGCTTTGTAGGTGATGAAATTGTCAAAAACATTTCTTACTCCTATAATAATGTACCTAATATCAGCGAAATCATTTTCAGACAGGGTAAGGTGAAGTTTTATGCAAACACCGTGAGGGCTGATTATTCAGGCAATGCCCTTGACAGCATTGTCGTATACAGTAATGACAACGGCACTTATAACCGGGTTAAAAAGGTTTCATTTAACTACAGTTACTTCTACACCGGTGCTTCATATCCCAGTTATTCAGACTACCGCCTCAAACTCCAATCCTTTTCTAACGAGGACCTGAATGGAGAACAACCCGAAAAATATACGTTCGATTACAATAGCACAACATTACCCAATACCTTGTCATGTTCACAGGACTGGTGGGGATTTTATAATGGTGTATCACAATACACCCTCATGCCTAAACAACTTCCATCCCAGACAGAAATACAAAAGTTAGGTAATCTTGGTACCGCAGACAGGTCCCCTTCAGAGTCATATATCCTGGCAGGTATTCTGAATAAGATAACTTATCCTACAGGAGGATATACCACCTACGATTATGCCGTCAATACATATGAAGTCACGCCCGGAACTAAAGACTCTACACTTGCATCTATCAGACTGGCCGGCCCTGCAAAAACAGGTGTTACTTATGGTTGGGATAGCGCCACGACTACCTTCCAGGTCAGGCCACCAGGTAATAACCAGGATTGGTATGCATTGAATATTTCAATAGATTTTTCTGCTTCTTCCGCCAACCCTCCGCTTAGTTATGCACAGGAAGTACAACTCAGAGATCTTACCACTGCCAGGATAGTAGCCAGCTGGAATTCCGATACTTATCTCAATGCAGGTACAAATGGAACACCCCATACGCTCACAGCCACTTACACCTGCGACACCAGCCATACCTATCAATTGTATGTAGGTATTAACGATCTACCCACTACTACGGTATTTGCAACTGTCTCCATCGCTGTTACCGACAACACTACGAAATACAAAAAAGGTGCTGGTATTCGTGTGGAAACAATCAGCAGTTACAATCTTGACAATACCCTGCAGAAAAAAGATGTATATAAGTATGGAGAAAATGAATCCGGTATAGGCTATATGCCTACCAGTGCAGATGATATGATGACTAACATCTATTACAATACAGCTACCAGGAGATATGTTGCAGTAGGTTCTACTGCCTGTAAAATGGAAGATGGGCTCAAATATACTTATATCGCCCAATCCACCTATCCTACCATCACCTTCCAGGGAGCAAATGTATTATATCCTTACGTTACCAAATATGAATACAGTAATACACGTCCCAATGGTAAAACGATGTACACGTACCAAATTCCCAATGACTTTATTACCATTGGCAACCAATCTGCGCTTGGCGGAAAAGAACGCATAGATAACGGACTCTCAGATGAACTTCCCATTACAACTTCCTATTATAAATTCAATAACACAGACAGCTCCTTTTCGCTTATAAAAGAAACAATCAATACCTGGGACTTATTCAACTTTAGCCAGGACTCCGCCCTAATGGTATTTCCTACAGTTGAATATGCCACCAGTGAGCATTGTACTGAATCCTATTCCGACTTTAGTGCATTTATCTACATGATAAAAAGTGGAGGCCGGCATCTGTCAGCTATTACGGATAACAATTACGATGATAATGGCACCGTATTTACAAACACCATCAACTACACTTACAATGACAAAAACTACCCTCAAAAAATAACAAAACTCAACAGTAAAAATGATACCCTGGTCACAGAAATGCGCTATCCAGGTGAACATAGCAGCACAGATGTAAATGCAAGTGTACTGGATCATATGGTCTCAAAAAATATGCTTCGTCAGGCTTACTGGCAGGGGAACTATACAAACAGTACCTTATTAAGTTATAAACACACACTCTTTAGCGACAGCTGGGGAAGTAACGATAGACTGATCGCACCAAAAATCGACAGCAACTGGCAACTGGGCAATGATAATAGTTTCCCGGGTACTACCATCGCTTACCAAAGCTATGGACGGCACGGCAACCTACGCCAGGTAAGAGATGATAACGGCATTACAACAGCTTACACCTGGTCTGCAGATGATACCTACCCTGTATCACAAACAGCAGGTGCTTCCATTAACCAGGTGATGTATGATGGATTTGAAGATGTAGATAGCTGGACAGGAATTGCCCGCGATGCAGACGTCTCCCATACGGGCAGATATGCTGGTTTGATCAATGGCAGTGGTACTTTTACAAATCCAACCTGGAACACGATTTCCCTCTCCACCGCAACCACCTTCCGTTATTCCGGCTGGGTGTATAGCAATGGCCCAACTGCTACCATCAATTTACTGATGAAGACCAGCAGCGAAACTGGTAATTACACCTACATAGATAATGTATCTACTTCCCAAACCGGCAAGTGGGTATATCTTGAAAAAGAATACAGCATTCCTGCCGGCGTGACTTATGTCACCCTCCGCCTGGACAATAGCAGTAGCGGAAAAGTTTGGTTTGACGAAGTCAGTTTGCGTCCTGCCGTGGCACAGATGAGCCATTATTCATTCCTGCCACTTATAGGAATGAGCAGCAAAACCGACGAAGGTAACCATACCCTCTATTATGAATTTGATGGATTAAACCGCCTGAAACTGATCAGGAATAAGGATAAAAATATATTGAAGATGTATTGCTACAATTACGCTGGCGATATAGACAGATGCGAGGGTACTGTATACTACAACGATTTCCAAAGTCAGACGTTCTCTAAAACCTGTGCTGTCAGTGGTGCTAACACTACTATTACTTATGCAGTAGATGCGGGCAAATACAGCTCTCGTACAAGTGTAGCCGATGCCAATAGCAAAGCACTGGCAGACATTTCAGCTAACGGTCAGGCATATGCCGATCTGATGGGAGATTGTAGTTATTACCTGAGTCAGCAAATGAAAGACACCTTCACCGCTGTTTGTGTCAACAACGGAGTAGGATCAGCAGTAGTCTATACTTTATCAGAAGGCACCGATACCTCCTCCGTAAGTCAGGAAGATGCCAATACCAAAGCCAAAGCTCGTCTCGATTCACTGGGTCAGTTATATGCCAACTCCAACGGCTGTACCTGGACAAATGAAGCACAAAGCGGCACCTACACCAAGGCATGTACCTCATCAGCAGCAGAAGGTACCGCAGTAACATATACAGTCGCAACAGGCACTTATTCATCTACAGTCAGTCTTGCGGCTGCCAATGCGCTGGCACAACAGGAAGTATCTGACAGCGGACAAACATATGCCAACAGAAATGGTCTTTGTTACTATTATAGCGATGCACAATCAGCGACAGCTACAACGGCCTGTTCCACAGGTTACGTAGGTACAGACGTAACACTCACGGTAGCCGCCCGACATGATTCCTCCCTCATCAGCAAAGATTCAGCAAATGCTGCAGCGCTGCGATATGCCAAAGCCAATGCACAAAGCAATGCAAATACAAATGGTCAATGCCTGGCTTGTAACCTGGTCCTCAGTAAGAAATCAGGTAGTAGTGACTTAGGAACCTTTAATGTCTCCGTTGTCAATTCCAATACAGGTGCAAGCGTTTACAACCAGTCATTTACCGATCCTACAGATGCTCAACTCGCAGTGTGCTACAGAATAGCCAGTGATGCTACTTATACCATCACCATCACTGCCCAGAATTATCTCTATGCTACCGTGAATGGTACAGAAAAAGCCATAAGCCCGGGAGGTAGTCAATCATGGTTATTAGCTCCTACATTGAATATCGTCCTTTCCTCAGCCGGTACTATTACTTACAGTAGTGCCGCGGTGAGCAAATCCGTTCAGAAGAACAGCTGTACCAAAGATTCTACCGGATCATATGTAACATATACCGTAGCTGCCGGCAAGTATACCTCTACCGTATCACAGGAATATGTTGACTCACTGGCCAATGCGGATGCTACAACCAACGGACAAACATATGCAAATACCAACGGGTACTGTTTCCCTTCAGGTAAAAACTTCGCCATCGTGGTAAAGAAAGGTGGCACAAGCCCCGGTACAGTAAGTATTACCACTACCAATACCAGTTCCGGTACAGCAGAGGTGAAGACCACCTCCATCACGGAATGGCCATACTATGCAGCCATCACCAGTGGTAAAACTTTTACTATTTCCATTGCACCGATTGGCTCTGGCATCTCTATGACCGCCGATGTAAATGGCACACAGAAAACAGTTGCATCTGGTTCTACTATCACCTTTACCGGCAATTCCGCACCTATCCTGGTTCTCATCTGGAATAATTAGACCATGAATAAACAGTTATTTATATATATCACCTCCGTTTGCCTGCTGGGAAGTATCCTTCCCGGCAGTGCACAGGTACCAACGACCTCTCAGCGTACCGCAGCTACACCCGTTACACGACCGGCAGCATATACGACAACTACCTACAGCACAATACGGACCTGGATACCAGCCATGATCACGACAGATGAGAATGAAGTAATTGATTCCAGCCGCTCCACGGCCGATGTAAAATTGACTACCCAATACCTGGATGGTTTAGGGCGTCCTTTGCAAACGGTGGTGAGACGAATAAGCCCCAGGGGAAATGATATGGTTACTGCCTTTATATACGACTCACTGGGCAGGCAACAGTATCAATATCTCCCATTTGTTACAGAACAGGATAATACGCATGACGGGAAAATAAAAGCAGATCCATTCGCAGCTCAGGCTTCGTTTTTCCAGGATGTCAGCCTTAATCCTGGCACTGCGGATGAACATGTTTACTATAGTCAGACAGAATATGAGGCCTCCCCGCTGAACCGTGTACTCAAAACCTGGGCACCGGGGGATAGCTGGGCGCAAACAGGTGGTAATCATCCAATAGAGAAGCACTACCGCTATAATAAAAGTGATGATGCCGTACTAATCTGGAAAATCGCTATCAGTAAGAATACCTGCTCTACCACTATGACATATGGTTCCGGGTCAGCTACCCTGCCGGATACTGCAGGCATTTATAGTGCCGGGCAACTTACCAAAAACGTCATAATCGACGAGGCAGGTCATCATGTTATTGAATATGAAGACAAAGACGAACATATCATTCTCAAAAAAGTGCAGCTTGCCGATAGTCCTGGTGAAGCACATGAGGGATGGTTATGCACATACTATGTGTATGATGCCCTGGGTAGTCTTCGTTTTGTGATACCGCCACTTGCAGTGCAAAACATCTCGTCTGACTGGAAGCTAACCCAACCTATCGCCGATGAACTTTGCTTCCAGTATCAATACGATGCACGTGGCCGTATGATCTCAAAAAAAGTACCCGGTGCAGGAGCTGTTTTAATGGTGTATGACAGTAGGAACAGGGTTGTATTTACACAGGATTCTATACAAAGGTCCAAGTCCTCACCTGAATGGCACACCACCTTTTACGATGGATTAAACCGTCCTTATGAAACCGCGCTTTATACCATCAGCAGTACCAGGGATGCCCTGCAATGTACACTGAATACATCTACCGGTGATTCTGTCATTACAGGAATAGATATCGACACTTTACCTGTAGACCTGGTAGTGACGACCTACGATAGTAACGTAAGTCAATATCTAGCCACTAATACCATCAGTTTTGACCCGGAATTTACCTCAGGTGATAATGCGTCCTTCACAGCAACCATTACGAATAGCAGCGGCACCACAACATTCCCCGCGTCTAATCCCGTGCCGGAAATAAGTGCAGGTTTACTCACACCGCTGTCCTACACTTACTATGACAATTATAATTATGATGGTGTACATGGTTTTGTGAGCGCGGGTTTATCTAAACTGGAAACAGGGGACAATCCTTATAGTCAGACAAATACAGCGGCCAGTTCACATATTATTTCCCTCACTACAGGATCAAAGATCCGTATACTGGGCACAGACCAATGGCTCACTGCCTCAACTTATTATGACGATTATGGTCGTAATATCCAGACAATTGCAGATAATCATGCAGGTGGCAAAGATGTGACCAGCAGTCTTTATGACTATAATGGTAAGGTACTGAGCACCTACCTCACACATACAAATCCTTCCAGCACAGCAACACCACAAACGACTGTACTGAATAAAATGGGTTATGATGCCGGAGGCCACCTTATTTCGCTGGTAAAACGGTTAAATGACAGCACCAGTTGGGAAGAGAACATTGCAGAAAACACCTATGATGAACTTGGGCAATTACAACAGAAAAAATTAGGCGTAGATGGAAATACACAATTAGATACGCTTACTTATACTTATAATATCAAAGGATGGTTAGCCGGAATCAACAAAGCATTTGTCAATTCCACCGGTACAGACAACTGGTTTGGTGAAGATCTCAGTT
The DNA here is from genome assembly GCF_039596135.1 of Chitinophaga sp. Lineage (GTDB taxonomy): Bacteria > Bacteroidota > Bacteroidia > Chitinophagales > Chitinophagaceae > Chitinophaga. The sequence continues at coordinate 23,097 of NZ_JBCNKH010000063.1, forward strand.
ATGATAATGGTTTTGACAGCAGTCAATACAATGGTAATATTGCCGGCATCAAATGGAAAACTAAATCCAATGGTATACCACGGGCATTCGGTTTTGGTTATGATGGTGCTAACCGCCTCAGCAAAGCCGTCTTTAATCAGCAAAACACCACAGGCGCTGCATGGACATCAGACAAGGTAGATTTTACAGTGAGTAATCTTGTTTATGATGCCAATGGGAATATTAACTCCATGAAGCAGCAGGGGTTAATAGGTACAACCAGCAGTAATGTAGATAACCTGACTTATACCTATCAGGCCAATAGTAATAAATTGCTCACCGTCACTGATGCCAGCAATACCAGCACTGCCAGGCTGGGAGACTTTAATGACGGTACAAATACTGGTAACGATTATACGTATAATGGCAATGGGAATGTTATATCCGATCTGAATAAAAATATAACTTCCATAAGCTATAATCTGTTGAATCTGCCTGAAAAAATCATGATCAATGGTAAAGGTTCAATAACTTATCAATATACATCAGCAGGAACAAAAGTAAAGAAGACTGTTGTCGACAGTACGGTATCACCTGTCAAAACCAGGGTCACTGATTACATAGGTGGGTTTGTATATGAACAGGATACCCTGCGCTATATTGCGCACGAAGAAGGCCGTATTCGTCCGAAATATGACTCCGGTAAGGCCATCGTTTATCACTGGGATTACTTTGAGAAAGATCACCTCGGAGATGTGCGGATAGTATTAGGAAATAATGCAGACACCAGTGTATATGCTGCAACCATGGAGACAGCAAACAGTAGTACTGAAAACGCATTATTCAGTAATATTGATAACACCCGCACAGCATTACCGGCAGGTTATCCAACAGATGAGACAACCGATCCTAATGCATATGTCGCCAAATTGAACGCAGAGAGTGGTGAAAAAATAGGGCCATCCATCGTATTACGTGTCATGGCGGGTGATACTATCCAGCTGGGCGTGAAAGCATTTTATAAAAGTACGGGAGCCAGTACATCCAGTACTACAACCAGCAGTATGTTAGCCGCACTGATACAGGCATTCAGTTCTTCTACGGTGACAGATGGCACGCATGCGGCAGCAGGTACCAGTTCTGGTCTTTCGTCTGCCTTCACATCCAGCGAATATGATGAACTGATGAATAAGGATGCAAATGAAAACTTGTCAACGAAACCCAAAGCATATCTTTCCTATGTGCTCTTTGATGACCTGTTCAATATGGTGGACGATAATAGTGGGGTTAAACAGGTGCAGGGTAGTCCTGATGAATTACAGACATTAACGGTAGATAAATTTGTGATTAAAAAGACTGGGTTTATCTATATTTATACCAGCAATGAAAGTGCGGAAAATGTGTACTTTGACAATCTGGTTATTGCACACAGTAAAGGCCCATTGTTGGAGGAAACGCATTATTATCCGTTTGGGTTGACGATGGCCGGGATAAGTGCCAATGCACTGAAGGGGACTAATTACTGGAAGAACCGCAAAGAGTATAACGGCATTGAGCATACAACAGATCTCGATCTAAATCAGTATGATGCGTTCTATCGTACCCTTGATCCCCAAATAGGAAGATGGTGGCAAATAGATCCCAAGCCTAACGTAAGCATGAGCTTATATGCTTCGATGGATAATAATCCGATCAGGGTAAGTGATCCGTTGGGTGATACAGCTAGAATCCATTTTAGAACAGGTTTTTTAGGCTTAGGTAAAAGACAATCTGTGGACTATAATAATGGTACTTTAACAAACAAGGACGGCACAGCATATACAGGAAAAGTAAAAGGTTTTTTAAAAAAGGCTGTTGCTGGTTTAGACGATCTTCGAACAGGAGCGAACGGAAATCGTTTAGTAACCGATATTCAGAATAGCATACAAACAGTAAACATTATCAAAGGCGACAATAGTTTTAATCCAAATGATACTAAAACGGGTATGACGAATGTTGTGCGGTGGAATCCTGGCAATACAAGCGGGGGACCAGATGCAACACTAAATCAGAGTAGACCGGCATTTATTGGTCTAGGCCATGAATTAGCACATTCTTGGGATCAGGTTTTTGATGGGAGTATTGATTATAGTGTATGGTATATACCAACAGGTGCTACACAACCTGTCCGCCTAGCGGAAATTTTCTCTACCCATATTGAGAACTTAATCAGAGCAGAGCATCATGTTAATCTGCGGGCATTTTATAGCATCAGTCAAAACGCTGCAGGTGTAAATATTGGTGAAGGACAGATATTGATCCCAGGTACTAGACAGAATGCTAATACCATTACAGCTAATGGTTTAAATCTTATAAATCCAATTTATTAACTATGAAAAAACTGATATTATTTGTAGTACTGGCTGGCGGATTCTTTTCATGCCGTGCTCAAACTAAGATTGATACAGTAAAACAATTTGAGATAGTGGAGCTTCCGGGATATTATAAAGAAAAAGGTATAATCTTTAATGAAGAGTATCTTGTAGGAATTGATATGAAAGACAAGAAATATAGATTTACCCCTACCGTGGAAGACATTAAAAATGTAGAGGAAATTTTTATTAAACAGTATAACCAGGTACAACAAACGAATATTGATACTAAGGATTTTTTCTGTCATTGGGTTAGACAGTATGTGGGGTTTATCGATAATAACGGCAAGAAAAATATAATCCTACAGCTAATCAATAACAAAAGGCCAGGTAAAATAAATCGGCTTTTAGGTAGAGGATGGGAAACCAATTTTGTCGTTATGTTGTCAGATGATTTTTATGCGGTGAGTACCTGTTATAGAGTTAATATTGATACAGGAGAAATGACAACAAGCTTATAAATGAGGAACGCCCACCGGTCGGTGGGGCGTTCCTCATTTATTTAGCGAAAGCCTTTTTAGTTTTATTATAAGCGATATCCATATCGATGAAGTAATAAATCTTGTCTTTATCTTCTTTAGGGAGGGCTTCGATATCCTCCATGCGGTCGAACAGTTTTTTATCCAGGATCATTTTTGAATTAGAACTTTATGATTTTGGAGCAAGGATGTATGATCCACAGATAGGGCGTTGGAATGTTGTTGACCCTATGGCTGATAAGATGCGCCGCTGGTCGCCTTATAATTTTGCTTTTGATAATCCACTAAGATTTATAGACCCTGATGGAATGCAGCCTGAAGGCTGGATATTCCGAACAAAAGAAAATGGAAGTCGGAGTCCAGTTTATGATGCTAATGTAAATAGCCAGAAGGAAGCAGTACAGAAGTATGGAAAAGATGCAAACTACGTTGGAGAAACGCATAGATATACTACTAAAGATGGCAAGAGGGTCGAATTGCAAAAAGGAGGGAAATCAGAAAATTTAACAACAGTCGAAGTGTTAGTTGTTGATGGTAAAGCAGCAGGTAAAGGAGATGTAGGCCACACAGCAGTTCAAGTTGGGGATAAGGTTTACGGATATTATCCTACTGATGTTGACAATGATGGAGCATGGAGTATGGATGATTTAACAGGTAGCCCAGGACAAATGAAAGTGGAAAGCCGGGCAGATTTTGATGCTAAATATCAAGCAGACGGAGTTACCGACTTCACATTGGAAATAACAGAAAGTCAAGCAACAAAACTTACCAATACGTTAGATGGCAAAGTAACTAATCCTGGCACCTATAGTTTGCAGGGAAATCAATGTACAAGTGTTGCTGCTAGTGCATTAACGGGAGCAGGAGTAAAACTATAGGAGTATCATTATAATCATGGAGATCCCGGGCCATCTCCTCTTAACTCACAATTCCTATCACCGTCTGGTTTAAAAAGTTCATTAAATCATTCTGTAAATAGTGGAATTGTAACTAAAAAGAATACCTATGGAGGGAATTAAAAAAAGTAAGATGAAATATTATACAAAGTTTTTTTATGCGTTAATTTTTATCCTGTTCACTTCTTGTAATAGCGACAAAGAAATTATTCGATTGCTTAATAGTGAAGAAAAAGAAGATATTATTTTAGGAGCATATAAAGCAGGAAAAACAGGAGATAAGCAGTTTGTTCCACTGTTACTAAAAAATGCTGCTGACCGAAGAGCTTCAATCAATATTAAGTTCAAAGGGTTCACCGTATATCAAGAAAAAATGCTTGCTTTACAGAAGATATTTAAGCAAGCCCCACCAGCAAAAATTACAGACAAGCCGGACTCTTTAGTCATCAACTTTTATACTGAATTATCAAAAGAGAATTAAGTAAGTAGATGTTGATGGTAGAGTTCCAGGAATTCCACCCCGATCGTGGTTTCCAAGCACCTTTACTTGCATGATGGCATTTTTACGGAATACTCTCTATGCGATTGCGAATGTGATAGCAGCACCAATGAATAGGGAAGCCGCCGCCGAAACTGTGGTTATAGTGGCGGCAGGCTATGCGATAGGGAGACTTGGAGGAGCATTATTAGGAGCACCTAAGATAAATCCTTTTTCGGAAGAAATGTCGTCTATAGCGAAGGGTGACATGGGGAGGCTTTGACTAAGGATGTTTTATTGTCTCAGTACAAAGGAGCCGAAATACTGGAGCAGGTCAATATTAAAATGGATGGGGCTTCAATGAAGGCAGATTTTGTTGTTATTAAAGATAATAATGTGTTAGGCGTTTTTGAATCAAAGGTCGATGGAGGAACGTTAAGCAATGGGCAGAAATTATTTTTTAATGACGGGGATGACACTTCAAAAGTTCAGACCGGGGTATTTAGCTGGGATGCTAAAACAGGTAACTTTATAGCAAATTAAATTTATCAGTATGACTCAAAAAGAAATAGTAAGAACGATCATAGACTTATTAAGTAAAGAATTGGCACCGCTGAATTTTAAAGCAAATATTAAAGAACAAGGTTTTATTCGCAAGGATGATAATGCAATTTATTTCTATTATTTTTTATTATATACCAGAACTAATATTAAAACACGAGCTAAAGGCTTTTTAATAGAACCTTTTGCAGATATTAATATTTCATCGATTGAGAGGTACTATAAGGAGATTACTTTAAATACTGAATTGAAAAATGAATGGGATTTTATAACAATAGGAAATAGTATTGCAAACTTATGCGCAAACCCAGATGGGATAAACAGGAAAAAGAATCAAACCTTGGATTTATTTGTTTTTGATGAGCAACATTTGCAATCCGTAGTTATTGAATTAACCAAACAGTTTAAGCAGGTTGCGTTTCCATATTTTTTAGCAAATAATACAGTAAAAAGGGTCAACGAGTTATTGAATAAGTATCCACTGGAATATAGTGTACATATGAATAACGATTTGTTTAGGTTCATGAAGGGGTTAATTGCGGCAAAGCTGGATAATAACCCCCAATTGGATGAGTTGTTAATGATATATAGTAAACTTATTTTAGATCGGAATATGCCAGATAATTGCAAAGAGGAGATGAAGCGGATTAAAGCCATATTGCCAAGGATTGAAGATGGAGTAAGACTATAAAGAATATTAAACAAGGAGTCGTGGCATAAAACTATGGAAGGCTTCATATCGTCGCGCTCATAACAACCAACGGCAGAGCCTTTGGTGCCCGGCATAGCTGATTCTACTTTTTACGGGCAATGCGTCTATCACATATTATCTTCCAAACTACTGATCATACATCCTTGCTCTAATCTTTCCATTCCAATCTATTCCCACCACACCGGACAAGTACCTAAGACAAACAATAAAATGATTTATTTATGAAGGTTATATTCTTATTATTAGCAGCGTTATATATTTACTCTGCAAATGCCCAGACAAAAAATGATACAGTCCCTAAAATGTCAATAAAAATCGATAGGCTAAAAGAAAAGCGCGACAAGATAAACGCCTATGCAGATAGTATTAACCATTATAATGGGGGCGTTCTGCCTTGCTTCCTTCTTGAAGCTTGCTTTGACTATAAAAACTACTTATGGGATGGGCCACATGACAGAATATCGCCTCGCTGGAAAATTCTGCAAAAGGTAAATAACAAAATAGCCTTAGGAAAAATCATCGCAAACAATGATAAAAGGATGGATGAAAAGTGCTCAAGTGTAAAGCCTTATGATATTCGCACCGACATACCTTTTATGAAGGAATCCTTTTTAGCGTTATTAAAAATACGTTATAAGGAATTATAATTGGCTCAAACTGTTTAACATAGGGAAAATAAAGCCACATACTTAATATAGCTTTCGATACACTGCCAGTAAATAGTATCAGCTGCAGTGCGCGTCATGAATGCTTATGTGTCTGATAATTTTGTAGGAGCAGATATCTCACCCGACGTTGTAGGAGCGTGCTGTTCTATTTCCGGTGGCAATCCTGATAGCACAATAGATCCCTGGATTGAGGCGGGCAGTAAGGATGATAGTGATGGGAATGAAGGAAAGAGCAATAATGTTGGGTGCCAGGCGGATACAGACATGGTAAAAGAAAGGCCATCTGAAGGGCTATCAGGAACATTGATGTTAGATGCGACGGTGTCAGAGCAACAGATCGAAGTACCTTATTGTTGGATGTAAAAAATTCAACGTTAACTGTTCATACGAATGATAGTAGGTTTAATGGACCAACACTTTCAGTTGTTGACGACCCTGCAACAATCCCCGGTGTTAAGACAGGAGAGGTAATAAAACTTGCAGACGCTCATACTCATCAAATTGCTGACATATCCGATTCCAGAAATCGTGACGCTAACGCTCAGATGGGAGGAGATGGTGCTGCCGCGAGAAAGGCTGGAGTTCCATTACTCATGATTGATTCGCAAAATGTAGATGCTATGATTCCCAAGAAAGGAATGGGTGGAACTTATGTGGTTCCAAAGGACAATGTAGGAAAAACGCAAGATTTATATAATAACAAATTCAGTATTCTTCGAACAGCGTTGGAATACTATGGAGGAAAGTAATAATGAAAAAGGCATATCTTATTTGTATCCTAACATGTATAATGTCTATGGGTAGTTTTGCACAGAAAGCTATTTTATATAAAGTAGACAGTTGTGTGCAAGACAGTCTAAAGACTGGGATTGCTATGTATGAAAAAATGTACAAGAAACCTTGGAATAAACTGAATCTGGCTGTGGTTGTAGAGGAACGGGACGGGGAATTTGATTTTATATTGCAAGAGCATTCTAACATGCCCCCAGGTGGGATATTAGATTTCATTAAATATTCAAATCGTTTGTTGTTGTTAGATAAAAACATCAAGTTACCAGTACTTTTATCTGCTGACAGATTAAGTGAAGGAATAAGAGAGGATCGTATTGCTTTTATTCCATTAACAGGATATCATGTAAAGGTTATCTATGAGTCAGGGCAACAAAAGGTTGTTCACGCTGGACTTACTTTCTAAATGATGTATCAACTTATTTAATTTTTAGAATTACCCATCAAAAGGGGCTTGTTGGAAATGCAATCGGCGTGATTGACCATGTGACCTTATGCTTATAATGATGGTAGTAATAAGCTTGTGAAGGTGACAGATACCAGTCATACTTCTTCCCTAAGTTGGGCGACTTCAATAATGGTAGCAATGCTGAGATTACAGATGCTTATGATGCAAATAGTAACCTGATTTCGGATCTGAATAAAGGGATTGCATCCATATCATACAACCATAAGAACCTGCCTGAAAAAATAGTGATCACAGGTAAAGGAACAATATCTTTCTTATATGATGCACAGGGTGTAAAATTAAAAAAGACAGTTGTGGATAATACAGGAACTGTTTCTAAGACTACTACTTATGATTATCTGGGTGGATTTTTATATAAGCAGGATACCTTTAGTTCAAACTACGAAAGTTGTCACCATTGCCATAAAACACTATAAAAAATTATGATTCAGTCATTTTTATTATTTAGTCTTATATTTCCCCCTCCAGGTAATCACTTAACTAATCCTTGCGAAGCACTAAATAAATTTTACCTGGATTGGAGAAAAATTACAGTACAGTCCTTAGAACAACGGGCTCACAATACTACAGACTCCTTAAAAAGAAACACCTACCTCAATAGGATTAATGCTGTTAGTATTGTTACTCAAAAAGAAGGGCCATTGACAATCGATACCTTAGCATTAAGGTACTTATTATTGAAAGACCACTTCACAAATATTATATCCTCCAAAGGAGATGTATTTATTATTGAAATAAAAACAATGGCTTCAACAATAATTTTTACTGATCTGATAGTTTACAAAGGCGTCAATCATGTGGCTAAAGTTGATGCACTTAGATTTAATGGTAAAAAGTGGGTTGTAATCAAAAACTTTACCTGTGATACGAATTTTCTTCTGGAAAATTTGAGTAATTATTTCTTTGAAGATGGTAGCGGAATAAACTTTGATGAAACTATGATCACAAAAGTTTCAAAGGGGAAACTAACAATGTCTGAATATTACATTACAAAGTCGCTATCCTCAAAGTGTGGATTACAAAATATATTTGATCATATCGGTCTATATTATTATAAAAATTGAAGGGTCAGGTAGTGGCGCGCTGACTTATAAGCGGGAATTAGTTCCAGGTATATCAGACAATATTCAAAAATTGAATGATGAAAAAGATCAATAATAAAATAACATTAGGTGTATAGTCAAATATTTATAAGTACATACAAGTATTACTCAAAATTTAAAAATCAAAGCCCACGATTTAGTGCTGCTATGGTACTTGCAGTAAGTCAATTTTGTACGCTTATGTTGATACTGCTAATGTTGCAAAGAGCATTGATATGGGACACTGCTAAATATATTCCAAACAAATATATAGCCGTTCCAATTGGTTTTGTTTGGGTAGTAATCATATATAAGTACTTCTCTGAGGAAAGGATTAATCTTCTAATGACAAGCTTTAATGAATTACCTAAAAGGAAACGCCAATTTTGGGCTGTCCTGAGTTTGATGTTCTTTTTATTACCTATGATTTTAATTGCTATTGTTGGTTGGGGCCCGCGTCCTCATTTCTAATAAATTTTAACCAGAGAATGTCTCAAAAAAGGGACATTCTCTTTCACTCAATTTCATTGGTTGTCTCACGCTTCATCTTCTTAATATCAACTTTCATTCTTAGATAGTAATGAATTTTCAGACGGGGATAAAGCGGATAACATGTCTAAAGGCATAATAGGCTATGTAGCAACTCCTAATGGAATGTTACTCAAATATGATCCTAATGCTCCACTTGACGACCTTATTGCGAGAAATGATACGAAGTTAATCAGTACTAATATGCCAAGTGATCCACGCGATCCTTCTGGGCCAAGTTGTGAACCCAAAGTCCAACCTGTAGACCCAAAACCAAAAGTTACTCCTTCACAGCAAAAGGAAAACAAACCACCAGCAAATCCAAACAGAGTCTTAATAATAAAAATTGGTAATTAAATGAGAAAATTATCTTTAGCTATAGTTATAATATTAGTAATGACCTATAAGGTTTATTCTAACATCGGCCAGTCTGGAAGTGTGGATTTTAATCTGGTGCCAGATCAAAGTACCGCTACAAAAATAGCGGAAGCAATATGGTTGCCTATTTATGGAGAAAAAATCTACAAAGAAAAGCCGTTTATTGCTACTTTAAAAGATTCAACCATATGGGTAGTCAGAGGAACATTAAATAGTAATTCAAAGGGAGGGACAGCATATATTGAGATCCAAAAGAAGGATTGTAAAATTTTGAAAGTTACACATTATAGATAACGGGTGTTTTAAAGAAATCACAAGTTCTTGGATTCTACATATGAAAGCTTCTTATTTAGTGCGAAGAAAAAGCTTCACCCCACGGACTTGTTTGTAGATTCTGGAGGATGTTGACCCACTTCTCTGAATTATGTTGACCCACCATTCTGGAATGATAACCCACCTAAAAGGTGAATCAAATTCTGGGATGTTGACCCACCTCTCTTTTGAGATTTCATA
>NZ_JBCNKH010000064.1:0-32919 GCF_039596135.1 Chitinophaga sp.
ATCATCTGCGTGTCCGGCCAGGCGAGAAGGTTCCTGTAGATGGCACTGTGCTGGAGGGTGAGAGCGCAGTCGACGAATCGATGCAGGAGTTGGGAATTATCTCATGGGAGATGAAGGCGTTGGTGTGCATGTGGCGCAACGGTTGGAGGCATCGGGAGAGATGCCGGAGGTGGATGTGGTGGATGGCGGAACGGGTGGGTTTCATTTGCTGGAATATTTTGAGCAGTATGAAAGGGTGATATTGGTGGATGCGACTTTGGATGGGTTGCAACCGGGTTCTATCAGGTGTATCCAGCCAAAGTATGCGAGTGATTTTCCGCCGGAGATCAGTGCACATGATATAGGGTTGAAGGATTTGGTAAGTGCGTTGCAGTTGTTGGATAGGATGCCGGAGTTGTATTTGTTTGTGGTGAGTATTGAGAGTATACAACAGCAGGGGATGGAGTTGACAGAAGAGATTGAGGGGTGTGTACCTTTGTTGTTGGAGAAGATAAGAGGTGTTGTTTAGTAAAAAGCCGGGCGATGTTATTGCCCGGCTTTTTTTATTTATTTGTTTTCTAGTTTCTTTTTTAATTCAGCTACTTCCTGTTGTAGTTTCACATTTGCTTTGTGTTCTTCAATGAGGTAGAGGGTGAGTTCTTCTATTTTTTGCATTTGTAGTTTTTGCATTTCGGCTATGTCCAGACCTTTTTCTGAGATTTCTTTTTCAGAGGGGATTTCTGGTAGTTTATGGTTTTCTTTTATATGCGTTTCTATTTCTGCTAAGGTAGGTAGTTTATAATCGGGATTGAATACGTAATCTGCCCAGCCGGATTGGGTGATGGTGAGTTTCTTTGCACCAATGGTGCCTGCTACTGCTAGTTTGTAACTACCAGCTGTTTTAACGCCGATCAGCAGGTTACCACCTGAATCCAAACGCATTTTTTCTGTACCATTATTTGTGAGAAACGTGAGGTAGCCACCTGTTATCTGTCCTCTATTAAAGATTATTCCGCAGTTCGTGTATCCACCATACTTGTTGATCAAACCAAACATGGGTATATTATACGTATTCGCTTTATATGCCTTCACCCCAAGGAAAGTACCATCTCCTGCTGAATTTCCATCGGGTAATCTGCCCAACACTGATGTAATGGTATCAGTGATGGTAGTTGCCACATCCAGGGACGCTCTGGGACTTGTTGTATTTATTCCCAATTTCGGACCGTTAGTTGCAACACTATCAATCATGTATACGGTTCCTGCAAATGCATTTTTATAAGGTACACTGGTCACAACGGTAGCCTCAGGAATAAGTGCTGAATCCACTACTGTCCAGTTAGTATAATAAACTGCTGAATCCTTCGGTAATCCTTTTGCAAATGCACCGATATGGAAGCGCAAATAATACGCCTTATAATTCAGGAAAATTGAGATCTTTCCATTCTCGTTTGCAAGCGTAACAGGTGGATTCAGCGCACCACCAGCAGAAACAAATGCACTGTAAAACTTATCAGAAAGTACATACCAGGTCAATTTCAGGTCGACAGGACCACCAGCACCCTTATTATAGTCGAAACCCTCTATCATGATAGTAGGCATAGCAACACTGTTCTGAAAAGGGATATTCGTTTTGATCTTTATACCGTTGGTAAGCTGCGTATTTAGACTCACTGAAAGAACGTCATAATATTGCGCCCGAACAGACAATGCAAGTGAACACATAAGGGCTAAAACCAACAAAATTGATCTCATAGTAGGGATATTAATAATTAAATACAAAAACTGGATTCACGATCCTAATATAACAATGAATGGCAAGCACTTAGGTCGTTTAATTTTACCACCACCCGCACAAAATTATCAATAAAAAGGAAAGTTGCAAGTAAAAAAATCAATGCTTCCGCTATCCCTTCTTCTTTAATAAGATCTGGCAGGTAATGAAAATCGACATTCTACAACACACAGGAAAGGAACATTACCGCGTGGGTACAATGAGTAAAGAATATTGTTTAGCAGGAAGCTGGTCGAAATATTGACTGGCTCCCGTTTAGTTACTTATTTTCTAATTTCTTTTTTAGTTCAGCTACTTCCTGTTGTAATTTTAAATTATTCTTGTGTTCTTCAATCAGGAATGAAGTTAGTTCTTCTATCTTCTGTATTTGTAATTGTTGTTTTGCTGCTTCCGCTTGTAATTTTACATTCGCCTTGTGCTCTTCGATCAGGTACAAAGTGAGTTCCTCTATCTTCTGCATTTGTAGTTTTTGCATTTCGGCTATGTCCAGTCCTTTTTCTGAGATTTCTTTTTCAGAGGGGATTTCTGGTAATTTGTGGTTTTCTTTTATGTGTGTTTCTACTTCTGCTAAGGTAGGTAGTTTATAATCTGGTTGGAATACGTAATCTGCCCAGCCAGATTGGGTGATGGTGAGTTTCTTTGCGCCTATTGTACCAGCTACTGCTAGTTTAAAAGTACTGGTGGTAGTCGTACCAATCAGGAGGTTACCACCTGAATCCAAACGCATCTTTTCTGTACCATTATTTGTCAGAAACGTAAGGTAACCACCTGTTGTTGATGCTGACGTTGTCCCACCTCTATTAAAGATCACACCACAATTCAGTACACCACCATATTTACTGATCAAACCAAACATTGGTATATTGATTGTATTCGCCTTATAAGCCTTCACACCCAGGTAAGTACCATCCCCTACAGTATTCGCATTTGGTAATCTACCCAATACAGCGGAAATGGTATCAGTAGTTTCTGTTGCCACATCCAGTGGAACTTTAGGAGTCAATGTATTTATCCCCAACCTACCAGTATTGGTAGCTGTAATACTATCAGGCAGGTATACTGTTCCCTCAAATACATTTTTATAAGCTACACTTGTAACATTGGCCGCCTCAGGTATCAGTGCTGAATCCACCACTGACCAATTAGTATAATAAACAGCTGAATCCTTCGATAATCCTTTTGCATAAGCACGGACATGGAAACGCATAAAATACGGTTTATAATCCATAAAAATTGAGACCTTACCATTCTCATTCGCAAGTGTAATAGGTGGATTCACAGAACCAGCCGTAGAAACACATGATTTGTTAAACCTATCAGAAATTACATACCAGGTCATCATCAGGTTAAGATTGTTTCCAGAACCATAATCATACCCTTCTATCATGATAGTAGGCATTGCAGTACTGTTAACAAAAGGTATATTCGTCTTAATCTTTACGCCATTAACATTTTGCGGTGCATTAAAGTGTATTGAAACGACATCGTTATAATATTGCGCCCGAACAGACAATGCGAAAGAACACATAAGGGCTAAAACCAACAAAATTGATTTCATAGTAGGGAAATTAAATATTTAAATATGAAGATTGGGTATTATACTCATTGAACAAATAAAGGATATACATAATGTATATTAGACATTTTTGCCCGACTACTCATTACAACAATCTACACAAAATTATCAATAAAAAACAAACCGCCAAGTACAAAAATCAATGCCTTGCAAATTCCCTGAACAAAACATATCTTAGTCCCGTGCTGTAAGAGACACTAACCCAATTCCACGATCTACCTATCATTCTACATAATGAGAACGCTTTCACGTCAAGTACTCTTATTTCCAAACAAAAACCCGCTCCATCATGAAAACACGTTACCTATTCCCCCTGGTGTTCCTGCTATCCGTCCTCTCTACACAGGCACAACGAAAACCGCCCCGTGTAGCCGGCAGCCCATTCACGTTATCTGCCGTACCCGATAGCCTCTTCGTCACCTCAGAAAACATGTCTGCCTCTGAAAAAATCGCCCTCCAAACCCTGCAAGGCGTCATAGCCCAGACGAAACCTGAAATTCTGAGAGACACCTATGGTCACCGTACACTCGTAGAAAACGCTGGTATTAAGACCAATACCACGTACTACAACAACTTCGCCGGTCTGCTGGCACACTATGCCAATCGCCTGGCAGGTTACATCCTTTGTAACCCAAAAGACAAATCCACGAATGCAGCCATCTCACTGGCCGGTGTGATGAATGCAGTCGCCATTCCAACTGACATCGAATCTGAAGCCATTAACGCCGGCCTCACTAAATTACTGGATGTTACCACCCATGACGAAGCCTGGGTACTCGCCAATTATGGTAGTCTTTTCAACAAAAATGTGGCTACCTACCAGCAAAGTTCTGACGACCGGGTCTACTACATGGGCGATTTTTCCACTTACAGCAAAGCCTTTCAGTTCTGGTCTGACACTGTCACCGGTGTACTGGCCAGCAATGTGTACAACCGCATGAACAAAGGCGCTGCTTACTTTGGATGGGGGCCTTCAGAGTACAATACGGTAGAACAGCTATCCCTGCACTCCGCATTGATACTCCCATCTGACTGGGCACCGAATATGTCTGCGCTCTCCCAGATTCCACCCAAAAAAGATGGCTTTCACCAAAAGCCTGCCATCAAACCATACGAAGTAGTGCCAAATGTGCACACCGTGTGCTTTGTAATTACAGATGGCGACAACCTGCAATGGCTGCTCGGCACCTCAGACAATACCAACAACTGGGCAAACCCTAACCGTGGCCACGTGAACCTCGGCTGGACCATTTCCCCGTCTTTGTCTGAAGCCGCACCACTCATGTACGAGAAGTACGTTGATAACTGTCTCACCACACCCGATGGCCGCAATGTGCTCATTGCCGGCCCTTCAGGCAGGGGCTATTACTTCCCCGGTCGTGTACCTGATGCTGACCTCACCACCGAGTGTAACCTGCTCAATAAATACATGAAGCAGGCAGACCTGCGCATTGTAAACATCATCGATGCAGACGACAGCGACAACGATCCTACTCCTTACCTGAAGCAGGACAATATCGACGCACTCTTTTACTACAGTTATGGCGCCAACTACACAGGCAGGGCCGGACAAATAGACTGGTACAAGGATAAGCCTTCTATCGGTGGCAGATATACCCTGTGGGGTACCTTGTCCTCTCCGGCTTCGCTGGCCAATACCCTCAATGCAGCATCTACCAATATCAACTCACAGGATGGCTATAGCCTCATCTCCGTACATGTATGGGATAGAAGTGTAGACGATGTGATTGATTGTATCAACCGACTGAATAGTAACGTACGGGTAGTATCTCCCGATGAATTTGTATGGCTTATCCGCAAGAATATCAAAGGGCTGAATGTGGGGCAGGGCAATGGCCTGCGTGCTGATTTCTATGGTGGTTATCACCAGGATACACTGAAGTATACCCTGTTTAACCAGAACATAGATGCAGATTGGGCAAACCTCTCTCCTAACAGTCAGTACCTGGGGTATAACAATTTCTCTGTGAAATGGTCCGGACAAATTCAGCCATTGTATTCTGAAACATATACCTTTTCCTGTTATTCAGATGATGGTGTAAAGCTCATTGTAAATGGACAGACCATCATCAACGATTATGAAACACAGGGGGCATATACCCGCACAGGTACTATTGCACTGACAGCCGGTCAGAAGTACAATATTGAACTGCAATATGGCGAAGGTGTAGGCGATGCTTTCTGTCACCTCTCCTGGGAAAGTGCTTCCCAATCCAAACAGATCGTTCCTGCGGCACAATTGTTCAGCAGACCGGATACCAGTTCAGGCCCGGTTACGCTTTACCAGGATATTAATTATGCCGGCTTCCATGCCGGGTTTAATATCGGCTCTTATAAATTATCCGGTCTGAATTTAAAGGGCATCAATAATGACGAGGTGACTTCAGTAAAGATTGCCAAAGGTTACAAAGCAGTGCTCTACTGGGATGATGGATTTGGTGGCGACAGCCTGGTACTCACCCGTGATACAGCATTCCTGAACAGCTGGAATGACAAACTCAGTTCCTTACGGATACGGGCTAACGGTGACCCCAACCTCGCCGGGTCTTATACCCTAAGAAATGTAAAGAGCAACTATTACATGGATGTAAGGGGTGGTCTTACCGGCACAGGCAATGGCGCGAGCCTGCAATTGTGGACACCTACCGGTGCGGCGAACCAGACCTTCACATTCAAACACATAGGCGATGGTATCTATTCCATTACCGCCTACCATAGTGCCAAAGTGCTGGATGTGGCCAATTCCAGTACGGCAGACAATGCATACATCTGGCAATATACAGATCAACATGCTACCAATCAGCAATTCATTGCCATTGCTGCAGATAGTGGTTATTACAAGTTTATCAACGTGCTGAGCGGAAAAGTCATTTCCATCGAAAATGAAAGCACAGCTGCCGAAGCCAGGCTGGTACAAAGAACAGATACTGGCCAGTTGTCTTCCAGGTGGCAATTGTACAAAGGCGCTACTGTGGGTAATGGCAACGGCCTCACCGGTAACTATTATAATGGTATGAACTTCGATACGCTGAAAGTTTCCCGGATAGATCCAAATATCAATTTCGACTGGGGTGAAGGCGCTCCTGCTCCCGGCCTTACAACAGATCATACCTCTATCCGCTGGACGGGTAAGATTGAGCCCCGTTACACAGATACTTACACCTTCTATATTACCAGCGATAATGGCCGACGCTTATGGATCAATAACCAACTGGTGATAGACAAATGGATTAATGACTGGGATATTGAATACAGTGGTACAATTGCGTTGACTGCGGGTCAGCAATACGACTTTAAGATGGAATACTTTGAAGACTATGGCGGTGCGAATGCAAAGCTGTCCTGGTCCGGTAGTTCCCAGGTAAAAGAGATTGTTCCAACGAACCAACTGTATACAACCGGTCTTAGCACTACAGCACGTGTAGCAGCTGTACAACCTGCTACTATCCCCACCAGGGTGCTCATCTACCCCAACCCTACGTCTAACGATGTTCACCTGCAATTTAACGCCGCACGGGCGAAGGTGGCCATCTTTGATTTACAGGGCAGGCAGGTAATGCCGGCAAGAACGGTACAATCCGGCGAAACGCTGAATATTTCAGCATTGCCACAGGGTGCTTATATGATAACCATTGATGCCAATGGCGCCCGCACAACAAAAACGATTGTAAAGAAATAGTTTCAAAAAGGGGGGGCAGTAGCCTGCCCCCCTTTTCTAAAAAATGACTTTTTAACAAAGCTGCCAACTTATTTACGCCTGACATTTGTATAAAAAAAAATGGAACAGGTACTCGTCACCGGCGGCACAGGATTCGTAGCAAGTCACTGTATACTTCAACTTTTACAGCAGGGTTATCAGGTAAAAACCACTATCCGCACGCCTGATAAAAAGGATAAGGTACTGGAAATGCTCCGCACCGGCGGTATCACAAACTTTCAGGATATTCAGTTTGTAGTAGCCGATCTCACTGCAGATTCGAACTGGTCTTTAGCAGTAGCAGACTGTAAGTATGTACTTCATGTAGCATCACCCATTTTTCTTCGTGTACCCAAAGATCCCAACGAAATGATCCGCCCTGCGGTGGATGGCACCCTTCGTGTACTGAAAGCAGCCAGGGATGCCGGTGTAAAACGGGTGGTGATGACCAGTAATTTCGGCGCGGTAGGCTACAGTCACAAAGATCCAACTACATTGATTACAGAGCAGGACTATACTGATCCCAATGAAAAAGGGCTTTCTGCTTACAACAGATCGAAGGTGATGGCTGAACAGGCTGCCTGGCAATTTATTCGTCAGCAGGGAAACGGACTTGAGTTTTGTACGGTGAATCCGATGGGGATTTTTGGTCCTTCGTTAGGCCCGGACCTTTCCAGTGGTTTTGAATTATTACGCAATATTATGACGGGTGCAATGAAAGCGATTCCAAATATGGTACTTGGTATTGTGGATGTACGGGATGTAGCAGATCTGCATATCAGGGCAATGACAAGTTCGCAGGCAAATGGAGAACGATTTCTGGCACTGGCGGGTGGTACGATGAGCCTGTTACAAATGGCACACTTCATAAAAGAAAAGATGCCTGCTGTGGGTGCTAAGATCTCTACCCGGCCACTTGCTGACTGGAAAATAAAACTTGCGGCCTTATTAGGCAATCAAAAAGCAAAAGCTGTGGCGCCAATGCTGGGTATAAACCGCAATGCCAGTAATCAAAAGGCCATGACGGTATTAGGCTGGCATCCCCGCAGTAATGAAACTGCGGTATTGGCCGCAGCAGAAAGCCTGGTTAAGTATGGTGCAATTCAGTAAATTGGGAGATGTTCATGAAACTCGATCAGATCAAGTCTTGTTACATTGGTCCTCACATTTCACCGGAAGCATTTATTGCGGAACATTTCTTTATTTACTTACTGAAGGGAAAAATGGAGGGATTTGATGGCCATAAAAGCTATGCTTTATGGCCTGGTCAATATTGCATGGTCCGTAAAAATCATCTGGCCAGGTATAACAAGCAAAAAGACGAGGGTGTATTTGAAAAGATCGTTGTAATTTTTGATGAAGCATTTCTGAAAGCGTATCAACAAAAGCATGCAGTGAGCAGTAACACCTATGTATCCAATGATGTATTTATTCATTTGAACAAGACGGATCTTATTCCTCAATTATTTCTACAGGAGGAAGATAGTACAACGAGGGAACGGTTATTAACTATTTTACTAAAAGCCAATCCAGGGTTAGAGAATATCCTATTTGATTTTGGTATACCTGCAAAGATAGACCTGGAGGCTTATATGAACAGGAACTTTCGTTTCAATGTTGCGATTCAGCGGTTTGCTTATCTCACAGGCAGAAGTTTAACGGCGTTCAAGCAGGATTTCAAGAGGGTATTTAATGATACACCCGGCCGCTGGTTGCTACAGAAGCGGCTGAAGGAAGCTTATTTCTTAATAGACAAGCAGGGACAGCGCCCTTCGGATGTATACCTGGAAGTAGGGTTTGAAGACTTGTCGCACTTTAGTTATACATTCAAAAAGTTATTTGGTTTTCCACCTACGCAATTGAGGAAGTGATTACTTCCTCATTTTTTTTGTCTCTCTACTGCATTGCCATTCTGCGGATTCCAGTTGGGGATTATCAGGGCCATAGTGTGGCTTCACTACCAACTTGTCATCAACCCGGCACCAAAAGAGCACCTCAATATCCTTTTGGATATTAAGGTGCTCTTTTGGTACCCTTTTGGTGTACTTATAATATACTGGTTACACTATAGTTGAGCTGTAGTTATACCTTGATTTTGCCTTGATTATGAGCCAGCTACATCAAGACAACATTACCTAAAAGTGTGTATTCCTGTCAGTTAGCAGAAAATGCTTCAAAAAACCCTACAGCCGGGGAAAATTAGATTAATAGTTATATTATCATAAAAAACAATTCATGAAAAAAAATTTCATAAACATTCCCGAACATTTTTACAAAGTGTCTGTTATAAATTCCATACTATTGGTCTTTCGACTAATATTTCAAAATGGGGACAAAAAACAGCTAATTTCTATACTCAGCGGATAACGTGATTTTACTTTATTCTTATATCCATGATATTTAAAACCACTTTATAAGTACCTGTAAACGCGCGCAGGACGGGAAATAACTAATTTTAGACTGCTATTAAATAACTGTTAGACATTAGCTGGTATGCCAGTTTTTCAACTGCACAATGGGGTATCCTTTATGCATGAAGTAAAAGAGTTTGCAAGCGATCTGTCATTATATGGTATACCTTACCAGGAATGTGAGCATTGGCTGGAGGTAGGCGATTGTGAATCGCGGAATAACTTTGTCTTGTACATCTCTGTGCTTTCACAGCAGGCTCAATCTTTATTACATCAGGTGCTTCCCTTATTAAAGGAGTATGCGGTATCTTACCGGTTGTTGAAAAACGACAGGCTGGTGGATCAGAGTAATGGATTGACGCTGGGCATTAAAGATGCGGGGAAGGTTATTGTGATCTATCCGTGTCATGCAAAACAGGCCAGGCAACTGGCCCGGGAGCTGGAAAAAGTGACCGGTGCATTTCAGGGTATTACGCCTTATGATAGTCTTCGTATAGGCAAGGTGTTATACACGGCATTAGATACAGGTATTTCCTATCATATACCTGCAGCATACCGTAATAAGCGGCGCAAAGGGATTATCGGTAAATACTATATTCCTGTTAAGTTATTAAGGTTCAATCCCAAGGGAGATATCTACCTGGGGGTGAATATAAAGCAGTTTGCATTTTCACATTGTATTATTAAGCAGGCGAGAGCTGCATCATATATAGACAGGTATGGCAGGGAATCGGTACATAAATTATTCTGGCAAAAATCGGTGCTGGAAGCGATACAACATGAATTGCCTGTGCCGCAGGTAATAGATTTTTGCAGTAAGGGGGAAGATCATTATTTAGTGACGAGTTATATAAACGGGCAGGTATTGCCGGAGCAACTGCGGGATGTATACCAGACCCGCATCTGGCGGGAATTGGGGGTGATGGACAAAGCCAGGATTTTAAGTTATTTTTTGCAGATAACGGAAACCATTGCACGATTACATGAACTGGGATATTTGCACCGGGATATCCAGATAAATAATTTTATAATCCGGGAAGATAAAGTATACCTGCTGGATTTTGAGTTAGCATATTATATGCCGGCGGGTACACCTGATCCACCGTTCGGATATGGAACGATGGTGTTCATGTCGCCACAGCAAAGGCAAAGCGAGCAGCCGCGGGTTGAAGATGATATTTATTCGTTAGGAGTTGTATTAGCATTTATGATTTTGAACCCGGCTGACCAGGAGAGTTTTTCAGGAAATATTTATAATGCACTGGTGAATGCAGGATTGGAAGCAGTTTTACTGGAAGTAGTAATTAATTGCCTGGATCCTGACCCGGTCAACAGACCTTCACTTTCCTCAATAATAACCTTATTAAAGACAGGAGATATACCGGAGAAGATAGAACTGGTATAAAATTAGACTATGAAAACTAGAACACTGTTCTTTAATGCAGTATGCCTACTGTTTATTACAATGTTTGTGTATGCAGCTGTAAGTAAGTGGATGGAGTTTAATGTATTTGTCTCCCAGATGCATAAGCAGCCGTTTCCGCACCAGGTTTTGCCCCTGTTGGTATGGGGGATCCCTTTTACCGAGTTATGTGTATCATTGTTGTTGATGTTGGAGAAGACCCGATTTATAGGGTTGAAGATCGCGACGGGGATGATGATACTATTTACAGGTTATATCATCCTTGTAGAGTTAAGATATTTTGGTGAAATACCCTGCTCATGTGGTGGCGCCATTGTTCAGTTCACATGGGTACAGCATCTTTATTTTAATTTATTTTTTGTATCTGTAGGAATTATTGCTCTTCTACTGATCAGGAAGATAAAGACATTCTCCCGGTAACCAATAAAAGTGTATTAGCAGCAGTTAACTGTCACGGTTCGTAAGTTATTTACGGCGGGATAGATATGCCTGATGCTGATTACAGCCTGAGCGTCTTTTTTTCTGTCACTTTAAACATTTAATCTTATGAACAAAATGAAATTAGCATTCGCAGCGCTGGCTGCTTTAATTGGTGTGGGAGCAGCATACGCGACAAAAACAAAACCAGATCCAAGAGCCGATAATCACTATTGGATTACCATCGGGGGCACCACTGTATTATATGGAACGACAGCTAATGCTGAAAATAACTGCCCTGGTTCAGGTATATTTTGTTTAAGAGCACTTGACAATGCTAATCTGATAGTTACCAGATCTAATTAATTTATTAGCTAAAAAGCACCTGTGTTACAGGTGCTTTTTACTAATTATATCCAGGATTTTGCGTTAGATTTCCATTTAACTTTATTTCTGTATCAGGGATTGGGTATAATGTATCAGTATCCTTCCATGATGGTTTTCTGGTTACCAAAACACTCGTGGCTGTTTTATTTCGTTTAAGATCGAACCAACGGTTCCCCCACTCAGTAAATAATTCTACCTGCCGTTCCTTCTGAATGGCTATTAGCAGATCATTATAATCTATACCTGGATTTGTAGTAGCAATCAACGGTAATCCGGCCCTGTTTCTAATACTATCAATGTCTGCTATTGCCCCGTCAAGATCGTTTAAATGAGCCCGGGCTTCTGCCCGTACCAGGTATTGCTCAGCCAGACGAAGTACCATTGTATATTCACTTACTGTATATGTAGAACTAAAGTTCACCCGTAATTTATATTTGTATGGAAAGGTATAAGTGGTTCCGTTCACTTTTTTCCTGCCAATCCAGTTCACTTGTCTTTTATCACCTGTTTCAAATACACTTAGTAAATAATCTGATATTTCATACTGAGGCAATGACGTTCCAGTGAGGCTCGGTACATATTGTGCACCTTCTGATGTATTATAACCACTCTCTGTAGGCATAAACTGTAAAATAGCTTCTTTACTATCTAAAAGAAATACCCGGTTAAGATCATGTTCCAATTCATAAGAACCGGCATTAATAACCTGCGAAGAAGCACTTTCTGCATCTACCCAATCTCCTTCGTACAGGTATAATTTTGCAAGCAATGCTTTAGCGGCCCATTTATTGACTCTCACTCTTCTGCTACTTGGATAGGTTTCCTTCAACAATCCTGTTGCTTTCACCAAATCCTGCTTTATCTGTGAAAAAATAACACTGGTAGAGGTTCTCTTCAATTTTGCATTTGCCTCATAATTTGTCGAAGTAACAAAGGGAACATCCCCAAACAGCTGAATCATCTGAAAGTAAATAAGAGACCTTATAAAATAAGACTCGCCCAACAATTGGTTACCTACATCTGCTGAAATAGATTTGCTATTGGTGATTCCCTCAATGATAGCATTCGTCTGGTAAATCAATCCATATCCATAATACCATAAATATACTCTATTAAAGGAGCTTGTTATGGATATTGAATTAGTATAAAATTCCTGCATAGTATTGGTCGGACTACCCGGCAGTATTTCATCAGCAGACAAACCAGCGCTAATAGATAACCCTCCATTTAATATATTGGGAAAAGACACCATTATTTTTGAATAGACACCACTCATAGCAGACAATGCTGATGTGTCATGTGAAAACACGTTTTTTCCAATCACACTATTATCCGGGTCGCCCACATCAATTAATTTATTACAACCTATGCCCCAGATGGCTAGCAGTATTACAACATACTTTTTCATCTCCTGGAATTTATTATAAAGTGACATCGAATCCTACAGTTACAATTCTCAATGTAGGCAGTGAAAAATAATATGGCGTCTCTGGATCTAATCCTTTATAGTGTGTCAGTGTGAAAAGATTTTGGCCCTGTAAATAACATCTTAAACCAGACAATTTCATTTTCTTTACCAGGTCTGCATTTAAGGAATAAGTCAATGAAATATTTTTAACCTTTAAATAGAAATTATTCTCATATACAGCATCAGAATACCATATATTATAATTTTGCACCCCACCATTGCTCGTTACATAACGTTGCACCTTCGTTTCATCCCCTGCATGTTGCCATCGATCTAATACAAACCTGGATTGATTACCTAACATTCCCGGAGACATATAGTTGACGAAAGCAGCGTAAAAATAATCAGGCACTGTCTGTTTTCTTAATGTCAGGAAGATATCCAACCTAAGACCTTTCCATTGAAAAGTGTTTCCTATACCGCCATAAAATTTAGGATCCAGATCTCCTACATTTTGATAATCATAGTAACTTAATGTTCCATCTTTATTAACATCTTCAAACTTATATAGTCCATTTGCTTTGTCTACACCGGCATTATGATAAAGCTTCAATACATTCAGCGGATATCCTATAGAATAATGCAAGGAATAGTCATAGTTTTCCAAATCAGGAAATGCAATCAACCTATTTTGGGGAACGGTAATATTTGCATTCAACCTCCAGTTAAAATGCGGGGTCCTCAGTACATCTGCCGTCATTTCAAACTCCCAGCCCCAATTTTTCACCACTACTCCTTCATTCTTTATAACATTCATAAAACCGGTTTGAGCAGGGAGTCTATAGGCAATAATTTGTCTATCATTGGTATTTTGAAAATAAGCGATAGTTGTAATTAACTTATTATCTAAAAATCCTAACTCAATGGCCGTTTCCATTTTCTTACTTCTTTCCCATGAAAAATTAGAGTTTAACAGCGCATCAGGGGTTAATGGTATAATACCCTGGTATGGATTAGCGTTAATATTAGAGGACCATGTATCCAGGTAGCGGTAATCTCCAATCTGGTCATTACCTGTTATACCATAACTTCCTCTCAACTTTCCATAGTCTAAAAATCCTACATTATTCTTTACAAAATCTTCGTTACCAAATAACCATGCACCACCTATAGACCCAAAATTGGACCATCTCTTTCCAGGTCCAAAACGACTTGAGCCATCTCTTCTAGCTGAAAAATTCAAAATATACCGGTTCTTATAGTTGTAGATCAAACGTCCAAATAAGGCTGCATACTTGTATTTTGAGGAATAATTACTTAGAATAGATGTTGTAGCCGCTGCCGAAATATCATCCAACCTGCCATCATCCGTATACCCACTACCATTTATCGCCATATTCCTATTAGAACTATACTGCCATGTAGCCCCCACCAACGCATTCAGCTTTCCAAATCCAAACGTCCTCACATAATCTAGCTGTGGCTCTATGATATAACTCTTAATCTCCTGCATTCCAAACCTTGCCGAACCCGTAGACGCTGAATCTGTATTCGGGTTCATCGAAAAAGTTGGCACCTGTGAATTCTCGTTATCCCTATACCTGTTTATCCCTGTCGACAGCAGGAATCTCAAACTATCCACAATCCTGTATCCCAATTTCATGCTTCCCAACACATTCCCTGTCTTAATAGTATACTTCTTATACAAATCCGCGAAAGGATTACTAAACTCCGCCCCGTTCTCTTCCCATACCAACTTTCCATTCTCATCCTTCGGACCAGGTGCATTAGGTGGCGCCACTGTTCCCAATAAGGTACCATTAAACATCTCATTCCTATCCTTCCCATACTTTCCACTCACGTCCGCACTCAACCGCTTATTCTTAGACAAATAAGTCAACGACACATCCGCCGTGCCTCTCCAATAAGGCATATCCACCGGAAAAACAGATGTCCCCTTCAGCAAACTTCCACTCAACCGATACTGAAACACCTTACTGCCACCACTCAGCGCCAAATTCAGGTTGGTTAAATTGGCCGTTCCACCAATAATCATCTTTTGCCAATCCTGACTCCTGTTCTGATTCCAGAGCAACAAATCAGGTGCATATCCTGCGCTCCCTTCCTGATTATCCGGCGTAATCCCATCATTTGCAAACGCCTCCTTCCGCATCGCCATATATTGGTCTTTCGACAATAAATTCCCCATACCAGGCACCTTTCCCATCCATCTACCCAATTTCAATTGTAAAGTCGGTTTTCCTTCTTTCCCTCTCTTAGTCGTTATCAATATTACCCCATTCGCCCCCCTGCTTCCATAAATCGCCGTTGCATCCGCATCTTTCAAAATCTCTATGCTCTCAATATCCTCCTTATTCAGATTATTAAACGGACTAATGCCGCCCGCATCAAAATTTTGCACAGCAATCGATCCCAACAGGTTGATGGCCTTACTTGAAATATAAGGCACCCCATCTATGATATACAAAGGATCTGAACCATTCGCAAAAGAATTCCTACCCCTGATCTGCACTGTAAAACTTGTGCCATTCACGCCACTGGATGGCGCTACTACCAATCCGGGAATCCTGGCTTCCAAAGCCCCTAACAAATTCACTACCGGCTGCCTGGAAATCTCACTGGAAGATACCTTCCCAATGCTGCCTGTATTCGTTCTCCGGGTCGTACTACCATACGCCATGATCACCGTTTCATCCAGTACATTATTGGCCAGCACTAATTTTATCCTGACGGAATCATCCACATTGGCCGACATCTCCAAAGGTCTATACCCCGTGTAAGTAGTATATAAAATCAGGTCTTCCTTCTCTGTTAAAAGATTAAATCTTCCCGTCTCATCCGTCGTTCCGCCTACGTTAGTCCCGCTAATTCTCACAGTTGCTCCCGGTAACACCGTTCCTTTCTCATCCATTACAATGCCCGTTACGGTATTTAATTTGCTGGACATTTTCTTTGCAATCGAATTTGGCGGCAGTGGTATCAACGGGCCTGACCGGCTAAACACCACCATATTTCCTCTGGACGTCCAGGTAAAACCCTGGCGCCCCAATAATTCAATTAATATTTGTGTTACTGAAAAATCTTTGACATAAATGGAATAATGATCCGTTACATCCAGCTGATTTGTGGAAGCAATAAAGTGTAAGCCGGTCGTGGAACTGATCAGCTTAAAGATGGCTTTTAATGATTTGTTAGGCACCGAAAGATCCATTCTCTTATTCAACATCTCGTCCACATCAGACGGGCCCGGGGTTTGCGCAAAAGCAGGTACACTTGCTCTTAGTACGAATAACAGGCAAAGTACTACACAACCAGCACCATTGGCCGCAAAAATTCTATTCATAATGTTAAAGGGACCTTTTCAGCAGGTGCCAGAGGTAGATAATTTGGACAACAGCACTGGGGCACTATAGACAACTCTGACTGCCAAAAAGTATGATAATATGAGTGGAAATTTAATCATTTTTAGACTCATTATGACATTCTGAAAAATTAAGTACTTTTGGTAAAGAATAATTCCACAATAACAAATCCCCAAATAATCATAAATGCACCAGAGCAGTCAGGATATGTAAACCGTGTACCTAAATCCGAACATAATGATTCAAGAGCAGGACGTTAAGCTTTTTCAGCTGATCAAAGACGGAAACGAACTCGCATACGCTGAGATATATAACAAATATCGCAGGGATGTGTTCGTAGCTGCCTTCCGCATCCTGCGAAATGTTCATGATGCGGAAGATGTGACCCAGGAAGTCTTTATCAACCTGTGGAATAAAAGAAAAGATATAGAAGTAATGACCGCAGTAAGGGCATACCTCACCCGTATGGCGGCCAATAATTGTCTGAACAAAATAAAACATGACACCAACCTGACCAGGCGTAATCAGCAATATTCTGCTATGAGCACAGAAGAACAGTCCGGCGAACAACCAGAAAACGAACAACTCGAAAACGTTACCCGGCTCATGCAGGACCTCCCTGACAAAAGCCGCAGAACAGTGGAAATGGTTTATATAGAAGGCCGCCCGCACAAGGAAGTGGCCAAAATTGAAGGTATTTCTATCAATACCGTAAAAACTCAATTGTACTCCTCCCTGAAGATTATCCGCAATAAACTACAGTTAAAATAATTTTTTTTCCTTCGATCATACTTTTGGGATTTTAGGTTTGTCTATAATTATATCAACTATGGATCTGGAAGCTATTGACATACAGACATTGATCGTGGCAGACATACTGGGAACGATCACACCGGACGAAAAAACTCAACTGGATAAGTTGATGATCGACCGGCCGGAGCTTCAGGCGCTGTATGATGGGATTCGTGAAGACATGGAAACTGAAAATCTCGCTGCCCTTGCAGGTGGCAGTATCTCAGCAGCAGAGTTGATTACCAGGGCCAGAAAGCGCGTGCGCAACCGCTACATCCGCGTATTTACCGCCGCTGCCTGCTCAATTGGCCTGGTTGGCGGATTGTCTTATTATTTATTGACACCCCAACAGCCAGCAACCCTGGCATCATGGGAAGACGGTAAAACCATTTTATTGAAAATAGGCCAGCAGGAAATCAACCTGGAATCCAATGCTACTACAAATGTGAATGGGGTAGCATTGCATCCGGGAACCGGCTCGCTCTCCTTTAGCTCTTTGAACAGCAATACCCACGATTTGGGGGTATTGACCGTGCCAAAGGGCAAAAACAATTATAAAGTCATACTGGATGACGGATCAGAGGTATTATTAAATAATACCTCCCGCCTCTCCTTCCCGCTGAAATTCGACGGGGCTAACAGGGAAATCAGTATAGACGGAGAAGCTTATGTAAAAGTCGCCACTAAGGCCGGTCATCCATTTATTGTTCACCTTCCTCTCAACAGGCAGGTAGAGGTATTAGGTACAGAATTTAATGTCAACACATACGATAGCGGTATTGCCCGGATTAGTCTCGTACAGGGTAGTGTAAAAGTAGCTAAAGGCGAAAACAGTGCCCTCCTCATTCCAGGCAAAACCGCTACTATCGATTCTCAGGCCATCTCCATCCATGAATTTGATGCAAATGAAGTACTGAGCTGGAGAGATGGGATTATCGTATTTCCTGATAATGTCACTATCGAACGGATAGCAGAGGTAGTAGGCAGAAATATGAGGGTAAAAATGATAGTGGAAAAGTCTGCCGCCGGCAAGAAATTTATCGGAGTAATCCTGGATAAGAGTAAGCCAATTATCCATCTGTTGCAACAACTGACAGACACAAAAGAAGTGACTTACAATATTTCAAAGGATGGGGTTATACATATATTGTAAACTCCTTCTCCTATGCAAACCCTCAGCATTCATTGATAACGAAATAACTCCTCATAATAACCACGCTTGCCCAAATAGAGGGCAATTATATAGCTTTCGTCGTTTGTTAACCCTCTTTTTACGGCAAAGCAGCAACCCGAATCAGAGCGGGAAGCAACGCAATAGAAGGCCACCTTCCCGGGTTGGCCTTCATCATTATAATAAAAAACAGCCTGGATCAAAAGTAAGATCCAGGCTGTTTTTTATTTGGATACCTGCCTGGAAACAGGCATCGTTTTAAGCAGTTCTCAGGAGGTTATTTTATTTTTGATCCAACCTCTTTGTCGTATATGCAAAGCAATCAAAATTCGTTTTGGATTAATCGGATGCCTGTATTAAACGATTATAACTTCCACGCCCATATTTTCCAGGTCCCGTACCATCGTAGCACTGATGCCATCGTCTGTAATAATCTGGTCGATATCCCCCAGTGGACATATTTTTCCAAAACCCCGTTTGCCAAACTTAGAAGAGTCAGTTACAATAATGGTTTTCTGGGCCGTGCGGATCATGGCCTTATTCAGCAATGCCTCCATCATATTAGAAGTGGTGCACCCCTGCTCCATATCAATACCATCTACCCCCAGAAACAGCTTGCTGCAGGTAAAATGGTCCAGTATCCCTTCGGCATAAGTTCCTGTGACAGAAGTAGAGGTTTTGCGAACAATACCCCCCAGCTGCACGATCTCAATATTAGGTTTGTCCAGCAGTGCCATGGAAATATTCATGGCCGAAGTGAGTACTGTAACCCGCAAATCTGGCGGAATAGCTTTTGCTACCTGCAATACAGTAGTTCCTGATGCTATAATAATAGCGTCGTCCGGCTCTATCATTTCTGCCGCCCGCTTGCCAATAAGCGTTTTCTGATCGGCCAGGATGTTTTCTTTTTCACTTACATTTCTATCTTTTGTATAGGGGTTAGCCCTGCTGATATTGCCATGGGTGCGAAACAATAACTTCTTGTCCTCCAGCATTTTAAGATCCTTACGGATGGTCACTGCCGAAACATCCAATGCCTCAAACAGATCGGCTACCCTCACATTTCCTTCTGCCTGCAGGCGTTCTAGGATGTAAGCGTGCCGCTGTGCCATAGATTCGAATTTCATAACTCTGGCTTGGTATTAAATTGGTAAAATAGTAACTGAAAAGTAATACAAGGTTAACTTTTTTCCTAAAAAAAGCTTAAATCCGAAGAAAAATTTGGAAATAATAACAAAACGAAACAACTTTATACAACAAAAGGAAACCATTAGAAAGTTTCTTTTTGTTTAAACTCCTTACTTTATGAACAGAATGCAGTTAATATCGGACCTATCCTCCACTAAGTCATGGGATGTTATTGTTATTGGCGGCGGCGCAACGGGTCTTGGCATTGCGATGGATGCTGCCACCAGGGGGTATAAAACCCTGCTGGTTGAGCAGGCAGACTATTCCAAAGGCACTTCGAGCAAAGCTACCAAACTTGTGCACGGCGGGGTACGCTACATGGCGCAGGGAGATTTGGGCCTGGTAAAGGAAGCCTGCCACGAGAGGGGATTACTACTGAAAAATGCACCTCACCTGACCAAAAACGAAACTTTCGTTATTCCGAATTACTCCTGGTTTAATAATATCAAATATACGATCGGCCTGAAATTTTACGATTTATTAGCCGGCAAACTGAGCCTCGGCGCATCTAAGTATATCAACAAACAGAAAACAATCGAAGCCCTGCCTACTATCAGACAGGAGGGTTTGAAAGGTGGCGTAGTCTACCATGACGGCCAGTTTGACGATAGCCGCCTGGCACTCAATGTAGCCCAGACCGCTATTGAAAATGGCGCAACCGTGCTGAACTACGTAAAAGTAACCGGCTTGCTGAAAGATAACAATAAGAAAGTGAGTGGGATTATTGCGAAAGACATCGAAACCGGTGAGACTTACGAGGCGAATGGTAAGGTAGTGATCAATGCTACCGGGGTGTATGTAGACAACATTCTGCATATGGACCGTCCGGACGCTCCACACATGGTACGGCCGAGCCAGGGAGTACACATTACCCTGGATCATTCTTTCCTGCCTGGCGATAATGCACTCATGATTCCGGAAACGGATGACGGACGCGTATTGTTTGCTGTGCCCTGGCATGGCAAACTGATTGTGGGTACTACCGATACCCTGCGCGATCATCCTGAACTGGAACCACATGCACTGGAGCAGGAGATTGAGTTTATACTCAACACTGCCGCAAAATACCTGGTGAAAAAGCCAACCCGCAAAGATGTGCTGGCAGTATTTGCTGGTCTGCGTCCACTGGCGGCGCCAAGTAAAGATGGTGCTAAAACAAAAGAAATCTCACGTAGTCATAAAATCATTGTATCTGAATCCGGATTGATCACCATCACCGGTGGTAAATGGACCACCTTCCGCAGAATGGCGCAGGATACAATTGACAAAGCCATAGAAACAGGTGTATTGCCAGCGAAAGCCTGTAAGACAGAACACCTGCCTATACATGGTTTTGTACAACAGAGTGATGAAAATGATCCGCTGCGTTTTTATGGTGCCGATATGACTGCTATCAACAAACTTGTTGCTGAAGATCATGCACTGGGTGAACTGCTGGTGCCTAACTTCCCATACAATAAGGCAATGGTAATCTGGGCCATCCGGAATGAGTATGCCCGTCGTGTGGAAGATGTACTGGGTCGCCGTATTCGCCTGCTCTTCCTGGATGTACATGCAGCCATGGCTGCAGCACCGGTGGTAGCACAATTGATGGCGAAAGAACTAAATAAAGATGCGGCCTGGATACAGGCAGAACTCGCCGATTTTGCAATACTTGCGAAGGGATATACGCTGAATTAATCAGCGTATACCCACCACGTTATATTTATACAGCTTTATAGCATCCCCCGAGGGAGACAGGCAGTAGCCATTGCTACATGCCACTTTGGAACAAAATTAAAAACCTGAGGTATGAACACGAACGAAAAATTCATCCTGGCCCTCGACCAGGGTACCACGTCATCACGCGCTATTATCTTTGACCATAACGGAGAAATAAAAGCGGTCGCACAAAAACCTTTTGAACAGATATTTCCACAACCTGGATGGGTGGAACATGATGCAAATGAAATATGGGCCACCCAATCTTCTGTGGCTGCAGAAGCCATCGCCAAAGCAGACCTGAATGGTACCAACATCGCCGCCATCGGTATTACCAACCAACGTGAAACCGCTGTGGTATGGGATCGTGAAACAGGCACACCTATCTACCACGCCATCGTATGGCAGGATCGCCGCACAGCAAAATACTGCGATGAACTGAAAGAAAAAGGCTATACCAACCTGATTCGTGAAAAAACAGGCCTGGTGATAGATGCCTATTTCTCAGGTACCAAAGTAAAATGGATCCTCGACAATGTACCCGGTGCGAGAGAAAAAGCAGAAAAAGGTGAACTGTGTTTCGGTACTATTGACAGCTGGCTGGTATGGAAATTTACCCGTGGCCACATGCACATCACCGATGTTACAAATGCCTCCCGTACCCTCCTTTTCAACATCCACACTATGCAGTGGGACCAGGAGCTGCTGGACCTGCTCACTATTCCTGCCAGTATGCTGCCTGAAGTAAAGCAAAGCAGCGAAATATATGGTGAAACTGCCACTACCCTTTTTGCATCTAAAATTCCGATCGCAGGTATTGCCGGCGACCAGCAGGCTGCCCTCTTCGGACAGATGTGTGTAGAAGAAGGTATGGCTAAAAACACTTACGGTACAGGATGTTTTCTGCTCATGAACACTGGTAACAAGCCTGTATATTCTCAGAACAACCTGCTCACTACAGTGGCCTGGAAGATCAATGGTGAAGTGACGTATGCGATGGAAGGTAGCGTATTCGTAGGTGGTGCAGCCATTCAATGGTTGCGCGACGGGCTGGGTATCATTCACAGCTCTGCCGAAAGTGAAACACTCTCTGCTTCTGTGAAAGATAACGGCGGCGTATATTTTGTACCTGCGCTCACAGGTTTAGGTGCTCCTTATTGGGATCAGTATGCACGTGGCGCCATCTTTGGTATTACCCGTGGTACAACCGCCGGCCACATTGCCCGCGCAGCGCTGGAAGGTATTGCATTCCAGGTGTACGATCTGCTAAAGAGCATGGAGTCAGACTCCGGCAAGCGGTCTACA
The DNA here is from genome assembly GCF_039596135.1 of Chitinophaga sp. Lineage (GTDB taxonomy): Bacteria > Bacteroidota > Bacteroidia > Chitinophagales > Chitinophagaceae > Chitinophaga. The sequence continues at coordinate 22,655 of NZ_JBCNKH010000064.1, forward strand.
GAGCTGAGAGTAGATGGTGGTGCGGTAGCGAACAATGCACTGATGCAGTTTCAGGCAGATATCTTTGGCAGCAATGTAGTACGGCCGAAAGTACTGGAAACAACCGCACTGGGTGCCGCATACCTGGCAGGTTTGGCAGTAGGCTATTGGAACAGTGTTGATGAAGTGAAGAAACAATGGTCTATAGACAGAACTTTCAAGCCGGAACTGGATGGACAGAACACAGAAAAACTGCTGGCAGACTGGAAAAAAGCGGTAGAACGCACCAGGGGCTGGGCTAACGAATAATCGATAAGAACGCCTGGCTCCTTACAGGGCCGGCTATCCTGAAACTAACTAAATTTCACCTATTCCACTTTGAAAAAAATGTGTACGATAACCAGTTTATGAAAAAGCCTGCACACTAGTTTCAGAGGAAATAGCGCGACTAAATTAATCATCAAGTTATGACACCGTTTATTGCAGAATTTATAGGTACAGCTTTGCTCATTCTTTTGGGCAATGGAGTGGTTGCCAATGTCGTGTTAAAAGACACGAAAGGAAATGGAGGTGGATGGATTGTGATTACAACAGCATGGGGATTGGCCGTATTTGTTGGTGTGTGTGTAGCAGGTCCCTATACCGGCGCCCATTTGAACCCCGCTGTAACATTGACAATGGTAATATTAGGAAAATTAGCATGGGCACAGGCCCTGGTATATTGGGCAGCACAGCTGCTGGGTGCCATGTTCGGTGCTTTCCTGGTATGGGTATTTTATAAAGACCATTTTGATCTTACCGAAGACGGACCTACCAAACAGGCTGCGTTTTGTACAGCGCCTGCTGTGAGAAACCTGGGCCGCAATTTCATCAGTGAAGTGATAGGTACTTTTGTACTGCTGATCACTATCCTCTACTTTACCGATCCAAAAATAGGAGACACACAAACTATCGGCATGGGTTCCATGGGTGCTTTGCCAGTAGCGTTCCTGGTATGGGTGATTGGCTTATCGCTGGGAGGTACTACCGGATATGCTATTAATCCTGCGAGAGACCTGGGACCAAGGATTGTACACGCCTTGCTGCCGTTCAAAAAATCTAAAGCTGGTGCAGACTGGGGTTATGCCTGGATACCTGTGCTGGGACCTGTTGTAGGCGCTACGCTGGCCGCTTTATTGTTCATGTATTTAAAATAGGAATCGTCATGAAAAAGTTATTGATTGCAACCTTCTCGGTTGCATGCGGGATATTCTTTGTCCCAAAAGTGAGTGCGCAGGATAAAGACACAACAACAACTACAAAGAAATATGAGCCGTTTGGATTGAATTTGCAGGTGCGGAATTTATACTTGTGGCGTGGGTTTAAGGTGTCTAATGCACCTATTACTGATGTGGATATGTATTATAAATCAAAGAACGGGCACTGGCAGGCAGGATTTTGGGGAGGTGCGAGTTTTACCGGTGACTATAAAGAGTTTGATTACTATGTGAAGTATATGAATAAGGGGTTTAGTGCGGCGATCTGGGATATTAACAACTTTAGTGATTATCCAAATGCTGATTTGTTTGACTATAAGAAAGGAACGACTTCTCATTTTGTGGATGTAGGGGTTGCGTATACTTTTCAGAAGATGAAGCTGCCGCTGACATTGAGCTGGAATACGATTGTGCTGGGGAGGGATACGTATTATAAGGCGGATAGTAGTCTGGCAAATGCGTATTCACATTATGTGCAGGTGGATCAGGTGTTGTTTGCGGATGAGGTGTATAATGTTCATGCGTTTGTGGGTGGGGGATTTTCATTTAGTGGGGATAAGAGTTTTTATGGGAACCATCCGAATGTGGTGAATGCAGGGATTACAGTGAACAGGGATTTGACAATATTTAAGTATCATGTTCCTATTTCAGCTACGGCGATGTTCAACCCGGAAAAGAAGTATGGCGCATTGCAGTTGATTGCGAATATATTCTAGGTTACAATAGAGTCTAAATCGGGAAAAGGGTCCCCCTCATTGAGAGGGGGATTTTTGTTTTTGGCCTGCGGCAGCAAGGAAGAGATATTTTTTTTCCGGCTGGCGCCGGGGGGTGTGTACTTTATTGACTGGAAAGGAAGCATCTTTTTTGCGGTTGAATGGCTGCCTTTATTGACTGGTAGAGAAGCATTCTATTTCTCTAAAAAGACTGCCTTTATTGATTAGTGATTTTTAGATTGGCAAAATCCCCATCAGAAGTATGCCCTACCCAAAGCCCCACCTTTCCCGTACTCTTCTTATTCAAAGAAGTAACAGAAAGGCACAGACTATTATTCACATAAGCTTTGATAGCAGTACCTGCTACCTCTACTTTTACATGAAACCAACCATTTGGATCAGGAGGAGATACTATTTTATTTTCATACACCCCCGGGTGTTCCTCTCTCAATCGCTGCCATCCATATAGCGTATCCTGCACATACTGCACCATATGCATTCTGGCGAGACTATCAGTGGCGACAAAATTGAAAGGCCGAAAATACACCGCTTCACAATCATCTTTCGACACACCATGAAAAGCTACCCCTATAAAACTACCTTGCTTTACATTTTTCCCCTTCAGGTCTATTTCGATTGTGCCATTGGTAAAAGTGACATCTTTTACCCAGGCAACACCCGATCCCTCAACAGCAGATAAGTGTACGCCGGGTTTTTCTTCTAACGCGGTAACAGTTCTGTTTTCTGGAACCAGGTGACTCACTTGTTGTGCAATAGCAGGCCGAAAGGCAATGAGCAACAATACAATGCTGATTTGAAGTTTATTCATTGAATCTGAATTTTATGAACCTATGGTCCATTTATACATACTTTGAATTTAACTAATTTTGAACATTCATCATCATGCCATCCCACGAAAAAACACTAACTTAATTACCTTAAATGAAAAATGATGATACCCATTGGCATCTCCTCCGGCAACTCGTGCCCCTCTACTCACCCAGCCCACACCCTGCTCGCTGCCGACATAGGTGGTACCAAATCCAACCTGGCACTTTACAAATACGATGGCAGCAAGCTCGCCCTTATAAGAGAAGAGAAATATTCCACCAAAGATCATCAGGGCCCCGACCAGCTCATTAAAAAATTTCTTGGCAATGAACCTACCCCGGATCGTATTTGCCTGGGCGTAGCCGGCCCGGTGCTGGCTGGAAAAGCAAAGATTACAAACGTTCCCTGGGAAATAGATGCAGCACACCTGTCTGCACAATTTGACAAACGTCCTGTTTTTATTGTAAACGACCTCGAAGCTAACGCTTACGGTCTCGCCACCCTGGAACAAATCGATATTCATCCATTGCACACCGGCCATCCACAAAAAGGTAATATTGCGTTGATCTCCCCCGGCACTGGTCTGGGCGAAGCCGGGTTATTCCTGGACGGCACTCACTATTTTCCCTTCGCTACCGAAGGCGGCCATAGCGACTTCGCCCCCATTACCGAACTGGATGACGATCTGCTGGTTTATCTCCGCAGAAAATTTGGCCATGTGAGTTGGGAAAGAGTACTCAGCGGCCCCGGCATTGTGAACATCTTCAACTTTCTGAAAGAAGAAAGAGACATGGACGCCCCGGGCTGGCTGCTGGACAGGATGGCTGTACACGATGTAGCCGCAGAAATCAGTGAAAATGGAGATACTGTAGCCATCTGCGTAGAGACCATGCGCATTTTCTTCCGCTACCTCGCCACCGAAGCCGGTAACCTCGCCCTCAAAATGAAAGCCACCGGCGGTATCTACATCGGAGGCGGTATTGTACCCAAAAATGTAAAGAAAATTGATTACGGTGCCTTCATGAAAGCCTTTCGTGAAAAAGGCAGAATGAAACCCTTGCTGGAAGATATTCCTGTACAGATCATCCTCAATGAAAAAACAGCTTTGACAGGGGCTGCCTGGTATGCGATCAATAAGTGCTGATTTATATTATAATTTTTCCCTATTTTTACTCCATCACAATCAATCACATACCTATGAAAACCGCATATTTTTTACCGGTGCTCTTATTAAGCGCCTGGTGCAAGGCACAGGGACCCTATCCCTATACCGAAAAAGGCAAATGGGGCCTGACTGATAAGAACAAAAGTGTGCTGCTGAAGCCACAATTTGACAGCATTGACGTATTCAGAAATGGCTACGCCCGTGTAGAAAGTAGTAAAAAAATAGGACTGATCAACACCAATGGCGCTATCATGGTCGCCCCCTCCTATACGAATATTACCAACGCCTTTCAGGACTTTACCGCCATTGCCAGAAATATTAAGGGCTATCAGATCATAGATATCCGCAATGATAAGCCAATCGGCGGCCTGTTTACAGACCTGTTACCGGAAAGATCCAGCTATTCCAAGGGTAGTTATTACTTCGTGAACAAAGACGGCAAAATGGGCATCTTTGACGCCCAGAGCGGTAAAATGCAGAACGGTAAGGCACCTTACAACCAGGTAACGGGCTTCAATGACCCCGCACTGGAACAATTTGCCCTCATCACCATGGGCGATACCTATGGGGTGGTAGACGTAACCAGCGGCAGGGAAATACTGAAACCTGAATATGACGAAATCGAAGAAGTGTATTCCGGCAATACCGTGTATGTAGCCGCTAAAAAAGGCGATGACAAGGTATTTTACTATGATGCCAGCTTCCGCACAGCATCTCCGGGCAATGTACAGGACAAACCTGCCTCCGCTATGCCTGCAGAAGGTGAAGTGCTGAACAAGAAAGCCAAAGATATGTACATCTATAAACTGGGCAATGACAAATGGCGTGCAGTACTGGAGAACCGTGAGACCAATAAATACAAAGGCCTGGATAGTACAGATCTGAATGGATATACACAGCTGGAATACCTGTCTTATTATCCAAATGATAAGAACTTCCCTTCCAAAATCAAAGCGGTGAAAGATGGTAAAACAGGAGTGATTGATATGAGTGGCAAGGTATTGTTGCCATTTATTTACGACGATGTGCTCTTCAGGGAAGATATGGTGGGCCGCTATGCATTTATTGAGACCTACCTGGATGGTAAGAAAGGTGTGGTGGTAGCAGCAACCATGAAAGAACTGAAAAAACCGGTGCTGAAAGCGATCCTGGATGAGGACCATGACAGGAATGCACTGCTGATAGAGATGCCGAATGGGCAGAAAGGCTATATGGATAAGAATACAGGAGAGATATTTATACCTGGTGTGAAGGAATAATGGATATGGACTCGCTGTTGTCTATAGCAACAGCGAGTCTTCTATATTCCGAAGGCGTATACCCTACATTCTTCTTGAAAAACATATTAAAATTAGGCTGGTCCGAAAACCCCATACAGTAACTGATATCCTGCACATACCAGTCCGTTTCCAACAGTAAATTCTTCGATACTTCCAGCAACCGCTTCCTGATATGCGAACTCACATTCTCGCCTGTATGCCGCTTCAGCAAAGTATTCAGGTAATTAGGATGCAGTTCCATACTGGCAGCAAATTCCTTCACTGTTCTCATCCTGATAGGAGATGCATACTTAATATCTGCAATGGCCGAATCCAGTAATACGAAAAACTGGTTTACATGGTTGAACTGATCTGCGATGTATAGCATAGTCGTGTGGCTTGTGAACAAAACAAAGGTCCGTCGAATCGGGAAATGGTTGTTTGTAAAAACACGTCCTTTTGTTGGCTGTTTAATGGCTTTTTCTGACAAAAATCTCTTTTGTGATAGCAGCGGGCATAAACAACTGTTCTATTACGGTGCCGCTGGTCAGTAACACGCTTCGTTCTATCAGGTGTTCCAATTCCCGCACATTGCCCGGCCAGTGATAAGCCATCATTTCTTCCCTGACTGTTTCTCCAAGACGCATGGCAGGTTTGCCGGCCCTGCGTACAAAACGCTGGATGAAATAATCCGCCAGTTCAGGAATTTCATCTTTCCGTTCCCTTAGCGGAGGTACTACGATCGGAAATACATCCAACCGGTAAAACAGGTCTCTTCTGAAACGGCCGGCTGCTACTTCTTTTTTCAGATCACGGTTAGTGGCGGCAATGATGCGAACATCGACCCGGATAGGGTTTCTGCCGCCGATGCGTTCAATTTCTTTCTCCTGTAATACGCGTAATAATTTGGCCTGTAATTCCAGGGGTAGCTCTCCTATTTCGTCTAAAAACAAAGTACCATTGTGGGCCAGTTCAAACTTCCCAATACGACGCTCAATCGCGCCGGTAAAGGCGCCTTTTTCATGTCCGAACAATTCGCTTTCAATAAGGTTGGCAGCGAGTACAGCACAGTTTACTTTCACCAGCAGTTTATCCCTGCGGGGAGATTGGTTGTGAATGGCCCTTGAAATGAGTTCCTTGCCAGTACCGGTTTCGCCGAGGATCAACACTGTACTGTCTGCAGGCGCCACCCGCGAAATAAGGCGAAATACCTGTTGCATTTCCCGGCTGTTACCTACTATATCCGCATGGGCGATCTCTTTTTGCTGGTACTGGGGCTCATTCTCCAGTCTTTGCTTATAGCTTTCGATTTCTTTTAGTTGGGTTGCAATGCGGTCATTGGCGAGAATATTGGCCAGGGCAATGGAGAGCTGATGCGAAACACCTTTTATGATTTGTAAAACAGGATCCGGGAAGGTACCTGTCTGTTCAGAAAATAAAAACAGGCATCCTATTTCCTGTGTCGCAGTACGGAGCCGGATCCCTGAAAATTCCACGATGCCCGTTTCCCGGAACAATGGAATATAAGGTGGCGGGGATTTAGTCTGTAAGAGCTTTCTTACATTGAATACCAGCGGCTGTTCTGAAGCCATAACAGCTTCGAAGATATGGTCGTTGCCCAATTTGCTGTGTCCACTGCGTTGAAATGCTGGATGATGCCTGCGCCGGCCTTCCGAATAATAAAGATATGGTACCAGGGACTTACCATCGTCGCCAAAGATATTGATGACAATATCGTTGAAATGGATCACCTCTTTTAATCGCTCCCGCAGTACCCTGAGAAAATCGTCTTTGTCACGAATCAGGGCAATGTCATTACTGAGCGATAAAAGAAATTCCACCATCATGTTGCCTTGTTTCATGAGAATTTAATTAGTCACGAAAAAGCAAACAAAGGTCATTCCAGTATATAAGATATTGTAATTAAGTTGGTTAGTGTTTTGGGCAGAGAATGCTTTTTACGACATATCGTTAATTTTGGTCGTTTTACGAATAGTCGTAAAAAAGCAGATTATTGTTTAGTGGCTTTACTGCCATCCCAGGTATAAACTTCTCTTTCTACTTTTTTGCTTTCTACTGTTTCTCCGTCTTCGGCATACTGTTCTGATACTTTCAATTTCAGAATCTTACCGGGTTGCCCGTTGACTTCTTTTGGGAATATCAGTGTTTCGGTATAGGCAAATGCACCGGCATCGAAGATATTTGTTTTGCCGGGCAGCGGGAGTAATTTGCTGCCATTCCAACCAAAATAATAGTAATCAGTTGGTAAGCCACAAGCATCGCCACTGAAGTTGAGACGGAAAATTGCTTTTACACTGTCCAGCCCCATTTCGCCCAGTAGTTTACTTTCGGTGCTTCTGGCATTTTCGCCACCACTCACAGTCCATTCTTTCATGTCCAGCAGTCGATGGTCTTTATCTACTGCTTTGACACGAACAGTCAGCGTCTCTTCTGTTTCAGATAAAACCGTTCTTTTCTCCAAACCATATACGAAAGTGACATCGTCTTTTGTAAATGTGCCCAGTGAGAGCAGGCCTACCCAGATATACCCTTTCACTTCCCTGCCACCGGTGGTATAATGCGTTTTCAGCCAGGCAGTTGTCAGCCCTTTCATCGTTAGCGGAGCCGCAGTGATGACCTCATCTGATACTATCGTACTACCTGGTAACAAAGAGTCAACAATCGTTCCTTTTACAGATGGTGTGCTACGAATATAAGCTTTGTCAGCATATACGGAGAGTGAAGTACCTTTTTCCAGTTGCCAGAGGGGATAGTCTAATCTTTCAGCCGTCTGCGCAATAGCGGGCGCCATAGCAGCCAGAAAAAGTGAGGTAAGGAGAATGTGTTTCATATGAAGAGCAAAAATATGTTTTTTTATCATCATCTTTTTTATACTTTACTCCATACATTATTAAAACAGGTCTCAATGAAGAAAGTCATGCTGAGTGCACTCCTATGCATATGGGGGATGGTATTACATGCACAGGTCAAAATCTTTACCAGGTACAATTATTACCTCACTGAAAAAGAAGGCAGTATTATTTGCATATTGCCTGATCAGGCTCATTACAAACTCATTTTATCTCTTCGCAACGAACCAGTTGAAACGACTGCTAAAACAGAGGGGCAGCGGCTTTCGACTCAATTCAGTTTGAATGCATTGCCAACGGGTTCGACTGCTTTGCATTATGTATTGGAAAAAGAAGGCACCACTGTACAACAGGGAGAGATCAACATCGTAAAACTTACTCCCAAAGCCAATGCGGTTCAGATAGACCAACTCACCGGCGGATTAATTGCCGATGGATTACCTTTTTTCCCCTTTGGATTTTATTGCGTTCCCGTTGGCGATCTGCCTGAAAGAGAAGTGACACATGGGTTCAATATGATTGGCGTATACCAGGGAAACCTGCCTGAAGGACTGGCGGAGCGCAAAAATTATATGGACCGTTGTGCACAGGTAGGAGTGAAAGTTCAATATGGTGTAAATTCCCTCGTTGGCAGTGGGCACAATGGCGACAAAGGATTGGATAAAACTGAAGACGAAAAACTTGCTTTGCTGAAAAGTGAAGTGCTGGCGTTTAAAGATCATCCTGCCTTACTGTCTTATTACATCAATGATGAACCCGATGGGCAGGGTCGCCCGCCGGCTGTACTGGAAAGGGCGTATCAACTGATTCACGAACTGGATCCTTATCATCCTGTTTCCATTGTGTTCATGATGCCGCAAAAAGCAAATGAGTTCAGGAATACCATGGATATAGCGATGACTGATCCTTATCCTATTCCTGGTCCTGCAGATAAGGTGCTGGAAGACCTGACACAATATGCCAACGCTTACCGCTACGAAAAATCTGTATGGCTGGTGCCACAGGCATTTGGCGGGCAGGAAATGTGGAACAGGGAGCCAACAGGTGCTGAGATCAGGTTGATGACCTATATGGGATTGATTGGAGGAGCAAAGGGTATTCAATACTATGTACATGCACCGGGCAATCTGAATCCGCAATCAGTATCTGCATGGTCAGCTGCCAGTAATGTGGCGGTGGAAACGGCTCAAATGACGTCTTTTTTATTATCGCCGGATGTAGCGCCTTCTCTACATGCAGATGATCCGAAAATATTAACAAAAGCATACAGCTATCAGGGAAATACTTTGCTGATTGCTGTGAATAATGAGAATAAACCAAAGGTATATACATTGACCACTTCCTTGCACGAGCATGCGACTGCACAATGCTGGTTTGAAAACAGGGAAGTACCGTTAGAGAATGGTACCATACATGATATCATCGATGCATATGGTACGCGGGTATACCTGATTCGTAAAGATGTTGTACCTGCAATTCCTGCAGATAACATGACCCTGAATCCCAGCTTTGAAAATATTGTGAGCCCGGGGTTACCGATTGGTAGTAATGTAACAAGCACAAGCCATCGTAAGGCAGATGTAGGAGCTTCATTTTTTGCAGATCCCCGTCAGCATGTAGATGGCATGTTTAGCCTGCGACTGATCACACCAGTGGATAGTGGTGGTAATAAAATCAGGTTGATACCGATGGTGATGACGAAGGGCAACAGTTATACCGTATCTGTCAGGGCAAAAGCCAAAGCGCAGGAACAGATGCCTACTTTCCGCATCGCCATTGATGCCATGGAACAGGATCATACATTTACACTGACACCTGACTGGGCGGAATACAACTTCACGTTTCAGGCGCCGGCATCTTCTACCACGGCTATTCTTTCGCTGGAACTGATTCAGCAGGGCACCGCGTGGTTTGATTTACTAACTGCCAGCCCTGATCCGGTGATTACTTACAAGATAAATGATGACCGGACAGCCACCGTAAACATCAATACTAATTCCAATAAGGAGATCCGGTATGCCATTAATCAATTGCCGGATGCACAGTCACCTTTGTATACAAAACCACTGGCTATTCATGAAGCCAGCACCATTTCCGCAGGCATTTTTGATCATGGCAGGCAGATAGCGGGTTCCAATATATTTGTGCCTCTGAACCCCGCCCTGGACACAAAGCTAACCATTGATCAACCC
>NZ_JBCNKH010000065.1:0-32739 GCF_039596135.1 Chitinophaga sp.
CAAACTTCCCCGCAGTCACAAAACCCGCCCCTCCGGCGTCAGCCAAAAAAAGAAAACCTTCCTTGCTGCCGCAGGCCAACTCCCCACCAGCCAAACTTTCTCGCAGTCACAAAAACCGCCCTCTCGGCGTCAGCCAAAAAAAAAGAAAACCTTCCTTGCTGCCGCAGGCTAACTCCCCACCATCCAAGCTTCCCCGCAGTCACAAAACCCGCCCCTCCGGCGTCAGCCAAAAAAAAAGAAAACCTTCCTTGCTGCCGCAGGCCAATTTATCTGGTCCAGATTCCCCATTTCCCCCACATAATCTGTCCCCCGAATCAAAGAATCGATGTAATAATTTTTTAATCATCAAACCTGAACCTTATGTTTGTAAAGTGATAAATAACCCTATATGAAGCCGATACAACTGAGTGTACTATTCTTTTGTCTGTGCAGCACTGTCCGTATGCCTGCACAGTCACTCAGATTATCCGTTTCAGGCAAAATAACCGATTCCCTCAGCAACCAAAATCTGCCATTTGCCATGGTGTTATTACTCACAGACACCATCAGGCAAGCCACCCAGACTGATAAAGAGGGCAATTTCACGTTCGAAAACCTGAAACCGGGTAACTATAGCCTCCAGGTAAAATACCTCGGCTATCGTGACAAAACGACCGGCCCGTTTCAATTGAGTACCCAATCCCTGGCGTTGCCTGCCATCGGCATGCTTTCAGTCTCTTACGACCTGAACACCCACCAGGTGACGGCCCTGAAGCCACTCATTGAACAAACCGCCGACAAAATGATCATCAATGTAGCCGAAAGCCCACTCGCCACCGGCAACACATTGGAAGAACTCCTCCGCCGATCGCCAGGTGTCAGACTGGACGATGATGGTTCCATTACCCTCAACGGAAAGAAGGTCATGGTCTACATCAACGACCGCCCATCTTATTTTACTGCCGCAATGCTTAAGAATCTATTGCTTTCCACCGCCTCCAATGCCGTTGAAAAGATAGAACTGATCGCCAACCCATCAGTAAAATACGATGCCGCCGCTTCAGCCATCATCAATATCAGGATGAAAAAAACAGGTAAGTCCGGTACCAACGGCAGCCTGAGCATAGGTGGCGGCGGAGGCCGCTACGGCCGCTACACCGCCGGTGGAGATCTGAACTATCGCGAAGATAACCTGAACATCTACGGTAATTACAATTACCAACGCAACGAACAGTTCTACGACGTCCATACAGACAGGATCCTGGAGGCAGAATACATAGAGGAGGGAAACTATGAAGTACGCAAAAAGGACATCCATAACGTCAATGCAGGTATCAGCTACACAATCGACAACAAAAACACGATAGGCCTGGACCTGAAAGGAAACTTCCTGGGCCGCGACAGGGATGGCACAGACCAGACCCTGTTCCGCCCCAGCCAGTCTGCCCCTTTTGACTCCCTGCTGAATATGCATACCCTTGGGCATGCCAATATCAATAACTATTCAGCCAATCTGTTTTACCAGCATAACTTTGACACTACCGGCACCCAGCTCTCCATCAATGGAGACTATGCTTATTACGATCAGCGCTGGAAAGACAATTTCAACACCGCCTACCTGGATACCCAGATGAAGGTTTTTCAGTTACCCTACGTGATCCGCAACAGTTCTCCTGTATCTGTAGCCATCCGTTCCGTATCAGCTGATTTTACCCGTCCTACCAAAATAGGCACCTTTGAAGCCGGTCTGAAAACCGTCTTTGTAAAAACAGACAGCGACATCCGCTGGGAAGTGCTGAACAATGACACCTGGGTAAATGATGCTACCAAGACCAACCATTTCATCTACGAAGAAAACGTCAACGCAGGATACATCAATTATCACAACCAATTTAAGAAATGGGTGTTCCAGGCTGGCCTGCGGGTAGAAAACACCCATGTCAAAGGCAACAGTATTACCAGTTCACAGGTATTCAATAAGGACTACACCGGGTTGTATCCCGGTTTTTCCCTGCAATACAAAGCCTCTGCAGCACACCGTTTTGGCCTCTCTGCCAGAAGAAGCATTGACAGACCCCAGTACGAATACGTAAACCCATTTCTGTTCTTCCGTAGCAAATATTATTACTTTCAGGGGAACCCGGACCTGAATCCGCAGAATACCACATCAGTAGAGTTATCGCATACCTGGAAACAGCGGTTATACACCACACTCAGTATCTCCCGTACAAACGATGCGATTTCAGGTGTGTATGTAGCAGGGGATAACAAGGTGCTGATTACAACTTATCAGAACGTGACACACTTTGATAACTACAACCTGAACATCACTTATACAGCTGCGTTGACAAAATGGTGGAATACCATGAACTCAGCTCAGTTCTATTACATGCACTACGATTACAACGACATCACGTTGCCGAAGTCTAAACCCGGGGCATATGTGATTTCAAATAATACCTTTAGTTTTCCCCGTCTCTTTACCCTGGAGCTGAATGCGATTTATGCCTCCAGGTCCAATACCGGCCTGGGCGCACTGACCAGCTACTGGGTATTGAATACAGGTGTACAAAGGAATGTAATCAAAAATAAAGGAACGCTCAAATTGAGTGTGAACGATATTTTCAGGGGACAGCAATTTACATTGGCGTCGGATTATCAGCAGGTAAATATCCGGCAGCATTTTTTATTTGACTCCCGTTTTGCGATGCTGAGTTTTACATACCGGTTGGGTAATAGTAAAATAAAGCCAAGAACAGAAAGGCAGACGGGTATTGAAAAGGAAAAGAAACGGATTCAATCAAATTAATGGGGGACGATCCGTTTTGAGGAGGTCGTCAATTAAGTACCAAAGGGGGTGTATCGCAAGTTCGATACACCCCCTTTTAATTCGGGCATCCTGATGGAAAAATATTTTTTACCTGACCTTCTGGGCCTTCATTTTACTTGTGATACACAACCCTTATCAATCTACTTATTCAGCTTTATCATGTCAAAAAAAGGTTGCTTGAATGTAATCCCAATCGGCAGGGCGATGGTTTGCTGATCTGGTTTGCGCAGAATAACCTGGTTGCCATCTACAGAAACAATCCTGTTCAGGGAGATGATGAACGAGTTGTGAATCCTGGCAAACTGCCGTGGGGGCAGGGTTTGTTCCAGGTCCTTCATCTTGAGCAATGCCAGTATTTTTTCCTTATCACAATGAAAAGCTACATAGTTTTTCAGCCCTTCTATATAATCGATATCGTTGAAATTGACTTTGATTTGTTTACCCTTATGTTCTGACTTTACAAACAGATAATCTACCTCCGGTTCTGCTTTTTCACTGATTTCACCTTTGTTGACATACATGGTTTGAAACATGTTCAGTGTTTTCTGAGCGGCTTTCAGAAAGCGCTGGTAGGTGATAGGTTTTAGCAGGTAGTCGACTACGTCGTGTTCATAACCATCCATGGCGTATTCGCTGTAGGCGGTGGTGAGAACGACTTTGGTATGGTTGTTAAAGATTTTCAGCAGGTCGATACCCGAGATGCTGGGCATGTGAATATCCAGGAATACCAGGTCTACTTTTTCATTACTGATCACTTTGATAGCATCGAGGGCTTCGGTGGTACTGCCTACCAGTTTCAGGAAGGGAGTCCGTTGCACATAGCCGGTTAGCAGGTCTATGGCGTGTTGCTCGTCGTCAATTATATAACAGTTGATCATGCAGGGTAATTTCGGTGGTAGCAATATGTAAAGAAAGGCTATAAAACAGGTCCGTATCTTTAATTTCGAAAGAATATTTTTTAGGATAGGTGTTTTCCAGCTGGCGCTGCACGTATTCCATGCCAATGCCGTTGGAGATTTCTTTAGGGCCTATCCGTTTTTTGTTGTTGATGTAGAAATGCAGGCCACTGTCATCTAAGGTGAGCTTTATTTTCAGTGGGTAAACAGCGTTGTGCAGTTCACCGTGTTTGAAAGCGTTTTCTACCAGTGTGATGAGGATGTGTGGGAGTATTCTTTGACCGAGAAGGTTATCAGGTCTGCTGTATTCAATATGGATGTTGTTATTGAAACGCATGTAGTAGATACTGATAAGGCTTTCGATATGTTCGATTTCTTCTTCTAATGAAACCATGCCGTCCGGGCCTCTTTTTTTCAGTGAAGATCTCATGATGTTGGTGAGGGCGGCAATGCCTTCGGCTACATCAGGATGCGTATCAGCGGTTTTGTTGTAGAAGTACCCGAGGGTGTTGAAGAGGAAGTGAGGGTTGATCTGGGCACGGAGGTAAGCAACTTCCAGTTCCAGTTTTTCCTGTTTGAGTCGCAACTGTTCGGTTTCCCTGCGATTTAGTTCTTCTTTTTGCAGGCGCATCATCCTTTCCCTTTTGATGGAAACTTTAGCAAACCAATATCCGGTAGAAAAAGCAACCGGCTGAAACCACCACCATAGGTTACTAAGCAGTAAACTTATAACAGGTATGGATGGATACTTGGAATGATGAATCAGAGGGTAAAGAGTAGTTATTAAAAAATAACGGGCAATAAGGCTATAGCCAAAGAGCACTATTATACCCAGTACCCACAGTAATTTTTTATTTTTCTCCAGTGTCCTGGGCAATAACCACTCGGAATTTGCGTAAAAAATTGTTGCCAGGGTGACGAATATAAAACTTGTAGTGTAAAGTAACTTAAGGAGATTTGGCATCTCAGAAAGGGAGGCTGTTAGCTGCAATCCAGCATACAATAACCATAACCCTATATGCAGCAATACAGTGGTCAGTCGTTTTCCGAAAGATGTTCTTTTATTTTGAAGACGTGGCAATTGTATTCTCCTGTTTTGCTAGGTATTGTCGAACAAAGTTGACCCAATCTACCTGATTAGGTATTTCAACGTCTGGAATAATACCGGTGTTATCAATAGGATATTGTGGTAGACGGGCTGATCTTGCTGTTGGACACCACAGCATATACTGGGAGCATGCCATTGGTCTGGGGCTCACCAGATTGAGATAGTCCACAGCACCCGTTGACCGCTTTCCGAACAAAGTTACTTTTTTACTTTGTTTCGCGGCTAAAATTAAGAATTCTGTGGCGCTTCCACTTCCCTCATCCATCAGAATGCCCACTTTTGCCGGAAATTTCCGGACCTGTGGATAAGTTGCAATGGCGTCAGGGGTCAGATAATAGCCGTTCCGGTGTTTTTTTAAATTCTGTATTAATTTGATTGTCTGTTGTTTACTTTCTTCCGGGTACTGATCATTTTTTAAAAGGTCTTCATATAATTTAATATTATCGTCTGTGGCCATAATATATGCCCCAGGGCTAATAATAGTATCAGTATAGAGGAGTGGCAGAAGTTCCTCAAAACTAAGGTTAAAACCGCCCATATTCCCGCGTACATCTATTATGAGGTGAGGGGTATGGGTTATAGAATTGAAATTGCTTGTAATCAAACTGTCTATCAGTGGTTTATATTGTAAGTCAAAACTAGGGAGCCTTAATACAATATTATTGCTGTCTGGTTTTGCGCAATAGAAACTATCCGCTGGGATGATTGCAATCTGATGGGGAGGGGCAGGGTATGTTTTCTCCCATTTTGAACTTTTAAGGTCCAGCAAATAGGCATTTTCATCAATATAGGTCGTGAAGGTATCTTTCTCGTGGTAACGATTATAAAATATCACTCTCCAATTAAATTCATTTTCCTGTTGTAGTTCAAATTTAATTTGTCCCGGAGTCCAGAATATATCGTCCCCTTTCGTAACTACACCCAGGTAATGATTATTTTTTTTTACTACGGCTACTTCATATAGTCCTCCGGTATTCCATATTCCTTCCAGTGGAAAGTCAGGTTTCTTTTGCCATCGGCTAAGCAGGGAATCTTTTGATATATGGTAACTATAGGTATTTTTAAAAATACTGCGTATAAGATCTGAATTTTTGGGTCCTTCTTTGAGTGCCAGAACAAGATGTTTGTCTTTAAAATATCCCATCCATCCTTGTAGGATATGAAAGCAGGAAATAAAGTTGGCCGTATCAGCCGATCTTTTCAGGCTGTCAGTAAACTGTTTAAAACTAGCTTCATTTGCGGCTGTGATTTTAATTGGATAGCCGGGATAGTTATTCCGTACTTTGATATTTAATTCATCCAAAGTAGCACGACAATCACAGGAGGCGGTTTGCGCATGTACGCTTGTGAAAAAGGTTAAATTTATTAGAAGATATAGGCTTGTCAAGCGGATTAACGCTGGGTAATTAAACATGTAGTTTTTAAAGGGTTTAGTAAAGCACAGGTGCAAAAATAAAAAAGGCTGAACTAAAAGGGCCCTCCGTCGGGAGGATTTTTAGCTTAGCCTTGAAAATTAGTTAATATTCGGAATTACACTACAAGTTTTTTATTGCCCTCCCTTAAATAAATTAAAGGGTTACCGTAGTTACGCAATTTACGGATGTTGTAGTATCCTGTCCGAATGCGAATTTGCCACCATTCTTGGAGTTAACAACGTTGTTATTAAACACAGATACTGTCACCTTATTCAGGGTCAACGTCTTCTTTTGGGTGGGGTTGTTTGTCTGTTTCATATTTCACAATTATTAGGGATTACAATAACAAAATTAGAGACCAACTGCGCAGGGAATCTACGCAGGACGTGACTTTCAAAAGATTTTTTCTATCGCAACCGCGTATACGGAAAACCCCAAAAGGTAACCCCACAAAAACCCCAAATCCGTCCCTCTAAAACTTAAATCCGTGTATCTTTTTTCCCTACCCCCCACATACTTTATAAGTTTGCTAAAAGCATTCAGGAATGGTACAGGAACCGGTAAAAGTGGAGAGCCTCCTCACTCAGCTACATCAGCTCATAGATCAGCATTGCGCTGATAATGACAGCCTGATGGGCGGCGGTAAGCTGGGCCTGATCGTGTACTATCATTCCTTATGGCAGGGCTACAGAGACAATACCTATTTAGATAAGACATATGCGCTGCTCGACGAGGTATGGGATCATATGAATAAATGTACGCTGGAACTGGATGGGCCTTCCCTCGCAACCGGTATCTGCGGCCTCACCAGTGTGATCAACCTCCTGTATAAAGATGGCCTTCTGGATATAGACATTGATAAGGAACTGGCCGGATATGACGACTATCTCTTTCATCAGGCTTTACAACTGATCAAAGAAGATAAACAGGATTATCTGCACGGTGCCTTCGGCATCATCAAATACTTTACAGACAGGCTGCCACAGCCTAAAATAGCAACATACCTCAGGGAAATCCTCCGCGTGTTGTATGATAAATGTGTAGTGACCAAACATGGTATCTGGTTTAAGAATATCTTCCTGTTTGGTACACGACAAATCAACTTTAGTTTGTCGCAGGGACAGGCAGGATTTTTTTCTGTACTCACTGCCCTGCACGAAGCAGAGATAGATACACAAAAGACTGGTTTCCTGCTACAGCAGGGCATCCGCTTCATCCGCCATCACCTGCGCGAAGTAGACCTGGTAGGACAGGACTGGTCGTTCTTTCCACTCACTACCAGTGAAGCAGAAGATGAAAAAAACTATAATAACCGTCTCGGATGGTGCCATGGCGATCTGAACCAGGTATCTCTTTTTTACAAAGCTTCCTTTGTATTGCAAGACGAAAACCTGAAGCAAATGGCCGATCTGGTGGGCGGCAGCTCACTCATGCGCAGAACCGGCGAGGCTACACAGATCGACGATATTTACTTTCTGAATGGCACAGCCGGATTAGCACAGTATTATTATTCGTTGTACCGTCATAGTAATGAAGAAAGTTACCTGGGAGGATGGCATTACTGGATCAATGAAACAATAAAAAGACTGGAAGTAGTGCTGAACGAAGAAAGCTTCAAAGGCCGTGAAACCCGCATGCTGGAAGGCTTGCCGGGCGTAGCACTGGTCCTGCTGGGGCGCCTGATTAATGAAGAACTTCCATGGACTGATCTGCTGCTTTTATAACATCTAAAATTAAAACCGAATGGAGACTATTTATGACTTCAGGTGTATGCACCTGAACACGCAAACAAATAGCCGGCCTTTCATCGTTGTTAGATAATAACCCAATCACCCACAAAAGACTCATGGATATGATCAAAAGTCTAAATCCGCAGAGCAAAAAACATCCATTTCCCCATTGTAAACAACAGGGCAAAACAGACGGTGGCCCTGCCTGTTTACACATACTAAGTACACATTTTGGAAAGAGTTTTACACATGAATATCTAAAATCCCTGTGGGCGACTGCCGAAAGTGGCAGCCCCCTGCAGGATCTCGGCGAGGCCGCCGGAAAAATTGGTTTTGGTACTTTGGGGGCAAAAGTTTCTTTGGCTGACCTTTTATCTCTCGACCTGTTACCCTGTATTGGGTATTGGTATCAGCGCCGCTTTATTGTCGTGTATAAAATAAGGGGGAACAAAATTTATGTATCCGACCCTGCGGCTGGACTGATCACATTTGAAAAATCAGATTTTCTGAGAGGCTGGACACAGGACGGCGAGTATGGCATAATGCTGTACCTGGACCCCTCTCCACCTGATTTTTAACCCCTATATGCTGTATGTTGTACAATAGCCCCTTCCATAGGGAAGGGGCTTTTTTTAACCCCATTGTAATACATATTTAACCTTATAAATGGCACATTTGTGATATGCCTAAGTAAATGTTATCCCGTAGTTTTGGCCTTATAATATTGTAATCAGCCCTTCGCTTGCACAAGTAAGGGCTGTTTTATTTTGGTCTCATTTATATATCATGTCCTAATGAAGCGATTGTTATTGTTGGTGTTCAGCACCTCTTGTTTCGTAAATGCCTTTTCGCAGGATTACTTGCCTGCTGAAGCCCGTATCCGTAGTACTGTCAACTACCTGGCGGCCGATAAACTCCAGGGCCGTGGTACCAATGAAAAAGGTGGTAGAAAGGCAGCTGCATGGGTGGCAAAGCAGTTTAAAAAGTTAGGCTTGCAGCCTGCAAATGGTAGCAGCTATTTCCAGGATTTTACCTTTGATCGCAAGGAACATCATGATATTCCCAGCAGGAATGTGATTGGTTACCTGGATAACGGTGCTCCCCGTACGATTGTCATTGGTGCGCATTATGATCATATTGGTACTGCACATTTGTTTGATGGCAAGTACCCTGAAGGACAAATTCACAATGGGGCAGATGACAATGCCTCCGGTGTTGCAGGCCTGCTGGAATTTATCCGGTATTTTGTACAGAACGGACAGAAGGAACAATTCAATTTCCTGTTCATTGCTTTTGGCGGTGAAGAGATGGGTCTACAGGGTTCCAAATACTATGTAGCACACCCCGTATTTCCGCTGGAAAAAGTACATTTTATGCTGAACATGGATATGATTGGCCGTTACAATGCAGAGCGGGGGATAGGTATTGGTGGATATGCAAGTGCTGAAGAATGGCCGGAGGTATTCAAAGGGGTAGAACAACCTGGTATTAAATTCTTCACAGATGGAGCCGGAAAAGGCCCTTCTGATCATCATAATTTCTATATCAGTGGAGTACCGGTGATCTTCCTGCATACAGGACCACATGATGACTACCATAAGCCAACTGATGATGCGGATAAGGTAGAGGCAAAGGAAGAATCAGACGTGCTGAAACTGGCCATTCAGTTAATTAATAATGCAATGAAATACAGGGAGCTGCATTACGTAGCTGACAAGTAAATAAAAAATGGTTGAATCAAAAATAAAATATCGCTTTAAACGATACCTGTCTCCATCAGGTACCCGAAAAAAAACGCTTTTGTCGGAAGACAAAAGCGTTTTTTGATTAATTATCTTTTTTAGGCGGTAACACCGCTTTTGGTGTCGGTTGCTGTAGATTATTATTATTCTCTTTCTTCGGCTCTTCTTTCGGTTTCTCTGCCGGCTTAGTGGGTTCTCCATAATCACCCACGTCAATATAATCGCTGGCAGCACCATTCCCCTGATCCTCAGCTTCTGCACCCGGTTTCACATTATCTTCCGTATTTGAATAATCCTGGCTGTCTATTGACGCTGGTATCGCAAATGTTGCATTCGGATCTATCTTCAATGTAGGATCTGCATACACTTTCTGGAAGAAATACGCCCAGATCGGCAACCCTGTATTCGCACCCTGACCATTCGCTGTCGTGCTGAAATGCAGGAAGTTGTTTTCACAACCTACCCATGCACCCGCCAGCAACTGTGGCGTAAAGCCCAAAAACCAACCATCCGTATTATCATTGGTTGTACCTGTCTTACCAGCTACCTGCCCTTTAATACCATAACGGAAACGTAAACGTGCAGATGTACCACCCGGACCAGTTACCCCCTCCATCATCTTGGTCATCACGTAAGACTCATTCTCACTGATCACCTCGCGTTTCTCAGGCGCTGTCGTTTCCAGGATGTTACCATTTCTATCTTCAATACGGGTGATGTAAATCGGCTTGGTAACGATACCGCGTGCTGCAAACATAGTATAGGCCTGCAACATATCGTACAGCGGAATCTCTGGTGTACCCAGGCAAATAGAAGGATAAGGCGGAATCTTCACAGAAAATCCAATCTTCTCATTCGCAAAGTCAGCTACTGCCCCGGGGCCTAACTGCTTGATCAGGTAAGCAGACACCAGGTTCAGTGACCTGGCCAGTGCGCCCGCCATAGAAATACTACCACCTACACTACCTTCTGAGTTGCGGCTCAGGGTATAGTTATATTTAGGGAACGTCACCGGCTCGTTTGGCAAAACGGTGCCCGGAGAAAACCCGTTCATAATCGCATAGCAATATAGGAATGGTTTGAATGTAGAACCTACCTGGCGCTTGCTTTTTAATACGTGATCATTCTTGAAATAACGAAAATCAGGTCCGCCTACCCATGCTTTCACTTCACCACTTTCAGGGTCCATCGCCATAAAGCC
Organism: Chitinophaga sp.; assembly: GCF_039596135.1. Classification (GTDB taxonomy): domain Bacteria; phylum Bacteroidota; class Bacteroidia; order Chitinophagales; family Chitinophagaceae; genus Chitinophaga. The sequence goes on from NZ_JBCNKH010000065.1 coordinate 10,902, forward strand.
GGCCTGCAATATAGCACGCATGTAGCGGATAGAATCCATAGGTGTCATCACGGTATCAATCTCGTTCAGTTCAGGCTCTGTATAGCTCCTCCAGGAAAATACTTTCATCCTGGTAGGTGTATTGAATGATTTCTTAATCTCGTCTTCTGAAATTTCTGCAGCCACCATGCTCTGATAGCGGTCAGACTCTTTCATATACCGCTCCAGGTAGTTTTCATGACCTTTCCATGCAGAACCTGATTTAATATTTGCCTGTTGTGCAAAAACCTTTTGCAGGTCTTTCAGGTGATGATCCACCGCTTCTTCTGCATACAGCTGCATGCGTGGGTTGATCGTAGTATAGATTTTCAGACCATCACGGTACAGGTTATATTCAGAACCGTCTGCTTTTTTGTGATCCTTACACCATTGTTTCAGCTCATCCCGCAGTACTTCACGGAAGTAAGGCGCAAGACCTTTGTTATGGTCTATTTTATTATAACGCAGTACAATCGGCTTGCTCTTCGCGGCCTCTGCTTCTGCATTGGTAATGAAGTTATTTTTGGCCATCAGCTCGATCACCGTGTTACGGCGATCCTTGGCGGTTTTCGGATTCCTGCGGGGATTGTACAGGTTTGTACCCTTCAGCATACCAATCAGGGTAGCAGCTTCTTCGATGGAGAGGTGACCGGCATCTTTACTAAAGAAAGTGCGGGCACCATTTTCAATACCATATACGTTGTCCCCGAAAGGTACGGTGTTCAGGTACAGGGTAATGATTTCCTCTTTCGTGAAGTTTCTTTCCAGTTTTACGGCAATCAGCCATTCCTGCATTTTCTGGAAACCTCTTTCTATCATATTTTTAGAACGCTGTACACCACTATTATCCGCCTGCAGGTTCAGTGCCAGCTGCTGGGTGATGGTGCTGGAACCCCTCTTTTTACCGATAGCCAGGTAAAAAGGAATGGCAATAGTACCATATGGGTCTATACCAGAGTGCTCGTAAAAGCGAACGTCTTCAGTAGCCACCAGCGCATTGAGCACATTTTTAGAAATTTCATCATAATCAGAGCTGGATCTGTCTACCTGGTAATATTTACCCAGGATGGTGCCGTCGTCTCCAATTACTTCAGAAGCAAGGGCTGCCCTGGGGTTTTCCAGGGTCTCCATGGATGGCATGTTGCCAATGATACGGAAATTGATCAGCAGTAAAAGCAGAATGAACACTCCCGTCAGCGATAACACAGTCAGCCACAATATTTTAACTGATTTTTTCATACAAGATTTTGAATTATAAATGCGTCAGCCCGCATTGCTCGTCTGTAATAGCAATTTACGGGCCTTTTTTGCCGGAATCAGGTGTAACAGCAAGACAAAACTATTAAAAAAAATTTTATTATGCCGGGAGCTGGCGCTGCAAGTTAAAACTGTCCCTGCTGCATTTTAAAATGCCCCTTCCCCCTTAACAAGATCGCTTCTGCCTAACGTTAAACTCCCCTTCAACAAAACCTCCTTTGCCAAACCCTCAAATCTTCCTTCCCTTTAACAAAATCGCTTTTATCTACCCCCCCAAATCTCCCTCCCCTTTAACAAAATCGCTTTTGCCGCAGGCAAAAGCGATTTTGTAATGTATACAAATTACAAACCTTTCTACTCTATAATATAATTATCCCCAAAATACTTCTTATACCCCTCCAAATCCTTCCTGGTATTCATCAAAATAAAATTATCCCTTGAAATTATAAACATAGAATAATCCGAAGGTCGCATCTGCGGGATAATCTTTCCCGCCCCCAACCTGATCTCATCAAAATAATCCAACGCCCTGTCTTCATTATCAAATAACCTGAAAATCAACAACACCTCTGTCTGACTCATCACATAACTCCCCACCTGTATTTTCTGATCCGGGTGATGTTCCTTATTGTATTTGGTAAACTGTTCCACCGATTCTTCCACCGCTTTCTTCGTCAATCTATTAAATGACATCACAACAAAATGCGGGGCATCTGCCACCAGTTTGTAAATAACCTTCGGTTTCATCGGCGGTGGCAGCGGTGCTATCTTTAGTTTTGCATTGTCTGCCGCCAGTTTAATAGAATCTGCTGTTGCCGTTTTCACCTGCGCATCTGTCAGTTCAGGATGTGGTCGCTGCCATGGATAGATCATGGTTATATCCTCATCCAGCTTTGGTGCTTCCGGTTTTCTTTCCAGTTCCAGCATGGAGAGGTACACTACCAGTGCAGGACGGTTGTCCAGCGCATCCAGCAGTTCTTTGGACCTTGCATATACCTGGTCGTCATTCTGGTATTTGTTCATGACGGTGACAAATGCCTGCCTACCAAACTCACAGGTATCCATCTTCGCAATAATCATGGCTTCCAGCAGGTCAAATTTCGGTTGCATGAAGTTGAGGCCGAAGGTGCTGTCTGCTTCTTTCTTCATGCGCAACGCCGTCTCGTAGTTACAATCCAGGTAAGCGCCATACACCTGCTCATATGCTGAAGAGATCTCTTTTTTCTTACCGATATTCTCATCCTTCAGCCCACCGAAACGGATAATGCTCGCAAACTTCGAATCTCCGTAGCTGCTCATGATCTGCTGGCGGAAACTGTTGGCCAGTGCAGTATGGTTCAGTTTATTATGCCAGATATACAGGGAGTAAATCACCTCCGTTTTGTTGGGGTGATGTGGATATCTGTTCAGTAAAGTATCGTACGTTTCAATACCCAGGTCTAAATTATCCAGGCCGTCGCTGTACAGTTTACCCAGGTCATAAAAGGCTTCTTCTGCAATGATATTGGATTTCAATAAGTCGTCCGGCGTCAGTGGCAGATTGGCGGCCAGGGTTTCTGCCGTGGTGCTGTCGGCTGGTGTCTCTTTCTTTTTCGGCTGACCATCGGGGTTTAAAGGATTGCCATTTTCATCCACCGGTTGCTGGTTTTCTTTTACCGCAACCACACCGTTCTGGCTGCGACGCCAGTTATCCGTGTTGCCGCGGTTCCCCCATTTGCGCTTAAACTCTTGGAAACCAGATGCTTTGCTGGCGGTATTATAGAAGTACCAGTCACCCTGGTCTGATTTCTGCCCGGTTTTGGTATTCAGGCCATTGTTACTGAAGGGATTGTTGGTATTGGCGCTGGCCATGGCTTCTGCCATGTCAGCAGCGGAATCAGGTTTTTCTTTCTTTGCTTTTTCTTCTGCGTCTTTACGGATTTGTACTGCCAGTTTCGTTAAGAATATTTTCCGGTCACTTTCAGGCATAGCTGCTATGCGCTGTAAGCTGTCCTGCAGCTGGATGGCCTCAATTTTCAACGCTACATCTGTCAGTACTTTTTTACGTTTATTCACCACTGCAGAGTCCTGGAATTCCGGTGGCATTACCGAAGCGGTGCTGTCGTAGAAGCTCTTGGCAGAGCGGTAAGTACGTTGTTCATAGTAAATGTCGGCAATCAGTTTGTAGGTGAGTGCTTTCTGCATAGGGTTGGGAGTCTGGCTTTGCGCGCTTGCTTTCAGTGACTGGCGCAGGTAACCGAGGGCTGCTTCCCTGTCGGTAGGCAGTACCAGCTGTGCCATGGTATAATAAATAGCATCGCGGAAGTCCTGGTATTTCTCTCGCTTCGCCATCTTTGCCAGGGTAGCGAGACTTTGATCCAGCGAACCGCCCGGCATCGTGGCTTTCAGTTTATTGATCGCAATCCGGGCCTGGAATTCCATCATCTGGTCCGGCTTGGTTTTGATCACATGGTAGTACATAGCGATGGCAGAATCCGGTTGGTTGTAGTTGGTGTACAACTGGCCCAGGATGTAAGCCATACGTGCTTTTTCATCCCTGTTTTGTTTCTTGTGTTCTGCAATTTGCAGGGGCTCGATGGCTTCCCGGAATTTCCCCTGTTTGTATAGGCTATAGGCTTTTACTTCTGCCAGCTCTCCATCCAGTCGTTTCGGAAAGTAAGGATCCTGGTCGAGCACGTTGATGATAGAGCGGGCTTCGTCGTAATTATTTTCTTCAATCTTGGTCTTTGCATTCCACACAAAGGCATCATTTCTGGCAAAGGTGTGCTTGAACCAGCCGATAGGCGGCTTCCGCTTTTCGCGGCTGGCCACGGTGATCTGGTCTTTTTCGACAGAACCTACTACAGATTTATATTCATTCTTCTTTTTAGGAAGATAGTTGGTATTGATAAAGTTGAAAGTCCGGCTTGCCTTATCCCATTCCCCCTGGAAAAAGTAGGCTTTACCGATCAGCAGGTAACTATCGTCCATCCATTTACTGCGTGGGTCATGGATCTGGATATTGATAGAAGCCTTTTCGATAACAGAGTCGAGGTCGCTTTTGCTGACGCCCTGGTTGGCAGTACTGTAAGGGTAGAAGGGGAGGAGGTAGTTATAGTTGTCCTGGCCGGTACGGCTTACATTGTGCGTAACCAGGCGCAGTTTCTTTTTTGCATTAAAATAGTAGTTGTAACGTGAAACGGTATTTTGTACCAGTTTCCGCTTAATGGTCCATTTCTTTTTAGCCAGGTCTTCTGAGGGAGGCCGCCTGTCATCCAGCTTTGGGCCTATGGGCCTTTGGATGGTTTTGGTCTGGACCTGGGAATTAGGATTCCGGGTGGTCGTGCGCGAATTCACATTAGTGCTATCCTTACGCTGTGCCTGTGCCTTTTGCACACTGAATACGCATACGAGGAATAATACCAGGCCGGTGTATGATATATGTTTATAAAATGATCTGCAAATATTCATGGATGCCAGGGTGTATAGGCTGAACTATATATAACTAAGATGTTAGGAATTTTATTTTTAAAGATAGGATAATTATTTTTTTCTCCCTGTTTTCAGGCAAATTGCAATTTTTTGCATAGTAAATAATATAAATGTTTAACTTTAGCCGGTTGATTATCAGAAATTATATCAGGTTATATTGCGGATATGGCTAACAAGCGCGATAAAAAAGGCAGAAATGTGGGACGGATAGGCAACAGGTACCGTCTGGTGATTATGAACGACAATACCTATGAAGAGGTCACTTCATTCAAACTTTCCCGGACAAGTGTGTATGTTGCATTAAGCACATTGTTCGTATTACTGGTAACCATTACCGTAGCCACCGTAGTATTTACGCCATTACGTTATTATATTCCAGGTTATGGAGATTTGAAACAACGTCGTGAGTTCATCCGGCTCAAGATGCGCACAGACTCCCTGGAAAATGCTATCAACGCGCGTGACAAATACCTGGACAATATTAAACAGGTAATCGGTGGGGACTTTTCAACCAGCAAGCTGGATACAACCACCTTAAAAGTACCAAAAGTAGATAACAGTACTTATTAAAGTAGAAGACTAAAAAATTAGGGCATCCTTATACGCTATGGGACACTACAACCGTTAGGGAAAAATGTGAATAACTTCTTCATTGACGTGATTTGCAGGCACTAGTAATACGTGAATAATTAATACTATCTTACAATCAGTTAAAAGCTGAAAAACCTAAAATCCTATGTTTAGCAACAACAACAACCGCAACACAAGAAGCGAGAGTAAAACAGTAATGCCTACTTCTAATGTAAACATTATTGGTAGTGGTACTTCTATTCAGGGAGATATTGTATGCGAAGGGGACATTCGCATTGATGGCCAGGTAAACGGCCTGGTTTCTACAAAAGCTAAGATTGTGGTAGGACCGGAAGGTGAGATCACCGGTGATCTTATTTGTAACAGTGCCGACATTCTCGGAAAGGTAACAGGTATTATCAAGGTAGAAGACCTGCTATTCCTGAAAGGCAATGCACTGGTGAAAGGAGATGTTTACACCGCTCATTTTGAAATGGAACCATCTGCTAAGTTCAATGGCCGTTGCTACATGGAGCCGGAAGACGTAGCAGCAGCTGCAGCTAACCAGAAAGAAAAGCATGGAAGATCCGTTGTCACAGAAAAAGCCACCGAAGAAGCCTAATTCGCTCTATCGGTACGGTGGACTTGCATTTCAGATGATGGCCTCCCTCGGATTGGCCGTTTTTGCCGGTTATAAACTAGACCAGCGAACAGGATGGCGTATTCCTGTTTTCATGATCATTTTTTCTTTACTGGCTTTAGCGGTAATTTTGTGGCAAATCATCAAAGATACCCGCAGGAATGACTGACAGGTTTTACTATAGGCTTATAGGCCTTTTTATCATATTGAATAGCGCGCTTATTTATTTCAATGCCCGGTTGCTGGAGAAAGGCGTACATCAGCATGTACTGCTCATTGGCAACCTGGCGTTAGCCGCTATTACCGGACTCTCTTACAGCATGAACCGTAAAGGCATCGCATCTGCCGACAACAACGCCTTCGTACGCAGGGTTTATGCTTCTACTCTTAGCAAAATGATGCTATGCCTGGTGGGCATTACTGTATATGTAGTACTGAACCGCGCCCATACCAGCAAAGAGACTATTTTCATACTCATGTTCCTGTATGTAGTGTACACGGTCGTGGAGACCCTAAGCCTGCAGCAGCTGACCAAACGGAAAAAGTAAGCGGTCGTGAAGCACGAACATCCCTTACAAGCATTAGCGGCCTACCTGCCCGAAGGAACCTTTGAGCAGGTGCTTGCTTATATCCGGGAATTTAAAGTACACCTGACTATTACCCGCGAAAGGACCAGCATACTGGGCGACTACCGCCATCCCGATTCCCGGGGCGGCCACCGCATCAGTATCAACGGCAACCTGAACAAGTACGCATTTCTCATCACTTTATTGCATGAAATGGCTCACCTGACTACCTTTAATTTATATGGTAACCGGGTAGCTTCGCATGGAAGGGAATGGAAACACCAGTTTTCGAATATTCTCAGGCAGTTTGTGGGAAAAGGATACCTGCCATCAGATGTGGAAGGAGCCCTGCGGCAGAGTATACAGAATCCTGCTGCCAGCTCGTGTGCAGATGATGACTTAATGCGGGTGCTGACCAGGTATGATCGCCGGAAGGCAAATCATTACCTGGTGGAGCAGTTGCCGCTGGATCAGTTGTTCAAAACAAAGGATGGAAGAATATTCCGGAAAGGTGAAAAGGTAAGAAAGCGCTACCGTTGTGAAGAAGTAGCTACTAAAAGAATGTATTTGTTCAGCCCCGTTTACGAAGTAGAAGTTATCGCCGCTTAGCGCACCACCATCATCCTGTTTTCGTACGCCCTTTCTCTCTTTTCAATTTTCTCTTTTCTGTAAATGATAAATGCATGTTCATGTGCTTCCAGCAGGTCATCGTATGGCCCGCGGGGAGAGATGAGTTTTACAAATACCGGCGCTGTTTCGATGGTGATGAACAGCAGGGTAATAAACCAGTTCGCCCATCTTACAGGCGCACTCTTTTCTGTAAGATGACCGAGTGCATCCAGTTGAGAAGCGAGGCCGTCAATGTGTGTACGGTCCAGTTGTGCTACCGTCGCCTTGAAAGTAGAATCGATGCCCGCCAGTTCTTTTCTTTTGCTGGCAATGAGGGCGCCGTTTTCGGCAGAGATTCTTTGCAGGGTTATGTTTGCACTGTCTGCATCTGCTTTCTTGGCTTTGTAAATAGGGCCCAGGTTTTTCACGCGTGAGCCACCGGTACCATCCGCTTCTTCCTGGGCAATTTTTTGCAGGGTATCCCGGCGCAGGGCCTGTGCCTGAATGCCTTTTTCAAGAACGGCAATTTCCCCATTCAGCTCGTTCATGCGTTGCTTGTAACGGGCTAGCACATTGTCCTCCTGGGTTTTGAACACCTGCTGTTCCATGATGATGAGTTCCTGCCTTATTTCTTTGCCAAAGACCTGCAGTTCCAGTGGTTTTGAAATCACAATGGCGATTAAAATGGCCAGTACAATACGAGGCAGGGCAATTAAAAACTCACTGCTGAATTTGTTGCGCTTTTTCATGCCCGACACAATGTACCGGTCTAAGTTAAAAATCATCAGACCCCAGATCAGTCCAAACAATAATGTAGACCAGAGCTGACCAAATACGCTCCATAGCGCATATCCCCCGGAGAAGGCGGCCAGCAAACCCGTAAAGAAAATAGTTGCCCCGATGCCCCCATATTTATTGGTTTCCGTAGGTGCCCGCCGAAGTAGGGGCACGTGTGCACCGGAGCAGAACAGGAAGAAATCGCCAATGCGTTTCATTGTTTTGACTGAATTTAATAGGTAATAAAAGATGCGTACCTGTAGGCATTCAGGTAATATGAGGATGGATAATAAAGGTAGGGATTTTTGGGGAAGGTGGGGTGGAAATGTGATGGGTTGTTTTAAAAAAGTGACAGAATTTGCCGGGCTCCCCACGCGACCATGGTATCAAAATTAAAGCTCGTCCCTTTGGGACGAGCTTTAATTTTGGCATGACCAAATAGCAATAGTCTATAGTAAAGAAAGCCCCGGGTTTTTACCAAAGGCTTTCTCCACTATTGCTATTTGCTCACGGCCTTATTCACCAGCGCAGCTGCCTCACTCAGCAAAATCGCAGACTGTACTGTCAAACCGCTCTCTTCGATCAGTTTCTTCGCTTCTTCAGCATTCGTACCCTGCAAACGTACAATGATAGGTACGTTGATATTACCGATTGATTTGTATGCATCGATTACACCCTGTGCAACACGATCACAACGAACAATACCACCAAAGATATTGATCAGGATCGCTTTTACTTTAGGATCTTTCAGAATGATACGGAAACCAGCTTCCACAGTCTGTGCATTTGCAGTACCTCCTACGTCCAGGAAGTTTGCAGGCTCACCACCACTCAGCTTAATCATGTCCATGGTGGCCATTGCCAGACCAGCACCATTCACCATACAACCTACGTTACCATCCAGTTTCACAAAGTTCAGGTTGTATTTACCTGCTTCTACTTCTGTAGGATCTTCTTCAGAAATATCACGCAGCGCCTCCAGGTCAGCATGACGCATCAGTGCGTTGTCATCCAGGTTCAGTTTACAGTCCACTGCAATGATCTTGTCATCACTGGTTTTGAACAGCGGGTTGATTTCCAGCATGCTCGCATCCAGACCTACATAAGCATTGTACAGGTTAGTCACGAACTTCACCATGTTTTTAAATGCTTCACCACTCAGACCGAAGTTAAAAGCGATCTTTCTGGCCTGGAAACCCTGCAGGGTAGTGTTAGGCTGTACCCACTCCTTGAAGATTTTTTCCGGAGTTTTGTGAGCCACCTCTTCAATGTCCATACCACCTTCAGTGGAGTACATGATTACGTTCTGACCTTTTGCACGATCCAGCAGGATAGAAAGGTATAATTCTTTAATGGGGTTAGGACCAGGATAGTACACGTCCTGAGCCACCAGTACTTTATTTACCAGTTTGCCGGCCTCTCCGGTCTGGATGGTTACCAGTACGCCGCCAAGGATGTTTCCGGCAATTGTTTTTACGTCTTCCGCATTTTTACCAACAGCTACACCACGCTGCTCTTTACCACGAATGGTACCTTTACCACGTCCACCGGCATGTATCTGTGCCTTTACCACTGCAAACTCATTACCATACTGTACCTTCAATTGTTTGTACGCTTCAGCCGCCGCTTCCGGAGTATCAACCGGAATCCCTTCCTGTACCGGAACATTGTATTTCTTCAACAGTTCTTTAGCCTGGTATTCATGTAAGTTCATCTGATAAAAATTTGCCGCTAAAATAGGGCATTATGATTTAAATATAAAACCCTAGCGTTTTGTGAATTTAAAAATAACTTTGCGCAACCCTGTCGAAAAGGTAACCGTCAGCATAAAACACCGCAGTGAGCCTGACAGCGATCTCTGACTACCGTCAGCCGAATATGTACGAATCGTTGGATATCATACAGTTATTCACAACGTGGCCCAGTTTCAAAATGACCGTTGCCTTATAAAAAACATGACAGGGATCAGCACCATAAAACTATAATTATTTTCAAAAAATGAGTGATCTGTTACAACAAATAGCTGCTGCTTCGGACTATATTAAGAAAATATGGTCCCTGACACCTGAGGTAGGTATTATTCTGGGAAGTGGATTGGGTAACCTGGCCGGCGAAATCTCGGAGGCCATCGAAATACCTTATGAGTCGATTCCCCATTTCCCTACCTCGACTGTCGAAGGGCATCGTGGCCGGCTGGTTTTAGGCAGGATGAATGGTCGCCCCGTAGTAGCTATGGCAGGTCGTTTCCATTATTATGAAGGTTTCTCCATGCAACAGGTAACCTTCCCGGTCAGGGTTTTCAAGGCCCTGGGTGTTCAGACCCTGTTGGTTTCCAATGCCGCCGGTGGCATGAACCGTGCTTTCAGCGTAGGTGACCTCATGATTATCCATGATCATATCAACCTGCAGCCGGAACATCCCCTGCGTGGCCCAAATATTGCTGAATTAGGTCCCCGTTTCCCTGATATGAGTGAGCCATATTCCAGGGCATTGATTGCCAGGGCAAAAGAAATTGCGGCAAACAATAACATTCCTGTACATACCGGTGTATACGTAGGGGTACAGGGCCCTACCTTCGAAACCAGGGCTGAATACAGGTATATGCACACCATCGGTGGCGATGCAGTAGGTATGAGCACCGTACCCGAAGTGATTGTAGCCATACACAGTGGTATGCAGGTATTTGCCATGAGCGTGATCACTGATATCGGCATTCGGGAAGAGGAAAATGTGATCACCCACGAAGAAGTGCTGGAAGCTGCCAATGCAGCTGAACCGAAATTAACACTTATTTTCAGGGAACTGATCAGCGTGTTATAAGGTTTTGCATAAATTGCACACTTTTCAGCTAGCACAAAAAGAAGCAGGAAACAAAACATAGAATGCGGTCATTTATTATTACGTTTTTATTGTTGGTCATAATGTCGCAGGTAAAGGCGCAGATTACCAGCCGTTTCAGTAACATGGGCAGCGGCGGTAGCTCTTCAAAGACGACAAAAGACTCCGGCTCTAACCACCAGGTACCGGACACACTGACCATCACTTACCGGAAATTGGGAGAACCCACCGATTACAGGATGGACTCCTCGATCTCCGATTTCAATGGCCCTTTTCTGAGAGTGCCCGCGAACTACATCTTTCTCGGTAACAATGGTTCCCCGGCACGCCCGGTGGCCTTCACACCTCGTATGACAGCAGGTTTCGACCCCGGTTTTCATAGCTTTGATGCCTACGGATTCAATCACGATAACGCAAGGATCTACTATTCCAACCGGCCGTATTCGGAACTGAATTATATGATCGGTGGTAACCAGGAACAGCAACTGGGTGTCATGCATACCCAGAACCGTACGGACAAGTTCAATTTTGGGTTTGAGTACGAGAAGATTTACGCCCCCGGCGCTTTCCGCTCGCAGACCACCAACCATAACATTTACCGCCTGACCGGGCGGTATAACTCTAAGGACAAGCGGTACAATGCCACCCTTAGTTACTACTATAACAAGTATGCGAATGGTGAAAACGGAGGTATCAAAAACGATGATGACCTGGACAATCCCCGCTATAGCCAGCGTAAAACCATCGACGTAAACCTGGGTAACGATGCCAGCACTACCAGCAGCCTTTTTAACTCCACCATCCCGGTAAAGAGTTCGATAGACCAGGCAGGCTTTCTCTTTATGCAGTCGTACGACTGGGGAAAAGGGGATACCATCCATGTGAACGATACGACGGATGTATATAAATTCGATCCTGTATTCAGGGTGCAATACACTTTCAAACTGAATTCAGACCAGGTAGCCTACCTGGATCCTACACCGGATACGTTTTTCTATACCAACCATTATGGCTGGGCATATTCCGGCGATACGATCCGGGCAAAGCACAATTTTAAAACGATTGCGAACGACCTCTCGCTGGTGCAGTTTCCCATCAGGGGCAACCAGGCACACTTTATCACAGCAGGGGCCAGGATCGAAAATACCACCGGCACCTTCCTGGATGCAGATATCAAATTCAGCAACCTGGCCCTGCACGGAGAATACCGCAATAAGACCCGGAACCAGAAATGGGATTTTCAGGCCAAAGGTGAATTGTACATGGCAGGAGAGAACCAGGGGGATTATAGCGTGAGCGGTATGCTGAGCCGATACCTGAACCCTACATTAGGAAACGTGCGGTTAGCATTTTCGAACGTGAACAGGGAACCATCGTATGTGTACAAGTATTTTGCGAGTAACTACGATAGCTGGTACAACAACTCGCTGGCCAAAGAGAATATTTCCAAATTACAGTTCATAGCAGACAATCCTAAGCTGAAATACAACCTGACAGTGAATTACTACATCATAGGCAACTACACCTATATGAGTAATTACTATACAAGTGCACAGGCAGAGGCGATTTTCAATATGTTGGAAATCATGTTCAGCAAGAAGTTTACCTGGAAACACTGGAACTGGTATGTAGATCTGACCTTCCAGCAGGTACATGGCACTGCGCCGGTGAACATCCCTACATTGTGGACCCGCCACCGCATCGCTTACGAAAACAGGTTGTTTAACAACCTGAACCTGATGGTAGGTGTGGAGGCAAAATATATGACTGCTTACAATGCGGATGACTACTCTCCGGTAATCGGTCAATTTGTGTATCAGACTACCCAAAAGGTTCAATATTACGCACCTGATCTGTCTGCATTTCTGCATTTCCGTATCAAATCTTTCAATGCATTTATCAGGACAGAAAATCTGAATACTTTTTTTGCTACAAATAACTTTGCCGGACCGCATTATCCTTACAATAACTTCCAGTTCAGGCTGGGATTGCGCTGGTGGTTTGTAAACTAAAATTAGTAGTAGTGTAATGGATTGATAATTAATATATTACTTTAATAAGGGCCTAAACCGTTTTAGCGTGTTTGGGCCTTATTTTTTTCACCGACTGTGATCATCTGGCGTAAACTTTGTTTAACTTAATGGTAAAATGATACGATTATGAAGGCGTTTACCGTAGTTTACAACAGAAACAGATATTCCGTTCAGCCTATTAATGGCCACTCTCCGCGGTTTAAGGTGAATTTAAATGGGAATGACGTATTCTTCGAGCACGATCTGGATGGTCATATACGTGCAGAAGCTACTAAAGTTGCCAGTATGTCCCTGTTATTAGCTATCGCACACCAGATAGAAGAAAATCACGAAGAGAAGTAGTCATCACCACCATTAGTAATAAATCCTGACCCTTTTGCCCCATACCATCTCCAATGAAATAACTTACTCTTGATTTCCGCGTTAACTTGTTATTGACTTTTGAAAAGCAGTAATGTGAGGGCTTTGTCATGTTTGCAAAGTTTGTTGTTACATTATTTGCTTTCGGCCCCTCGTTTGATTTTTTTAAGATACCTTTGCAGAACAATTCGAACTTATTTTTTGAATGCATTAAAGAAGAAAGGATGAAAGTAGTCATGTCAATATTAAAGTTCATACAGTCTTTGTTTGTGAAGAAGAACTGTTGTAAATAATCAGCATTTTAAAATATTAACCCTGAAAAATGTTAGCATCAATTTTGTAGTATTATTACGACCCCGTCAATAACTTCCATGAAAATATTTTCAAATACGTACCTTTAATCAATTGTTTCAAACGCCAATGAAGTATAAGTTTGTAAGGGACATACTGCTATGTCTTGTAGCATCGTTTGCATTGTTCTCCTGCCATCGGAAGCGGGAACTCCGGAAAAGAGAAATAGTGAGGGACGTGAAGCAATTGGGCGAAGTCGTACCGGAACAAATAGGTGAGCGACTCAGTTACACGGCTGATAACAAAGCCCTTGAGGATAAAGTACCGGTACACAGCGTACCTGCGTTACAGTACTTTTACCAGCTCACCGCCAACCAGCCCAAATGGTCTGTAGACGGACAATTGCTTCCTGCTGTAGATTCGATGTTGTATTTCATTGACCACGCCGACGAAGTAGGTTTGCCAGCAGGTATCTACCACCGTAGTGCACTGGATGCTGCCATGCAGGAACTCCACGCTGCTACCGGTTCAGGCAAGGATGCCGCGCTCCTGGCGCAGGTAGATGTCATGATGACGGATGCATTTATGAAAATGGCTACCCATCTCCGTTATGGTATTGCACCACGCGATAGTATCACGCTTCGGCCAGATTCTGTGATTACAGATACTACACTGGTACAGCTGCTCACCACTGCATTAAAAGACAATAACATCTCTGGCACTTTTCACCAGCTGGAACCAGCGAACGAAGGCTATCATGCATTGAAAGCAGCGTTGCTGAATTTCAAAGCAAAGTACCAGTCCTTACATTGGGATTCACTGCCTGTTGCCTATGCAGATACGCCTGCTTTTAAACAATTGGTGCTGAACCGCCTGGTGCAGACAGGGCATGCGGATACATCTAACGGACATGGTTCTGATACGACCTTACTAAAAGAAGGTGTAAAAGCATTCCAGCATGAATTCAATTTATATGAAGATGGACAGGCAGGTAAGAAAACCGTCCAGGTGATGAATAAATCATTTCATGACTGGATGATACAGGCAGCTGTGAACCTGGATCGCTGGCGCAAGTGGCCGGATTCATTGCCTACCCGCTACATCTTTGTAAATATTCCTGGTTATCACATGATGGTATGGGATAGTGGGCAGGTGATTCTCGACTCCCGTGTAATTGTTGGGGCGCCCCGTACCCGCACGCCGCTTCTGAATTCAAGGTTGTCGAACTTCGTGATGTATCCATACTGGCGGGTGCCATTTAGTATTTCTATCAAAGAAATGTTGCCGGCTATTCAGAAGGATCCGCATTACTTAACTAAGAAGAACCTGGAAGTAATAGACAGGGATGGCAATGCAGTAGACCCGGATAGTGTACCGTGGAAGAAGTTCAATAAGAATTATTTCCCTTATGTACTTAGGCAGATGGATGGCCTGGAAAACTCATTGGGGATTATGAAGTTTAACTTCTTTAACAAATACGCTGTATACCTGCACGATACGAATAACAGGGGGTTATTCAAAAATGCTTATCGTGCCATGAGTCATGGTTGTGTACGCATTCAGCAATGGGATAGTCTGGCAATGTATTTAATAAAAGATGATAAACGCTTCAAACGTGATAGTGTGCGTGCCTGGTTAGATAAAGGCCAGAAAAAGCAAATTGATTTGTCGAAAGGTATTCCCATCTATTTACGCTACTACACCGCCGAGGGCAAGGATGGAAAGATGATGTTCTATGAAGACATCTATGGCGAAGACAAAGTCCTCAAAAAACTAATGTCATTATAATCGTTTTTTCTGCGCCGCAGGCATCTACTGCGCGCAAAATTCACTATAACCGTATTTCCCAGCGCCGCAGGCATCTCCCCCGCGCGCAAAAAAAAACGCTTTTACCGAAGGTAAAAGCGTTTTTTTTTGCCACCACCAACCTCCCTAAAGTAACAACGTCCCCCCACAAAGGAAGGACGTCGTCTCATATCAGTATTGCAAACGTGTGACTACTTATTTACCAAGTTTTACCTTCAGTGCATCATCCAATGCCGTCAGGAATTCTTCAGTGTAAAGATAATGCTTTCCGTGTTCAACTTTATTACCATGAATACAAACAGCCAAATCTTTCGTCATCTTTCCACTCTCCACAACCTCTACACAAACCTGCTCCAGTGCATGACAGAAATCAATCAGTGCCTGATTAGAATCAAGACGACCTCTGAATTCCAGACCTCTTGTCCATGCAAAGATAGATGCAATCGGGTTGGTAGAAGTAGGCTTACCAGCCTGGTGATCACGATAGTGACGGGTTACAGTACCATGCGCAGCTTCTGCTTCCATCACTTTACCATCTGGTGTAACCAGGGTAGAAGTCATCAGACCCAGTGAACCAAAACCTTGTGCAACAGTATCAGACTGTACATCACCATCATAGTTCTTACAAGCCCATACAAAGTTACCATTCCATTTCAGTGCGCTGGCCACCATGTCATCGATCAGGCGGTGCTCATAAGTCAGACCAGCAGCATCGAATTGCGCTTTGAATTCCTGCTGATAAATTTCTTCAAAGATATCTTTGAAACGACCATCATATTTTTTCAGGATGGTGTTCTTGGTACTCAGGTACAAAGGCCATTTCTTGATCAGCGCCTGGTTGAAACAAGCCCTTGCAAAACCTTTGATAGATTCGTCGGTGTTGTACATAGCCAGTGCTACGCCGTCGCCTTTGAAGTTGTATACTTCATGTTCGATCACTTCACCGTTTTCGCCTTCAAACTTAATAGTCAGTTTACCTTTACCTTTTGTTACGAAGTCAGTAGCACGGTACTGGTCACCGAAAGCATGACGGCCGATGCAGATAGGAGCAGTCCAGTTAGGAACCAGGCGTGGAACGTTTGCAGTCACGATTGGCTCACGGAAAACTGTACCATCCAGGATGTTACGGATAGTACCGTTTGGTGATTTCCACATCTGTTTCAGATTGAACTCTTTTACACGAGCCTCGTCAGGAGTGATGGTGGCACATTTAATACCTACACCCACTTCTCTGATCGCGTTCGCAGCATCTATAGTTACCTGGTCGTTGGTTGCATCACGATGCTCCATGCCAAGGTCAAAGTATTTAATATCAACGTCAAGATAAGGAAGTATCAGTTTATCTTTAATGAATTTCCAGATGATCCTGGTCATCTCATCTCCGTCCAGTTCTACGACAGGATTAGCGACTTTAATTTTTTCTGCCATTTTCGGGTTTGATTTTTAAATAGTTACGAGTAATCGCGAAATATACAATAATGGGGCACAATTTACAAGTTTTTCGATTTTCAAGGTAAATTCAATTCATCCTTTCCTGCTGGTTCAGTTCATTCTTTCCTGCTGGCTGCAGGCCGGACCTGCCGGGGGAAATTGCTGTTGTATCCACCTATAGTCACCAAGGGCCGGCTAAAAAGCTCATCGCTTCTTAGCCAGCCCCTTACAAACTTATAAACAGCCCTTTATTACAGGTGCTTGATCACTTCATCGGCAAACTCACTGGTTTTTACCAGGGTTGCATCATCCATCAACTTGTAGAAGTCGATAGTCACACGCTTACGTGCAATCGCTGTGCTCAGACCATGAACGATCATGTCTGCAGCTTCCTTCCAACCCATATATTCCAGCATCATCACACCACTCAGTATCACAGAGCTGGGGTTCATGGTATTGGTATTGGCAAAGCGTGGTGCAGTACCATGTGTAGCTTCGAACACCGCATGACCGGTCAGGTAGTTGATATTCGCACCAGGTGCAATACCAATACCGCCTACAGCCGCTGCCAGGGCGTCAGAAATATAGTCACCGTTCAGGTTCAGGGTAGCTACTACTGAGTAATCCTGTGGTGCCAGCAGAATTTGCTGCAGGAAGTTGTCAGCGATCACATCCTTAACAATCAGTTTTTTATGTGCCGTAGCAATGCCCAGTTCTTTGTTGGCTTCCTCTTCACCTTTCTCTTTCTTGGTAGCTTCCCACTGTTCCCAGGTATACACCTGGTCGGCGAACTCACGAACTGCCAGTTCATAGCCCCAGTTTTTGAAACCACCCTCTGTGAATTTCATGATGTTACCTTTGTGCACCAGGGTTAAAGAAGGTAATTTCTTCTCGAGTGCATACTTAAGGGCTGCACGTACCAGGCGTTCAGTACCTTCTTTAGAAACCGGCTTGATACCCAGGGAAGAAGTTTCAGGGAAACGGATCTTTTTCACACCCAGTTCTTCCTGCAGGAACTTCAGCAGTTTTTCAGCTTCTGGTGTACCATACATATATTCGATACCGGCATAGATATCTTCCGTGTTCTCGCGGAAAATGACCATGTCTACTTTCTCAGGGTGCTTAACAGGAGAAGGCACCTTGTCGAACCAACGTACAGGGCGTACGCAGGCATACAGGTCCAGTTCCTGGCGCATGGCTACGTTCAGGGAACGGATACCACCACCCACCGGGGTAGACAGCGGTCCTTTGATAGAAACCAGATATTCCTTGAAGGCGTCCAGCGTTGCTTTTGGCAGCCATTCACCTGTCTGCTGGAAGGCTTTTTCACCCGCCAGTACCTCTTTCCATTCTATCTTTCTTTTTCCACCATAGGCCTTTTCGACAGCGGCGTCAAATACTCGCACGCTGGCAGCCCAGATATCCGGCCCGATACCATCACCTTCAATAAAAGGAATAATGGGATTGCTGGGAACCGATAACTGGCCATTGGTCATTGATATTTTTTCTGCCGGCATAAAACTAGTTTCTTTACGTGTTCGTAATTTTGTAAAAAATATTCGAGCGCAAAGGTACTAATTAATGACCGAAACGTAATGTTAAAGCAGTGATTCTTCCCGGTTTTCCTGCCTGACAGTTTAAAAACTATCCCTATGTACAAATTATCTTTAATTTGCTTTTTGTTCCTCACCTTACAGGTTAAAGCAAATTCCATGAAGACTCCCAACGATACCACCGTATTTACCTATCTGGCCCTGGGCGACAGCTATACCATTGGCGAAGGTGTGGGCGAAAACGACCGTTTCCCTGTTCAGACCGTTAAGATTCTGAAAAACAGTGGGATAGAAGTGGCGAATCCCAAAATAGTGGCCAAAACCGGCTGGACTACCATCGAACTGAATGATGCCCTTAACGCGGACCCGATCAACGAAACTTATGATATCGTCACCCTCCTGATTGGGGTGAACGACCAGTATAGGGGCTTTCCGGTAGAAAGTTACAAACCCTGGTTTACCAAACTGCTGGAAAGGGCTATTGCCTATGCTGGCGGAAAGGCCAGCCATGTAGTGGTGATCTCTATTCCTGACTGGGGTGTGACCCCGTATGCCGAAGGTCGTGACAGGGATGAAATAGCAGGGCAGATAGACCAGTATAATGAAGCCAACAAAGGGATTGCAAAGAAGCATAAAGTAAAATACCTGGATATCACTGCCGATACCCGCGAGGTGATGCAGGATCCTGCTAATTTACTGGTGAAGGATCAGTTACACTATTCAGGACAGGAAATGGGGATGTGGGCAGCAAAGCTTTCTATCATATTGAAAGCCATATTGGCGCCACCACCGGCTTACTAAAAGCCCCGCCTTTGAAACTGGTCACAGGCTACTCCGTCTTGCCAAAAGCCCGCCTTAAAAGCCGGCCGCAGGCCCGCCCGCACGAAAAAGCGCTTTTGCCGAAGGCGAAAGCGCTTTTTCGTAAAAATTCCCCCGCCCCGGAAATTTCACCGACCTTTTCCTGCCGCTTACCGCCCGCCCCCCATTTTTAACCTAAACCCCCTTCCTAAACCCACCCCTCCTTCCTAAGTTTGTATCGTAAATGAAAACAAACAATGCGAAATAAAGACTATTACAGACGAAGAAACCACGAAAAGCACGGAGCAATGAAAGGTTTTATCATCCTCCTGGTAGGTGTTTTCCTCTTATTGCACAATCTCGATCTCGACATTCCCCGCTATATCGTATCCTGGCAAATGTTGATAATGGGTATAGGACTTATTCTCCTGGCAAAAAGTGAATTTAAAAATGTAGGAGGTTTGATAATGATAGTCGTTGGTGGTGTGTTTATGATAAAAGAATATTTTGCCCTGCCATTAGATTTAAATCGTTTTCTCTGGCCGGTGTTATTAATCCTGGTAGGTTTACTTTTTATCATTTTCCGGCCCGGGTCAAGAAAGAAATACCTGGATGATGAAGAAAAGGAATATAAAGTAGTTCCTGATCTGTATCCTGAAGGTGAAGATTATATCAATGCAGATATTGTATTCAGTGGCGAAAACAGGCTCATCGTATCCAAGCAGTTTAAAGGTGGGCGCATCTCCACAGTCTTTGGCGGTTGTGATGTAAACCTTTTGCAGGCAGACTTTGAGGGTACGATCGTACTCAATTGCGACTGTGTATTTGGTGGTGTAGAGCTGGTCGTTCCTGCCAATTGGGAAGTGAAAATTATGACCAGCAGCGTATTTGGCGGAGTAGAAGATAAACGTCCGATAGAACTCATAGGTAGCAACCCTAACAAGGTGCTCATCATCAAAGGTAGCTGCGTATTCGGCGGCATCGAAATTAAAAGTTATAGCTGATCTAAAATATTAAAGTTATGCAATGGTTTGTAGCCAAGATCGTATACCAGATCATTACTGGCACCGGTTCTCACACACCGCAGTTCGATGAACAGCTGCGTCTGATCAGTGCCGGCAGCAAACAGGAAGCCTGGCAAAGAGCTTGTGAACTCGGTAAGCACGAACAATATTCTTTTAAGAACCAAAAACAGGAACTGGTAGAATGGCGTTTTATCAGCGTACCGGAAGTCAATAGCCTGGAAACCCTGGATGATGGTATGGAACTGTACTCACGTATAGAAGAACCCGGAGACCCAAACGCTTATATCTCATGGTTGCAGGTAAGAGCAGCGCAGTTGAATGGAGTGGATGTACATGCTAACTGAATGTAACATATTAACACAACAATTTGGCAAATCAACTCATATCAGATAAATCATTTCGCTGGGCCTTTGCAGCCACCGGCTATGTATCACTGATAGTGCAGGCAGTGCTGTTGCAGTTCTGGTTCCATTTTTCTGATTCCGTTTCCTGGGTCGACAGTGGTATCCACATTGGTTTTCTGGCGCTGGCAGCATTGACCATCAGTTACAGCCTGGCCTATTACCGGCCGCAGAAAGGAAAGGCTTTTTTCGTGCTCTGCTTTTCAACCTCCCAGGCATTGATCTGGATCTCGCTGAGCACATGGGCCCTGCAATATACCTTTCAGGACAACAAATCTTACCTGGAATGGATCCATTTTGCAATGCCGGTCAGGTTCCTTTTCGGATGGTTACTGATTACAGGCGTAGCGTTCAAAAGCCTCTACTGGTATGACCTGGAAGAACAGCGGCAGGAGTCAGACAGGAAACAGGCCACAGAAAGATTAGCGCGCGAAGCAGAATTGTACAAACTCAGACAACAACTGCAACCGCATTTTTTATTCAACAGCCTGAACTCTATCAATGCATTGATTGTATTGCGCCCACAGCAGGCAAGAGAGATGGTACTAAAGCTCAGTGATTTCCTGAGAGGTACCCTGAAGCGAGAAGACCAGCAATGGATTCTGCTGCCCGAAGAACTGCAATATTTACAATGGTATCTCGATATAGAAAAAGTGCGCTTCGGCCACCGGTTAACCACAGAAGTAAAAGCAGGTGAAGAAGTGGAAAAGATGATGATACCACCCATGCTCCTGCAACCTGTTGTAGAAAACGCCATCAAGTATGGATTGTACGATACTACAGATGCGATCACAATTACCATACAGGCATGGGCGGTAGACGACCTGCTGTATATACAGGTACAGAATCCATTCGATGCCGACCTGGCACAAAAGCCGGCTGGTACAGGTTTTGGATTAAACTCTATCCGTCGTAGGTTGTACCTGCTCTTTGCAAGACAGGATTTACTGGAAACGGATGCTAAAGACAATATTTACACAACACTGATTAAAGTGCCGCAACGCTATGATAAAAGCAGTAATAATTGATGATGAACCACTGGCCAGGGAAATTGTAAAAGAATACCTCGGAACATTTACACAGATCCAGGTATTGCAGGAGTGTAATGATGGATTTGAAGGATTAAAGGCAATACAGCAACACCAGCCGGATATCATTTTCCTGGATGTGCAGATGCCCAAGATCAATGGATTTGAAATGCTGGAACTGGTAGAGGAACTGCCGGCGGTGATCTTTACAACTGCTTTTGAAGAGCATGCCATCAGGGCGTTTGAAGTGAATGCAACAGATTACCTGTTAAAACCCTTCTCTAAGGAACGCTTTGACAAGGCCCTGCAGAAATGGTTGGATAAGCGACAGGAAGCAGTACCTGCTGCAGAACCACCACCAGACCC
>NZ_JBCNKH010000066.1:0-32733 GCF_039596135.1 Chitinophaga sp.
AGTTTTTTTATGCCCACTCCTCTCTGATAAGCTCCCACAAGAACCCTGTTTAATCAATTTCATCATCAACTAAAAAACAAACCGATGAGTAACATCACCAACCTTCTCCATTCTATTCCAGTAGATGCATTAACAGGTGCTATCACTGTACCCATCTACCAAACCTCCACCTTTGTACAGGAAGCACCCGGCGTGAACAAAGGCTACGACTATGCCCGTACCAATAATCCTACCCGCGAAACCCTGGAAAAAATCGTTGCAGGTCTGGAAGGCGGCAGCACCGGCATTGCCTTTAGCAGTGGCCTCGCAGCTATCGATGCCGTATTGAAACTCCTGCAATCAGGAGATGAAATCATTGCCGTAGACGATATTTACGGGGGCGCCTTCCGCCTCTTCGACAAGGTGTACAGGAAGTTTGGTATTAAAGTAACTTACGTAGACACCAGCGATGTACAAAATGTACTGGACGCCATCACCCCGGCCACAAAACTCATCTGGTTGGAAACACCTACCAATCCAACTTTAAAAATCTCTGATATTGGGGCGATTGCAAAAATTGCGAAAGCCCACAAAGTACTCTTTGCAGTAGACAATACCTTTGGTACACCAGTATTACAGCAACCACTGACCCTGGGCGCCGATATCGTCATACACAGCGCTACCAAATACCTGGGTGGGCACAGCGACCTGATCGCCGGTGTTGTCATTACCAAAGATCCTGCACTGGGCGCAGAAATCAGGTTCTACCAGAATGCCTGTGGCGCTATTTTGTCGCCTTTCGACAGCTTCCTGCTCATTCGTGGTATCGAAACCGTTCACCTCCGTGTGCGCCAGCATTGTGCCAACGCATTGGAGATTGCACGCTTCCTGGAGCAGCACCCGCTGGTAGACAAGGTATTTTATCCCGGCCTTTCATCACATCCACACCATGACATTGCCAAAAAGCAGTCTAAAGGATTCGGAGGCATTGTTAGCTTCACCCTGAAAACAGATACCGAGGCAGCTGC
This sequence comes from Chitinophaga sp., assembly GCF_039596135.1. Classification (GTDB taxonomy): domain Bacteria; phylum Bacteroidota; class Bacteroidia; order Chitinophagales; family Chitinophagaceae; genus Chitinophaga. The sequence continues at coordinate 1,008 of NZ_JBCNKH010000066.1, forward strand.
GCAAAAATTTGTGACCAGCACGCGGTACTTTAAACTGGCGGAAAGCCTTGGTGGTGTTAAAAGTTTGTTATGTCATCCGGCAGCAATGACCCACAAATCTATCCCTGACGAAAAGCGCAGAGCCGCCGGGGTGGCGGATAGCCTCATCCGTTTGAGCGTCGGATTGGAAGAACCGGAAGACCTGCTGGCAGACCTTGTTCATGCCTTTCATCAAATTCAGCCGGAAGCGGTCGCTATTTTTAACTGATAGTTCGTAGTTTGCAATACTGCAAACCATATTGAATGAAGAATTATCTGTTGTTGACAATAGGGGCAATATTTCAAAGCTGCTTAATTTTTGCACAGCAGGGACCATTGACGGTCCTGAAAGATATCACTCTCATAGACGGCAGCGGCGCACCTGTGCGCCAGCATGCAAATATGGTGATCCAGGCAGATAAAGTGGTTTCCTTTCCGGATACCAGGCACCTGCCTAAAAACGCCAGACGCATTAACATGAACGGCAAAACGGTCATGCCGCTGCTGATCAATGCCCACGGGCACCTGGGACTGATAAAAGGAAATACAGCTACCGCCAATAATTACACGGACGAAAATGTAAAACGGCAGCTGGTACAATATTTACACTACGGCATCGGCGCCGTATTGAGCATGGGTACAGATCAGCCATTGATCTGGCCACTCCGCGATTCCTCACAAAAAGGTGCTATTCCCGGTGCCACCATCTACACCGCCGGCTATGGTTTTGGGGCCAATGGCGGCGTACCTCCCGGTGTATTTGGGAAACATATTCAACGCCCCCTCACACCTGAGGCAGCGGCTGCCGCTATGGAACAACTGGCAGACCTTCATCCCGATTTTGTAAAAATATGGGTAGATGGCAATCCCAAAATGCCCCCTGATATTTATAAAGCGATCATCGATGCGGCACATGCCCACGGTATTAAAGTAGCCGCACATGTTTATTATCTTGAAGATGCCCGCAATTTAGTGAATGACGGCATCGACCTGCTGGCACACAGTATCCGTGACCAGGTGGTAGACGATGCTTTCATTGCCCTCATGCAGGAAAAAGGCACTTACTACATTCCAACCCTCTCTTTAGACAGGTACAATTTTGCATATGGTGCCAATGCACCGGACTGGATGAATGACGACTTTTTTATTCACTCCCTTGAACCAGGCGTATACGATGAATTGAAAAGTATGCCCCAGAAACAGGATAAGGACAGGGATAAAAAAATCAGGGCATTCAACATTGCGAAAACAAACTTACATAAGCTGGACAGCGCCGGTATCCCTATCGCTATGGGTACCGACTCTGGTGCACAACCTACCCGTGCACAGGGCTTTTCAGAACATTTAGAATTAGAGCTGATGGCCCAGGCGGGGCTCACCCCCTTAAAAGTCATCACCTGCGCCACTGCCAACGGCGCTGCACTCCTGCATGGAGCACATCATTCAGGAACACTTATACCAGGAAATAAAGCAGATTTTATGATCCTTGATGGCAATCCTGCAGAGGATATTAAAGCTACCAGGAGCATTACAGCAATTTGGAAAAATGGAAAGGAAATAAAATGAAATTGAACAGAAAGATTTTTGCCATTGGCCTGTGTACAGGGCTAATGGCCGCCACAATGACCTTTGCGCAACACAAGAGTAAACATTATCACAAGCCGGTGGCGAAGCCACGCACCACCGTTCCGGCAGGTATCACGTTTACGGCTACACAGCAGGTACAAATCAGGAAGTCTTTTTACTTTCTCTACATGTTGGAAAGAAAAGGAGAACCACATGACATCGTACAAAAAGATGCGGTGTTCAATGCCATTGCAGCAGAAAGGGCTGCCCGTTTACAGTCTGCACTCAGTACCTGTACAGATGCCGCCTGTCTGGGCGAAGCGCTGGAATGGACACCGGGCGAAACCAGCAGGGTAGGAGATGAGTTTGTACAATTGGTCAGCAACAATAGTGAGATGGCTGAGATGGTGCAGCGCCTGAAGGTAGTGAACCGCTACCCGGTTTACAATGAAGAAAATGATACGGCTTATATCCGTAAAGTATGGGGCGATGTAGTGACTGGTATGAACCACATTTACGGCGTGTATTTGCAGGGTGATCGTCCACGTTATCCGGCAATCGATAGCATCTCATTGCAGGCAGCTGATGTACCTGCTGTAAAAACAGGGCTACAGCGCAAAGCCGGCGGTGCTTTTTATCGGCAGTCATTACTCGCAGCACTCACTGCGCTGGAAGTAAATGGCAGGGACGAGGCTACCCGGTATGAACCGCTATATGCCGGCGATAATACGGCTGCTTTTAAAAGCGCCCGCCTTATTAACTGGAATGCTTACAAGTACAGTGTAATCCTGGTGCCCGGTGCCGGTCCTGGCAAGAAAGGGCAAAGCATGGATTCAGTAGGTATGTATCGTTGCAAACTGGCAGTGGCCGCTTACAATAGCAAACTGGCGCCTTATATTGTCGTTTCCGGGGGGCATGTGCATCCGTACAAAACGCCTTTTTGCGAAGCAGTGGAAATGAAAAAATACCTGGTGGCAAAACTGGGTATTCCGGATAGTGCTATCATTATAGAGCCGCATGCCAGGCATACGACAACCAATATTCGTAATACGGAAAGGTTGATGTACCTGTTTAATATGCCGGCTACTAAACCGGGTCTTATCATCACTGATCAGATGCAGTCCCTGATGATAGAGAAAATGGCACCCCGATTCATGAAAGAAATAGGGTATGTACCTTATAAAGAATTGGAGAGAGTGGATGAAACGACAAACCGGTTCCTGCCGGATGAAAAAGCATGGCAGGAGGATCCTAATGACCCGCTGGACCCGTGATAGGGGATCAGCCGTTACGCATGTTGGTCATCAGTTAGAAGTGGCAGGAAGATCTGCATGATGTGCTGGACCCGTGATAGGGAATCAGCCGTTACGCATGTTGGTTATCAGTTAGAAGTGGCAGGAAGATCTGCATGATGTGCTGGACCCGTGATAGGGAATCAGCCGTTACGCATGTTGGTTATCAGACAGAACTAGCAGGAAGATCGTCACTGTGTGCCTGATCTGTCAGCCAGTTCTTTCCTTTCAGCACCCTGGCTACCAGCATCGCCGCCACTGTATCGCCGGTCGCATTCAGCACAGTGGCCAGCGGGTCTACCAGCGTACCGACTATCATCACCGCCGGCAGGGCCGTTACAGGAAATCCATAAACAGACATTACAAGGAGCTCCCCGATGTACCCTCCATTGGGGACGCCTCCTTCCACAATACTCACAATCACGGTAATACCCATAGCTAACAACACCGTATCCACCCCTGAAAAATCTCTGCCAAACAAGGCAAATACCACCCCGATCTTTACAATAGAAGAAATACTGGACCCATCCTTATGCAGGGTAGCCCCCAGTGGCACCACCACATTATTAATACTCTCCGGCACTCTCATTTTCTTCCCCGCCTCCAGGTTAGCAGGAATGGTGGCAATACTGCTACAAGATCCTAATGCCGTCAGCGAAGGCACAATATTATATCTCCAATAATAGAGAATCCCTTTCCAGCCACCGGCCAGAAAAGCATAGAAAGTAAAGCCCACAAAGAAATATACAATCCCAAAACCATAATAGATCTTCATCGAACTGGCATAGGTCGCAAACAACTGCGGTCCCAGCTCCGCAATCTGGCAGGCGAAGTATATTCCTAAGCCCAATGGCGCCATCACCATAATAATATCGAGGAAGCTCTTCATCACCGCATTTCCCGATAACAAAAACTTCCTGAAGGGGGCCCCTGCCTCCCCGGCTTTGAGCGCCGCAAAACCCGTAATAGCAGCAAAGATCAATAACGGCAGCATATTCTTCCTCGATAAGAGGGAAAAGAACTCTTCTGTGGTCAGTAATCGCACCAGCTGATCTCCCCAGTTACCCGCTTCTTTCAGGTCTGGCAGTGACCCCGGAACCGTCACCACCGCCTCCAGCGGAAAAAGCCAGATCGTTACAATAGTAAAAAATGCGGCTATCAATATGGTGGAGAGAAACACCAATCCCATGGCAGACATGATCCGCCCCAGTTTCTGGCCCGGGTCAATATTGGCAATGGCCGCTGAAATGGCAAAAAAGACCAGTGGGACTACGGCAATAAAGATCAGGTTGAGGAAGATGTCACCAATGGGTTTCAGGATCAGTACCCGTTGTCCAAGGGTGAGCCCCATAATACTACCTGTAATGATCCCGCCCAGCAAAAGGAGGATGCTGCTATAGTTTTTTAATAATTGGCGCATAAGGGTGTAAGATAGAAAAAAACTCCCGAAGGCAAAATCTGCGCATATGGGGGCTAAAATGGTAGAATCCATCTAAGATCAAAATAAATCTCCGAAGGCAAAATCTGCATTTTTGGGGGCTACAAGGTTAGAATCCTTTGGGGGGATAATAATCTTCTAAAGACAAAATCCGCCCATCTGGAAGTTACAAGGTTAGAATCCCTTTAAGATTCAAATAATCTCCCAAAGGCAAAATCCGCACATTTGGGGGTTAAAATCTTACCAGATAAAAATATTTTTAAACTTTAAATGTAAAATTGACAATTATTACTATCTTGCTCATCGATGCAAGAGCACGCGTTGTGAAACTAGACACCGTAACATTCCACATAATATGAATAAACTAGCCAACATTGATTACATCATATTTGTAATCTACTTTCTGGTAGTCGCTTCTTATGGTTACTGGATTTACCTCCGGAAAAAGAAGGCTACAATGAGTACGAAAGATTTCTTCCTGGCAGAAGGATCACTTACGTGGTGGGCCATAGGCGCGTCCCTTATTGCCTCCAACATTTCAGCAGAACAATTCATTGGTATGAGTGGCAACGGCTTCTCCGTCGGCATCGCCGTCTCTGCCTATGAATGGATTGCAGCCGTAGCCCTCATTATCGTGGCGGTCTGGTTTATTCCCGTTTACCTGAAAAACAAGATTTACACCATGCCACAGTTCCTCAAAACCCGTTATAATGAAACGGTGGCGCTGATCATGGCTGTATTCTGGTTATTCCTATATGTGTTCGTCAACCTGACGTCCATCCTGTTCCTCGGTGCGCTGGCCATCAACAACCTGGTAGGTGCAGAACATTTTCACCTCATCATGGTAGCCCTTGCTTTATTTGCACTGGTGATCACTTTGGGCGGAATGAAAGTAATCGGTTATACAGATGTAATACAGGTAATCGTACTCATTATTGGTGGTTTGGCTACAACCTGGCTGGCACTGACCATGGTGAGCGAGCACTTTGGTCTTGGCAAAGATGCACTGGCTGGTTTCAATGCACTCATGAAAGATTCGCCTGATCACTTCAAAATGATCCTGGACAAACCCGGTCCCGGCGCTTCACAGGAGTATATCAACCGCTACCTCTTATTGCCTGGTATCACTATTTACTTTGCAGGCCAGTGGATCATCAACCTGAACTATTGGGGATGTAATCAATACATTACACAAAGAGCGTTGGGTGCGGACCTGAAGACAGCCCGTAACGGTATTCTCTTTGCCGGTCTTATGAAGCTGATGATGCCTGTGATCGTGATGCTGCCTGGTATTGCCGCCTATGTATTGTACAAGAATGGTGGTCTGCAGGGCGAAATGGCACCGGGTGGTCACTTCAATGCGGACAATGCTTACTCTGCTGTACTGACTTTCCTGCCTAATGGTCTGAAAGGCTTGTCTCTAGCGGCATTGACAGCTGCTATCGTAGCTTCACTGGCGGGTAAGGCAAATAGTATTTCAACCATCTTTACACTGGATATTTACAAAAAGTATATTAATAAAGAAGCCGACGAGAAAAAGCTGGTATGGACCGGTCGTCTTACGATCGTTGCTGCTATGCTGGTGGCTATTGCTTTTACATGGAATGACCTGCTGGGTATTGGTGGTGAAGGTGGTTTTACATTCATCCAGAAGTACACTGGTTTCATCAGCCCGGGGGTATTCGCCATGTTCCTGCTCGGTATGTTTTGGAAGCGTACCACTGGTGCAGCGGCAGTAGCTGGTATTGTGACCGGGTTTTTGCTGTCTATTGTATTCAATAACTATGCAGCGCAGTGGTTTGGCCATGAAACATGGTTGTATACTGCGTTTGTGAACAGCAAAGGTGTATATGAGATTCCTTTCCAGATCTGTATGGGTTGGGCATTCTTCTTTACATTGGTGGTGATGGTGATTTTGAGCCTGGCAGGGCCGAAGATCAATCCAAAATCCTTCCAGCTGGATACAGCTATGTTCAAGTTAGCACCGTCTACTATTGTAATGATTGTAATGACGCTGCTGATTCTCAGTGCGCTGTATATTCGCTTCTGGTAATTAATTCTTTAGTCTCTACAAGCTGTATGAACTCTCAGTAATTTTTGCAGATTACAGCTATTCAATAACGTGAACTATGATATACGAAGGTCGAATTCATTCGACCTTTTTTTATGAAAATAGCTTTCATCTCCGTTGGTGAATGCCTTTTTTCATGCATGTTTTTATACCCATATCACGTATCGGCATGCATCTGCTGTTTTCGTTTTTTATTCCAGCTTTACCTCCCGCACTGTTGCATTCCCCGGCAGATCCTCTGCCACCACTATCACCTTGCCACCAGCGGGCAAACTGGCCGCTTTATAATACCAGTCCACTCCATTTCTGCCTAAAACAGCCTTGCCTCTTTCCTGCAGCGTACCTGCTGCATCATGTACCCGTACTTCCACTTCTGCCACCCTGAATTCATCTTTCGCCGTTACCACCACAGTCGTGTCTTCGAACCGGATATTCTGCACTTCCGGAGATCTGAAAGCATCCTTTACCGCCATATTATAAGCATTCTGCCCCGGGCCTGCCAGCGACTTATAATAAGCCTTTAGCTCCGGATCCTCCATGATCACCTTTGCATATGCCGCCGCAACCTGCATCTTATATCTTGCCTCCAGCTGCTTTTGGGTCGGCTTTTTCTTTGACGGGCCGCGTTTTTTAGCCATAATAATCTGGCCATTCCGTTCGTAAATCGTGATTTGATCGCCGAGGGTACCCCTGACGAATTGAAGAAGTATGTTGTCTTTAACAAGCGCCATAACAAACAATTTTGAGGTTACAGGAATAAAGTTAATGTACTGCCTGCAACTATAGTGAAGCTTTACTACTAAACCAATACTAAATGAGTATTAATACATCATTAGAACTGCACCTCAATATCGAATTGATATACAGATGTAGTTATAATGCACTTATGATGTACTGTTGGCAGTATAGCTTAGCTAACTATCCAATAAAGCCTGAAATCCATCAATCAAAGGAGACTGCCAATTGATATATCCGTGATGTACCATTGGATGTGTAGTCATATTATAGCTTAGCTAACTATCCAATAAACCCTGAAATCCATCAATCAAAGGAGACTGCCAACCAGGTTCCGGGAACGATTGCGTAAATAAACCCGCGTAATTAGTTGTTCGTTAGAAAATTAGCCGTTAAAATTGTTAAAGGAGCATGAACAATAAGGAGGGACATTCTTGTAGCAGTAACCCGATATTCTCCGGCAATTTTATCAACCACAAGTACACGGCTATGAAATAGTTATTAGATACTAAATATTGAATTCCACTTATGAAAGGATTAATTTTCTTCATGACCATCCTCCTGGGGTGTATGGGGGTGTTTGCCCAGTCGAATCAGATTTCAGGAACAGTCACCAGCAAGGAATCCGGCGATAAACTGCCAGGTGTGACCGTCCGTATTAAAAATACCAATACAGGTACCCGGACTGATGCCGACGGACAGTTTCACCTCAGCGTCCCCAACGGACAAACGGTCTCACTGGTGCTTACCTATGTAGGCTACCAGACACTAGCAGTGAACGCTTCACCATCTTCCCCTGTAAAGGCGCAACTACTGCTGGCGAACAACAACATGAACGAAGTCGTGGTCGTTGGCTACGGCACCGTGTCCAAAGGCAACTTTACCGGTGCCGCCTCCTCCCTGAATGCACAGAAAGAACTGAAAGACGTACCAGCCAATACTGCTGCCGAAGCACTGGCAGGCCGCCTGGCAGGTGTGCAGGTAACGACTACTGAAGGCCGGCCGGGTGCAGATATCCTGATTCGCGTGCGGGGTGGGGGCTCTATCACACAAGACAATTCCCCGCTCTACATTGTAGATGGTATACAGGTCGAAAACGCCCTATCCCTGTTGTCGCCACAGGAAATACAAAGTATCGATGTACTCAAGGATGCTGCGTCTACAGCCATCTATGGAGCCAGAGGTGCGAATGGAGTGGTGATCATCACCACCAAAGGGGGCAAAGACATGCCTACCCGCGTAAGCTATGATGGCTATATGGGCGTACGCAGCATTGTCAACGAACTACCCGTCTTATCTCCGTACGATTATGTAAAGTACCAGTACAAGTTGTACAATTATCAAACTGACGATGATACAAAGAACTCCTTCCGGGATAAATATGGCCGCTGGGAGGATCTTGAACTGTATAAACAGGTACCTGCTACTGACTGGCAGGATGAAGTATTTGGCCGCAATGCCACGAACAATACCCATGTGGTGACAGTAACAGGTGGTAACAAAACCTCCTCTTTCAACCTCACGCTGAACAACACTTCCGAACAAGGAATCATGCTGGAATCCGGTTATCGCCGTACCATGGCTGCATTCCGTTTTGACCATACTGCCAGCAAACGCCTGAAAGTGGGTATCACCACCCGTTACAGCCGGCAGCGGGTAGATGGGGTAGGTACTTCGAACACAGGTTCCCAGGGCACTAACCGCCTGCGCAATGCCGTGCGCTATAAACCTTTCATTGCTCCCGGCGATGAAGATGTGGTAGATGTATTCGATCCGGAATATGCGAACCTCACCAACCTTACCAACCCGGTATTGCTCGCGCACAATGAACTGAAATATGATTACCGCAATGATGTTAACCTGAACGGGTATCTGAACTTTACCATTCTGGATGGGTTGAGCTTTAGGAGTACCATAGGCTTTACCAGCACAGGCACACGTACCAATACTTACAATGGATACGTTACATCCGTAGCACGTTCTAATGCAAATATGCCGGTGGTAACGATTGCTACAGGAGAAACCACGACACTGACCAATTCGAATACGCTTAGCTATAGTAAGAACTTTAATAATAAACACCAGGTAGATCTGCTGGCCGGCCAGGAAATCTATATGCTGAAAGGGAATACCCAAAGTACCACCGTAAAATGGATGCCCGTGGACCTTACACCGGAACAGGCATTTGCCGGTATTCAAAAGGCGACACCGCCTACCGGGCAAATACAGGATCCGCCTACTACAAGTGTAACGCAAAACCGGCTGATCTCATTCTTTGGCAGGGCTAATTATGGGTATAACAACAGGTACCTGGCCACTCTCACCCTGCGCTACGATGGATCTTCCCGGTTCAATTATGAAAATGGTTTTGCTGCCTTTCCTTCCGTGGCACTGGCATGGCGTATTACACAGGAAGATTTTATGCGCAATATACACTGGCTCTCCGACCTGAAACTGCGTGCTACCCTGGGTACTGCGGGCAATAACCGCATCTCCGAAGACCTGTTCAAAACAATGTATGGTACCAGCACCAGTTCCTACGCATTTGATGAATCGGTGACACCGGGCACTGCGCCTTTGTCACTGGCCAATCCGCGACTGAAATGGGAAACCACAGTTTCACGCAACCTGGGGCTGGATGTCGCCATATTGGATAACCGTATCAGTGCTTCCATTGACTATTATCACAACAATACCCGCGACCTGCTGCTAAGTGCCAAAATTCCTACCACATCCGGCTATACTGACCAGGTTCAGAATGTAGGTAAGACACAGAACAAAGGGTTGGAACTGCAGGTAGCCGCGATGGTGATCAACAGGAAAAAAGTGACTTACAATATCTCCTTCAACATTGCGGCTAACAGAAACAAAATTGTGAGCCTTGGTACTGATCCTACCGGTGCACCATTGAAATCTTACTACGCGCAATCCGGTTGGGTAAATAGTCTGAACGACTTCCTCGTAGAAGTGGGTCAACCGCTGGGACAATTTTACGGCTATGTCACCGATGGCTACTACAAAATTGAAGACTTCAATTACGACGCCAGTACCCAACACTATACATTGAAGTCAGACGTGCCCAACAACAGTGCAGTTGCGCTGGGTAGCCGGGAAGTACAACCCGGCGACCTGAAACTCAAAAAGCTCACAAAAGATACTTCTATGATCATTGGTCTGAACGACAGGAAGGTATTGGGGAATGCCCAGCCGAAGTTCTTTGGTGGTTTCAACCAGCAGTTTACATGGCGGGGATTTGACATGAGTGTTTTCATCAACTTCTCTTATGGCAACAAGGTATACAATGCGAATAAAATCGAGTTTACAACTGCCTATCAATACAAAGACAATAACCTGATCAAAGAAATGAAAGATGCCTGGAAATGGTACAATGACAATGGTGTACTGGTATCTGATCCGGAGCAACTGCAGGCGCTGAACAAGGATACCAAATACTGGTCCGCACCGGGTGGTAACTACTTCCTGCATTCATTTGCCATTGAAGATGGTTCGTTTATCAGGATCAGTAACCTCACTATCGGTTACAGTCTGCCGGCTTCCCTGCTGAAGAGAACCCATGTCTTTTCCCGTTTCAGGGTATATGCGACCGTAAATAACCTGTATACCTTTACAAAATATACCGGCTATGATCCGGAGGCCAATACCCGTCGTAGTAACCCGCTGACCCCGGGTGTGGATTATGCAGCTTACCCAAGAAGCCGCTTTATTCTCGGTGGTATCAATGCTTCTTTTTAATGGTTTAAACGATTTGATTATGTACGCATACATACGTTCATTCATCATACTCATCTTTTTTGCCACCGCCTTTAGTGCGTGCAAAAAATACCTGACTATCGAGAACCCGTCTACGGTATCGCAGGAGGCGGTATTTACCAGTGTATCCAATACGAATTCCGCTGTTATAGGTGTATATGCCATGCTGATTGGCGATAACGGTTATGGTAACCGTATTTCCTGCCTGTTCCCGCAATCGGCGGATGACTTCAAAACATCCGGCGATTACAGTGCTGACGACCGCAGGGGTATCAGTACATACGGCGCCAGTCCGGGCAACAGCGACCTGCCGAATCCTTTTAACCAGCTGTTCAAAGGCATAGAACGGGCGAATGTCTGCATTAAATATATTCCATTGTCTCCCTTGTATAGTGGGGGTACGGCTACAGAACAGTCACAGATGAAGAAGATGTATGGAGAGGTGCTCACACTGCGTGCACAGTTCTACTTTGAGGCGTTGCGCAACTGGGGGGATCTGCCTGCACAGCTGGTACCTGCCGCGGACCTGACAGATTTGTACCTGCCCAGAACAGACAAAGATTCCATTTACCGGCAATTGCTGGATGACCTGGCAGTGGCAGCCGAATTAGTGCCCTGGAGAACGGAATCACCAGATCAGAATTTACGACTCACCAAAGGTGCGGTGAAAGGTATCCGGGCAAGGATTGCGCTGGCGGCAGGCGGGTATTCATTACGTACCAATCCGCATGTGATGGCGAGAAGGGATGACTATAAAAAGTTTTACCAGATTGCTTATGATGAATGTGCAGATATCATGGCGCACCCGGAGCAGCACTCCCTGAACCCTGTGTATGAAAATGTTTTCAAAACACTGCATACTGCTACGCGGCTGGATGATGCACATGAACTGATCTTTGAAATTGGTGCCTATGGCGGAAATGCCAGTACAGACAGTAAGCTGGGCTATTACAATGGCCTGAAGCATAATACCTCTTCCCGCTTTGGTGGCGGTGGAGGTGGCATCAATGTGCTGCCTACCTATTTCTATGAATTTGATTCCATTGGCGATTGCCGTCGGGATGTGACCATTAACCTCTTTGAAATAGATGCAAGCAGCCAGAAGATAGCCGTGACTGCCGGTGTGATGACAGATGGCAAGTACCGTCGTTCCTGGACGAGCATCACCGGTACTTCGCAGAACCTGGCGATCAACTGGCCGATCCTGCGTTTCGCTGATGTGTTGCTGATGTATGCTGAGGCGGACAATGAACTGAATGAAGCACCTTCAGCAAAGGCGCAGGATGCATTGCTGCAGGTACAGAAAAGAGCCTATGCAGGGCACCTGGATCGCCTTCCTGAAATACCGACGGACAAGCAGGGATTCTTCAACGCCCTGGTGCATGAAAGACTGCTGGAATTCGGGGGTGAAGGGATCAGGAAGTTTGACCTGATCCGCTGGAACCTGCTGGCCACCAAGCTGACAGAAACAAGAGACAAACTGCGGCAGTTTATGAATGGGGAGGGCCGGTATGCCAATGTACCTTTGTACCTCTATGCAAAAGCAGCGCCTTATAATCTCGTGAATTCAGTAGATGAAACACAGACGCTGAATTTGTATGGCGGGCCGGTATCGCAGGTATTGTTTGAGCCGGGGTTAGGTACGGCTGCAGCACCTTCGGGCTATACTACCAAGAGCTGGCGAACAGCGGTGAATGAAGATTACCTGACAGGTGCCAGAAAAGGCTATGCCATTTACTTTGAGGCGAACAAAAAAGAACTGCTCCCTATTCCTACAGATGCTTTGAACAGTAATTACAAGCTGGTACAAAATCAAGGCTACTAAAATGATTCATATGCGTTATGTAATATTTTTCCTGTTCATCAGCCTGTTGGCCTGCAAAAAGAAAGAAGATGACCTGAGCCTGTCCCGGCAATTTATGCCATCGGGCGATATCTCCATTACTACGGCAGATACACTGGCCACACTGACCTGGAAGGCGGCTTTGTTTACCACAGGGACGGTGGTGACTTATACGGTCGAGGTGTCGCAGGATTCTGCCTTTGCCACCACGGCACATAGTTTTGTAACAGATACGACGGGTATCAGGATTTCGGATCACTACCTGGAGGTGCGGAAGAAGTATTATGCCCGTGTAAGAACGAATGGTAAGGATACGGCCAGTGCATCGAAATGGGTGTACAGTAAAGGGTTTTCCATTACGGGAGAGCAGCTGTTCCTGCCGCTGGCAGATAGTAATCTCATTGATAAATCTGTGATTTTGTTATGGCAACCCACAGCAGGGTTGACGAAGCTGGTATTTACAACGGGAAGTGTGGTACGTACCGTTGCTTTGACACCAGCGCAGAGTATAGCAGGGAAAATACAGGTAGATAGTCTGCAGCCCCTGACAACGTATACGGCAGAGATTTTTAAAGATGAAGTGAGCAAGGGGATATTGACCTTTACCACAAAGGCGGGTGTGGCTACGGGGCCGAATGTAATAGACCTGACCGGTATTACAGGCAGTCCGGGCATTTTGCGCGACACCCTGCCGAAGGTGGGAGCGGGGAGTATTATCATCCTGAAAAGAGGGGAGACGTACAATATCGATATCGCCATGGAACTCGGGAAGGCGGTATCCATCGTGAGTGAGAACAGTTTTAATACCCAGTTGCCACTCATCTATTTCACCAACAATTTCAATGTGACGGCGGGGAGTGTGATCGATTCGGTGGTATTCAGGGGATTGACCTTGCGGAGTAATGACTATGCCGCCAGGTATGTGATCAATGCCAGCAATGTAGCGACGATCGGGAAGATCCTGTTTGAAGACTGCCATGTAGAGATATTCAGGGGTGTGGTGCGGTTACAGACGTCAGCAACGGGTGGTACCCAGGTGAGTGATTTTGTGGTGAATAATTGTGTGGTAGACAGTATCTCTAATTATGGGGTGGTGAATGTAGATAATGTGGCTTGTGCGGTACAGCATATTACGATTCAGAACAGTACCTTATATAAGCTGGAAAAGGTGGTAACGAGTAAGCAGAATTCCAATTCAGTGTTACTGAGTAATTGCATCTTTAATGAGGCGCCGCAGGGCGGGGGATCGGCTTACCTGGTGGATTATAGTCAGTCAGCCACCAATAATATAACGGCGGGTATCAGTCTGAAGAGTTGTATCATTGGTGTGGGGCGCAATAATGCTGGCAGTACGAGTGTGAGGGGGATACGGGCGAATGCTGCGACATTGATTAATGTGAGTGGTAGCTATAATACTGCTGATTATGTGGTGAGTGGAAATGCGATAGTGGGATTGACGGCGTATGCGGGTACGGTGACGGATTTGTGGCGGGACCCGGCGAATGGGGATTTTACAGTGAAGGATGCGGGTTTTGCAGGGAAAGGTTCGGCGGGGGATCCGCGGTGGTGGTAGCGCGAAAATATTTGTGGAGAGGTCAGGCAAGCCCTTGGCTTGCCTGACCTCTCCACTGCCGGGATTTTTTTTACGGGCCGGAGGTCTGTAAAAAAAATCCCAGTTACCTTTGCGCCAAAGTAGAACGACTATGAAACGGGCATTTATCTTCGACATGAACGGCACTATGATAGATGATATGGAGTATCATGTACATGGCTGGTTTAACATCCTCAACGATGACCTGGGAGCAGGTCTGAGCCGTGAGGCCGTAAAAAGGGAAATGTATGGCAAAAACCAGGAGGTATTGATCCGTATCTTTGGCAAAGGCAAATTCACAGATGAGCAAATGGATCAACTGGCCCTCGAAAAAGAACGCCGCTACCAGGAAGCCTATCGCCCTCACCTGAGCCTGATTCCGGGATTACAGCAATTTCTGGATCAGTCGCGCGAGCTGGGCATCCCAATGGCTATCGGTACCGCCGCCATCCCTTTCAACGTAGATTTTACAATTGATAATCTGCACTTAAGAGGGTATTTCAAGACAATTATAACTGCCGATGACGTAGTAGACAGCAAGCCGCACCCGGAAACCTTTCTGAAGGCAGCTGAGAAAATGGGGGTAGAACCGGGAGATTGCATTGTATTTGAAGATGCCCCCAAAGGCGTGGAAGCCGCGCAGAATGCGGGTATGAAAGCAGTGGTCATCACCACTATGCACACAAAAGAGGAGTTTGCAGCCTACACCAACATTATCCGCTTTATCAGCGACTATACGGAACTTGCACCCGGAAAATTATAAAAGGTTTTATTCTTTTATTAACCCCTCCCCAAACAAAACGCTTTTGCCGTAGGCAAAAGCGTTTTGTTTTGATGAAACACCCTATAGACGGGCAAAAAAATGATTCTGTAAAAACCCGGAGAAATAATTGTAAAATTGACATTTAATTTTCTATATTGCATCCATATTACAGCTATCAATATCACTAAATGCTGGGAATATCAACGGGGAGTTTTATATTAGCAGAATTAAACACCAGGAAAGTATGACACGTTATTCCCGGCAAACCCGGATGCTGATAGCAGTAGACTGTATAATTTTCGGTTTTGACGGACAGGATCTTAAGCTCTTGCTTATCAAGCGTGGATTTGAACCGGAAAAAGGAAAGTGGAGCCTGATGGGCGGCTTTGTACAGGCGGATGAGGGCCTCGAAGAGGCAGCTACCCGTACACTGACCAAGCTAACAGGGCTGGATGGCGTCTTCATGGAGCAATTGAATGCTTTTGGGAGCCCTGACCGCGATCCGATGGAGCGAACCTTGTCTGTAGCCTATTATGCCCTGATCGACATCAATCAGTACAAACAGCAGCTGAGCGATGAGTACAAGGCAGAATGGTTCCCTCTCAAAGAGGCGCCAAAACTGATTTTCGACCATGCACAGATGGTGAGTGAAGCACTGGCACGCTTACGCTACAAAGCAGCTATACACCCGCTGCTGTTCGAACTGCTGCCAGCCAAATTTACCATTCCACAGCTGCAAATCCTCTTCGAAGCCGTGTACGACGCCGGCTTTGACAAAAGGAACTTCAGCCGTAAAGTATTGTCAACGGGTTTGCTGATCAAACAAAAAGAAAAAGAGAGGGCTACTTCCAAAAGGGGAGCATTCTATTACAAGCTGGATAAAAGAAAATACAGCGCCAAATTCCACGCCTTCCTCAACTTCGTTTCCGATCCGGGAAATCTTAAGTAACAAAAAATGACGGATATGGGTCTCCCTCATATCGTCTTTTTTTGCCACGTTTTATAAATGTCAAACTGACAATAAAGACATTAATTATTTTTCAATTTAAAACAACTTTCCGCCACCCCTGGTTGTTGGAAAGGGCCGATCGTTATGGAACATTCATATGTTATAGGTGTCGACTTCGGCACCGACTCAGTCCGCTCCCTTGTTGTAGATACGCAAACCGGTCAGGAGGCCGGCAGTGCCGTGTATTTTTATCCCCGCTGGAAAGAAGGGTGCTACTGTGACCCCGCTATCCAGCAATATCGTCAGCATCCTAAAGATTACCTGGAAGGGCTGGAAAACAGTATCAAAGATGCCCTGAAGCAATGCCCGGCCGGCACCGCCGCCAGGGTGAAAGGCATCGCTGTGGATACCACCGGTTCCACTCCCGGCCCTGTCAACGAACAAGGTACGCCCCTGGCCCTGTTGCCCGGTTTTGAAGAAAACCCCAACGCCATGTTCGTGCTCTGGAAAGATCATACTGCCAATTCAGAAGCGGCCCTGATTAATGATATTGCCCATAGCAATGGCAAAGATTATACAGCCTACAGCGGTGGTATATACAGCAGTGAATGGTTCTGGGCCAAAATTCTCCATGTGGTAACCGAAGATCCTGCCATCAGGGCAGCAGCAGCGGCCTGGGTGGAGCATTGCGACTGGATCCCGGCTGTATTAACCGGCAATAATAGTGTTAAAACATTGCTCCGCAGCCGTTGTGCTGCAGGTCATAAAGCCATGTGGCATGCTTCCTGGAAAGGATTGCCGCCGAATGACTTTCTTACCAAGCTGAACCCTGTTCTCGCAAAATACGACCAGATGTTCACCGATACGGTGGATGCTACAGTGCCTGCAGGCACCATCACTGCTGAATGGGCAGCGAAATTAGGGTTGCCCGGGGATGTAGTGATCGGCACCGGCGCCTTTGATGCCCACATGGGTGCAGTAGGTGGTGGTATCCGCCCATACTCTCTTTGTAAGGTAATCGGTACCAGCACCTGCGATATCCTGATTGCACCGCTGGAAGAAACCGGCGATAAACTGGTAAAAGGCATCTGCGGCCAGGTAGATGGCTCTGTAGTACCTGATATGCTTGGTTTGGAAGCAGGGCAGTCTGCTTATGGCGACATCTTTGCATGGCTCAGAAAGCTGGTCATGGGGCCATTGTATGACCTGATGCCGGGTGAAAAAGATAAACTGGCAGAAGTGGAAGGCAAACTCCTGGGTTACCTTTCCCAAAAGGCAGAACAACTCCCATTGCGTGACAACGATCCGATAGCCATGGACTGGTTCAATGGCCGTCGTACACCTGATGCTAATCATACTGTCAAGAGCACTATTACCGGGCTGCACCTGGGTACTGATGCCGTGCAGCTCTTCAAAACCCTGGTAGAGGCAGCTGCCTTTGGTGCCAAAGCTATTGCAGACCGTTTTATCCAGGAAGGTATTCCTATCCAGGAAGTGATTGCACTGGGCGGGGTGGCCAAAAAATCAGGTTACGCTATGCAGGTGCTGGCCGATGTGATGAACAGGCCGATCCGGATTGTGAACAGCGAAAATGCCTGTGCGCTGGGGGCGGCTATGTTTGCTGCTGTAGTAGCGGGTGTGCATCCGGATATTGATGCTGCGCAGGCTGCTATGACTTCGGGTTTTGAAACGACCTGGTTCCCAAGGGAACAGAATGTGGGTTATTATGCTAACCGATATGAGAAATTCAAAGAAATAGGAGCGTTCACTGAAAAATTATACAAATGAGCCATCCATACAAGGAACTTCAGGAGCAGGCCTACCTTGCAAACATGCAACTCCCTGCCTTAGGGCTGGTGCTCTTCACCTTTGGCAACGTCAGCGTAGCTGACCACAAAGCCGGGGTATTTGCCATCAAACCCAGCGGTGTGCCTTATGACCTGCTCTCGCCTGAGAAAATGGTGATTGTCGATTTCGATGCAAACAATGTAACGAACAACGGAAGGCCATCGTCGGATACCAAAACCCATGCAGTACTCTACAAGCATTGGGCACATGTAGGAGGTATTGTGCATACACACTCTACCTACGCCACCGCCTGGGCACAGGCCCAAAGGGACATCCCAATTTATGGCACCACCCATGCAGATCATCTGACCAGCGATGTGCCCTGCGCACCGCCCATGCACGACGATATGATCAAGGGTAACTATGAGTATGAGACCGGCTTCCAGATCATGAACTGCCTGAATGAGCGAAAACTCTCTTACGAAGAAATAGAAATGATCCTGGTAGGCAACCATGCCCCTTTTACCTGGGGAAAAACAGCTGACAAAGCAGTGTACAACGCCGCCGTGCTGGAAGAAGTAGCGAGAATGGCTTACCTCACAGAAACCATCCGCCCCTCATGCCCCCGCCTGAAGGACTCCCTGATTAAAAAACATTTTGAACGGAAACATGGTCCGGATTCTTATTACGGACAACAATAAAAAACTAATCACAAAAAATTCAATAGCATATGATACAGTTGAAGCAACTTGAAGCCTGGTTCGTGACCGGTAGCCAGCACCTTTATGGAGAAGAGACCCTGCAGCAGGTAGCTGCCCACTCACAAGCCATAGCCGCTGCCCTGGATGCCGACCCGAACATTCCCGTTAAGATCGTATTCAAGCCTACTGTAAAAACCCCCGAAGAAATTTATGCCATTTGCCAGGAAGCCAATGCCGCAAAGAACTGTATCGGTGTCATTGCCTGGATGCATACATTCTCTCCTGCCAAAATGTGGATCCGGGGGCTCAAAATATTACAACGCCCTTTATTACACCTCCATACCCAGTTCAACAGGGATATTCCATGGGGTGAGATCGATATGGACTTCATGAACCTGAACCAGTCAGCACATGGCGACAGGGAGTTTGGTTTCATGATGTCGCGCATGCGCATCGAGCGCAAAGTGGTTTGTGGCCACTGGCAGGACCCTGATGTGATTGGGGAACTGAATACCTGGCTCAGGGCAGCAGCAGGTTGGTTCGACTGGCAGGGGGCAAAGTTTGCCCGTATTGGCGACAATATGCGCGAAGTAGCGGTAACCGAAGGTGACAAGGTAGAAGCTGAGTTACAGTTCGGTTATTCCGTAAATGGCTATGGTGTGGGCGACCTGGTGGCTTTTGTGAACCAGGTATCAGACGCGGCTATCGACAAACTGGTTGCTGAATATGCGGATGTTTATAAACTGGGTGCTACCCTCGTAAAAGGTGCAGCACAACATGCTTCTCTGCGTACTGCTGCAAAGATCGAGCTGGGTCTGCGTGCATTCCTGGAAGACGGTAATTTCAAAGGATTTACAGATACTTTCCAGGATCTGCATGGTTTAGATCAGCTGCCAGGTATTGCTGTACAGCGCCTGATGGCCGATGGTTACGGTTTTGGTGGTGAGGGCGACTGGAAAACTGCGGCACTGGTAAGAGCGGCAAAAGTAATGGGTAGTGGTCTGCCAGGTGGTAACTCATTCATGGAAGACTATACCTATCATTTCGATCCTTCTAACAGGCTGGTACTGGGTGCACATATGCTGGAAATCTGTTCTTCTATTGCAGATGGCAAGCCAAGCTGCGAAATCCATCCGCTGGGTATTGGTGGCAAAGCCGATCCGGTAAGACTGGTATTCAATGTGGACGCAGGCCCTGCCATCAATGCATCATTGATTGATTTGGGTAACCGTTTCCGTTTGCTGGTAAACGAAGTGGAAGCAGTGAAACCTGTTCAGGACCTGCCTAAACTGCCGGTGGCGAGAGTGCTGTGGAAACCACTGCCAGACATGCGTACAGGTTGTGCGGCATGGATTCAGGCAGGTGGTGCACACCATACGGTGTATAGCCAGAACCTGGGTAGTGCACATATGGAAGACTTTGCCGGTATGGCAGGTATTGAGTATGTGAAGATTGGTAAGAATACTGATTTGTACCAGTTCAGGAATGAACTGAGATGGAATGATGCAATCTACCTGTTAAAAGGTCAGCGATAAAAGAATTGGCATAACGCCATAGATGACGTGGAATAACAAAGGCTGGAATCTTCCAGCCTTTCATTTTTTAAAGATGTTTTAGAATAGGTGATTATTGGCAGTTGTTATTTAAAGGATTTGCCTTTTTCAGGATTTATCTTTCTTCAGGCATTCAACTCCCTTACAGCGTTTCCCAGTTCCGCACCAATTCCTCCACCAACACCTGCCCATTTTCCCACTCCCCTAAATTACTATCTGCATTAATATGCCCCGCTTCCCCCACATTTACAAACCTGCTTCCCCATGCACTGGCATAGGTCTTTTGCCTTTGCAGGCTGGCATATTGATCATTGGTACTCGATACCACAATACTTTTGAAAGGCAATGGTTGCATCGGCGCAGGTGCGAAGCTCTTTGCAGCTAAAGGGAAATCCGTTCGTTCTGCATCTGGTGGAGCCACCAGCAGGGCGCCGCGAATTTTTAATTTCGTGTGCTGTGCCCAGTGGGCAAGGGCAAGGCATCCCAGGGAATGAGCTGCGATCACCACATCAGGACCTGCCTTGCTCACGGCATCCTCGATGTTATTGATCCAGTCTGTTAGTTCGGGCTGATCCCAGTTGTTCTGTTCTATTCTCTTTACACCCGGCAAATTTTCCCATATTGTTTGCCAGTGGAGCGGGCCAGATCCGTTTAATCCCGGAGCTGTTAAAACCTGTACTTCTTCCATAATACAATAAGACTCTTTTTAGTAACCCCCGATAGAGTAAGTTTTGTTGGCTAGTTATACAATGTACGGAAAAGGGGTGAATTAAAAACGTTAAAAATGCATGAGTATAATGCTAAAAAGTTAACAGCCTTAAATTTCCAAAAAGTTCAGATTCCTTCTGATCCCTGCGTATTTCGATCGTTTCATAGGCGAATGCTTAAAAACCCTCCTGAATTCCTCCTCCGTTAGTTCCTCCCAATCCTTCGTAGAAAAATTCAATATCTCCGGTATCGGCGTAAACTCCACCGTTTGATTCGGCTTTGAAAACCTGTTCCAGGGACACACATCCTGGCAGGTATCACATCCAAACATCCAGTTATCAAACTGCCCCTGCATATTTTCGGGAATCAGCAATTCCTTCAGTTCTATCGTATAATAGGATATACACCTGCTGCCATCTACCACACCCGGTGCTACCAGTGCCCCCGTAGGGCAGGCATCCAGGCACCTGGTACACGACCCGCAATAATCCCCCACAGGGTTATCGTATACCAGCGCCACATCTGTAATGAGCGTAGCAATAAAAAAGAACGACCCCGCCTGCTTGTGAATGAGATTCCCGTTTTTACCTAACCATCCCAACCCACTCCGCTGTGCCCAGGACCTTTCCAATACCGGCGCCGAATCCACAAATCCCCGTCCGTTCACTTCCCCGATAGTTTCCTGCATCCTTGCCAGCAAGGTATTCAGTTTCGCCTTGATCACCTCATGGTAATCCCGGCCATAAGCATATTTGGAAATACGGGGGGCATCAGGAACTTGTTGTTCCGAAGGGTAGTAGTTCAATAACAGCGTAATCACCGACTGCGCATTGTCTACCAGTTTCCTGGGGTCAATCCGCTTGTCAAAATGATTTTCCATGTACTTCATATTGCCATGCATTCCCTTATTCAGCCAGGTTTCCAGCCTCCTGGCATCGTCATCCAGCTGCACGGCACGTGCTATTCCACAGTGATCAAATCCCAGATCTGCCGCCTGTGCTTTTATAAATGCTGTATGTGTATCCACCGATTGCATGTGAACTGCAAGTTAAAGAAAAATGAATTTTTTATGGAAAATCGACTTTTTACCTATCTTCATTTATGTAAATCAATCCTATTACCTCATCTACCTAATGTATGCGACCACAACAAGTCGGAGCGTTCCCCACCGCCCTTTTTCTGGGCTTACTATTGTCATTGAGTGCGTTTTCCCAGGACAAAATTAAATTTGGGAAAGTTGATCCCAAAGATTTCAGTAAAACTGGTTTTGAGCAGGATACCGGCGCCCACGCGGTAATTATTTCTGATATCGGTGAGGCTTCGTTCGAATCGGACCGCATCAATGGCCTGGTATTGGTATTTAAACGTCACACCCGCATCCATATTATTGACAAAAACGGTTATGACGCCGCTACTGTAAGAATCCACTACTACAAAGGAGAAACGGACGAGAACAAACTAAAAGACATCAAAGCAACTACCTATAACCTGGAAGGGACACAGGTGGTAGAAACAAAGATGGACAGCAAGAGTATTTTCACCGATAAAATTGACAAAAAAGGCGATGTGGTGCAAAAGTTCACCCTGCCGGCTGTGAAAGAAGGGAGTATCATTGAATATACTTATACGATTGTATCACCCTATAAAATACACCTGCATTCCTGGCAGTTCCAGAGCATCAATTATCCCACTATCTATAGCAGGTACGAGGTAACGGTGCCGGAATTTTACGAATACATCTTCCTGCGATCCGGTTATGTCACTGTAAAGGAGAATAAATCTACAGGGCATCAGTCCTTTACCATTGCTTACGATGAAGAAAACAGTTATGGCGGTAAAACTGGTCATACCCAGTATTACACCATCAACTCCGGTACCAATATTTATAAATGGGAGGCGGAAAATGTGCCTGCCCTGCGGGAAGAAGACTTTACCACCAGCATCTGGAACCACGTATCTATGATCTCGTTCCAGCTCTCTGCCTACAGGTATCCTGATCAACCGGTAAAACCGGTATTGGGCACCTGGGGTAAACTGTACGAGGAGCTGAATAAGTCTGAATACTTTGGCGAGGGGCTGGACAAGAACAATGGTTTCCTGGGTGATAAAGTAGATGAACTGACCAAAGGCATTACCAACGATACGGCCAAAGCTCGCCGCATTTACAATTATGTAAGGAGCAACTTTACCTGTACCAGTCATGATGACCTGTACCTGTCCAAATCATTGAAAAGCATCTTCACGTCTCACAACGGGAACGATGCGGACCTGAACCTGCTGCTGGTAGCTATGCTGCGCAGAGCTGGTCTGAACGCGCACCCGGTAATACTGAGCACCCGTGAAAATGGTCTTACCTACGAGATGTACCCGCTCATAGGTCGTTTCAACTATACGATTGCGGCCCTGAATACCGGCGAGGAATGGTACTTCCTGGATGCGTCTAAGCCTTACCTGGGCTTTGGCCGGCTGGATTATACCTGTTACAATGGGCATGCAAGGATACTGTCTCCTGAAGTGATCCCCATTTCGCTGGATCCCAATAACCTGCTGGAAGCCAAGAGCACTTATGTGATGCTGATGGGCGACAGTGGTAAGATCAAGGGTTCCTTTACACAAAAACCTACTTACTACGAATCCTGCAAAATGCGGGAGAATATTGTAAAGAACGGGAAAGCTGAATTCTTTAAACCACTGGGCAAAGGCTACTCTATGGAAACAACGGTATCCAACGGAGAGATCACTGACATGGATGATTACGAAGTACCATTGCAGGTAAAATATGATTTTGAAATGACGCCGGACGATGCAGGTATGATGTATATCAACCCCATGATGTCTGAAGCGTATAAGAGTAATCCGTTCAAATCGCTGGAGCGCCATTACCCTGTGGAAATGCCCTACCTGATGGATGAAATATATACCCTGAACCTGATCGTACCTGAAGGATATGAAGTGGAAGAGTTACCAAAATCGACCATGGTAAAACTGAATGAAGAAGAAGGACTGTTCCAGTACCTGATTCAGCAAAGTGATAATACCATCCAGTTCCGTTCCAGGATAAAGCTGAACAAAGCAGTGTTTACGCCGGAAGACTATACCACGCTGCGTGACTTCTTTGATCTGATCGTGAAAAAACAATCTGAACAAATAGTACTGAAAAAGAAAGCATAACCCATGTTTCAAAAATCGTTTGGACTGGCCCTCTTATTCATAGGATACCTGTTGCCCCTGCAGGCAAAGGATCCTGAGTACCCGGCAGCCACTATACCTGCTAACCTGAAAGAAAAAGCCCATGTGGTAAAACGTATGGAAGAAGTATCCATCCGGTTAGTGAACCCGGGAGAAGTCCGGGTGACCCGGCATTATGTACTCACGGTACTGGATGCCAAAGGCGATCAATACGCCGGGGTCTACGAGTATTATAATAAGCTGAGAGAAGTAAAGTCTATCAGGGGCCGGCTGCTGAGTGCCGAAGGGGTAGAGGTGACTAAAATGAAACAAAGCGATGTTTCTGATGTGAGTGGGGTGGGAGACCAGGCATTGATGTCAGACAACCGATATAAAATATACCGCTTTGGGTACAAAGTGTACCCGTATACGGTAGAAGTGGAAACGGAGGTAAAATACAACCACGCCTTTTACCTGCCTGACTGGATGCCACAGGAAGATGAAAACTATGCTGTAGAACAGGCAAAATTAACAGTGTCTGTACCGGCAGATTATAAACTTCGTTACAAAGCGTTTCATTATAATGGAGAGCCTGTGGTAGCAAATGAAAAGGAGGGGCGCAGTTATACCTGGGAAGTAAAAGGCATGACAGCATTGCCGGAAGAAACCTACGTGCCGGAAGATTATGACAGAACGACCACCGTCATGCTGGCACCTTCCACCTTTGAAATGCAGGACTATAAAGGTAACAGCAGCAGCTGGGAAGAACTGGGCCATTTTGTGTATACCCTCAATGCCGGCCGTGATGTGCTGCCTGATAATGTGAAGAAAACCGTGCATGAGCTGACCGATGGCAAGTCAGAAAAAGAGAAAATAGATATCCTTTACCGTTATTTGCAGCAGCATACCCGGTATATCCTTATCAAACTCGGTATTGGCGGCTGGCAGACCTTCGATGCTAATTATGTAGCAACAAAAGGTTATGGTGATTGCAAAGCATTGTCCAACTACATGGTGGCTTTGCTGAAAGAAGCGGGGGTGCCGGCTAACTATGTGCTGGTACAGTCTGGCGAAACAAACAATACCGCGCTGGTAGAAGATTTTCCATGTACACAGTTTGACCACGTGATAGCCTGTGTACCGGGCAAAGGTGATACCACCTGGCTGGAATGTACAAGTAATACCCTGCCTACGGGTTACCTGAGTAGTTTTACTGCCGGCAGGGCCGTGCTGGTGGTTGCGGATCAGGGTAGTAAACTGGTACGTACCCCGGCCTACACCATCGATCAGAACCTGAAAGTACGGCATATTACAGCGACGGTGTCAGAAACCGGCGATATGCAGGTGAAAATCAACACGCATTCCACGGCATTGCAGCAGGACTATGTGCAGGAAATGATTCACTCCCTCTCGCACGACAAGATTATGGAAAAGCTGCGCGATGATCGCCTGCTGCCCAGTTATGACGTGAATAAATATGAGGCAAAGGAAATAGCCGGCTTTGTGCCTGCTGTGGACGAGGAAATGGAGATCAATGCACATAACTATGCGACGGTGAGTGGTAAACGTATGTTCCTGGAGCCGAACTTACTGAGTAAGGCGGGTTCAAAACTGGAAACTGCGGAACCACGGGTATCACCCATCAACGTTTATTCTCCATACAGAAAGGTAGATACTGTTGTGATCAACATCCCGGCGGGGTATGTTTCGGAATCCATTCCCCAGCCGGTGACCCTGAAAAATAACTTTGGTGAATATACGTGTGGCATAGTGGTGAAAGATAACCAGGTCATATATACCAGGAGTTATTCCCATAAGGCGGGGATTTTCCCAGCCAGTGAGTGGGTAAACTTTGCGACGTTTAATAACGCGGTATATAAGGCAGACAGGGCAAGGATTGTACTTGTAAAGCAATAAACCTGAAAATATTGCAGTTGGATGCCCGGGAAGCTGTTAAAAAAGCAGTCCCGGGCATTTTTTTATGCCAAAATATCGCATTCTAATACTTGGAGCAGAGTTTGATATACGTTCTGTACGAATATTAAAAGGAGAAACTATAACGATATGAATTTGAACAACTTCACCATAAAATCGCAGGAAATACTGCAAAAGGCCCAACAGCTGGCCTTCAATAACCAGCAGCAGGCCATAGAAACAGGGCATTTGCTGAAGGCATTGCTTAATGATGAGGATAGTGCGATTGATTACCTGCTGAAGAAAAACAATGTTAATACAAATTTTCTGGCATCTAAAATAGATGACCAGATCAGTAAATATGCGAAAGCCAGTGGTGACGCGGGCCAGGTATTGAGCCGGGACGCGAACAATGCCATGTTGCGGGCAGGTGCCAGCATCAAGGAATTCAAAGACGAGTTTGTAAGTGTGGAGCACCTGCTGCTCGGGCTGCTGGGTGGCAGCGATGATACCGCCAAACTGCTGAAAGATGCAGGGTTGACTGAAAAGGGACTGAAAGCGGCGATTACCGAACTGAGAAAAGGTAGTACTGTGAATTCCCAGACAGCCGATACCCAGTTCAATTCTTTGCAGAAATATGCCAAGAACCTGAACGAACTGGCACAGGCCGGAAAACTGGACCCGGTGATAGGGCGTGACGAGGAGATCAGGCGTACCCTGCACATCCTGTCGCGCAGGTCTAAAAACAACCCCATCCTGGTGGGTGAACCGGGTGTGGGTAAAACCGCGATCGTAGAAGGGCTGGCACACCGTATCATAAACGGGGATGTGCCAGACAACCTGAAGTCAAAAATTATCTATGCACTGGATATGGGTAGCCTGATGGCAGGTGCCAAATACAGGGGGGAATTTGAAGAAAGGCTGAAAGCGGTGATCAAGGAAGTGACGGAGAGCGACGGGCAGCTGATCCTCTTTATCGATGAGATCCATACCCTGGTGGGTGCGGGTGCAATGGAAGGGGCTATGGACGCAGCGAACATCCTGAAACCAGCCCTGGCCCGTGGCGAATTACGTGCCATAGGTGCCACCACCCTGAATGAATACCAGAAATACTTTGAGAAAGATAAAGCCCTGGAACGCCGTTTCCAGAAGGTAATGGTCGATGAGCCGGATGTGGAAGATGCTATTTCCATCCTGCGTGGATTGAAAGAGCGTTACGAAAGCCATCACCATGTACTGATCAGGGATGAGGCGATCATTGCGGCGGTAGAATTGTCTCACAGGTACATTACAGACCGTTTCCTGCCAGATAAGGCGATTGACCTGATCGATGAGAGTGCGGCGAAATTAAGGCTGGAAATGAACTCTATGCCGGAAGAGCTGGATGAACTGGAAAGAAGGATCCGGCAGCTGGAAATAGAAAGAGAAGCGATCAAGCGTGAAAACGATGAAGATAAGCTGCGGGAACTGAATGGAGAAATAGCCAGATTGGGAGAACAGAGAAGTACTTTCAAGGCGAAATGGCAGGAAGAGAAAGAGGTGGTAGACAAACTGCAGAATGCAAAGGCAGCGATTGAAAACCTGAAGCAGGAAGCAGAGCAGGCGGAAAGAAACGGGGAATATGGACGTGTGGCAGAGATCCGCTATGGTAAAGTGAAAGAACAGGAAGAGCTGATTGCGAAATATACCGCAGAACTGAATGAAATGTCTGCAGACCACAAGCGCCTGCTGAAGGAAGAAGTAGATGCAGAAGACATTGCAGAGAATGTGGCAAAAGCGACCGGTATTCCGGTGCACAGGATGATGCAGAGTGAAAGGGATAAGTTGCTGAAACTGGAAGACGAGCTGCACAAACGGGTGGTAGGACAGGAAGAAGCGATTATCGCAGTGTCTGATGCCATTCGCCGTAGCCGCGCAGGGCTGCAGGATCCCAAGAAGCCGATCGGTTCCTTTATCTTCCTGGGTACAACCGGAGTAGGTAAGACTGAGCTGGCAAAGGCACTGGCAGAATACCTGTTCGACAACGATGCCATGATGACGCGTATAGATATGAGTGAATACCAGGAAAAACATGCGGTAAGCAGACTGGTAGGAGCGCCTCCGGGATATGTGGGATACGATGAAGGTGGTCAGTTGACCGAAGCGGTGAGACGTAAGCCATATTCAGTAGTATTGCTGGATGAAATAGAAAAGGCGCACCCGGATGTATTCAATATCCTGCTGCAGGTGCTGGATGATGGCCGGTTGACCGATAATAAGGGCCGTGTGGTGAACTTTAAGAACACCATTATCATCATGACGAGCAATATGGGTAGTAATATTATCCAGGAGAATTTTGAGAAGATAGATGAGCGGAACAGGGAAGAGGTGGTAGAAGGTACGAAGGCGGAAGTGATGAATTTGTTAAAGCAGACCATCCGGCCGGAGTTCTTAAACCGTGTGGATGAGGTGATTATGTTCCAGCCATTGTTGCGGAATGAAATTAAGGGAATAATTAACATTCAGTTGCAGCAGTTAAAGGACCTGGTAGCACAGAATGGCATGATATTGGAATTCTCTGATTATGCACTTGAGTACCTGGCGGTGCAGGGTTACGACCCAACGTTTGGTGCGAGGCCGTTGAAGAGATTGATTCAGAAGGAGATCATTAATTTGTTGAGTAAGAAGATACTGGCGGGGGATATTGATAAGAGTAAGCCTGTGCTGGTGGATGTGTTTGATGGGGTAGTGGTGATCAGGAATCAGACGGCGGTAACGGCTTAAGTGTAAGAGATAAAAAAGCATTATTCAAATACGACGATATACAGTTACGAATACCCGGGCAATTCTTTGCCCGGGTTTTTTGTGTGCGATAAGGAAGATTTTTCTAAGCCCTCCGCAGGAGTTTAGTCAAACCATGAACCGATCGCGTAGCGATCGGTTCATGGTTTGGGAAATTGCCTCCGGCAGGGATTAATGCAATCCTTAATTTCGTTAAATTTGAGAAAAAGAGATTATGATAGGAGAAAGAGAAAGACACTTCATGTCCATCGCCATCAGTCTAAGCCGCGAAGGTATGGAGCACGGTGACGGCGGGCCATTTGGCGCAATCGTAGTACGTGGCGATGAGATAGTAGGCAGGGGATGGAACAAGGTACTCTGTACCAACGACCCCACCGCTCATGCAGAAGTATCTGCCATCCGCGATGCCTGCCAGCGCCTCGGCACCTTTCAGCTGCATGACTGCGAAATTTACACTTCCTGCGAACCCTGCCCCATGTGTCTCGGCGCCATTTACTGGGCCCGCCCCCAACGCGTATATTACGCCAATACCAAAGAAGATGCAGCCGCCATCGATTTCGACGATTCTTTTATTTACAATGAAATAGGCATAGCCCACGAAGACAAACGGATCCCCTTTATCCCATTTCCTTCCCCAGCCGCCATCAAAGTTTTCCAGGACTGGCAGGCCAAAGGAGATAAGACATTGTACTAAACCAATCTATCGATCACCTGGTCTTTGTATTTTAACCCAATGGGCAGGCTGGCGCCTTCTATCACCAGTTGATTTCCTTCTATATACAGGATGGACCTGACTGCAACAATGTAGGATTTATGAATCCTTAAAAACAGGTTGGCAGGCAGGCTTTCGGCTATACTTTTCAGGGTTTCACTGGTGATGATCACCTTCCCGTTTTTCAGGAATATTTTCAGATAATCCCCGATGGAATTAATATAGGTAACGTCTTCAAAATTCAGTTTGTGGATGCGTTTATCTGCCTTTACTGTAAAGTACCCCTGCGCTGTAGGGGGGCGTTTTTCCAGTTCGATTTTATGGCGCACTTTGTTGACGGCCAGCATAAACCGTTCAAATGAAAATGGTTTTACCAGGTAGTCTGCAGCATTGAGTTCAAACCCTTCTACAGCGTGCTGTGGGTAGGCAGTGGTGAAAATAATGGCGGGTGGCTGGGGGAGGGTTTTCAGCATATTAATGCCTGATAATCCCGGCATTTTGATATCGAGAAATACCAGCTGGATATTATCTTCCTGCTGGAGGGCTTCCAGCGCTTCGATGGCATTGCTGCATTTCCTGGCCAGTTCAATGACGGGGAATTCCCGGATGTAGGATTCAATTACGTCCTGGGCCAGGGTTTCGTCATCTACAATGAGGCATCTTATTTTCATAATAAGTCTATTCGTAGCTGTACATAATATAAGTCTGCTTCGTCTTTAACCAGCAGGTGGTGATCTTTGGGGTATAACAGTTCTAAACGCCGCTTTACATTATCCATTCCCAGTCCTTTGAAATCAAGAGGTTCGGGATCGTCCGTCACTCCTTTATCATTTGTTACACTAAATAACAACAAATGATCTTTTGTTTCCAGTTCAATTTTTATGAAAGCCTTTCCATGCTTAAAGGCATTCTCGACAAATACAATAAACATAAATGGGGCTACCCGGTGCCGGGCAGGATCGCCTTTTATATCAAATGTAACGTTTACACTATCCGCATTTCTTAATTGTTGTAATGCAATATAATTGCGCAGGTAATTGATCTCATTTTCCAGCGGCACAAAATTTCCATCCGATTCATAGATCATATACCGCATTACTTCTGCCAGTTTCAAAATAGCAGCCGGGGTCTGTGCAGCTTTTTTCAGTGATAAGGAATAGATACTATTCAGGCTATTGAATAAAAAATGCGGGTTTACCTGTGTTTTAAGGAACTTCAGTTCTGTATCTGATTTTTCACTTTGCAGGCGGATGAGTTGATTTTCTGATTCCAGTAGTCTGAACCATCCCCTCGATAATTTAATTAAGGTGGTCAGGCCCAGGTGAATGACTGCAAAAAGAAGTAGCTCGGGGAAATTATAATAAGCAATAAAGAAGTAGCTGGGAACCAGGTAATCAATGACCACATTAAAGAGAAAGATGTTTAAACCCGCCGCTACCGCCATGAGGGTAATGAATGCAAGCAGGTATAGCGCATATCTTTCTTTTCGCAGCAGCCGGGGGATCAATATACCTAAGTTGATATATACAGCTATTAGCAAGGGTAAATGGAAAGCGGCAGTATAGATGAGGTCTATTCGTTCCGGCGGGCCGGGAGAAAAGAAGATCAGGAGGCAATAAAAAGATAAGCCCCAGAACAGGAGGTGTTGTAATAGCCTGTTTTGAAAAATGCGACGTAACAGGTGTTTTATGGGGGGCATGTTAGTGCTTAGGTTTTAATGGGTCATTAAATCATGATGGTTATGTTAGTGCTTATTATTATCATGACGATCATCTCAGTGCCTGAACTTTATTGGATCATTGAAGAACTCCTTGTTGTCCGCAAACTTGACTACGAACTTTTGCAGTTCTTCCGTAGATGCTGTAATTACATTTTCATACGGTAAAGATTCATGTTTAATCCTGATCTTGTTTTCATTCAGCAGTTTGTAAATGAGTTCCGTATTGAGAAAATACAACTCAAAACCGTTATTGCTGATCTGGATCTTTGCATAGGAATGAACAGGCAGGTAATGATCCTTTAGCAGCTCGTTCTTTTCATGCAGTTCGCCGGGGTAGAGGTCTACAAAATAGTGATTCCCCAGTTTCACCAGGTTGAATAGAAATTCGGCTGTTGTACCATTGTCTGTGCAGGTGAGGATGTAGGTGTTGTTATTGAGAAAGATGCTTTTGATTGATTCTTTATCCTTTCCTGCTTTAGTATCCTTGTGGAGGGCCTGTTCTTTTGCCATCGGGTTCTCCAACGTCCAGGAGCCATTGAGGTCGCTGGTATGCCAGGTACCCAGGAGGCGCTTGTCAAAGACAAGGTCTTTATCTGTATACAATGGATGGAGGGATGTGATGCACCCCTGCAAAACGGCTATTG
>NZ_JBCNKH010000067.1:0-32452 GCF_039596135.1 Chitinophaga sp.
CCTGCTGCTGGTACACCTGCAGCGGGCTGGTCACAAACCATTGGCATTGGTAGGCGGTGCTACCGGGATGGTGGGAGATCCTTCTTTCAAGGCGGCCGAAAGGAAAATGCTCGATCTCGATACCCTCAGGCATAACCAGGCAGGTATCAAAGCCCAATTGGAAAAATTTCTGGACTTTGATCCTTCTAAACCCAATTCAGCTGAAATGGTCAATAACTTCGACTGGTTTCAGCATATTAGCTTCCTGGATTTCATTCGTGATGTAGGTAAACACATCACTGTGAACTATATGATGGCCAAAGATTCTGTAAAAAGAAGAATCGAAGGCGACAGCGGCATGTCCTTCACAGAGTTTTCATACCAGCTGATTCAGGGATATGACTTTTTCCACCTGTATACTACCAAAAACTGTAAACTGCAAATGGGTGGTTCTGACCAGTGGGGCAATATCGTAACCGGTACCGAACTGGTAAGACGTAAAGCCAATGGAGAAGCATATGCCTTTACCTGCCCGCTGATGAAAAAGTCAGACGGTACCAAATTCGGTAAATCTGAAGGGGGCAACGTATGGCTGGATGCCCGTCTGACCTCCCCATACCAGTTCTACCAATTCTGGCTGAAAGCAACTGACGAAGACGCAGAAAACTATATCAAAATCTTCACCTTGCTGGATAAAGCAGAAGTAGAAGCGCTCATTGCACAGCACAGGGAAAAACCTGAACAACGCCTGCTGCAGAAGAGACTGGCAAAGGAAGTCACCACCTTTATCCACAGCGAAAAGGATTATGAGTTCGCTTTACAGGCTTCAGAACTGCTGTTCCGCAACGATACGGCAGATGTACTGCAATCACTCACCGAAGAGCAGTTGCTGGATGTGATGAATGGTGTTCCACAGGTAGAAACTACCCTGGCTGAACTGCAGGAAAATAAAGATGTGATCACCTTTGCAGCTGAAAAAGGCATCTTCCCAAGTAAGGGAGAAGCCCGCAAAATGCTACAGGGCGGTGGTGTAAGTATCAACAAAAAGAAAGTAGAAGACCTGGCTGCAGTGATAGATAGCTCCTTCCTGCTGGCTGGTAAATATATCCTTTTCCAGAAAGGGAAGAAAAACTACTACCTGGTTATTGCTAAATAAAAAATTCCCGGTGGTTGGACTGTGTAAGTCTGACCACTGGTTTATATTTTCCTGTAAAGTGTTGGCTAATGAAGGCCGTTTACGATTATTGCCTTAGTCCAGATTGAGTTCTCCGGTTTCCCCTTCTTCGAATTGTTTGCCCCTGATAATTGCTGTCAACATATTAAAAAAGATGATCATTTTGCTGGAAGAGTTGTCCCAGTACCAGGCCTGTTTGGTATCTACTCTTAACAGGCAGAGTTTAGGATCATCAATGCCCTCCGGAAACCAGGCTTTCACAGCAGGAGTCCAGAGTTGTTTCATCTTTTCCTTGTCGATAACAATGCTGCCGATACCGAAGATGTTCAGGTAAGTGTTGTGGCCGGGATGTGCATAAATGAGGTTCAGCTCATTGTTTTCAGAGATCTGGGTGATTTTCCCCGAGTACTCATTGGTGAAAAACCACACGTTTCCGTCTTTATCCACATCGGCTGTCACCATCGGTCGCGATATAACCTGGCCATGCTCATCAATGTTCGTGAGCATGCATACGCCAACGTCATTGATCATTTCCGTGACCTTTTTTATAGCCTCCTCTCTTTTCATTATTGCTCCCATATATATGGTTTATAAGGAAATAGCAGTAAAAATCATACCAGCCTCAAAAAAAGCGCTTTTGCCATGGGCAAAAGCGCTTTTTTTTATAAAGGATTGTTAGAAAGGGGATTTTATTTAAGGCCGTACTTAAACTTATATCTTTCGTACAACTGTTTATGCTTATTATCCAGGTTGATTTCCCTTCCCTGGATAAATGCCTGTGTGATCACACTAGACCGCATATCCATAATATCGCCGGTACTGATGGTAATATTCGCATCCTTACCTGTCTCCAATGTACCTGTTACCTTATCAATTCCTAAGATTTTAGCAGCATTGATGGTCACCGCACTCAGGGCCTCTTCCTTACTTAGGCCGTAGGCACTGGCTGTACCTGCCTCAAAAGGCAGGTTACGCTGCTGCCAGAAACCTTCATTGCTCAGGCAAAATAATACGCCTGCCTGTTGCAACTGGGAAGCCAGTTTATATGGCTGGTCCACATCATCATCCTGCATCACTGGCAGGGAGTGTGGCTGCTTCAGCACGACTGCTATATTATTCTGCTTCAGAATATCCGCTATGCGCCATGCATCTGCCCCGCCTACAATTACCACATCAAATCCAAACTCTTTGGCAAAATCCACGGCTACCAACATTTCCTTCACAATATCACAGTGTATAAACAGCTTTTCATCTTTTGAGAAAAGACGACGTACTGCTTCAAACTTTAGGTTGGTTTCAGCATGCTTACTTTGCCCCAGGTAAACTTTTGCTTCCCTGAAGAAAGTGCGTACCTGGTCTATCTTTTCCGTAGATTCCTTAATCTTGTTGGAAGGAGCTGCCGGCCTGTCCTTTGGTGGGGCAGCAGGCGGCAGCAGGCTGGGCATGTAAAAATGCAACGCGCCATCTTTACGATAAGCAGCATCTTCCCAGTTCCAGGCATCCAGCTGCACGACTGAAGAAGAACCAGAGATTATTCCACCTTCCGGGGTCACCTGGGCCAGCAGAATACCGTTGGCACGGATAGTATTGATCACTTTGGAGTCTGTATTATAAGCTACCAGCGCACGTACGGAAGGATCTATCTCCCCTACTTCCCTGAAGTCGTTGGTAGATCTTACCGCTTCCACTTCTGTCAGACCCAGGTTAGTTACTGGCGCTATGATGCCGGGATATACATGTTTCCCTTGCAGGTCAATTACTTTTCCCGCTGCAGGTGCCGCAGCGGTTGTACCTACCGCCGTGATTTTGCCATTGGCAAAGGTTATTACCCCTTTTTCAATAACCTGCCCGTTGCCCACATGGATAGTGGCATTGGTCAGTACTACGGTCTCCTGCTGGCTACCGGCAGGATAAATCGTTTCCTGCGCCATAGCTGCCAGCGAGCCGGTGATTGAAATATATAATAAAATCAGGTGTTTCATCCATCAGTGTTTTAATTGTTACCATTTTCATCACCCAACAAACTATGCTGGTGACCTGCCTGCAGGTCTTCGCAATGATAGTTATCCTCTTCAGCAGGAGCCGCTTTCTGCGTAGGCGTACCTTTTTTCTTCTCCGCCAGCATTTTACGGATCAGGCGATTACGCTCTGAATTGATGCGCTGACGCAGTTCTTTATCTTTCTCCCTGTCGAAGTACACAATACCATCCACGATGGTCTTATCAGCTTTTGCATAAATGCTCAGCGGATCGTCGCTCCACAGTACAAGGTCAGCATCTTTGCCGGCCTTGATACTTCCTGTTTTATCGGCTACGTGTAGCAGTCTGGCAGGATTCAGTGTTACCAGTTTCAGTGCTTCCTCTTCGGTCAGCCCTCCGTACTTGATACTCTTGGCGGCTTCCTGGTTCAGGCGGCGGGCCATTTCAGCATCATCTGAGTTGATAGCCACAGTGAGACCTACACGTTGCATAATGGTTGCATTGTAAGGAATTGCATCCTGTACCTCCATCTTGTATGCCCACCAATCGGCAAAGGTACCTGCACCGGCGCCATGGGCCTTCATCTTGTCAGCTACCTTGTAGCCTTCCAGGATATGTGTAAAGGTGTTGATATGGAAATGGAAAGTATCCGCCACGTGCATCAGCATATTGATTTCACTCTGTACATAGGAGTGACAGGTCACGAAACGCTTGCTATGGATGATTTCTAACAGTGTTTCCAGTTCAAGATCTTTCCGCTTGTCCGCACCCAGTTTTTCATAATCCAGTGCACGGGTAAAGGCGTCTGTCAATAACTGTTCTACTCCCATACGGGTCTGTGGGAAACGTTCTTTTTGTCTTTCTCCCCAATTGGATTGTTTCACATTTTCACCCAGCGCAAACTTGATGAACGGATCTGCACCGGCAAATTTCAGCGCCTCGGCATCTGCTCCCCAGCGCAGTTTGATGAGTTGAGACTGCCCCCCAATAGTATTCGCAGAACCGTGCAGCAGGTGAGATGCAGTGACACCACCACTCAGCTGACGATAGATATTCACATCATCAGGATTCACTACGTCAGCAATACGTACTTCGGCAGTAACTGACTGTGTACCTTCATTCACCCCTCTTGAAATAGCGATGTGCGAGTGCTCATCAATGATACCGGGAGTCAGGTGCTTGCCTGTACCATCTATCACCCTGGCACTACCGGCAGCAAGGTTTTTGCCGATCTGGGCAATCTTGCCGTTGCGAATCAGCACGTCTGTATTCTCCAGTTTACCATCCTGTTCATTGGTCCATACAGTAGCATTTTTAATGAGAATATCCTGTTGGGTAGGCAGGGTTTCCCAACCATAGCCATTGAATGGAAAATATGGATTGCCAACAAATGGCTGTGGTTTGGTTTTGACAGAATCAGTGCCTGTAAATGGCGTTTTCAATACTGCCTGCCAGTGAATGGCGTTGCCACTGGTATCCACACCAGTACCACTCCATCCGTTGCCATCTGCAATACCGGTAAGGCGTAGCTGCGCGCTTCCCTTCTTCACAGGGAACGCAACTTTTACCAGGTCACCCGTAAAGCTGAGTGAACCACTTACGGTATCAGTTGCTAATAAAGATAGAGCAGGAGCACTGGCACTACCTTTTACCAGCACGGTGTAGGTGGCACTGCCTGGTGCAACAGTCAGTGTATAAGTTCCTCTTACATCTTTCCAGTTATCGTCTTTGATACTGTATTTTTTCCCCTGTACCCAGTTTTGGTAAATGACAGTATTTTCATTGAAGATATTACCTGAAGTAATGAGGAAGTTTGCCAGTTTGCCTGCATCCAGCGAACCTACCTGGTCATCTGCTTTTAGTAATTTAGCCGGCGCAAGTGTCACTGCATCCAGTGCTTTTTGTTCGCTCAATCCATATTCAATGGCCTTGCGTACTCCGGCCAAAAACTGCTTCACTTCTTTCAGACCATCGGCAGTGATGCAGAAAGGAATGTTAGCTTTCTCAAATGCAGCAGGCTCTGAAGGCGCCATTTCCCAGTGTTTCATTTCACTGAGCGCCACAAAGCGTGCGTCTTCCGGATCTTCTACATCTATTGGCAACGGGAAAGAAACAGGCAGGATAAAAGCAGCTTTGGATGCAATCATTTCGGGTATGCGCTGGTACTCATTACCACTTGCCCGGATGATATATTGCACGCCAAACTCGTCTCCGATTTTATCTGCTCTTAGTGCATCCCATTTATCATTCACTTCAAAAATCTGGGGTAGGGACTGGTTGTCATTCCATGCCTGCAAAGACAGGTTCACACCTTCTTTTTCAGGGCGGGAACGATACCACTGCGCATCGAGGTAAGTCTGGCGCAGCAGGGCAATAGTCCCCATCAATGAACCCGGATAGTTCTGACTAGAACTTCCTTTGTCAAATGAATACTGGGCACTTGCTTTTTCTTTAATGATGGCTTTGTTTTCCCTGCCATCTGCCAGTGTCACCAGTACGCCGGTGCCTCGTGCTATACCATCCTGCTGATGAGTAAGCACAGTACCAAAACCTGCTTCGCGCAGGGTGGCAGCAGTAGCAGCATCAGTATTGAAGATGGCAGCTGCATTCACCTCGCTCTTAATAGCCTGGTTCCAGCCGTAAGCCCCTTTGGTATTGGAGATAAACTGGGGATCATCCCGGCGGCTTACATTACTTTTCTTAACTGGTTGTGTACCATAATCACTGTAGGCATCTACAAAAGAAGGGTAGATGAACTTGCCTGCGCAATCGATCACCACTGCATCGGCAGGGATTGCGCCAGTACCGGCACTGACAATGCGTCCATTCCGGATCACTAAAGTTGCATTGGTCAATACATTGCCTGGACTCTTAACGATAGTGGCTTTGGTAAAGGCATAACAGCCTTCTCTCGGATCGGCCACACCATTCACAGGAAACGTTTGCTGCGCCCTGAGCTGACCAACGGCAAACAGGCTGCCTAATAACAGGCATAAGCCAGCCAGCCTTTTCCCGGTCATCGTACGGGCCTCCCTTTTGAAGGGAAGGTAGATACGGGTTTTAATCATCTTTTTTCAATTGGTTTTTAGCGGTTTAGATTTGGTATTGGACTATTATCGGCACTTATTATTGGTGGTGTATATGTTGTTCATTTGTTAAAATAAATAAATGAATTTTTGTCCCCATTATATTTTATATGATTGGTATTAATATTGCAGTAAATACCTATATTTAACAAGAAGAATCAATTCCCTTTTTTATGAAAAGATACATGATCTGCATAAGTAGTTTGCTGATGTGCCTGTTGCTAAGTGTTCATGCGAATAGTATGGCGCAGGTGAAACACACGCATGCTGTTGACAGCACAGGTAAGCGTGTTCGCTGGAGTGCTGACGAAAAAGCAGACAAAATGAGTGATAAACTCGATCGCCGCCTGAATCTTACTCACAAGCAGGATGCAGATATTCATGCTATCAACACCGACATTACCCGTCGCATGGATGCACTCAAAAATAATACATCTCTCACAAAGAAGGATAAAATGCAACAGGTAAAAGCACTCAATGAAGAACGTAGCCAACGCTTCAAATCAGTGCTTACACCAGAACAATACAAGAAATGGAACGACTGGGAAATGAAGAAGAAAGAGCAGATGGAGGCACGCATGGATAAGAAACAACAGAAACACAACAGCTAGTTACTTACAGAACCCAATAAAATAAAAATGGATAAGGATGCTTCGAAGCATCCTTATTTTTTTTCACGATGAATACTGATGCAATTTCCATTTTCAACTCCGCGGTCGTTGCCGTACAACCGGCAACGTTAATACAACAATGCATACAACATGATGCGGATACCATTACCATTTGCGGCAAATCATTTCCACGTTCTGCCGGCAGACCTATCTGGGTTTTTGGTGCCGGAAAAGCGGCCGCTGCCATGGCACAAGCTGTAGAAACAGCACTACCCGACTGCCTGCTGCAGGGAATAGTGATTACCAAATATGGACATGAGTTACCATTGCAGCATATCTCCCTTGCCACCGCCGGTCATCCTATTCCCGATGAAAATGGCGTAGCTGCTACACAGCAAATGACAGAAATGATCACGGGTGTACAGGCAGATGATATCGTGCTATTCCTGCTATCCGGCGGTACATCTGCACTACTCGCAGATCATCCGCCCGGTGCTACACTGCAGGAAGTGCAAACCGTATTTGATTTATTACTCAAAAGCGGGGCAGATATTCACGAAATGAATACCGTACGCAAACACCTTTCTGGTGTAAAAGGCGGACAACTCGCCCTACTCACAAATACACCTGCTCTCTGCACTATTGTACTCAGCGATGTAGTTGGCGACGATCTTCATGTAATAGGTTCGGGACCTACCGTACCTGATCCCTCCACATTTGCAGATGCGATGGCGGTAGTTGAAAAATATCACCTCACCGACCTGTTGCCATTCCCTATCTTTTTACACCTGGAAAGAGGTTGCGCAGGCAATATTGCAGAGACACCCAAACCAGGCCATCCCCGTTTTGCACATACCTATACTTTCCTCGCAGGTACGAACCGTATAGCCCTGCAGGCAGCTGCCCGTACAGCTACACAATTGGGTTATGATACACATATTCTCACATCGACACTTACCGGCGATGCAGTCACAATCGCTCATTCGCTGGTTGCCCAGGCAAAAGAATGGAAGGGCAAACGGCCAGCCTGCCTGCTGGCTGGTGGCGAAAGCACCGTCACGGTGACGGGTAATGGCCTGGGTGGGCGCAACCAACAACTGGCACTGGCTGCAGGTATTGCGCTGGAAGGTCAGGAAGGTATTACCTTTTTAAGTGCAGGCACTGACGGTACCGATGGTCCTACAGATGCTGCAGGCGCTATTGTCGACGCTGCGATTATGCAAATAGGTAAGAATGCCCAGGAACACCTGGATAAACAGGATGCTTATCCATTTTTTCAGAACGCCGGTGGACTGCTGATTACCGGGCCTACACAGACAAATGTGATGGATATTATAATCATTCTTCTTGTATAGTGTATAAAAACATCGTTACTTCTTTATTAATTATGACGGGAAGTCCTATTTTTGACATTTAAACCTGTATATGCGTATGTTAAGAATGGAACAGACATGGCGTTGGTTCGGGCCGAAAGACCCGGTTAGCCTGGCTGATATCAAACAAGCCGGGGCCACCGGAATAGTAACGGCATTGCACCACATTCCAAATGGCGAAGTATGGGCTAAAGAAGAGATCCTGGAAAGGAAAGCGCTCATCGAAGCGGCAGGTCTTACCTGGTCCGTAGTAGAAAGTGTGCCTGTACACGAAGATATAAAAACACAAAGCGGTAATTTCAAAACATACATCCAGCACTACCAACAGTCGTTGCGTAACCTGGCGGAATGCGGCATTTATGTAGTTACCTACAATTTTATGCCCGTGCTGGACTGGACACGTACCGACCTCGCTTTTACGGTAGAAGATGGTTCCAAAGCATTAAGGTTTGAAAAAGCCGCCTTCATGGCCTTTGATCTCTTCATGCTGCAACGCCCCGGAGCAGAGAATGATTACGATCCTGCAGACATCTCCATGGCCAAGGAGCACTTCGATAGTATGACCGATGCAGAAAAGAGTCTGCTGCAACGCAACATCATAGCCGGGTTACCTGGTTCTGAAGAAAGCTTTTCCTTACAGCAATTCCAGGAAGCCCTGGATAAATATAAAGGTATCGATGCCACCCAGCTGAAACTGCACCTGTTCTATTTCTTACAGCAGATAGCACCCGTTGCAGAAGAAGTAGGCATCAAACTGGCCATCCATCCGGATGATCCTCCTTTCCCGATCCTGGGTCTGCCCCGTATCGTGAGCACAGAGCAGGATGCACGCGAACTGCTGCAGGCTGCCCCCTATGCTGCGAATGGTCTCTGTTTCTGCACCGGTTCTTACGGTGTACGTGCAGACAACGACCTGCCAGGTATGGTAGAAAGACTGGGAGAACATATCCATTTCATTCACCTCCGCAGCACACAGCGCGACAGCATTGGCAACTTCCACGAAGCCAATCACCTCGAAGGCGATGTGGATATGTATGCAGTAGTCAGGAATATCCTCGCTGTTATGCATAAGCGCAATGTGAGTATCCCAATGCGGCCGGACCATGGTCACCAGATGCTGGACGACCTGCACAAGCACACCAATCCAGGTTATAGTGCCATTGGGCGACTGCGGGGCCTTGCTGAACTACGGGGATTGGAAATGGGTATTGCACGTTCAGTCTTCAATAAATGAAAGCAAACACCTTCTGCCGCACGCTGGCAATTATATAAGGTTGGGATTAGAAACGAACGCATACGTAGCTGGATAGTAACCGGCTGAACCAATAAGTAACACCCCTGAAAACAAACAGCAAATGAACAGTTCACTGGATGAGCAGGTAGCGCTGCATCTGGCACAACGGAAACGAAGTCTGACCAGGCTATTGGGATTGTTGAAAAAGGACATGGACTGTAGAATAGTAGAAAAGTTACAACAGAAAGGATATAACAACTTTAAACTGGGAGACCTGGTCGTATTTATCAATATACAACCAGAAGGCATTATTAATAACGAGCTGGCCAAAAAAGCAAGAATCACCAAACAGGCGATGAGCAAAGTGGTCAAATACCTGGAATCAGAGGGATATATTTCTACTACGAAACATACCTTCGACAACAGGGCCATTCTCATTTCACTGACTGATAATGGCAAAAAACTGCTGATAGCCGCATTTGAAACCTTCGAAGAAATACAGGCTGAGTACACAGCCATCATCGGAGATTCAGATGCGGCTGCCCTCAGGCAGGTCCTCGATAAACTCCTTTTTTCACTCCACCCTGAACTCGCCTGATGGAATTTTTTCCAGATAACGGAATTTGTTGTTGATCAGATGCAACAACATAAGGATACGCTCCTAAAAGCTCAGTTTTCTATAAAAGGCACACAAATAACACGATATGAATTACAAAGGTACAGTATAATAAGCCACTCATACTTTATATTCAACATTTTTTAAATCCGGCATAACCATTGTAATAGATATTTTTGTCTATTGACCTTGATTACTTTTAATTTTGTTCATAGGAAAGATTTTATGATATCCAGCCGGATTATAAATAATGACGATGAATATATAGATGGTTTGCTGGACAGCTCCCCTGCCATTGTAGATGTTATCTACAAGCGTTATTCCCGTAAGGTAAAGCACATGGTAATGGGCTGGGGAGGTAATATAAAGGAAGCTGCCCACGTATTTGAAGAGGTTTTGCTGGCCATTTACAACTATGCCCGTCATCACAGACTATTGCTCACTAATCATTTCGAGCCCTTCTTTTTATATGCCTGCCAGCTAAAATGGAAGCAGGAACTGATGGAAAAAACGCCCAACAAAGGAGCGACCTTCCATCCGGAAGTACCTTCTCCCGGCCTGGATGCTGTACATATGAAGTATGTGGAAGAAGCACTGGCCTTGTCGGGAAACATCCAGGACAATGACAATACCCGCGAAGAGCTGGAAGAAATGCTCGCCGATCAGCGTGAACGCTGGTTTCATGCCAAAGGAAACCCCAATACAAAAATCAGTATCTACGTTATTATCACCGCTATAATAGCCGCCGGTCTGGCCGGACTGCTGTTCGTGAGCCCCTGGCACAAGGATGTATACAGGCAATTTTCAGGTACAGAAATGGAACACGTGCACCGGGAAGGACAGGAAGCAGATACTGCCCTCCTCCTGCATGAAGCAGCCATGAGTTTTAACCATGGACATTTCACTCATACCATCCAGTTGTTGGACCAGGTATTGGCAAAAGATCCTACGCACGTCTCCGCGCGCTATTACAAAGGAGTCAGCCTGGTTGAACTGGGAGAGCTGGAACTGGCCCGGAAAGATCTGGGGATCGTATTTGCGGGTAATTCGCCCTACCAGTATAACGCCGCGTTCTATACCGCACTGAGCTATCTGAAAGAGGGCAATAAACAGCTTTGCCTTGAATGGTTACTGAAAATACCGGACAGTGCACCCATTTATTTCAAAGCGCAAAGCTTAAAAGAAGAACTGGCTGAAAAACATTAATTCAGGTGAATCATGTGCTTACTGAAGTGGATAATATTCTCTACTTCACCTTTGATCAGTTCGTAGATCTGTACTCTATCCTTCTTAATCATGATTAACTGTTGGAGAACAAGGTAATAGGTTTCTCCGTTATGCCC
Source organism: Chitinophaga sp. (assembly GCF_039596135.1). Lineage (GTDB taxonomy): Bacteria > Bacteroidota > Bacteroidia > Chitinophagales > Chitinophagaceae > Chitinophaga. Next base: position 11,396 of record NZ_JBCNKH010000067.1, read on the forward strand.
GCTCATCTGGGCTTTTAATATCTCTTTTTTCACTTCTTCAAAACCAACAGCTCCTAGCTTTTGGTAGATCACATTTAACTCCTCAATCCAATTCATGGTCATAGGTTTTTAATAATTATTTGGAATTCATAGGGTATATAAATTTATTCAATATCTAATTAATAAACAAGAGGGCTAAATAACTTTTTTGTTAATTCTACAATTTTCTCCCTGCCAGTTCGTCTACCTTTATGATATGCCTCGGAAAAAGCAATTTATAGCGTCGCAAAGTCTGGCGGGCCTGTTCCCGGATCTGCCCTCTTTTGCCATAAAAATCATGTCTACCAATCGTGAAATGTCTACCATGATGGATGTACACCGGCACAATTACTACATGCTGTTTGTATTGATAGAAGGTGTCAGTGCCCATATGATAGATATGGAGCTGATTACACTGAATGCAGGCCAGATAGGACTCATTGTTCCCGGACAGGTACACCTGGCCCAACCGGAGCAATCAGGAGTTGGATGGGGCATTGCTTTCACTGCAGACTTTGTTCCCCTGTTATCACTCCCGGTGACCCTCCAGGGCCCTGTGACCCTGCCTGCTGATGAGCTGGAAGCAGTGAATCAAATCATCTGCCTGATGTACAGGGAATACAATGAGAAAAAGGCCCAGGCCATTCCCCTGTTGCAACACTACCTCTCCATTCTCCTGCTAATGTTGCAGCGACATAGTGCAGATGCACCATCCGCCAGCAAATCGCTGCTCACCCGCTACCGGGAGCTGGTTGCCACTCATTACCTAGAATGGACCAAACCTGCGCAATATGCAGAAGCGCTCCACATCTCGGCGGACTATCTGAATGAAGTAGTGCGCCAATATTCAGGCCAGACGGCATCGTCACTTATCACAGAACGCAGAGTACTGGAAGCCAAGCGCTTACTGCTGCATGCAGAAGAAAGTGTGAAAGAAATAGCCTGGCATTTGCAGTTCAACGAAGTCTCATATTTCAATCGCTTTTTTAAGCAACATACAGGCTATACACCTGCCGCCTTCAGGGAAAGCGTACGGGATAAATCCCTATCTGACCCGGAATAGTATAACTGGCAAGGTGTGAACCATCAATAATTTTGTACCGAATTAATGATCTCTTTTATGCCGCCAAACAATATAATACCCAATGATATGCATGCCCTCAGCACAGAAAATAATGTGCGGTTACAGCGGGGGGCTGTTTCTGACTTCCTTGCCAGTCTTGCTGTAATTGAAAATCCTGTAGATTACCCTTCCTATGAATCAGCCGTACAGGAAATCATCGATCTGATGCCCGTATTACAATTGAACGGCATCTTTGCACATCTTCGACTGCGCTCGCCCAAAGCCATTTCATTGATCACTGACCTCTTCCCGGAACTGAAAGGGATAGTAGACTAAACACACTAAAACATATGTCATTAAAGGAAAAAGCAACCGCCTTCCTGATGGGGAGGATGGGGAAGACAGCGCATGTGCGCCAGATAACAGCTATTGATCATCGTTTATTGCAATTGGAATTGCAACTACCCGAGTCACTCACCTGGCGTAGCTGCCAGCACCTGAAGTGCCAGGTAAACAGCACTACTTTCCGGGACTACACCGTAGCTCATTACGCCGAAAATACAAAGATAGCCACCCTCGTTATAGATGCAGGCCATATAGGAAAGGGCAGTGAATGGCTCCGAAAGCTGGCACCGGGCGATCCTGTATTGTACGCAGGGCCCGGCGGCGGATTGCACCAGCCAACAGGTGCTTCTCAACTGGTATGTATAGGCGACGCCAGTGCCATAGGGCATTTTCTGTCCCTGTATCACCGCAGGAACCCAGAGCAGAGTTTCCATACACTAGCCATAGACGAAGATCCCCTGCCAGCACAAATAATGAGTATGCCGATACGATTTTCTGACGGACAGGAAAAAGATGTGATCAATTGGCTGGATCAACTACAGCTACCTGCTCATGATACTACATTTTATGTAGCTGGCTATATTCCGATGGTGGTACAAACAAGAAAGTTGCTCAAACAGTTGGGCTGGAAACAGGTAAAAGCGGCGGGGTTCTGGGAATAAGGGGGCAGCATCTGCTAGCCAACCAGTCTTTCCTGCATTGCTTTGACAATAGCAGACGAACGGGAATTTACATCCAGTTTGCGATAGATGTTCATAATATGTGAACGTACAGTGCCGACACTGATATGACAGTGTTCGGCAATTTTTTTATAGGTATCTCCATTCACCAGGCAATCGAGGACCTGCAATTCGCGATGAGACAATCCATACTGCATAGGTTCTTCCCCCGGCTTACGATTAAAGAAAGTGAGTACTTTCTGAATGGTGGCCGTATTGGTCTGCATAGCTGCTTCATATAGCTGTGCAAAAGCTGCGCTCAGTGAAGCCGGAGGTGGTACAGGTTCATGTTTGCTGGTAATGGTGGTGATAGCTGTTTCCTTATTGCGCACAGAAAATAAAAGTACGTTGATGTCGGGATAGGCTGCTTTCAGAATATTGGCGGCTTCGATAGCAGTTAATCCGGGAATATCACTATCCATGAACACGACGTTACTGATATCTTTTGCCAGCTGCTGTACCAGGTGTTTTGAATCCGCATTTTCTCCTTCCGCCCCTAAAGCACCTTCCCCGCTGGCCTGCCCAGTGCTGTTACGCCGCACATTTTTCATATTGTTTTTTTTGGGTTTGTATATGTTGCGAAAACCTTTATTTCCGGTACTGCAAGTGTTGATAAATTGGTATACTGGTATGGCTGTAATGGAATAAATACACGGTCTCCCATACCGAAACAAATTTGAAACAAATACCTACAGTAGTCAATCCGATAAGTATATGATTTTTCAATAAATACTAATAAACAATTGTTTGTATATTAAAGAATACCTAAAAAGAATAAAATCACTCAAACGTAAGCCTGCTATGATTAGGGATGTAGGCAGGGGTCGTGGAATTGTATTAATTTACTCATAAAATTGGACGCCCCCAAATAGTAAAACAAAATGAAAGGAAAAGAAAAGAGCTTGTTCTCTGTTCTGCACTACAATATTAACTGTAAAAATTTTATGGATTATAAAAATGAGGGCGCCTTAACAATCGGTTAACCACCAGATCAAAACATTATCTCTAATTTTGATATATCGTTCAAACAATAGTGACTGACTAAAAAATTAAAACGTTACAGTATTATACTCATTGACAGCTGTAACGGATTGACATGTGAATGTTCAGGCCCTCGCCCCTTGGTGAGGGCCGATTTTTTTTTAAATAACCAGGATGGGAAAAAACGGGCAGGTAACTTAATAGAAACCTGCGTACAGAAGCTTATGAAATCTAAACCGTCTTATGAGAAAAAAGGTAATTGCGAATTTCAGGTGCTACATATACAGATTTGCCTGTGCGGAATATAAAGCAAGACAAACCCCATATAATTTTTTGCGTAACAGGAATGAAAGGTAGGAAGAGTTTCTACAAAATAGGTTAATGTGCAGTTAATGGCATGGTTAATACGCCGTTAACTGCGGAATAACATACTCCGCAGTAACGTGCGTTCAGGGGAAGACAAGTCCTGGCCCAATCCGGAAGGATTGTGCAGGATAAAAGAGCCGGTTTAAGTAATAAGCTGTGTGAATTGGGTTACACAGTATAAATGGGTTACATCATCCAAAAGAGAAGGTTCGTCACAAGCGCTAAAGTAAGATTCTTCGCAAATCGAATATTGAAGCCTCCTTTTTCCGAGTAGTAATAGCTTTCCTTATAGCGGTCATATGCTATAGGTGCGCCCAGTTCTTTCATCATCTTTAAAAATTCAAATAAAGTTCTTTCGGAAATCCTTAACCTTTTTGCAAGGTGAGCGGGCTTTCCTGTGCCTTTGATCCTAATAAGGTAATCAATGGTTTGCAGTCTTTCAAAATAACGCTTAGGCATGCTGGCATAGTGGGGTTTACAATGTACTTGAATAAATAAAATTTTAAAGTCACTCATTCCAGGTCTGCAATGGATTTTTCCTTGCTGATTTATCGGATAGCCTTTTCAATGTTGTGTCTCTTGTATCGATCCCTTAATTGGCGAATGCTGTTTTAACGGTTACAAAACTTCGTTTAGCACCATCCCGATCGTTTACAGGAATATAGGACCTGCCCCTACAGGCAGTATAGTACGCATTTTTCATAAACTTATATTTTGAGGGTGTAAGATCAATTTTTAATACAGGATAGCCTGCATGCAAGCTAAAAAATTCTACTGCTATTTTGTTGCAGCTGCGACACATTTTCCAATCACTTTCGCTACTTATAAAGTAAACTCCCCCGGTTGAAACCTGGGGAGTTTTCATCAAAAACCAACCATTAAAAGGTTCGTCAGCAAAGGGTTTCAGCACCTTGGTGCACCCGCCCGTTGCAATATCCTGATGTAAGTTTTTATCCATTATAGTTGTTCGTGTATTCGCTTAAAGTAAAATTCTCACGGGTAGAGACCCGAAAGAGGTTTCCATGGCTGACAAATGTGGTACAAATCCTTTTATTCTACTTTACATTACTACGTTGTAATGATACATTACCGGACTGAGAAATTAGTTAATAAGATGTTAACGAAAAAAAATAGCTGCACGAAACCTCACTAATTGAATGATCGGCAATCATTTATATACATATAATGGTATAACGTTTTAGCAAAAAAATGTGAAGAGAGTTAACCTGTTGTTAATGGAAAAACTTAGTCGATCGCCTAAGTTCCAGAGATAAAAAACGCCCTTCCGGAGAGGAAGAGCGTCGCTATTTTACTTAAGCCCCCAGTGCAGTACCATCTGTGTCACTACACCAGACGCATCATCATTGTAATGATGCCCTCCCGGCAATACCAGGGATTTGTAATTCGTAATCTTCAATGCATGCAGGTCAAAGTCGTTCTCATCCTTCCCGAAGATTAATAACAACGGCTTGTTTGTAATCGTATTCATCGCCGCCGGCACATTCAGCGCCCCAGGCGTGGAACTCTTGCCCAGCATATCAGAAATATGTACCACCATATCCGTACTCGCCGATGGCGACATAAATACCAGCGATACCGCCTGGTTCTGCAGCTCCCCCGGTAAGTGCTGATAAATAAAGGGCAATACATCCGCTCCCATAGAATATCCTACCAGCAAAAAAGAATGGTTGTTCCACTCCTTACTATAATACTGTAGTAACGCTGCCACATCCGCACCTGCCTGCTGCGGCGTCTTCTTGTTCCAGAAATATTTCAGGGAATTCAACCCAATTACCGGATACCCCTTTGCATTCAGTGAATTCACTATATCCACAGCAAACTTCTTCATTCCACCGTCTCCTGAAAGAAACAATATTATCGGATGCTGATTGCCCACTGTAGGCGCCTTCACCGTTACAGGCAGTTTGCTGATATCCGTCTGCGCATGGGCTGTAGCCATCACCAGGCCCAATATCCCCATCAGCCAAAATCCTTTCATCATCGTAAGCGTTTTTATGATCATGCCTTCATTACCTTGCTCAGTGCAGCCGGGAGTTGTATCAGGTCAAAATCATGCTCGTATACAAGATACTTGTTCGTCCAGTCCGTTGCATACTTCTCCTTGAATTCTCTCAAGCCATGATAGTGCCGGAATGCCCTGATCTTCTCGTACGCAAACTTTACTACCTGCTCGGCAGTATTCTGTGGTTGCTGTATTCCCGACATCGGTACCAACCCCAGATTCAGGTATTGTAAACCCTGTTCTTTCGCATCCTGTATCAATGCGATGATCAGCGAATCCATACAACCACCAGGTGCCGCAGTGCGCTTGCGGATCAGATCATATGTACATTCCCCCGGCGCATAGTCCGGAATAATATTCAAAAATGCTGCCACTTGTCCCTGCGCATCTGTTACCGTGATCACATCCTGCTCCCTGATAGCATCTATATCGAACAATCCCTGTGAGAAGGTCATCTCTTTTACATCATAATCCACCAGCCACTCGTCAGACACTTCTTTCAGCTCCTGCAACAGCTCAGGGCTCAATGGCGCACGCTGTATCGCCGTCACGTAGCCTTTCGCTGTCAGGCTATTCAACCCGTTTCGCAACGACTTCTTATCTTTTCCGCTCAGGGTAAACGCTGTCACATCCACTATTCCCTCCTGTCCTATCAGGATCTTCTTTTTCCGCAGATGTTCAAAATAATACATACTTTGTTCGTCCACCCTGTAGAATGCAGGCTTCAATCCCATCTTCCTGCATTGCTCTTCAAACTCCTGCAGCATAGGCAATTTTGCATCTTCCGCACATACCGGCTCCTCCAGTACGATGGCAAAGCTGCTGGCTACCCGGTAGGCAATAAAACCCTCATATTTTTCTGATATAAAGAGCAACTTATCCTCTCCTACTTTAAAGTAGTCCATTGCTGAACTACCATATTGACTCAGGTAATACTGCGCCTTTTCCATTGCCGCATTGGTATGCTTGCCTGTAGGCAGATAAGGCCGTATTATAGTGTAAAACAGGAATGCCCAGGCCCCTACACCCAATACCCTGATGGCACTCAGAAACTCCCGTCCAAAACGCGTTACCGGTTTTAACCCGTCGTCTTCCAGTAACAGGAAGCCATGAAAAGATGCACGCAATGACTGTAACAGCGTAAAGTCCATTCCGAAATGCTTCACATTCAGAAAATAGAACCCCACCGTACCAAAGATCAATACCACCAGTAGCGTTGCTACTGCCGTCACGACCCCGATATTCACCAGCTGGCGGTTACTCTTGATTCTGTATTGCCTGGCGGTAATGAGCAGGATCAAAGCCGTCAACAATGCCAGTGAAGCCTCTTCATAGTCCAATGCCTTACTCATATGTCCAAAAGCCGACAACACCGATACTGTCAATGCAACGATCCAGGCACTGCGCAACCCCCTGAAAAGGAAGGTGGCCGTGACCAGCAGTACCAGCCCAAGGAACACCACCAATAAATTGGAAGCATGAATACTCTCTGTAGGGATGTAACCTCTCAGCACACGCAAACGATTTGCAAGGGGCGGCGTCAATACCGAAAAAATATTCACCATCCCCAGCAGAAAAATCAACACCGGCGGCACTAAGCGCAACACCAGGTGCCGGCTTTTCAGGATAAACGCAAACACCCCAGCCAGCAATGGCAGCCAGAATTCAAAAAGACGGTATAACAAAGTGATTTCCAATGCCTGCAGGGATGTAAACCCATAGCTGGTCAGCAAGTAAGCCAGGGAAAGCTCTATGGCACCCAATCCTCTCAGGAAAGGAGATACAATCAGGAAAATGGTAGCGACTATGTAACCCACACAGGCAGCTTCCAGCGATGGATGCGCCCCTGTTGCCAACATGCTCAGGTATAAATGAGCAATGCCTGCCAGCTCTATGCCGGCAGACACTAGTATGGTTCTTATAAATGCAGGACGGTTCAGGTCAAAAGCGAAAATCTCGTCTACATGCTGCATCACACCAGGCAGGTATTTAGCCAGCAGGTTGTAAGCGGCACCCCTTGTCTGGATAGAACGCACTAACCAGACAGTGCCGGCCAGCACTGCACAAATGGTTACCAGTCCCCCTACTGCTTCCAGCATTGATTCGTCGTGCAGCACTGCATAACCCACTACAGGTAACCCCACCAGGAAAACGGAGAAAATACCTACAAATCCATAGATGCCAGAGGCCTGATGAATCTGTTGCTTATTGATGTGGCTACGCCTGAGGCTTTGTGGCAGGTAAGCCAGTGAGCTCACGCCGCCTGCCGGCAAAAAAATACTCAGCAGGTTACGCTTCAGAAACAACTCTGTTCCTCTGCCAATGTCCAGTTTACTACCTACAGAGCGAAAACTATAGAGATACATCCACGCCTGCAGTAAAATATATACTGCAGTGAGCATGATGCCGATGATTACCCAGAAACGGTTAGCCCGCTCTATGGCAGGCATCAGAGAATATAGTTCATGACGCTGTTGCCTGAAGAAATAGATAGCCAGCAAAATAAATAATACTGCCAGCATTTCTTTCCAATGCAGGTTACGCAACAACGGACCAATTTTGATCTTGTCTTTCAGAGGCATTACAGGTAAAATTTTATGGATAGCAGGTTCCTTACTTAACACACAAAACTACGTGTAAGTTGAAAGGCAATAAGGATATGGTGAACAGTTTAATTGAATTTTAATGCTTTCCTTTCTTGTAAGGGACTACCAATACGGGAATAGGTGCATGACGAATGACAAATTCAGCAGTGCTGCCAATCAGTAAATGGTCCAGACCGGTGCGGCCGTGTGTACCAATTACAAGCGTGGTTGCACCTTCTTCTGCTGCCTGCTCCAGGATGTCTTCTTTTGGATTGCCTAATGTGGCAGTAACGGATACGGTTACATCAGGATAAGCCTCCCGGTAAGATTCAAGATGTGCAATAATATCCTGCAGACGGCCATTCAGCTCATCGGCAGATGGGCTAACTGTTTCGATCACAGGCACTACGGCTGTGTTCTTGTCCAGGATAGAAGTGATGGTTACAGGAGACTTGGTGCTCCGCGCGAGTTCCATACCAGCAGCAACAACGCCGGCTGAATAGCTGCTAAGGTCTACAGCTATCATGATCTTTGACATAGACAATCGTTTTGTTTAAATGCAGATGTTTGTTGTGGTAGGCTTAGGTAAGGGTATATTATGGCTCAAATTTACTATAAGTATGGGGATAAAACAAAAATCGCTTCTGCCTGCGGCAGAAGCGATTTTTAGCGTGCGGAAAAATACCATTATTTATTTTCAACCGAAACCGATCTGCCACCTCTTCCCCTCACATCAAATACCTTTAATTTGATCGTTCCTTTCTCTTCAATGGGTCCTGCATACACCTTACTCTTTCCATCCGGTTCTTTTCCATTGCTGGTGTACCTGATTGTAAACCCAGGCAATTGCAGGTTCGCTACCACTGCCCCATCTACCACACTTGCACCTGCTGTAGGTATGCGGTAATTATACCCGCCATTGTAATAACTCAGCCTTACCAACTCCTTCTTACCCAATGTATTCGCAAATATGTTCCATGCTTTCGGATATAATGTACTATCATTCACAGTCGCCCACTCCGGATCCTTTGCCCATGCCCGCTCTGCCAATCCCAGTAACTTGGGCAAAATCATATACTCCATTCTTGCAGAATTCTTCACCGTCTCGCTCCACAGCAATCCCTGCACTCCTACAATGTTATCTGCACCATAAGCAGTCAAACGTTGTTTGTCTTTAAAAATCGCCGGATCCAACGCATTACCCAATGCATCTACTTTGGAGTTCTTATAATAATCCATCGGGATGAAATAGAATGGTTTATCCACATCTACGAACCCACCCCAGTAGAAACCTGGTTCATCAAATGATTTCATATAAGCCATATCGAAGTACATGTTGCTCACACCAGAAAGCACCACTTTGTAATTCGCATTTGCCAGGCGGTAAGGCAAATCTTCTGCGCCACCACCCATAATATTATTCCACACATCTACCATCAGGTTTTCACCACTAAACCCAGGATTCGGCATGCTGAATGGCTTACCATCCAGGGTTGTCTTACGCATACCCATTTCTTCCCAGCCATACAGTTTCAATCCTCTTTTCTTCAACAGATCGTTCACCTTGCCATAGTAGTAATACCAGAGATCATTCACATCCCGGATGCGCTTATCTTTCTCCATTAGCGCTTTCACTGCAGGAGAACCCGCCCACACACCACCAGGTACTTCATCGCCACCCATGTGTACATATTCCAGGGGTACTCCGGCATCTTTATACATTCCCTGTACCTCTTCCACTACCTTGTCCAGGAAGTGATATACTGCCGGCAAAGCCACGTTAATCACGTTATCATTCCAGTTTTGTACAGAGTGATATACTGATGCATCTTTCGGATCTGATAACAAATATTCTTCTGCTGCTGCCTGTTGTCCGGCTTTTGCGAATTGCTCATATCGTGCTTTCATCGCTACCACCGCTGCACGCGCATGCCCCGGTGTTTCAATCTCAGGAATCACACGGATATGTCGCGCTGCCGCAAAATGTAGGATGTCAATGTAATCCTGCCTGGTGTAATAACCACTGCCTGCTTCGTTGCTCACATCAGGTCCGGACCCATATGCTGGTTGCAGATGGTCCTTTTCATCCAGCGTATGACCACGATGCGCACCCACAGCTGTCAGTTCTGGTAGAGAAGGAATTTCCAGTCTCCAGCCTTCATCATCTGTCAGGTGAAAATGCAATACGTTCAGTTTGTAAATTGCCATCAGGTCCAGCAGGCGATAGATATCATTCTTACTATGGAAATTGCGGGATACATCTATCATGAATGCACGGTAACCAAAGCGGGGACCGTCTTTTATATTCACCGCAGGGATGGTTACTTTCTTCTGTACACCTGCCCATGCATTTGCAGGAAACAAGGATTTCAGTGATTGAATACCATAAAAAATGCCCGCACCTTCACCCGCTTTTATCTGTACACCAGCGTTAGTCACAGTAAGTGTATAATCTTCAGGAGCCAGGCTGGCATCTGTAGATAAAGTAATTGTTGCATTGCCGCCATTGATCACAGCAGGTTGCTTACCGAATACTGTTTTCAGCTCTGTAGCGAGGTATGCGCCTTCCTTTGCAAATGCAGGATCTGCACTGATCGTTACGGCCGGTGTCAGTACCAGTTCTCCTGTACCATTCGTGATGTCACGTGGTGTAGGGAATACCTTTGGCAACTCAGCCAGGGGTACATCTGCTGTATTTTTATTCTGCTCGTAGATATCCTGTGGTGTAATCAGGCCGATCTTATCACCCGGAAAACGCAGGTATTGTTTGGGTTGGGTAGAAGGACGAATATTCAAGGCAGGCACACTGTATCCTTTTGCAGGTTCCTTGTCCCACACGATGTATAAACCGTCTGGTGCATCCGTAAAGTTAACCGCCCATGCATCGCCTATGAGTGAAATGCGAATAGAATCGCCAGGTGCAATTCCTTTACTTTCCCCTGTAGGCGTCAGTTTATACAAATCTCCGTTCACATGCGAAGCGCTTACGCCACCCGTGGTAGGGCCTGGGTTCACCGATCTCACAAAGTTGAAATACAACTGCCAGCCCTGGGCAGGAAATGCGGTATGACCTGTATTGACGATTGTGAATACAGACAAGAACTGCGCTTTCCCCTGATAGTTATTTTCACCTACTTCCCAGGATACTTTTAATTGCGAAGCGTCAAATGGCACCTGCGCCCAACTCTTGGTAGTGGCTGCCGTAAACAGGCCACATACCAGTAAAAACCTCCTTATAAGCATATTCAGTTGATATTAATCGCCGTAATATAAGGCGAATATAGTTTTTCTCCTATCTTTAGTCAGTCATTAAAAAGGATGCTCGTTTATGAAAGGATTTTTTGCTTTTACGATTGGCAGTCTCGCGCTAATATGCTGTGCCGGCTATTTTTTTCCCTGGGTGTTGTGGCTACTTGTATTGATCGTTCCACTCATTGTACTCGGATTTGTTGATATTTTCCAGAAAAAACACGCCATCATGCGTAACTACCCTATTGTGGGCAGAATGCGCTACCTGATGGAAGATATACGTCCCAAAATCTACCAATACTTCGTAGAAAGCGATATCGATGGCAGCCCTGTCAACAGGGTAGACCGATCCACCATCTACCAGCGTGCTAAACGTGAACTGAACTCACAACCCTTTGGTACCCAGTTCAACGTATACGCTGAGGGCTATGAATGGATGGCCCATTCCATCCAGCCCCGCTCCTTCGATACCATGAACAAGGATCCGCGTGTTCAGATCGGCGGTCCTGATTGCCGGCAGCCTTATTCTGCCAGCATTCTCAACGTGTCTGCCATGAGCTATGGCTCCCTGAGTGCCAATGCAGTAGAAGCCCTGAACGGCGGTGCTAAGATTGGCAACTTTGCTCATAACACCGGCGAAGGTGGTATCAGTGAGCACCATCTGAACCAGGGCGGCGATATCATCTGGCAGATAGGTACCGGTTACTTTGGCTGCCGGGATGAAAAAGGTAATTTCGACGAACAGTTATTTGCGCAGAATAGTGCGAAGCCACAAATTCGCATGATCGAACTAAAGGTGTCTCAGGGTGCAAAACCAGGCCATGGCGGTATCCTGCCAGCGTCTAAGAACACCCCTGAAATCGCCGCTATCCGTCATGTGAAACCACATACCACAGTGGCCTCTCCCCCTTACCACACTGCCTTCAATACACCCCGCCAGATGATGCAATTCATCAGCCGAATGCGTACCCTGGCAAATGGTAAACCTGTTGGTTTCAAGCTCTGTATCGGTCAGAAATCCGAATTCCATGCTATCTGTAAAGCGATGCTGGAAACCGGCTGCTATCCTGACTTTATTACCGTTGATGGTGGCGAAGGAGGTACCGGCGCAGCGCCTCCTGAATTCAGCAACTCCGTAGGTATGCCGCTGATGGATGCACTGGCTTTTGTACACGATACACTGACAGGATACAATATCCGTCATAAAGTAAAGGTGATAGCCTCCGGCAAAATCCTGACGGGTTTCCACATTCTCCGTGCCCTGGCATTGGGCGCCGATGCCTGCAATAGTGCAAGAGCCATGATGATGGCACTGGGTTGTATCCAGGCATTGATCTGTAATACCAACCGCTGTCCTACAGGTGTAGCGACACAGGATAAATGGCTGCAGGCCGGCCTGGTAGTAGATGATAAAAAACAAAGAGTAGCAAACTATCACCAGGACACTATTGAAAGCGCCATAGAACTGGCTGCTGCTGCAGGATTGGAATCACCACATCATATCACCAGGAGCCACCTGTCACGAAGGGTGTTCATGAACCAGGTGAAGACATTCGAAGAGATCTATCCAAGTACTGCAATAGGGTCTTTGCTGAATACAGCAACGATGGAGAAAATAAGTATCGATAACTGGTAGTTTTCAAAACAAAAACGCTTCTGCCTTAGGCAGAAGCGTTTTTGTTTTATTTTATACGGATAGTAAATAAACCAGTTGGTAAATCGCCCGGCGTCAATCCTGATAAATCAATCACAAAGTCCTTCCCTACCTGCTTTCCACTAATCTTTTTTGTACATCCCAGTATACTCACCGTCACTTTCTTTGACGGCATATAATCCTTAATCTTCACCTGCGGCACATACCCCGGTACGATCGCATACAGTGCATTTTCTTTCTGTGTAAAGAACAACTCTACATGTGCACGATCTTTGGCAGGTTTTACCAGGTTTGAAATACTATAATCTGACATGAAATTTGACTCCTTCAACTCAGGTATTTTACCTTCACTCCACTGTCTTGTTTCTTTCCATGTTTTGGTATCAAAAATCGCTTCTCCATTTACATCCAGCCATGCACCAATATCGATCAGCCTTTGCTGCATAATCACCGGAATACGGCCATCGGCAGTGGGTCCGATATCCAGCAGCAGGTTACCACCTCTCGATACAATATCGACCAGCATCAGTGTCAGGTCTGCACTTTTTTTATAATCATCCACATTCTCCATGCGGTTATAACCATAAGACTGGCCAATGCCCTGGCTCTCTTCCCAGATCACACCCGGCTGCATACCGCTACCATATTCAGATGTGAGATACGTAGCACCATTGTGTTTACCACGTGTATTGCTGCCCCAGCGATCATCTATCACCACTTCATCCTTCACCGGCGATTCGTTGAACAACCATGCCAGCAGCGAAGTACTGTGCCATGCGGTATCAGACAGTTCCCATTCGCCATCAGAGAAGATCACTGACGGTTTATACTTCGTCACCAGGTCCTTGAACTGGGGAATCATCACCTGGTTGATGTATTGTTGTTTATCTTTTTTCCAGATCGGGTTGAACCATTCGTACAGGGAATAATAGTAACCCATTTTCAAACCTGCCTTGCGTACTGAATTCGTCAGGTCTCCCAGCAAATCTCTTTTAGGCGTACCATCTTTTGCATTCCAGGTACGACCCCAGCTTTCACTGGCCTGTTGATTGTCCCACAGGGCATAACCCTCATGGTGCTTGGAGGTCAGTACTACATACTTTGCCCCTGAGCGGCGGAAGATCTCCGCCCATTGATCAGGATTAAACAAAGAAGCGGTAAACTGCTTTTCCAGGTCCTGGTAAGGCACATCTTTGCCATAGTTCTTATCGTGGAATGCGCGGGTCGCATCGTGCGGCCCATCGGTACGACCATCCAGCTGATACCAGTACCATTCTGAATAACCCCCCGGGCCTACAGGTGCATATGAAGGCACTGCATAAACGCCCCAGTGTATGAAGATGCCAAATTTAGACTGATTGAACCAGGCCGGAATACCGCGGGTCTCCAGCGAAGCCCAGTCGGCGGTATATTTCTTTTGTCCTATAACAGTGGAAGCGCCGAATAGTAGCGCAAACAGGTAAATAAGTGATGGTTTCATATTCAACAAAATAAAAAAAGCCAGTCACTTTCGCAACCGGCTTTCTATTTTAAAAGCGATCATTTTACATTTCCAGTGCACTCGCCGCAGCCTCATCCACAAACCAGTGCAACTCACCATCCTGCGGCCTGATTAACTGAGAAGGGAATTTCTCTGCATCAAATGTACCCTCAATTACGTTCTTCAAGGTCAGGGCCTTACCGATGCCAGTCGCCATAAATATCACGCATGCCGCCTGGTTCACCACCGGTGCCGTCAGCGTAATGCGGTACATATCCTGGGCCTGCAGCCAGAAGGCACTTACCCAGGCCTTTTTCTCATTCACTATCGGCATACCGGGAAAGAGGGACAGCGTATGGCCGTCGTCACCCATGCCCAACAATACCAGGTCGAAGGTAGTATCTGTATCCTTGAAATATTCCAGCAGAATTTCTTCATATGCTGCTGCTGATTCTTCCGGCTTGATGTCGGTGCGCATTACATGAATATTTTCCTTAGGTACATTCACCACTTCCAGCAGACTTTCAAATGCCATACGGGCATTGTTACGATCATCTTCAAACGGCACGGCTCTCTCATCTCCCCAGAAGAAATGAATTCTTTTCCACGGAATCATCTTGCTGTAAGGCTCCTTAGCCAGTAACTGGTACAGCGACTTAGGCGTACTGCCACCGGATAGTACAAAGGTAAAAATGTCCTGATCCTGCAATACTTCCTGTATATAGTTGCTGATCCATGCAGCCAGGTTCTCGCTCAGTTCCTGGGTATTCTTGGCTATATGTAATTCCATGTCAGATATTATTTAGGCAGATTGATCCATGCATGTCCATCCCTCGCGATCATTGCATCGGCATCTTCCGGGCCCCATGAGTCAGGCGCATAGTTAGGGAAGTCAACCGGGGTGCGGGATTCCCATGTTTCCAGTATCGGCATGATCAGTTTCCAGGCAGCTTCTACCTGGTCTGCACGCATAAACAGGGTCGCATCTCCTTCCATCACATCCAGCAGCAGTGTTTCGTATGCTTCTGGTGCATGGTCATCACCATACTGATGATCGAAGTTGAATACCATGTCTACTGGTTCCAGTGTCATGGCCTGACCCGGACGTTTAGCCTGGAAGCGGATGCGGATATCCATTTCAGGTGTAATACTGATGGTAAGACGGTTAGGTCTCCAGGTCTCTGCAGATTCTGATGGGAATGCAAAGTGAGGAGCCGGGCGGAACTGCAGGGTGATATTCGTTGCTTTCTGATGCAGGTGTTTACCGGTACGTACATAGAAAGGTACGCCCTGCCAGCGCCAGTTATCAATATGGAACTTCACGGCTGCATAAGTTTCCGTAGCAGATTCTTTTGCCACACCTTTTTCATCACGATAGCCAGGTACTTCCTTACCCTTGATCCAGCCGCTGGAATACTGGCCACGTACCGCATTCTCATGCACCTTTTCCTTAGGGAAAGCACGCATTGCATTCAGTACGTCTACCTTTTTATTACGCACCTCATTCGCATCGAATGATACCGGTGCTTCCATAGCAACCATACAGAGTACCTGCAGGATGTGGTTCTGTACCATATCGCGCAGGGCGCCTGACTTCTCGTAGTATTGTGCACGATCTTCCAGACCTACTGTTTCTGAAGCAGTGATCTGTACGTGATCGATATAGTTACGGTTCCATACCGGTTCAAACAGGGCATTGGCAAAGCGCAGTGCCAGTATGTTCTGTACGGTTTCTTTACCCAGGTAGTGGTCGATGCGGTAAATCTGCTCTTCAGAGAACAGGCGGCCCAGCAGCGCATTCAGGTCATGCGCACTTTGCAGGTCATGGCCAAATGGCTTTTCGATCACAATACGGGTACAGTTTTTATCTGTGCAGAGGTTCAGTGCGCCCAGTTTCTGAGCGATAGAAGGCACCAGTTGTGGCGCTACTGCCAGGTAGAAAATAACATTTGGATGCTCTCCCCATTCTGTTTCCTTTTCCTTCACAAAGTCGGTAATCTTGCTGTAAGCAGCCTGATTGTCCGCATCCATCTGCAGGTAGGTTACATTTTTTGAGAACTCTTCCCAGTGACCATTTTGCTCATCTTTACGACGGGAAAATTTGTTGATCCCGTCCAGGAGGTGGGTACGATAGTCATCGTTAGAATACTGGCTACGTCCGATACCTGCGATGGCGAATTTTTCCGGCATGTAATCGTCCAGAAAAAGGTTATATAAAGCCGGCGAAAGTTTTCTGTAATTCAGATCGCCGCTACCTCCAAATATAAACAGGATGGAGGCCGCAGGGCGTTTGTGGTTTTGCATAAAATTGTTTTTTTAAGCAGTGCAGCCTGACAAAGTTGTACGCAATCCCCGTCAGGCCACAACTATTATTCTCCCCACACGGTATGGAAAGTACCGGGTTGGTCTATACGCTGATAGGTATGTGCTCCAAAGTAGTCACGCTGCGCCTGTACCAGGTTGGTAGGCATACGTTCTGTACGGTAGGCGTCGAAGTAAGACAGTGCAGACATAATACCTGCTGCTGCTATTCCCGACTGTGCCGCACTCGCTACTACAGCACGGGTGTTACCAACTACCTGCTTCACGATAGCTGCAATCTCTTCACTCAATAAGATGTTAGGCAATGACGGGTTGGCCTCATATGCGCGGGTAAATACTTCCAGGAGGGTAGAACGGATAATACAGCCGCCTCTCCACACTTTCACAACTTCAGGCAATGGAATTTCCATTTCCAGTTCTTTGGAAGCCTGTGTAAGCATGGCCAGTCCCTGTGCATAGCTCAGCAAAATACCGAAGCTCAGTGCATCGTGAATCTGCGCTACGCTCAGTGCAGGTGCTGATTCGGAAGAAGCGTAAATTTTTGCAGCTTCCACGCGCTCATCTTTGTAGCCGGAAACGGTACGCATAGCTACTGCTGTATCAATCACAGGTACGGCTACAGGCAGTTCCATCGCATCCTGCGAAGTCCACTTACCTGTTCCTTTGGAACCGGCTTTGTCAGAGATCACATCTACAAGGTATGCAGTGGTTTTATCATCCTTTTGCAGGAAGATGTCTGCAGTGATCTCGATCAGGAATGATTGCAGGTCGCCTTCATTCCACTTTTTAAATGTTTCGTGCAGCTGCTCGTTGCTCAGTCCTTCCTTCTTCAGCAAGGCATAAGTTTCGCTGATCAGCTGCATGATGGAATATTCGATACCATTATGCACCATTTTCACATAATGACCGGCACCTTCCTTACCCAGGTAAGCTACGCATGGGGTACCATTTACCTTGGCAGATACTGCCTCCAGCATAGGTCTTACCTTTTCGTAAGCTTCCTTGTCGCCACCCGGCATGATGCTGGGACCTGTACGGGCACCCTTTTCACCACCGGATACACCGATGCCCATAAAATGTATACCCTTCTCCCGCAGATATTTCACCCTGCGCAGGGTATCAGTATAATGAGAGTTTCCGCCATCGATCACCACATCGCCCTGCGCTAACAGCGGGATCAGTGATTCGATCACATCGTCTACCGGTTTCCCTGCGGGAACCAGCATCATTAGTTTGCGCGGACGCTCCAGCAATTGTACCATGGTTGCCAGTTCAGCCACTCCCTTCACGGTAGTGCCAGCTGTAGCAGCCGATTCCAGTGCTCCGGTCTTGGTGGTATCCTTGTCGAAACCAATAACGGAAAAGCCATGATCAGCCATGTTGAGCAACAGGTTTCTTCCCATTACGCCAAGACCAATCATGCCAAAATCGAATACGCTTTGTGCCATAAATTATCGTGTAAAAGCCAAAAGATGAAGTAAAATTACGAATTATCAATTAGGAATAGTACATTATCAAAGTGCGCATCGGGAAAACATTCAATTCCCGCGATGATATATACCAGTAAATTTTTTCTTTACCAACCCAGCCACACCATACCTAAACCACAAATAAAAATAGTGAATCCTCCCAATGCATGCACATATCGCTCCAAACGACTGGTGGTCAGCAGTGAAAAGCCATAATAGCCCAACAATACCATCGCCACCATTGTCAATAATGTAAAGAGCGTAAATACCACGATCAGCAATACCATGGCGTAAGCAGCATGTTGCGCCGCCGGATATGTCAATAAAGGTATCAGTGGTTCACAGGGACCGAGACCAAAGATAATAAGCATAATCCATGGTGTCACCTTTCTTCGCTCCTGCGGATACACGATTTGTTCATGTTTATGCTCATATACATATATGTCTCCGTTGTCGTATATGTCAAAATGCTTGTGTACCTTGTTTTGCCAGGCCCGTTTCAATCCCCATATTGTATACAACAGGCCAAAACTAAGCAACGCCCATCCGGCTATGCCGCCCCGCAGATTTTCCAACCCGCTGATCTTAGACAATGACCATCCCAGGCCAATCCCCAGCAATCCCAGCAACACAGAACTACCCACATGCGCCACACCGCACAGCAACGTCCATACCACCGTCTTGCCTACTGACCAGCTCCTCACCCTGCTCAGGGCTATGAACGGAATATAATGATCCGGCCCGGTCACCGTGTGCAGGGTACTGATAGTCAACGCTGTGATAATGAGCAACTGTAGCTCCATATTCATACCATGATCATTTTAAAGTCTTCTTTCCTCGCCAGCCAGTAATGCTATCTTTTTAAATAGCTGGTAAAGTTGCTCGCCACCCTGTCCTAAAACCCTGACCAGCAGCGCGCCTGCGGCTGTTCTGGACACACCGCCCCGGATGCCTGCCTCGGCGGACAAAAGGTCATGTACCTCGCCTGCCATTTCCTCCATATCCACTGCCCCATCCTGCCAGTACAGGGAGGCCTGGTGAGTATAGCCCTCCCACTGCCCCATCTCGCCTGCCGGCACCAGTGCCGGTTCCAGCAATGTCACATCCTTAAATACCAGCTTTCCTTCAGAACGTACCTCCGTGGTGCTCTGAAAATGCCGGCAGCGGAAAATCTCCCCACTCAGTTTACGCCCACAAGTGATAATCTCTCCCCATAGCAGGCGACTATCCTTCTCCAGCTGGATTTTATTCACAGCTGAGAATACCGCATTTTCGTGTGGAACACTGGGATGTGGCAGGTAAATTAAGCTACTGCCAGCTCCTAAATGAACCGAAAACACCTGTTTTGCACCCAATTTCATCTGGAATATGCGCTGATAAGACTGGGTATACAGATGCAGACTGGTACCTGGCGCCACATTCACCTTCATATCATATTCATCACCATCCAATATTCCCGGCGAAGCACTCATCAGCGTTAAATGTAAATCTGATGCATGCTGCCCACTGATATCCGCCACCTTGAACGGGCGGGTGAAATAGCAGTGTTGCAAATAAGTCTTACTATTCCGCGCGGCAGTATTTATTTGTAACTCGCTATACATTATGCTTCCAGTAACGCGTATTTTTTGATCCAGTCTATAACCTGGTCCAATCCCTGTAGCGACATCAGGTTCGTGAAAATAAATGGCCGCTCATTCCGCATCTTCCGGGCATCTCTGTCCATGACCTCAAGACTTGCATGTACATAAGGCGCCAGGTCAATCTTGTTGATCACCAACAGATCTGAACGGGTAATGCCCGGACCTCCCTTGCGGGGAATCTTGTCTCCTTCTGCCACATCAATCACAAAAATGGTCACATCTGCCAGGTCCGGACTAAAGGTGGCAGAGAGATTGTCACCCCCACTTTCAATAAAGATGATTTCCACATCCGGAAAGCGGGAGACCATTTCCTCCACCGCTTCCAGGTTCATACTCGCATCTTCCCGGATAGCGGTGTGGGGGCAACCGCCTGTTTCCACGCCGATAATACGTTCAGCAGGCAACAGACTGTTTTTCATGAGGAATTCTGCATCCTCTTTTGTGTAAATATCATTGGTGATCACCGCCAGGCTGTATGTTTCATGCAGCTGACGGGATAAACGTTCTATCAAAGCAGTTTTACCAGCGCCTACAGGGCCGGCTACACCTATTTTTATATATTTCCTGTTCTCCATTTACGACATGTATAACCTTGAATATAATTTTTCATGCTGCATACAGCTGATGTCAAAGGCTGGACTACAGCGACCGGCCAGCTCCCGGGGCACTAATTGTGTTTTAGCAACCCACCCAGGCAATAAGGGCAATAAACCATACAGGATTTCCTGCCCCTGCTGTTGCCCCAGCGGCACAAGTTTTACACAATTCGTTACCATACCTGTGGCTGCATTATAATAAAAAGCCGTCATGGCCTCTTCCAATGGAATTCCCAGCAGGTAAGCATACATCCCAAAGACCAAGCAATAATGACCTGTTGTTTTTAACGCATATTCTTTTGCAAATCCGCTACGTGTCAATGGCCCCATGAGCTTCAGCAGCCGCAACCCCAGCTTCTGGCTGGCCTGCCTCATTTCCATGGGAGATTTCAATGCCGTGCATTCCTCATCCAGCGACAATAATAATTCTAAATCGCCCGCAGCAGCAGCCAGGTATCCCTGCCATGCAAAGAAGCCATCGTTATAAATAAAATTATATTCGAGCATGTTGCGGATGTATGTACCCGCGGTAGTTGCGTCTTGT
>NZ_JBCNKH010000068.1:0-32372 GCF_039596135.1 Chitinophaga sp.
GGAAAATGAACAAGGAATGAACAGGGGGGGAGGGAAAAAAACCGGGGGGAGGGAGTAAATTTGGATATGAACTTAGAGAGATATTTGTTTGAGACCAACGAAAGCCGTACAAGGTTTGAGTTTGATAGTGAGGGTCCAAATGGAACCATTAAAAAAATGGTAAAGTATGTAGAGATAGGACAGCTACCTGATGGAACCAAAATTCTAAATTTAGGATTTGGAGATGCTGATAAAAACCGGGATGGCTATGATGATAATACTATTTCTAATAATGCCGACAGAAATAAAGTTTTAGCAACAGTAGCAAATACTGTTTTATACATTATGAATTATTTGGGCAATGTAGTCATCTATGCTAAAGGAAGGACGCCTGCAAGAACCCGGTTATATCAAATGGGAATAAATGCTAACAAGATGGAAATCGACAATCATTTTGATATTCTGGGAAAGACTAGCCTGGGTTGGGAATATTTCAAACCGGGCGTGAATTATTCAGCTTTTATCGCCAAGCAGAAAAATTATAAAATAGAATAAAATGAATGAAAAAATACCACTTACCTGGGAAGAGTATTGCAGTAAATTCCCCAAGCCGGGCATATTAATAATGACTCCTGAAAAAGAGGCTGCTTTCAATAGTCCTTATTTTAAAGAAAAGGAAGAGATGGCCAGGCGTAGCCTGAAGCAACATCCGCTCCCCTGGGGTGAAATTATCTGGAACGACTAGTACTCTCCATCAAGACCAACCAATGAGCCCATTAGCGCATTCTTTTAAGTGCGCTAATGGGTTTTTTATTGGATTACAACATACCTATAGGAATGTATAGGACAGTTCCGCCAACCCCATTCCATACATTTGAAAAATCAGATAGTGCAGCCACTATTCAAGTTCCACAGTTAAAACAGATAAAAACCACAATTCCACAATTATGCAAGCTATTCTTGGTGTTTTTTTTCATTTCATCGGAGGCTTTGCCTCGGGCAGTTTTTACATCCCTTTTAAAAAAGTCAGGAACTGGGCCTGGGAAAGTTATTGGATAGTAGGCGGATTCTTTTCCTGGCTGATCGTGCCTTTCCTTGCTGCATGGATCACCATTCCCGACTTCCTGAGCATCATCCGCGCCACTGACGGCACTACACTATTCTGGACATACTTTATGGGCGTATTATGGGGCATCGGGGGTCTTACCTTTGGGCTTACCATGCGCTACCTGGGAATGTCCCTGGGAATGTCTGTAGCGCTGGGTTACACGTCTGCCTTTGGGGCATTGATTCCGCCTATTTACAGGGATCTGTTCACCAGCGACACAGCTCATACGTTTTCATCCATGGTTCAACACATCAGCGGACAACTGGTGCTGGCAGGTGTGATTGTGTGTTTACTCGGAATCGCCATCTGCGGAAAAGCCGGGATGATGAAAGAGAAAGAATTGACAGATGATGAGAAGAAACAGAGCATATCTGAGTTCAGTCTTAAAAAAGGGTTGATTGTAGGTACCATATCAGGCATTCTCAGTGCCTGTTTCAACTTTGGCATCGAGGCGGGTAAACCAATGGCAGCGATTGCTGTTCAGCAGGGGTGCAATCCGCTCTTTCAGAACAATGTCATCTTTGTAGTGCTGCTATGGGGTGGTCTTACCACCAACCTGTTCTGGTGTTTGCTGCTGAATGCACGTAATAAAACCTTCAGTGATTACACTAATAAGAAAACCCCGCTGGCAGGCAATTATCTCTTTGCTGCATTGGCGGGCACGACCTGGTTCTTCCAGTTCTTTTTTTATGGCATGGGCGAGAGCAAATTAGGAAATGGTGCCAGTTCATGGATCCTGCATATGGCATTTATCATTATGATATCCAGCCTGTGGGGGATTACATTAAAAGAATGGAAGGGTGTGAGTCAGGAGACATTTAAAACGATACTGGTGGGTGTATTGACGATTGTGATTTCTGTGCTGCTGGTAGGATATGGTAATTCATTAGGATAATACTTTAAACATACATACATGATTCAGTCTGTAAATTTCAAGCACGTAAGCTACTTATGGGATGAGGAAAAGGCCGCCGCGCTGGCTGGTGACGAAGTAGGCCTGTTAATCTACCGCTCTAACCTCCTGGGCGCAGATCTTCGCTTAACAAACTATGGCGGTGGTAACACCTCCTGTAAAGCCATGGCCAAAGACCCGCTTACCGGAAAGCAAACAGAAGTAATGTGGGTGAAAGGCTCGGGAGGTGACCTCGGTACCCTGAAACGTAGTGGGCTTGCTGCATTGTACGTAGACCGCCTGCACAGCCTCGAAAATATTTACAAAGGCATTCAGATGGAAGATGAAATGGTAGAACTCTTTAACCACTGCATCTACGACCTGAAATCCAAAGCACCTTCTATCGATACTCCCCTGCATGGCTTCCTGCCATTTAAACATATCGATCACCTGCATCCGGACGCAGCCATTGCTATTGCAGCTGCCAAAGATGGTGAACGCATTACCCAGGAACTCTTTAACGGCACTATCGGTTGGGTACCCTGGCAGCGCCCTGGTTTTGACCTCGGCCTGAAACTCCGCCAATGTCTGCAGGAGAACCCTGGTATCAGGGGCATTATGCTTGGCTCTCACGGTCTCTTCACCTGGGGAGATACTGCTTACGAAAGCTATATCAATACCCTCGAAGTGATTGAGCGCTGCGCTTCTTACCTGGAAGATAACTATAACAAAAAACGCGCTGTCTTTGGTGGTGCTAAAATCAGCCCTGCCGCTCCGGAAGTGCGTAAAAAACAAGCCGCTGCACTGGCACCCGTATTACGTGGCCTTTGCTCCGGTCATACCCGCATGATCGGTCATTTTACTGATGATCCGCGCGTGCTCGAGTTCATCAATTCCAATGACCTTGACCGCCTGGCGCCATTAGGTACGAGCTGTCCGGACCACTTTCTGCGCACCAAAATCAGTCCGCTGGTACTGGACCTGGATCCACTGGCCTCACTGGATGATGTAGCTACTGTAAAACAGCAACTGGAACCTGCATTTGCAGCGTATCGCCAGATGTATACTGAGTACTACAACACCTGCCGTCATGACAACAGTCCGGCACTGCGCGATCCGAATCCGGTGGTGATCCTTTATCCTGGTATCGGGATGTTTACCTTTTCGAAAGATAAACAAACTGCCCGCGTAGCTGCTGAATTTTATATCAACGCGATCAACGTGATGCGGGGTGCAGAAGCTATTTCTGAATACACCGCTTTGCCACGGCAGGAAGCATTTGATATAGAATACTGGTTGCTCGAAGAAGCTAAACTGCAACGTATGCCTAAGCCTAAGGCTTTATCTGGCCGTATTGCACTGGTAACAGGCAGCGCTGGTGGTATTGGTAAAGCAATTGCTAAGAAATTCGCTGACGAAGGCGCCTGCGTAATCATCAATGACAACGATGCCGGCCGTCTTGAAAAAGCAAAAGATGAATTCCAGAAACAATATGGTTCCGATGTATTTGCAGCTGCAGTGCTCGACGTTACCAAATCTGCTGACATTCATGAAGCCTTTGCTGTAGGCGCGCTGGCATTCGGTGGGGTAGACCTCGTAGTGAATTGCGCTGGCCTGTCCATTTCCAAACCACTGGAAGCACATACAGAGAAAGACTGGGATCTGCTGTATGATGTACTGGTAAAAGGTCAGTTCCTCGTGACACAGGCTGGCGTGGCAGTAATGCGTAAACAGGATATGGGTGGTGACGTGCTGAACATCGTGAGCAAGAATGCCCTCATGAGCGGACCTAACAACGCCGGTTATGGTTCTGCAAAAGCTGCACAGCTGCACCTGAGCCGCCTCAATGCTGCTGAATTAGGAAAAGACAATATCCGTGTGAACGTCATCAACCCTGATGCTGTGATCGCTGATAGTAAAATATGGGAAGGTGACTGGGCTGCAGGTCGTGCCAAAGCTTATGGCATCACTGTGGAAGAACTGCCTGGTTACTATGCAAAACGTACCCTGCTCAACCAGATCATATTACCTGAGGATATTGCCAATGCCTGTTTTGCACTCACTGGTGGCTTGCTGAACAAGTCAACCGGCAATGTGCTGAATGTAGATGGCGGTGTGGCAACAGCCTTTGTAAGATAAAATACCAGCAAGGCTTGCCCTTTGCAAGCCTTGCTTTTCGGCACATTTTCGTTAAATTGAATCACGCGCAAAATTCTGGTTATGAATATCGAAAAATTCCACATTTCTGATTTTAACGACGCCCGCAAACAAGCCCACGATCGCAATTTTCAGCATATCTCTGAGAAAATCAATGACCTCAACGAGGTACTTGAAAAACTGGAAGAATTCCAGGTAGCTATTCCCAGCTGGGCCCTCGGTACCGGTGGCACACGCTTTGGCCGTTTTTCCGGCGGTGGTGAACCCCGTAACCTGGAAGAAAAAATTACGGATATTGGGCTGCTGCATGCCCTGAACCGCAGCAGTGGCGCCGTTTCTTTGCATATTCCATGGGATATTCCTGAAAATGCTGCCAATATAAAAGCCCTCGCTGCACAATACGATATCCGCTTCGATGCTGTTAATTCAAACACCTTCCAGGATCAACCCGGACAGGAATTTAGCTATAAATTCGGCTCCCTGCACCATACTGACAAAGGCGTAAGACAACAAGCCGTTGAACACAACATCGAAGTAATCCGCTACGGTGTGGAACTCGGCTCCAACGCACTCAGCCTCTGGCTGGCAGATGGTTCCTGTTTTCCCGGGCAGCTCAACTTTCGCGGTGCATTCAACCGCACTTACGAAAGTCTCCAGGAAATCTATGCAGCACTGCCTGACGACTGGAAACTCTACATTGAATACAAAGCATACGAACCTAATTTCTATAGCACTACTATCGGCGACTGGGCGCAATCCCTTTTATTCGCCAATAAGCTGGGCCCTAAAGCCCAGACATTGGTTGACCTGGGACATCACCTCCCAAATGCCAATATCGAGCAGATTGTAGCCCTTCTTCTCATGGAAGGCAAGCTGGCCGGATTCCATTTCAATGACTCCAAGTATGGTGATGATGACCTCACTGTTGGCAGCATCAACCCTTATCAGCTATTCCTCATCTTCAACGAGCTGGTAGAGGGCATGGATGCCCGTGGTATGCACCACGCCAGCGACCTTGGCTGGATGATCGATGCTTCTCACAACGTAAAAGATCCGCTGGAAGATTTGCTGCAATCAGTAGAGGCCATCAAGATTGCGTATGCACAGGCCCTGCTGGTGGACACCAAAGCACTACAGGCTGCGCAGCAGAATAATGACGCAGTAGCGGCACAGGAAATTCTGCAGCAGGCTTATCGCACAGATGTACGGCCACTGGTTGCCCAGGCCCGCCTGAATGCAGGTGGCGTGCTGGATCCGATTGCGTTTTACAGGCAGTATAAGGTGAGAGAGAACCTGATTAAGGAGAGAGGATTGAAGACTGTCGCAACAGGATTATAACCGCCATTTCCAATGCCCATTTACATATTGAGATTGAGATTGAATTTGTCAATATGCAAAAGGCATATTGGCAAATTCTTTTTAAACAGCTGCCATGAATTGCATCGCTATCTTAGACATCGGTAAGACCAATAAAAAATTGTTCCTTATCAATGAACAATATCACATCGTCTATGAAAGGGGCATGAGCTTCCCTGAAACCAAAGACGAAGACGGTGACAACTGTGAAGACATCGAACTACTCACCCAATGGGTGAAGGATAGCCTGAAAGAACTCACCACCCAACCTGCCTTCCACGTAATAGCCATGAACTTCAGTACATATGGTGCGAGCTTCGTCTATCTCAATGAGAATGGCGAAGTCATTGCCCCTTTGTACAACTATCTCAAATCGTATCCCGCGTCACTACAGAATACTTTTCATAACAAATACGGCGGCCAGCTGCAAATTTGTAGCGAAACTGCTTCTCCCGCACTTGGCAGCCTGAATTCCGGTTTACAGTTGTATCGCATAAAAGAACAGCAACCTGAATTGTACAGGCAGATCCATTACGCTTTGCACCTGCCACAATATGTGAGCTACCTGGTCTCCGGCAGGTACATGACAGATATTACCAGTATTGGTTGTCATACCATGCTATGGGATTTCAAACACCAGCAATATCATGAATGGGTACGGGCAGAAGGTCTGGACAAAAAACTGCCTGCTGTCTTCCCCGGGAACGCTGTCATTAAGTGCAATGACTACGTAGTAGGCGCAGGGCTGCACGACAGTTCTGCAGCCCTCATTCCTTACTTAGAGAGCTTCCGGGAGCCCTTTGCTCTCATCAGCACCGGCACCTGGTGCATTACCCTGAACCCATTCAATGACCAGCCACTTACACCTGAAGAACTGGAACAGGATTGCCTCTGTTACCTCACCTACCAGGGGCGCCCTGTAAAGGCCGCACGTCTCTTTGCCGGGAACGAGCATGAGCAGCAGGTGCGCAGGCTGTCAGAATATTATCAAACACCGGTAAATTACTACCAGCAAATCGCCTTTGACCCCGCTATATTTGCTCATTTGCAGGCAGCGGCGGTAAAGGAAGCACCGCTCTCAGGAAAAGACCTGTTACGGGCCTCCCGGTTTGCTCATAGATCATTGTCAGATTTCACGAGTTACGAAATTGCTTATCACCAGCTAATTATGGACCTGATGGAACAGCAGCAGCACTCAACTGCGCTCGTTACAACCGGTACCGCGGTGCGGCGTATTTTTGTAGACGGCGGTTTTGGTAAAAACCCGGTGTACATGCACATGCTGGCAGCGGCATTTCCTCAGATGGAGGTATTTGCGGCTTCTGTAGCACAGGCTACCGCCATCGGGGCTGCGCTGGCTATTCACCAGCACTGGAATACCCAACCCCTGCCCGGAGATCTGGTTGAAATGAGGCATTATGCAGTGAACAGGGAATTCGCTTACAGGTAGTGCCTTATTTAAACGAACTTACATGAAAGTAGGACTCTTTATACCTTGCTATATTGACCAGTTCTATCCGCAGGTGGGCATCGCCACTTTATCCCTGCTGGAGAAACTGGGTTGCGAGGTAGTATATCCCCAGGGGCAAACCTGTTGCGGACAACCCATGGCAAATTCCGGTTTTGAACACCTCACCGGTGGTTGTAATGAACTTTTTGTCAAAAACTTTGCAGAATTTGACTACATCGTAGCGCCATCGGGCAGCTGCACACTACATATCAAAGACCATCTGCACGTGCATGATAAAGAAGATGCTGCTACTCATATCCGGGAGCATATCTATGAACTGTCTGAATTTTTAACGGATGTATTGAAGGTAAAAAACCTGGCAGCCCGTTTTCCTCATAAAGTTGGTATTCACCAGAGCTGTCATGGGCAGCGGGGACTGCACCTCTCCCAGATGACGGAGCTGGTGGCAGCGCCTTATTCCAAACCACAACAGCTGTTGCAAATGGTGGATGGCCTGGAACTGGTTGAACTTGACCGTAAGGACGAGTGCTGCGGTTTTGGAGGCACTTTCTGCGTATTTGAAGAAGCGGTATCTGTGAAAATGGGGAAAGACCGTGTGGCAGATCACGAAAAGCATGGTGCCGAATATATCACAGGTAATGATGTGAGCTGTCTCATGCACCTGGAAGGTATTCTCAAAAGACAGCAGAGCAAGGTGAAAGTGCTGCACATTGCAGAAATCCTGAATGCTGCTTTTTAAACACCAAAACTGATCTGAATGGAACATAAAGAACACGCGGAACTTGCGGAAACGTTCAACCAAAACGAAGCGAGAGTAGACTGGCATGATGAAACCCTGTGGTGGGTACGGCAGAAGAGAGATAAAATGGCATGGTCCCTTCCTGAATGGGAAGACCTGCGTGAAGCGGCATCCCGGATCAAATTCAACGTGCTTGGAAATCTGCATGATTACCTCCTGGAATTTGAAAAGAATGCACAACTCAACGGCGCTACCGTGCACTGGGCGGCTGATGCGAAAGAACATAATCAGATCGTACTAAAACTCTTACAGGAACAGGGCGTAAAGCGCATGGTGAAAAGTAAATCCATGCTCACGGAAGAGTGCCACCTGAACCCATTCCTGGCGGAACATGGTATAGACGTGATTGATACGGACCTGGGCGAACGTATTGTGCAGCTGGCGAAAGAACCACCCAGTCACATTGTACTGCCTTGTATTCATAAAAAGAAAGAAGAGATCGGAGATCTGTTTCATATTCACTTAGGCACCCCTGCCGGAAATGCGGATCCGCAGTTCCTTACAGCGGCTGCCAGGCTGCACCTTAGAAAGGAATTTATCCAGTCGCGCGTAGCAATTACAGGTGTGAACTTTGCTGTTGCAGAAACAGGGGAGATGGTTGTATGTACCAACGAAGGAAATGCCGATATGGGTGCTCACCTTGCGGATGTACATATTGCCTGTATGGGGATTGAGAAAATCATTCCGCAGCGTAAACACCTTGGGGTGTTTCTTCGTTTGCTGGCGCGCAGCGCTACCGGGCAGCCAATTACGACTTATAGCAGTCATTTCCGGAAGCCAGGGCCAGGACAGCAATTGCATATTGTACTGGTGGATAATGGACGTAGCCGGCAGCTGGGCAGGGAGGAATTCCGTAATTCACTGAAATGCATCCGTTGTGGTGCGTGTATGAATACCTGCCCGGTATATCGCCGAAGCGGTGGCCACAGTTATCACAATGCAGTAGCAGGCCCGATCGGGGCTATACTGGCACCTAACCTGGATATGAAAGAGAATGCGGATCTGCCATTTGCATCTACGCTTTGCGGCTCCTGTTCAAATGTGTGTCCCGTGAAGATCGATATTCATGAGCAGCTGTATAAATGGAGGCAGGTAATTGTGCAGGAAGGATACGCCACGACTTCCAAAAAGGCAGGTATGCAGATGATGAATATGGTGCTGTCAAGGCCCACGATGTTTAAGACGGCCGGTGGGGTTGGACGCTGGGTAATGCGGCATTTTCCCGGCGTGGTAAATAACGGGCTGAATCCGTGGTATAAACAAAGAGATATGCCAGCGGCGCCAAAACAGTCCTTTGCTGATTGGTATAAAAAGAACAAAACGCTTTAGCCTCAGGCTAAAGCGTTTTGTTTAAATTCTTTTTGTCCAGTTTTTTTAAATTATCCAGGTCTCCCTTCACACTTCCTTCAACGCCTTCAAACACATAGTTCTTTCCATCGCTTAGCACCTTCACTCCAATTTTTCCATTCCCCTCATCGTATATTTCATAAGAGGCATCATCATTCTTAAAAGATAATTTTCCATTACTAAAAGTCATTACACCGCCTACATTCTCCTGTTTTTTTTCGTCATATACGACTTCAGGATAGGAAAATTCTACACTGCCATCTTTCAGACACAGGGCATAAAAGAGAAACTCACCCTGTGCTGCCTGAAACAGCACTACCTGTTTACCATTCTTTGCCAGGGTAAATGAAAACAGGGTATCTACTTCAGAAATATACTGTTTCAATGTCTGCTCTTCCTTTCCATTCACCCAGGTCTGCTGAGACACTTCTTCAAAAAAAGGCTCTGTGTTGCTCAAACTGGACTCTTCCACACTCACCGTTTTCAATTGACCATTCTCCACTTTAAACCGGGAAAACTGGTGCCAGCAGCAGCCACTTTTCGTCATGGTTTCCAGTACCTTGTCTTTCTGGTTTACCACAAACATACCGCAATATTCCTGTGCCAGCCTGGTGAAAGCATCGCTGTGCTTAAAACCTGTTCCCTGCGCCAGCCAGATCTGGAAAGAAGGGCCGTGGTAACAGCTATTTTGCCCGTCCATGAGCGCAAAATCTTTTACCCCGTCAAAGTTGAAATCCTCATAAATAATCAGGCTCTGCTCCCCATAAGGGGCCTCCAGGATATTGGCCCTGACCTGGCCTTCATGCAAATCAAAGGTGAGTTCGTCCGATGTTGTATGCATCAGCTCTTTCTTTGTCGCTTTATCAAAGATTTTTACGGTCCCGGCCTTGAACACGTTCGCAGTATCGCGAACCAGCACCAGTCCGTAGTATTTGTTCGAAAACCCGTCAATCTTAAAGGAGATAGAATGCTGCGCAAATGCACTGCTGCACGCCAAAAGTAACAGAATAAGTGGAGTTGTTTTCATGACAATAAGTTCCGTTACAAAGCTAATAACAGTTAGCGAGGTGTGCAAGTTCTTCTGTAGCCATCTTTCTACTTCCTGTACCTTCCCTGTCACAGCGGGTGGCTGCACCTCATCCGTGGTAGGGGGCTACCACCTTTCCTCCCGTATACGGCACGTTCGTTGTGTATCAATACCATGTTCATTCACCTTTTAAATGATGGTTTATGTTATCCGATCAGTTAGTTGTAATGCAAAAACATGAATCCGCCCCCTGTATTTCCATTGTTGTAGCATTAGACGGGGCGCAGGACAAAAAAGCGGCCTTACAACTGGTAAATCAATCCATTGAAGAAGCCGCTGAGCACCTTCGTACGGCCTGGCCTGACAAGGCTGCCGCACTGATAAATGCCTTAAATGAACTCTCCGATAGTTATAAATACAGCCCTGCAGACCGGGGTATTGGCCTGTATGTAGCACTAAGTTATAATAAGCTCTTCCGCTTTTCCCTGCCCGTGCAGGCAAAGGTTTGCATTGGAGAAAAATTTGCAGTACGGGAGCTGTTATACCAGGAACAGTATGGTTTTGACTACCTCGTGCTGCACCTGGAAGAGAAAATGGTACAATTGTACCGTGGTAGAATGGACCGGCTGGAACAGATCAATGACAACAACTTTCCATTCCGCTTTACCAATGAATATGATTATACTCCTCCTACTTTAGGTGATATGACCAAAGATAAATCAGTCATAACCGGCCTGCGCCAGAAAAATTTCTACAGGGCGGCAGACAAACCACTGGAAGCCTACCTGCACGGACAGCCTCTCATCCTGACGGGGCCAACTAAAGATATTGGTTACTTCGAAGATGTAACTACACACAAAAAGGATATCACAGCCTATGTGCATGGCAATTTTTCCAACGTACCTATGAAGGCCCTGGAAGACAAAGTCTGGCCAGCCGTGAAATCGTTTATTGAAATGCGTGACCAGCAGGCCATTCGTGAGCTGGAAGACAGTCGCGAACAGGTGGTAGATGGGATCCGGGATGTACTGGATGCAGCCCGGGATGGGCGTGGCGGCAAACTCCTGGTGGAAAAGGATTTCAATTCGGCAGACTTTACCGACAAACTCACTGGCAGGCTACGCACCCGGGGGCCGGAAGCTGCGCATGCAATTGATGCCGTGGAAGATGCCATGCGTGCGGTGATCGACAAAAACGGGGAAATTATATTCGTAAAAGACGGGGTTTTAGAAGACCATAAACATATTGCGCTGATCACCCGTTATTAAAGATGCTTGTCCAGATATGTTTCATTGGGTTAAACATGAGGCAGCGGGAAAATATTCCTGCTGCCTCTTTTTTTGTAGCATGGAGTAATGATTACTAACAGTGCAGGTGCAGAAATTCCTGTCATTATATTGGCGAATTTTCATGATATTAGTCAGACGATGTAATAGCAGCTATCATCGTAATAATTACTATTGTTTGAATAACTTTGATCAACATGAAGACCGCCTTTTACAGTACACATAAATTTGAAAGGGATTTTTTGATACAGGCAGCAGGCGACCAGCATGAAATAGTTTTGCTGGAGCCCACCCTCTCATTGGCAACAGCTCCGCTGGCAGCGGGTTGTGAAGCCATTTGTATTTTTGTAAACGACGATGGTTCTGCGCGGGTGTTGGAAAAACTGGCGGCACTGGGTGTAAAGTATATCGCCCTTCGCTCTGCAGGTTTTAATCATGTTGACATACAGGCAGCGCATTCGCTGGGTATGCGTATAGCCCGGGTGCCGGAGTATTCTCCCTATGCTGTGGCAGAACATACTGTCGCGCTGATACTGGCACTCAACAGGAAATTAGTCAGGGCCCACAACCGTATCAGGGATTTGAATTTTTCGCTGGAGGGATTAACTGGTTTTGATCTTCATGGCAAGACTGTCGGTATCATTGGGATGGGAAAGATCGGGAAGATTGTAGGGCAGATCATGCGGGGCTTTGGGTGTAAGATCATTGCATTTGACAGGTATCCTGATAATGAATGGGCCAAAGCATATGATGCTACTTATGTAAGTATAGAGGAATTGTGCAGGGAGTCGGACATCATTTCTTTGCACGCTCCCCTGACACCTGAAACCGAATATATCATAAATAAGCAGAGCATTGCTAAAATGAAGAAAGGAGTAATGCTGATCAATACCAGCCGTGGTAGACTGATCAATACACTGGATGTGACGGAGGGATTGAAGTCAGGACAGATAGGGTATCTGGGATTGGATGTGTATGAAGAAGAGAGGGGGTTGTTTTTTGAGGATCATTCCAGCGATATCGTGCAGGATGATGTGATCTCCCGGTTGATCACGTTTGCAAATGTATTGATCACGAGCCATCAGGCATTCCTTACTGACACCGCATTAAAGAATATAGCAGCAACGACGATGTACAACTTAGATTGTTTTGTGAAAGGAGAGAAAGGAGTGAATGAATTGGGGTAAATAATATCGGTGTAGATGTTTGAGTAAAAAGCCGTCTCGTGAAAGAGACGGCTTTTTAGTGCTGTATGCTGATCATAATGTACCGGGGGTACTATTATTCGTCACTTTATACAGGGGTTTCTTTTTCGCATAATCAAATACCAGTTGACAGAAAACTTTCACGCCAACATCCAGTTTTGAATCGTCGATATAGAAATCTGGTGTATGGTGGGCGGCAACTTTAGCAGGATCTGCGCCTGTGGGCATGCCACCAAGGAAAAAGAAAAATGCAGGTGCTTTGTCGCCATAAAAGGAGAAGTCCTCTGCACCAGTGGTCCATTCAGTTTCGTTTACATTATCTTTTCCGGCAGCAGCTTCGATGGAAGGGACCATCAGTTTTACCAGCTCAGGATCATTGTAAGTTACTTTGGTCTTGTTTTCAATGACTACATCTGCAGTGGCGCCGGAGGCTTCCGCTATTTTGGTGGCGGTGAGTTTCATTTTCTCATGCACCTCTTCCAGCATTTTGTTGTCAAATGTGCGAATGGTTCCTTCCATTGTCAGTTCTTCAGGAATAATATTGCTTCTTACACCACCATTTATTTTACCAACGGTGATGACCACTGGTCCTTTGGTGAGTTCTGCCTGACGGCTGACGATGGTCTGGAAGCCCTGAATGATCTGGGAAGCAACTACGATTGGGTCGATTCCATGCCAGGGCTGAGAGCCATGGGTTTGTTTCCCTTTCACTTTGACAGTGAACCAGTCGCTGGAAGCCATTTCGGCGCCGGATTTATATTTTACCATACCGATAGGCGTCTGTGAGTTGATATGTAGACCGAAGATGGCATCTACTTTTGGATTGTCCATCACGCCTTCTTTGATCATGAGTGGAGCGCCGCCTTCTTCGGGAGCAGGGGCACCTTCTTCAGCGGGTTGGAAAATGAATTTTACGGTACCGGGAACGTCTTTTTTCATCGCTGTGAGTACATCTGCGGTGCCAAGGAGGATCGCGATGTGAGAGTCGTGGCCGCAGGCATGCATGACAGGCACTTGCTGACCGAGGTATTCGGCAGTGTCCAGGGATTTGAAAGGAATGTTGGCTCTTTCATATACCGGGAGGGCATCCATGTCGGCACGGAGCGCTACGACCGGACCTGGTTTGCCACCCTTGAGAATACCGACTACGCCTGTTTTGCCAACGCCGGTGTGAACTTCGAGGCCAAGTTTTTTCAGGTGTTCGGCTACGAAAGCGGATGTTTTGAATTCTCTGTTGGAGAGTTCCGGGTGTTGGTGAATGGCGCGGCGCCAGGTGATGACAGAGTCTTTAATAGTGGCCACATTTTTGTCAAGGTTGGATTGGGCCATGGAGAGCATGGGCACAAAGGTCAGCAGGATTAGAAACTTTTTCATAAAGAAGCATAGATTTTGGTGAAGAGTCTTAGTGTACAAAATACAATTAAATTTTGTTAATCCGGGGGGATAAAGTTATTCCCTAATTTCTTTTATTTATTATTTTCTCCCCGTAATTTGCATCTGCAATTCAAAGACATACCATGAGCAGAGCAAGCATATTGTCCGCTGTAAAACAGAATCAACCTGAACAGCAGGCCCTTCCGGAACTGGAACTTTTTCATCACAATGAGGCAGGTGATCCTGCGGCATTTGCGAAAGTCGTAACGTTCCTGGGCGGCCAGGTAATAGCCATTAAAAGCTATACTGATATGCTGCCGCTGATAAAGGAACACCCACTGGTAGTTACTACGCATCCTGAGTTTTACCCGGATGGGATGCAAAACTGGCAGGAGGGTGATGGTCGCCAGCTGGAGAAGGTAGACCTGGCCATCATCCAGGGGCGTCTGGGGGTAGCGGAAAATGGTGCTATATGGGTGACTGACGATGAATTGCAGGTAAGGGCGCTGCCGTTCATTGCGCAGCACCTCGCAATTGTTTTAAAGCGTACAGAGATCCTGCCTACCATGCACGATGCCTATCGCAAAATAGGGGGGCCGGATGCCGGTTTTGGCGTATTCATCGCCGGTCCTTCCAAGACAGCAGATATCGAGCAATCACTGGTATTAGGTGCACATGGTGCGAAAAGCCTGACCGTGTTCCTGATAGATTAGAAAATAGGGTATGCAGGTACATTGCCTGCATACATTTAATCCACCCACGTATGAAAATTGCTTTCAAAATGTACCTCAAACCCGGGTACAAAGAAGAATATCGCCGCCGTCATGCTGCCATCTGGCCAGAGCTGAAGCAACTCCTGAAAGAGAGCGGTGTTAGCGACTATACTATCTTCCTGGACGAAGCTACCAATACATTATTTGCCGTTCAACAGCAGTCAGGAGAGCAGTCTTCCCAGGAGCTGGGGACTACGGAGGTGGTAAAACGCTGGTGGGCATATATGGCAGATATTATGGAAACAAACGCAGATCAGTCTCCGTTGTCACACCCCCTGGAGCCTGTTTTCCATATGGATTAACCTGGACTATTTCTTTTACGCTAACTGGACTATCCATTACCTTTCCCATTGTTTTATTTTTGAACAAAAAGCCATGCAAAGACTGGATATCACCCATCTGTTCCCTGGAATTTATGATGCCATCCGTGGACTGGAAAAAGCAACCGGCGATCTTAAGATCACGCCTTTGCAAAAGGAGTTAATTAAAATAAGGGCTTCCCAGCTCAATGGTTGTGCGTTTTGCTTGCATATGCATGCAGAGCTGGCATTGAAATATGGAGAGGCAGCATATCGTTTGCACCTGGTTGCAGTATGGAAAGAAGCCAGGCACCTTTTCTCGGAAGAAGAACAGGTAATACTGGAATTAACTGAACAAATGACATTGATTCATCAGCAAGGTCTTACGGAAGAAATTTATTCAAAAGCAATTGCATTGTTTGGCGAAGAAACCACCGGCCAGGTAATGATGAGTATTCTCGCAATTAATAGCTGGAACAGGCTGGGAGTAGCCCTGCATTGGAAACCGCAGATCTGATATCTCATTTCGTCAGCAATTTAAATTCTTCCAATATCATAGCACCGGCTGAATCCATTTCGGCCGGTTTTATCATCTTACTATTTTCTTCTATAATACTCCTGATCACCCCCTCTTCTAATAAATATGCATTCACCTTTTCACCTTCCAGCCACAGATTACTATTCATGACCTGTGCAACCTGTTCTCCTTTTTTGCTACCCGCATACACCTGGTTATTGATTGTCTTTAACACTGTCGGACTATTAGTTGTCATCACTACCTGGTTATCCGAATAGTTTGCCGCCAGCGTAATCAACTCTATCATTTGCTTTTGTGCCAGTGGGTACAAATGTGCTTCCGGCTCGTCTATGATAAAAAAATATTCCAACCCGCTCAGCATTGCTGTAAAGAGTTGCATCAGTAACCACAGTGACTCCTGCTGACCTGTCGAGGCATTGGGCAGTTCAATATAGGTTCCCTTTTTCTCTAAATTGATTCGTTCATTCTCTTTCTCATACAAATAATCTCCCCTCAGTATTTGCTTTATCCGCGTGATGCTCATTTCCAGGCTTTCCCTGTCCATAATATTAAGTGCCGCCTCATTATTGACCATCTTTTCCAACTGATGTATATATAATGGCTTCATTTCTGCTACCTGCTGAATAAATACTTTCATCGCATTGTCTATCCGCTGGTCCAGGTACCTGTCAGCAACCCCATATGCCATCACTCTTCCTGCCGGTATATAGACAGGTATCTTTTCTTTTCCAAACAACCTGGAAATGTATCCATCCATTTCCGCGTAAAATTTCTTTTTTGTCTCTTTACTGGCATCTTTATATCGCTCTGTAATAAAAGTTTTTAAGGCTGCAAAAATGTCCCTGATTTCTGCTTCCAGTTTTTCACTAAATGTTACCGCTATTACTTTCTTCTTCTGATAAATGGTAATCACCTTATCATCTTCATAAGCATACTTCAAAAAGAAATCACCATAACGTGAAAGGTTATTCCAGAAGTGGTTGAATTTATCTGCTATGTGTTTCTTTAATATTAACTCCGGAAGCGGGTCAGTATGTAACCCTTCCACCAAATCTGATACTGTTCTGAAAACTTCTTCCCGTAAAGATTTAAAAATATATAGCAGCTTTAAAATAGTACTTTTTCCACCCGCCTGCGGGCCTATAAAAATCATGTAATCCTGTATGTTCAATTCCACCTCCTTCAGGGGGCCAAATTTTCTGATTTTTAACTGTTCCATGATTCAATATCCCGAAAAATTATCATTCTTTCAAATAATCATCCCGGAATGATTAAATAGAAAAGCCACTTATCAAAGTGGCTTTTTCCATTTCATTATCGTCGTTGTCTTCTCACTAAAATCGTTGTTACAATCACAGCTATCAACCCCGGCAATAATCCTAACAATATCCATTTGATCACATTGACCCCCGCTGCCGATACCCATACCTGGTCATCTTTCGAAGGGGCCCTGTATACGTCTACGGGAAACTCTTTATAAGAAAACCAGTTAAACAGATTCATCAGAAATGTAAAGTTCCCTGTTTGTATATTACTTCTCAGCAATTCCGAGTTACTCATAAAATCGGCATCACCTGCTACCAGTATCCGTTGCTTTCCTTTTGTAAAAGCTACCGCTACCGGGTATACACCTTTTTCATCTTTCAATGCTTCATTATATATTACAGTCCTTAAACTGTCATCCACAGGTACCACACGGCGGATGGTATTTTGAGGGTTCGTCTTCACCAGCGGTATTGCTGTATATCCATTGCCGGCATTCCAGGATACTGTGGCGGTACCTGGAAATACTACGCCAGACAGTAATCTTGGACTTGGTTTCATCACCTCGCCTGTATCTACTTTTCCTAAAAACAATGAAGGAGCAAAATCTTCACTCTGCTGTAATACTATCCCATTATCCAGTCTTGCACCAATTAAATCCAATACGGGTTGCACCATCTCTTTTCGGGATGGTTCTCCGGCTATCAATATGTTGCCACCATTGTCAATGTACTTTTTCAGTGCTGCCAGTTCTGCGGTTGTATAAGATGTACGCGGATCTGCAATTACCACCACTGCTGCATCTGCCGGTATTGTAGTCATGGTAGCTTCGGTAACATCGAAACCCTGGTTCACCAGCGAATATCTAAAGGTAATCTCGGAAGCAGGTAACTTGATATCCGCATCGCCCATCCTCTTTATGCTCCTTTCGTTATGCCCTGTCATAAATACTACTTTGGGCGGGTTTACGGCCAGCCGCTTCAAAGCTGCCGCAAATTCCTGTTCACCCGGCTGGCGCATCATGTCATTATACGTACGCAGGAAAGTTGTTTTATTCCCCCATTTAATCTGTCTCACGAGCCGGTTCTGCTCTCCGCTCAGGTCAATCTGTTTCTTCATCTCAGCAGGAGAAAGAAAGTCTTTGAAATCCAGTTTCATGGTCTCCGCCAGTTTCTTCGCCACCTGTTTGGCAGACAAGCCCTTATTGCGTGCAAACAAATCTACATTGGAAGAGGTGTCATAATAATACACATACTTAATAGAAATATCCGGCTTAAACCTAAAGTACTGATCATATTTTTTCAGATCTGAATTTCTTGAAATTGGCAATGCTGAAAAGTAGTTCTCATCCAACAGGTTCACATAGGTTGTTACTTCCAGTGGCCCTTTCAATTTGCTCACGATCTCCCTGCTGGCTGGTGTCAATGTTCTGCTCGCAGGTGCTGTCAGATCCTTGTATACCACCAGTGTAGGCCGGGAAGAAACATAGCCTGACAAAAGTCCGCACAGCACTAATGCTGCATACCTTCCATATTTTACAAACCATGGTTTGGATTCCCTGTCACTCCGCAGCTTCAATATTGTTAAACCGACAAACATGCAGATGACGATCAGGAAATAAAACACATCCTTACTCGATACCAGTCCTTCAATGAACTCATCGACTCTTCCTGAAATAGAGAGGAAATAAGTCAGGTCTCTCACGAAATCAAGTTCCTGCCATAACTTGCCTACATAACTCAATCCTGCCAGTAAGGCAAGTGTAGTAATCGCTGCTACCACCTGGTAGGTGGTGAGTGAAGACATGAACAAACCTATCGCTGCATACGCACATACCTGCAGGAACAATCCAAGTATGCCGGCAAATATGAGCCATACATCCGCATCCTTTACTACAAATGCCGTCACCACCAGCAATACCCCCAGGCACAGCATCAGCAGGAAACTATAAAATACCATTGCAAGGTACTTGCCCCACACAACCGCACTCACCTTTATTGGAGATGAATACACGAGTTTAATAGAACCACTGCCCATCTCGCGACTGATCAGGCCCATCGTGAGCAGAGGTATATACAGGTACAGGTATTCCTTCATCTTCACAAAGATTCCAAAGTAGCTGGCAAACATGGTATTGGTAACCCCCGGATTGAGGCCACCCATATCCTGGGCACGCTGCATCCGTTCCAGCATGGCGCTGAACTCCCAGCTTCCCTGTACTAAAAATATAACCAACACCACCCAAGCCACCGGTGAATAAAACAGGTTACTCAGTTCTAACTTCGCTATCCTGAAAGTTGTTTTCATACTATTTTTTCTTGTTTGACAATTTTGCAAAGATTTCTTCCAATGAACTTCTTTCCAGGTGCAATTCCTGCAGGCGCCAGCCTCTTTCCACACTATACCTGATCATGTCTTCAGCAATAGCAGGCGTGGTATTGAAGCTGACCCTGATCTTATTGTGGGAAATGGCTTTCGCTGCTGTTACTCCCGGTATGGCCAACAGTTCTTCAATAGCCGGTGGTTGCTCCATGTACAATACCATCGCAGATGGTGCGATGTAATTATTGAAATCATCCACGGTGCCGTCGAATACTACCTGTCCCTGTTCTATCATACGAATTGTATCGCAGGTAGCCTGTACTTCTGCGAGTATGTGTGAAGAAAACAATACGGAACGCTCTTCACCTATTTCTTTGATCAGTGACCGCACTTCTGCAATCTGGTTGGGATCAAGACCATTCGTAGGTTCATCCAGTACGACTAACTTCGGTTTGTGAATAATGGCCTGGGCAATACCTACACGTTGCCTGTATCCACCAGAGAGATTCTTGAT
Organism: Chitinophaga sp.; assembly: GCF_039596135.1. Lineage (GTDB taxonomy): Bacteria > Bacteroidota > Bacteroidia > Chitinophagales > Chitinophagaceae > Chitinophaga. The sequence goes on from NZ_JBCNKH010000068.1 coordinate 19,711, forward strand.
CAAACGGTTGCTGAAGTGGGCTACACCACAGCGCTCCTTGGCTTCGTCCATCGCGGCTTTTACTTTGTTGTCCGGTATCAGGCGCATATAGGCACAATGCCGCAGGTATTCATCTACCGTGAGGTCTAAATACAGGGGTGCGTTCTGTGGCAGAAATCCAATCAGCTTTTTTGCTTCCAGTGGCTGCCGGCGCAGGTCAATGCCATCGATCAGCACAGTACCTTCTGTCTGGTTCAATACCCCACACAGGATATTCATAGTAGTGGATTTTCCGGCACCATTAGAGCCCAGAAACCCCGTTACACCTTTCTGGATAATCTCAAGGTTGATGTCTTTGATAGCCCATGCCTTGCTATACCGGTGCGAAAGGTGCCCGATCTTTACGATACTTGTATTCATAGTATTATTTTCTAGAGGAAAGAGGTTGTCTCAAAAGAAAAATTCGGATATACGATTCCCGAAGCGTTAAAATTACTTTTGAGACAACCTTAACAGACTAGTTATAGTCCGGGTTTTGAACCAGGTTTGGATTGGCGTTTATAGCACTTTGAGGGAGTGGAAAATAGGCTGCCTTCGCTGTCCAGGTAGATTTCAGTGCACCCAGTACGGTATTGATACGACCGGTTCTCCGCAGGTCGAACCAGCGGTGACCGTATTCGCAGAACAACTCGTGCCGGCGCTCTGATTCCAGTTCCAAGGCCAGTGTGGCAGCATCTGTGGAAGTGCTGGCACCAAGACCTGCGCGAACGCGAACGATGTTCATATCTGTTCTTGCAGCATCCGTCAGTTGCAATTGCAAAGCGGCTTCTGCACGGATCAGGTATTGTTCGGCCAGTCTCAGTACCGTAGGCGCTTCCAGTCGGGTTGTACCAGTGGTATTATTCTGGTACTTGTATGGTTGGTAAGTGATCACGTTGTTATAAGTGAAGGTTCTGTACCATTGCTGTCCACGCAGGTCCGCTGCTTCAAAGCTATGCCGCAGCGTGTCGGTCATTGTATACTGGGTGTATGAAGCTGCCAATGCCAGTCCCATATACGTATAACCCGAAGTCGCATTCAGATAACTGCCAAATTGCAGGATGGCTTCTGTATTGTTTTTCACAGTTACATTAGAGAGCGTACCCATGGCAAACAAACCTCCGTTATTATCAATCACATTAGCAGCCTCGTCGTGTGCCAGCTGCCATTGTTCTGTATATAAATATACCCTGGCTAATAAAGCGCTCGCTGCCCACTTTGTAATCACTGTTCTTGAACCTGATTGCGAAGTGAAATTTTCCGGCAATACATCCTTTGCAGCTATGAGGTCTGCGATGATCTGCGTGTAAATTTCCGTGGTCGTATTTTTCGGTTGTAGTGAAGTGACATTTACATCTGTCTGCAGCACCAATGGTACTTCTTTATACAGGTTCACGAGGTAGAAATAACAAAGCCCCCTCATGAATTTTGCATTGCCGATGATCTGTGTCTTTAATGAGTCCTTCAAAGCGGTAGATGCGGTTACACCTTCGATCACGCTATTAAAGCGATAAATTGCCGCATAAATATCAGACCAGAGACTATTGATTAGTGACGTACCGGAGGCAGCGGACAATGGTGAATAGATATTTGTGGAGATCTCGTCATAGTTTGTATTCGCGGCATAGAGCAGTTCATCTGCCGCCATGCCGTTAATAGTGGTCAGGTTGATGGCAAAGGCCTGTGAATTTGTGGTGCTGCTCATGGCGCCTGAAAGCGCGGAGAGCGCCAGTTTGTCGGAACTAAACACCCGTTCCGACGAAGTCTCTGAAATAGGCGCTGGTATTTCGATCATCTTTTCACAGGAAGCTAAACTACCTGCTACCAGCATACCTGCAATAATATATTTGAACATTGTAGTAGTCATTAGAGTGAAAGTTTAAGGCCAGCAGTGAAAGTACGCAGCGGGGGCAGTGTGAGGCCCTGTGATTCAGGATCATAGCCTTTGTACTTTGTAAATGTCAGTACATTTTGTCCCTGTACATAGATTCTCGCTGCTGTCATATGCATTTTACGGGCAATGTCTGTTGGCAACTCATAACTGAAGGCTACGTTCTTCAGCCGTAAAAATGAAGCATCTACGCGCATTCTGTCAGACGCCATGTAGTTGCCAATAGCGGTGGAATAATTGGCCCGGACATGTTTCTGATCTGCAGGGCCATCAGCGAGGTACTTAGCCAGGGCGTCTTCAGAAAGATTGTAGATATATCCCGGGGGATACAATGAGGTAGACATGATATCTGTACCAATCTGTTTTACAAACTGGAACATGATATCCAGTGTAAACTGCTTATAAGTAATGGTATTGCTGAAACCTCCTGTATACTTAGGATAGGAAGTACCAAAGTAATAACGGTCACCCAATCCCAACGGATATAATCCATAAGAGATAGTTCCATTTTTATCCAGGTCTTCAACTTTCGGCAGGCCTGTAGTGCTATCATACCCGGCATATTTATATACATAGATGCTGGAAATAGGATTGCCCACTATATAACTGCTGTAGTAAGAAGTCTTTTTGATATTCGGGAACGATTTCAGCTTATTCCTGTTAAAGGAAATGTTGAAATTACTTGTCCAGCTAAAGTTTTTCTTCTGAATATTGGAGGTGTTGAGGGTGAATTCAAGACCCCTGTTCTGCACTTTGGCAGGCAGGTTCGCCTGGTAAGAAGAGAAACCGGACTGTGTGCTGATGGTATAACTTACCAGTTGATTGCCTGTCTGGTGCCTATAATAAGCCGGCGTGAAGCGGATGCGGTCTTTCAGGAAACCCAGTTCCAGTGCTATTTCAATCTTTTGGGTTTGTTCCCATTTGTAGTTGCTGTTGGCAATACGGGAAGGCACTAAACCAGTATAACCATTATAGTTGTATGTAGTTGAAGAATAGGAATCTAAGTACTGGTAGTTGCCGATATTATCAGAGCCTGTGATACCAAAGCTACCACGTAACTTACCAAAGCTTAGCCAGGCATGCTGTGCAGCCATAAAGTTCTCATCTGAGAAAATCCATGCGGCACCTACTGCTCCGAAGTTACCGAAGCGGTTACTGGGACCAAAGCGGGAAGAACCATCTCTTCTGAAAATACCATTTACGATGTAACGATCCTTGTATACATAGTTCAGGCGGCCCAACAGAGAGGCGAATTTGTAATCTGTAGAACTGGAGTAAGTGGTTACTGTCGCTGCAGAACCGATGTTCTCAATAAAGTCGTCAGAAGTAAAGTTGCTGGCGATTGTATAGTACGGTTGTCTTGATTTACGATATTGCCATGATCCGCCTATCAGCGCGGAAAGCTTTCCTTTACCCAGTGCCCTTTCGTAACTGATTTGTGGTTCTACAATGTAATTGTTGGTATAGCTATAGGCAAAGGCCGCTCTTGAAACAGCCGTTGTAGAAGTCGGATCCTGTGCTGCTCTCGGTGTGAGCTGTGCCTGGTCCATATCTGCGCGGCCAAAACCACCCATTACTTTCAGGTCGAGCCCGGGGAGCAGGTTATAGCGGATATTCAGACTACTGTTCAGGTTAGAGCTTTTATTTCTGTTGGTCACAGACATCACCCCCAGTGGATTGGAAAAATAGGTATTGAAATATAAAGAGCCGTCTTTATTATACAGCGGGAAATTTGGTGACAACTGGTAAGCCAGCGTAGTCAGGTCCTGCAGGGCCAGTGTATTATTATCTGCAAGGTACATGGCAGAAAAGCCGATAGATAATTTCTGATCTAAAGAACGGTGGTTGATGCTTACGTTCATAGACCCGCGCCTGTAAAACTTATCCATGTAGTATACTGTTGTCTCATGGTGAAAAGTACCACTGAGCAGGAAGTTGGTTCTCGTGTCCCCACCAGAAAGACTGATGTTTGCATCAGTCGCTTTGGCGGTATTGCCGATCAGGAGTTTCTGGAAATCGGTGTAGCCGGTAGAATCCCAGGTAAGCAGGTCTGGTGCATTGCTGGTAGTGGCTGTCAGACCTGAGTTGGCAAAGCCCTGTTTGCGCAGTGCAAGGTACTGTGGCGTCTTGAGTGTGTTCAGCATATGTGGCACGCGAGACATACCGGTGTTCACATTGATATCAAGTTGTGTTTTGCCTGCGCGTCCTTTTTTAGTGGTGATGAGGATCACGCCGTTTGCACCCCTGGATCCGTAGATAGCGGTGGCATCGCCGTCTTTCAGTACTTCAATCTGTTCGATATCTGTTGGACTGATGCTGTTGAGTGGGCTGGTAGCACCATTGGCGCCATTGATCACGTAGCCTGTCTGGGCATTGATAGCGTCAGAGAGGAAGGGTACACCATCTACAATGTAGAGTGGTTGTGAATTTTGCAACAGGGAGTTTACACCTCTTACCTGTACGGTAAACGCAGAGCCAGGGAAGCCATTGCTTTGTACAATGGTCATACCGGGCATTCTACCTTGTAAAGCCTGGAGTACATTGGTAACAGGTTGTTTCTCGATAGTTTTTGCGTCTACACTGGCTACGCTGCCGGTAGAAAGTTTTTGCGTTTCAGTATAATAACCTTTGTTGATTACGATTTCATTCAGGTTGCTGATAGCGGTTTCAAGAATGACCGTGAGTTGCAGACCGTTATTTTTTGTTACGATGACATTCCTGTTATAACTAGTGCTGAGGGGTGCAGCATTCCATTCTTCGCCTGATCTGTGAATCACGATTTCAATGGGTGCATATCCCACCGTAGAGAATTGCAGGATCATGCCTTCAGTTACGCCGCCAATGGTGAAGTTGCCTTTGGGGCTGGTAGTGGTGCCGCCCAGTCCGATTACGCGTACGGAGGCACCTGGCAGGACTTCGCCTGCTTTATTTTTCACAATGCCGGTGATATCAATTCTTGGAATGGGAATTTCTGTCGGCGCTGCGGAGAATTCTTTTTTAGAAAGGTAAATAGTTTTGCCTTCGATGAGGTAGGAGAGGGGTTCTCTGGCGAGTACCAGGTCGAGGAAGTTTGTCAGTGACATGTCCTGTACCGAGATAGATACGGGAGTGGCCTGTTGCAGTACATCCCTGTTGTAAAAGGCGACGTAGCCGGTTTGTTTTTCGACGGCATCGAACACCTGTTTTAACGGAAGATGTTTTCCCGTCAAAGTAATACGTTGAGAAAATCCTGTGGCCTGCACCTGTAGAAAGGCCATAGTTAATAAGATCACTGTTAATTTCATTGCTCTTATCAGATTTGGTTGAAGTCGCGATTGCTGCTGCGACCGTTGTGGCAGGGGTATAGGGAGCCCTGACCAATTTGCAGTTTTTTGCATAAATTGCATTGTTTGGCTGTTAAAAAGGAGTCTTGAAGCTAATTTTTACAGGGCCATACGCTACCGGGAGTGTTCCACCACTTCCGGTTTTGTTTTGTCAGCCCTGGTATGTTTATATCGATTTTGGCTATTAGGAAGTGTTTTACGGCTTCCTGGTGGTTTTGGGGAGTGTGCCACCACTCCCGGTTTGTTTTGTTTTATATTGATTATTGGAAAGTGTGCCACCACTCTCGGTTTACCTTGTTTTTATATTGATTTTGGCTATTGGAAAGTGTGCCACCCCCTCCGGTTTACCTTGTTTTTATATTGATTTTGGCTATTGGAAAGTATTCCACCACCTCCGGTTTACCTTGTTTTGGCTATTCGCCAATGTTCCCCGGTTATTTATAAACGACCAATCTGCGGCCGGCTTCAAGCCTGAAATGCACACCAGTGGCTTCCAATCCTCTTAATAACCCCGCCAGTGGCACATCTTTGCTCATCTTGCCTCCAAATATGATATTGGGTACATTGGGAGCATACACCACTTCTATATCATACCAGCGTGCGAGTTGTCGCATGACTTCCTGCAGGGATTCCCCTTCGAAATTGAATATACCGTTCTTCCAGGCGGTGACCTTCTCCACATCAGCGTTTACGATTGTCAAAGCTGTGTTGAGCTGTGCGGTTTGTCCCGGCCGCAGCAACGTGTTTTGTATTTTCACAGCACCATCTATCAGGGTGGTGTTGATTGCTGATTCGTCTGTATAAGCGTTAATATTAAAGCTGGTACCCAGTACGGCGATTTCTGCCTTGCCTGGGATATTTACGAAAAATGGCTGACTGGCGTTGGGAGCTATTTCAAAATAGGCTTCCCCGATAATTTCCACGCGTCTTTCCGGGCCAATAAAGGCGGTTGGATAGCGGAGGGAGGTTTGCGCATTGAGCCATACTTTGGAGCCGTCGGGCAGGACGACTACAAACTGACGCCCTTTTGGGGTGGTCATAGTGTTGTAGCTGGTACCGGTATTGGAGGCTTTGTAACTAAGCTGGCCGTTGGTTAAAGAGGCGTTGGTGCCGGAGATCTGACCGTTCGCCAGGCTGTCAAGAACTACTTTTTCGCCATTGGCGAGGGTAAGGGTAGCCCCTTGTTTGCCTGGCTGGATATCGGCCAGTTGTATGGTTGGTTTAGTGAAGACTGGTTGGTGGCGTATCAGGTACCAGGTAGCGCCTGAGACGAGGAGGACTGCGATGGCAGCGGCTGCGGCCCATTGATAGCGCATTTTTCTGACAGGTCGCTGTTGAAGAGCGATTTTTTGTTGCACACGTGCCCATTGTTTATCAGGGGATACCTGGTGGTAATATTGCAGATCATGGTGCGGCCACTGGCCGGAGGAGATCTCGGTGAATACTTGCTGGTTGTGGGTATCGGCGGAGAGCCAGGCAGTGAGAGCCTGGGATTCTTCTGGCGAGAGTGGTTGCTGCGACCAGGATTTGTAAAGCACGCGAAGCAATAATGGTTGTGGTTGCATATGATATTAAAACGACCGGGCTTGGAAAGTGCAACAAGGAATGGAAAAAATATTTTTTCTTACTTTTTGATCAATGCCAATAATATTACTACTACTTCCAGCAGTTGCTTCTCCAGTAACAACTTCCTCAATTGTACCAGGGCTCTTGACTTTTCCATTCTTACATGAGCTTCCGACATAGATAACAACCCGGCTATTTCCCCTGTTTTCCTTTCTTCCAGGAAACTATATTCCAGGATTTGTCTTGACCTTTCTGGCAGACTTTTCAGTTCTGAAAGGATCAGTTGTAATAATTCGGTTTGAAGAATGCGGGCGTCGATAGTGATGTCTGGTTCGCTGTTGATGTCGGTGATGGTTTCCTGCGCATTGTTCACTACCTGGCGATGTTTGATCAGGTCATAGCAGGCGTTGCGGACGGTGACGTACAGAAATGATTTTATAGCGCCGCCATTATTAAATTGGGCACGGCGCTCCCAGAGTACCGCAAAGGCGGTGCTGACTACATCTTCCGCTTCTTCTTTCTGCCCTAAGATTTTGTGGGCGAAATAGCACAGTGGTTGGAGCTGTGCATTAAAGATGGTGCGGAATGCATGTTCGTCGCCCTGCGAGAAGCGCAGGATGATATCCGGATCGTTATAAGAAGTAAGAATTGTCAAGTCAGCCGAAAGTTTGACACGCATTTTGCATTCGGTCAAAAATACTATTTTTTTAATTGCTTGTTAGCTGTCTGCGATCCTTTTTGGCTACCTGATTTAATAATGTCTTTTTAACAATAGCCAGTTAGCCGCTTTGTACTCTTTTGGGGGCTACCTGATTTAATAATGTCTTTTTAACAATAGCCAGTTAGCCGCTTTGAGCTCTTTTGAGGTTACCTGATTAATAATGTCTTTTTAACAATAGTCTGTCAGCCGCTTTGTGTTCTTTTGGGCTACCTGATTTAATAATGTCTTTTTAACAACGCCAGTTAGCCGCTTTGAGCTCTTTTGGGGGCTACCTGATTTAATAATGCCTCTTTAACAATAACCAGTCAGCCATTTTCCATCCCTTTTGGCTCCTTATTCATTATAATATCTCTTCAACTGCCCTAATGACTTCTTATGCCCCTTCTCCGCCGCTTTCTCAAAATAATGCTTCGCCCACCTATCACTTTGCTTTACCCCATCCCCACATTTATAACACAGCCCCAGATTATAAATTGAATTTAAATCACCACTCCCGGCAGCTTTCCTATACCAAAATACAGCGTTTTTATCATTCTTTTTAACCCCTTCCCCCTGGAAGTAACAAACGCCAAGGGCATTTTGCGCCATAATATCTCCTCTTATCGCGGCACGTGTATACCAGCGAACAGCGGTTTTGAAATCCTGCGCAACGACTTCACCATTATAATAAAAGAACCCGATATTGAACATAGCTTCCATATGTCCCTGTTCTGCGGCTTTCATATACCAGTTGAATGCTTCCTGAATATCCCGGGGAATACCTTTGCCATTGTCATAAAGCGTAGCAAGGTAAAATTGGGCTCTTTTGTGGCCATTGCAGGCAGCAGTATACCAGAGGTCAAAGATAGCTGGCCAGTCTTTCTTTCTTCCCCGTATATTGAAGGCGAGATGGTAGCCTTTGATGAAAGCACGGTGTTGTTGGGCGTAGGTCATTGGATTAACCTGGAAAATGAGTTTGTCCCGAAAATAAATGAACTTCCTGAAAATCGCTTAAATGATGACCTGTCTCCATCAGGTATCCAAATAAAAAGGTGCTGTATCATATGGTACAGCACCTTTTGAAAAGATTATTCTGATATTAATGACCTCCATGTTGTAAATGGGAATGGACATTTGTCATATCCTTCCATCGCTATTGCTAATGGTGCGGCCCAAATATAATCGTCTTTTTTCCGCATTACAGGAGGACACTGTGATTTTATTCTTACAGTTTTGATCCTCTCTTTAGTTGTAATTGAAATATTTGATAACATATTTTCTGGTTTTAAATTTATTAATCTTTTTTTCTAATCACCATAAACCGGTCGTAATTGACACCCGGTTGAAATTTTTCCCATTCATTGCTCCGCAATCCAAACACGTGAAATAGTTTTTCTATTTCCTCTCTGTGAGCATTTATACCCATCTGGTATAATCTCGTCCTCGAAGGAGTACTTCCTTTTGCATGTACATATACACGCCCCGCATGATCTGTAAAATCAATGACTGTACCTGCAACGGTCGCAAGAATTATGGATTTATCTTTATTATTTGAAACACTATTATCACTGATTATGTCAGTAATTTCATCATAATCTCCAAATGATAAATTGAATAGCGCTCCATCCCCGTTATCCACTTTTTCATATTTAACTTTCTTTTTGATAACCCCCTTCGGTCCCTGACTTTCAAACATAAAATTGGTAAAGGTGGCATCGGGTACACAAACATATTTTTCTACCTTCATTCCCCAAATTTATTTCCTTTCTTCCGGTTTTTTTCTGTTCATTCTTGTTCATTTTTCTCCTCACCCCAATCTCATATAACCCACTAACCACCTACATTTACCTACTACTCACTCTTTTTAAAATTAACTACACTAAGCCCAGCTACACCTTATCTAAAAAATACACCATCATTCAAATCCATCAGATACAAATTTATATCCCGCATACTCACCAGTAGTATACTTTCACACACGAATCATTTCGCATGCACCTGTTTAGAATTTTCCTGAAATTAAACCTAAAGACGAATTTCAAAAGTAAATAAATCACGATTACAGTGATCGAAGATAAATGCTGTACCCATAAATAACCCTACAAAAAAATACCCACCCCCCGTGTCAAATTTTAAATCGGGAAAAGAAAGGAAAAAAGTAGCGGATCGACTATATTTTTCAACTATTTTAATTCTCTTACCCCCTTTACTATCGCACATTCAAATGAAAATACTAATTTAATTAGCTTTAAATACTAAATATATTAGTAATATTGTATTGCCGACTTACCTTAAAATAGAGAAGATATGAAATTACATGAGCGATCCATTGTTCATCTTGATCTGGATGCGTTTTTTGTATCCGTCGAATGCCTGAAGAATAGTGCTTTCAAAGGAAAGCCGCTGATCGTAGGAGGTAGAGAGCGGGGTGTAGTGGCCGCTTGTAGTTACGAAGCCCGTGCTTTTGGCGTACACTCTGCCATGCCCATGCGAACTGCCTTGCACCTATGCCCGCATGCAACCGTCATCAAAGGCGATCATGAAGATTACAGCAACTACTCCCGCCAGGTGACTGAAGTGGTCGCTGAATCAGTACCTCTGTTTGAAAAAGCTTCTATCGATGAATTCTACACCGACCTGACGGGATTGGACAAATTTTACAATACCCACAAATTCAGTAAAGAGCTCAAAGCAAAAATTTATAAGGAGACAGGACTACCAGTCACATACGCGCTGGCCTCGAATAAGCTGGTTAGCAAAATAGCCACGAATGAAGTCAAGCCTGATGGTCAGACAGCCATTCCCTTCGGGGAAGAAAAGTCATACCTCGCACCACTGGCGATCGAGAAAATGCCAATGATAGGAAATAAGACAGCGACCTTATTAAGAGAGATGGGCATAAAGACGATTCGTGCCTTATCCGAAATTCCCCCGGATTTGTTGAGTGCCAGATTAGGAAGAAACGGCTTAGAATTGTCAAAACGTGCAAATGGAATTGATGATACACCTGTTGTGCCTTATTCTGAACAGAAGAGTATTTCTACACAGGAAACTTTTAATAATGACACGATTGATCTGACATTCCTGAACAGGGAAGTGGCGCGCATGACCGGGAAGATAGGTTTTGAGCTGCGCCAGCAGAATAAACTGACAGGTTGTGTGACTGTAAAATTACGGTATGCTAACTTCGATACCGTTACAAAACAGTTGTCCATCCCTTATACTTCTTCTGACCATATACTGCTGCGCACTGCAAAGGAATTGTTTGATAAGTTGTATAACCGGCGTATACAGGCGAGATTAGTGGGAATTCGGTTCTCTGATCTCGTGCCTGGTAATTATCAGATTAGCTTGTTTGATGATACACAGGAGATGATTCAATTGTACCGGGCAATAGATAATATTAAGAAACGGTTTGGCGCAGGTGCATTAGTGAGAGCAGGGATGCTATGAACCTGAATTATATACCAGTACCTTCCACAAAAAAAAAACTGATACCCCGGCCATTACCAATGCCTGGCGCCGGTATTTATCCCTGAAAAAGACAACTTTTTTATTTAGTGGACTTTGTCCACTAAAAATAGTAACTTTACCCTACCATGTCAATAAAAACCATCCAGGAAATTCGCGCGTTCAACCGCTTCTATACAGACCTTATCGGCCTGTTGAATAAGCATTTGCTCAACAGTGCGTACTCTTTATCTGAAGTCCGTGTTATGTACGAGATTAATACTGCCCGGGAAGCCCAGGCTTCTCATATAATGTCGGCAATGGATATAGATAAGAGCTATCTGAGCAGAATTCTGAAGAAGTTGGAAAAAGACAGACTGATTGCCAGAAAGGCTTCCGAGCAGGATGGGCGTGCCATTGTATTGTCATTGACGGGGAAAGGAGAGAAGCTGTTTAAAGAACTGACAAATGCAACAGAGGACCAGATCGGCGGATTGATAAGTCATTTGAATAGTAAACAGCAACAAGCCCTGGTTGCGCATATGCAGGCGATCAGGAAGATATTGCAGGATAATTAATAAACAAAATAGACAATAAACAGGAGAATCATGAGTGCAGGAATAAATTTAGCCGATATCACCATCAGAAATGACTTACAACCCGGAGACCTGGGCTTTCTGGCGTATATACACGCGAAATTGTATGCAAAGGAAATGGGGTACGGAATTAATTTTGAAGGATATGTACTGGATGGCCTGGGAGAGTTCGCGCATCAATATGATCCCGAAAAGGATAGGGTCTGGATTTGTGAACATGAAGGACAGATCATTGGTTCACTGGTTGGAGTTCATAGAAATAGTGACATCCAGTTTAGGTATTTTATATTTCTGCCGGAATATAGAGGGATTGGATTAGGAAAGCATCTGATGGGGGAATTTATAAACTATGCAAAGGCATCAGGATGCAGGAACGTTTATTTGTGGACAACGACAGAGCAGAAAACTGCAATTTCTTTGTACACAAAATTCGGATTTAAACAAACAGAAGAGAAGTTTTCGACCGCTTTCGATAAACCGCTGACTGAGTTGCGGTTTGATTTGGCATTGTAAAGAATGATCCTGAAAAAGGATCATTCTCCTACTACCTTCAGTCCAATAATAGACCCAATTAGTAACGTAATAAATATAATCCGCCAGGTATTCACAGGATCCCTGAACACAAAAATTCCCACCAATACTGTACAAACCGTACCAATCCCCGTCCATACCGTATACGCCGTACCAATAGGAATCGTCTGTGCAGCTTTCATGAGCAGTCCAAGACTGAAGGCCATCGCAATCACCAGGGCTGTATACCAGCCATAAGCGACAGACCCGCTGGCTGCCTGTGCTTTTCCTAAGCAAAAGGTAAAGGCTGTTTCTAATAACCCTGCTAAAACTAATATCATCCAATTCATGACCGCAAAGGTCCGGCGCAAACAGGAGAAAATTTTATACAAATGATAAAAAAGTTCAATCATCCCGTTCAAAAGAAGTTCAAAAGAATATCAAGCGAAGTTCAAATAAACTTCAAATGAAGCCGAAAAGAACCTCAACCGAAGTTCAAATAAACTTCAAATAAAGTCTAAAAAAACTTCAATCGAACTTCACCCCAAGTACCTCCAATCTTACTGCCTGGTCCTTATCCTGCTCAAACTCACCTGCCTAATCCCCAA
>NZ_JBCNKH010000069.1:0-32365 GCF_039596135.1 Chitinophaga sp.
TTTATTTTGACTATAAAGGCAGAATTCTTTTTATATAAAGTTGTCCCTATAATAATATAACCGCTATCCTTTGTTGGACGGACCCTGTTGAAGTAATCGTTAGCCGCTGTATCTCCATAACTCTTCGCCCATTCTACCACGCCTTTCGCATCGGTCTTCACCAGATATGCGTCTGTGGGGTTTGGGGTACTACTATTTGTGATCTGCCCGGCCAGCAGCATACCTCCATCCGCCGTGTTAATAATATCATAGAATAACGCCTTTACTCCATTCGCATACGTCTGTATGGAAGTAGAAGAATTAATCGGTTCACAAACTGATGAATCCTTTGAATTATACAATTTACAGGTATCCCTGAATGCAAGATATTGCCATGCCTGGTAACTATAGCCAGTTGCATTATTCATAAAGGCTGCAAACAGCTTATTCTTTTTTTGCTGGGTACTATCCGTATCTGCATATGCTGGTTCCAGGCCAGGATAGGTAGCCGTATATGTTGTATACAGGCTGGAGAACTCCTGGCAACTGATACAGGCAGGTGCTGTATTGCACTGCATTAACGGTGGTATGGTTAACGGGGAAGATGTATAAGTACAGCTGGATTGAGAGTTATCACAGGCTTGTTGTAATGCCCTCACCTGCGTTTCTGTTAATGATGTACCTCTTGTACGGTTCAGATATACGGCAAGAGAAGTATCAGTTGATCTTCTATACAATTTATATTCCTTATCCAATACACCCAGCTTCTCACATTCACATTCCGTTGGCTTTGCATAGGTCACCTCATCAGAATACGCACGCTGCTTATCATAAGGGAGAGGTGCTGTTATTAATAAGCCATTACAATTCACATTATCCGTAATACCTTTTGACTGGTTGTAAGCTGCTAATACTTTCGCGAAACTATTATCTCCCGTTGGTGTACTGCTGGAACCATATACATGATTCTCATCGGAACCTTCCAGGCAGATCTGTTTCAGTAATGGAACAACATTCGCTCTCAGATCTGCAGTATCATAATAGGTACAGGATGCTGACAACTGGCTGATCCAAGCATTGATATAACTATTACAATTACTATCATAGCTGGCCTGCATGTTGGCATTCACAGCATTTTTCACAGCTGTTGTATCTCCGCTTGTCATATAACTGTAACCAGACAATGTCAAGGCACTGGTTGCATTCATAAAGCGGGCAGACTTTGAGTCTGCGATAAGCTTGTCTGTTGATGGTGTACATTTAGGCAGCATTACCAGGCTGTCAATCAGGTTGTCCCTATAAGCGAGATACAGGTTTCTGAAATTACGCCATGCCATATCCAGATCGCCTGTACACAGGCTGGATGAAAATGCTTTCGCTGCTGTATTATAATTAGCAGTACATTCTGCTGACACCGTTGTACATTTTGTCATGATGGCAGCTATACTGTACATAGACAGTGCATTGTTTCCAGTACCTCCTGTGTAATTTTCCAATTTACTTTTCAGGGATATGATAGCATTTAGCGGATCAATATTTGCTGTTACACTTTTAAAAGGGAATGTGGTTACATCTCCAATCGGATTCATATAACCTAAATCAAGCGCAGTAGCATAACTATCGCATGCTTCAAAGTTCCTTTCCCATTGAAGCTCTTTTTCATAAGAAGCATATACAAGGTAACGACAATATTCGGGATGGAACTTTACCAGTGCATTAGCCCAGGATGGTTTGAAGTTTTCAGCAAAGGCTTCCGGAGATAATGCCTGTGGACGAACATATTTACCTGCTGTGGCATCATACACGCTATCTACATGGCCATTCTCATCCAGATAAACGATATCTGACCGCATATATACCGGCAGCGAATCTTCCTTATGATAAAATATACTATACGCGTATGTGGAATCGCTTAATATCGCATACTGACCGGATGGTGCAGATACATCTTCCAGTAATATATTCAGCATTTCTGTAACCGGGGAGGTCGTACCACAAATTGCATCACAGGCTGCTACCGCGTCATTGTATGCTGTAAGGGCTGCTATAGAATCACCACCATTAGTCATATAGTTAGACCGATAAGTAGGCCAGTCTCCTACGCTCGCACGGCAACCAGCACAGGTTGGTTTACAATCAGTGGTATTTACAAGACTTCTTGCCGCCTGAATAAATTCCTTCAAAGTCTTACAAACATTACGTTTTAAAAAAACACTATCACGATAATAATTCAGTGCTGCACTGCTTACTGTCAGACGTTTGGTGACCGTGTAGCTGCCTTTAGGAAGTTGTAATGTAAAGGAAAGGACCAGTGAATCAGGCTTCTTACAGCTGGCAATTATAGAATCAGGATTAAAATTCCTGACCAGCTTATAGTAATTTGTATTATTCAATTCATCAGTAACGGTGATTTCCAGGTCATACAACCCATTGTAGCATACTGTATCGGTACTTCCATCACATACTTTCCGTAGCACTGGTGGTTGCAGGGCATACCTGAAAGATTGGGTGTATTGAGGACCGTCTACACTAATCAGCAGACCACGTGTACTTTCCAATACCATTCCTTTGACGGAATTACTACCGGGTCTTGAAAGGGTATCTACAACTTTGAATTCCACATTGGATTCCAGGTTGTCCAGATCAGCACTGTCAGCCCTACCTGCCAATGCCGTCGCAACTGTTCTACCATGCATATCCACATAGGTAATGGACATCTGTCCATTGGCATCCTGAACGGCATTTTTGAAATAATGTGACACATCACCAGCCTCAGTTCCAAACAGCACATTCAGGTCATTATCATCCGGAGATGCATAGTAATACCTGTTTTCATGGTTACTACCAAGTTTGAATACAGGGCCAACACCACTATTTCTACTGATCCTGCCCGTTCCATCCTGTGTATAGGAGGTTTCAGTAAACGGATAGCCGCCGGCGTCAGGAATATATCTATTAATACCCTGATCCTTTAAAGGATTATCAGGGGAATAGTACTGGCTGGCGCCACTGGCGGTGGACATTGCAGCTGCACTCGCTTTCGCAAAATCTGTAGGAGACGCCAGTGTGTCATACAATCCCTTTCCATATGATCCACCGTTCAACCCCTGGTTGAAATTTGCGGAATATTTAATCACCGTATTCAATGTCGGAGCAGGCATTACTTTGATCACTTCCCTCCCCTGGTAGTCATATAAACTTTCTGCAACAATAGTTGTATTTGTGTTATTATCTTTTGTAACCGTTTGGCGGCTACGCATACTGCCATCAAAATATTTTACGGTCACGTTCCGCTTACCTTCCTCCGCAAAGTCCACGCTGGATTGCCAGTTTAATGCATT
Source organism: Chitinophaga sp. (assembly GCF_039596135.1). Classification (GTDB taxonomy): domain Bacteria; phylum Bacteroidota; class Bacteroidia; order Chitinophagales; family Chitinophagaceae; genus Chitinophaga. Next base: position 3,321 of record NZ_JBCNKH010000069.1, read on the forward strand.
CTGGTGACCAACAAAGGAGAAACCTGTCAATGGATCAGCAAAATCAGAACTCCAGGACGTCTCCCGTCGTGCATTATTATTCAGTACTTGTACTGCCCTTACCCGATAAAATAATACACCAGGACCTTCAAACATCAGGGGAATATTATAGCTATACCCACTGATAGTTACTCTTGAAGAGTTGTTCCTGAAAATTAAAAAAGGATCAAGCTTCGCCTGAGGTCCGTATCTACCTGAAGCCAGGGCTGATGTATCTATATAAGTCCATTCCAGGTCATATTCATCTGCACCTGTTATTGGCGTCCATTTGACGGTTAGCTCATCAGTAGAGTCTGTATTAGCAGTTGTTTCGTAAGAGATCGATTTAACAGCATCACTGGTACAATTTAAGGTATATGCAGCACGTACATCCATTTCATTTTCCAGCAGGAGCGCATTTATAACCTTAGCATTATCACGGGTGACGGAAAGCGCTAATACTCTTACTGTCACCTCATGTGAGTTGTTAAATACAAAGCTGCTACGGCTGGTGTAAGCAGCTGAATCGGCGTAGTTGATAACAAGTGTCTGTTCAAGGGAATCATATTTGGTATCCGGACGCTTATAAGTGATCCTTATTTTTACTATTGCTGTAAAAGAATCCGGTAACAGTTGTGTTGAGTATTCATTAATATGAAAATTAATGATGTTCTTTACGGAATACCGAGAATCCAGCTTTGATGCATCGGTATCAAGAAAACCGCTGTCCCTGACACTGATGAAAGCACCTGCTGCCAGCTGGTTTTTGCTGCCGTCCAATACTTTACTCAACACAACTACATGCTGTGCAGAAGTACTACCTGCTATGAATAATAACAGGAGCAGCGCTAGCCATTTATATGAATATTTAAGCAAAAATTGCATGATCTTACTTTATAGGTTAGGGTTTGACAGCACAACCTGAAAATTGCTATAGGCAGCTGTTGGTTTAAACTCAGCACCTTCTTTATAGAAGTATCTCTCTTCTTTAAATCTGGACGCTGCCTCTTTCAGGGGATGGTAGTTATAAAATGTAGTACGCACCAATGCATATTCATCATATCCCTCGGGTAACTGGTTTTCCTGTTGTGCAACCGGGTCTAACAACAACGTAGATTTCAACAGGTATTCAACGGACAATAATTGACGCCGGACAGTATCCATCTGCATAATCATATTCTTGCAGGGGCTCCCAGGCAGAAATGCTATGTTTACTGTTTTTACAGGTCCTTTGTGGCTCACATTACATTTTTCCGCATCAGATTTTGCAATCATTGATTGCATATATAAAATAGGATCGACTGCAGAATCTTGTCTCGAAGTAGCCAATAATAAAAGTTTATCCTCATGGAAAACAATAATATTATATCTGTCACTTTTTATGGATTCTGTACTATCCATCCGGCAATAATAATTATCACCGGATATTTCAACACTTCCAGTCAACGAGTCCAAAATAATCTCAGGCCTGGTTTCATTGGCATAGACATATTTAATATCAAAACCATAGGGTTCAATTTTACCGACTTCCCTGATATATTTTAATGAAGCGACGGCATCTTCCAGTGCTGCAAGGTCTTGCGCCTGCAAGTGATGTACCCCTGCCAGCCAGCACATCGCCATTATCAATAAAAAAAAACGTTTCATATCTTTAATATTTTAAGACTATTTGCTGGTCATTGCACTTCTGGATTCTTTGATGGTCATAATGCCTCTTTCTGTTTCTTTCTTCAAACGGATCAAATCGCCTTCATCATCATATTCATAGAAAGTAGCATAGTTATTCTCATCCAGTTCTGCCATCAGACGAAGGGAAGCTTCATCGTATACATAGGACTTCATGTTCGCATTATAAGGATGTACCCGGAGGTCATCAAAGTACACTGTATTACTACCGGTATTCTTCAGACTAATCATGAATTGCGTAGTAGTAGCCGGGATCTCTACAATCATTTCAATTCGTTGCCAACCTTCAATGATATTACCAGATGGGCTACCGGTTATTGTTTTTTCAACATTACCATTGTTTAAAAGATCAACCTGTATCTGGCTACCTGTATAAGCTATGCCATTGCACTGCCCAGACTCTTTCACCCAGGCACCTACTATTACTTTCTTGCCTGGAAGTGGAGAGAAAGTTGGTAATAATGCATCTTTGCCCAGTCGTATACTTTTCAGTATACTATCTGTACCTCCACAATTATTGGCAGCAGCATTGATAGCAATATTGAATGCAGGATCATCTGCGGTGACATCGCTTGTAACACTTGCCATTTTTACATTATCTAAGCGCAGGCTATAGTTTCCTGTATGTTGCACAGCGGTATCGAAATAAGTTTGGTAGGTAGAGAAATCAAAGCTACGTGCTACGGGACACACGTTATAACATTCGCCTCCTACATAGTTATAATCTTCAAAGCCATCGAAGGCCACTTCACGGTATCGGGCATTCTGAGCGACAGCTGTTGCCAATGCATCCTGGAACCCAAACACACCAGAAATGTAATTACCCAGTGGATCTATGGTTTCTATTTCACCACCTTTCTGATTGATAAGAGTGGTTTGTGCAGACCACACCCATCTTGATACGGCTGTATCCTGTGGTTGCCATTTATTACCAACCAATTGCCAGAAGGCCAGGAAGTTACTAAGGGTACCATCTGTCCGGGTATTAGTAATATTGCTGGTAGTAGCTTCTGTACGTGGATTGTAGAAACTCAGGGTGCGATATGGGCGCCAGTTACCGGCCACCCCGTACAAATATGGATTAACGCTGGTATCCGTGATTGCACTATAGCAGGTACCGGATGGAACATAGTTACAGGTAAGGCAACTGTCAATATATAATGTAGCAACTACCCCTGTATCTGTGGCAAATGTCCAGGTAATATCCAGGTATGGACGTTTATTCAGGTCCGCTGTATATTTCTCAGAACAAAATGTAGCATACAACGTAGTTGTATCTGTTGGAAAAGTGGTAGGAACTGTCTTGGTATTTACTAATGTAATTCCATAGTCCAATGACCTTCTGCTGGAAGAAAACCATTTTTTAATATCGATCTGGAAATCCTGCATAGCCGTTTCAGCTACGATAGAAGATGTATCGGTTACACTACCTGTGAGTAAGGAACTTGCACTTGTCTGATAGCTCCAGGCAGCAGATCTGCGGTATACAGTTGCTATTGGCTGGGGATTACCGACGGTATATAACGAGTGCGCGTTTGTATATGTCGGCGCATTAAAACCGGCGGGGTATGCATAGAAATACAGGTTTGCGGAAAGAACAATTGCACTGGCAGGAATATTCACCGCACTGTCTATCGCAAAAGTAGTGGCTATTTTGTACTGACTGCTATTGGAAGCATATGCTGTCCGCATATAGGCGGCTGTGCTATCTACCTGGGTAGTGGTATAAGTGGTCACAGACGGGAATATATTGCTGGCGGCTACAATGCTGTTCACATTTACAGAACGGGTTACCATGTACTTTTTAGTTACCGGGCGCCCGTTACTGTAAGAAACTACGCCGGAATTATCACAGTCTCTGCTTGCGAGGGAAGAGAATGTAACGTTCCCGCTGGCAGACTTTAATACCACGGAGCAATCGCCCAGCTGTGCCTTGTACTGGGTGCCTGTAGTGGCAGTTGTCAGGGCATAGAAGTAGCGGTTGACGTTGGCCGTGAGTATGGAACAACCACTGCCGGATACACTGTAACCTGCAGCGTTGGCATCTGCTATCAGGGTAGAGAGCAGGATGTGATCGGATTCTTTTGTAAACAACCTGTTGGATGCAATCAGGTAGTCGAATAGTGGTTTCAGACAATCACAGGCACAGGTGGAAGACTGAGCCCGGGCCTGATAGCCGGGGGCGGCTACCAGGAGGCTGAAAATAAGTATTGTGAGATATCTTTTCATATGTATAATATCTTATTCAAATCATATAGGACCGATAGTAATCGTAATATCCCCATTGAAGGTTAACGTTGCAGTTTTAGTACCACCAGCGGTAATTCCCCATGAAGTATCATTCGTATCGTTCATAAAAACTGAAACCGGCTGATTCGATTTGATGGTAATGGTATAAGGATTAGCCTTTTCAACCTTTGTATTAATATCTATCGCAGACAAAGCATTATTGGCCGCAATAGTTTTACCAGCGGCATCTGTAATAGTAACCCAAAGATCAGCAACATGATCAGTTCTTACCATACCGCCACCATCTACTCTTAAGGTAGCAGAATCCTTCACTACACAAGACGCATGCGCATTTGCATAGGTCTGGCCATTATTATCCAGATCCCGTAAGGCCTGCGCATCCGCACTATCCTGATTTATTACTGATGAATATTTGTTGGCTGCTACAACATATGTAACCTGATACGCAGGTGAACCTGCTGCACATACGGGTGTATAACTTTTTGCATACCTATGGTTATAATAAGTAGTCGTCGTTACATTACAGCTTGAACTGTCCCCTGTATATGGTTTATTATCTCCCTGCGTGCAGGCCATTACTGTTGCTGCCTTACGGCTGTCTTTCACTTTCCACAACTCTCTATATTCAACAGCCGAAGCACTTACCACCTTTGAGGTCTTGTCTATTACAAGTTTATAATTACCTGCTGCCTGTTTGACACGGGGATCAGTTAACAATGTTATATTGCTCAGGAACTCACTGAGGTTCTTTCTACCTGACAGCAACACCTTCATGGAAACACTATTACCTGTAAACGGCTGCCCGTTTTGATCTACGAAGTAAAGATCCGGATCTCCGCCACGTTGTACATTGGCATTTACCGCATATAGAATTCCTGGTTTGGGGAAGGTGGCAATTTCAGGAGTACAGTCTGTACCACCTGTTTTAGCTCTTGAATAGATAAGGATCTTATCCCCTGCCGCAAAATAATCTGTCACTTTGGTGTTGGCCGGGATACCTTTTGTTATCCGGCCTTGATTTATATATATACTATCTAATACTACATCTATATTCTTGTAGGCCCCACTCATGCCATCATAAGCCCATCCGGCAGGCAATGAATAAGTGAATACGGAATCACCCCACTCATTCTGTGAACTGTTTAATATAGAAGCCCCTGTTTCGCTATCATACAACAGGTTTCGGGTAGTTACCTTACTTCCTTTATCAGTTACTTCCATATTTTCCATTATCCCATGTCTGTATATCACTTTTGAAACGGCAGAAGAGCGATACAATGTTTCTTCCCTGTTATAGACATTTAACAGCATAGGAATAAATAAGTATGGAGGCCAGATAAATGAGAACATATCCCCGTTTATCTGTGCATTATAAGAGGTGCTTAGTGATCGCTGCTGACGCATGTCCATCATCAATTCCACATCCTTTCCTACTATAGCTTCTGTATCAATATCTCCGTTAGGTTTCATTACCATCACTGTATTGTTCAGGTGCTTAAACTCCGCATTCCCGTTATCAACCTTGTAGTTATACCTGGTTTCGGTGACAGGTGTTTTCGCATCCAGCTCTGAATACGATGCTTCTGATTTCCGTTTACCATGCATATCATTTAATTCCACCTTAAAGCCCTGTGTTACGGCTATATAATGACGGGAATTAATACGCAGTAAATTGGTCAGGCCTGGTTTGAAACGAATTTTATCAATTGTAGATCTATCTACCAACGTAGGAAAATCATACGCTGTATAGAAACATGTTTCTATATATCCATTTGCGGAACGGGTATTTTTGGCATTGATCGATCTCACTCTTACTTTACTATATCCTACGGATGGCGCAGGGAAGAATGATTCGCCTAAAGGGGTCTCTGTATAACCACACGCTACAGGAGCTAAGGCTGCAACCTGTTCTGTATATTCAATCGGCTCTCTCCATGAATTTTCTTCACCACCAATCATCGGCTCATAAGCTGCCACCCCACTACTGATGGTTTCGTCTTTTCCATTTACTGTACGGGTGGTTGTATAGCTATATTCCTGGCCATACATTGACTGTTTCTGAGCAGTCATTTTATCCCAGTAGTCATAAACTGTAATACGTTTAACGCGAATACCACCACCATATTTCTTAAAATAAGGATTGTTCAACCGAACAAAGCTACGGTCTGTCTGCACTCCCATCGCCCAGCCTTTTGAACGTGCCGCGTCGTCGAAACCTGTCAGTGCTGTCATAAAGTTGCTTGCTCCTGATGCTATTACTTTGATTACATCAGACCACTTTACATCGTCACCTGTTTCGGAACCCGGGTAAGCTTTGGAAGCCAGATTTAAGCGTAAAAATGTAATAGCTGCCTTGGCCAACGGGCTATATTTGCTGCCAGACACGTCTGTCTGTCCGCTGTTATCGATTGGCTTTATCTTAATCCAGATTGTCTTTCCATCATTAAAATAACCAATGTTGTCTGCATCCAGCGTAGCATAGCAAGGCACATATTCGGCACCTTTACCATATTTATCACCAGGCATATTGACATAGAGACGGAAGTAAATCTTACTCATTCCATCCAGATACCACTTCCTTACTTCCTGTTTGCTGCTAACTGCTCTGGGCACATTGATTGAAACATATTGGAAATCTATACCATCCTGATATAAGCCCTGACTTAGTTCTGTTAGCTTTGTATCAGTAGTTGGACTTTGCCTTGAAAAACCAGCGATGGTGAACATCTGTGCAGCACGTTTGTTTTGAACAAATGCGTAGTCATCACCTTCGTAATCCACTTTCATTCTGCCACCTGAAGGGAGGGTAATAGAATCCAGGGCCCATACAGCTACGTTCTTAGCGGCAAGCGTACTATCCTGAATTGAATATGGATAATCACTATTATTTAACTGAGAAGGGTTCTGGCTGGATGGCTTGTAAACGCCCCAACGATCCACATTCTTACTATTGTAAGTTGTTCCGGGTGAGTTATAATGGAATTTGTATTTATGACGTTCTCCTTTTCTGTTACTACCATAGGTAAAATAAACGCTATCCAGTGTCAATTTACCTACACCTGCGGTGGTGCTGTTTGTAGTATTAACACCCGGGCATAATTGATATGAATAGGCAAAGTGAACTGTCTTTACAGGTTTTGGGTTCGCTTTCATAAACTCCGCCTTTGTATAAAGGTTGATCTCATCCAGCTTTCGACCATTACCGGCAGACATCACTCCATTTTCATTGATTGCATCCATGTCATCCCGTTTGCTCATCTTAAAGACTGCGATCATGGTCTTGGATTCTATGGAATTTAAATACCACAACTCTTTCTGGCCGTGTATATAACTTCCTTTATCATCACGATCGTCTGTCTTCATTCCTTCGCTATAGTTTGCTTTATTCAAACCAACTGGTGAACGCCAGCTAAAAGGATTAGTGATACCGGATATCTTGGTATAATTAAACTTGATAGCATTGCCCGGATCATCTGCCGTGATACCGTTCCCGGTCAGATCTTTATAGTCAGGAGACAATACACCTGTTAACAGGAAGGTATGTGCATATGCAGGTGTGATCTCACTATTAAAATAGTGGTCGTTACCTTGTTTATTATCCACCGTGTTATCTGTACCTGGACTGTAATCAACCAGACCTGTGGTCGTACTTCCCTTACCTGCGTCTACTGAAAAGGTTGTTTCTGTCTGCTGCAGGTTATATACAGGGATACCATATACATAACGTTGACCGTTGGTGTTCACCACACTTATTTCGGAAATATGATTTCCCAAACGGAAATTGTTCACTCTTTTCTCCAGGGTTACATTACCATTCTTTACATTGTCAGTTACGGCAGGACCATACAGGTACTTTTTAGGGACAATAACGCGGGTCTGTCCGGGATATTCCCACTCCAGAGTAGCAACTGTATTTCCTCCTTCCTGGTAATAATCGATCCTAATAGTATAAAATTCTCCCGCGACCAGGTTCACTTTAAAAGTATCTGGTCTGACATCGTGAATATTCCAGTTTTCTTTAACGCTTACTCCATCCATATAGACCCTGATACCGTCATCACTTTTTGTGTAAAAAGTATATGTTCCACTCACAGGCGCCTTAATACGACCAGTCCATCGTACGGAGAAGTTGTTATTTAATTCTGTTTTAGTTGCAACACTTTGGAAATAGGTCTTGTTCAACATGTTGATCACAGAATCCGTTCTTTCGAACAACTTCACTCCGAATTTTTTATCTGTGTAGTACTCGCCCAGTAAACCACTTGCCGTGCTATCTGCATCTATTATCTCTGACGCACATGCATTAGCAGTGTAGGCATTCTCAGCGTAATTTTCAATGTACTTCGGGAAGCCGGCTAAACTGGCTTCTGATGCGGTGAGATAGGATATGACCTGGGTGCGCTTATCTCTTACTGTCTTATTGTAGGTACTTGTATTGATCGCCTGACGGCCAACCAACCTTGCATTATTAAACCTACTGATCGTATCCTTTGCTATCAGTGTGGGATCGCTGGAACCATTATGATAAATATCAACAGCGACCACATCATCATCGCCCAGATTTTTATAATAATCTTTATCATTTACCGCCATTTCGCTTGGATTACGGAAATAGGTGGCCTCATAAGTACCGGCTGATCTGCTAAATGCAGTTTTGCCGGCCATGAAATTATCTTTATCCCATTCGCCTGATTCAGTGTAAGAATAGGTATATGTAAGATCCGCACCACCATGGGCAATATTACCACTACCCAAATCAGCGCTGACGTTTCCGCTATTGGATTTTGATTTGCTATAGTGATCAAATACGTGTCCGACATCACTGCGATAAGCGCGGAATGAGCCGCCAACACCTTCACCTGAGATGCCAAATACATCGTAAGTATAAGATGGTATACCAATGTTAGGCACAACCGGTTTTTCCCTGTATGGAATATCTTTTTCCCTGTTAAAGTCAAGCAATACAGAGGTGTTGGTACCAGCAGCCTGGTAGTTCAGATAACCATAAGCTGGTAATGATTTTTTCTGATCGCTGGAGGCAATATTCTGCACTGTGACATAACCAGTGATAGCATCTGTAGCATTTAAACCAAAAAATTCCAAACCTCCTTTTACTGTCAGTGTATAATTGCTATTAGTAAAAGGAAGGGATGGGGAAGGCAAATAAGTTGGGTAGCCAAAAGAGATTAAGGTTCTATCCGCACTGGAGCGCGCATTTTTTTGACCTGTACTATATTGCTTTACCCCCATATTCAACTCCAGGCTTTTTAAACCTGATCTTGTGTTATAGCCGGTACTTAAACCGATATTTCCGTTAAGGGTTCCGTCTTTATTGGACATTTGATATTCCAGGTTGGGACTAATGGTCAATCCATCCATGGAACTATTAGTGATGGATAAAGAAGCAGTGAGGTTACCCATTGAACTTGAACCAGCGTTAATACTTGGACTGAGCCCCGCAGACATACCCCAACCTTTATAATTGTTATAAGTAATGCCGGCACTTGCACCAATGCTGATTAAATTACTAAATAGTGGTATGCCAATTGTTTCCTGTGATAAACTTACATTTACACCAACGGTTGTATTTGCTTTGACAGCAGATACTTTTGTAACAGTATCTGCACCATTAAAGTCATCCGGCAAACCACGCAAATTTCGGGTAATGGAGCCTGGATTAAGGTTCCAGCCGAGGCCCACCCAGCTGGCGTCGTCACTCATACCTACACCACTGTTATAGCCTAATGCTAATGGATATCCTCCGACATCCAACAGGGGAATACTATAACTGAAATCACCTGTAAACAGGTCAACCATGTTATCACTGTTCACAGACTGGAAAGCCTGGCTCTCCGGTTGAGTAGGACCTCCGATAAATGCTTTTGCTGTTTTAGCCGGTATTGCTGCTTTTGCAGCAAACGGAGTAGACGCTTTCTTTTCTTCATGCAGGATCAATGGTGCTGAAGAGGGTTTTACTGCTTTATTCACTACGATAGGCATGCCTATTGCATAGGATGGGATAATCGTCTCAATATAGAGCACTACAAGCATCAGTGAAGCAATAAATCGCTTGCTTCCTGCGACATGTTTTAAAATCATCCAGGGTCTTTATTTTTTATTATAGATAAATTTTGCATTCCAGTATTCCTGTCTCCCATTGAGGATATGAAACAGGTATGATTGTCCGGCAGTAAAACTACCATTCAGCGTTACTTTTAGCTGATTAGGACCACGGTTTATTGAAAGCGTGCCTGATTGTACAGTGGTTTTACTGACATCCAGTTTGATAATTTCGTATTTCACCGTATTGTCCCCCGCATCATTGCTATAACTCAACTGTAATGAGCCTGAGCAGGTGATAAGTGGGGCATCCAGTCCTCTTTTTAATTGCACGTAAGCCCCTTCTTCGGTGTATGTATTTTCCGGTTGCACATTTTTTAATTTAAATGTCCAGATCTCCGTTTGCGCGGCAAACTGGTTACCGTTATTCGCAATCACCGTCCATGCATACTTCTTTGCAGTATCTAAAGCCACCGCGGAAGCAGGATAGTTAACGAACAGGTTTTTATTATGTGCGGAGCGATATATCGGGATATTCTGCTGCATAGCCTCGGCAGCAGACTGCCCATTACGCAATTCAACGATGGTAAAATCGTAGTTCAGATCACTGAAGATGGCGAGTGGTGCAGGTGGCAACCAGCTGAATTGTGGGAGGTTCTCCTCCACAATGCTTTCATTGGTAGGGGCATTTAAAATTGGTGGACTCACGGGTTCCACAGCGAAGGGTAAACAATCTTCCCCGACCACACTCCAGGTATCCCCTACTCCCTGCAGCACGCTGTAACAGGCAATGTAGTTACCTGCTGTAAGCATACCATTTGCACTACGGTCAGCAGCGGCAGATAAATATTCATAGGTTACCGGCGATACATCTCCAATCTGTAACTGCTTCGCACCTTTGTTCAGTACGAAGGTCCGGGAAGCGCCTGTCAATACCGGCTGATTAGTACGCGCATCTGTAACACGTACTGTCACCTGTACAAGTACGGACGATGTAGATGCAGATACCAGCAGGATATTCCACAGCTGGGCTTTTTGCATGACACCTGTTGGAGGTAACTGCACAGTCATGCTTACCTGTGCAGCGGTACGTAAGGATAGCATTACCAGGGCTATCAGGATGAAACGTCTCATTTAAAATATTTTAGTATAGGTAATTCTGCCTGTATTATTTGAAACCAGCCGCTTTTCAGCACCGGGGATAAAGCCTTTGTCTGCCATCATTTCAACTTGTCCGAAATACGGGATATTCACACGAAAATTGGCGGTATAGCCTACCTGGCGGAGTTCATACACCGATTGATAACTATATTTCACACCTCCGCCTATATCCAGCCAGGAACGTACTTTGTATTGTACATTGCCGTCTGCCCCATACAGGTCATAATCGTTATTGAGCGCTGCAGACCCGGTGCCTTGTACGGTGAACCGACCCAGGAACATGGTATGGTTGAGGAGGATATTCTTTGTATTAAAATAGACGAAGCTGCTGTCAGTCATCTTATTATAGAAGCGGGTGTAGGATAAAATGGAGTTCATCATTACCTGCTTAACCTTATAGAAATGACTAACGGTACCGACTAATGTGTAGAAGGTGTTCTCCACCAGCGAACCGTCGCTCAGCTTTGTGAGCTGAGAGCTGGGGTAATAGCCTATGCTGACTACAGGATAATGTTTGATCCTCAATGTAGCCTGGATCGTTTTAAAGATGGTATTACTATTATAAGAAGCCTGCTGGTATTGGCTGGTGTAGTCGTTTCTTCTTATAGCAGCTGTGATGAGCAGTTGTTGTTTGAAGAAAGGCTGGTCTACCCTCGCATTCCAGGCAATCTGTTTAGAGCCGGTGGTATACAGGCTGAAAGACTGGAAGCCGGCGCCCAATACCTTGTAGGTACCTGTCAGTTTGGTTTTTGTAGCAGGGATGAAGGCGTTTGCAGCAACAGACCATGCTTCGTTGCGACGATCACTGAACTTCAGCAGACTTTGCACCTTGCTTTCATCTGTAGCAGCCTGGTAATATGGGAGTGATGATCTGGCCACCTCTCCCGTCAGGTACAGGTTTTTTGTGAGCTGCCAGCGGCCTTCCAGGGCTATACCCATGATGTGGTAGTCAGGAGTATGGGAACTGTCGGAACTTGTATTCAGATTATAGAGTTGCTTCTTACCCATATAATACGTAAAGTATACATGGTTGCCTTCTTTCATGCCGTAGCCAGCCCTGAATAATGACAGGTATTGCTTAGGGGCATCACTGTTCACAATGTAATTCCTGAAGCGATAGTCAATGACACCTGTGGCAACGGCGGCGTACCAGGAAGGGTTGTATTCTACCTGTACACCCTGTATGCTGATATCTTTTGCAGTAAGTTCAGAATAGTCTGCCAAAGTACGTCCCAGACCGATGGTCCGGATCGCGAGCAGGGTTTTGTAGCCTTTGGGCAATACAGTGTCCGGAAGGTTCATCTCCTTCAGCGTCGCAGATAGTTCTTCGTTATTGCGGCTGGCCATGAGCTTTGACAGGAGGTCTCCGTTTACATCGCCTATTTGGGATTGATGTAAGCGGTAGAGGCTATCCAGTTGGTAGACTCTTTTTTCAAGAGAGTCTATCTGGTGCCTTTTGGCGGCATATTGTTCTTCCAAAGTGCTGTCAGACGGAGCTTTCAGGCGTGACTTATATTTGAGTGCAAGGTCGAGGTTTGGCAATGTATCCGGATTAAAGTCTGGTTTCTTGCCGTATAGCTCGTGTTCTTTGGCTTCTACGCGCCGTTGTATGGCTGCAGGGCCATCTATATCGGCTCTCAGCTGGTTTAACTTTAATGCTTCAGCATCCAGGGAGAGCTTTTCGTATTGTAAGTCCTGCATTTTAGTATAGCGGGATACATCCCAACGTTGCAGTTTATCATACAGCATGTTTTTAAAATCCCGGCTGGTATACTGCATATTCACTCCCGTAATATTCCGGAACAGTGTGGAATTGCCTCTGGCAGTCGTAAAATTCACACGCACAGGATATTGATCCCTGATAGTGAGGTCTAAGTAAGTTGTTACTGTATGCTGGTAAATATCTTTTTGCTGATATGGGGTATCAACGCCGGATTGGTAGTAATAGTCATACATAACATTCCCATGCACCTTCAGGAAAGGCTTGCGGGGCGGTAGCGGCCGGGTGATGGTATCATAGTGTTGATTCGCATGCAAAGGTATCAGGTTAACATTGCTAGCGGTGTCAGATGCCAATATATACGACACTTCGCCGGAAGATTGTTTAATACCGCGGGGGAATACAACTATGGGTCCTTTACCTGGGGCTCCGGGCAGCGAGGTACTACGTTGTAATTGAGCATAGGTTACCAGGCTCCCTGCCGTGAGGAAGAATAATATAAAATATAATGACTTCAACTTGTTATTTAAACAGTCGTGATAGGGAATACGAACATTTAGGTATTCTTACATCAGAATGGGTTTGAATGCTTTCTCGAATGGGTATAACTATGACATAGGTACATTTTTTTGGATTAAAAAAACGGGTACGGGTATTCACTGACAGATAAGGTTAAAATGGAATGCTGTGCAACAAAATTAGAGAATAAAAGGAGATTACAAAATTTATTAGGTGAATTTTATTAATGATTGAAGGATTTTATGCAGTTTGAGTGGCATTGGCGCTGACATTATTATTAGGTGTAAGGATAACTTTCCCATTTTATTTTTTAGCTATAAGGATGCATAAATTTTGATTATCCATAAAAATATTTCTGATGATCCGGTATCTAAAAAGAATTATTAGTTAAACGATGCCCTGAATTCCAATGGAGACATATTCGTCCTGGATTTAAAAAACTTCCTGAAAGATTGCGGATGTTCAAATCCCAATTCATAAGCGACTTCATTCACTGATAATGTAGTTGTTGACAATTTTTGTTTCGCCACTTCGATCAGTTTGTTTTGTATATGTTGTTGGGTACTCTGGCCTGTGAGGTTTTTAAGTAAGCTGCTTAGATAGTTAGGAGAGATATTCAGATTCTCTGAGATCAATTGCACAGTAGGGATGCCATTGGCCAAAAGATTTTCGCTCTGGAAACTGGCCTGCAGGTATTGCTCTAATTTTTCGAGGATCTGGTGGTTAGCGATTTTTCGGGTAATAAACTGACGGTTATAAAACCTGTCAGCATAGTTCAGCAAAGTTTCTACGTGAGATACGATGATTTGTTGGGTGAACTTATCGATGTTGGTATGATACTCCTGCCGGATATTATGAATGATATTTACGATAGTCGTCTCTTCCTTGTCAGAAAGGAAAAGTGCTTCGTGGGTGGCGTAGCCGAAGTATTCGTATTGTTTGATATTTTTTGCCAGGGCGGTGTTCCAGAAGAAATCCGGGTGGATGAGTAACATCCAGCCGGATTTATTAGGTTGCTCTTCTGTTGGAACTTCAATATTGAAGACCTGATCGGGAGCGATGAAATACATGATACCTTCGTCAAAGTCATATTGCTGCTGGCCGTACCTGAATTTGACGATGACATCTCTTTTGAGGGAGATGGAGTAAAAGTCAAGTACCCAGTTGATATGATTGTCTTCAGGAGAAAGTACTACCTCTGCATAATTGACTACGCTGATTAATGGATGGGCAGGAGGTTGTAAGCCTCTTACACGATGAAATTCTGAGATAGATGTTAATCGACGTAGTTCTTTCATGTCAGTGTTTATTACCAGGGTAACGCTCCTTCCTGGCGGAAGAATTGACCGGTTGGACCGTCTTCACCTATGGTAGCCAGGCGAACGATCGGTTCGGCGCCCTGGGCCGCGGTTTTAAAGCCAGCGAAGTTATTGAGATCGGTGGCGGTGTAGCCAGGTGTTACGCTATTAATTTTGAAATTACGTAATTCCTGGGAAAGGTTGATGGTGAAAGTGTTCAGGGCTGTTTTGGTAGCACCATATGCATGAAAGTTGTCCCAGTTGGATGCGCGGTCACTGGCAGTTTGCATGGCGAGGGAGCCCAGTTCGCTGGATACGTTGACGATAACAGGCAGTGGGGCCTTTTCCAGTAAGGGCAGGAATGCCTGGGTAGTTTGGATAGCGCCGAAATAATTGGTGTTAAAGATCCTTTTTATTTCTTCGATATCGCAGGCGGAGATGTTTTGCGGTTGTTGACCAGCGATGCCGGCGTTATTGATTAATATATCCAGGGCAGCAATGCTGGCAGCGGCCTGGTGGACAGAATGCTTGTCAGTGACGTCTATTTTTAAGAATTCAACATTGGTGAAGCCTTCAGCTTTTAGTTGATTGATGGCAGTAGTACCGTTCTGTTCGTCGCGGCAGCCAAGGTAGACATGGTAGCCGAGTTGAGCCATTTTCTTTGCTACTTCAAAGCCGATGCCTTTGTTGGCGCCGGTGATCAATACATGTTTCATGATGGGCGATTTTGATAAGGCAAAGGTCTGGTTTCAGATTTTGTTTGCTATCGCCCGGTCTATGATTATTGAAGCCAAATCTCTTTATTTTCGTTGCCTTAATTCCCGGCCGGAGACTGCCTCCCGCTCCCATCGTTTCTGGATCTGGTAGAGTATGGAAAAATAAGGAGCCAGGAGTAGTGCCATGACACCTAAGTATATTCCATATCCATTGCCGGACACGTAATCTACAACTCCCATTAGTGTCCAGTAGATCAATACTGCCCAGTTAAAACGGATCGCCCATTTCCACTCCATCCACATAGACAGGATCGTTGCGACTATGACGATGGCACCTAAAAGGCTTCTCAAAATTATAAGGTAAAAACTCATTCCATTGATACCCAACATACTGGTACGGGAGTAGAGGAAGATTAACTTATATATGAAATAAAATCTGCCAATAATCAGGTAAGCACCGTAAAGAGCGAAGACAATCAGGTAGATCTTGAGGATCAATGGCATCAGGGCGCGACGACGTAGCTTTAAGCCTGCTTCAAAAGAGTCATCAAATATGGAAGGTTGCTCTTTCATACATTTATCTTGAATTTACTGTATTTATGGCAAAAAGTCATCGGTAGAATATGCTGTTCACCTAAATTTATATCTTTATATCTATGAAAATATTGTTAACTGCCTTCTTCCTCTTATTTTCCCGGGAGTTGAGTTTTACCTGGCACCAGCAGGAATATGATGCGATTATTGTAGATCCAAAACAAGAGCAGATACACATGCATTGGCTGGATGATAAAGGAGTTCCTTATAAAACAATCAACGCCCTGCAACAGGTATTAAATAAACCCGCCTTAATGATCACCAATGGCGGGATGTTTGAACCTGGAAACGTACCCGTGGGATTGTATATAGAAAATGGAAAGATAATCCGGCCTCTGGATACAGCGCAAAATAAACCGGGGAATTTTTACCTGTTACCCAATGGTGTGTTTTATACTGATCAACAGGGTGCGCATGTTACAACTACCACCGAATTCAAAAATAACGCAATCAGCTATGCTACGCAGTCAGGACCGATGCTCGTGATTGATGGGAAGATCCATCCTTTGTTTAAGCCCGGGTCTGAGAATGTAAACCTGAGAAGTGGTGTAGGAATTATGCCAGATGGGAAGGTGGTATTTATTATTTCGAAAAGTAACCAGACGAATTTTTATGATTTTGCCACCATCTTCAAAGAGAAATTTGGATGCAAAAATGCATTGTACCTGGATGGAGCTATTTCTAAAATGTATTTAAAAGGAAATAGAAAAGACGATGTGGGCGGAGATTTTGGAGTAATGATTGCAGTAACTACAAAATAAAAACCGGCTCTGATATGAGAGCCGGCTTTTATTTTATAATACCGATTTTCGATTCTTTACCACATGCGTCGCATCCTTTTGTATCATCAACTCCAACAACTCATACCCACCATTCGGCTTCCTGTGTGCGAACTCTCTTTCCTTCTGCGTCACAGGGCTCGCCCAGAAAAGATTAACCTTGTCCCCATACATCTCCGGCAATTCAATCAATTCACCATTGTACAATGCTGAAGACAACACCATGCTCTCATAAGGCGCCGGTAATTTGGAAGAACCAATAGTATGCCCCTCTCCCAACCAACTGATATGCCGCCAGGGAATATCTGCCATGGAAGCAATGCTTTCGGCCATCTTCATGATCTCTTCTTCTGAGAATTCATTTTTATCTACTGCCAATGCCAGCTCCATTCTGCGATACGCTTCGGCAGTGTCGTTGTATAGATAAGACACCCATGGCATAGGCCGGATACTGGCACCCATAGTCAGGAAGTACACTATATTATCTTTCTCGAATTTACCCATCGCCATTGGCGGCCATTCATTGTTATCTATCGCAAAGTACTGCAGCATCTTTCCAAACTGCTGCTCATAGCAGTCGATAAATTTCTCCTGAATCACTGGCCACGCCGGTTCTTCCACACTATCCCACTGATTCCGGAAAGCAACAGCTTCTCCTACACGGGCGTACATCTGATTGGTAGCCGGATCACCCAATGGCAATACCAGGAAATCATCGCCTTCCACGCCAATGCAATCTGCTGCATACGCTACCGCTTCATCTACATACAGGCTCCATCCGGGAATAACACCGAGTATTTCACCATCATATAATACCGCCGCACCATCATCTTCAGGCAGCCATACAATCTCTAATAATTCTGCTTTCAACGGTTCTTTACCATCCGGGTGGTTGCAGAATTTACGCTGTAACATCGGTGCTGTACCATTGTGCATCGCTGCCAGGTCCTTTACCTCCGGCGCAGGCAACAAATTGCGGAGCCAGCAGGCACGCATCTTATACTTTTTACTCTGTAATTCCGCAGGGAACAGGTACAAATAAGCTGTACGATCATCCTGCTCTACCGATGCATACAAGGTATGCCTTCCATTCGGTTGTTCTATCAATACCTGAGGTTCCTTATTCATAATTGCAAGATATATACTTATCTCCAAACATGTTACATTTGTAGGATGGATAACCCTTTCTTTGTATCTACTGATAAATCGCTATTGGATCTTCCTATGATCCATGAATTTCTAAGTAAACGTTCCTATTGGGCCAAAGATCGTACCATGGATGCCGTACAGCGGTCTGTTGACAATTCACTTTGTTTTGGTGTATACGCCGGTTCCGGCAAACAGGTAGGGTTTGCAAGGGTGGTGACAGACTACACCATTTTCGGCTGGCTGATGGATGTGTTTATCACAGAGACACACAGGGGACATGGCCTCGGGAAGATGCTATTGTCTACCATCATGGCGCACCCGGAATTGCAGACACTGAAGAGATGGGGATTGGTGACGAAAGATGCACATGCGCTGTATGAAAAAGCAGGCTTTGTGGTGGTGGAAAACCCGGAAAGAATGATGGAAAAACTGAGCTAAAAGGCATTTAAATGAATGGAGACATTCAAGCAAATTATTGAAAAAACCGTGCTGAAAACCAAAAGAAATCATAAAATAGCTGCGTCGAGAGGCATTTAAATTATTTAACGTACCTTTGCAGGACTTTTATTCTCTTCCTCTATAGGTTTGCGAGTAAGGCGGGTAACGTATCAAATTTGCATTGATAGCCTTACCAAAACATTTTTCATTAAAAATATAAGACTTTGTCATTTGATCAATTAAGGCTCATTGAGCCCGTGCTGAAGGCGTTGAAAGAAGAAGGATACACTGAACCTACTCCCATACAGCAACAATCTATTCCATATGTTTTGGCCAAAAGAGACCTGTTGGGCTGTGCCCAGACCGGTACCGGTAAAACTGCCGCTTTTGCCATTCCATTGTTACAGCTGCTGACTGAAACCACGCCTGCTGTACAGAAAGGCCCCAGACCCATCCGTGCTTTAATCCTCACTCCTACCCGCGAACTGGCGATTCAGATCCAGGAAAGCCTGCAGGCTTATGGTAAACACCTGCCTCTGAAACACCAGGTGATCTTTGGTGGCGTATCGCAGGTACCACAGGTAGAAGCATTGCGCAGAGGCGTAGACATCTTAGTTGCAACGCCTGGTCGCCTGCTTGACCTGATTAGTCAGAATATTGTCACACTCAGAGATATTAAATTCTTTGTGCTGGACGAAGCTGACCGTATGCTGGATATGGGTTTTGTACACGATGTACAACGTGTGATTATCAAACTACCTGAGAACAGGCAGACTTTGTTCTTCTCTGCGACCATGCCACCGGAAATTCAGAAACTGGCTGCCATGATTCTGAAGAACCCTGCTAAGGTAGAAGTAACACCGGTTTCCTCTACTGCTGAGACCATCACACAGTCAGTATACTATGTGAAGAAACAGGATAAACGCCACCTGCTGCAACACATCCTGAAAGACGATGCCATTAAAACACTGCTTGTATTTGCCCGTACCAAACACGGCGCTGACAGAGTAGTGAAAGACCTGGTCAGAGTAGGTATCACTGCCGAAGCAATTCATGGTAATAAATCACAGAACGCAAGACAACGTGCGCTGAATAACTTTAAGAACCGGCAGACACGTGTGCTGGTGGCTACCGATATTGCTGCAAGAGGGATTGATATCGACGACCTCACCCATGTGGTAAACTTTGAATTGCCGAATGTACCGGAAACGTATGTACACCGCATTGGCCGTACCGGTCGTGCAGGTGCAAACGGGATCGCGATTTCATTCTGTGAAGAAGAAGAAAAACCATTCCTGAAAGATATCCTGAAACTGATCAACAGGGAGATTCCTGTAGTGAAAGATCAACCGTTTCATGATGCACTGGTAGGTGTGGAAGCTGTAAAGGTGCCAATGCCGCAAAACAGGCCGAAGAAAAAGGCACAAGGTGGTGGTGGAGGTTTTCATAGAAACAGACAAGGGCATGTAAATGCTCCTAAGAAGCATAAGCCGAAGCCACAGGCTGCTAAATAAATTTTATGTTCTGAGGTCCGCAATTGCGGACCTCAGAAATATTTTTCCAGCGTTAACCCATATGTAAATAAAAAGTTTTCCCGCCCCGTTCGCGTCACTTTATTATACGTCATTGAGGCTGTAATACTTATCCACTTTCGCAATGCAAAGGCAATACTATTCACTGATTTCAGGTTATAATCACTGATATCAGTGATACCCGGCTGAAAAAATTGTGTCCCATCTATCGTAATCATATTTGCAAATACAAACTTATAAGAAACACGTACAGAGTTGCGCACCGCATCGTATACATCATGAATGGTATCTTCTATAAAGAGATTCCCTTTTTCCCAGATGAACCCATCACTCACCGAAAGATAGGCTGTTTTTCTGTCTAAAAAATTATAAGCAATACCCGCACCTGTCTGTACACGATCGTTAATTTTCAGTGAGAAGCTCTTATCGTAATTTGCTAATCCCCAATAGTAAATTTGCCTGACCGCACGGAAGAGGCTGAAATCAAGGGAAGACGAGAAGTCATTGTTAGTGAGTTCACGATTAGATTCTCCATATACCCAACTACCAAAGCCATTCAATACAATCTTCTTTTTACTTACCCCAACTTTGAACATATTGCTGAGCAGGTAGGAATTACCTTCGTTCGTTCGGTTAATAGAGCCTGTGGAGGCGAACTTACCGTAGTAATGTACTGAATCGCTGAACTGTGCAAAAGCAGGTCCGCATAAAAATATGGTGAATATTGTGACGAGTATACTTTTCATAAACCGATACCTACGCACAATTAACATGCCTGAATCA
Source organism: Chitinophaga sp. (assembly GCF_039596135.1). Classification (GTDB taxonomy): domain Bacteria; phylum Bacteroidota; class Bacteroidia; order Chitinophagales; family Chitinophagaceae; genus Chitinophaga. The sequence goes on from NZ_JBCNKH010000069.1 coordinate 24,024, forward strand.
ATGGTCTGCCCACATAACACCCCAATATTACCGTTCTTCAAATTCCCCCCATGCCAGGCAAAATACTACGTGCATTTTTTTATTTTGTTCACATAAATCAATTTTATGCGGCGATTATTTTTAGCCCTGGCATTATTGGCAGGGAACTCCCTCTTTGCACAGGATGGCTATGTATTTAAGGAGGGTTTAGCAAGTGGCCCCTGTCATCAGTATGGCAGAACGGCTTTATTTACCGATCAACTGGCATATGCCATGAGCAATGGCCCTTTGCAGGCACCAGCAAATGGCAGCCAGTCTTTTGACGGAGAGAAATGGCAGGCGGTGACTGCCGGCGAGGATGGCGCCTTTTCGGGGAAAGCGTTGTCGAATGGATATATCTATGTGACTTACAATTCTCCGAAAGCACAGACCGCGATTTTAAATATTACCGGGCACCAGATGGTGTATGTGAATGGTGTGCCGCATGCAGGAGATATGTATCGCTATGGATGGATGTTTACACCTGTGCAGTTAAAACAGGGTGTAAATGAATTCTACATTCGTACCCAGCGCGGTTGGGGACGTCAGGGATTGCGTGCGCAACTGACTTTCCCAAAACAACCCGTGTATATCAGTGTGGCCGATTCTACAATGCCGTTTGTGGTAAAGGGGAAAGACAATAGTGGTTTGTGGGGAGCTGTAGTAGTCATCAATACTTCGGACAAAGCACTGAAAGGTCTGCAGATAAAGGCAACAGTACAGGGAAAAACATTGACCACAACCCTGCCTGATATAGCACCACTGGCTACCCGTAAGGTAGGATTTATGATGGATGCTTCTGCAGTGGGCAATGATAATAATAGTGTGGCATTAACACTGAGCAGTCAGAACAAGGTGATTGATAGTAAAAGTATGGCGCTGAAGACGGTGAATGCAGGTGAGCATTATAGCAGTACGTTCGTAAGTGGAATTGATGGTAGTGTACAATACTACGCAGTATCTCCGCAACTGAATCCGAACGGCAAAGCGCCGGCATTGTTCCTCTCTGTACACGGTGCGGAAGTGCAGGCTATTAACCAGGCGCGTGCTTATAAGTACAAAGACTGGGGTGTACTGGCCGCGCCAACGAACAGGCGTCCACGTGGTTTTAACTGGGAAGACTGGGGCAGACTGGATGCGCTGGAAGTATTGAATATTGCGACACAGGAATTTAAGCCGGATCCTGAAAGGATCTATCTGACAGGGCATTCTATGGGTGGTCATGGTACCTGGATCTTAGGTGCTACATTTCCCGGAAAGTGGGCGGCTATTGCACCCTGTTCAGGGTATCCGACCCTGATGGGGTATGGTTCTGCAGATGGATTGATTCCTGATTCACCAAAGAATAATACAGAAGAGATTTTGCTGAGAGCCAGCAATCCAAGTAATACCTTTAAGTTAGCCAATAACTATAAAGCGGGTGGTGTGTATATTTTGCATGGAGATAGTGACCGTGTAGTGTCTGTAGATTATGCAAGGCAGATGAAGAAGATACTGGCTGACTTCCATCCTGATTATAGTTATTATGAGTACCCGGGAGGAGAGCATTGGTATGGAGATACCTGTGTGGATTGGGGGCCTTTGTTTTCTTATTTTAAGTGGCATACAATACCGGCAGATAGTAGTGTGAAGGTGGTAGATTTTACGACAGCGAGTACGGCCATCTCTTCTAAATATCATTGGGTACAGGTGTTGCAGCAGCAGCATGCACTGGAATATAGCAGGGTACAACTGCGCCGCATAGGTAATAAAATTAGCGGAACGACCACAAATGTGGAAGTGCTGGCGCTGGACCTGAAAGATTTTTCAGGAGAGATCGTATTAGATGGACAGGCAATTCAGTATGCTGCTCATGGAGAGATATTGTACCTGCAGCATGGGGCACAGTGGACTATCGGCAAAGCGCCCCTTGAAACAGATAAGGGTATTGTGAGAAATGGTACGCTGAAGGAAGCATTTAATCACAGGATGGTATTTGTGTATGGTACGGCTGGTACGCCGGAAGAAAATGCGTGGTCATTGAATAAGGCGAGATATGACGCGGAGACCTGGTACTACAGGGGCAATGGTGCGGTAGATATAGTAGCAGATAAAGATTTCAAAGCCGCAGATTATGCAGATAGAGGGGTGATTATTTATGGAAATGCGACTACTAATAAGGCGTATGGTTTGTTGTTGAAGAATGCCCCCGTGCAGATGAGCAGAGGAAAAGTAACCGTGGGCGAGAAGAGTTATACAGGCGATGCGCTGGCAGGGTATTTTATGTACCCGAGAATGGATAGTAAAGTGGCTGCTGTAGCAGTGATTGGAGGTACTGGATTGAAAGGAATGAGAGCCGCGGAAGCGAATCAGTATTTTGCGGGCGGAAGCGGGTTTCCGGATTATATGATTTTCTCTGCAGAGTTGCTGAAGGGGAAAGAAACGGAGGTGAAGACAGCAGGATTTTATGATAATGAGTGGCGGTTGAGTGCAAAGGATGAAATAATTAACTGAATAAAAAACTCGCTTTGGCCTGCGGCCAAAGCGAGTTTTTTTAGCCATTACCAGGTCAGGTCAAAGCTGCTGCCACCAGTGATAGTGAATACAGCTTTATTGTTACCCTTATATACAATAGTACCTTCGTAGCTGAAAGACTTACCGGAAGTGGTAATACCGGTAATCTTCACCGCTGCAGTACCAGATATGATCTGCAGGCTGGATTTGCTAACTGTTACATTAGTAGCTGTATATTTCAGTGTGCTATAGAAAGAAGGAGAGCTACCATCTTTTGAAATCAATGAAGCCTTGTTGTCAAATGCCTGATTAAATACCAGGTTAGCACTTGCATCTTCCAGACCGGTGATAGCGAAAGTAGCAGCTGAAGTATCAGCAAGAGATACTTTGGAAGTGCCTAAAGCTGTTTTACCGGCAAATGTAAAATTGAATGACTGGTACTGATCTGCAACACAGGTGATTACGAATTTGTAAGTGTAATCAATGCTGAATGTTGTAGCAGCATTGGCATCTGAAGAAAGTTGGAAAGAGTTTTCGTCGGTATAACCGCAATCAGCTCCTGTTGTCTTTGCACCTTTACGGGCACTCAGGTACATAGAAGCAGTAGTAGCTGCAGATGTAGTCTGTGCAGCAACACCACCATTTGTGATAGCAGAATTTACGACTGTTGCTACCTCTGCCTGGCTTACCGCTGGCTCGCTACTGTCTTTGTCGTCTTTTTTACAAGATGGCATTACTACAGACATGCCGGCTGCTACACACAGGAATAACAGGGCAGCTTTACTGCGCAACAAGGGGTTGCTCATTCTTTTCATAGATGAATATTTGTTTTGTTTAGAATATAGTAAAAAGGAGTTGGTCATTTTTGTCCCCCCTTTTCGCGTGCTAATATATAGTAAAAAAATAATATAACGGCTGATATAGATCCTTTATTATGATTGTGGAAAAGTTAAGGACCGCCAATCATAAAAAAGCCCCCACCAGAAGGCGGAGGCTGATTGTATACTGTTGTCACAAATGTTTATTATCTGATCCAGGACACGGTGTACTTCGTATCGTTCATTACCAGCGATGCTGCATCATTGCCTGAGAAGGTCAGTGTACCAGACAGGGTGAATGTTTTACCACCGGAGCTTTCGCCTTTGATATTTACTTTAGCCGTACCGGATACGATTTTCAGTGTTGTTTTATTCACCTTCATATTGGTAGAGGTAACAGTCACTGTGCTGGTGAACTTGTGCATCTTACCAAACTTGGCCTGTTGTGTACCTGTACGTATATAGGTCTGACTGGCAGTGTAGAAGGTACTGTCGGCAGACAAACCGGTTACTACAATTTTGTTGTTCACACTATCATCTGAAGTCATGCGGGGAAAATCGTAGAGTGCTCTACCTGCCGCTTTGAAGTCATATTGTATGGGTATTGTATCTGTACAGGTCAAAGTCCAGTTCCAGGTAATTCCATAGCTCCATGTATAATAGGTAGCTGTGTCTGCATTTGCGCTGGTTCTTGTTTTTTCATAAGGAAGACCACACTGGTCAGAAAGTCTGCCGCCCGCCATACGCTGACTGTTTGCCAGAGAGACTACACTCAGGGCTGCATTGGTCTGAACCACCAGGCCACCACCTTCACTGCTGAAAGACTGGCTTACCGCTTCTGCCATTTCATCGGAAGTAATAACGCCATCGTCTTCATCCTTTTTACAGGAAAAAACTGCCAGCGCCAAACCCGAAATTACTACAAGGGAAAGAGCTGTTTTACGAACGAGCCATGACTTACGTCCTGTTTTCATAGAATCACGATTTTATAGGGAATGATAAATAGGTAGTGCTAGATAGTCATAATTTTCTTCAGATAAAAGCATTTGAGCAATTAAAACTGAAAATATTTTATCATATGTTAGCCACTATTTTGCAAATGATTGAGAATCACACATTCATCCAATTCTTAAATTCAGGCACGCGCGCCTTGCTGATTAAAATCTGTTCTTTGGGCGCGGGATGGACTTTTAAGGCCAACCGGCCATTGAAATAAAAATCAACTTCCTGAATAGCACTGCGTTGTACAATAAACTGCCGGTTGGCCCGGAAAAATACCGCGGGGTCCAGCTGTTGTTGCAACTGTTCCATGGTAAAGTCGATGATGTATTGTTTATTATCGGCAGTGCCGGCATAAACCAGTTCATTCGCCGTGTAAAACCAGGCGATGTTACCTGCAGAGAGGGGAATCAATTTGTCCCTGTTGTGAACGAGAAAGGACTGTTTGTAAGTTTTGAATTGTGCGGCCAGTTGCTGCACCTTACTATTATCGCGGAGGCGATTGTATTTCTGCAAGCTTTGCTTTAATTCAGTTTCATCAAAGGGTTTGAGAATGTAATCAATTCCGTTTGCTTTAAAAGCCTGCAGGGCATAGTCATCGTAAGCGGTAACGAAGATAACAGGGAGCGTTACGTTTACCTGGCTAAAGATATCAAAGGAAAGTCCGTCGCTGAGGCGGACGTCCATGAACAGGAGTTCACATTGCTGCATGTTGTCATTGAGCCAGGCTACAGATTCGGCTACACCCGGCAGTATGGTGAGTACTTCCACTTCCGGTGCAATGTCCTGAAGCATGTGCCGCAGGTTGCGGGCAGTGGCTGGTTCGTCTTCTATGATCGCTATGCGTAATGCCATATGTTTATTGCAAAGGAAGTTTTACGATGAATGCAGTAGCCGTTTTTTCGATACTGATTTCCTGCTGGAGGAGGATCTTATATCTTTCGTTCAGGTTCGATAAACCAATACCGGTACCGGGTTCCGGAAAGTGAACCGGCTGGAGGTTGTTCTTTACAATCAGCTCGTTTTCCTGTACAGTAATTTCCAGCAGCAGTGGTATTTTATTGTGCTTAAGGGCATTTTCTACCAACGGCTGGAGTGACATATGGGGAAGCCGGCGGTGGAGCTGTTCTTCCGGAACGTCTATGACGAGTTGAAAACCTTCTTCGTGGCGCATTTTCAAAAGGGCGGCGTAGGCGTTGATGGCACTGATTTCTTCTTTTAAATTTACCAGGCCCGTATCTTCCTTTTGCAATGAATAGCGGAAAAAGCGGGAGAGCTGGTTGATGTAATATTGTGCCTTGGCAGGGTCTTCGCGGACTACGCCGGAGAGGCTGCTGAGGGCATTGAAAAAGAAATGTGGCTGCAGCTGACCTTTGAGCAGGCTCAGTTCTGCTTTGAGGTAAGCGTTGCGCAGCCGGTCGTTTTCGAGTTCTTTGAAGCGGGATTGACGGAGGATGTCAACAATGCGGAGCTCGATGAGTACCAGGACAAGGGTGAGGGTGAGTTTAATACCTAAACCCCGGCCGGGTAGAAAATAACCAGCGCCATAAACGTTTTTCTGGATGCTGAGACCAATGGTAAAAAAGACGAGTAATACTAACAGGTTTAATAAGTGGGTAATAACTTTATTAATTTTAAAGGTATCGCTGGTGTAAAAAATAACAAGGCAGAAAATAAGGTTAAAACCCGTTTGGAAAATAACTTCAGACAGGTTGAAGGGTACGAGGTGAGATAAGGGGGTATTTTCTCTTAATGCAAAGAGTTTAGGTATGTTGAGTGCCAGGGAGATGAATAGCGAGCTGTATGTGTAGAGTTGTCTTCTCATTGATTGCAAAGGTGCAGGAACCTGCAATTAAATTTAGAGAAATAAAGGTGAAGCTGCAAAATTGAGGGGTGATCAAAAAAAAGAACCCGTATCAAAAGTACGATACGGGCTTTTTAATTCGGGTACCTGATGGAGGCAGGTAGCCTTTTATGCGATTCTCAGAAGGTTCATTTATTAATGATACATTCTTTTTTTTATTGGGTTGCGCCCGGTTTATAATTCACGAATCCAGATGTTGCGGAAGCTCAAAGGCTCGCTCTTATCCCCGTGGGCCTGCAGTTTTATAGGACAAGCTCCATGAGGTTTTTCATAAGCAGCCTTGCCAATATACCTGGTAGGACCCTGCAGCTCTGTATTGTTTTGCACCAGTACACCGTTGAAGAATACAGTTACACGGGCAGGACTTTGCACAGAGCCGTCAGTGTTGAATTTAGGGGCAGTCCAGATCACATCGTAGGTCTGCCATTCACCCGGCTTTTTGTTCGCATTTGCCAGTGGAGGTGTTTGCTTGTAGATACTACCTGCCTGACCATTTACATAGGTCTTATTGTTGTAGTTATCCAGTATTTGCAACTCATATCCATCGTCACCAGGACCGGTGGAGGCTAAAAACAGGCCACTGTTTCCCCTACCCTGCCCGGTGCCGGTAATATCTTTTGGTACCCGCCACTCTATATGCAGCTGATAATTAGTAAAAGACCTTTTCGTTTGTATATTCCCGGTATTCTTTTCTACAGTCACAATGCCTCCGGATACTTTCCAACCTGCAGGCTGGGAAGGGTCTTTGACAGAAACCCACTGGTCCAGGTTTTTACCGTCAAAAAGGATAATTGCGTCGGAAGGTGCGTCTGTGTTAATCTTACCGGGGGTTACTACAGCAGGGACTGGTTCCCACACTTCTGTATCTTCGGGTTTGGTCTGCGCAAATAACGTGGCTGAAAGCGCAACAGCCGCTACTGTTGCAAGCGTTTTCTTATGCATGATCACTAAAATTTAATTCTCTAAATTAAAAAAGCTATCGACAAATTACAATCCGGCTATCATATTTCTTGTAAAGTAGCTATCTCCTTAGTATCTTCATTAAATATTATATGAATAGGGTACAATGTCGACATGGAATTAACTGAATTCATATCGGGCCTGATCAACGAAGGTAATGTGACTGTGGCCGCGGATCTGCTGTCTTTTGAGGAAGCCGACCTGCGCACAGCGGCTATTCATCTGCAACAATATTATGAAGACGATTGCCGCGAGATGCCTTATGCCGCGCCGGATCTGGATATGGATGCCGCGCTCTGGGCGGCAGGCCACCTGTACACGATCGTACAGTTCATATTGTTACGCAATCTTGACGCTTCACTTCTGGAAACCCATTTACCTGCTTATACCGGTGAAAGAACTCCTGCAGCAATCTACTCGGCAGACCTGACCCTGCGTTACCTGCCAGATCTTTTTCTGCTGGCCAAAGGTCTTTCTCCAACGGACCCATTGATTACCCGGTTTTATCAAACCGCGCATCAATGGCCATTTTCAGCAGCCGCCATTCCTTTACATGAACAGGTAGACCTGTCTGCCATTAATGAACACCCATCCTTAAGGCAGGCATATACAGACAGAATCATCCAGGCTAGAAATCTGTCGCAATGCCGTCTTCCTGAAAACCTGCCATTTGTACAAGCAGCCCTGGGATCACATGCTGCCTCACTATGGCCTCAGTTCGATACAGTTATTAACGAAATTATATTATGACCTTACCCTCAACCCAGCTGGTAGATAAGCTCAACGATGTCCTACAGCACCTGAAGAAGACTTTTGTTGGAAAAGATGACATCATCGACCTGATGGGCATCTGCCTCACCGGCAGGGAGAATTTATTTTTACTGGGCCCTCCGGGTACTGCTAAAAGTGCTATGGTGCGTGCCCTCGCCAATTTACTGGAAGGTAAAACTTTTGAATACCTGCTTACCCGTTTCACTGAACCCAATGAACTCTTTGGCCCTTTTGATATTCGCAAACTGAGAGAAGGCGACCTCGTGACAAACACTGAAGGCATGCTCCCCGAAGCCAACCTGGTGTTCCTGGACGAACTCCTGAATGCCAACAGCGCTATTCTCAACAGCCTGCTCATGGCCCTCAACGAAAAGATTTTCAGAAGAGGCAAGGAAACCAAAGCCCTGCCTGCCCTGCTT